>NZ_FZOQ01000003.1 GCF_900188175.1 Pontibacter ummariensis | reverse complement strand
TTGCGGGCTGCAAAGTTCGGTGTTTCTCTCTAAACCACCAAGCTTTTTCTTTTATTTTTTTTGACCAGCTCTTTCTTTATTCAAGAAGTGTGCCAGGCCTCCCCTTCCTTGTGAAGCGGGCTGCAAAGGTAAGAAGAGTTTTTCGTTTTGCAAGCACCAGGGGAGAGGTTTTTCTCTTTTTCCCTTTGCCTGCTAATGCTCGCTACGGCCCCTGTTATCGCTGCCCCTGTCCTGCCGAAGGGAGCGCAAAGGTAGGCAAAGTTTCCCTAGAGGCAAGGCCCAAGGGAAGATCAGCGCTAGCAAAAGGCTAAGTGGCTCAGGCAGTGGGAGATTCTTTTTCCCCGGCGCTGGAGAAAAACAGCAAATGCGGGACCTGGGGTTTTTCCTTGGCAGGATTGCTTTACCCAGCCATCCCCTTTTACCGCCTAGTCGCTGGAGTCTCCCCCACCGCTCGGAGGTAACCTAAGACCAACTCCACGAAGTTCAACAGCTGATGAGCTTTCGCTAAGGAAAAAAGAAAAAGCTCCCGCCTGTCCGACGGGAGCTTTTTGCCAGGGAAAGAAGGAACAACATTGAATAGTCAAAGCTAGAAAAGCTTTACTAT
Source organism: Pontibacter ummariensis (assembly GCF_900188175.1). Taxonomy (GTDB): domain Bacteria; phylum Bacteroidota; class Bacteroidia; order Cytophagales; family Hymenobacteraceae; genus Pontibacter; species Pontibacter ummariensis. The sequence goes on along the minus strand of NZ_FZOQ01000003.1, from coordinate 346,018 downwards.
GCTAGCTCCTCTTTCCTATTTGCTGTGGCACTGTCTGCATACCCTTGTAGATAACTGTAGCGCTCGGTCAGTTTTCCGCCTTTTGCAATGGTCCCTCTCTCCAGTACACCATCCTTATCTCCATTAAAGAAATGCGGGAATACATTATCAATTAAGAGTCTTCCAAAATCCCTGGAAGCATTGCGCGGTAGTTCGCAGGGAAGATTATCGACTGCCATCACGGTGATGTTGTCCGGACTTGTAAAAGGTGGTTCCAATTCTCCTGTCTCCTTGTTATAGTCATAGACTGGATCTGGAATAGTAGTTGCACGTTTGGTACAAGGAATGGAACCGTTCACGTCGCAAGTAATATCCGCGATGGTGTTGATTCTAAAATCTGAATAGCGGGTTTCTTCCTCTGTAAAGAGCCTAGGTGCTTTCGGATCCCAGTAGGCGCAGGCTAGTAGTATATCTGTTACCCGAGTAAACTTCCGGAAGGTAGACTTATATAAATGAGGGTTCGCATAGAAATCCGGTGAATCCCACACCTCCACATCAGGGCGGGCATTATAATCACCGGTGTGCAGCTGCGCATAAACAGGCTCTGAAAACTGCTTGTACAGGTAATCGAACACGCTCACCTTTTTTATCCCCATCTTATCCAACACTTCCATGGCTCCTCCTGCCACACGACCTCCCCCAGTAACGGCAATCTTTATAGGAGGCAACTTCACTTTAAAGTACTCCTCCTGCATATCTTCCATTTCATGGCACAGGTAGGCTGGCTTCAGGTTAAACAGGCCGTGCTTTTTGCCATACGTCAGTATCCCGTTATAGGCCCCGACGATACCTGCGTAACGACCAAAGGCTACTACTCGCTGCCCTTCTGCTGTTTTCAGCGTTTCATAGTCTATCAGCGTGATGTTCTTGTCTAGAATAGCACGCAGCAGTTTCGCGTTATGAGGCTGCTTTTTAATGGTGTGGGAGAAGAACAGGTAAGTCTTGTCCGGGATAAGCTGCTCAAAGGGTACTTCCTTCACCCCCATCAGTACGTCACAGCTTGTCAGGTCCTGTTGCAGGGTAATCCCCAGTTCCTCATACTCTTCATCCGTGAAGCATCGCACGTCGCTTGGCTGTACCGCGATTTCCATTTCCGGAAACTTTTGCAGTGCCTCCACACACTTCTTCGGGGTAAGCGGTACACGCTTGTCCACAGGTACTTTTCCTTCCTTTATAATCCCGACTCTAAGCTTACTCATAAGGGTCACCTTCTTGAATTGTTAGACAATAAGATTTGTTAGGGGTACAAGAAAAAGCAACAGATTGCCCTGCTTGTGGTTAAACGCCTCCGCTCGTGTCAGCAGCTTGTTGCACAGCTCTTAAAAGGCTTATACCTTACTATTTAAGTCTGATGGTTCAATATACCAAACATTACTGTTACTTTTGTGAAAAACATGAAACCAGCGATGTTGCGCTGATTTCCGGCAACTTTTAAAACCCATAATTCCCAGTCAATAAAAACCGTTATGATATTTAAAACCAAACCTGCGGATGTGTTTAAGGAGCGCCACAATGGCCCCGACAAAGAGCAAATGCAGGACATGCTTACAACGATAGGGGTAAACTCGCTGGATCAACTGATTGAGGAAACTGTACCTGCCGCTATCCGGCTTAAGAAACCACTTAACTTGCCCGCTGCGCTTTCTGAAAGAGACTTCCTGAACAAGTTCTCGCAAATCGCCAAGCAGAACAAGGTGTACAAGTCGTATATCGGCCTTGGTTACAATGATACTATTCTACCGCCGGTTATCCTTCGCAACATCATGGAGAACCCGGGCTGGTATACAGCCTATACACCATACCAGGCCGAGATCGCACAGGGCCGCCTAGAGGCGCTGATCAATTATCAGACGATGGTAATGGAGCTGACCGGCATGGAGATCGCCAATGCCTCCTTGTTAGACGAGGGCACTGCCGCTGCTGAGGCCATGGCTATGTTCTATGCACAGCGCAAAGGCTCCCGCAAAAACGCCTCCCGCTTCTTCGTGTCAGAGCAAGTGCTGCCACAGACAATTGATATCCTGCTTACACGGGCTACGCCACTTGGTATTGAACTGGTGATCGGCGACCACCGGGAAGCAAACCTGGAAGACACAAGCCTTTTTGGTGCTATCGTACAGTACCCTGCTGCTGATGGTGCCATTTTCGATTATACTGACTTTATCGCAAAGGCGCACGCGCAGGATATGCTTGTTGCCGTTGCGGCCGATATCCTTTCCCTGACCTTATTAACACCTCCGGGTGAGATGGGGGCTGATGCCGTGGTAGGAACTACCCAGCGCTTTGGTGTACCAATGGGCTTTGGTGGCCCACACGCCGGCTATTTCGCTACGCGCGATGCCTTTAAGCGCGTGATTCCTGGCCGTATCATTGGTGTTTCAGTGGACGCCGAGGGTAACAAAGCGTACCGTATGGCCCTGCAGACCCGCGAGCAGCACATCCGTCGCGAAAAAGCAACTTCTAACATCTGTACGGCTCAGGTATTATTAGCCGTTATTGCCGGTATGTATGCCGTGTACCACGGTCCACGCCGTCTGAAGTATATCGGCCTAAACACATACGCCCTGACACAGCAGCTGGAGAAAGGCCTGAAGGCATTGGGCTTTGCGCAGCAGAACGAACACTACTTCGACACGCTGAGGATAGCTGTGGAGAGCGCCGACCTGCAGCAGGCGATCCGCCAAGAGGCAGAGGCTGCCGGCATCAACTTCCGCTACTTCAACAATACGAACATCGGTATCTCTCTTAACCAAAACACCGACCTGCAGGACGTGAAAGATATCCTTGCCGTGTTTGCAAAAGTAGCCGGTAAAGCTGGGGATGTACTAGATATCGACACGCTGCCAGAAGAAACAGAGGTTACATGGACTGATAGTCTGATTCGTAAGAGCGAGTACCTAACGCACGAAGTGTTTAACGAGCACCACTCGGAGCACGAGATACTGCGTTACATGAAGCGCCTGGAGAACAAAGATATTTCACTTGTGCACTCCATGATCTCTTTAGGGTCTTGTACCATGAAGCTGAATGCCACGGCCGAGATGATTCCGGTAACTTGGCCAGAGATTGGGCAACTGCATCCTTTTGCCCCTGCTGACCAGACACAAGGCTATAAGCAGATTTTCACTGACCTGGAAAGCTGGCTGTGCGAGGTAACTGGTTTTGACGGCGTATCGCTGCAGCCAAATTCTGGTGCACAGGGCGAGTACGCTGGCCTGATGGTGATCCGCGCTTACCACGAGTCACGCGGCGAAGGGCACAGAAACGTGTCCCTGATTCCTTCTTCTGCACACGGTACCAATCCAGCTTCTGCTGTAATGGCCGGCATGAAGGTGGTGATCGTGAAATGTGATGAGAAAGGTAACATCGACGTAGCTGACCTACGCGCGAAAGCAGAGCAGTACAAAGACCAGTTGTCTTGCCTAATGGTAACTTACCCGTCTACGCATGGCGTGTATGAGGAGAGCATCATCGAGGTTTGCCAGATCATCCACGATAACGGTGGACGCGTGTACATGGACGGCGCAAACATGAACGCACAGGTAGGCCTGACTTCTCCGGCTACTATTGGTGCCGACGTTTGCCACCTGAACCTGCACAAAACCTTCTGTATCCCTCACGGTGGTGGTGGACCAGGTGTTGGCCCAATCGGTGTGGTAGCAGACCTGGTACCGTTCCTGCCAGGACACGCCGTCGTGAAGACTGGCGGAGATAACGCTATCAATGCGGTTTCTGCAGCACCTTGGGGTTCTGCTTCTATCCTGCCGATCTCTTATGCTTATATCGCCATGATGGGTGGCGAAGGTCTGACAGAGGCAACGAAAGTGGCTATCCTGAACGCCAATTACATTAAGGCCCGCCTGGAGAAACACTATCCGGTGCTGTATGTTGGTAAGAACGGACGTTGTGCACACGAGATGATCCTGGATTGCCGAGGCTTCAAGAAAGCAGGCGTGGAGGTAGAAGATATCGCCAAGCGCCTGATGGACTACGGCTTCCACGCTCCAACTGTGTCGTTCCCGGTTGCCGGCACCCTGATGGTAGAGCCAACAGAGTCAGAAGCACAGGAAGAACTGGATAGATTCTGCGATGTGATGATCTCCATCCGTGAAGAGATCCGTGAGATAGAGGAAGGCAAAGCCGACCAGAAAAACAACGTGCTGAAGAATGCACCGCACACAGCCAAGGTGGTGATGGTAGAGAACTGGGAGCGTCCTTACTCACGAGAGAAAGCGGTATTCCCAATGGCGTACCTACGCGATAACAAAGTATGGCCAACAGTTAGCCGTATCGATAGCGCGTACGGAGACCGTAACCTGATCTGCTCTTGCGCTCCGACAGAAGCATACAATGAAAGTAGTAACGAAGTGGTAGCTGTAGGATAGGTTACCTAACGATAAAGAAAAGCCTGGCCGCTCCGGTCAGGCTTTTTTTATGCTTGCCACCCTACTGTCGTTTATTCGCCAAAGCTTAAGCCCCTTGTACCCTATGTGGCTACCTCTTCCGTATACATGACTACATGTACATATTAATCATAAACCAACAAGCTATGAATCGAACCAAAAACAAGATTACAGTACTCTTATCGGCCTTCTGCTTTATGCTGTTAACAGGCTGTGCCGTTACTGAAACTGTAAACTATGACCCTACAGCAAACTTTAGTGAGTTTCAGACCTTCGGCTTTTATCAGGAAAACCCAGCCGCAGAGCAGGATATAGCCGCCGGTAACTATAACACTTTGCTAGATCAATACCTGAAGTCCGCTATCAGGCAGACGCTGTCAGCACAAGAAGGACTGACCTATGACGCTACGAATCCAGATTTAAAAGTGGCCTACGATGTATCAGTTGATACAGAAACAAACGTGAACACTAATTATGCCTTTGCCCCAGGCTTTGGCTATGGCTACAGCTATTGGTATGGCTATCGCTATAATTATGGTTTCAACAATTTTCCAACTGCCTACCGTACCATTAACCAATACAAGGAAGGAACAGTGGTGGTAGACCTGGTAAATGCGGAAACCAACGAACTGGTATGGCGCGGGGTAGGCGAAGCTGTCGTGGACATGACAGGCAACATTAGCCAGGAAACGATTAACCAGATCATATCAGAAGTGCTGGAAGAATATCCTCCCAAGAACAATTAAGCTGGTACGCCTCTAACCAAGATGAGAAAGCCATACGTTGCAAATGAACGTATGGCTTTCTGTTTTGCCTCCCTCTAATCGTCATTCATGTTCCCCCGTATACCTTGTACAAAGCAATCTATCGTACATGAAGCACAAGAAACTAAGGCCCTTTGGCACTCTCCCGCTACTTATCTTTAGCATGCTGTTACTTCCGTTAAGTAGCTGTACAAGATTCCCGCTGGCTGATACAGAGTACATTTTTGACCCGTCGATTAACTACAGGCAGTTTCGTACTTATGCCTGGATAGAGCCGGAAGTTCCATCCCCCATTGAGGGAGAGGTGGGCCCTTTCTACAATACTTTGTGGGACCGCCGCATAAGGGAAGCTGTTTCCAGTGCTTTGGTTAAGGAAGGCCTGAACCCTACGGGTGGCGAAGAAATACCCGATGTACTACTGGCTTATGATGTGAGGGTAGACGACGGGCAACGTGCCGTTGAAGACAACACTTTTCCGCCCAGCTATGGCTACTGGTATGGCTACCGCTACCGCTATGACTACACGAACCTCGCCAGCGCCCGGAATATACGTGATTACCAGGTGGGCTCTATCATTGTTGACGTGATAGACCCTGTAACAAAGGAACTGATCTGGCGGGGCTGGTCAGAAGCAACTGTAGACCCTGCAGACATGAACGAAGGGTATTTGAATATGGTAGTAGCAGACATTATGGCCCGCTTCCCCCCAACACCTGACATTACCCGTTAAACTTGACCTTTTAAAACATAAAGCGGCAGCGATAACTCGATCGCTGCCGCTTTATGTTAGCCTGTAAAAGTTGTGCCTGCTTCGATTATCACCCTTAAAAGTTGTAACCCAGGTTCAAGCCACCATAGTAGTTCCGAGCCGGGGCAGGTTGAAAAAAGCGCCCCCCAAAGGCATTCAGGTCATTGCCCAAGCTATACTTTTCATCTGTCAGGTTATCTACTCCGGCAAATACCTCTAGCCCTAATCGCTGCCATAGTTGATGCCGGAAACCGGTTCTTGCGCCCAACACTATATAGCTGTCGGCATACACTGTGTTCTCATCATCCAGGGGGATTTCATCAACATAGTTGGCCGTAGTACGCAGGTAAAAGCCCGGTTTGGTATTTAGGTCTAAACCTACGGTAGCCATGTTAGGGGCAGCACCTGTTAATGCATTACCCGAAAGATCGGTCTCATCTTTTTGGTAATCGTCAAACCGGAAATGGCTGTAGGTATAACTGCCCCATGCTTTTACAAGGTTTAGTACCTGCTCAGGCTCATCCAGAACAGTATAGCCCAGGCTTACCTCCAAGCCCTTCTGATCTGTAGAGCCCACGTTTCTGAAAACGGCCACGCTCGATACGTCCTGCCGGCTCACAATCGTTTCCTTTAACCGGAAGTAGAAAGCCACTACATCAAAGCTAAACTTATCTGCCAGTGCGAAGCCGCGGATGCCCAGTTCGTAGTTCGTTCCCTTTTCTGCCTCCAGGTCATCGTTCAGGCTCCCATCTGATGTCAGGATCTCTTCTTCCGTTGGAGGGGAAAAACCTGAACTGACGCTGGCGTAGGCCGATACTTTCTCCGTAAGTTTCTTTAGCAAAGCCACCCTCGGAGAGAGCACTGCTTCAAAATTCCTGTTATACTGGTAAATCCCACCACTAGGAATCTGGTGCAGGCGGGTTATTTCATAGCGTGTGTCATTCAGGCTAATAGCAGCAGTGGCAATAAAATCAGCAGGTAGCTCTAGCTCTGTTTGGGCAAATACAAAACCTGTTTTAGCAACTACCTCATCATCTGTTCGCAAAGCCCCGGGTTCTCCGCCATTGTTGTTATAGGTTCGGGCAACTTCAAAGCCTCTCTGAAACTCAGCCCCCACCGTAAAAATGGCTCCTACACTTCCTAAATTTGTATTGTAAACAAAGCTGGTACGGCCCCCAAACTCCTGGTTCGTGTTACGTTCATAGTCTGTGTTAAAAGGGTTGTCCTTAAACTTGTGCAGGCCGTAGAGGGCAAGGTTGTTCCGGAAGCTGTCGCTGAACTTGTACGCTTGTTTCAAACCGATGTTAATTCCCTCCAGGTCCAGCGAGGCATTCTGCGCTACGCTCCCGAAGGTGCCACCGCGGGCCTGCCTCGGGTTCTCGGCATACTGCTCAAGCGTTAGCCCGCCGGGCAACTCATAGTACAGGTCAGAATAAAGAACATTAATCCCAACCGTCCGCTTTTCTGAGGGGCGGAACTCAGAGGAAATCAGCAACACATCCCGGTCAATAGCCGACTGCTCTCTGTAGCCATCATACTGCTGACGGGTATATTGTACCATGATACTTGCATTTTCTGTACCTGTACCTACCAAAGCGGCATAACGTCTAAAACCGTAGGAACCTGCTGTAGTCCCAACTTCTAGTACTTTTTCGCCTGATGCAAACCGGCGTGGCTCCAATAAGACAGTACCGCCTGTACCAGCTCCGTAAATACTGGCTGTCGGTCCCTTCAGCACCTCGATGCGCCCTATGTTCGCGGCATCCAATAAATTAAGAGCCGTTGTTCCGTTCGCCTCTGTAAAAGGGACACCATCGTAATAGACCTTCACGTTACGAATCCCATAAGGGGAGCGCAGCGTGCTGCCCCGAATAGAGAGGCGATAACTGGCAGGGGCGCGTTCCTCCATGCGTACACCCGGCACTGTATTAACAGCCCTTACAATAGAGCTTTGATCAAAGCGATCCAACACTTCCTGCTCTATCAGGCTTAAGGCTCCTGCCGTTTCAAGCAGCGGCCTGTTAGTTTCGTAACCCGTTATCACCACCTCCTGTAGGCTTGCCCCTTCTGGCAAGAGTTTCACATGCATCTCTTGTGTTGCTAAAGGAACAGGTACTGTTAGCGGCCTGTACCCTAGAGAGCTGAACCTTAAGTGCCTTGCTGCCGCTGGTACGGCTAAACTAAAGCGCCCCTGCTCATTACTGATCGTTTGCTCCCCAGTGCTGGCCGTCACTGTAACTCCCTGCAAGGGCTGTTCGGTGCCGGCACTAACCACTTGCCCGCTTACCACCAGCTGTGCCATCAGCGCTTCCGGTAAGAGCACCAGTACGAAGAAGAGAAAAAGGGAAACCGGTAAGCGAACTAAATATTTCATATTAGTGTGATGTAACGTTTTTAGGACCCAGGTCCGAAGCAAGACTGAGGCTGTGAGCGTGCTTGCCTCTATCCATTACTCAAAATTACCCTTATAGTTTGTCTGCACAAAAAACTGCCAGAACAGCCTAAAAATAGAAAGGCTCTGCAGAACCTGCAGAGCCTTTCTATTTTATGAAAGCTTATAAGCCTGTAACTTAGTTCTTCTTAATAGTGAACTCAGTACGGCGGTTCAACTGGTGTTCTGCCTCGGAGCACTTCACTCCGGTAGCACAACTATTCACCAGTCTTGTTTTGCCGTAACCTTTAGCTGTCAGCCTGCTTCTGTTTATTCCTTTAGAAACAAGGTAATCAACGGCAGCTTTAGCTCTCTTCTCCGACAGTTGCTGGTTATAGTTCAAGCTCTCACGGCTATCAGTGTGTGAGCTCATCTCTATCTCTATGCTCGGGTTGTTTTTCAACAGCACCACCAGCTTGTCTAACTCTTTCGCAGCGTCCGAGCGGATAGCCCACTTGTCCAGGTCATAGTAGATATTATCCAGAACAATCGCTTTTTCCAGCTCGTTTTTATCGAACAGTAATGCTACTTCCACTGTGTCAGGGGCTGCTGAAGGTATGTCCTTAGATAATCCCATCTTCAGGTAGCCTTCTCTCGTGCTGTTGAACGTGTAAGTATCCCCCTTGCGTGCATCCAGGTAATATTTACCCGCTCTGTCTGTAACAAGTACGGTAGAGTCAGTGGATGACTTCTCAGTTACTACGATGCGTGTCTGCGGCAGGGCCTCCTGCACTGTCTGCTTCTTCTCGTTTTGCTTACGCTCTATGGTTGTAATCGCAAGAACAACAGGTTGCTTCAGGATCTCAAAGCTGTAGATATCTTCTGTTCCGTTGTTTGAGTCACGGTTAGAGGACAAGAAACCTTTCTTTCCTGGCTTTGAGAACATGATGCCGTAGTCGTTCTTAGAAGAGTTAACCGGGTAACCAAGGTTTTTAACAGCTCTCCAGTTGCCTTGCTGCCCTTCAGCGGAGAAGATGTCCATTCCCCCCATCCCTGGGTGGCCTTCTGAGGCAAAGAAAAGTTTGCCTTCAGCATCTACATAAGGGAAGCTTTCACGCGCAGCAGTATTTACCACTGGTCCTGCGTTAACAGGTTTTCCCCAGCTACCGTCTGCCTGACGAACAGAGTAGAAGATGTCCGTGTCTCCCAGGCTTCCTGGCATATCAGATGCAAAGTAAAGCACTTTTCCGTCGGCCGATAAGGCCGGATGACCAACAGAGTAAGCGTCTACCTTGTTATAAGCGAAAGGCTGAATGTTCGTCCAGTTTCCTCCCTGCTTTTCAGCTGAGTAGATCTCCAAGCGGTTGATGTGGCCTTCCAATGCTTTGCTTTCAACCCAACTGGTCGGGTCTGGGTTTCCGCTCTCGTCCACTACCATGTTTGTGCGGGTAAAGTAGATCTTTTGCCCGTCTTCTGCTACAGCGGCAGTGGCATTGTGGTAACCGGCATTGACAGTTTCCTGCAAGGCTACTGTATTTGTCCAGTTGCCGTCCTTATCCTGCTGTGCTGTGAACAACTGTAAGTAAGGGCGTCCTGTCCAGCCATACACCTTTACCTTTTCCCTCTTTTGGGCCGGCACCCCTCTGTCAGAAGTAAAGAGAAGGCTGTTATTGTACATAATAGGGCTAAGCTCTGCATAGTCGGCTGTGTTAATGCCTTTCAGAGGCTCAACTTTGGCTATGGCAGCTTTGCTTTTCCACTTCGCTGCCTTGTCAACCGCCTCCATCAAGGCCTGTGCCTGCTCTGTTTTCTCCGGCATCTCCTCGCCCCACAGCATGTACTGCTCTTTTGCCTCTTTGTACTTGCCGTTTTGTCTTAGCGCCTCTGCATAATAGTACAGGTTGATTGGCTCTCGGCCTTCCATCGCCACTACCTTTGCAAACCAGTCTTCCGCCTGCTGGCTCTGCTGCGTTTGACGGTAAGCATCGGCAATGCGCTTTGCTGTTTCTAGATCAGGCTGACGTTTCTGCACAGCCTCCTGGTAGTTCGCCAGGGCCAGGGCAAACTCCTGGTTGTTGTAATAACTATTTGCTTTCTTTAGTGGCGACTGGCCTTTGGCCACAGGACCTAAACCTAACATCGCTGCCACTACTAGGCATATGGGTGTGTATTTATATTTCATGGATGTAAACGCTAAAGATTAAAAGTACTGAGGAGTCAACATGCTCGTGTCCTTCTTCTTGAAGAAGTAATAGCCGACAGAGACCTCGTGGGTATTGTAGTCAGAAAAGCCATTTAGCATCTTATCGAAAGAATAACCTACTCGAAGCTCTTTCAGCACTTGTAGTTCAGCAATAAATGCAACAGCTGTTTTCTTGCTCAGGGTTTCTCCTTCTGGATTGTTGAACACGTTCATGCTGGTACGGTAAGAGCTTCCTAACCACAGGCGCTCTCCTAATAACAGGAAGCCATTAAGGTCTACACTTGTAGGCGCATGGAAGTCCTCTTTCACCAACACGCTCGGCTTAAACTTCACAAAAGGACTCACATCGAACACATAACCAGAAGTAAAGTAGTAGTGGCGCTCCGGCTCTACCTGATCCATGTCTTTATACTGAATAAGGTCTGAAGCAGACACACCAGCATAAAAGCGGCTTGTGTGCAGGTAAGCACCGATCTTCACATCCGGCTTAAGGTCTGTTTGCTTACCGGTAGGAATAGATGGGTCATCCTGAATACCGAACTTAGAGCCATCTACAACATGCTGCACTAAACCTGGGGCAATACCTAAACTTAAAATCGCATTTTGGCTAACCTGCAGTTTTACAGCAATGTTTGCATAGGCACTAGTGACAGACTGTGCACCAATTTCATCACGGGTTAAAGTTAAACCTGCCCCCAGTCTGTCGTTGGCTACTAAGCCGTCAACAGTCAGGGCCTGTGTCTCAGGCGCTCCCTCTACGCCGGTCCACTGTGAGCGGTAAAAGGCATTGAGGTTAAGCACGTTCTTGCTACCCGTGTAGGCAGGGTTGATAGACGTACTGTTAAAAATGTACTGCGAGTACTGCGGGTTTTGCTGTGCGCTGGCTGCTGTTGTAAGCAGCAGCGCAAGCAGAAGGTAATATATTTTCATTTTATTCATCTGAATTACTTTTTTAGAGGCCATCAATTAGCGGAAAATAGTAGTATAGCCTGTGTATTCTTTTACAACGCCATCGCACACTGTTACCCTTACCTTATAGAAGTAAGTACCTTGTTCCAGCCTCTTACCATTCCAGTCGTTCTGGTAATTCTTCATCTTGTACAGTTCGGATCCCCAACGGTTGAAGATGGTTACCTCGTTGTTGGTGAACTTCTCTAGGTTCTTGATTTCCCAAGTGTCATTGCGTCCGTCGCCGTTCGGGCTAAAGGCTTTCGGGAATACCAACTGACCATCGGCAAGTGAAGCATCCATGGTAGCGCTTGTTACAGGGCTGCTGCAGGTGGCATTGCTAGCCATTACCGACACTGTACCTGTTGACGCTGGATTGCTTGCCTTCACCTTGATAGTGGTTGTACCCTGACCTGAAGTGATCGTGAAACCGGCAGGCACTGTCCAGGTATATTCAGTAGCTCCTGGCACAGCTGCGATAGAGTAAGTTAAACCTTCGCACACGTCGCTGTTATCCGAGATAGGGCCTGGAGCAACTAAAGGAGCCGCTACGTTAACCGCAAGAGGAGTACCTTCTGTTGTGCCGCAGTTGTTTGTAGCTGCCACAGAGATGGCACCACCTGTGTTACCGGCGTTTACAGTTATGCTGGTTGTACCCTGTCCGGAGATGATTTCCCAACCAGCAGGCACTGTCCATGCATACGTCACGTTTTCAGCAGGATTAGAGATGGTGTAAGTAAGGTTCTGGCTGTCCTGACAAACTTCTGTGTTTCCTGTCACGCTTGGTGCTACTGGCGCTAAACGGGGTGCTACAGCAAGTGTAGAGGCAGTTCCTGTACCACACTCATTTACTACGGCTACAGAGATGTTGCCGCCTTCAGCACCAACTTCTACTGTAATGCTTGTTGTGTTCTGTCCGCTTACGATTGTCCAGGTTGCCGGTACTGACCAATCATATCCGGTAGCACCTGCCACTTCATCGATGGTATAAGTAAGGGCGCTTCCAACGCAGTCGCCTGTCTCACCAGAGATGGCTGGGGCCGCTAGCTTATCATTTATCTGTACTGCCAGTGTAGCCGGGCTGCTGCTGCCACACGAGTTGTTAGCTGTTACGCTTATGTTACCGGCAGTGCTTCCTGCTGTTACAGATACTGTCGCAGTACCCTCTCCTGCAGTGATGACCCATCCAGCAGGCAATGTCCAGGTATAGCTGTCTGCACCGTCTACTGGTTCCACGCTATACTCTACTGTTGTACCGGCACATACTGTTGTGCTTCCGTTAACAGCTGCTGGAGCCTCTGGTGCGGTAAGAGTAGTGATCACTTTTGTAGCAGCCTCAGAAGAGAAGCAGCTGTTGCTCACAACCAGTGTCAGAGTGCCACCTTGTGTTCCTGCACTTACTTCAACTGTTGCGCTGTTGGTTGCAGATGTAATTTCGAGATCGCCTGATGCAGTCCAAGCATAAGTAACTCCAGGGCCAAAACCAGACACGGAGTACACGTTGCCCGTGCTGTTCACACACACTTCGCTCGCACCCGTAATAACTGGCAGTGTTGGAGGCGTTACCACCTGCACGTTTAATGTTGCATCTGCTGTCTTGCCACAAGCATCAGTTACTGTTGCTTTAATAGAACCAGAAACAGCATCTGCACCGGCATTTACAACTACCGTATTACCATTTTGAGAAACTAGCTCCCAGCCTTCAGGCAATGTGTAGCTGTAAGTTGCTCCTGCCACCTGAGTTACAGTGTAAGTAAGGTTCTGCGTGCCAGGGCATAGGCTTGCCTGGCCGGTTAAGCTCAGGTTTAACTCTGGGCAAATTACATCAACCGGATCCTGGTCTTCGTTGTCACCTGGCTCGGTCTCCGTGTTATCACTTACAACCTTTACGCTGTTTACCAGTGAGCCTGTGGCCGTTGTTTTGAAGACGATGGTCATGGTTGTGCTCTCGCCGTTGGCAAGCTCTCCTACCAGCCACTTGTTTGTAGTCTCATCGTAAGTTCCTTTCGCAGGGTCTGCGCTCACGAAGGTAAGCCCCTGCGGGATCTGCTCCGTCACCTCCACATCCGTAGCTACGCCTGGACCGGCGTTGCTAACAGTGATGGTGTAGGAAACGTTGGCTCCTAATGCCACCTGGCTCTCATTCGCACGTTTAGTCACACTTACGTCAGCCTTTGGAGGAGTAACATCTATCGGATCCTGATCTTCGTTGTCTGCTGGGTCTGGATCTGGGTTGTCACTTACAACCGTCACGCTGTTAACTAGTGGCCCCTCGGCTGTCGTTTTGAACACGAGGGTCAGCGTTGCGCTTTCGCCGTTAGCGAGCCCGCCCACTAACCACTGGTTTGTGGTGGCATCATAAGTACCCTTCTCTGTGCTGGCACTCACGAAAGTAAGCCCCTGCGGAACATTCTCCTGCACTACTACATTTCTGGCATCACCAGGACCGGCGTTGCTAACAGTAATGGTGTAGGAAACATTGTCTCCTAAAGCCACACGGTTCTCGTTTGCCTGCTTCGAAACGCTTACGCTTGCACGTGGCGGCGTCACCTCGATCGGCTCCTTATCATTGTTGTCACCTGGCTCGGTCTCCGTGTTATCGCTTACAACCGTAACACTGTTCTCTATTGCTCCTTCGACCGTTGTTTTGAAGACGATGGTCATGGTTGTGCTCTCGCCGTTGGCAAGCTCTCCTACCAGCCACTTGTTTGTAGTCTCATCGTAAGTTCCTTTCGCAGGGTCTGCGCTCACGAAGGTAAGCCCCTGCGGGATCTGCTCCGTCACCTCCACATCCGTAGCTACGCCTGGACCGGCGTTGCTAACAGTGATGATATAAGAAACATTGTCACCCAAAGCCACACGGCTTTCATTCGCACGTTTCGTTACACCTACGTTTGCAAGAGGAGGAATAGTAGTAATAGTCTCCTCATCCTCGTTATCGGCAGGATTTGTTTCCGAGTTATACCCATCAATACTAACTCTGTTGGTAATTTCTCCGGCTTTGGTTATTTTAAAAACAAGCCTGAGAGTAGCTCTTTCGCTAATTCTAAGCTCTGCTATCTCCCAGTTGTTAGTCGTCTCATTGTAATTCCCTTTGCTAGGTTCAGCTCTTACAAACTCTAAACCCTCCGGAATGAATTCTTCTACTATTACATTCGTCGTGCTGTTTGGACCAGCGTTATAGGCTGTGATAACAAACGTTACCTCCTCACCTACAATAAACCTGTCTCCCTCCACCTTCTTCTCAACAACTAGGTCCGTTTCGATCAGGTCTGGCAACAGCACTGTGCTGGAGCGGAAGTGTACCGCGCCTTCCAAAGAGATCGCGCGGCCGGTTAGTCCGGTACCGTCATTCAGTGTAATATCTCCTTTCGCAAGGATGTTACCGAGAAAGATGTTCGTGGTCAGAGTCGTGCTGTTCTGCACTACCCAGAAAATGTTCTTAGACTGTGTACCGTTGTAAGCAATTACACCGGCGTTAGGGTTCACAGCAAAGTCACCGTCTATAATAAAGACATAGGTGGCATTTACATCTCCTTTACCGTCTAAGAACAAGGAGCGTGATAAGTCCGCATTCCCGTTCACTTTATACACCCCAGGCGCTACAGCACTTGCTCCTCCAAGTGAAGAAGAAGCCAAGACCGTGGCTGGACGCCCTTTTAGTGCATCATACAATGCGCCAGCATCCGTCAAGGCATTGGCAGCAGCTGTGTTAGCTAACTCAGTACCGCCTAATACCGTGAGTTTGCCGGCATCTTCAATCACGTCGTTGGGAGAAACGCCTAAGTCACCTCGCACAGTGGAATTCCCTGTGTTCGTGACCTTCGTTTGTGCCAGGACGGCGAACCCCCTGGCCCGGTTCAAGTTTGTTCCTGTCTGTGCAAAGCCAAGGGTGATGCCCACAGCGAGGAAAACATAGACTAATAGTAAAGATCGGATCATATTATTTAATAGTGCAAAGTGGATATTCTCTTGTTTTTGGTGTATAACTGTGTGAATATATAAATATATAAGTATATAGACAAGTATATAAGGAGCTATTTTTTTACGAAAAAATCAATTAATCGTATTAAAATATATACATTAGTTAATATTTAATTATCGCGCACCAAGCCTACGGTTGTCGCCCTAAAGGCTTAAGCCATGTACAGTACCTGCCTAAGGAAGAGCATAGTAATAGGCTAATGTAACGGAAGGCAAAAGTAACAATATTTACATATAATAAAACAATAGATTTTAATATATTAGAAATAAAATAAGTCATAGGCAAGAAGGGCCTAACAACAATACACACAGGGTTTTAAAACAGAATTAAAAAAAGTGCCCGCAGAATACTGCACAAAAGAAAAAAAGCCCGGCTACAAGATCTGTAACCGGGCTTTCTGATTTTAAGTAATAAAGAAGTTTACACGTTCACGTGGCGCTCTGCATGATAAGATGATCGCACCAAAGGGCCTGACTCTACATACTTGATGCCGCGCTTCAAGCCCTCCTCTCGGTAGTGCTCGAACAGGTCCGGGTGAATAAACTCAGCTACCTCCAGGTGCATCTTGGTAGGTTGCAGGTACTGGCCTAGTGTCAGAATATCGCAACCGTTTGCAGCCAGATCGTCCATTGCCTGGTACACCTGTTCCCTTGTTTCGCCTAAGCCCAGCATGATACCTGTTTTGGTACGCTGCCCGTACTCTTTCGTGCGGCGGATCTGCTCCAGGCTTCGATCATACTTTGCCTGCGGGCGCACACGGCGGTAAAGTTCTTTTACCGTCTCCATGTTATGCGACACCACTTCCTGCCCAGGAGAGATCATGGTGATCAAGGCATCCCAGGTTCCTTTTACATCAGGAATAAGCGTTTCAATCGTGGTAGTGGGCGACATAAGTTTCACCTGCTTTACCGTTTCGTGCCAGATAGCGGCACCGCGGTCTTTCAGCTCGTCGCGGTTTACAGAGGTGATTACGGCATGTTTCACACCCATTAGTTTGATGGCCTCCGCTACGCGGCGCGGCTCATCTTGGTCATACTCGTTCGGGCGGCCAGTGGCCACAGCGCAAAAAGAGCAACTGCGGGTACACACGTTACCTAAGATCATGAACGTAGCTGTACCTGCTCCCCAGCACTCCCCCATGTTCGGGCAGTTACCGCTTTCGCAGATGGTGTGCAGCTTATATTCGTCTACAATGCTTCTTACTTTGGCGTACTCCTTCCCAACCGGTAGTTTTACACGAAGCCAGTTGGGCTTGCGTGGCTGGCCTAAGGCGTTCAGCCCCTCGGGCTTGGCATTAGGCTGAATAACCGGAAGTGTCATCATTTCATCCATGGTACAAAGATAGGAAGTTATGGGTTAAGAGATTAGCCCTGGGTTAAAAATATAGCCAGGGCATACTTCCCCCTTTAACAGGGCAGACTTCTGAATGTTTAGCGGTGTTACTTGCGGCTGCCGTAATACAGGTTGAGGTACACAGACGTGAAGGTTTGATTGTTGTCAGCCTGTGGGATGATAACAGGAGTACTGGCAAAAGCTTCTACCAAAAAGCCAACCTCTATACCCGCAATGCTTTCGTAGTAGCGACCGTACTCAAAGCTTAAGCCAGCTTTAAAGTGCACGCCGGGCTTGATCACTGTTTCCCCAAATCCTCTGAACACATTCTCGCTTCCCAGAATGTAATCTCTGTTGGGGTGCTTTGCCGGGTCATACTGCTCTGCTCTGACCTCGTTAAAGCTTCTGCCGCCGTAGTTGTAGTTAATATAGTAGGGAACAGCAAGACCAAGGGAAGGCCCCGCCGCTACCAGCGCATTTACCTGTACGCCTGACTCAGGCGCCTTTCTGAAGAGCACTAATTCTCTGCCATAGTGTGGGCGCACCACAAACAGGTAGTTTTGCTTCCCTTCCACAAAAGAGTCGCCTGACACGATGCTATACAGCCTGTTTTCTTTAGGGTGCTTTACCTCCACAATCTCTAGCCCGCCGAACTGGTACATACCGTCTTCCATATAATACGAAGAACGCACGAATGCACCGCCAATCAGACCACCGTTTGAGTTAAAGTTAATACCATAACTCAACTCGTTCCGAAAGTTTTCGTCATCATCCTGTGCCTGGGCAGGAAAAACAGCAGCAAAAGCAAAAGCTAATAAGAGTAAAAGGTATCTAGCCACCTACTGTGTGAGTTTAAGATTATATAAAAGTAAATAACTTTACGCTGATTTCAAAAATAGAGTTAAGACCTATGGCAACAATAACAAACACGTATCAGGGCAACTTACGCACTAGCGCTCAGCACCTTGCCTCTGGCAACACGATTATTACCGATGCCCCCACAGACAACAACGGCAAGGGGGAGGCTTTCTCGCCCACTGACCTTGTTTGCGCTGCCCTTGGCAGCTGCATGATGACCATTATGGGCATAGTGGCCAACCGCAACACCATTGATATAGAAGGCACAACGGTAGAAACGACAAAAATCATGGCTGCGGAGCCGCGGCGCATTGCAGAAGTTATCCTTCAGTTCAAAATGCCTGCGGGCAAGACCTACACCGACAAAGAAAAGGCCATGCTGGAGAATGCTGCCCGCACCTGCCCTGTCGCGCTTAGCTTGCACCCGGACATAAAGCAAACTGTCTCTTTCGAATACTAGAAAGGAAAACGGCGTGGCAGGATTCTGCTACGCCGTTATGTTTTTCTTCAGAGCATCTACGCTGATGCTCATGTGTGACGTGTCGTAGGTACAAACGCCGTCCTGCAACAACAAGAGCTGGGGCGACTCGTGCCGGACCTGCAGCACTTCTGCTACCTCATTCGAAACAGGCCGGTACTTCAGCAAGTCCAGGTAATAAGGCTTTACGTGATCTACGCCCGCACCATCCCACTGCCGTTCAATTCGGGCTTTTGCCGTAGCACTGATAGAGCAGGAAGTGCTATGCTTAAAAATAACGACAGGGGTGCTCTTCGATTCTTCTATTATCTCATCCAGCTGCTCTACGCTGGTCAGGGGATGCCAATTCATGTAATACTCGTCCTTTCTCTTCTTTTAAATGTCTGTCTCTGTCTTCAACTGCTTATACTTTTTCTTCTGGAAGAGGTTCTTTAGTTTTTCGCTCAAGGTTAGCTTCTTGCTTTTCTCAGCACCTTCTCTCTTCGATACTTTTCGGCCAGCCACTCCTTTTCGAAATGTATAAGTATCGGTATTCAGATGTGTTTCTTTGTACAAGGCATCGACCTTAGCTGCCTCTTTTAATGACTGCCGCAACTCCTGCTCATGCTTGCTGTGCGATACATGGTTGATTTGAGCGGACACGGGAACGCTAAACAAGAAAAACAGCAACAAAACCAAGACTACTTTCATTACCTCACTCAAATGAATTTTGTGCTACACCTCTACTCTTTTGTAACAGGTTATACTAGTCTTTCTAAAAGTAGTTCTGTTACACCCTTACCAAATGCCTCTTTTCACCCGCCCGTTCTTGTCTTTCGGGACTTTGATTGCCTCAAGACCCTGTGAATTTCCTCCGGTTATCTTAATCTTGTTGCGCTTACTTATCGGCTTAGGGCAAGGAATAATGCCTTTCCGCTGACAGCCACTACCACCGAGCAGCATCAGGCAGAGCACAACCAGAAATAAGGGTCGAAAGTTTAGCATTGCTCCAAAGTTATATTTTTTGCTTTAAAGTAAATAATACAAAAAGCAAAATATAAACCCCGGCCCTCGTAGACCATGACTTATATTTTGCTTTTCCAGACAATTAGCTTAAAGCTTCCTAATAGTTGAGCATCGCCTCTACTTTTTCGCGCAGGCGCTGCCTTGGCAAAAACTCCTGCTCCAAAGGTGGTGCAAAAGGCACAGCAGTATCTAAACTGGCTACGCGCGAAACGGGGGCATCCAGGAACTCAAAGCAGTTTTCCCCAATCCACGCTGCTATCTCTCCACCAACACCTCCCGTGAGGGTGTCTTCATGGAGGATGATCACACGACCTGTTTTTTCCACAGCCGCCCGCACCGCTTCTTTGTCCCAAGGCAGCAGCGAGCGCAGGTCCAGTATTTCCAGGCTGGCTTCTGGTAAGTCCTGCTGCAGCTGTTTGGCCCAATGCACCCCCATGCCGTACGTGATAATTGTCAGGTCCGTGCCTTCTGCCACTGTTCTGGCCTTGCCAATCTCCACGGTGTAATAATCGTCCGGTATCTCCTGCGAGATGGAGCGGTACAGCAACTTGTGCTCGAAGTACATTACCGGGTTGGGGTCTTCGATGGCGGCATTCAGCAAGCCTTTGGCATCATAGGGCGAGGACGGATACACCACTTTAAGCCCAGGTGTATGGAAAAACCAGGCCTCGTTGCTCTGGGAGTGGAAAGGTCCAGCTGCCGTACCGGCACCTGTTGGCATCCTTACGACTACATCAGCATTCTGCCCCCAACGGTAATGGCTCTTGGCCAGGTTATTCACGATCTGGTTAAAGCCACAGGTCACGAAGTCAGCGAACTGCATCTCCACGATGCTCTTCTTCTGGCGAATCGACATACCCAAGCCGACCCCCACAATGGCAGACTCACAAAGCGGCGTGTTGCGGATGCGATCTTTCCCGAACTTATCCACAAAACCCTCCGTCACCTTAAACACGCCGCCATACTCTGCCACGTCCTGCCCCATCAATACCAGCTCAGGATAGCGTTCCATGCTTTGACTGATCGCATCAGAGACGGCATCTACGAAGCGGCGCTCTGTTTTCGCATCCGAAGCAGGCTTAGTTACCTCCTGGTGGAAGGGCTTGTACACGTCTTCCAACTCCTCCTGCCGGTTGGCCTCTGGCATTGGCTGGGCAAAAGCAGTTTGCAAACCATTCTCGATCTCTGCGCGCAGCTCTTCCTTAATGGTCTCCATGGTTTTCTGTGTCAGCACCAGCTCATCAAGCAGGTACTTCTCAAAGTTTTCCACAGGATCTTTCTTCGACCACTTTTCAAACAGCTCCTGCGGCACGTACTTTGTTCCGCTAGCCTCCTCGTGGCCGCGCATCCTAAAGCTAATTGCTTCGATGAGCATCGGCCGCGGATTTTTTCGAATGCTATAGGCCGCCTGGCGCACCGTGTCGTACACCTCCAGCACGTTATTGCCGTCTATCTGCAGTGCATCAATGCCGTAGGCAGGCCCTTTGTCGATAAAATGCTTGAACTTGAACTGTTCGTTCGTAGGGGTAGAGAGGCCATAACCATTGTTTTCGATCATGAAGATAACCGGCAGCCCCCACACAGCCGCCACATTCAGCGCCTCGTGGAAGTCCCCTTCTGAGGCGCCCCCGTCCCCACTGAAAACCAGCGTCACCTTTTCTTTCTTCTCCAACAGGTCTGCGAGAGCAATTCCATCTGCCACCGCTAGCTGCGGCCCCAGGTGCGAGATCATGCCCACGATGTGATGCTCGTTCGTACCGAAGTGGAAGGAACGGTCGCGGCCTTTGGTAAAGCCGGTAGTTTTGCCCTGAAACTGCGCAAACAACTTGTCCAGCGGCACCTCGCGGCTCGTAAACACTCCCAGGTTCCGGTGAAGCGGCAAAATGTACTCGTCTTTATCCAGCGCCATGGCTGAGCCGACAGAAATGGCCTCCTGCCCGATGCCGGAAAACCACTTGCTTACCTTGCCCTGGCGCAGCAGCACCAGCATGCGTTCTTCTATCATGCGCGGCTTCAGGATGGCCTTATACAAAGCCAGTAATTTGTCGTCTGTATAGTCTTTTCGGTTATAGTTCATTGTCAAGTGCGAAACTTCGTTATAAGGTAGCAAGTTACTATATAGGCGGGTGCTCTGAAATTTATGCCGCTAATTTTTACTTTTGTTCTTTCAGGAGAGGTTGAAAGGCTAATTTGTTAAGTGGCTTGAGGCATGGCATTTGAGTTGAAAGATGCTCCAAAGAACAAATTAACAACCCGACAGTTTAACAATGATATATGATAGACTTTAAAGAATTTACCCTCGATAACGGGCTGCGCGTAATCGTGCACGAAGACCATACAAGCCCCATGGCTGTACTGAACGTGCTATACAATGTTGGCTCCCGAGATGAAGAAGAGGCACATACGGGATTTGCCCACTTGTTCGAGCACCTGATGTTCAGTGGCTCGAAGAACATACCTGTGTATGACGAGCCGCTCCAGCGAGTAGGTGGCGAGAACAATGCCTTCACCAGCCCAGACATCACGAACTATTACCTCTCCCTGCCAGCCCAGAACATAGAAACAGGCTTTTGGCTCGAGTCGGACCGCATGTTGGAGCTGGCCTTTAGCGAAAACGGGCTGGAGGTGCAGCGCAAGGTAGTGGTGGAGGAGTTTAAGCAAAACTACCTGAACCAGCCCTATGGTGACGTTTGGCTAAAGCTGCGCCCTCTGGCTTACAAAGAGCACCCCTATAAGTGGGCCACGATCGGCAAGGATATCTCCCATATAGAAGAGGCAACGATGGATATTGTGAAGGCTTTCTTCCGGAAGCATTATTCTCCCAGCAACGCCATATTAGTTGTAGCGGGCAACGTCACGTTTGAGCGGGCAAAAGAGCTCACAGAAAAATGGTTCGGCCCTATCCCAGCCGGGGAGCGATACGAGCGTCGTATCCCGCAGGAGCCAAAGCAAACCGAGCCACGCGTGCTGGAGACAAGTGCAGATGTACCACTCAATGCCATTTACAAGGCCTACCATATGCCGAGCCGCACCCACGAAGACTACTATGCCGTGGACCTGATCAGCGACATTCTGGGCCGTGGCAAGTCCAGCAGGCTGTACAACAGGCTTGTAAAGGAACAAAAGCTTTTCAACTCTATCTCTGCCTCTGTATCCGGCTCGATCGAACCCGGGCTGTTGATTATTCAGGGTAAGTTGAACGAAGGTGTGGACCTGCAAGAGGCCAATGCAGCCATCGAGGCCATCAACCAGGAACTGATCGACCAGTGTGTGGACGAGGAGGAACTGAACAAGGTAAAGAACCAGGCGGAGACGAGCATCGTCTTTTCCGAAATAGAGCTGCTGAACCGCGCCATGAACCTGGCCTACAGTAAGCTGTTAGGAGACACCAACCTGGTGAACCAGGAAGGCGAGAAAGTACAGGTCGTTACGCCGGAAGACGTACAACGCTGCGCCAAACAAGTACTTGACCCGAACAACTGCTCTACGCTCCTTTATAAAGCAGAGAAAAAGAAGGTGGCTGAGCCTGTAGCGGAAGAAGCCTAGGTCTTTATCAAGGGCTTTTGAGCAAAGGGTAAAAGGCAGTAGATGGTCCCTTTTCCAAACAGCAAACTCTTTTAAAAGAAGCTCCGCGCTACGACAGCATACAGTAGCACGGAGCTTTTGTCTTTTATAACGGTACCGCCTGCCCGTCTTGCTCTTTCCCAAAATGCCACTCCCCTTCCGCAACCCTACACTTACAAGTTTTGTATATACAAATAAAACAACTACCTTTGCAGCACACCTATGCGGATAGAAGAGGAAATACACCAGAAGCACTTTAAAGACGACTACCGTCGGCTCATGGCTAACCTGTTGTTTACCAACAACTGGCTGAACCAGCAATTGATGCCGTTCTTTAAGGACCTGGGCCTGACGCTGCAACAGCACAACGTGCTGGCTATCCTCAGAGGGCAGCACCCGACCCCTGTCTGCTTTGGGGACATACAGGGGCGCATGGTAGACCGCAACTCCAACGTGACCCGCCTTATTGACAAGTTGATAGAAAAAGGCTACGTGACACGGGATATCTGTGCTGCCAACCGCCGGATGATTGATGTACGCATAACCGAGAAAGGACTGCAAAAGCTGCAGGAGGTGGACGAGAACTTCCCCAAATTGTTTGAACGCTTCCATAGCCTCACGAAGGAGGAAGCTGTTTTAGTGAGCAACCTGTTGGATAAATTACGCGGGTAAGCCGTTTTTTTGCCCTTACATTTGTATAAACAAATAATGTACAAACACTTATAAATATACCTATGAAAAACGTACAAACGAAAAACGCTACTGTTCCGGCATTAGGATTCGGCACTTTCCAGTTAGAGGGCAGCACAGCCCAGCGCATGGTCACAGCCGCACTGGAGACAGGTTACCGCCATATCGACACAGCACAGATGTACAATAATGAGGAAGCAGTCGGCCGTGCTATCCAGGAATCTGGGGTAGCCCGGGAAGAGGTGTTCCTGACAACAAAGGTATTGCCATCTAACCTTGCTAAAAAAGATTTCCTGCCCTCCGTAGCGCAAAGCCTACAGAAACTGAAGACAGAGCAGGTTGACCTACTGCTGATTCACTGGCCCAACCCGGAAGTTCCGGTAGAGGAGTATATAGGCGAACTCGTTAAGGCTCAGGAAAAAGGCTATACCAAACACATTGGGGTAAGCAATCATACCACTGCCCTGCTGGACCGGGTGCTGGCCACAGGCGCTAACATCATCACGAACCAGGTGGAGTACCATCCCTTTCTGAATCAGGACAAGCTGTACGCTTACCTGCGCCAGCACGACATTACGCTGACGGCTTACAGCCCGATCGCACATGGCAAGGTAATGGGTAACCCCACGCTAAAGAGCATTGGTGAGAAGTACAATAAGAATGAGGTCCAGATCACGCTGCGCTGGTTAATTCAACAAGAAGATGTATTAGCCATTCCAAGGTCTTCCAAAGAGAGCCACATGCAGTCCAACTTCAACATTTTCGATTTTGAACTGACACAGGAGGAGATGCAGCAGATAGGCAAGCTAACGCAGCAAAATAACCGCCTTATTAACCCATCCTTCGCACCGAAATGGGACTAATTGAATCTTGAATGAGTGAATAGGTACTGGACCAAGTCTTATTCCTCTGATAATAACAACTAATACATGACACAAGCACTTTTAAGACCGATAAAATTACACGACCTGGAATTGAAAAACCGGGTAGTCATGGCCCCCATGACACGAACGCGTGCCAATAACCCGGAGAAAGCCCCTACCGACCTGATCGCTACTTACTATGAGCAGCGCGCCAGTGCCGGGCTTATTATTTCGGAGGGCACCCCCGTTTCTCCACAAGGCGTGGGGTATATCAACATCCCCGGTATTTACTCAGAGGCACAAGTAGAAGGCTGGAAAAAGGTAACGAAAGCCGTGCACAACAAAGGCGGCAAGATTTTCGCCCAGTTGTGGCACGTAGGGCGCATTTCGCACCCCGATTTCCACAATGGCGAGTTACCCGTGGCCCCTTCTGCCATCAACCCGAACGACCAGGTGTTCACAGAGAACGGCTTTACCTCTACTGTTACACCACACGCCCTGACGGTAGAAGAGATTAAGCAGATCGTGCAGGACTTTAAGCACGCGGCTAAAAACGCCATAGATGCCGGATTTGATGGTGTGGAGATTCACTCATCGAATGGCTATCTTTTCCACCAGTTCTTTGTGACCTGCTCTAACACGCGTACCGATGCGTACGGGGGATCCAGGGAGAACAGAGCACGCCTCTTGTTCGAGGTTTTAGATGCGGTAAAAGAGGTGATCCCGATAGAGAAAGTTGGCGCACGCCTGAACCCCAGCATGCACAACCTGTTCGGCATTACAGTGGATGAAGAAACGATTCCGACCTTTGACTACATCATCGAAAAGCTGAATGATTACAATTTAGCTTACCTGCACCTGTCGGAGCCTTTCTCCGATGTAAGTAACGTGCCTTTTGCAGAGCCACATATTGCAAAACGCTACCGACCGCTGTACAAGGGCAACCTGATCATCAACAAGGGCTTTTCGCAGGAGGCAGGCAACAAAGTAATAGCAGACGGAGACGCAGACATGGTCGCCTTCGGCGTGCCCTTTATTTCTAACCCAGACCTGCCCATACGCTTCGAGCAAGGGGCCGAATTACAACCAGCGGACCGCAACACGTTCTACGCTAAAGGGCCGAAGGGGTACACAGACTACCCTTCTCTGGCAGAGGCCCAGCGACAAGAAGCCTAAGTCGCTTCTTCCAGTGCCAAAGGCTGTATCGATTACCCTTCTTTGCAGAAGGTACAGGCCTAAGCCGAAGGCGCTTTTACATATATACCTGTAAAGCCAGTCCCCATCCAGGGGCTGGCTTTTACGTTTGCTGTTAAAGCACAACCGGCTCAAAGCTCAAAAAACGAGCCTGCTTTAGGCCGCATTCGTTATTTTAGTTAGATTTACTTTTTATCTTCTCCGCCTAGTGCGGTACTACCTGTTTTTTTACACCTACTATGAAGTTAAAAATACGAACAGGCTTTGGCTACGACGTGCACCAGCTAAAAGAGGGGCTGGACTTCTGGCTGGGCGGCATTAAAATCCCCCACACGCACGGAGCGCTCGGCCACTCTGATGCTGATGTGCTGATCCACGTTATCTGTGATGCCCTGCTGGGTGCCGCCAACATGCGCGACATTGGCTTCCACTTCTCTGATAAGGACCCCAAGTACAAAGGCATCGACAGTAAAATACTGTTAAAGGAAGTGGCACACTTATTGGCTATGGAAGGCTACGAAATAGGCAACATCGACTCAACGGTATGCCTGCAGGAGCCAAAGGTGAACCCGCACATCCCGGCCATGAAGGCTTGCCTGGCAGAGGTACTGGGCATCCCGGAGGAGGACATCTCCATAAAAGCCACGACCACAGAACACCTGGGGTTTGTGGGGAAGAAAGAAGGAGTAGCCGCCTTTGCGACCGTCCTTATCCAAAAGCAGTAAAAGGATAAACGGCACCAACAGAAAAGCTCAACTTATAATAAACAAACCTTATCTAAAACTAAACTATGAGACATAATGTCTATGCCTACTTCCTGCTAGCCGCACTCGGGTTCGGCTGTGCCGGAAGGCCATCCGCCACCAACCCTATCACTGATTCTGCGAAACTAAGCGAGGCAGCACCCAAATATGCCAGCACCATTACAGCAGATGACCTTTCAAAGCACCTGCACATTATCGCATCTGACGAGTACATGGGCCGCAATACGGGGGAGAAAGGCCAGAAAATGGCAGCAGAGTATATTTCCCGTGAGTTCCGGGAGGATGGTTTGACAGGACCTGTGCAGAACAGCACGACGAGCCCGTACTACCAAACCTTTGACCTGGAGAAAAGCGTGTGGGGCGAAGGCTACCTGCGCGTAGGCAATGAAAAGTACCTGATGATGCAGGACTTCTTTGTGCTGGGCAACTCTCCGTTCCAGACCGAGCAGGCAGTGGATGTGGTATTTGCCGGCTATGGCATTGATGATCCGAAGTACTCTGACTACAACAACCTGGATGTAAAGGATAAGGTAGTGGTGGTACTCGCAGGAGAGCCCAAAGACCGCCAGGGCAATTTCCTGATCAGCGGCACCGATAAGGCCTCCGACTGGGGCAACGACTACCGGGCCAAGCGTAACGCCGCCACTAAGAACGGAGCGAAAGCAGTTCTGATCGTGACAGGCACTAACCCCGGGGAATTCAACAGCCTGACACAGCGCTATAAGGCCTACGCCAGCCGCCCTTCTATTAGCCTGAAGAATGATCAAAGCAACCCTTCAGCCGCCTCCATTTACATTTCTCCTGTAGCGGGAGCTGCTTTGCTGGGCACCACCACCGATAAGCTTTTTGATTACGGCAACCTGGTAACCCAGGCAGGCAAGCCCGTTGCGGCAAACTTTACAGGCGTAAAAGACGTGAAGATAAAGACAGAGCGCATTGCTACGCCTCTACCTACTGAGAACGTGCTGGGCTTTGTGGAAGGCACAGACAAGAAAGACGAGGTAGTGGTAGTAACAGCGCACTACGACCACGTAGGCGTAGACTCTACCCTGACAGGTGATCAGATCTTTAACGGCGCGAATGATGACGGATCGGGCACTGTTGCCGTACTGGAAGTAGCCGAGGCCTTTGCCAAGGCAAAGCAGGAAGGCTACGGACCGCGCCGCAGTGTGCTGTTTATGACTGTAACGGCAGAGGAAAAAGGACTGCTGGGCTCTGAGTACTACTCCGAGAACCCTGTCTTCCCGCTAGAGAACACCGTTGCTAACGTGAACATCGACATGATCGGACGCACTGACTACGATCATGAGAAGACTGGCAATGACAACTATATTTATGTGATCGGTGCTGATAAGCTGTCATCGGAGCTGCACGCCATAAACGAGGAGGTAAATGAGAAGTACGTGAACCTGGACTTGGATTATACTTACAACGATGAGAATGATCCAAACCGCTTTTACTACCGCTCAGACCACTACAACTTTGCCAAGCATGGTATTCCGATCGTGTTCTACTTTAACGGGGTGCACGCCGACTACCACAAGCCAAGCGACGAGGTGGACAAGATCAATTTTCAGAGCGCTGAGAAAGTAGCCCGACTGGCGTTCCACACGGCATGGGAGCTGGCTAACCGCGAAAACCGCATCGTGGTAGACAGCAACAAGAAGTAAGACATGGAGAGTTGGTAACCATACAGGTAGTCAGCGAACTAAACGTAAAAGCGACAAAAGCAGCAGTTCTTTTCGGCAATTAAACCACAAAAGGTTGCTGTTAGCTTAACGGCTCTATTAGCTTTCAGAAAAACACCCTAACTTTAAGGGTGTTTTTTCTTTTTTAAGGCACCTCAAGATGAAGCTTTTGTAACGAAACACCGAAGGGGGGAACAGCATGAGTAAACTGAAACAGTTTCTGCAGGATGCAGAGACAAAAGCATTTGATCAGGGCCACCGGGCAACCATTAAGTTCAACATCGGCAAGTACAACGCCGCTGTGCAACGGGGCCTTACCCAATACACCGACCATGAACTGGCCCGTGAGCGGGCTTCCTATATAAAGACGAACGTCATCAACAACTTGGATAAGTACCTGATGGAGTTCGAGGCCAATTTCACGGCCCGTGGCGGCAAGGTGATCTGGGCACGCGATGCACAGGAGGCACTGAAGGAGATCGGGGAAATCATGAAGCGCAGGCGCGCCCGTTCTGTGGTTAAGTCCAAGTCGATGAGCACAGAGGAGATCCACCTGAACGACTACCTGGAGAAGAACGGCATTGAGACCGTGGAAACCGACCTGGGTGAGTACATTGTGCAGCTGGCAGAGCAGCGCCCCTACCATATCGTGACGCCGGCCATGCACATGTCCAAGAAAGACATTGCCGACCTGTTCGTGCGCAAGCTGGGCATACAGCCCACAGACAATGCCGAAGAGTTGGTAGGCGTAGCCCGAAAGCTGCTGCGCGATAAGTACACATCAGCCGAGGTAGGCATCACAGGAGGTAACTTCCTGCTGGCCGACGTTGGCGGCATAGCCGTTACGGAGAACGAGGGTAACGCCCGCCTCTCCACTACTTTCCCGAAAACACATATTGCGATTGTAGGCATCGAGAAGCTATTGCCTTCCTTTATGGACCTGGAGCTCTTCTGGCCTTTACTTAGCACCAGCGGCACCGGCCAGAATGTAACGGTCTATAACACCATTATGACGGGACCTCGTCAGCCGAAGGAAAAAGACGGGCCGGAGGAGATGTACGTGGTGTTGCTGGACAATGGCCGTACGGATCTGCTGGCCCTGCCAGAGAAACGGGAAGCCCTGAACTGCATTCGCTGTGGCGCCTGCCTGAACGTATGCCCGGTGTACAAGAACATCGGAGGCCATACCTACGAGAGTACCTACAGCGGCCCCATCGGCTCAGTGATCACACCGCACTACAATGGCATGGCCGAGAACAAGCACCTGAGTTTTGCCAGCTCCCTGTGCGGGGCCTGTACCTCTGTATGCCCTGTAAAGATCAACATCCACAACCTGCTGCTGCTTAACCGCAAGCAGAGCGTGGACCAGGGCCTGGCCGACGGGCAGGAAACAACGGCCTTTAAGCTCTGGCTGAAAGCCATGAAAAGCCGCACCCTCCTGAACCTGGCGCCTGCCGGAATCAAAAACTTTGTACTGAAACAGGTATTGAAAGATAGCTGGAGCAAGCGGCGGGAGCCACTGCACGTGCCTAAAAAGTCCTTCAACCAACTCTGGAAAGAAAGGAACCGCTAAACCAGAAAGCCTGCGTTACTGCAGGCTTTCTGGTTTAAGACCAGGATGCTTCTAAAGCCTGTAAGCAATTGTGATGAAGTAATCTCTAAGTCTTTCTACTGTAGATCGAAGAAAAAAGCTTTCCCAGTTTTCCCGAGAGGCGCCTTGTGGATGTTGCGGTGCTGAGCGACAGCGAGGCAGCCGAAGCAGAGCGGAGGCAGCTTCAGACACACAGCGCTGAGCGGGAAAACGCGCCCTCGCGGACGTGGAGCGCACGTAGTTTGCAATGAAAAAGGACTTAGGTGATTCTACAGGATCAGCAGGCACTACGCTAGCATAGACAGAATAAGAATTGCGATCCTGAGGAGTTTACATTAAGCTTAACACAACGCTATAAGAAACTCCAGCATATATTCTACAGGCAACAATAAAGCACCTGCACACCGCAAACTATTTTAGGCAGCGCTGGGATATAGTTGACCGGAAATATCTAACTTGTGAGCATTACACTTAAGACTGACCTTACCCATGACCGTTTCTAAAATGGCGCAGAACCTGATCGGCTCCGAGATAATTCGGGTAGCCGGCGAGGTGAACGCAATGATAGCCAAAGGAGAACCTATTTGTAATCTTACCATTGGCGATTTTAACCCAAGTATTTACCCTATTCCCGAAGCGCTACGCAAGGGTATTACCAAAGCCTACGAACAGGGCCACACGAACTACCCGCCTGCAAACGGGGTAGCTGTGCTCCGCAAAGCCATCGTCGCCTTTAACCAGGAACGACTGGGCCTTGTGTACCCAGAAAACGACATACTGGTGGCGGGTGGCTCACGCCCCCTGATCTATGCTACTTATATGACCCTTATTGATCCGGGCGACAAGGTGGTTTACCCGACCCCGTCCTGGAACAACAACCACTATTGCCACCTGTCAGGGGCTACACCTGTGGAGGTGAAAACGCGGCCGGAGAACAACTTTATGCCAACCGCCGAAGATGTGAAACCACACCTGAAAGGGGCAACCCTGCTGGCGCTGTGTTCGCCGCTGAATCCTACAGGCACCATGTTCTCCAAGAAAGACCTGGAAGAGATCTGCGACCTGGTACTGGAGGAAAACCAAAACCGTGGTGAGGGCGAAAAGCCCCTGTACGTGCTCTATGACCAGATCTACTGGATGCTAACTTTTGGTGCTACCGAGCATTATGATCCGGTAAGCCTCCGCCCAGAGCTTCGCGATTACGTGATTTACATAGACGGCACCTCCAAATGTTTTGCTGCAACGGGTGTGCGTGTGGGTTATGCCTTTGGCCCGACAGGAGTGATGGACAAAATGAAGTCGATTCTAGGCCACGTGGGCGCCTGGGCACCAAAGGCCGAGCAGATGGCTACAGCAGAGTTTTTACAACAGCCAGAAGAAGTGGACAGCTTTATGGCTGAGTTTAAGCCTAAGGTACAGGAGAGCCTGAACGTGCTGTATGATGGTTTTCAGCAACTGAAGTCCGAGGGCTTTAATGTGGATGCGATTGTGCCTATGGGTGCTATCTACCTCTCTGCAAAGCTAGACCTGGCCGGCAAAGAAACACCGGATGGCAAAGAACTGCAGACAAGCCAGGACGTTACCTTTTTCGTGCTGCAGGAGGCAAAGCTTGCCGTTGTACCTTTCTCTGCTTTCGGATCGTCACGCGACATGAACTGGTTCCGCCTGTCAGTAGGAGGCGCCTCCCTGGAGGATATCAAGGCCTCATTGGGAAGACTTCGGGAAGCACTCGGGAAACTTAAATAGAAGCAAGGCAGTAAACCTAGTCTAAAAAGAGGAGCTGCCATGTTTCTGATACTGCTAACGTTTGTAAAACCCTTGTCCGAGGTAGAAAAGTACATAGACCAGCACGTGGACTTTCTGGACAAGAACTACGCAAACAAAAAGTTTATTTTCTCCGGGCGGAAAGCCCCCAGGACGGGCGGCGTTATACTGGCGTATAACTGTAGTGAAGAGGAGGTACGGGAACTAATAGCCCAAGACCCCTTCTACAAGCACCAGATCGCCAATTTTGAGGTCATCAACTTTCAGCCCACCAAATATGACAAGCGGTTTGAGCCGTTCTTAAACGAACAGGAGTAAGACTAGGCTAAGCATAAACAGCAAGGGCCACCTGTATGCAGGTGGCCCTTGCTGTTTATGGTCCTGAGCTTATTTACTCAATTGTGATCTGCCGGCTGATGCTCTCTTCCAGCGAGATCAATGTTTCGGTGCGCTGCACCCCGTCTATGGCCTGCAGTTTCTCGTTCAGCACCTCCCGCAGGTGTTTGGTGTCGCGGCAGATGATTTTGGCGAACATACTGTAGGAACCGGTGGTATAGTGTAGCTCCACAATCTCCGGGATTGCCCGCATTTGCGCTACGGCATCCTTGTACTCTGACCCTTTCTCCAGGAACACCCCGATAAAGGCGCATACGTCAAAGCCCACGGCAGAAGGGTTTACGAGTAGCTGAGAGCCTTTTACTACCCCCATTTCTGTCAGCTTTTTCATACGTACGTGTATGGTACCTCCGGAAACTCCTAGCTCTTTGGCGATATCTGTATAAGCACGAGTTACATCCTGCATGAGCAGCCTGAGAATCTGCTTATCCAGATTATCAATTTCATAATTCATAAGCTCCTATACTTGCTGTTTTTAACAATGTCCCAAATATAGCAGCTTTTTATTTATTGCTCCTCAAGCCTCCGAATAATTAATTAATCACTTATCAACAAAAACATACTTTTATTAACCGATTTATGTATATTTAAAATAAAACCGGGTTATTTTTTAATAAAATGGAGCTAAAAACACTATCTGAGCCAACAGAGTTGGAAAGCACCCTGAGCCACCTAAGCCGGGCTACGCTGCCAAAAGTGCTACAAGTGCAGCAGGGTATTGTGCGCGCTACACACGAGTTCATGTTTAAGAAAGGCTTAACGCAGCTCATGCCGCTCATGCTCTCCCCTATCACCGATCCCCTGAACCATGGGGTGGTGGATGCCTCAATCGGGTATGCTGGCCGGCAGTGGAGCCTTACTAAGTCTATGATCTTCCATAAGCAGTTAGCCCTGCTGAACCCGGACTTAGATAGCCTGTATATTGTGTCTCCCAACGTACGCCTGGAGTTTGCTGATCGCGCCGATACCGGGCGTCACCTCTTCGAGTTCACGCAGATAGACTTCGAGTTTAAAGGGAAGGACCGCTTCTATGTGATGGAGTTTATGGAAGAGCTGGTAAACTTTGTTTTTGCCCGGCTAAACAAGGAACTACCGGCCCTGCTGTTAGAACTGCGCGGAGAGTTGCTGCCACAGTACGAGAAATGGCCGGTATACCGCACCGAAAAGCTGGAGGCTGCCCTCGGCCCGGACTATGAGCGCATCAAATCTGAAGAGAGTACCGAGCCTTTCTGGCTCATGAACCACCGCCGTGAGTTCTATGACAAAGAGGACCCAAAGCGCCCTGGCACGTACCTGAACTATGATGCGGTATGGCCTGCCGGCTTTGGTGAGGGCCTGTCCGGCGCAGAGCGTGAGAATGAGTACCATCAGATCCGAAAGCGCATGGCCGAGGTAGGCACGAACGAAGAGACCTTTAAGCACTACCTGCGGGTAGCGAAAGAGCAGGGCCTGCCTAAAACAGCTGGCGGTGGCTTCGGGGTAGAACGCATGACACGCTTCATTTGCCGCTTAAAAGATGTGGACGAAGCAACTGCTTTCTCGCGCAAGCCCTTTGCCAAAGCTTTGTTTTAAACAGTCAGAAGGCAGGTAGAACAGTTCTACTTGAAAGGTGCGGTAGTGCTGGAACAACCTGCACTACCCGCTAAGAAATCAAAAAAGCGCCTGAGTGATTTGTTAACTCAGGCGCTTTTTGATGCTACTTCAGGCTACCACTGGTAATAGCCGTTCTCTTCGTTATCGTTCAGTATCTCAGCTGCCGTGTTCGGGCTGCGGTGAATATCCTTCAGCTTGCGCTCCTTCCACACGGCGGCAGACTCCCGCACGACCTCCAGGTGGGCATCGGACTTGATGCGCTCTTCCTCCCGCTTGGCATCAATCTCATAGTCCATACGGGAAGAGAATTTGGCTTCGGCCACTGCTGTGCGGGTGTCGTACTGTTTCTGGCGCTCCGCCACACGCTGCATTTCCTGTGTGGTGCGCTCGTGCTCGATGCCTTTCAGGATATCATCGTACGGCCCTTTGCTGGAAATAAGCTTGGTAAAGATAGGCGCTGTTTCGAGGCAGATAAACAAGAGGGTTATAAAGAACACCGGCAGCCATGGCAGTTCGTCCAAAGCACTGATGCGGGCCATCAGGCCATCATAATTCTGGAAGCTCTCCTGCCCCTCCGCCACGGTCTCGTCATACTGCTTCATGAGTTCCGCAATACGCTGCTCCCGGAGCAGGATACGCTGCTGTGCGTCGGCTTGCAACAGCTTGAGCTCTTCATCCACCTTATCGTATTGCAGTTTCTTCTCCTCATAGATAGGCCCTTTGCCTATCTTGCCGGTACCGCCTGTACCATCGGCCTCGGCAGCCAAGGCTTCGTACAGTCTGTTACGCTCCTCTAACTTGGCGGCCACTTCCTCCCGTATCCCGGCTATCTCAGATTTGACAGAGTCTACCTCCGCGAACTGTTGGTTCACCAGCGACTTGTGCTGAATAGCGAGCTCTGCCTGTTTTTCCTTCAGGACGGCCTGTATCTCCTTGTCAAAGATCTTCAGCTCCAGCGGCTTTGAGATTACCACTGCCAGCACCAGGGCTAGCAGGATACGCGGCGTTACCATCAGCAGTTCTTTCCAGAACTTGCCCTCTTTGCGAATTGTTGATACGATAAACCTGTCGAGGTTAAAGATCACAGCCCCCCAAAACAGACCAAAGGCAACGGCCATGGGTACGGAATCGAAAACGGTATAGAGCGCATAGCCACCCGAAATACTGGCTAGCAGGCCGGTAAACAGCACAGTAGCCCCCACACCGGCATATTTTATGTGCTCCGACTTAGAGCACTTTTCAAGAATGGTATCATCAGCACCCGCGCACCACCAAAAGAAATTCTTCATGTATTGCTATTAAACTAAGAAAGATTGTTAGGCTACAAAGAAAGCCTTGATTCTTATAACGTATAAAAGGCTGTAAGTTATACTATTTAAGCAACATAAATCCTTAAAAGCCAAGGCTCTGCTTCTGAGCGGTAACAGCCGGTCTGTTTACTATGGTTCAAAGTTCTCTACCGGCTCGTCCAGCTTCTCGTAGAGCAGCAAAGAGGCCATGGCACTCGCCAGCACCATGCGGATATCACGGGGTAGGTCAGGGAGCAGCCAGGCCTTGCCGTTGTTGATCACCTGTACCGCACCCACTACCTCGTCTCCATTCATAAACTCATAGCCGATGATCTCGGACATAGGCAGGCTCCTGCCCTCGAACTTGTACACGGGAGAGATGGTGTAAGTCGTTCGGCCATTCGATACCTCTCCCTCAAACTTATTTCGCCTTAAATAGTCGCCGGGGTCTACCGTTAGCAGGTGCCAGTCACCACTTTCGGGGGAGGTAAAGTGGCTGGCGTAGTACTCTCTGTTCGGGGAAACGTCTATCGTTACGCCTGTGTTGGACCGCAACGACTTATCGTGCAATCTGCTGGCCCCAAACACATACCACTCCTCCCCCTGGCCATCTTGCAAACTGAACTGGTACTGTTGTTTGGCATCTATGTTATGATAACTGAAGATAGAGAAGTCCCTCATTCTACGCCACCCGCGGTCTACGTTAGCAACGGTAAAGTCCCCGATATTAAAGTTACCGCTGGGCCGAAAGGTTGTACGGCCGGCGACAGGAAGCTCCTCTGCTTTTTGCATGAAAGCAGGCTCCACAGCCATGTGTGGTACGGAGCAAGCGGGCAGCACCAGTACAGCAGCCAGCGTAGCCATCAGAAAAGACTTTTTCATAGTTTTACAGTTTGGGAATGAAGTACTTCTATAATATCACAGGCTTATATATAGTTTTAGCATATATAGTGCCAAAAGCTGGTTAAGAAGCCTTCCCACTCTGTTAAGCACAACCGAAGAAGGGTGGCCAGGCCCAAGCATGCGACTAGCGTAACAGCTTGTAAAAGGCTGTCTCTCTTTTATGTACATAGATGCGCAAAACGCGGCAAGCGTTGCATGGACCCAGGTAAGCTTTTGACAGCGGACAAGAAGACCTCCAGACAAGAAGCCTAAAACAAAAAAGGTAGCCCACCTTTCGGTCAGCTACCTTTTTTGTACAGGATGAAAGGCGTGCTACTCTACTTCTTCCTCATCCGGCAATATCTCCACGTCCTGCACCAGTACGAAGTTCTCAATCTCGCGGGCTTTCGGGGTGTTCGCCAAGCCCCCTTCGGCTGTTTCTTTGTACTTGCGCTCCATGCTCTCGCCTACCTCGCCCAAGGCAGCCACACACTGGTCAACCGGAATTACCGGGTTAACCCCCGCAATGGCCAACTGAGCCGAAGAGAAAGCAATGGCAGCCGCACTGGCATTGCGCACAATACACGGCACCTCTACCAGGCCCGCCACCGGGTCGCACACTAACCCGAGCATACACTGGATGGTGATTGCCACAGCATGAAACACCTGCTCCACAGTGCCACCGAGGCAATACACAATAGCACCGGAGGCCATGGCCGCAGCACTGCCCGTCTCTGCCTGGCAGCCGCCTACAGCCCCGGCCAGAGAGGCATTCTGCTCTATGATTAAGGCGATACCTGCCGAAACCAGCAAACCTTCGTGTATCTTCCGGTCGTCCAGGCCATGCAACTCCTGCAGGGTCGTAAGCGTGCCCGGCAAAAT
The DNA here is from genome assembly GCF_900188175.1 of Pontibacter ummariensis. Taxonomy (GTDB): domain Bacteria; phylum Bacteroidota; class Bacteroidia; order Cytophagales; family Hymenobacteraceae; genus Pontibacter; species Pontibacter ummariensis. Next base: position 309,724 of record NZ_FZOQ01000003.1, on the reverse strand, counting down.
ACCGGAAGCCCCTGCTGTAGGAGCCGCTACCACACGGCCCATACAGGAGTTTACCTCCTTGGCACCCAAAGCCCGCGACACGAGCATCTGGAACTCTGGCGACAGCACGGTTACCGGCGATTTGGCCACCTTTTTAGCACCGTTGTTCACCATACCCGAACGGGATTTCATATCCTCCGTCAGGCCGGTCTGCACGGCATCTTTCATCACCTCAAAGGCCTTGGCGATATTCTCCCAGATAAACTCCTCCGTACGTCCTTTCTGCTCTATTTCGTATTCCAACACAGGCTGGTAAAGCGGCTCTCCTGTTTCGGTGCAGTGCTTTTCCCAGCTCTTAAAATCGGTGAATAATAATGACATAATCTTAGTTTCTAATACTGTCCGCCACTTAAACGCACAGGCTACAAAGGTAGCCAATTTTGAGCGGCTTCCTGGCCACCCTATTCATAACGATGTCTGCTACCGGAAATGTTCGCCCTGGCCATTATAGTTTTCGGTGCAGCAGAAGTGTGCTGTGGCCGCCCTCACTGCTTCATAACAGTCCCGATCAAGGCACAGGATAACTCCTGCTGCTGCAGGTCGTTTCATTTAAGAAAAAAGCACTATGGCAAACCTCTCGGAAGAAGAAAAGCAAAAGCTGCTCAACACACTGGACGAGCTCGAAAGCGAGGCCTCACTGGTAAAGTTCGCCATCAAGAAAAAGCTGCAGGTACTGGAACCCGTCAAGATCATGCCCTTTTATGGGTTTGCCAGTGAGAACTATGTGTACCTGAAGGGGCGTGTACTGGAGCGGGAAAAGATTCGGAGCCCCCGGAAGGTAAACAGCATGCCTGAGCAGTGGCTGAACATGTGGAAGCGCCTGGAGTCGGACGAGATACCGGGGGCCAAGCTAAAAGCCAGCTTCAATGGCAGAGAGCTGGACCTGGAGACTGACCAGGAGGGATACTTCGATGTGGAGATACACACCCAAACACCGCTAAACTTTGAGCAGGCAGGCACCACCGTGAAACTGCAGTTACAGGAACAGTACACCGACAAGGACCAGAAAGACGCCGAAGGCTACCTGTTTGTGCCGGATAAGCATGCGGAGTTTGGCGTTATCTCAGACATAGATGATACAGTGCTCGTTTCGCATGTAAAGCAATTTATGGGTCGCATGCGCCTGATGCTAAAAGAGAACGCGACAGAACGCCATCCCTTTCCGGGTATTGCCGGTTTCTTGCGGGCACTGTGCAAGGGTAGTGACGGGCAAAGGCAAAACCCGCTCTTTTTTGTATCTGGTAGCACGTGGAACATCTATGATCTGCTTATCAGCTTTCTGCGCTCGCACCATATACCCGAAGGCCCCCTGCTGCTCCGCGACAGGGCTACTGCCTGGGACCACGGAAAGTTCGAAACCAGTGAGCAGGCCTATAAGCTGGAGAAAGTCCGCCATATTCTCGATACTTACCCCTGGCTTAAGTTCATCTGCATTGGCGACAGCGGACAGCACGACCCGGAAACCTACCAGCAAATTGTACAGGAGTACCCCGGGCGCATTTTAGGAATCTACATTCGTGATGTGTCACCAGACGGGCGCGATACTGAAGTAAGAAACATGGCCCGGCAGGTGCAAGAGCAGGGAGTAGAAATGAAACTGGTGGAGGAAACCTTATCCGCAGCCCGACACGCCGCCGAAAGAGGGTGGATCCATGAGAATGAGCTGGAGGATGTAAGGCAGGCCCGCGCAAAAGATGAGCAGCAGGACACTTAAAACAGCGTACCCAGAAGAGGAGAGCTTTTGCTAGCAAAAACAACCTGCCGTACGTCTCTGTCGCACCATTCTAAACTACTATCTTTAAGGGCACACAGTCACCTTTGCCTTTAGGAGTTATGGTCTTTCGAAAACTGCTGCCTTTCCTGCTTCTGGTCCTTTTAGCCGCTCCACTGGGGTATGCGCAAGTCCCGGACAGTACTGCGATGGATAGCAGTAAGGTAGACCGCCGGAAGCTTGTTCCCATTGTAGCCTCAGAGGCTGCTTTTTACCTGGGCGGTATGTCTTACCTGCAGTTTATCTGGTACAAAGACCACGAGCGGGTGCCTTTCCATTTCTACAACGACACCAAGGGTTACCTGCAGGTTGATAAGTTCGGGCATGCCTTTGGTGCTTATGTAGAAAGCTATATAGGTTATAAACTGCTTCGCCACGCAGGTGTGCCGAAGGGTAAGGCGCTACTTTATGGCGGCACCCTGGGATTGGTGCTACAAACCCCTATCGAAGTGTTTGACGGGCTCTACGAAGGCTGGGGTTTCTCTGTACCCGACATGGTCGCCAACACGGCTGGTTCCGCCCTGGTTATCGGGCAGGAGATCCTGTTCGGCGAGCAAGTGGCCAAATACAAATTCAGCTTCTCTCCTTCGCCTTACTACCGCCAGGCGAACGGTTACCTCGGCGACAGTCACCTGGAAAGCCTTTTCCTGGATTATAACGCACACACATATTGGCTCAGCGTGCCTATTAACAAACTAGCACTTAAGAACACCTTGCCAGATTGGGCAAACATAGCTGTTGGCTACAGTGCCAATGGCATGTTCGGGGAGTTTGAGAACAAGCGCTATTACCGGGGAGTACACCTGCCCGAGACAGCACGCTACCGGCAGTACCTGCTTTCCTTAGACATCGACTGGACGCGGATAAAAACAGACAGCAAGCTGCTCAACACCCTTTTTAAAGGCATGTTCTTTATCAAGCTTCCTTTCCCGGCACTAGAGGTAAACTCCAAAGGACAGGTGAAAGGCCACCTGCTTCATTATTAAAAGGTTTACCTAACCGGCCCACCTTTTACTCGTTCAAAAAAGGACATGTAATACGCATACCATGAGCAACACAAAACACATCGCAATACGAGTGTACGGCAAAGTACAGGGGGTATTTTTTAGAGCCAGCACACAGGAGCAAGCCCAGGAACTGGGCCTGAACGGCTTTGTACAAAACGAGCCCGACGGCACCGTGTACCTGGAGGCCGAAGGGGACACCGATGCGCTAAAGCAGCTGGAGCAATGGGTGCATCAGGGGCCAAAGCGCGCCAGGGTAGAGAAGGTAGAAGTACGGGAGCTGGACGAGCTAGAGGGATTTGAAGGGTTTGAGCAGCGGAGGTAAAGAGCACGAGGAAGATGAACTGTTACACATTTTCCTCGTGCGTCAAGGATCAAAAAGCATTACCTCCAGTACCTTTTAGCGTACAATATAAAAAAACGACGCCCGCTATGAGAACATTAGAGCAGCTTTCCCTTACGATCAGAGGCCTGTACGAAACAGTAGCCACAGAGCTTTCTTCTCTGGATCTTAACTCTCTTAACTATAAAGTCTCCTCCGATAGCTGGAGCGTGCTCGAATGCCTGGAGCACCTGAACCGCTACAGCCGCTACTATAACCCAGCCCTCTCCAAAGCCATTGCCCATAACCATGATGGCCCTTGTGAGCCTGTTATTAGTTACAGCTGGCTGGGGAAAAAGTCGCTGGACATGGTGCGCCCGCAGAACATGAAGAAGCATAAGACGGTAAAGCACATGAACCCCAACAACAGCCAGCTGAACCGTGCTACCATAGAGGAGTTCCTGAACCACCAGGTTGAGTTACTGAGCCTGCTAGAGGGCGCTAAAAACACTAATCTTAACAAAAAAGCTGTACCTGTAGAGTTCTTCAAACTGCTAAAGTTACGAATTGGTGAGGCCTTGGAATTTATCGTGTTGCACGAGGAGCGCCACATACAGCAGGCCCTGCGCGGAAAGCAGCGACTGGCACACCAGACAGCTGCTTAGAAAACCCTTTGGCCTTTTAACGCTTTTTATAAATTTTAAACAGAATTTAACTTACTTGCGCCGCAACTGTTGTATACACAAATATAAAGGCAACAGAAAGACTGCTTATGCGTGAGAAGGTTATTAACTATGGGTTTTTCTTTACAGGCTTAATGCTGTTTGGCCTGGGTAATGCTACTGCTGTACAGGTAAAGTACCTGGGACTACACCCCTGGGAGGTTCTGAATGTGGCTTTGTTCCAGCAGTACGGCTTCTCGATCGGTACCTGGAGTACACTTGTAGGCCTGCTGTTTGTGGGCATTTCGTGGATGATGAACAGGAAATACATCAACATTGGCACTTTCCTGAACGCCCTGCTGATCGGCCCCTTCACAGACCTCTTCCTTTGGCTCGGCTTTCTGCCGGAGGCTACTCATACGCCGCTCGATTACCTGACGCTGGCCTGTGCCATGGTGATAACGGGTATTGCCGGCGGCATGTATGTGGCGGGCAGTGTTGGTGCCGGTCCCCGCGATGGTTTTATGCTGTCTATTTCTGAAAGGCTGAAGCTGTCTGTAAGCCGGTCCCGCATACTGGTAGAAGTGATCGTGCTCGCCATCGGCTATCTGCTTGGCGGACCGGCATTCATCGCTTCTTTTTTCTACACCCTCATCATCAGCCCTATTTTCCAGTATGCCCTCAAGTTCTTCCGTAACCTGCGCATGCGCCTGATTGAGCAGGAGCCTGTAAAGGCATAAGTTCCCTTCTTTAAGGCTAAAGTGTCCCCTGTACCATTCAAGGAGATAGGGGATTACATTCTTACAGCCCTTCAAAAAAAGCTGCGCGGCTCACCCTTCTTGTGAGAGGTTCCCCACTTAGGAGGGCTCCTGGGTGGGTTGCTTTGCCCTGGGTATTCGCTGGAATTAAGCCTCCCGCTCCGGTAGCTTTACCTGCACCTCTTGTTTCTCCCCTGTGCTTAAATCTACCTTAAAGAGTTGATGGCTGTTGGTGCTGGTTACCCACAGTTGCCCATTAAGGAAGAGCAGGTCGTTCGGTTCGCTGAGGCCCTCCGTAAGGGTGCGCACCCGCTGCGTTTCCATGTCCAGGATTTTCACTTTCCCGTTGTAGGTATCGGCTATGTATACATCGCTGTCAATTACCTCTACTCCCATACAGTGCTGTAACAGGGCATCATCCACATGGCCATCCACATCCCCAAAGTCAAACAGGCCTCTGCCCAGGGGCGTCAGCACCATACCTGATCGGGTGTTAACGGTACGGATAGCACTGGCCTCGGCATCGGCTACGTACAGCACGTGCCCGTTATTGGCTAGCCCACTGGGTTGGTTAAAGGCAGCCTCTTGTAACGAGCCATCGGCAAGGGCCTCGCGCCCGTTCCCGGCGAAGCGGTACACCTTCTCCGTACCTACGTCCATCCGCAGGACCTGGTGGTTCCCTGCATTCGCGATGTACATGCTGTCACCTAGTACGAGCAGATCCCATGGGCTATTGGGGTTTACCGGCTCCCCGATCTGGTCCTCGTCAAAATAGTAGTCCAGTTCTCCGGTGCCAGCGACGGTACTTACCTCTTTCCGCTCCAGGTCTGCCTTTCGGATAGCGTTGTTTTTTGTGTCCGCTATATAAAGGGTATTATCCTGCAGCGCCAGCCCTTGCGGCTCATAGAAGCTGGCCTCTGTGTAGCTCCCGTTCCCGAAACCTTCTTTACCGTTGCCAATCACCTCCAGCACTTGCCCCTCGCGGCTTAGCTTCAGGATACGATTGTGCCCGCTGTCAGATAGGTAAAGGTTCCCCTCACTGTCACCTACCAGTTTGGAAGGAAAAAGCAATGTGCTGTCTACAGGCTTTTCCACATGAAACTTAACCGGCTCCCGGTTAAGCTCATCCTGAAACGTATCCTTTAGTTGTTCGATATAGGGCTTTACCGTGTCGTACACCCCTTCGCCCGCGTGCTGGCCGATCACTTTCCCGTGAGGGTCTATCAACGTTACTGTAGGCCAGGCCCGGACACCGTACTGCTCCCACACCCTGTAATCGGCATCGTTCACCACCGGGTGCTCAATCCCGAACTTCCGAATGGCCTGCGCGATGGTCTCGCTTCGCTTCTCGGCGTCAAACTTGGCCGAGTGTACGCCGATCACCACTAATGTATCCGCATACTCCTCCTCCAGCCGCTTGAGGTCTGGCAAGATGTGCTGGCAATTGATACAGCCAAAGGTCCAGAAGTCAAGCAGTACGATTTTCCCTTTGAAGTCCTTGATAGACCAGCTTCTGTCTGTGTTCAGCCAGCCATACTGGGTCTTGATGTCAGGTGCGTTCACGCGTCCGGTAAGCATAGTATAAATTTGTTTAGGCGTTGGGGCTGTTGTTTTAACTCGTACAGGTTTGCAGAGGCAAATGTTTTCGGGCCTGGCTACGCTCTGGCAGGCTGTTCGTTCCAGAACCCGGCACTCCCGCAGGCTTTCCCACAATTTTATTGTAATTTTGTGGAAAACAGCTGCAAAGCAATGGCAGATACCTACATCTCTGACTTCGGCACCATTCTGCTCTTCCTTATCGGCGGTGCGATCTTTGTATCGATCGGCTTGCTGACAAGTAGGCTGTTGCGCCCGAACAGGCCTAACCCTGAGAAGCTCGCCACTTACGAATCCGGAGAGGAGCCAATAGGCAATGCCTGGGTACAGTTTAACCCGCGGTTTTATGTGGTGGCGCTTATCTTCATCATTTTTGATGTGGAACTGGCCTTTCTGTTTCCGTGGGCTACAGTGTTCGGACGTGAGGAACTGATAGCGGCAACAGACGGTGTGTGGGGATGGTTTGCCCTAATTGAGATGTTCATCTTTATTGGCATACTGGTGTTGGGGCTGGCCTACGCCTGGGCCAAAGGTCACCTGGACTGGATAAAGCCGGCGCCGGTGCTGCCAAAGAGCCGTTCTAAAATACCAATAGACGTGTACCAGCGCGTAAATGAGCGGAAATACGAGGTAAAAAAGCAACCATCTACCCCCGAGTAAGTGTTTGCCCTATACCTAAATCTTAAACATAACGGATTACCCCTACTGTGAATATACCTCAGGACAAGACAGGAGAAGGCGGCATTGTCATCACCAAACTGGACGACCTGCTGAATTGGGCGCGACTGACCTCGCTGTTCCCGATGGGCTTTGGTTTGGCTTGCTGTGCCATTGAGATGATGGGGGCTTATGCCTCCGGGTACGACCTGGACCGCTTTGGCATTATTCCGCGTGCCTCCCCACGGCAATCAGATGTGATGATCGTGGCTGGTACCGTTACTTTTAAAATGGCAGACCGGGTGCGTCGCTTATACGAGCAGATGCCGGAGCCGCGCTATGTGATCTCGATGGGCTCCTGCTCTAACTGCGGGGGCCCCTATTGGGAGCACGGCTACCACGTGGTAAAGGGCGTAGACCGCATTATACCCGTGGATGTGTACGTGCCGGGCTGCCCGCCTAGGCCAGAAGCGCTGATTGGCGGCTTCCTCCAGTTACAGGAAATCATCCGAAAGGAAACCATCCGCGCACCAAGGGCTGTGCAACAGCTCATGGCCAAGCGCGCCGAACAAGGGCAACCTGTTGCCGACGCGGATAAGCCAACAGAGACCATTCATCATTCAGTTATTCAAAGTTAAAACCGTGTCGTTCGAGGAGCTCAGAGATTTTATAGCGGATACTTTTGGTCCGGAGGTTATACAGGAGGTCAAGGACAACAAGCTGCAACCTTACCTGGTGATACAAGCGGAGCGGATAGCGGAGGTGTGCCTGGAGCTGCACGATAACCAGTCGACTTACTTTGACTACCTCTCCAGCCTGACAGGCATCGACAATGGCCCCGCGGCTGGCACAATGGAAGTGGTGTATAACCTCTACTCTATCCCTTACGATCATCAGCTGATGTTAAAGGTGGTTGTGGCGCGCAACACCACACCGGAGCAGCCTATGCCACAGGTCCCTACGGTTACCTCTGTCTGGCGCAGTGCCGACTGGCACGAGCGGGAAATCTTCGACATGATAGGCATCCTCTTTACTGACCACCCCGACATGCGGCGCATCCTCTGTGCAGCCGATTGGGAAGGGCACCCACTCCGCAAAGATTACAAGCAGCAGGACTATTATCACAGTATAAAGGTACCCTTTGACCAGCACAACGAGCTAAACGGCTTTAAAGGCGAGCCGCAATGGCTGGTAGGGCAACCAACTCCATTCTCCGATAAGCGGGAGAAGCCGGAGTAGCACAGGCCAAAAAGCAGGAAAGGCCGCCAGTTATACTTTAGGCAGCCTTTCTTTTATACATAGCTAATCTTACTGCGTGTTTCTTACTGCACGTTCTTAAAGAACGTAGGCGAATTACCATATAAGGGTGTTCTGCCATCCCACTTCTCAATAAATTGCTGCTGAATGAGCAGCGGCGTGAGGGTGCGCTGGCGCAGCTCGTTGGCGCGGGCTTCGGCCTCTGCCTCTACGATCTTCTTGCGGGCCTGGGCTTCGGCTACTTTTAGCTCGTTCTCTACCTGCATGGCCTGCTGCACAGCGCGGTTCTTTAAGTTAACAGCCTTCACAATTTCGTCCGGGTACTGTAGCCCGCTGGTCATTTGCTCCAGTTCGAATCCTTCTTTGCGCAGCGACTCTCCCAGGGCTATCTGCACTTTATCTTCAAAGGATTGTCGGTTAGAGATGATGCTGTCGGTACTGTATAGGTTGAACTGTATACGGAAAGCGTCGCGGGTATAATTATAAAGGGTGGTCTTGGTAATTTGGTCGATGTCTTTGCGATATTTGGCGAAAATGCGCGGGCTCTCCCCGGCGCTTACTCGAAAGGAGACAGTTGGATCTACTGTGAAAACGGAACCGTCCTTGGCATTCACAGTAAAGGCATTGTAGTCCACGGTTTGTACGAAAGTCGGGAACTGGAACACCTCCTCGGTAAAGGGGTTGTACCACACGCGCCCTGTTACCAGGCTCACGTCCTGCACGCCTTTGTCGGTGCCGTACAATTTCACAAGAATACCCTCATGGCCTGCATCAATGCGGGTACAGGACTTCATGGCGGTGATGGAGAAAACAAGTATCAGGATGATGCTGATACTCCAAGTCAGGAGCTGACGCACGTTGTTCATGGCTTAGGCTTTAAGTCTTTTGAAGGAAAATCGAATAACGAAGAAGTTGGCTACCACAAGCACCACTAGCAAGGCCAGTCCGATCGCCACCGAGAGGTCAGAGGGCTGCCGCACCAGTGAGGCTATTTCTGTAAAGGTCAGGATGTCGACCAAAAGCAGCAGGCCGAGCAGTAGGATGTAAGCGAACTTCATGGGGAGCGTTTAACACAGGCAATATACCAAGAACCTTTTATTATTGTACTTCTTTGGAGCCGATTGCCTCATAAAAGCATGAAGAATCCTTGTTCTTTTGGTGTTACAGTAGACTCTCCTTCTCTTTCGATGGCGCGAGTTTGTACTTTCGCGAGCACTAACTTGTACTCTTGCCTTTTACTCTATTCCCTTAATTTAATTATATGTCTCAAATGAGTAAGATTACTTGGATCATCAAGCCTATGTATCATACTATGGCAATTACTACAAAGCACAGCAAAATCTGTTTGAATATTAATCTGATGTTGTCCAACGCCTAAGTCAGAAATTGGGGTTAAATGGTGTGCTTCTATAAAGTTACGGCCGAGATCCCCATATTTTATTGTGAAGTCAAATTCACATGCTTCACATATATAACCTTTATATTTTTTTACTTTTTTTGATATTCTAGAATTACGTTCTATTCTAAAGTGAAGTCGATATTGTTTTTTTTCTATAGCTGTTAATCCTTCGTTTTCGTCAATATGTGTGTCATTAAAATTAAGCTCTTCATAGAGGTGGAGAAAGTGTAAGATATCAGTAATTAGCTCAGTTTCATTAGGTAAGTTGTCGGCTGGATAATAACGTGCTACTATATTGCCTGCTTCATAAAGCCTGGCATTAGAATTTGTTGAGTTGAGGCTTATTTCAAATAGATCGTTTGTGTCTATATCGATTTTCGCTCTATAGTCTTCTGCTCTAAGTTTTAGTACGTTTCTTGCTTCTCTTTTATAATAGTCTTTTACCTCTGTTACACCTTGGTTTAAGGATAAGTATACTCCTGACATATCGGCCTTGAATAGAAAGACTGGATAGTATCCTGATTGTGCAGTATCAGTTACTAGAGTATCAAGTATTGCAATCCAAGGACAATCTGTCCAGTTGCCTTTACCGGGAGAACCAACAACTTTATACCTAGTTTGATCGGATACTATTCGACTTAAGATTTCTGGGAACTCATGCCTCAGTTGGTCTGCTAGTGGGTTGCCCGCAAAAGCTTGACGCTTTTGAGTAAGATAGTTTTCGATTGGTTCTCTTAGTAGTCTTTCCATAAAGTTTCAGCGGACTATGAGTTATACCCTCACCTTTAATACAAAGGTGATCCTATAAACACTAATATACCATAATCTTAATATTATTGTGTAATATGAAGGCTCTCTAGTAATTAGTCATTTCCAACAAACCCCTGCACAACTCCTCCTTTTTTCCGACCTTTGTAACTATTCAGTTTACAGTATTGGAAAGAACCTCAACAATATACCAGGACTACCTACTACAGTCAGAGCCGAACAAATTCAGCGTAGATAATCTGAAGGCGGGCGAGATGATCGTAAACATGGGACCGCAGCACCCGAGCACACACGGTGTTCTGCGCCTGGAGGTGGTAACAGACGGCGAGATCATACAGGAAGTAGTACCGCACATCGGTTACCTGCACCGCTGTTTCGAGAAGCACGCCGAAAACATGGCCTATAACCAGACCATCCCCTATGTAGACCGCATGGACTATCTGGCTGCCATGAACTCGGAGCATGTGTGGGCAATGGGGGTAGAGAAGTTGTTGGGCATCACCGACCAGATCCCGAAGCGGGTAGAGTACATCCGCGTACTGGTGACGGAACTCAACCGTATTGCCTCGCACTTCGTGGCCATTGGTACCTACGCCATCGACATCGGAGCCTTTACTCCATTCCTATGGCTGCTGCGCGACCGGGAGCACATTCAGCGCCTGCTGGAGTGGGTGTGCGGCGCCCGCATGCTGTACAATTATATTTGGGTGGGTGGCCTGTATTATGATTTGCCTATTGGCTTTGAGGAGCGTTGCCGTGAGTTTATAACGTACCTGCAGCCAAAGCTGGACGAACTGGACACTATCCTGCTCACGAACAAGATCTTCGTAGACCGCACCGCTAATGTAGGGGTACTCCCATTGGATGTCGCCATCAACTATGGCTGCTCCGGCCCCATGCTGCGTGGCAGTGGGTTGAAGCACGACCTGCGCCGCGTAGCCGGCTACAGCGTGTACCCGGAGTTGGAGTTTGAGGTACCCATAGGCCAGGGGCTTGCCGGCACCACCGGCGACTGCTGGGACCGCAACTACGTGCGGGCACTCGAATGCCGGGAATCGGTTAAGATTATAAGCCAGTGCCTCGACAGACTACAGAGTGACTACAAACGCACCCCGGGCTTTGACCCGCAGGCGGCCTGCCCTAAAAAGATGCGCATGACGGGCACACAAGAGCTTTACTTCCGGGGCGAGACACCACGCGGAGAGTTAGGCTTCTTCTTCCGCACTACCGACCGCAGCGATATGCCTTTCCGTGTGAAAGGCCGCGCCCCTAGCTTTGTGAACCTGTCTGTGCTACCTGAGATCAGCAGAGGAGCTATGGTGGCAGACCTTATCGCGATTGTGGGCTCTGTAGACATCGTGTTGGGCGAGGTAGACCGGTAAGGCTAACTCGCCAAAAACCAACCTTAAGATTGCCTGTATAGTCTCCAGGCGCTTTTAGGGCAGTTGCCCTAAAGAGACAGAGCTCCCACATGGCAGTTTCTGCCAGAACAACTTTTTAATTATGGTTGCGATAATATCAATGTTAACATTGAGTTAAGATATTACAAAATCGCTAGATATGACTAGAGCCTTCAAGTTCTCTAAGATACTTACTGTGCATTTGCTGTGGCTTTGCCTACTGGCAAGCCCGCTAACAACACAGGCGCAGGTAAAACCTAAGCCTACGCGTACCACGGCAGATTCAGCCTTTGTCCCGCCTGATACAGTGCTCCCAGGACAAAAAAAACCGTTTACTGAGGCTCAACGCCTGGAGGGGGATAACAAGCGTTTTCTGAAAAGAGCTGTGATCCCTTCAGTAGCCCTTATCGGGGCGGGTATCTACACGATAGGGGGGCGCGGCATTTTAAGTAGCCGCGACGTCTTTGATTACAGAACGAAAGCGTTCCCCGAATTTGCCACCGATGCCGACGATTTTGCCATGCTGGCACCGCTGGTAGGGCTTTATGGCTTTAACCTGATCTCGTCTCAGAACCGACACGAACTGGGTCGCCAGACCTTACTGCTAGTGTCCGCCGGTGCCCTTACCTCGGCTTTGGTTTGGCCAACGAAGAAGCTAACGGACATTGAAAGACCCAACGAAAAGCCTTATGCTTTCCCATCGGGGCACACCGCCTATGCCTTTACCATTGCTACCTTTATGGACAAGGAGTTCCGCCATAAGAGCCCTTGGGTAAGTGTGGCGAGCTACGGTATTGCGGGTGCCACAGGCGTGCTGCGTGTACTGAACAATGCCCACTGGATGTCTGATGTACTGGCGGGAGCCGGTGTGGGCATTCTTTCGGTGAATACAGTATACTGGATCCATGCTAAGCTCACCGAAGGCGGGGGACTGAACACGGCCACGGTGGTACCTATCATGCTACCGACCGGCCATATGGGCATGGCCGTCGCAATACAGTTCTGATAGATAGGCAGAAACAGCATATCAGGCGCTTCCTCGTCAGAGAGAAGCGCCTTTTTATTTTTATCTTTACAGAATGCCAAGTACACGTCTGCTATTCCTACTGTTACTCTTTTGTTTTATCACTATGGTAGCACCGGCACAGGTGCGCGAGGTATCTGGTACAGTGCGGGATGCCAACACAGGCGAGGAGCTACCTTTTGTTAGCATTGCTGCAAACGGGGGGGAGACAGGGACCACGACTAACTTAGAAGGGCGCTTTAGGCTACGCCACAGCAAGCCTATCACCAGTCTCCGCTTCAGCTATGTAGGCTATGCCCCGCAGGTCGTCTACCCTGACTCCTCCCAGCGCTTTAACATACGACTACAACCAGCCGCAGCGCAGCTACAGGAGGTAATTGTGCGCGGAACTGGGGAAAATCCTGCGCACCGTGTTATTCGCCTGGCAAGGCAGAACAGGGAGCGTAACAGCCCTAAAAGCTTACAGGCTTACTCGTACCGGACCTATAACAAGTTTATACTAACCGCTTCCGATGCTCAGCAACTGGATCTGAGCGATAATCCAGAATTATCCCCCAAAGACTCCGCTTACCTGAAAATGCGCAAGCTTCTGAACAAGCAGCACCTGTTTCTGATGGAGAGCGTAACAGACTATGCCTACCTGCAACCCGACTATACAAAAGAAACCATACTGGCCACACGGGTATCGGGGCTTCAGCAGCCGAGCTTCGGGGTTGTGGCCGCGGAGGCCAGAGACTTCTCGGTATATGAGGACTTGCCCGTTTTTTTCGGGAAGCATTACCTGAGCCCCCTTAGCCCGGGCAGCACGAGCAAGTACAGCTTTACTTTACAGGAAACAAACGTGCTGGGCCAGGACACTGTCTTTGTCGTTTCCTATAAGCCACAGGAAGGGAAAAACTTTGAAGGCTTAAAAGGCCTGCTCTACATCAACAGCGACGGCTGGGCAGTGCAACACCTGGTGGCTCAATCAGCAGATGATGAAAAGCGCGATATCAAGCTACAGCAACAGTATGAGCAGGTAGGTCCTGAACAGCGGTGGTTCCCAACGGAACTGGACGTGGAGATGTCGATTCCTCAAATTACACTAGGGGGCCACCAGCCTTATGGACACCTCCGCACCTACATCACCAACATTAACCTGGCTCCTAACCTTCGCAAGTCAGACTTCGGTGTGATAGCCCTCGAACAGAGAGCCGATGCTCACCTGCAGCCCGATAACTTTTACCAAGGGTACCGCCCGGACTCTCTCAGCCTTCTGGAGCAACGCACGTATCAGCGATTGGACAGCGTAGGGCAAGCCGACAAGTTGGACCGCACCGTCCGGACGCTGGAATACCTTACCGCAAAACAGGTTCCCATTGGCCCTGTAAGCCTTGACCTGAACCGCCTGCTGCGTGTCAGTAGCTTTGAGGGCCTGCGCTTGGGCCTGGGAGTACATACAAATGCTTTACTGTCGGAATGGTTCTCCCTTGGAGCTTACTGGGGCTATGGTTTTAAGGATGAAGAAGCAAAGTATGGAGCAGATGCTGTTGCGGTACTTCACAAGCCCTCCGAGCTCCGCCTAAAAGCTGTTTATTTCAAGGACTTGCTGGAGCCTGGAGGAAGGCGCTTTCCCTTTCAGTCAACAGGTGGTCTTTTAGGTAATCTTCGGCCTGCCGTACTTCCTCTCCTCGATTATACCACGCACAAAAGCCTATCCCTGTCGGGAAGACCGTTCCGCTACTTGCAAGGACAGGCCACGCTGCGGCAGGAAGAACGGCGGCCTACCTTAGCTTACAGCACAGTTCATGATAAACAGCCTGCCTTTAACTTAACGGAAGGAGTAGTCAGCCTTCGCTACGCTTACGGCGAGAAGTTCATGCAGCAGTTTAACCAACTTATGCCGATGGGCGCTGACTACCCTGTGTTTTGGCTACAGTACACCCGCGGTTTTGATGACTTTTTAGGCGGCAACTACAGTTACAACAAGTATGAGGCGCGGGCAGAAGTACTCTTGCGCCACCGGACCTTTGGGGAAAGCAGCTTCACGCTCACCGGTGGGATAGTCGGCGGGAATGCTCCTTTTGTAAGCCTCTTCAACGGCTATGGCAGCTATAATTCGGATTATACGGTATATGCTGGCGAGGGCTTTGAAACCATGTACCCTTACGAGTTCTTCTCCGACCGCTACGCTGCCCTCTTCTTCTCCCAGAACCTGGGAAAGCGCCTGCTCCGCACCCGCTTCTTTAAGCCGGACGTTGTTTTGGTCACCAACATTGGAGTTGGCGGCTTAAAGCAACCATTGGAAGTACTACCACAGGAGCAGTACCGCAGCATGCAGAAAGGCTTTTACGAGTCAGGGCTTATGCTGAATAACATCATCAGCTCTCCTTTCACGGGCATAGGCGTAGGCGCTTTTTACCGCTATGGCCCCTATGCGCTGGAGGAAGCCGAGGATAACTTGAGGATTAAACTGACACTGACAGTAGCCTTCTGAGATTATTCCATGTGGAAGTGGCACGCTTGTCTTTAGCTCTCTCCCCAGGCAAGCACCCGTTTGTGCTTATTTCTAATCGAGGCTAAAAGTCCAGCACACGCCAGGATATGTAAGCATAGTTAGTTCCCTTAAACGAAAGAACCCACCATACTTTCAGGTATGGTGGGTTTATAAATTCAGCTATTCCTAACCTTTTACTCGTGGTAGTTAAGGACTCTGTGCCCTCCATCGAGCAGGTAAGTGTCGCGCTTGAAGAGCTCCACGTCTGCCTGCATCATGTCTTTCACCAGTGCCGGCAGGTCGTACTTGGGCTCCCATCCCAGCTTGGTTTTGGACTTGGTGGCATCTCCTATCAGCAGTTCCACCTCTGTCGGGCGGAAGTAGCTCGGGTCCACGCACACCACCTCTTTTCCTATCTCTACCTGGTATTCGGGGTTGTTGCAGGCCGCTACGTAGCCCTTCTCGTCCACGCCCTCTCCTCTGAACTCTATTTCGATGCCTACTTCGGCAAAAGACATCTTCACAAAGTCACGGACAGTGGTGGTAACGCCGGTGGCGATGACGAAGTCCTCCGGCTCGTCCTGCTGCAGGATCCGCCACATGGCCTCCACGTAGTCCTTGGCGTGCCCCCAGTCCCTTCTTGCCTCCAGGTTACCCAAGTACAGGCACTCCTGCAGGCCCATGGCGATACGGGCAGCGGCCCTGGTGATCTTCCTGGTCACGAAGGTCTCGCCCCTGAGCGGGGACTCGTGGTTGAAGAGGATGCCATTGCAGGCGAACATGCCGTAGGCCTCCCGGTAGTTGACCGTGATCCAGTAAGCGTAGAGCTTGGCCACCGCGTAAGGGGAGCGGGGGTAGAAAGGAGTGGTCTCTGACTGAGGCACTGCCTGTACTAAGCCGTACAACTCAGAAGTGGAGGCCTGGTAGACCCTTGTCTTCTCGGTCAGGCCCAGTATCCGGATCGCCTCCAGAATACGGAGCGTGCCAAGACCATCGGCGTTAGCCGTGTACTCGGGCGTGTCGAAGCTCACCTTCACGTGGCTCATCGCTGCCAGGTTGTAGATCTCGTCGGGCTGGGTCTCCTGGATGATACGAATAAGATTGGTAGAATCTGTTAAATCCCCGAAGTGCATCTTGAAGTTGACGTTCTGCTCGTGGGGGTCCTGGTACAAATGGTCCACCCTGTCGGTGTTGAACATCGAGCTTCTCCGCTTCACCCCGTGCACCTTGTAGCCCTTGCCCAGCAAGAGCTCGGCCAGGTAGGCCCCGTCCTGCCCCGTGATTCCTGTTATCAGCGCTGTCTTCATATTGGGTTAATTATAATTTTCTAATTATGATTGATAAAGTTAAATATAGCTCTTAGCTCACGGCCACATGCTTCTCCTTAAAGTCCTGGTAGGCCAGGGCAATGCCCTCCCGAAGCGCTGTTTGGTGTCGCCAGCCCATCTCATGCAGTTTTGTAACATCCATCAGCTTTCTCGGCGTGCCATCCGGCTTGGAGGTATCGAAGGCCAGTTCTCCTTCGTAGCCTACCACCTCTTTTACTACTAATGCCAGATCCTTGATGGTGATGTCCTCACCGGTTCCGATGTTCACAGGTTCTCTGGAGCTATAATGATCCATCAGAAAGAGGCAGGCAGAAGCCAGATCATCCGCAAAAAGGAACTCCCTCCTTGGGCTTCCTGTGCCCCAGATCGTCACGGTTGGGTGGCCGCTTTCTTTTGCCTCATGGAACTTGCGGATAAGGGCAGGCAACACATGAGAGTTCTGTGGATGGTAGTTATCGTTGTAACCGTAGAGGTTGGTGGGCATTACGCTGATGAAATCCGCTTCGTATTGGTCACGGTAGGTCTCACACAGCTTCACTCCCGCTATTTTGGCGATGGCGTAGGGCTCGTTCGTCTGCTCTAAGGGGCCCGTCAACAAATACTCCTCTTTTAACGGCTGAGGCGCAAGCTTGGGGTAAACCCCAAAAAGAGGAGCTTCTTTACTCCTGTCTTATAAGCTGAGTGGATAAGGTTAGCCTCGATCATGAGGTTATCGTAGAGGAAGTCCGCACGGTAGGTGTTATTAGCAACAATGCCTCCCACTTTGGCCGCTGCCAGGTATACGTACTCAGGCTTCTCCTCCTCAAAAAAGGCCTGTACCGCCCCCTGATCCCGAAGGTCCAACTCTGAGGAAGTACGGGTAAGGATGTTAGTAAAGCCTTTCGTCTCCAGGCTCCGCACAATGGCTGAGCCCACCATACCCCTATGGCCTGCCACGTAGATTTTCGATGTTTTATTCATTAGATTTAATCAGAAATAAATCAGGAGAGCAAGTAACAAGGGCTTTTACTGTTTTCTTGGGCCTAGGTTACGTAGACTCTCTACTATTTTAACTATCCTCTATATTTTAATTTTTTGATATTGTATAGGCCTGCCGTTGCTTGCTCTTTCAGAACAGAGAAAACATTTAACAACAGCATAACAAGGCACTAATATACTTATTCAGGCAACGTTAACATAAATATAAAAGCTGATAATTGTAAAAAAACAAGCAAACACCTCTTGTTATAAAGCAAAAGCCTTAAAGAGGCATTAAGGATTTATATACAGGTACTTGTTACAGGGCAACCGATTATCTAAACTCCACCAATAGGAACAGGTTTCCATACACGTGAAACTATTTTACCGACACCTTTCGGCCTGCCAAGGATAAGTATAAACCCCTCGATCAAATCTTAGTATATTCAGGGAAAACCGAAGTCCTTTTATGAAGCTTTTGTCTGCTGCACAAACCCGGGAAGCCGATGCCTTCACGATCAAAGAAGAAGGAATGTCCTCTTCTGACCTAATGGAAAGGGCTGCGAGAGCCTTTGTAGGTTGGTTTGAAAACAAGTTTCAACCAACGCAAGCGGTTCATATTTTCTGTGGCCCCGGAAACAACGGTGGGGATGGGCTGGCTGTTGCGCGCCTGCTACAGCAACGTAACTATGCTGTACAAGTGTACCTGGTAGGCGACAACAGCAAAGCGTCAGCCGACTTCAAATTGAACCTGGAAAGGTTGCCGCAAGAGATACCACACCAGCACTTAAAAGAGAAACAAGATATTACTGCACTTCCGGAAGGGGCCTGTGTGGTTGACGCGCTTTTTGGTACAGGTCTAAACCGCCCTGTATCCGGCCTGTACGCCGAAGTTATAAACTCACTCAATGGCAGCAACCTTACCATTACCGCCATTGATATGCCCTCCGGTCTTTACACTGACAGCCAGACACCGGCAGAGGGGGCAATTGTTCAGGCAAACTATACGGTGAGCTTTCAGCTTCCGAAGCTGGCTTTCTTTTTACCGCAACATGAGGCTTTTGTGGGAGAATGGCATATTGTGCCAATTGGGCTCAGCGATAGCTTTATTGCTGCGGTAGAAACCCGCCTATACTTTACTACTCCACAAGACGTGCGGCACCTGCTCAGGCCCCGGAAGAAGTTTTCTCACAAAGGCCTCTATGGCCATGCCCTCTTGCTGAGTGGTGGGTTTGGAAAGATGGGCGCTGCTGTGCTGGCCGCCCGTGCCTGCTTGCGTGCCGGGGTGGGGCTGCTCACTATTCAGGTACCCGCTACCGGCTATACTGTGCTCCAAACAGCCGTGCCAGAGGCAATGACCTTGGCGGACAAGCACAGGAGACACCTTTCAGAACTGCCGAAAGAGACAGACAAGTTCGACGTAATTGGCGTTGGCCCTGGAATCGGAACAGAACGGGTAACCAAAACAGCCCTAGGGCAATTACTCGCAACCGCCTCACAGCCCCTTGTTGTGGATGCGGATGCCATCAACATTATCGGAAGCAGTGACAAATTAAAGGGTCAGCTTCCACCTGATAAGGTGATCTTTACACCGCACCCCAAGGAGTTTGAGAGGCTGGTAGGGAAAAGTAACAATGAATATGACCGCCTCTACGACATGCTCGACTTTTGCCGCGTGTACCGCTGCTATGTTGTCCTGAAAGGCAACAACACCACTATTGGCACCCCCGACGGGAAAATCTTCTTTAATACGACCGGGAATGCTGGAATGGCTACCGGAGGCACCGGTGATGTGCTGACGGGTATTGTAACGGCACTGGTAGGACAAAACTACAGCCTGGAAGAAGCTTGTTTACTTGGCGTATATCTACATGGTCTGGCGGGGGATCTGGCGCTGAAAGCAGTTGGCGAGATCAGTATGACGGCCTCTGATGTGATAGACTTTCTGCCTCAGGCCTTCCTTAAACTACAAGCCTAGCTAAAAGCAAGGTAGACCAGGCCTGCATGCAGTAGCATAGCACCGTCGGCCAGGATGGCATAGTAGATACGAGGCCTTTCATCAGAGGAGAAAAGAACGACAAGGGAAGCCCCAACCGCACTGCCCACCAAAGCTAGCTGTACTGCCCCAACTTCAGTTTGCAGGGCTGTTAGGACGTACAACACCAGCAATCCGAGAGACAGCAACTTCGTGTTCTTTACGCCGACAAGGCCCGGAAAGGTGAGGGTATTCGTTGCCTTATCATAGGCGTAGTCCCGTATATCGAACAGCAGGGCTAGGGCAAGTATAAACAGGAAACGGCGCCCTAAGATCTGCAAAGCCTGTGGCTCCCACACTGCTAACCCTGCATCTATCAGGGGTAACAGCGCTGTTACCATGGCCCACACATAAGCGATCAGGAAAACCTTGAGCAGGGGCATACTCCGTAGTGGGCGTACTTGCCTGGCCTTATAAATAACCGGCACCGTATAACCTACAGAGATCAGGGCAAGGTGCAGGACAAACCAGATGTTAACCCTAAAGCCGTAGCTAAGATATAAGGCAACGGCCCCTGCCAGGCTCGCTATTCCTAAGGCAGCCAGGAATCGTTTGTTGCGCTGACTCCAGGCTGCGCTTCTTCTATCCGGTTTTTGGCCCGGCCTGAGTAGGAGGCTTTTTATGCTGCTTACGTTATAGGTAAAGAGAGTAGACAGAAAAACAAACGCTGCCATAGGGAGAGAAACAGGAAGCCCTGCCAGTAGTTGGGTCTCTACAGTCAAGCCGAAGGCACAGGCAGAAATAAACACACTGCTGTACAGGAGCGCCTCCAACAGCCTCAGAGGCAGCCTCCATAAGAAATGCCGCTGAGGTTCTTTTAAACCAACAGTTCTGTCTTGCTCCATTATTGCAATTACGGAACAAATGGACGCTCATTCAAGTTTAGGCGGCCATCTATAAAGGCAAAAAGCCTGACACAGGAAATCCTACGCCAGGCTTAACAGGAAAAGTAATTTCTTTTACAGGGCTTTTTCTCTTTTAGAGGGCTCTCCAAAAGTAGTATTGTACAGGTCGATGCTGTCCTGAATAATTTTGTAGGCCTGCTCGCGGCCTAAGAACTGCTCTACGATCACCTCTTTGTGCTCTAGCTTCTTATAATCCTCAAAGAAACGACGCATCTCTAGCAGCGTGTGTGGTGGCAACTCAGAGATATCATTGATGTGACGCACCGACATATCGTTGTTTGCCACAGCGATGATTTTATCATCCTCCTCGTTGTTGTCTACCATTTGCATTACCCCGATCACTTTAGCATCTATCAGGCACATCGGCTGCACATCGATAGAGCATATCACCAGGATGTCCAAGGGGTCTTTGTCATCGCAGTAGGTCTGCGGAATAAACCCGTAGTTTGCCGGGTAATGGATAGAAGAGAAAAGAACGCGATCTAGTTTCAGCATTCCACTCTCCTTATCTAACTCATACTTCGCCTTTGATCCTTTGGGAATCTCAATGATAGCGGACACTACTTGCGGAGCCTCTTCGCCGAAGCTCACACTGTGCCATGGATTAACACGATCCAATTTCTCCATATTCATCTTTGTTTTTACTGCGCCGTCTATCATTTTGTTTTCTTCTGCAGGCGCGTTAAGTTTTTAATTCATGTATTCTTGTAAAGGCCTTCCAACGCTTCCGTTGGGTTCCTGAATGTTTAACCAGGCTGCAATGGTAGGGGCTATATCGGATACCTCTACGGGTACAGCACTGTCTCCTGACTTCACTTTCCAGCCATACCAGATAAGCGGTACGTGCGTATCGTAATTGGAGTAAGAACCGTGTGTGGTTCCCTTTGGCTCCCCACTGCCGTAGCCTTCAAACCAGCCTGGCTCTAACAGTACAACAACGTCTCCGGAGCGGCGGACATTAAAGCCGTTCTCCACCCGCCTCATGAGGCCCTCATTCCAACTAGTCCCCAGCAAAGTGACGGCAGGAACAGCTCGCATCACGCCATCAAAGCGCATCACGTAATTTGCTACGCGCTGTTGCACTTCGGCCAAATTTAAGTCTTTCCTGTCAATTAACTCTCTATCCAGGTACAACTGCTGGTTGATGTAACGTTCTACCCACTTACCATCCCCATAAGTTTTATCCAAGTATAACTCTACCGAATCCCGTACAGGATTCGAAGTTGCCACCCCAGAAGGTATATTCAGGCTTTCGAGATAAGCAGGTACGTGTGCAGCGCCATGATCCGCCGTTAAGAAGAACAGGACGTTTTCCTTTCCTACTTCCTTCTCGATCTCGCTTATCATTTCCGCCAGGTCCTGGTCCAGGCGGAGGAAGATATCTTCTGCCTCCACTGAGTTAGGACCGAATTTATGGCCTACATAGTCTGTAGAAGAAAAGCTAACCGCCAGAAAGTCTGTAAAGGCTCCCTTTCCCAGGTTCTCATTTTTAAGGGCCGCCAGTGCAAAGTCTTTGGTGAGGGTATTACCCGCCGGTATGGAACGGATCAACTCATAGTCTTTTCCACGAATAGCAGGAATGTTGTGTGGAAAAACAGGTTTTTCTTCCCCGGGTAGAGTTTCCTCCCACGGTACATCATCGGCTGTGCTTTCTGTGTACTGCTCTATAGGAAGCAAGGTGGTCCAGGGCTGGCTCAGGTACTTGTCCGGGTACTTTTGCTCGTTAAACTCCTCTACCCACTCCGGCAACTCCTCGCTATAATATGTGCTCGTTATCCAATTCCCCGAGGGCGAATCAAACCAATACGCGGCATTTGCCAGATGACCCGCCGGTAGGATAGATCCTCGGTCCTTAAGGGCTACCCCTATTACCTTGGCTCCTCTGTTGGTTGCCAGGCGCAGTTCATCTGTTACAGTCGTCGTGAAAAGGTTCTCAGGAGACATTTGTCCTGCATCTGAATCGCTGCCTACGGTACGAACGCTTTTATCCTCTACGCAGTAAATAACCTCGTTTTCATCGCGCTTGTACCAACTGTTCCCTATAATTCCATTTATAGCCGGCACGCTACCTGTGTAAATAGAGGCATGGCCAGGCCCTGTATAGGTTGGCACATAGCTGTACTGCGCATTCTTAAACAGAAAGCCCTGCGTAACCAGCCTTTTAATGCCATCATTGCCATACTTATCCCAGTATCGGAACAAGTAATCGTAGCGCATCTGGTCCACCACAATACCTACGACTAGCTTAGGTCTTGAAAACCTGTCTGGATAGGTTTGTGCGTTGGCCTGTACAGCATTTTCCGTGCTAGCAGACTGTGGAGCCCCTGCACAAGCGCTTAGCAGCACAAGGGTTACGGCTGCCAGTTTGTTAAATATAGGATGCTTTGCTCTTCTCACTTATCTTTTTTGCGGATTACTTATTACAAATATAGCAAGTAACCATTTAAATACTTCAAGATCTGTGTTCAGACCTAGTTTTTACTGTTTAATAATGTTTGTGTAGCCGTAAAAAAGCAGCGCCCACATATTTGTGGGCGCTGCTTTTTATTTCTGTTTCAGTTCTTACTCTGAAGCCAACGCCTCGGCACCACCAACAATCTCCAAGATTTCCTTGGTAATGGCGGCCTGACGCGTCCTGTTATACGTTAACTTTAATTGCTTAAGAAGTTCCCCAGCGTTTTCCGTCGCCTTGTCCATGGCTGTCATGCGGGCGCCATGCTCAGAAGCATTCGATTCCAGCACTGCCTTATAGATCTGTATTTTCAGTGACTTAGGGATCAGCTCTTCCACAATCTGCTCCTTAGAGGGCTCAAAGGTATAATCAATAAGGTTGGTAGAAGCCACCACTTCCTCTGCTGGTTTTTCCTCTATTGGGAGGAAAGCCTCCTGCTGCACAACTTGTGTGGCAACGTTCTTAAACTCGTTATACACTACATCCACCCTGTCGAACTCTCTGCTAACAAAACCATTCATGGCACGCTCAGCAGCCTCCCGTACCGAGTCGAAAGAAAGGTTAGAGAAGATGTTGGTGTAGTCAGTAATTACGTTAAAGCCTCTTTTACGGAAGCCATCTGCGCCTTTCCGGCCAATGGTCAGAATGGTAACGTTGCCGGCTGCAAACTGACTGCTATAACGCTCATTAATCAGGGCAACAACTCCTTTGATGATGTTGGAGTTAAAAGCACCTGCCAGACCACGGTCAGAAGTTACAGCAATGATCAATACCCTGTTTACGTCCCGCTTCTCTGCATATGGGTTTGAAACAGATCTCTCCTCTGTTACCGAAGACAGGTTAGCCAGAATACCGCTTAGGCGCTGCGCATAAGGGCGCATACGCAGAATATTGTCTTGAGCACGTCGTAGCTTCGCAGCAGAAACCATTTTCATGGCTTTTGTAATTTGCTGTGTAGACGATACGGACGTGATGCGGCTTCTAACTTCTTTTAAACTTGCCATATTTTTATAAGCATAAAGCTAAAGGTTAGCAGCTTGTGCTACTAACCTTTAGCTCTTTTACTAAGACTATTTGTTATACTTAGCTGAAACCTCTCTTGCTACCTGCTTCAGAGCTCCTGTAATCTGGTCATCCAGTTTACCCGCTCTCAGTGCATTCAATACATCAGCATGCTGTGCACGCAGGGCACGGATGTATTCCTTCTGGAAGTTTCTTACTTCAGCAACTGGCACATTATCCAACAAACCGTTTGTAGCAGCATAGATAACAGCTACCTGCTCTTCTACGGCAATCGGAGAAAACTGCGGCTGCTTCAGAATCTCGAGGTTACGACGACCACGCTCAATAGTCAGCTTGGTAGAGGCATCCAGATCTGAACCGAACTTCGCAAAGGCTTCCAATTCACGGAACTGCGCCTGATCCAGCTTGAGGGTACCGGCTACCTTCTTCATCGACTTGATCTGAGCCGAGCCACCCACGCGAGATACCGAGATACCCACGTTGATCGCCGGACGGATACCTGAGTTGAACAGGTTTGTCTCCAGGAAGATCTGACCATCCGTAATCGAAATCACGTTTGTCGGGATATACGCAGAAACGTCACCTGCCTGCGTCTCGATGATTGGAAGCGCTGTAAGAGAACCGCCACCTTTAACCAGGTGCTTGATAGACTCTGGCAGGTCGTTCATGTTACGGGCGATCTCGTCAGAGTTGTTGATCTTAGCTGCACGCTCTAACAAACGAGAGTGCAGGTAGAACACGTCTCCAGGATAAGCCTCACGTCCTGGTGGTCTTCTTAACAGAAGAGACACCTCACGATAAGCCACGGCCTGCTTAGAAAGGTCGTCATACACCACCAGTGCCGGACGGCCTGTATCGCGGAAAAACTCCCCGATAGCGGCACCTGTAAACGGCGCAAAGAACTGCATTGGAGCAGGGTCTGCAGCAGAAGCCGCAACTACTACCGTATAATCCATAGCGCCACCTTCCTGCAAGGCTTTCACCACCTGTGCTACTGTCGATGCTTTCTGGCCAACGGCCACATAGATACAGAATACAGGCTCACCTCTGTCGTAGAACTCACGTTGGTTCAGGATTGTATCGATGGCCACAGCAGTCTTACCTGTCTGGCGGTCACCGATGATCAACTCACGCTGTCCACGGCCAATCGGAATCATAGAGTCAATCGCTACGATACCAGTCTGCATAGGCTCATTTACGGGCTGACGGTAGATTACGCCCGGGGCTTTACGCTCCATAGGCATTTCGTACAGTTCACCAGCGATCGGGCCTTTGCCATCGATTGGTTGGCCAAGTGTGTTCACTACACGACCGATGATCCCGTCACCTACTCGGATAGAGGCAATACGGTCTGTTCTACGGACAGTAGCCCCTTCTTTTATTTCGCTGTAGTCGCCGAGCATAACGGCACCTACGTTATCTTCCTCCAGGTTCAGTACCAGAGCCTGAAGTCCATTTTCAAATTCAATTAGCTCGCCAGACTGTGCCTTTGAAAGGCCATAGATACGAGCGACACCGTCACCCACTTGTAGAACAGTACCTACTTCTTCCAGCTCAGCTTCTGAGCGGAAGTTCGACAGCTGTTCTCTTAATATGGCTGATACTTCGTCAGGTCTTACTTCTGCCATGATTATAGTTGATTGATATATGGGTTGTCTTTAAATTTATTTCTCAGCTTGCGAAGGCTGTTCTTCACAGAGCTATCTATTTGCTTGTCCCCAACACGAAGCAAAAACCCTCCGATAAGTGTTGAGTCCACTTCTTCTTCCAGAACAATTGTTTTTCCGGTTTGGGCTACCAGCTTTCTGCCCAACTCTTCGCGTAACGCGGCAGACAACGGAACGGCAGAGACCACCTTGGCCAGCTGAATTCCCTTAAACTCGTTGTACTGCTTTTCAAACTGCTCTGCTATGTCTTCTAACAGCGTCTCACGATCCTTTCGTGCCACGATGTTGAAGAAAGACTGTGTCATTTGCTGTATTTTCCCCGAAAAGACAGCGTTGATTACCGCCAGCTTTTTATCAGATTTGATAATGGGGTTCTGCAGCATCAGCTTAAAATCCCGGCTTTGCTTTACGGTTTTAGAGAACAGCTGCATGTCCTGCTGCACTTTCTCTAGTACTCCTTGTTCATCTGCCAGTTCGAGCAGTGACTTTGCGTATCTGGAAGCAACTCTAATGTCTGACATGGTGCTTAGTTTTGTTGCAGCTACTTGTTAGCAGCCACCCTTGTCTTTTCTACTGATTAAGAAAGTGTTACTTCACGAACATAATCCTGCGCCAGGGCCTCCTGTGTCTTCGGGTCGCTCAGTTCGCGCTTCAGGATTCGCTCCGCAATGTCAAGAGAAAGGACTGCCGCCATGTTCTTCACCTCGGTGATGGCAGCACGCTTTTCATTCTCTATCACTTCGCGCGCGTTAGTGATCATACGAGACCCTTCTTCCTCAGCCTTTTGTCTGGCAGTTTCAACAATGTTGTTGCCAGCCTCTGTTGCCTCTTTTAGAATTCTGTCACGCTCCAAGCGGGCTTCCGCCAACAGCTTCTCGTTGTCAGCTTTCAACGCCTGCATCTCCAGCTTTGCCTTCTCAGCAGCACTCAATGCATTCTCAATAGAAGCTTCCCGGTCATTAAGCGCTTTCATGATCGGCTTCCAAGCAAACTTAGCTAACAGGAACAGTACGATCAGGAATGTAACTGCCTGCCAGAAGATCAAACCTATACTAGGGGTTACTAAATCCATCTTGTATGAATATTGAAATTAGATTCTTTGAAAGAGGCCACTTTAACAGCAGCCCTTAACTATAACGTTACTATGTTTTAAAGATCTCAACGTCTGGGCCATGCGCCCAGACGAGAGATCAGCAAAAGCTTGTTAGCCTTTGATAATTAAGCAATAGCGATCAGAAGACACACTACCACACCGAAGAGGGAAACACCCTCGATCAGTGCTGAAGCAATGATCATGGCAGTCTGGATTTTACCACCAGCCTCTGGCTGACGAGCGATAGACTCCATAGCGGAACCACCGATTCTACCGATACCAAGACCAGCGCCAAGGGCAACTAGACCAGCACCGATACCAGCACCAAGAATACCAAGACCAGCACCTTCTGCAACAGCTTGAAGCAAGATTGCTAACAACATAGTTATAGTTATATATAGTTAAAAATAAAATTCTTAATGATGCCCCTCTGCGTGGTCGTGCTCTTCAACGGCACCACCAAAGTACATGGCAGAGAGCAGGGTGAAGATGTAAGCCTGTAACAATGCTACGAACAACTCCAGGAAGTTCATAAAGATGGCAAAGGCAACGCTAAGCGGCGCAACCGCCAGGCTTTCAAAGATAAAGATCAAGCTAAACAGTGACAGGATGATGATGTGACCTGCTGTGATGTTTGCAAAAAGACGAACCATCAGGGCGAAGGGCTTCGTAATGATACCCAGTAATTCCACCGGAATCATAATAGGAGCTAACCACCTTGGCACGCCTGGCGTAGCAAAAATGTGACCCCAGTAGGTCTTGTTACCACTAAACACAGTCACGACCAACACGATCACAGCCAAGACTGCTGTTACTGAGATGTTGCCTGTCAGGTTAGCACCACCTGGCATCAGGCCAAGCAGGTTATTGAACCAGATAAAGAAGAACACAGTAAGCAGAAACGGCATATAACGCTCATACTTAGGACCTATATTCGCCTTGGCAATATCGTCGCGGATAAAAATAATGATGGGTTCAAAGAAAGACTGTATTCCGCTAGGAGCCTTACCGGGGTTTTTCTTGTAGCGTGCAGCTATAACAAAGAAGATAACAAGCAGCAGCGCCACACTTATAAACATCGAAGCAATGTTCTTGGTAATGGAGAGATTGTATAGGCCCGGGTAATCCTCCAACACCTCGCCATCCGCACCTACTTTAAAGATATGCCCGTGCAACATGGCATAACCCTTATAAGGCACCCGCTCATGATCCTCATTATAAAAGTTGCTTGAAGAGAATGTCACTAACTCGCCATTGTCCCAAAGGATCACCGGCAGGTATAGCTCTACGCCATGTGCAAACTCCCACAGGTAATCATCTGCAATGTGGTGTAGAATCATCGGACCTGGCTCAAACTTACCGCCTTCTGCGGCCTCCTCAGCAAAAGCTGACGTAAGTGTCAGGAAAGAAAACAACAGAACTAATAACCGCTTCATTCAGAATTATTTAGGAGCAAAATTTAATCAGCAAAACCAACTTTTAATTCTGCCTTTTCAAATTGGGCCGCAAGTTAGCCAACAAACTGTAAATTTCAAACCCAGTAAACAGGAAATATAACGCGAAGAAGTTGAAAACGAACTGCAAGCGGCCTTCCTTATAAAAGTAAGCGAACAGGGCCACTACCCCAATGCTTAACACCATCCGGAAACCCATAGAGGCAAAGTAATATGCCTGAAAATTATCAGGGTCATTTTTATAGCCTAAATCCGTGAGATAATGGGTAAACCCAGTGACAAAAACAAAGAAGCCGAGCATGTGCCATATAAAGGAGTGCACCACTGCATTTCCGCTAAACTGTAGCAATACGGCAGCCACCACGCAAAGAGCCGCGGCGAGGATAAACAGGTTTCGAAAGAACTTCACGTTGATTATTTTTTATTTATAGACAAAATGGTCAGCACCATAGAGGCGACTACACCAATCAGGAGGAGGGCTATGGTGAACCAGGGTTTCTCGTTGCCCACGTACTCGTCCAGCTTTCTGCCAGCCAGAGCCACCACCACCAACACCCCGATCATCTGAAAGGCCATGCCCGAGTACTTTACGTAAGGCTTTATACCCTCCTCCCGTCGCTCTTCAGGCTTTTTATCTTCCGGCGTGTTTTCCATATTATGCAGTGGCTTACAAAGATACTTCTTTTTACGATGCCCCCTCAAAGCAGGCCCACTACTTATGTGGCCCTGTCTGAAACCATTTAGAATTTTGGTTAGTTCAATAGCAGGCTGTAGAACAGCCACTTGCTTTACTATTGGCAGATTATTGTATTTTTGTAGGAGGCTTTTGCTTAATTTAAGATTCAGCTACTTGCCGGCTCTTTTACAGTTGGCAGTTCCTATACTTTAAGCACTTGTCGCGTCGTTTATACTTTATACTATAGTGCTCAAACATCCTGCACGCCTTATTGCCTTGAACAAGAAACCACTGCACGTACTCTTTCTCCTGACAGGACTACTGCTGGCTGGCTGCTCTGCAGAGCGCAACAACCCGCTTAGCAAAGCTTACCACAATACCACGGCACGCTACAACGGCTATTTTCTGGCCAAGGAGAAGATGCGCCTGGTAGAAGAAGGGCTAAAGGAGAAAACGCAGTATGACTACAACCAGGTACTGCCGATTTACCCGCCTCTCGACTCTCTTACCGCTAAGGCAATGGCTGCTGAGTTGGAGGATATCAAAAAGAAAGCGTCTCACCCCATACAATATCACAAGAACAGTAAGTGGATCGATAACAGCTACATTGTTATCGGAAAGGCTAACTTTTATGAACTGAACTACCAGGAGGCCGTACGCACCTTTAAGTATGTAAACGCCAACAGCAAACAGGCGGCAGACCGGCACGAGGCCCTGGTGTGGCTTATGCGCTCTTTTATACAGCTAGGCGAAATGGAAAACGCGCAGCAGGTGTCTGAGCACCTGCGCAAGGAACGCCTGAACCGGGAGAATGCGCGCGAGCTTTACCTGGCCCGGGCCCAGTACCACTTTTTAGAAGGAGACACAACAAGCCTTATAGAGAACCTCGCCCTGTCGCTTCCCAACTTTGAAAATAGAGATGACCAATCGCGGGCAAGGTTTACCCTGGCCCAGCTCTATCAACTGACAAACCAAAACCAGGAGGCCTACGAGCACTACAGCCAGATACTGGGCAGCAACCCTCCTTACGACCTCGGCTTTTTCAGCAGGCTTTACCTGGGGCAGGTAACAGAGCTATCAGACGCACAGGATAAAGAGCGCATTGAGAAGTACTACGAAAAGCTGTTAAAAGACGAGAAGAACAAGGAGTACCGCGACAAGATCTACTACGAGATGGCGCAGTTCGAGCTCCGGCAGCAGCATTATGATAAAGCGCTGAACCTGTTGCAGCAGTCACTGAAAACACCGGGCACGTTAGCCAACCAAAAAGCTTATAGTTATGTAGCAGCTGGGGAGATCTACTTTGATAAGCTGCACAAATACGACCTCTCAGCCGCTTATTATGATAGTGCCGTGCAGGTATACCCTAAGGGTGCGCGGGAGTATGAGGCGGTGGCCGAGCGCCGTGATGTGTTGGCAGACTTTGCCCTGCAGTACAATACCATCCAAACACAGGATAGCCTGCAGCACATAGCACGTATGCCGGAAACAGAGCGGACCACTTACCTGGAGCAACTGGTACAGCAAGAGGAAGAGGCCCGACAGCAAGCTTTGGCTCTACAGCAAGAAAAACAGGAGCAGGAAAAGCAACAGAACAGGAGTAACAGCCGCAACCAAAACGATAGCGCCTTCCCAACAGAAAGTAGCGCCAATGGGGTGTGGTACTTTGATAACCCGACGGCGATGGCCTCTGCACACGCTGAGTTTGTGCGCCGTTGGGGCGACAGGCCGAATCAGGACTTCTGGCGTACCCGCCGCCGTGGAGAGAGCACAAACGAAGCAGAGGTAGTACGAACTCCTGCCGTAGCCACTATTGAAAAACAGCTTAGCCCAGAAGAGCGGGCGCAAGTTAAACTGCAGGAGTACCTCAAAGCCCTCCCGCTGACAACTGCTGCTATGCTCCGCTCTGAAAAACAGGTCGAGGAAGCCCTATTCAGGCTTGGGAATATCTATGCCCAGCATTTAGCGGATACGGAACGGGGTATCACCACTTACGAAGAGCTGCTAAAGCGATTCCCTAAAACAGAGCATGCGGCAGAGACTTACTATAGCTTGTACTTGCTCTATGGTAAGTCGGGTGATACGGCAAAACAACAGGCTTACTACCAAAACATTAAACAGCAGTTCCCGAACACCACCTTTGCCCGCCTGTTGGATGATGCGGGTTTTATGACCAAAAATGCAGCAGATAATGAAAAGGCGCATGTTCTGTATGATTCGGCCTATGCCCATTACCGGGCACAGGAATACGCTGAAGCCAAAAAGCAGATAGACCAGCTTGTTAGCCAGTACCCTTTAAATGACATCCAGGACAAGGTCGCCTTTCTGGAGGCCCTGCTTATAGCGAGAACCGAAAAGCCGGAAGTGCTGAAAGAGCACCTGCAGCGGTTTAAGGCCAAGTTCAAGGGCAGTTCGCTCCTGCCACAGGCTGACCAGCTTTTAGCAAGCTATCAGGAGTTGGAGCAAACGAACCAACTCCGAAAGGATGCCCCACCGGCTCCTGCACCTAAACTCGTTATTACGGCACAGGCAACGCCAGAGGAAAAAGTTAGCACAGAAATTGCTACTGCTACAGCATCGGTCAGCCATGTACTGCCGCAGACTCCGCCTGCTACCCCAACGGTAAAAGAGCCATTTAAGGAGGAGGCGAAAGCGGTGGCAGCGCAAGCTGAGGCTGCAGCCCCTAAACAAACGGCGATAGAGCCTGATATAAAAGAAGAAGCCGCAGGAGAGCAGACAAAAACGGCGGAGTTAAACTTACAGCCTGATTCCGCATCTACCTCTGCTGTACCCATTATGCCAGATGTAGATGCCCTGGCTTATGAGGCAGCTGTAGATTCTGCTTATTATTTCGTACTGGTTTATCCGTCTGGCGAAGCAGCTTTTAAGGATGTACTGCTGAAGTATGAGAAGTACAATAACACGTATTATAAAAACCAAGGTCTGGCAATTGATTCAGCGTCTTTTTCTGCCGGTAAGTCTATGTTGGTGATGCGCACTTTCACTGATCCGAAGCTGGCACTGTCTTATAACATCAAACAAAAAGCGCCACAGGCCCCTGTGGGTAGGATAAGAGGAGTAGATTTCACTACCTTTGTCATCTCTTCGGCAAATTACCAGAAGTTCTTGCAGAAGAAAGACTTGGACGCTTACCTGACCTTCTTCAAAAACAATTACTAAGTACATGACCACGCGTCAAAAAACCACTAAACCGAAAAATAACCTTTACCCTAAAGTTATTTCGGCTTTATGGCTGCTGTTTGTCGGCGGCTTCGCGGCCTTTATACTTTACCTGTACGCTGTTAGCATCAACTTCCTGAACCTGTTTGGGGAGCTGCCGAACCTGCGTACCCTTGAAAACCCTAAAAGTGAACTGGCCTCTGAACTTTACTCTGCCGACAATGAGCTCCTGGGCAAGTACTTCCGGGAGAACCGAACCCCTGTAGAGTACAGTGACCTGCCGGATAACCTGGTGAATGCCCTTATTGCAACAGAGGATATCCGTTTTGAAGAACACTCCGGCATAGACCCTGAGGCAATGGCTCGCGTGGCAGTTGCACTTGCTGTAGGCCAATCAAGGGGAGGAGGAAGTACCTTAACACAGCAAGTGGCAAAAAACCTTTTCCGTACACGGGGAGAAGAGTTGAACGGTGGCGTCTTGAACGACGTCCCCGGCTTGCGTATCCTTATCCAAAAGACAAAAGAGTGGCTGATGGCCGTAAAGCTAGAGCAGTCTTATACAAAGCGGGAGATACTGGTGATGTACCTGAATATCTTTGAGTATGGCAGCAACGCTTTCGGTATTGAGTCCGCAGCAAAGACTTTCTTCAATAAAAAGCCTAAGGACCTGGAGGTACAGGAATCCGCTGTACTGGTAGGGCTTTTTAAGAACCCTACCTACTATAGCCCAAAGTTTAACCCTGAGAACTCAAGGCGTCGCCGCAACGTGGTTTTGTCGCAGATGGTGAAGTACGGTTACCTGCCGGAAGAGGAATACGAGAAGCTGAAAAACACAGAGATCGCTCTTGATTACCGGGTAGAGAACCAAAACATCGGCCTTGCTCCGTACTTCCGCACCGAAGCGAGTAAGTTCCTGCGCCAGTGGTGCCGCGAGAACGGCTACGACCTTTACGCCGATGGACTGAAAATCTACACCACGATCGACTCCCGGATGCAGCAGTACGCCGAGGAAGCCGTAAAAGAGCACATGAAAGACCGGCAGAAGGCTTTCTTTGAGCACTGGAAAGGGCGCAACCCTTGGGTAGACAACAGTGGAGCAGAGATCAAGGACTTCCCAATGGCTGCCATAAAGCGCACCGAGCGTTACAGAAACCTAAACGAGCGCTTCGACGGCAACGAGGACTCTATTAACTACTATCTCAACAAGAAAGTCCCGATGACCATCTTTACCTGGGACGGGGAGAAAGAGGTAGAGATGAGCCCGATAGACTCGCTGAAGTATTACAAGCACTTCCTGCAGACAGGCTTTATGGCCATGGAGCCCCAAACAGGCCATATTAAGGCTTGGGTGGGTGGTATCAACTACAAGCACTTTAAGTACGACCACGTAAAGCAGGGCGCTCGTCAGCCAGGCTCTACTTTTAAACCATTCCTGTATACCACTGCTATCGAAAATGGCTACTACCCCTGCTATGAGGTAATTGACACGAAAACCTGTATTCCTTTACCTGATGGCAATATGTGGTGCCCAAGTAATGCTGACAATAAGTACAGTGGCGAGAAGTATACCTTGCGCAAAGCCCTTGCTGAGTCCGTGAACTCGATCTCTGCTTTCCTGGTGAATAAGCTTGGGGCAGATAACCTCGCACAAACAGCCAAGCGTATGGGTATCACCACACCCTTAGATGCTACGCCTTCCCTGGCCCTTGGCACCAGCGATGTGACCCTTTATGACATGGTTGGCGCTTATGGTACTTTCGTTAACGGGGGCACCTGGATAGAGCCTAATTTTATTACCCGCATCGAGGACAAGCATGGTAACGTTATTGCAGAGTTTGCCCCCAAGACAGTAGAGGCCCTTAGTGAAGAAACAGCTTACCTCATGGTGCACATGCTCAAAGCTACTGCTGAGCCAGGGGGAACTGCTTATTACGGGCTTCGCTATCGAAATGGCCTGAAGAATGAGATAGGCGCTAAAACCGGTACCACCCAGAACCAATCGGATGCCTGGTTTATGGGGCTTACCCCTAACCTGGTTACCGGCACCTGGGTTGGAGGCGAAGATCGCTCTATCCACTTCCGTACTCTTGCGGAAGGACAGGGAGGGAAGCTAGCCATGCCTATTTATGGTGCTTTTATGCAAAAGGTGTACAACGATAAATCGCTGGATGTTTCAAAAGAGCCTTTCCCTAAACCTTTGGCGCCTTTATCTGTAGAATTAGATTGTGCTAAGTACAACCATGGAATTCAACCGGACTCTACCCAACAGGATGAGTTCCTGAATCTGCCTACTGAGATAGACTTAGACGCGGAGATCTAACAGAAGAAATATTGTATGCCAGCAAATGAAAAGCTGAAGGAGAAGATTTCGCACCTGCCGCACAAACCCGGCATCTATAAGTTTTTTGACGAGAAAGGTATTATTTATGTAGGCAAGGCGGTTGATATCAGGAAGCGCGTCAGCTCCTACTTCAATCGCTCTGCCCAGCATAATAAGAAAACGCTCAAACTAGTGTCTCAGATAAAGGACATCGAGTTCACCATTGTAGACACAGAGGCAGACGCTTTTCTACTCGAGAACAATCTGATTAAGCAGTACCAGCCCAAGTATAACATCCTGCTGAAGGACGGGAAAACCTATCCTTACATTTCCATCTTAAACGAGCGCTTCCCGCGGGTTATCAGTACGCGTAATAAGGTGAATGATGGCTCCCGCTATTTTGGGCCTTATCCGAGCGTGACCACCATGAACGTTTTGCTGGACCTGATTCGTACGCTATACCCACTGCGCACCTGTACTTTTAACCTATCGCCTGAAAATGTTACGGCAGGCAAATTTAAAGTTTGCCTCGAATACCATATTGGTAATTGTAAAGGACCTTGTGAAGCGCTGGTGGATGAGACGGAGTACAACCAGAACATCTCTCAGATAAAGAACATCCTCTCTGGTAACCTATCTGTAGCCAAGAACTACTTTAAAGAGCAAATGGCTGCTGCCGCCGCTAATTATCAGTTTGAGGTAGCGCACCAGTTCAAGCAGAAGCTTGATTTGCTGGACGACTTCCAGGCAAAATCTACCGTGGTTAGTAATACACTTACCAACATCGATGTCTTTACCATTACCAGTAACGATGACTGTGCCTTTATTAACTATTTAAAAGTAATGAATGGCTCCATCATTCTGACACAGTCCCTGGAAATACAGAAGAAGTTGGATGAGGAGGATGCAGATATTCTAGCCTCTATTATCGTACGGCTACGGCAGGAGTTCGAAAGTACTTCTCGGGAGGTAATCACGAATATTGACGTTTCTCTACCTCTAGATAACATTACGATCACACATCCGCAGATAGGAGATAAGAAGAAACTGCTGAATCTTTCGCTGAAGAACGCCCTTTACCTGCGCAAAGAGCGGGAGGGACGCCAGGAAAAAAACAAAGGCCTGAGCGAACAGCGAGAGCTTCGGGTGTTGGAGACATTAAAGAAAGACCTTCGCCTAACAGAGCTGCCTCGTCAGATCGAGTGCTTCGACAATTCCAACTTTCAAGGGGATGTCCCGGTGGCGTCCATGGTGTGCTTCAAAAACGGTAAGCCAAGCAAGAAGGACTACCGCCATTTCAACATAAAGACCGTGGTTGGCCCGAATGACTTTGAGTCGATGTACGAGATTGTGACCCGCCGTTATAAACGGTTGTTGAATGAGAACCAACCACTGCCCCAGTTGATTATCATTGATGGGGGAAAAGGGCAATTAGGAATGGCTGTCAAGGCGCTGAAAGACCTTGACATTTATGGAAAAGTAGCTGTTGTAGGTATTGCTAAAAGACTGGAAGAGATCTTTTATCCAGGAGACTCCCTTCCCCTTTATATTGATAAAAAGTCAGAGTCTCTGAAACTTATTCAACGGCTCAGGAATGAGGCGCACCGCTTTGCAATCACCTTTCATCGAAGTAAACGGGATGCCGGCACGCTTAAAACTGCCCTTACCGATATAAAAGGAATAGGCCCTGCAACAGCCGAAGCTTTATTGTTAAAGCATAAGTCTGTAAAAAAACTAAAAGAACTCTCTTTTGAGGAAATTGCAGGGGAAATAGGCCAGGCAAAAGCTACTGTACTTTATGAGCATCTTCATGCCAACAACCCGGCTGGTTAAGCTTTAGGGAAACGACAGACAAGACAGAAGTAAGGTTAAATAAAAAAGGGGGGCTTTCGCCCCCCTTTTTTATTTAACCTTATTATACGCTTAATAGCTCCAAAGGCTGTACTCATACTCAATCAATGCTTCTGCAGCTTCCTGCGCAGCTAACAAACCTTTTTTCCCACCACCGTAGATGTCTGCCAAAGCTCTGTCTCCAGGATTCGCGATCTTTGTGATATAAGAGCTAAACAACCACAGATCAAAAGCATCAGCCAGGTTTTTATGCTGCGCATTGTTCTGAGTGTTATACCAAACGGCCATTTCTGGGTGGCTTCTGAAAACACGAACCAGATCGCTCATTTTAAAGCTTCCAACGTTTTGCTCAAAACCCAGTGGGTTAAGGGTTGCAGGTACTTTAACGCTAATGGTCTGAATATCATGGTACAGGCGAGAGCGTTTTTTATCAAACACGACGTTCTCCTTTAGCTCCAGAAGGTACAGTTGCTTGGGGAAGTACTCCATGCTTACAGGGGCAGCTTCTGTCTGTACTGCCTCTTCTCCTAAAGCAGCACCCCAGGCATCCAACTCTTCTTCCTCTTCCTCCTGACCAAACCCCGCGGCAATTTCTGCCTCACTTAAGCCCCCTCCAGTATTTTTAGGAGTCATATTAGCAATGAACTCCTCCCTCGTCAAAGGGGTGCTTACGGAGTCATTTTTATAGGCAGTCAATTCTCCACTTTTAACCGCATCGATGATAATCTTTGTGATTTCTCTGTTCGTGGAGAACATGGGGGTGTTCTGCTTCTCGCGGAGGTCAATTTTTCGCCACACGATCTTCTTGAACATAATGTCATGTTCAGGAATAGGTCTTGCAGAAGGACTGCTGGCGGTTGTATTTGACACCTGCTGCGCCATTGCGCCTACAGATAACATCAAACCAGCGGCAACTCCTATAATTTTAACTAATTTCATACTCCTTGTACGCTTCTTAAATTAATTTAACGGAACCGTGAAGTTGTCTTCTACATTAACATCAACCGCATCACCTCTATAGTTCAAGCGCTTCACGTCAAGTACTTCCATAATCACTCGGTCCCCTTTAGTAGCTTTCGCGGCAAAGCTTGTCAGGTTGGCAGATGGCCCGTTCACTTCTTGCTGCGCAATTGGCTGGTTGTTTCTTACCAGGTAAGCCATCCACTTTGTTACTCTGTAACGAGCTTCGTTAGGCAAAGCCTGTTTGAAACCCTCGTCTGGCACAGCCTGAATTTCTACAGCTCTAAAAGAGGCAGCAGGAACACCGCGTTTAAAGTCTAAAGGCTTTCCATTAACAAACGCTACCAGTTCTGGTTTTGGTATCGGACGCACTTTGAAAGTTTCTTTACCGATTGCGTTACCCCCACTGCTTACGTTGATAGTTACCTCTGTCGATGTAGGAATAATGGTTACCTCACCTTTTTTCGAACCTTTGATGGCAGAACCGCCACTGGCGCTAAAGCTTGGATCATAAACAGCTCCTAAAGCCGGAACCTGTATGTTTAGCTCATTGGCTGCCTGGAAGTACAACGCTTGTACTGCCGCTGACTGCACCTGAATAACTGGCTTAGCTACTACATATTCTTCCGTTACAGTAAAGGTGGTATCTTTACCGTTCTGGTTGATTGTTACCTGTCCTTTCCAGGTTTGCTTGGAGTTACCATCAGCATCATAATTAGAGGCTGCGGCTACGAACTCTACTTGTCCCATACCATTTACAACTTTCACAGGCTTGCCCTGGAAGGTCATTTTTGGTACGATGTTGTCAGAAGAGGCAGCAATAAACATGTCTGCCTTATACTTTGTACCGGCAGCCACTGTTTTAGACTCCGCACGGGCCATGGCAAAGATCTTCTCAAACTTGATGATGTCTGCACCAACCTGCTGTGCTAGCTTCTGCAGGGCGTCCGCCTCATACTTCAGCACTTCACTTTCTTTCTGAGAAAGCACTGCCAAAGCAGCGACCATTGGCGTTTCTTCGAAGTTCAGTTCAGCAAAATCCTTTCTTTTTTGCGCCGGATCATTGCTTGCCACTGGATCTTCAGCTCCACTTAGCGCTAACTTATCCGGCATTGCAGGATTGTACTCCTTCAGATACCTCGCATACTCATTCAGTTTCTGCTCTAATTCGTACGCTTTACCATTACGCTTATTGGAAGCACCAATCATGTTGATGGCCACTACATCATTCGATTCCGGATTAACGTAGTGTCCTTCCTCGTTCAAGCCTCCTGTTTCCTTAATCAGCTCTTCGCGTAAGCCACGGATATAGCTAACTATTTCGGAGGTTCTTTCGCGTACTTCCTGTGCATTCTTCAGAACGCGCTGGTCGTTAGCAGAAGGGTTTTTATTTTCTGCGACAGCAGCTTGTATATTAGATACTACCCCGGCGTTATCACTCACTGTCTTCTGATTCACGCTCTGTAAACTTTCGTCTAAGAACTGAAACTTTAACAGGATCGCCGAGCTCACGTTAAGGGCCAGAAGGGCGGTCAGTACGATGTACATCATACCGATCATCTTCTGCCGTGGTGTCTCTTTTCCTCCAGCCATTTCTTACTGTTTAACTGTTGTTTTCTTGTTGATTTTAGAACTATTAGAAAAAGACTAGCTTCTCATCGCCGTTAGCATGTTACCATACACATTGTTAAGGGAGTGCAGGTTCTGCGTTAAGCGGGCTACTTCTTCTTTGAACTGTTCTGTATCCTTGCTGGCATCTGTCAGGTTCTCCATCGCCATGCTCAGGTTACCATAGAACTTGTTCATTGCTTTCAGATGGTTGTTTGTGTCCTGCAGTTCAGCCTCGTAAACAGCATTAAGGGCACCCAGGTTCCTTGTCATGCTCTGTACCTGGCCATGGTATTCCTGAGCGTCTTTCGTAGAGACAGCCAGTTGTGAGATAGCATCAGCTGTTGTAGCGTATGCTTTGTTTATTTCACCTAACTGATCCGCTGCGGCTCTAACTTTAACAGTATAGTCGTTTGTGGCTACTACTGCTTTCCCCATATCGGTCATTTGAGCAGCTGTTTCGCTTAGTCTGTTAAGTCCCAATCCGAGGCTGTTAATTGTCTCAGGCGTGATGTCCGCATTACGCATCATTTCATCCAGTTTGCCTGTAACAGAAGGGCCTGAAGCGGCAGTTGCTCTGGCTGGCACAAGGGCTTCACCTGTATAGTCATCTGCCAACTGCGGATAAACCCTCGCCCAATCCGGATCATGTGGTTGTGGTTGGAAAGCACTCAGGAAGAAGATAATCGCTTCTGTACTAAGACCTATGATAAGCATGGTGTCTGCTCCGTCCCAGTGCTGAATTTTAAACAACGCACCCACGATTACGACAGCTGCACCGATACCATAAATCTTAGGCATCAACACGTCGTATAAAAAACTGCGGCCTTTAGCTTTGCTCATTGTGATTTGGTTAAGAATGTGAACGATTAAATAAGGTTAAAGGAGTTAGGGAGTTTTAAAGTATAGGATTATCTAAACTCATTGCCAGATGACCGGCCCAGGTAGAACATAACATTGCGGAAACCAATGTATGACCTGGCAGAATCCTGAAATTCAAAGTTACGGGTACCTGTCTCCAGGAAGTAAGCTATATCCTTCCATGAACCGCCCCTTACTACTTTACGCGGCTCGCTTGGATCATTGTATACCGGGTTCAAGTCCCACACGATCGGAACTGCGGCTTCTGCATAAGCATCCTCGCACCACTCGGCAACGTTACCAGCCATGTCATACAGGCCAAAGTCGTTCGGGAAGAACTGTGCTACCGGTGCCGTATAAGTAAAGCCATCGCTGTAGTAATCTCCACGCCCTGGCTTGAAGTTAGCCAGCAAGCAGCCTTTAGCATTACGCAGGTAAGGACCACCCCAAGGGTAAACAGACATATCGCGGCCACCTCTGGCAGCATACTCCCATTCTGCTTCTGAAGGCAAACGGAACGCTGGCATTGGTGCGATCCCCTCCTCAGCATTCGCCTGGTTCTTTAGCTTTGTACGCCACTCGCTAAAATACTTAGCAGCCCACCAGTCTACACCCACTACCGGATAATCATCAAAGGCTGGATGAGAAAAGTAATATTCCATCAGAGGGTCTCCCATGTGGTAAGAATAGTCCTTCACCCACACCGTAGTGTCAGGATACAAGCTAGTCATCACATACTCTTCGCCAAGCACGTCCAGTGAGTCCTGCATCATGACTTCAATGAACTGGCGATACTCATTATTGGTAATCTCAGTCTCATCCATGTAAAAGCCGCTAATGGTCACCTGTTTGTTCAGGTTGGCCATAGACGCAGCAATATCCTGATCAGCCTGTCCCATATGGAAAGTACCGCCAGGGCAAGCGACCATGCCGTAAGGAATAGCTTGCGGGTTATACTCTGGACGGTCGATAGCACCGACTAGATCTCCCTGCGGTCCTCGTCTTAACCCACAGCTCGCAAGCAGCACCACCGCCATGGCGAAGGAAGACAGCTTTAATAGTTTGTTCATGATGACTGTAAAAAGTAAAATTTTCTGTTACGTATTTTAGCACACTTTTACAAGTGTAGCAAATATATAAGAATAAAAAGCAAATTAAAAAACAATTCTTTCCAACAGCATTTTATAATTTCTGAACGCGGTAAGCTGCTGATTATTATAAGAATAAATAATTAATTTTTTAGGCAATACTGCCGGAGCAGATAGCCTTTCAGTACAATATTGTACCACCCGGTTCTGTCTACCGCGGAAAGTAGTATCGGGGAGTTCTAACTGGAGGTTTAAACCTAATGATTGGCTCTGGTAAACGGTAACTAAGCATTACCTCATGCGAGGTAGCAGCTTTTGCTGCTTCTTGGAAAGTTGTCAGATCCAGCGCATACCCAACTCGCAGTGCATTGTCCTCTAGCAGAGACACTCCCACAAGCGCACTAACAGCTTCTTCATATCTATAATTCACTCCTGCCCAATATTTTTCCAAATAAGTAACGCGTCCGCCTACATCAAACGAGAAAGTCTCCGTGTCATGCTTTAGCAGCACCGTTGGCGTTAGGGTAATATCGGTTGTAAGCGGCAGGTGGTACCCTGCAGTAACATAAATGTGATTTTCACCTAAAAGGATTCCTCTTCCAGAATAGGTTGTATCGGGGAACTCATACAGAGCAGACTCAAAGGCGTACTCGGCCTGCAAAAGGTTCGTTACACCGCCACCTCCGTAGAACGTCTCCGACTCGTACCAAATGCCTGCCCCTATATCAAACTTTGTGTCGGAACTGTTAAGAGGCACGTTAGGGTCACCTACGTCTATGACCCGGTAGCTCCCTTTCTTGATGTTGTTGATGTTACCCTGTACCCCCAGACCCAGCCTGCCTGTCTCCCCTATGTTGACATGGTAAGAGTAAGAAAGGGCGGCAGACAGAACAGTAGTGTTGGCGATCCTGTCCCGCATCAGGCTAAGCCCTACTCCCCCGTGCAGCAAGCGAACAGGAGTGTGGGCTGCCAGGAAAAGCGTTTGTGGTGAACCACCGTCGTCAAAGGTTGCATCGTACCCAAGCCACTGGTACCGGTAAATAGAAAGAAACTCCGGACGATTTGTAATACCGGCATAGGCAGGACTAATCTGTATGCCGTTAAATCCATAATGGGTGAATTGTGGCTGCTGCTGTCCTTGGGCATAGGTTCCCCACAGCAACATCAGCAACAACACAGGCAGTAACTTTTTCATAGATCGCGAACAGGTGGCAAGGAAGGCTCCAGAAAAGGGCACTCTTTCCAAATATAGCTATTAAACGCTAAAACGCAAATGCTAGCCTGCACCGGGCAGCACTTGCGTTTGCGTTTTAGTAATATGGAAAACAGGAATAAAAGTTACATTTGCAACTACTTTTTTAAATGTTGCATCTGGTTCTGAATGTACACCTCAATGGCCCCGGTCATAGAAGGAGCATTAGGCATAGGCGCTTCAATATCCAGCTCCAACCCTGCATCGCGCACAGCCTTGGCCGTAGTAGGTCCAAAAGCAGCAATCCGGGTGTTGTTTTGCTTGAACTCCGGGAAGTTGATAAACAACGAGCTGATACCAGACGGGCTAAAGAAGGCAATAATATCATACGTCACGTCATCCAGGTCGGACAGGTCAGCAGCCACCGTCTTATAGATGATAGCCTCTGTGTGCTTGATCTTGTTTGCCTTCAGGAACTCCGGAATATCGTCCTTCCGAATGTTAGAGCACGGGAACAGGAACTTCTCTCCCTTGTGCTTTTTAATTACCTCGAACAGGTCTTTCGCTGTTTTCTCGCCCACAAACAACTTGCGCTTACGCAAGGTGATGTACTTCTGCAGGTAATAAGCTGTTTGATCTGAAATACAGAAGTACTTCATGTCTGCCGGCATCTCAATTTTGCTCTCCTGGCAGATCCTGAAGAAGTGATCTACCGCGTTGCGGCTAGTAAAGATAACAGCCGTATGCGCCAGAATGTCCACCTTGTCTTTACGAAACTCTTTGTAAGGGACAGGCTCTACCTCGATAAAAGCCCTAAAGTCAACCTTGATGTCATACTTCTCTGCAATAGACAAGTACGGGGAGTTGTCTGTAGTAGGCTGTGGTTGCGTAACCAGAATACTCTTGATCGGGATCTTATGTCTCTCAGGGTTCGCAGAGCCCTTTGCTTTGCTTTCAGCCATGTTTAATAGATGCGGTTATTAACGTTTCACCTGCTGCAATACTGCCAGCACTGCTCCCTGTTTGTGCTTTTAAAAGTTAAAGACAATCAGTTTTAGCATTATCGCCAGCGGAATTACTTCTGTGGCGCAAAGGTATGAAAATAAATGCAAATTTAGTACTGATGCCTTTTTATTTACCGTTGTGAACACCCGCAGAAGGGTGATAACCAACACAAACGAAACGGCCAGGCTGGACACCAACAGCACCATTTCCGGCAGCATGGCGTTGAGCGACAGGTAGAGCAGCATGACCAATGGCAGAAATATTCCCAGAAATAGTATAGATCTTATAAACTCGCGGTACTGCACCTGCACGAGTTGCTCTAGTCCATAAATGAAAGCCATTACCTTCAGGAAAAGGTACTTTAACAGGATAACGACAAAGATGAGCAGGGTATAGAAGAGTATTTTGGTGGTAATGTCTGCCTCAGAAACCGGAAACAAACGGTTGAAAAGCTTAATCTGCTGCACATTCGTATGGATGGCGGCTATTAGCAGCGCCAACGAAAGCGAAAAGGCCAGCACAAACAGAATGCTGGAAAGTGCCCCTATTGGTTTAGCGAGTAGCCCTTCATCCAGCGAGTTTTTGCCTA
The DNA here is from genome assembly GCF_900188175.1 of Pontibacter ummariensis. GTDB lineage: Bacteria > Bacteroidota > Bacteroidia > Cytophagales > Hymenobacteraceae > Pontibacter > Pontibacter ummariensis. The sequence continues at coordinate 266,347 of NZ_FZOQ01000003.1, read as the reverse complement.
TAAACGAATTTACCCTAAAAAGGCTGCTGAAGTCGGCCGGATAGTTCACCCGGAGGGCGCCGTATAAAAGGCCAATAAGCAGCATAAAGATGATAAACGTGTTTTGATTGACGTACTCCCGCACCTGTACTGCCACTGGCCGCTCACCGGGTTCACGCACAGTAGCTGTTTCACGTGGTTGGTTCCGGAAGGAGCCAACATTTGGCTGCTGCGTCGGATGCCAAACAGAGAGGAGGTACTTCCCCTCTACAGGCTCCGCTTTCTGCGTAAACCGGTTCAGGTCTAAGGTATAATTGGCAGCGGAATCCGCTTTAAAAATTAGCTGGTTGTTCAGGAAGAGGCAGAGCCCACTGGGCGCTGCAAAGCCCACCTCAAAGGGTTGCGCCTGTGTAACAGACAGCCATTGGTGTAGTGCATGGTGGTCTGTGTGCAGGCCTGCTATAAATGGCACTAACTGAGAGCCGTCCTCTTTCTTTACCAGCCAGTCTCCTGTAAGCGTATTTTTCTGTTCTAGGGGCAGCACTTGCCCCCTTACAGGCAGCACCCTGAAGCCAAAGCAGACAAGAAGAAAAAGGGGAATACTAAACTTTAGAAACGACTTGAGCACTACGCAATCTATTAAACTCTAGTAAAGCACTAAGGATGGCAGAGAAAACCAGTAAAACCAACAATATGTAGTGATTACCCCATTCTCCGAAGCCCAAAACAAATAGAATAGCCAATGTGTTAACTGACCCCAACACAAGCACAGTGGTTACCTGACCTAATCCCATGGCGGTTAGCCGGTGATGCACATGATTTTTATCAGGGGCAAAAGGAGACTTCCCGCTCATAGCCCTAATGAGCATAACCCGAACAGTGTCGAACAAAGGCACAAACAAGACGCCCAGCGCTACAGAGGGCGTTGCGGGCACTGCCCGCATTTCTATGAACTGGATCGCCAGCACAGACAGAATAAAACCGCACAGAAGAGAGCCAGTGTCCCCCATAAAAATGGTGGCTTTATGGAAATTATACCGTAAAAAACCGAGTACGCCACCTATCAGGCAAAAAGCGACGGACGCATAACTACTGTAAGCGGTTCCCCCATAAAAGAAGAAGCATAATCCAAACGTAAAAGAAGCAATCAGCACAATAGTTCCGGCAAGACCATCCAGGCCATCGATCAAATTAATAGCATTGGTTATGCCAACAATTACGAAGAAGGTAAAGGCATAGCTAGCTCCTAATTCCAGCTCCCAGAGCCCAAAAATACCCTGAAAACTTGTGATGCGAATATCGCCCATGAACATGACAATGCCCGTGGCCAGCACTTGCACTGCAAACTTCTTTAGTGCCGATATGGTAATCATATCGTCCTTCAAGCCGATAAAGAACAGGATAATACAACCAGCCAACAACTGCTGCACCCCATTATTAAGACCTGTAAAGATGGTGAGTGCAGACATAAAGCCAGCAAACATAGCCATTCCTCCTAAGCGGGGAGTCGACTCCCCGTGCATGGTTCTCAAATTTGGCTTGTCCAGTATGTTCTTGAGATGTGCTACCCGGATAATGGATGGGACAGCAAACACAGCAATGAGAAAAGCCCAGCTAGAGGCAAGTACAAGGGGTAGAATTCTCTGCTCCATAAGCTCAAGGGTGAAGTAAAGGAAAGCTGCTCCTGTTAAGACTAACAAAAGTACCGAACACCTTTATGGTCAGCAACAAACAAATATAAATATACAAGCTTTTAGACTAAAAGGGCTCTTTCGCTTTACAAAAGCTGCAATACACTGAGTTTCAGGAATGCAACACGCCACGCATTTGCAGCATGCCTATCTCTATCAGGTTTTCCTCTACCACAGAATCAGGCACAAACACAAACTTCTTGTCGTATATCTTCCTGTCAACGTAATAGCTTACCCAATACTCGTTGTTGATATGAAATATAGCAGAGTCTATAGGCTCGATCTGTACAAAGCTCTTCTCTGATACCTGCTCGAACATATGCCGCAGCACAGAAGTCTTCACTTCTTCGCCATCTACTATACCATAACCCTTTGAAGTTACCAGCACGTTCTCAATAGGTAAGGGATTCGTATTAAGCAGGTACACGTTCCAGACGTCCTCTCCGGTGTCACCTGCGCTTCTGGCAATGGCGACGGAAACTCCCTCTACCTGGTCAAAATTAATATCCTTCTTCATGCGTTGCTGTTGTAACTGTAGCTCCAAACAATGCTGCTAAATGCTTAAGCAGTTTTTCCTCTACCTCTGCGAGGGGTACTTCATGCCCCAGCTCTTTCGCTAGGGATGTCACCTGCTTGTCCGAGATGCCACAGGGCACGATGTTATTGAAGTAACCCAAGTCTGTGTTAACGTTAAAGGCAAAACCGTGCATGGTTACCCAGCGGCTGCACTTTACGCCCATCGCACAGATCTTTCTTGGGTTTTGCTGCTGCTCGTGATCAAGCCAAACCCCTGTAAGCCCTTCTATACGGCCAGATGCTATGCCATACTCTTGCAGGGTCAGGATGATAGCCTCCTCCAGAAAGCGCAGGTACTTGTGGATGTCTGTAAAGAAGTTCTCCAGATCCAGTATAGGATAACCTACGAGTTGCCCTGGCCCATGGTAGGTAATGTCGCCACCACGGTTGATCTTGTAATAGGTAGCTTCTTTTTCCTTCAGCCCCTCCTTGTTGAGGAGCAGATGCTCTTCGTGCCCACTCTTACCCAAGGTGTATACGTGCGGGTGAGAGCAGAAAAGGAGGTAATTAGGCGTTGGCCGCTGTGCCCCCGGAGCAGCTTGTCGGTTCTGCACCTTTAAGTCCAGGATGCTGGTAAACAGCTTGTCCTGGTAGTCCCAGGCTTCTTTGTAGTCTATCAACCCCAGGTGTTCGAATTGTATCTCGGTATTCTTTTGCACGTTTATGCTTTAGAAAGCGCAGCTTTCAGGTAGTTAATATTTTTCTCTTGTGTCGGATCCACCCCGTTGGACTCTGACAGAGACCCAGACTCCCAGTCGGACAGGTGAACGAGGTATAGGACCTGCTCCAGAAAGGTAACATCTACGGTCTCAATCTCCAAAATGTCCTGTACTTTTTGCTCGAAAATAGTCTTGCATAAGTCCATACGCAAGCGCGTACACTCCTGCCATAGGAGAACTTGCTAGTAAGAACAATAACTTGCTTAAATAGTTTCTCGGGGCATAGCCAGACCGCCATTACGTTATGCCCCATCTCCGGAAAGACATTCTCATGCGCCAGTTGCTTTATACTTTCATTTTGCTGCTGCTGCTGATGCCGTGCAGCAACCTATTTAATAAGGGCACCAGCATACAGGGGCGGTAACTCTCCTTAAACACCCGCTACCACAACATTTTAGAAGGCCGGCCCCGTAAAAGGGACGGGGGCTTTTTCGCTGTTTCAATAGCGTGGCGCAGCTGCCGTACAAAGTCCCCAACCAATTACTTCATGGTCAGCTTACGTTGCTTGTTCTAAACTCATCTTTGCTTTATGCAAAGCATCAAACAAATTGGCATCTCAACCTAACTCCCACCTTCAGACCGGACAAGCCGGAGAGAATCGGGCTGCTGCTTACCTACAGCAACAAGGCTATACTATTTTAGAACGAAACTACAGGTACAAACGGGCAGAGGTAGACATCATAGCGCGAAGAGAAGACCTGCTCATTTTTGTGGAAGTTAAAACAAGGGCCACTGACAGGTACGGATACCCGGAAGCAGCAGTCAGCACGAAGAAAGAGGAGCTGTTGCTCTCTGCTGCAGACGCATTCATACGCGAGACAGGCTGGCAACACGAAGCAAGGTTCGACATAGTCGCCATTACGCTCACCACACCACCTTCGATTCATCACATAGAGGACGCCTTTTACTAACGCTGGGCCTGTGAGCGTTTATCCAACTTATCCTTCTCGAAGATCGTGGTGCCGTGCCGGTCATACTCCTTTACGAGATAGGGTTCGAAGGGCTTTTCATAAATGGTTTCGGGGTACTGGTATTCATAGTGGCGACGCCCTCTGAAATCATAGTAGTTAATCCAGATACCAACTTTTCGCCCCTTGTCATACTTGCCGGACCACTGCACCTGCCCGTTTTCGTAGAAGCGGTAATACATCCCCTGCACCTCGCCGTACTCGTAAGGAATCACCTCTTTTATTTTCTTGCCTGCCCCATCGTAGTAGGTCACCACAGCATCGCGCGGAAAGCCCTTTTCATAGTGCTTCTTGTCTGCCAGTGTACCCTCCTCATCACGGCGGTACTTTTCCCAGCGCAGGTGCTTCGTGCCCACATAAAAGTACCCTTCTTCCACCACTTGCCCGTCAATCTTCTTTACGTAGGGGCCATGCAACACTTTATAGCGGTCCGGGTCTTTCTCATCGCTGCCTGAGCGGTGCAGCACTTTCTTTTTGGTATCGTAAAAGTACTTCTGAGGGGCGTATGGGTTAGGCGCCTCATACTCGGGTAGGTAGCTAAACGTCTCCAGTTCTTCCCGGGCACGCCCGCCTGACCGGATAAAACCCCGCTTCACCTTGTAACCCAGGAAGTAGCGTTTGTTCCGCTTTTTCTTTCGTTTATTGTCCTGCTCTACCTCCTCCCGCTCCATCGGTGTCTTTACCTCCACAGTAGGTTGTGCAGTATCTGCTGAGGCCAAGGCATCTTCCTTGGCCCCGTCTTTGAGGCGTGCCTGGTTTAGGTTATAGTCGCTGTTCCACTTCGGTTTGCCACAGCCCCCCAAGGTGAGCAACCAAAGGCCTGCCAGCAGAGCAAAAACAAATCGAAGAGGGTACCTCATTTAATCTTGTGCGACTTAGTTTCAAACAATTCATTACTAGTTGCCGACTATCCCAACAAAAGACACCGACAAACCAAGCAATCAGCTAATAAGTGTAACGTAAAGATGTGCATAAATCATATAAGCACCAACACGCTAATTGCACCCTATAACTACACACCAGGTTGCTTAGTTTCATCCAGGCGGGCAGCAAAACAAAAGGCAGCCCCACCAGGAGGCTGCCTTTTAACTGTAGGTATAATAAATAGAGGTGTTATTCTTTTGTCATCAGCTCAAAGCTACGCTTCACAAAGGTGGTCAGCGCGGCGCCGGAGAGCATGTTCTGCGACAACAATGCCAGGTCGAAAGCCTGACGGGCAACAGTGGCCTTGCTTTCGCCCGCATTTAGCACCCGCTGGTTCAAGGGGTGGTTCGCGTTGATCGTCACGTTATACGTGTCCGGCATGTCGCCCATGAACATCATACCGCCACCGCCAGTACGGTTCATGTCCTTCATACGGCGCATGAATTCTGGCAGCGTGATCACCACTGGCGCATCGTCCGGCGACATCGGTGTTACTTCCACCGTCATGTTCTTGTTGTTGATGGCCTGCTCGTACACGCCCTTCAGCTCCTCCTTCTCTTTGTCGCTCAGCACGCTTTCCTTGGTCTCGTCGCGCTCGATCAGCTTATCGACGGTCTCAGAATCCACGCGCTTCAGGGTCGTTTTCTCCAGTTTCTGCTCCAGTAAGCCGATAAAGTGGCTGTCGATCATAGAGTCCAGCTTCAGCACGTCATAGCCACGGTTCTGAGCAGCCTCCACAAAGGCATGCTGCTTATCAGCATCCGTCGTGTATAGCATTACCAACTGCTCGTTCTTGTTCGTCTGGTTTGCCTGCACCAGTGCTTTGTACTCTTCTATGGTGTAGTACTTGCCCTCGGTATTCTGCAGTAGCGCAAAGTCCTTGGCTCTTTCATAGAACTTGTCGTCGGAGAGCATGCCATATTTCACGAATACGTTCACATCGTCCCAGTTCTTCTCAAATGTCTCGCGGTCTTTTTTGAAGATCTCGTTCAGCTTATCGGCTACCTTCTTGGTGATGTAGGTGTTGATCTTCTTCACGCTGGAGTCTGCCTGTAGGAAAGAGCGGCTTACGTTCAGCGGAATGTCCGGCGAGTCGATGATGCCGTGCAATAGCATCAGGAACTCCGGCACTACGTCCTTCACCTCATCAGTGATGAACACCTGGCGGGAGTAGAGCTGTATCTTGTTACGCTGTAGCTCAAACTCGTTCTTGATTTTAGGGAAGTAGAGGATACCCGTCAGGTTGAAAGGATAGTCTACGTTCAGGTGAATCCAGAAAAGCGGCGGCTCTGAGAAAGGATAAAGCTCTTTATAGAAGTTCTTGTAGTCCTCGTCTGTCAGGTCGGAGGGCTGCTTTGTCCAGATCGGGTTCGGGTTATTGATCACCTCACCCTCGAACTCCACTGGCACGGGCAGAAATTTGCAGTACTTGTCTAGGATGTTGCGAATGCGCGCTGTTTCGAGGAATTCGTCCGAGTCCTGGGCGATGTGCAGGATTACGTCGGTGCCCCGGTCTTCTTTCTGGGCGTCGGTAATGGCAAACTCCGTGCTGCCGTCGCAGGTCCAGCGGGCAGCTTCTGCCCCCTCCTGATACGACTTGGTCACAATGTCCACACGGTCGGCCACCATAAAGGCAGAGTAGAAGCCCAAACCGAACTGACCGATGATCTGGTCCTTGTTCTCACCGGCATCCTTGAAACGCTCCACAAACTCAGAAGCGCCGGAAAAAGCGATTTGGTTGATGTACTTCTTGATCTCCTCGGCTGTCATACCGATGCCGTTGTCTGAAATGGTAATGGTGCGGTCATCTTTGTTCACGGCTACCTTTACCTTCAGTTCGCCCAGGTCGCCCTTGTACTCACCAACAGCAGCCAAGCGCTTTATCTTCTGGGTGGCATCAACGGCATTACTCACCAACTCACGCAGGAAAATCTCGTGGTCAGAGTATAAAAACTTCTTGATGATCGGGAAAATATTCTCGGTGTGGATCGAAATATTACCTCTTTCTTCCATGTTTATACTTTATGATTTAGAAAATTTTAGAATCGACTGGATACTTCTGCCAAAGGGCTTTCAAATCCTGTTCCACTCTGGCAGCGGCAGGCATAAAGTGACAGGTTGTCAGAAAAGCCGTAGGATAAAATTTAAGAGTGGCTGCAAACGGCAGAAAAGCGGCAGGAGAAGCAGGCAAGGTTCTTGTACGGGCCTCTCCGGCCTAAAAGGCAACTTGAAGAATTTATCGTACCTTTGCTAAAGCTCTAGTTTAAAGTGCAGCGCTATCTAACCTATATCGCCCTCATCCTGCTCCTGCTTTTTTGCAGGGCGATGGTACCTGATGCCCTGCTGTCAGAGCTTCACCCACACACGCACACAGCTCACCCCGAACATACCGACTCCAACAAGGCACAGGTAGGGATGAAGCACAAGCACTGCCCGGTAGAGGACGTCTTCAACATTCCGTTCCTGGGCAGCAGCACGAGTATTTGGTTTAAGCCGGTGGTGCACGCCTCCGTGTATAACGGCACTTATAGTAGTAGCTGGCATAGCCTTTCTGTTTCTTTTCAGCCTCCCCGGGGCCCTCCCTTCCTCTAGTTTTAGTCTACGAGATGTTCCTGCCGCCACAGTAAAGCTTCACTTGTGGCAGGGCGCTGTTTTATCTTCCGTCTTTTGTTCATCTTCCTCTTTCGGGTGGGTGGCCATAAAGGCCTGGCTGTTGCTTTATAGCAGCCTTATATCACTAAAACTATCCTTGTGTTTAACTTAAGATACACTTCCAAGGCACTGTCACTGGTGCTGTTTCTCGGTACAGCCGTGTGGCAGCCGCTGCAGGCGCAGACCGAACCGGCTCCTGTTCCTGATTCAGAAGCTGGCGGCGTGCAGGACTGTGGCCTGACCTTGTCCGGTAAAGTACTGGACCATGACAACCGAACTCCCCTGGTAGGTGCTACCGTGTATGTTCCGCAGCTGAAAAAAGCTGCTGTGGCAGACGAGTACGGGAACTACCATTTTCACCACCTGTGCCAGGGCACTTATACCCTTCAGGTAACCTATGTAGGCTATGCCCCGGAAAGCTTCCCCCTCCGGCTCAGCTCCTCTACAGTAAGAGACTTACCCTTACATGTGGACGCGACTACGCTTGGTACGGTAGAAATTACGGGCGCGCACCTGCAAGAGCATGCACAGTCGTCACAAACACTGTCGGGCCAGGAACTGGAAGCAACACGCGGCCTTTCGCTGGCAGAGTCACTGAAAGGAATCGCAGGGGTAACGACGCTACAGACGGGGCCCACCATAGCGAAGCCTGTGATCCACGGCATGCACAGCAACAGGATACTGCTCCTGAACAATGGTGTGCGGCAGGAGGGGCAACAGTGGGGCTCAGAGCATGCTCCGGAAATAGACCCTTTTGTTGCCAGCCAGCTAACGGTGGTAAAGGGGGCCGCTGGAGTCCGCTATGGCTCTGATGCGATTGGAGGGGTTGTTCTGGTAGAGCCCAAATCACTGAGAAGAGAACCAGGCCTGGGGGGTGAACTGAGCCTATTGGGCAGCACGAACAACCGGCAGCTGGCCGCTTCGGCCATGTTGGAGGGGAATGTCTCCAAACTGCCGCCTCTGAGCTGGCGCCTGCAGGGCACTTTCAAGAAAACTGGTAACGCCAGAACGCCAGACTATTACCTGGATAACACCGGCTTTGAGGAACGCAGCTTCTCGGCAGCACTTGGCTATACAAAGAAAAAGTACGGAGCAGAGCTTTTTTACAGCCAGTTTAATACAGAACTGGGCATACTTGCCGGGTCTCATATTGGCAATCTCACCGACCTAAACTATGCCATTGCCCGTGGCAGGCCCGTTGGCGCCGAAGAGGTGGAGTTTACCTACGACATAGACCGCCCTTACCAGGATGTACAGCATGACCTGCTAAAAGCGAAAGGCTACCTGCAAACAGGCAACGCAGGGAACCTGGAGTTTGTCTATGGCTGGCAGAACAACATCCGGCAAGAGTATGATTTACATGGCAACCAGTCTACCCCCGCACTACAGCTTAACCTGAACACGCACACTGCGGAGCTCGTGTGGGAGCACGCTCCTGTTGGCAACTTCTCCGGCATGGTGGGTTTGAGCAGTATCTACCAGAAGAACACCTGGGATTACTCCTCCTTTCTGCCCTATTATACCAGCACCACTGCAGGCGCTTTTGCCATTGAAAAGTGGCGCAAAGACAGGCTACAGGTAGAAGCGGGCATACGCTACGACTATAAGAACCTGCTGGTGCAGAAATGGGAGACGAATCCCAGCACGAAGGAAAAGTACCTTGATGAACCGGAGTACGACTTTAACAACGTATCAGGCACTTTAGGGGCCTTGTACGACGTAGGCTATCATCTTACCTTCGGTCTTAGTGCTACCTCAGCCTGGCGTGCCCCGAGTGCCAACGAGCTTTTCAGCGATGGCATCCACCACAGCGCAGCCTCTTACGAGATAGGGGACCCGAATCTGAACCCGGAGCAAGCCTATAACTTTGAGGCCTCTGTGAACTACTTCGGCAATGCCCGCCTGAACGGGGAGCTAAGCTTGTACTACAACTTTATAGACGACTACATTTTTGTGGCACCGCTCCCGGAGCCGGTCCTTACCATCCGCGGTGCTTTCCCAGCTTTTAAATACAGGCAGACAGACGCCACTCTTAAAGGAGTTGACCTGAGCTTGTCGTACCATTTTCTCCCGAACCTGGCCTTTAGCGCCAAGGCAGCCATCGTACGGGCACGAAACACGGAGACAGATGACCACCTGATCAACATACCGGCGGACAGGCTCAGCAGCAGCCTGCGTTATGAACTTGGAGGCTTAGGCAGCGCAGGACGCTTCTCAGGGGCATATGTTTCGTTAGGGGGCACCTACGTGGCAGAGCAAACGCGGGTACCTACTAAGACTGTGGAAGACTTTGCCCCAGCGCCAGATGCCTACTTCCTGCTCCAGGCAGAGGCGGGCACTACGGTACACCTGGGTAAGCAGCCACTTGAGGTAGGCCTTACGGGCAACAACCTGCTTAACAGCTCGTATCGGAGTTATCTGAACCGTTTTCGTTATTTTGCTGCTGAAACCGGCCGCCTGATCATGTTCCGGGTAAAAATCCCGTTGGCCTTTAACAGGCCCTAACCATATCGTTTATCATAGAATTACCGTATTGTTGTATCATTCTTAAATCCATCCCATACTCATGAAAAAGTTATTCCGACCTTACTTTGCCTTCTTAATGCTAGGATCTTTGTTATTTACCGCCGCATCCTGCGGAGATGACGATCCTGCGCCAGACGAGGAAGAAGATCAGGAGTTGATTACTACTGCCACCCTTACGTTAGTGCCTGAAGGCAAAGGGCAGACTGTTACGGCTACTTTTAGCGACCCAGACGGTCCGGGCGGCACCAATGCCACCATCGAGACTTTGAATTTAGCGCCTAACACAACCTATAATGCGGCCATCACCTTTTCGGACGACAGTCAGACACCACCCGTGGATATTACTGCGGAGATAGAAGCAGAAGGAGATGAGCATCAGATTTTTTACGAAGTGCTGAACACAGTAAGTGGCCAAAACCTGCAAGAGAACCTTGCCGTGACAAACAGAAACAACGACGTTAACGGGCTGCCCCTTGGCTTAACAGCAACCGTTACGACAGAAAACACCAGCAGCGGTGCTTTGCGCGTGACCCTGAAACACCAGGGAGAGAAGAAAAACGCAAGCAGCGGAATTTCTGTGGGAGAAACAGACGTGCAGGCAGAGTTCCCGGTTGTAATTCAATAGCAATAAAATACCTGACAGGAAGGGGCAACTTGCGTTGCCCCTTTTTTATGCCTGTACCTGTTGCTTTTGGCGCAGCTGCTCTACAGCCTTACTGATACGCCTGGCCCGCGTCTCCGGCTTCTTGGCCTCCAACACAGACACGACGTACTCTTTCCGGTGTGTAAAGGCCAGGCTGTTGAAGTACTCCAGCAACTCAGCCTCTTCTAAAGCTACCCCCAGGTCTTCTGGCACAACCACGGTCTTTGCCCTCCTATCGATGCCGAGCATGTCTACACCAAAGCGTGAGGCTTCTTTCCGCTCTGAACGGGGCTTGAAACGAAGCGCAGACCAGGTTTCATCCATCGCGACCTGCCGTACCGCCTCAAACCCCAGCGTTGTGAGGGCACTCCAGCCTTTGTCGCGCGTCAGGTCTGTTTTCATACCAGACGATTTCTTTGGGTAAGCTATCCAGAGTACTGCGTCTGGCTTGCACGCAGCAGCCTTAGGAGCAAGTGCCTCCAATTCTGCTGCGTTCCTCACAAACGCCAGCACGGCCTCATACGTCCCTGTTCCCGCCACTTCTTCTGCTGTTGAAAGCAGGTACCCCTCCTCTGAGAGGATTTGGGCAAATACCTGTGGCTCATTTACAAGTAACAGTTTCTGTGCAGGCTTTAGCTGTAGTTTTTTCCCGAGCACTGGCATAAGCATATTTTTTAGAGGTTTTTTCAGCCCTAAGCTACAAAAATATCTCTGCTGCGGCACCTCCATATACCCTCTTTGCAGTATGCAAGACAAGAGCTATCTTAGGAGATATAAAAGGGACTATATATGCCAGACCTGAAAACAACTCCCCAGAACAAGTCGCTGTTTAATGCCTCTGTTATTGTGGCTGCGCTAGGCTACTTTGTGGACATCTACGACCTGGTGCTGTTTAGCATTGTGCGCATCCCCAGCTTGAGAGATCTGGGTATTGTAAGCCCGGCTGCTTTGCTCGAAGAAGGGGTGCTGCTATTAAACATGCAAATGGCTGGCATGCTCATCGGCGGCGTGATATGGGGTATTTTAGGGGATAAAAAAGGACGCCTGTCCGTGCTGTTCGGTTCTATTTTCCTGTATTCGGTAGCCAACATCATGAATGGCTTTGTTAACGACATCCCAATGTATGCTTTCCTGCGCTTCGTAGCCGGCTTGGGCCTGGCAGGGGAGCTAGGAGCAGGCATTACGCTGGTATCAGAGGTGCTCCCGAAAGAGAAACGCGGCTACGGCACCATGATCGTGGCCACCATCGGCATATCCGGTGCCATCCTGGCCGGCGTGGTAGGGGAGTACTTTGGCTGGCGCACGGCTTACTTTATCGGGGGTGGCTTAGGTCTGCTGCTGCTCTTCCTGCGGATTGGCGTGTATGAGTCAGGGATGTTTAAAAGCCTGCAGAGCTCATCCCATGTTACACGTGGAAACTTCCTGAGCCTCTTCACAAACGGCAAGCGCTTCCGGAGATATCTTAAGTGCATTTTGGTAGGAATCCCTATCTGGTACGTGGTAGGTATCCTGATCACTTTCTCTCCGGAGTTTGGTGTTGTGTTGGGCGTTACAGAGGCTGTCTCGGCGGCTAAGGCTGTTTCTTTCTGCTACCTGGGGCTGGTGTTCGGTGACTTTTTCAGCGGTTTCCTGAGCCAGCGCTTTAAGAGCAGGCGCAACATTATCCTTGTTTTCCTGCTCCTGACGGCCGGATTTGTTGCCCTCTATCTACTTAGTGGGGGCTTAGCTGTAAACTCTTTTTATGTGCTCTGTGCTGCGCTCGGCTTTGCCAGTGGCTATTGGGCTGTGTTTGTCACGATCGCAGCAGAGCAGTTCGGCACAAACATCCGAGCCACCGTTACCACCACTGTGCCTAACTTTGTGCGCGGCGCGGTCGTACCGCTCACCCTGGCTTTTGAGGCCTTCAAAGACAGCTGGGGACTTGTGCCGACAGCCATGGCCCTGGGTGGTCTGTCTCTTACAGTGGCAGCTATCTCCATACTTACTTTAGAGGAAACTTACTCAAAGGACCTGGATTACCTGGAACCAGTATAATTTGAGTTTGAACAGAGTTCCTTTCCTCATCCCACCTCAGAGCTAAAACCCCTATAACATTTTGGTAACCAGGCAAAAACAGCACTAAATAACAACGTTTTGCCCATAGGCGGGTATAAATAAGTATAATTTTTATACTTAAAATATTATGGCCTATGAAAGCAATTTATACCCCCCGTTCTTCCGCTTTAATTTTGTGGGCTTTACTTCTTTTTTTCCTGCCTTTCTTTTCTTCCTGTACCAGGCACAGAGAACCGGAGGCAGACGAACTATTAGCGAAGCGAGAGACCGTAACCGCTAAAGAAATGCCTCCGGTTACGCTGGCCGCCATTCACGATAGTGCTGATGAGGTTTACTTCGACCTGATTGCCAACACATCCGGTTGCTTAGGGGAGGACCTTTGGCTAGGCGGCAAGCTGGAAACTAACAGCAGAATAACGATGGCGAGCTCCGGAGCCCAATCTTCTGCCAGAGAGTACACAGTGACAGAGCTAACAGCAACAGGTCTCAACTCGAACAACAGCTTCTTTGTGAATAACCCTTCGGGCTCTCTAAGAGCTGTTTGTGATGCAAATGGTGTTATTCACCTACAGCTTAACGAAGGCCAACTACAATTAACCACTAAAAACAAGCTTACCCCTATTGTTGTGGCTTTTCAGGCAGACCAGGAGAATGAGACTGGTGAAATAGCGGGTAGCTGGAGCTGCCGGTAAACCTGCTAAGGTAAAGTAACAGCAGGCTCAGCCTGCCTTACTAGGAAATAAGCTGTGCTTACTCATTTCAGCTCCCAAAAACAACTAACTTCCCCTAGCTCCAAAAACCTGTAGCAGACCCCTCCCCAAAAGGGCTAAAATTCGTACCTTCGGATATGATTTTGTATAACGAAACAGTAAATATCGAAAACGGAGTAGCCGAGGAGTGGCTACAGTGGATGAAGGAGGTGCACATACCGGAGGTAATGCGCACAGGTTATTTTCTGCGCAACCAGGTTGCCCGTCTGATAGGAGAGGTAAACAACGGCGGCACGACTTACGCCGTGCAGTACTCCTGCCGTAACATGGCAGACCTGGAGGAGTACAAGCGGGAACATGCCGATGCGCTGTACCGCAAGCAGCTGCAGCGCTACGAAGGCAAGTTTGTAATTTTCAGCTCGATGCTGGAAGTTGTAGGCGTGGACGTAGAGCGCGACCAACAGGAAGACTAAAAGGAAATCCCTCTGCAGATACCTGCAGAGGGATTTCCTTTTATATATGCACAGCAACTAAGCTGAGAAATTCTGGATCTGTGCCTCTGTTAGCGTACAGTTGATCCATTCTTCACCTAAGTCTGCTCCTACGCTTTTATAGAAGGTAATGGCAGGCTCGTTCCAATCCAGTACCTGCCATCTGAAGCGCTTGGCCCCTGTCTCTTTTGCCTCCTGGGCTACTGCGTTAAAGAGCTTACGCCCGATTCCTGCCCGACGCAGGCGCTCCGTTACCACTAAGTCCTCCAGCCAAAGCGTTCGTCCTTTCCAGGTGGAATAGGCGGTGTAATAAAGTGCAATCCCCACAATCCTCTCTTCTGACTCTGCCACAAAAAACTTGTAAACAGGGTTCTCTCCGAAGCCGTCGCGGCGCATGTCCTCTACAGTATTCGTCACCTCTTCCGGCGCCCGCTCAAACACTGCCAGCTCCTGTATAAGTGCATACACCTGTGGGAGGTCCTCTTCTGTACCTCTTCTAATCTGTACCATGTAATCTGATTTGTCTCGTGTGTCTTTTATAATACTCTCTATTCCAGGGGGCTCCAGCTTGTTTTTGCCTGTACCAGTTCTTTCCCTGTCTCCTGGCTGCTCAGTTTGTGCAAGAAAACCCCTTCTTCGTCGGCTGGCGCCACGGTTGCCACCACGGTGTCTCCCAGCACACTTTCTGCCCGGAAGATGATGTCTACCTCGCACAGTTGCTTTTGCTCCAGCACTTCCAGTGGCGTTGTGTCCAAAGCCCACTGCAGAAAGCGGGTATTCGTCACGTGCCGGTTCAGGTCAATATCATGCCAGCGGACCAGGATCTGCTCCTCCACTGTTGGCTCCTGCAGCGCTGGCAACTTGCCTTTAGCAAAAGGAAGCGGCTCCTCCGTCGGCATTATCTCCAACGCAGTGATAAAGTCAGGCAAAGAGACCAGTTGGCGCTTCACCATGTCCATCACCAGCCATACACTGGTTGCCTGCCCCAGCAATTCCCTGTCCGGACCATATATCCGGAAGTCGCGGTGCATGAAAACACGTTCACGCGCGGAGGCCCAGGTTTCCACCCTTATTTGTTCCCCGTGCTTTGGATAACGGAACATCTCCACGCGCAGGCGCTGCAGCACCCAGGTAAGGTCTCGCTCTAACAGATCATACATAGATATACCCAGGGTAACCGTGTTATCCCAGGCAGACTCATGCATGTAGTTTACCAAGGCTGGCAGGGTAGCCTGCCCCCGGAAGTCTATCTCACTTGAGCGGATCGTAAACGTGCTAAAGCTTCCTACTGCTTTCATTGCTTTCTGCTTGTTCAGTTGCTAAGGTACGGAAGAATACCTGCCCCTGCCACCCTAGGCCTCTTAAAACAGAAAGCACACCCGCTGGCAGGTGTGCTTTCTGTACTAGAATATGCACGCTTACATCATCGAGCCAATGCCCATGCCAATAAACATGAACAGCAGCGCCAGCGCATAAAAGCCGAATACCACAATGGTCAGTATCCCCACAAACTTGAGCAGTGACTTCAGGTTCTTGAACGACGCTGTCACCAGGTCCTCATTTTGCGTGCGCAAGCCATCCTCCATCTTTGCTGAGAACCTGTAAAGGTACAGCACCGGGAAAAAGTACAACAGCGCAAACAGCAGGTAAAAGACGGTAAAGAAGCCTCCGCCCATCATACCTGCCATCCCCTCCATGCCTTCCATGGCAGAGCCAAACATGGTCCCGGCAAAAACACTCATCACCACCATCAGGCCAATTACCACAAAACCAACAATAGCTAAAAACTTACCCCATTTAGCCGCGCTACGTAAATAGTCGGCTGAAAGGGCGTTGATGCCTAAAGGCTGCGGGGCAGGGGCGTTGTCGTAGAAGTCGGCTTCCATAAATGAATAAGTTCGTTTTAGATGATGTTCTAAAATATGCAAAAATACCTATACTATCTACAACAGTAGCTGAATATTCTAAACCCGCTAAAAAGAAAGCCGGGCTGCCTGATACAGGCAGCCCGGCTTTTAGTAAAAATCAGACTTACACCCTACTACTGGTTCTCCGGGTAAGGGTTCACGCCCATGTTTTTATAAACGAAGGCCCAGGTATCGGCATATTCCTGTATTAGCAGGGAGGTCGGCTTTCCGGCACCATGACCGGCACGTACATCCACACGAATCAGATACGGATTGCCTGGAGCACCTTTCTCCTGTAGTTCTGAGATAAACTTAAAGGAGTGTGCTGGCACCACCCGGTCATCATGGTCAGCGGTCTTCACCAGGGTAGCCGGGTACTTCACCCCCTCTTTGATGTTGTGCAGCGGCGAGAAGGTATACAGGTTCTTGAACTGTGCCTCGTCCTCAGAAGAGCCGTACTCTGGTACCCACGCCCAACCAATGGTAAACTTATGGAAGCGCAGCATGTCCATCACGCCAACAGCCGGCAAGGCCACTTTAGCAAGCTCTGGGCGCTGGGTCATAAAGGCTCCTACCAGCAAGCCACCGTTAGAACCACCTGATACAGCCAGTTTTTCACTGGACGTATAGCCTTCCGAAATCAGGTACTCGGCAGCAGTAATAAAATCATCAAAAACATTCTGCTTGTTCGGCGTCATACCGGCTTTATGCCAGGCCTCGCCGTACTCGCCGCCGCCGCGCAGGTTCGGCATGGCATACACCCCGCCATTCTCCAGCCACAGCATGTTCGAAATGCTAAAGCTTGGTGTCAGCGATACGTTAAAGCCGCCGTAGCCATACAACAGGGTAGGGTTATCGCCATTTAGCTCCAGGCCTTTTTTGTGCACAATAAACATCGGCACCTTTGTCCCGTCCACGGAGGTATAAAAGACCTGCTTCGTCTCAAAGGCTTCTGTGTCCACGTTCACCTCTGTTTTGCGGAAGAGGCTTACTTTGTTATTCGGGATATCGTAGCGGTAGATGGTTGGTGGATAAGTAAAGGACGTGAAGGTGAAGAACACCTCTTTATCTTCCTTCTCACCGTTAAAGCCACTCACCGTACCGATTGCAGGAAGCTCTACTGTAGTCAGTTGCTTGCCGCTCTGGTCATACACCACTACCTGGCTGGCAGCGTCCTTCATGTAGGTCACAATGACCCTGCCACCGGCCGTAGACACGTTGGTGATTACATTCTGGTTTTCCGGCACTACTGTTTTCCAGTTCTGCTCCTGCGGCTTCTTCGGGTCAACCAGAACCAGGCGGTAACGCGGTGCATTCTTGTTCGTCATCACCAGCAGCTTATCCCCGAAGTTATCCACCACGTTGTACTCGTTCTCGAAATTCTCCACGATAGGCTTTATCGTCGCCTTCGGATCTTGCAGGTCTTTATAGTACAAGGCATTGGCACCACTGGCACCTTCAGACACATTCAGGACCAGGAAGCGCTCATCATCTGTCGTCTGCCCGTAAAAATTACGCAGGGCGTGTGCTTTATCCTCGTACACCAGCTTGTCCTGGCTTTGCGGCGTGCCTACTTTGTGGTAGTACACTTTGTGGTACTCGTTCTTGTTCGCCAGCTTGTTTCCTTCAGTAGGAGCATCATAGCGGCTGTAGAAGAAGCCGTCCTTGTACCAGCTCGGGCTGGAGAACTTCACCCACTCCACCTGGTCGTCCAGCTTTTTGCCAGTTGTGGCATCCATCAAATGATAGGTGTTCCAGTCAGAACCGCCGCTGGAAGTACCGTAGGCCACATACTTCCCGTCTTCGGAGAAGTTAAAAGCGGTAAGGGCTACCGTGCCGTCTTCCGACAGCTTGTTCGGGTCAAAGAATACCTTCGGCTCGTCTTCGAGGCTCTCCTGTACGTACAGTACGCTTTGGTTCTGCAGACCATTGTTTTTAAAGAAGTAGTACTTGCCACCCTCTTTAAACGGAGCCCCATATTTCGGATAATTCCAGATCTCTGTCAAACGGGCCTTGATCTTATCGCGGAACGCGATGTCGTTCAAATAGCCAAAAGTTACCTCATTTTGCTCCTCTATCCACTCGTCCACCTCTTCGGTATGTGTTTCCAACCAACGGTAGGGGTCTGCTACCTGGGTCCCGAAGTAATTATCCACCTGGTCCACCTTTTTGGTGTCCGGGTAATCAAACTCTTTCTCAGCTGAAGAAACAGCTGCAGTCCTATTTTCTGTCGTCATGCCTGTGGCAGTTGTATCTGTTTGGGTTGACTTACAAGCCGACACAGCCGTAAGGCCGCCGGCCAGCAACATTATTTTAGTTTTATTCATAAAGGGCTACGCCTGTAAAATTGTTTAAGATATAGTCAAATAGAATTGTCCAATATACGCATTTCACTTCTCTTTTCAGAAACCTTGCCATTTATGCCCCTTGTTACACAGTCTACTTTCAGCCTTAGAACCAGCTTGTTATAGGTTGATGATTTCTTATTGCCTTACCTGTACAAGTGATGTATTTAGTCACTACTTTTGCCCACTTTTTACCTCTCATGTAGCCTAAAAAGGAATCTGTAAGTATAAAAGGACAAACAAGAAAGAGGGAACCACATGGTCGAAGAACTGGACGAGAAAACACTGCAGAAGTTTGAGCAGATCGCCGACAGGCTTTCTGAAAAGGGCTATGCCATCATTGATAACTTCCTGACACCACAGGAGGTGCATGACATTTTGGGCGTACTGGCACACCACCAGGAGCAGGGCACCTTCAGAAAGGCGGGCATAGGCGCTGCCGATCAGTTTACAGTGGACAAGGAAGTACGGGGTGACTATATCCGTTGGATTGAACCAAAGGAGGCTCTGCCCCCTACAAAAGTGTTCCTGGAGCGAATGGATGAAGTGATGCGCTACATAAACCGCACCTGTTTCCTGGGGCTAAAGGATTATGAGTTCCATTTTACGGTCTACCCTCCGGGCACCGTGTACCAGCGCCACATAGACCAGTTTCAGGCGAATGACCACCGCCGTCTTTCTTTTATCTGTTACCTAAACGAGAACTGGCTACCTGAGCATGGGGGTAATCTGCGTTTGTATTTACCGCAAGAAGACGGCGCAGAGGAGGAAGTGGACGTTCTGCCAATCGCCGGTCGCCTCGCCTGTTTCCGCGCCGACCTGATTCCACACGAGGTACTGATGGCGACCCGCCACCGCTATAGCCTTACCGGCTGGATGCTGGACCAGCTGAACGAGCTGACGTTTTTGTAACAGTCCCGGCGCTATAAGTTGAACGCCACCCTTCCACACACTTTCAGAACCTGCAGATGCTACGAGATCTACCAGCTACTGCCCAAAATTAATCTCGGTGCTGTCGCCGATGTTCAGGCTGTGGCTGAAGCCTCTAAAGGAAGCATCACTGCCAATGATAGAATCCTGCATTACGGCGAAGCGCAGCTCGGCATAGGTACCAATAATGGAGTTGCTCAGGATACAGTTCTCGATAGTCGCGTTGTCCCCGATCGCCACATTCGGACCAATAATCGAGTTGTAGATGGCACAGTCGCTGCCAATACTAACAGGTGGAATGATAATGCAGCCCGGAAACTGGTCGCTAGGGGGATGCGCGCGGAACTTAGGGCGGTTCAGCAGGGTAGCGTTTGCCTCCAGTAAGGTTTCTTTCCGGCCACAGTCAAACCAATGGTCCACGCTCCAGGTCACCATTTTCTCTCCGTTCTTGATCATGTGCATCAAGGCATCCGTCAGGTGATACTCCTCCTGCGTGCGAATGTCTTCCTTGATGATGTGCTCTAAAGAGGCAACCAGCTTCTTCGGTTGCACGATCTTGTAAAGGCCTACCAGGGCAAAGTTAGATTTCGGGATTTTTGGCTTCTCCACCAGCTTTACGATAAACTCATCGTTTCCTACCTCTGTCACCCCAAAGAGGGAGGGCTTCGCTACTTTCTTTATTCCCAGCACTGAGTAGGGGGCCTCTATAAAAGCTTTCAGGTCTACGTCTACAATTGCATCCCCGAGCATGATGAGCACACTCTCGTCTTGCTCATAAGTATGGCGAGCCACCCACAGGGCATGCCCCAGGCCTTCGCGCGGCTCCTGCACCACAAACTCGGCATGCAGTTGGGGGTAGGTACTGCGCACGTAGTGCTCTACCTTCTCACCTAAATACCCGATTACAAAAACAAACTCCTGCAAGCCCGCCTCCAACAGCTTGTCGATGATATGGCCAAGTATAGTTTTATCCGCTACAGGCACCAGTGACTTGGGTTGTGTATGCGTGTGTGGCCGAAGCCTTGAACCAACGCCTGCTACGGGAATAACTACTTTCATATACTATACTTTTCCTGCAATATATCTATACAAAACTATAACTTCAAGAAAGGCAAAAGGTTCGCGTACCGGTTAACAGCTTTACGAACAAGTGAACCACCCAGCGATAAAAAACCGCTGTACCCTCTACAAAAGTAAAAGCAAGCCGGGCTTTTGCCCCTCATGAAAGACAGGTTAATATAGACATTATCAAATATTAATAGCCTTCTTAACGTTGCCTTCTTAACTTCGTAGTTACAATGCCCGCAAAAACAAAGGGAAACGTATACCACCTTATACCCATACTAACTTATGAAAAAACTGTTTTTTTACCTTCTCGGATTTGTGATCCTGGCTTCTCAGTCTTCCTGCGGATATAACGAGATCGTACAGAAAGACGAAGGCGTGGAAGCCCAGTGGGCCAACGTGCAGAACGTTTACCAACGTCGCGCCGACCTGATCCCGAACCTGGTCAACACTGTAAAGGGTGCCGCCGACTTTGAGCAGGAAACGCTGACACAGGTCATAGAGGCACGTGCAAAGGCCACCAGCGTCAACATTAGCCCCGACAACCTGACCCCGGAGAACATAGAGCGCTTTCAGCAGGCACAAGGGGAGCTCTCAGGTGCCTTAAGCCGTTTATTGGTTTCTGTGGAGCGCTATCCGGAGCTGAAAGCAAACCAGAACTTTCTGGAGCTGCAGGCCCAGCTGGAAGGAACGGAGAACCGCATTGCCGTAGAGCGCCGTAAGTTTAACGAAACGGTACAGGACTACAACTCCTATATCCGCGCATTTCCGCGTAACCTAACCGCTAATATGTTTGACTTTGAGCGAAAAGGCTACTTCGAGGCCGAAGCAAGTGCACAGGAGGCACCAACTGTGCAGTTCTAATGAAGATTGAGTAAACACGAACGCCATGCCGAGAGACACGATAACACCAGCTGACGAGCAGCAGATTATGGCCGCCATACAGGAGGCCGAAACAAACACCTCCGGGGAAATACGCGTGCACATTGAGAGCAACTGCGAAGGCGATGTGCTGGACCGCGCCACAGAGGTCTTTGCGGAACTGAACATGCACCACACGAAATTGCGGAACGGAGTGCTGTTTTACGTGGCCCTGGAAGATCACCAGTTCGCTGTGCTGGGGGACGCGGGCATCAACGCCATTGTACCAGACCATTTCTGGGAAGACATCACGGCGGAGGTCATCAAGCATTTCAAGCAAAAGAAGTATGCCGCAGGCCTGGCCAAGGGTGTGCTGATGGCTGGTGAGCAACTCAAAGCACACTTCCCTTATAACGAGAGGGGAGACATCAACGAACTGAGCGATGATATTTCGTTCGGAGACTAAAACCTATGAAGCACTTCATTCTACTTTTGCACTGCTGCCTTCTGAGCTTGCTGGCTCTCGGGCAAAACAGTGATTTCCCGCCACGCCCTAACCCACCGCGCCTGGTAAACGACTTGGCCGACATGCTAAGTGCAGAAGAGGAGCAGGCGTTGGAGCAAAAGCTGGTTAATTACAACGACACCACCTCCACGCAGGTCGCTGTCGTTACCCTTATCTCCATCGGGGATTACGATATAAACCAGTATGCCGCCGCGCTAGGCGAGCGCTGGGGAATAGGCACGGAGCAAAACGACAACGGTCTGATCATACTGGTGGCCAAGAACGAGCGCAAAGTAGCGATACAGACCGGCTACGGCATGGAAGCCCTGGTACCGGACGCGCTCGCAAAACGGATTACCGAGCGCACACTCAAGCCTAACTTTCAGGAGGGCGAGTACTATAGGGGGCTCAACGAAGCAACCAGCCTGATCATCAGCCTGGCTAGCGGAGCCTACCAGGCTGAGCCTGACGAGCAGGAAGAAGGGGGCTCAGGCCCCTCCCTGGTGTTTATCATGATCATTGTACTCCTGGTTGTCTTCATTCTCTCCCGGATGGGTGGCGGTCGCGGAGGCAGAGGCGGCGGTAGGCGCTACTCCCGTACGTTTGGCGGCCCTGTTATCGTGCCGGGAGGCTTCGGCACCTTCCGCTCCGGCGGGGGCGTTTTTGGAGGTGGCGGCGGAGGCGGAGGAGGCTTCGGCGGCTTTGGCGGAGGCTCCTTTGGCGGAGGAGGAGCCAGCAGTAGTTGGTAGTTAGTGGCTTAAACACAAAACAAGAAGGGCCGGGGCAGAAAGGGTTAGAACTTTCTGCCCCGGCCCTTCTCTATAGGCACACCCCCTAAAGCATTAGCTATCAAGACACTGTAGCTATAGCTTGTTCCTTCTTACAGCTGATTCACCTACCAGTGCTGGTACAATCATTTCTCTTTTTCTGTCGTTATAGAACTTTATGCCGCAAAAGCTGCTTTAGGTAAAGAGAAAAACTACCCCATGAAGAAACTTGGAGATAGCATACGGGTAAAGGTAGTAATTGGCTTCGGGCTGGCGCTTAGCATATTCGTGTTTGCCATCTACCTCACCTATACGAGCTTCACTCAGCTGCTTCACTCTGTGAACGTGCTGTCGAAGCCCAACAGGAAGTTGATAGAACTACAGCACACTTTGGCCACTATCTCCACGGCTGAAAGCGCCATACGTGCCTATACCCTCACCACAAAGGAGGAGCACTTCAAGTCTTACCTCTGCCACCTCGACACGATCCAGAACCAGATCGACTCTTTACAGCTGCTCATGAAAAATAGCCCCCAGGAGCTGGCACAGGTCGACTCGGTTTCTGCTTTGTTAAAGGAAAAGCAGAAAAGCATGGAGCGCTTTGTCGCGCTGAAGAAGCAACAGAAGAAAAACAATTACTCCAACAAAGCCCTCCAACAGATTGCCTCTACGGCAGAAGAAAAGCCGCTGGCCACCACCATCACCCAGCACACAACCACGACCATATCAGACCGGCTAAGCCTGCACCAGCAGGAAGACGAGCAAAAGGAGACGAGGCGGGAAAAGGAAAAACCCCGGGAAAACAAACGCGGGCTCTTTAGCAGAATATTCTCCAAGAAAGAAAAGCAGGTGCCTGAGGATACCATGCCTCCTAAAGTAATCGTGCCACAGCTGAACGTGACACGTGAGGTAGCCATAGATACCAGCGCCAGTACGGCCCCCGTGGCTCCCTTGGCCAAAGTACGCCGCATCCTGCACAACGTGCAACGGGAGGCAGACCAGAAAGAAGAACAGCTGGAGGCCGAAGAACTGGCCTTGCTACAGAACGATAAGCAGATCATGGACCAGGTCCGGGACATGATGTACAAGCTAGAGCATTACGAACAGGACCAGGCACGGCAGAACGCGGAGCAGGTAAAGGCTGTAGCCCATGAAACATCCGTTACCCTGCTTATTATCGGCTTACTGGGTCTGGGTAGCGGCGGCGCTTTTATGCTGCTTATCCTTCGTGATGTAACGCGCAGTGATAACTACAAGTCGAGGCTGATAAAGGCGCAGAAAGAAGCCGTGCAACTGGCACGCGCCAAAGAGGCTTTTGTAGCGAACATGAGCCACGAGATGCGCACGCCCCTTAACGTAATCCTCGGTTTTACACAACAGCTGAACCATACAGCCCTAGACACGCAACAGCAGGAACACCTGCAGGCAGTGAACGGGGCAGGGCAGCACCTTCTGCATATCGTAAACGATGTGCTCGACCTGTCTAAAATAGAAGCTGGAAAGCTGGACATTACCCCCACTCCTTTTAGCCTGAAGCAGTTGCTTACGGAAGTGGAGCAGGCCTTTGCCCTAAAGGCCTCGAGCAAACATATTGCTTTTAAGTGCCAGGCAGAGGAAACGATTCCTGATGCGCTGCAAGGGGATGTGCTTCGTTTAAAGCAGGTCATGTTTAACCTCGTGGATAATGCCATCAAGTTCACGCATGAAGGGCAGGTACAGGTAAACGCGAAGCTAAAAAGCCGGCGAAGGAGCCGGGTCGTGGTCAGCATAACGGTGGCCGATACGGGCATTGGCATTCCGGAAGAACGCCTGCAGCATGTGTTTGGGGAGTTTAACCAGGCAGACGACTCCATTCTGCGCAAGTACGGAGGTACGGGGCTTGGCCTGTCCATCAGCAAAAAGCTGGTAGAAATACAGGGCGGTACCCTGTCGGTAAGCAGCCAGCATAACCGGGGCACAGCCTTTACGGTTGTACTGCCTTTGCAGGAAAGTAAAGAGACCGTGCCTGCCACCCCTGCTGTAGCCGTTCCGCAAGCACCTGCTTTTAACGGCTACACTGCGCTGGTAGTGGATGATGATGCTTACAGCCGTACGCTCTGTAACCTGATTCTGAGCAGGTGGGGCATAGAGGTGCACCTGGCCAACGACGGGCAGGAGGCCTTGGCGCTGGTACAACAGCACCAGTATGATGTGGTACTGACAGACATACAGCTGCCTGGCATGAGTGGTAAAACGGTAGCCCGCAACATTCGCAAGCAGGACAAGAAGGTGCCGATCATTGCCCTCACAGCCAATGTACTAAGTAATGACAGTGACTTCTTTAAGAACACGCCTATTAAGACTCACTTATTAAAGCCTTACACGGAGCAGGAGTTGCACCAAAAACTCGCCGAAACGCTACCAACCCTACCTGTTACGATTGCCCCAGATAAGGAGCAAGTTGAGGCCCAGCCTAATGAACCTACTGGTGAGACAGGCCTTTACAGCCTGCATGAGATGCGCCTTTTCACGGGGCAGGATAACCAAACGCTGGCGGCAGTACTGGAGGTACTTCTCGCTGATCAGCAGCAGAGCCTGGAGCAGCTGTCTGCTGTAGCCAAACAGGAGGATTGGGAGAAAGCCGGGAACATTGCCCATAAAATGCTGACCGGCTTCCGGCACCTGCAGGCATACACTGTGATACCGCATCTGCAGGAGCTGGAGCAGGTCCTGCATGGCGCTAAGGCAAACACAAAAGACCTGCAGAAAGTGGTGGCCGAAACAGAGCAAAAAACGCAACGGGTACTGGCGGCGCTTCAAAAAGAGCTGGAAGCGCTCAGGCGCTCGGTTGCACAGCAAGCGCAAGCTATAGCATAACCCGGCTAAGCCTCGATATTATACAGCTTTAGCTTGTTGTAAAGGGTCTTGCGGTCTATTTTCAGCAGTCGGGCGGCTTTGGATTTGTTGTATTTCACGCGCTCCAGCATTTGCACGATCAGCTCCCGCTCATTGCGCTCGTTAAGGCTCTTAAGATCAATATCGGCCGTAATGGGCTGTGGAATGACGGTGTGGGCTGGCACCACTTCCTCTGGCTCTGGCTTAAAGTCTACAATTTCTTTCGGTAGCTCCTGTAGCGTTACCTGATTTGTTTTAGCCAGCAGCACGGCGCGTTTCACTACATTGCGTAGTTCCCGCAGGTTTCCGGGCCAGTTGTAGTTCTCCATGGCCTCCTCCACTTCATCTTCAAAACCGGCGACGTTTCTTTCCAGGTCCTTATTTGCTTGTTGCAGAAAGTGCCTGGCAAAAAGCAGTACATCTCCATCGCGCTCGCGCAGGGGCGGGATGTTAATCTTAAACTCATTTAGGCGGTGATACAGGTCCTCGCGGAACTGCCCGTTGGCCACGGCTTGCTGCAAGTCCTCGTTGGTAGCAGCTAACACCCGTACATCCACGTCCAGGTCCGTCGTACTTCCCACTTTCCGCACTTTCCGCTCCTGCAGGGCGCGCAGCAACTTTACCTGTACCTCATAGGGCAGGTTTCCAATCTCATCCAGAAACAGGGTGCCACCCTCTGCCGCTTCAAACTGCCCCTGCTTGTCTTTCATGGCTCCGGTAAAGGCACCTTTCACATAACCAAAAAGCTCACTCCCCGCCAGTTCCTTAGAAAGAGCCCCGCAGTCGATGGCCACAAAAGGCTTATCGGCCCGCTTACTGCTCCGATGGATCATACTGGCTACATATTCCTTGCCCGTACCGCTCTCCCCTTCAATGATAACAGATAGGTTAGTAGGCGCCACCAGTGAGATAAACTCTTCGATCTGGGAAGCCTGCGGACTCTGCCCCCGCACAAACTGGAAACCGCCCACTACGGCGGCAGGTGCTGCAGCTTTGGCAGGTGCTGTTTTTTTGCTAAGCGCGTTTTGCACAACCAACAGGGTTTCGTCGGGGTTGATAGGCTTGGTGATGTACTCAAAAGCGCCCATCTTGATGGCTCTAACGGCTGTGCGGATGTCCGCGTAATGCGTCATCAGGATCACAGGCAGGTCCTCGGACAGTACCCGTATCTGTGGTAATAGTTCCAGGCCGTCTTTGTCCGGCAACCGGAAGTCTGTTAGCACTAAGTCAAAAGAGGACGACTTGAGTGCCTGCAGCCCATCATTAGCAGTATAGGCGGTTTCCACCTCATATTGCTGCCGCTGCAAAAAAGCCTTCAGCATCAGGCAGAAGGCTGGGTCGTCATCAATCAGAAGAATCTTTGGCATAGATCGTTAAATACTGTGGTAACATGCAGTCTCATAGACTTTATGCAGCTAATACATAACGACCAAGACACTATAATTGTTCTATTGGTTCGTTTATCTATCTCACCTATGAAGCACCGCGCTGCTGTACCTTCTTATCTAACGCCAGACCGAATAATAATAGTACCCAAAACAGCAGGAGCTTCCGCGCCAACGGAAGCTCCTGCCATAACTTATATAATAAGCAATAAAGCTCTACTACTTACTGCTTAACTGGTTACCTTGTTACCAGCCTCATCATAGCGTACTACAATGGGTTCTTGCTCCCCTTTCTTTAGCTGTAACTCAAAGATAGTGGCCTCGCCCTCTTTCACCGGCGCTATCTTGTAGATTTCGCCATACGTAAAGCCCTTGTACTCACTGTTCTCCACGGCCGCTTTCACTGCTTCCGGAAGCTCTTCAGCTGTTACCTTCTGCTTTTCTTGCAGTACTGTTTGTGTTTGCGGCGAGTCCTGGGCCTGCGCATTCATAGCGACAGTTGTTCCCAACAAGGCAAAGGCCAGGGCTAAAAAAGTTGTCTTCTTCATGATTTACTATGCTTAAAATCAATTATTGCTTCTACTGTTAGGCTTACTCTGCACTAGCCAATGGTTTCCCCGCCTCATCGAAACGAGCTACCGCTTGCTCCTGCTTCGCGTTTGTGAAACGCACCTCGTAGGTTGGTCTAGCGTCTGGAGTCTGTGCGTCCGGAGCTACCTTGTACACTTCGCTTACTTGCCAGTCCTTCAGGTTATCGCTTTTCAGGGACTGCTTTACGGCATCAGGCAGTTCTTCTTCTGTTATCTTCTGCTTGCCTGTTTCCTGCTGCACTTGCTCTTGTGTAGCTGGGGTGCTGCTAACCTGTGCGTTGGCTTCAGTGGACAAAAAGCCGAAGGCGGCTATTACGAAGGCGAATACGGTTGCTTTTTTCATGACTTTGTTTCTTAAAGTGTTTACAATGTTGATTGTTTCTCTGCTGTTCCCTTATGACATAACTGTGCCAAAGGCCACACTTAAACCGTAACAATCTTATTACCAGCACCTTAAAAACAAATCCCGGCATAGTTACCAGATAACCGAATAGGGGAAAGGCGTGGAGCATCTTCCACACCTTGCGTAAGGGCGCCGCATATTGGGCAACAGTTCTTGGGGCAAGGGAGGCCCTGTACAAAACAATTTTCGGCCTTTACCCCTTACTTTAGCAAGCGCCCTGCCCGTACTTGGGTTAGGGAAAATTGACTACCTTTATACCATGAGTGAACCACGTAAGAAACTATTTCTGCTAGATGCCCTGGCATTGATATATCGTGCGCATTTTGCCTTCAGCAAGAACCCGCGCATCAACTCTAAGGGCATGAACACAGGGGCTGCCCTTGGCTTTACCAACACGTTGGTAGACGTACTGCAGCGAGAGCAGCCAACCCATATTGGGATCGCCTTCGATTCAGCAGCAAAGACTTTCCGCCACGATAGTTTTGCCGACTACAAGGCAAACCGCCAGGCCCAGCCGGAGGATATCTCTATTGCCATCCCCTACTGTAAGAAGATCGCGGAGGCTTTCAACATTCCTGTGCTGATCCTGGACGGCTATGAGGCGGATGATATCATCGGTACGATGGCGTGCAAAGCCGAGAAAGAAGGCTTTGACGTGTACATGATGACACCCGACAAGGACTACTGCCAACTGGTTACAGAGCATGTGTTTCTTTACAAGCCTGCTTTCCTGGGTAATGCCGTGGAAGTATGGGATGTACAAAAGGTGCTGGAGAAATGGGAAGTGGAGCGTGTAGAGCAGGTGATCGACATCCTGGGCCTGCAGGGCGATGCTGTGGACAACATCCCGGGGATCCCGGGAATAGGGGAGAAAACGGCCAAGTCCCTGATCCAACGCTTCGGCTCTGTTGAGAACCTGATCGCCAACAGCGACCAGTTGAAGGGCAAGCAGAAAGAGAACGTGGAGAAGTTTGCCGAGCAGGGGCTTATGTCCAAAGAGCTGGCTACCATCCATTGCGATGTACCACTTACTTTCAGTGCCGAAGCCCTGCATTACGATGGCCCGAACGAGGAGCAGCTGACTGAACTGTTTGCTGAACTGGAGTTCCGGCAGCTGGCACAGCGTGTATTAGGGCAGTCATTAGCCGATGCCACGACAGCCACGGCTACCAAGCCAGCACGTAAAAGTAAAGCCGCTGCGCAAGGCCAGACCTCTCTGTTTGATATTGCGACTGCAGAAGAAGAACAAACGGAAGCAGAGTCGGTGCTTACCCCTTTGCAGAGCATCCATACCAAACGGCACGACTATCACCTCATCAATACCCCTGAGTTACGCCAGAACCTGATGAAGTACCTGCTGCGGCAGGACGAGATCTCCTTTGATACCGAAACGACCAGCACGGACCCTATCACGGCCAGACTAGTGGGCATGTCCTTCTGCTATCGTCCCGGTGAGGCTTACTATGTGCCGGTGCCTGCTGATAACAGAGAAGAGGCCCTTCGCATTGTAGGGGATTTTAAACCTGTGCTCGAAAGCCCGAACATTTCCATGATCGGTCAGAACATCAAGTACGACATCCTGGTGATGAAAAACTATGACGTGGAGGTGCAAGGCCCTATCTTCGACACCATGCTCGCCCATTACCTGCTGGAGCCCGAAATGCGCCACAACATGGACGTGCTGTCGGAAACTTACCTGAACTACAGTCCGGTACCCATCACAGACCTGATAGGGCCAAAAGGCAAGAACCAGAAAACGATGGCAGACCTGACTCCGGAAGAGGTAAAGGACTATGCTTGTGAGGACGCTGACATAACCCTGCAGCTGAAGCAGTACTTTGAGCCTCTGCTACAAGAGCAGGGCTTGATGAAACTTTTCCGGGATGTGGAGAACCCCTTGGTGCAGGTATTGGCCGCTATCGAAAAGGAGGGAATCAGCATAGATGCCAACGCGCTGGCTGACTACTCGACAGAACTTGAGTCTGAAATAGCTGGTATAGAGAAACGTATTTTCGAAACAGCAGGAGAGGAGTTTAACATCGGCTCCCCCAAGCAACTCGGCGAGATCCTGTTCGACAAGCTGCAGCTCCATGGCAAGAGCAAGATAAAGAAGACGAAGACGGGACAGTATGCCACCGGAGAGGAGATCCTGATCAAATTGGCCTCAGAGCATGAGATCGTGCGCCTGATCCTGGATCACCGCCAGCTCACAAAGCTAAAGTCAACCTACGTAGACGCACTGCCGCAACTCGTGTGTGAACAGGACAACCGGGTGCATACCTCCTTTAACCAGGCGGTAACGGCTACCGGACGCCTCAGCTCCACCAACCCGAACCTGCAGAACATCCCTATCCGCACAGAGCGGGGCCGCGAAATACGGAAAGCCTTTGTTGCCCGCAACAGCAGGCACCTCATCATCTCCGCTGACTATTCGCAGATAGAGCTCCGCATTATGGCGGACTTTAGCGGAGACCCGACCATGAAAGAGGCCTTTAAGAACGGACAGGACATTCATGCCTCAACAGCCAGCAAAGTGTTTCACGTGCCATTAGAGAAAGTGGACAGCGAAATGCGACGCAAGGCAAAGATGGTGAACTTCGGGATCATCTACGGCATCTCTGCCTTTGGCCTGGCAGAACGTCTAAGCATCCCGCGCCGGGAGGCAGCCGACATTATTGAGGCCTACTTTCAGGAGTTCCCGGCCGTAAAGGAGTACATGGACAGCGCCATTGAGAAAGCCCGTGAACTGGAATATGCCGAGACAGTATTGGGCCGCCGCCGTTACCTCCGGGATATCAACTCCCGTAACCAGAACATGCGGGCCTTTGCGGAGCGTAACGCTATCAATGCTCCTATCCAGGGTACTGCCGCCGACATCATCAAGATCGCGATGATCAACATACACGATTATTTACGCCAGGAGAGATTGCAGACCCGCATGATCCTTCAGGTGCATGACGAACTTTTATTTGATGCCCCAAAAGAGGAAGTGGAGATCGTGACACCAAAAATAGTCGAGCTGATGACGAACGCCCTGCCGTTAAGCGTACCGATGGAGATAGGCCTAGGCGTTGGGAAAGACTGGCTGGAAGCACATTAAGAATCAGAATTTGCAAGGTTCTTTTATCTGAATCAAAATGTACAGGTTTTGGGATGAGCAGGATACTTGTATTAAAATAAGCTTTACTGAAACGGTTTCCCAATTTGTGTTTACAGCCGTCCTATAAATTTATAAATCCTGTGCATCCTGGCTCAGACAAAAAAAGCACCTCAAAGGAGGTGCTTTTTTTCTTTAGAGCTTCTTTAAACTTTAGTTGTTGTTAGGGAAAACTACCGTGCGATATTGGGTTACATCCACAGTAGGAATGCTTGCATTATAGTATTCGTTGGCTACCCGAATAAACTCGTTCGCGATGATGGCATATCCCCGGGGCGTTAGATGTATGCCATCCAGCGAGAAGAGGTTACCGCTGATAAAGGCAGGAGAGTAAGTCACCTCGTCTATCTTAAAGCCTCCTTTAATGGAATTAAAGAAAGCATTCACATCAAACACAGGAATGTTGTTTGCAGCGGCTATCTCAGCAATAGCATCGTTAAGCAGTTTGGTGTGGTTCTTCACTTCCACCACCTCATCCTTGTCCAGCACCTCGTTATCGTTCAGCGGGTTGGCAGGGTTAAAACCGTGCGGGATAACCACCGGGCCGTTAGGCGTCTGTACCTGGTCCGGACGGCCTATGTTTGCCTTGGCAGACAAAAGCACCAGATCATCAGCAGTTAGTTCACGAACATCAGACGGTGCCGGTCCTACTTTAATATACACCTTCAGGTCAGGAGCTCCCGCACCCTGTCTAATTGCAGCGAGCGTTACTGTGTTAAAAAATGGCACAGCTGTTACATCCGGGATGTTAGCAATAACCCCCTCCACTTCCCCGCCATCTGTTAGCTCATTAACCAACAGGGAATAAATAGTCTTAAAGCTAACCACTGGGGTCTTATCGCTCAGAGGGTTGGCTGGATCTGCGACAGCACCGTTCGTGGCATAGGTCAGGATGTCGTTGTTGCCCAGCCAGAGCGTAAAGAACGTAGGGTCAGCTTCTGCCACTCGCTGCAGGTAGCTTTTCGTGCCCACTTCCGCATCCGGAAGCAAACGCTCGAAGTAAGGGTTAATAGCACCGTACTGCGTAGAGTAGCTTGATAGCACAGACATGCCTGGAACTGCGAGGTTGTTTACAGGTTGTGTAAACTTCGTGAGGCGGGGCCCACCTGGCAAAGGCGGAACATCTGTTCTGACAGCAAGGTTATCTGTAACACGCTCCGTAACAGGAGAGGTTGGGGTAGGCAGTGCCGCCAGCCTTAAATATCCGGAACCGTTTCTTTGTGCTGCTGTAAAAAGAGGCTGCACAAACTCACCACCACCTACTTCCTCGAACTGATCTGCCAGAATAGCCGGATAAGAGTACAGCTGCCCCTCCAGGTACAAGCCGCCATCCTGAAAACCAGCAGTAAGAGAGTTTCCTACAGCAACGTAGTTACTGAAGTCTAGTTCTTCGCCTGCAGATGGATTAACCTCATAGTCCACCTCCGGCTCACAGCTTGTAAACAGCACGCTGCCGAAAAGGGCCAGTACACTTACTTTATAGATATACTTTTTCATATTGATCAGGAAAGAAAATTAGAATTTATAGTTCAGGCCTATGCCCGGGATATAGGCTACGGACTTGAAAGTACCAGCTACACCACCTGATAAGTTGGCAGGGTCTGTTCTTTCTTCTTTGTTCACGTACAGGAAGGAGGCATCCACACTGAAGTCATCAGAAAGATGGTAAGTGAGGCCGGCAGACAGACCAAGAGCGTTAGCATCCGGCGTCTCTGGGGTTAAGTAGCCATTGTTTACAGGCGTGGTGTCATAATACACCCCGGCACGCAGGGTAAGGGCATCACTGGACTTGTACTCTCCACCAATGCGGTAGATGTAGGCATCGTCATAGTTGCGGGCATTCTCAGAAAACAAGCGGCCA
Organism: Pontibacter ummariensis; assembly: GCF_900188175.1. Lineage (GTDB taxonomy): Bacteria > Bacteroidota > Bacteroidia > Cytophagales > Hymenobacteraceae > Pontibacter > Pontibacter ummariensis. The sequence goes on along the minus strand of NZ_FZOQ01000003.1, from coordinate 233,763 downwards.
CCTACCGGCTTCGTATAGTCGAAGCGTAATTTTTCATAGGCGCTCCACCCAACACGGCTAACATCCACCGCCAAGGTCACGCGATCGTTTGGACGGTAACCAACACCCACCGTAAGCGTGGAAGGCAAGGGCAATTCAGCAGAGAACTCTGTTCCCGGCTGAAACAAGGCAGAGGCAGAAGAGGGGAGGTCAGAGAAAGACACTTCTCCGCCTTCTACCTGCAGGTCGATTCTGGAGCGGTAGTCAATACCGATAGAGAATGCCTCGGTTGGCTGAAAATAAATACCGGCGTTAAAACCGAAGCCTGTGTTTGCACCACCATCCAGCTCAACGCCCGGCTCTGTACCGTCTGGCCCCTGCAGTGGTAACTGGCGCTGCAGGTTTACGCCGCCAGTAGCTATCACCAGACCCGCCCCAACGCCAACTTTATCAGATATCTGGTAGCTCAGGGTAGGCTGTATAAAGGCCGCCTCTAAGGAGAGCTGGGTTAAGCCAAAGCGGCCGTTCCACTCATCCCCCCAATTTACTGTGCTTCCAAATGGCGTGTACACTCCCAAGCCTGCTTTTAGCTTTTCGGTAATACCATACACGGCATACACTTCGAACGGAGTGCCTATCGGGTTATCTGTATTCGCCGTAGCACTGGTAAACTCGGTAGAACGGTAAGCGATTTTAGAAACGATGGCGCTTGCACCGATTGTTACGCCGTTCTCGCGCAGGAAGCTCATTGCACCAGGGTTAAAAAAGATACTTGAGGTACCGGCAACTATGCCTGTGCCTGTATGGCCCATCCCGATCTGTCGTTGGCTTGCCAGGTTTACCTGGTACCCTCCGGCCATAGCCGATGCCGACAGTAAAGTACCACCTAGTAAGGCTAAAATTTTGCTTTTCATAAATGCGGCTTTAATAAAGTAGGGTGATAATTAGTCCAAACAAATATAGAGTAATTGACTCACCATGCAAGGGGTTTTCAAATATTTTTACAAATGAGTCGAAAAGCAAAAAAAAGCGCTTCCTGTGTTCTTAATAGGTTCTTTTAAGCTACGCACAAGTATTTACTCACCTGGAACAGCCCGCCCGTTTACCTTTTTTCTGCCAGCCCCTCAACTGAGCGGAGAAAGGAAATATAAGGTGCGCTGCCTCCCGCTCACCAGGTAAAGTGCAAATTTATCATAGCTTTTACGCTACCTTATTTTGCTGCACGCCGTTTACAAGACTTCGAAATAAACCAGGACAGAGCATGTATGATGTCATCATAATTGGAGGCGGGCCTGCCGGGCTTAACGCGGCGATGCTGCTTGGTCGCTCCAGGCGCAAAGTAGTAGTGTTTGACGGAGGCAAGCCCCGTAACCGCTGGGCAGCATCACTAAACGGCTTCCTGACCAGCGATGGGATGCACCCCGGCGAGTTTCTTCAACGCGGTAAAGCAGAGCTGTCTAAGTACGGTGTGGAGATGAAAGAAACAGAGGTATCCTCTGCCACATACAGCAAAGGCCAGTTTGTAGTGAACGACGCCGACGAAAACGTGTACCGCTCCCGAAAGTTACTTTTAGCCACTGGCCTGAAAGATAATCTACCGGAGCTTGAAGGCCTGGAGCCGCTGTATGGTAAAAGCGTTCACCACTGCCCCTATTGTGATGGCTGGGAAAGCCGCGATAAAGCCATTGCGGTGTACGGACCCAAAAGAAAAGGCATAGGGCAGGCGCTGGCAATGAAGAACTGGAGCAACGGCGTGACCCTCTACACAGACGGCACCAACACTTTGCGTCGGGCCGACCTGGAATTATTGGAATTGAACGGGGTAAAGGTGTGCACCCAAAAGATCCAACGGCTGGAAGGAGAGGAAGGCATGCTGCAGTACATCGTACTGGAGGGGGGCGAAAAGCGCCCCCAGCAGGCCTTGTTCTTTTCGCTGGGCACCAAGCAACAGTCATCTTTAGGTGAGCAGCTAGGCTGTGAGTTTACAAGCAAAGGCGTCATTAAAACCCGTAAACTACAACACTCGAACATACCCGGCCTGTTTGTAGCCGGAGACGCTGCCCGCGACATGCAAATGGTGGTGGTGGCAGCTGCAGAAGGGGCACGGGCAGGAGTGGCCATTAACATGGAACTACAGCGGGAAGAACGAAAAAAGGTAAGTTAGCCAAATGGCGGTGTGGGCTTGTTCACTGCTGCGGCACCTTGGTGCTTGCCTTCTCGCAAAACAAAAAGCCTTACTTATTTGGTACTGCGATAGAGTTGGGGGCGTCCGCTTCCTGCACGGGTTGGAAGAGATGCTCCCGGAGGCAATAACGGTAGCCGCTTACCAAGAGGTGCATTTTCAGGTTTTCGACAGCAATGGGTTCATTTTCCTCTACCTGCCGGGTATTGGAGAAGCGAACATGGCTTCCGTCTATGATTGTGACGACTCCAGGGCCGAACACCTCTACCTGGTCGCCTTCTTTGATGATAATGCCGGTTTCCTCACTCAGCCCAATCCCGACGTAGTCCGGGTCATGGGCAACGGCATGGGCCAGTCGCCCAAAGCGCCCCCGCTCTACAAAATGCGTGTCGATGTACACATTACGGATAAAGGAACAGCCGTCGGTTGTTTTCATTTCGCCCTTGATTAGTGAGTAGTGCCCATAGCCATCATAAATCATGCGGTCAGACATCACCGCTGCCCCTGCGCTTGTTCCCGCTATGATAATGTCCTCCGCATGGTACCGGTAGCGCATGATACGCAATAACTCAGTACCATTTAGGAATGCCGCCAGCCGTACCTGGTCTCCTCCTGTAAAGAAGATGACATCAGCGCTCTGGATGCGCTCCAGGTTGTTTGGCGTGTCTGCCTCGTGCTCCTCATCTATGTGCATAAAGTGGGCATTGCTACAGCCTAGCTCCTCAAATGCCTCTTTATAAGCATTACCCGACGATTTGGGCTCCGTCGCGGCTGTCGCAATTACCTCTACCCGAGAGTGCAGATCGCATATCTCCGATTTGATTAGTTTAATCATCCCTTCGTCATCCCCTCCGCCAAGCGCTATCAATTTTCCTTTTACCTGCTCCATAGATACATTAACACCAAAAGAAGTATCTTATACTTACTTCTGTAGCAGGAAGTTTATCATTAAGCAGTATTTAAAAACAATGGTAGCTGCACCAGCCTTCCGCTCCTCTAAGGCAGCAACAGCGCCTTGTTGGGCCCTTCCTCCCGCTCCGGCACAGTACCATCTGGTAATTGCCAGGGGCGCAGCTGCTCAAAGGGCAGCAGAAAAAGGTGCTTTATCGTCTGCTCAGCTGGGTCGCGGTAAGAAGGCACACCAATCGTAACAGCCTCTTGGGGCACGTTAAGGCGAATAGTCCGGTGCAGGCGGTCCCACCAGGAGAAGATAACAGAGAAGTTGCTGTTTGTCTCTTTTTCTACAATAGAGTGGTGAATGCCGTGCATACGCGGCGTTACCATTAGCTGGCACAGTCGGCGCTCTAACTTATACGGCAACCGCAAGTTGCTGTGGTGGAAAGCAGTGCAGCCCTCAAACAGGACCTCATAAGCCAGTAACAGGGGGGCGGGCACCCCTATCAGTGCCACGGCTGCACTACGGTAGGGCACAGAGGCGAGGTTCTCCCCCACATGAAAGCGCCAGGCAGTGGAAAGGTCCAGGTCCAGGTCGATGTGGTGTACGTTATGGAAGCGCCAAAGCAGGGTAGACCGGTGCAGCAGCACATGCCACAGGTAATTAGAGTAATCAAGCAACAGGAACCCCACCACATGCTTGGTCCACCTAGGCAAGCCCATCCGCCTCAGGAGCCCTACCTGGTGTTTCTCGCTCCACTTTGCGGCGGCATACATGGTTGGCAGCAACAGCAATCGCAGTGCCGGCAGTGCGACCGCAGCAACACTTCCATTCTCCAGCAAGCGTTCCTTTTTGGGTCTGCTTCGTTTGCGCAGTTGCCTTTTTGCTTCTAGTACGAACAAGGTTGTAGCCACCAGGCCAAGCAAGGGCATGCCTACTTTGTCGAACTTCGGGAACATCATCTTCATAGCCTTAGCTACCAGTAAAACTATCCACAGGTTACGCCCGCGAGAAGAGAAGGAAAACTTCTGTTCAGGATAGGCCAGCATTAGTTGTTCGAGAGCGAACAGTCAGGTGTTCGGCACCGGACAGTTTTCACTTATCCCCACACAAACACCACCTGGATAACATGCTAATAATCAATAAGTTATCTAGTTTGGCACACAAAGTGTAATAGCTCAATCAGAAATTAAAATAATTATAGCGGCGCAAGCAACCTTTAGACCTAAGCCGCTATCTATTAAGCAGAAACAAGAAAAGAATACTTAGAACTTATAAAACTTAAAACTATGAAAATCATCGTCCTTTTATTCGCCATGTTATTCGGTTTAGGAGCTAACGTTAAAAAGTCTGCTGACGACTTGAAAGAGATCTCTAAAAGAAACGAGATGAAAGCCTATCAAAACCTCCCTAATCTTTTACCTGAGGTGGAGATTGTGGCAGAAAGTAGCAACGCTGGCCTCCACAACTAAACCATACCAAGCACAAGTACCAAACACGATCCTAAAAACTATAACAAAATAAAACCATGAAAATTATCATTTTATTATTCGCCATTTTATTCGGATTCGGAGCCACTGTAAAGAAGTCAGTTGATGACATGAATCAGATCAGTACCCGAAATGAGATCAAAGAGTATAAGCACCACGGCAATTTACTGCCAGAAGTAGAGATAGTGGCACCACAAAGCTAGTGCCTCGCAGCCTTTGAAGGAACAGACCTACGACCGCAACCATTAGACAAGATAAAACGATGAAAATCCTGGTCCTTTTATTCACAATACTAGCTGGCTTTTGCTTTGCCTGCAAAGATGCCTTTGATTACCGCCGTGTAGTGGCTGAACGCCAACAGTTGATAGCTTATGCCACTGCACAGCCAATTGCCACCCAAGCTCAGGCTATAGTTACTTTATAGTCTGAGCTTGCACAGGCAACTTCTTCAGCCACTGCCTTTTTGCCTATTGCCATATAACCTACCCAATGTTACAAAGCACCCCAATACCCGCAGCATAAAAACCCTCTGTTACGCCTAAAAAGCTACAACACGTCGTACACAACCTCCCTTGCGCACCATCTGCCGGTGTTACAAAACGCACCCTTAATTCCTTTTTTTCCGCAGGCAAAGCCCCTAATTTTACGCAAGAGAAAGGAGTGCGTAAAGAAGACGGCCGTCTGCCTAAAGCCTGAGGGATAGGCAGCAGGCATAGCGCAGGCAAGGCCTTGGTGAGGATACAGTGCTAACGTAGAAACCTCAAGTGGAATAAGAACTGCTTTCGACAGCCGCACCACCTTTCCTCCGGTCTATACCACTATAATTAGGGGCCTGGTGACAAACCAAGTCTGTTTCGATATAAGAAAATCTTCGAGATAATTTGTTAGAGTATAAAGGAAAAGAGCTTTCCCCTTTGATTGATGACCAACTAGATCTTTTGGAAGCAGCTTCTGTTGATACGCTTTGCGAAGCGCTACAGTCCCCCTTTCTGTAGTGCCTGCCCTGCAAACTTAAAAAAAACATGCGCAAGCGACAGAACTTCCTGCCAAAAAGCTCTTTAACCCTGTAAGGAAGCCCGGCCCCCACCGGGCTTTTCTTTTGATCGGAGTACAGCTCCCAAAAGCGGACTGCCTGCAACACTTAAATTTCCGACCGCTTTAGTCTTCCTGCTTTTTAAAGATATCGAACAGCCCCGGTTTCTTCTCTTCTTTTCTGTTCTTGCTTTTCTTTTGGCTCTTGCCCTCATCCCTGTTGCCAAACGGCCAGATACTTTTCTTCTTTTTCTTTTCCTTTACCAGCACGTAGCGAACAGAAACCCCAGAGGAGAGCTGTACCCAGTCTTCGTGGTTAATATGCACAGCCGGTTTCACGTCGGCAGAGAGGAGGAAAGGCAAGCCGTTTACTTTATACTCAATGCCCAATATAGCATCCACGCCAGTAAACACCCCGTTGTCTTTCAGGTTACCAACATGGCCACCCCCACCGATATAGTAGTTAAAGCGCTCTCCCAAAAGCTTGTAATGCTTCTCGTAGAGCACAGTGCCGCTATACTCCCGGGCACCAACGGCCACAATGCCCTCTAAGGTCCCCGATTCGTGCAGCTTCTGTTGTATCGTTAACCCGAACCGGTCACTCTCCAGCCGCACACCTGCCGCTGTTTTATACTTTTGAGCGTTACCTGCCATGCTTACCCCACAAAGCAGCACGATGATCAGCAGAATTCTATTTCTCATAAACAAGGGTGTTCTTACGCCAGCAATGGCAGCAAATATCTTACCTGAAAAGGCAGGGACCAAGTATCCTGGCACACCTTTGCTCACCACAAGTAGTCGAAGCAGCAGGCAGCACCCCGGCTTCACTCTGGCAATCACCGCCTTAGCCTGCTTACCAACAGAAAATAAGAGAACAAAAATTAACAGGGGCAAGGCTCGCCAACTCCGTCCCTGAGCTGCCGGAAGAAGCGGAACAACTAAGTAGTTTAACGGGCTAAAAGCTAATAGTCGCTCCGGTAGCCTCTGTTGCTCTTCTTCTCTGCCTGCTTTTTCTTGTTCTCCAAGCGGCGTCGCACGCTGGAACGGGTGGGTTTGGTCGCCTTTCGCCTCTTTTGCCGTGTAAACGCCTGCCGTAGCAGCTCATAAAAGCGCTCTACACACAGTTCTTTGTTCCGCAGCTGGCTTCGCTCCGTCTGGCAAGTCAGTTGCAAAACTCCTTCATTGTTAATGCGGTTGCTTAACTTCTGTTGCAGCCGTTCCTTTTCCTCATCAGTCAGCAATGCGGAGTTTTGCACGTCAAACCGCAGCTCTATCTTTGTGTTGACCTTGTTCACATTTTGCCCGCCAGCGCCCCCGCTGCGCGACGCCTGAAACTGTAATTCCTGCTCTAATCCTCTGCTCTGTAAATCCATTCGCTATACTTTGTAAAAAGGTGCACTTAACCCCTTGGAGCAGCACCATAAATATTTTTTAATGATGTCCTTATTCTCAACGACAAATATTTAGCAACTTTATTTAAAACATTTCGCCCGTTCTATGAAAAAAGCACTTCTTTCCTTTCTGCTTCTGCTACTGTTGGCCACGGCCACGCAGGCCCAGCAAAAGCATTTTTATTTTACCACGTCTGACAGTGTTCAGCTATACGTACGGGTAGCCGGCCAAGGGAAACCCTGTCTGTTCATTCATGGTGGCCCCGGCTCCTGGACCAAGTACTTCTACGCCTTGGGCGGGGACGTAGTAGAACAGGACATGACCATGATTTACGTGGACCAGCGTGGCTGTGGCCGGTCGGGTAGCCCGGCGAACAACGACTACTCGCTGGCGCGGATGGTACAGGATTTTGAGGAGCTGCGCGAGTACATGGGCTACGATAAGTGGATCCTGATGCCCCATTCTTTCGGTGGCACCATCGCCACGGAGTACGCTTATACCCAGCCCACGCATGTAACCGCCACTATTTACGTAAACAGCACCCTCAACCTGAATAACTCCCTGGAAAGTTATATAGTAGAAGGGGCCCGTATGCTAAACGTACCCGCCTCGGAGTTACGTAAGCCAGGGACACCCGTTGGCGAAGCCCTGGGAGGCGTAGTAGGCAAGCTGCATGAAAAGGACCTGATGTACAAAATGATGTACCCCGAGAAGAAGATGTTTGAGCAGATGAATGCTGTGATGGACACGACCCTAAACTGGCACTTCGGCAGCAATGTTTGGAACTACAAAGAGTATGAGCAGGACTTCACGGTTAAGTCAGCCCAAATAAAAAGCCCCGTGCTGGTATTTGCTGGCAAGTATGATTACGCTATCGGCCCGAAGCACTACAAGAGCTTTCAGTTTCCGAATGCCACTTACCAGGTGGTGGACACCGGCCACTGCCCCTATCAGGAGCAACCAGAGGAGTTCCGGAAACATGTCCGGCGCTTCCTGGCCAAGCTAAACTAATGCCCCCACCAGACTGTCGCCCGCTTTGTAAGTAGCGCACAAAGCGGGCGACTACTTTGATACCCTCTGAACCAAGAGTAAAAGTAAAACCGTAGTAGGAGATACGGCCATAACGTAGCCGCATGATGTGTTACAAGATATCTCCTGACTATGAAAAACGCCATCGGCCATAAAGTATGGGCTATTGCAGAGGGTTATATTCCCCCTTATGGCAATGGCCCCGAGCCCCAGTTTACCAGCCACGAAACCGCTTGCATTCTGAACACCTCTGACCAGGAGGCAAACATAAAGATCTGGCTCTACTTCAGCGACCGCGACCCAGTAGGTCCTTATGTAGAGACAGTACAGCCGCGCCGCACGAAGCACCTCCGCTTTAACGACCTGAAGAATCCTGAACCCGTTCCCCGTGACACCGACTATGCCAGCGTCATAGAGTCTGACGTGCCGGTAGTAGTGCAGCATACCCGCCTGGATTCACGCCAATCGGAAAATGCCCTGCTGAGTACCATTGCTTTTGCAGGAGACAGCCACTAACCTATTTCTTAGCAGCACCCAAACATGTTAGAAAAAGACCTTTGGTATAAGCGGGCCGTCATATATGCCCTGGACGTGGAGACCTTTCAGGACTCGGACGGCGACGGCATCGGCGATTTTCAGGGATTGATCGGGCGCCTGGACTACTTGGCCACGCTAGGGATAACCTGCATCTGGCTGTTACCCTTCTACCCCACACCTAACCGTGACAACGGCTACGATGTGATGGACTATTATAATGTCCACAGCAAGTTAGGCTCCCTTGGTGACTTTGCTGCCTTTATCAGGGAGGCGAAGGAGCGGGGAATACGGGTACTGATAGACCTGGTGGTAAACCACACGTCTGACCAGCATCCCTGGTTTCAGAAGTCACGGCGCGAGGAGAACTCTAAGTACCGTGACTACTATACCTGGCGTAAAGAGAAACCGGAAGAACAGGTAGGCAGTCCCGCATTTGCTGGTGAACAGGAGGGCATCTGGGCCTACGATGAAGTAGCAGACGCCTACTACCTACACCGCTTTTACAAGCACCAACCGGATCTCAACTTCAACAATCCTGAAGTACGGAGAGAACTGCACCACATCATGGGCTTCTGGCTTACCCTCGGTGTGTCTGGGTTTAGAATAGATGCTGCCCACATTTTGGTGCAAAGCGATAAGGTGCAAAACAAAGGTGAGTACTACAGCCTGATAGAGGACATGCGCGACTTCATTACCATGCACAGCCAGGACGCAGTTCTGCTGGCAGAGGCATCAGGACCGCCAGAGGTAGTGGGCAAGTTCTTTCAAGGCAAAGACAGGGTACACATGATGTTCAACTTCCTGCTGAACCAGCACTTGTTCCTTGCCCTGGCCCGGCAGGAAGGAACTCCTCTAGCCAAAGGCCTCCGCATGCTGCCTCCTAAAGCGGAACAACTACAGTGGTTAAACTTTCTGCGCCACCACGACGAACTCAACCTGGAGGACCTGGAAGAGAAAGAGACAAAGGAGGTCTTTCAGGCGTTCGCCCCGGATGAGGACATGCGCATCTTTGGCCGTGGCATTCGCCGCCGCCTTGCCCCTATACTTAACGGAGACCGCGCCAGGATAGAACTAGCTTATAGCCTGCTTTTCTCTTTGCCGGGCACACCCCTGATCCAATATGGTGCCGAAATCGGCATGGGGGACAACCTTTCGCTGGAAGGCCGCACAAGTGTGCGCACCCCCATGCAATGGTCTGCCGAGAAAAATGGGGGCTTTTCCACCGCTTCTGCGGATAAGCTGCCCCACCCTGTTATTTCGGAGGGGGAGTACGCCTACCAACACCTGAACGTTGTGCGGCAACAGCGCGAAACCAACTCCCTGCTCAACTGGATGGAGCGCCTGATCCGGCTGTGCCGGCAGTACCCTGAGCTGAGCAACGGCCAATGCGACATCCTGGAAACAGACCCGAAAGTCTTTGCCCATCGCTGTACGCTCGTCTACACAACTGTGCTGGTGCATAACCTGAGCGGCGAAGAGGTATCACTGCACTTACCTGTGCTTGACAGTGGCGGAAGGTACCAAACAGAAGTATTCAGCAACGCAGCCTATGACCCGCCAAAGGGGGGCAGGCTAACAATCAGCCCTTATGGGTACCGTTGGTTCAGGCTCCATCCCGAAGACAAAGAACGACAGGCTGAAGAGTGCGGCAAGACAAAGCCAAGCTAGCACCAGCCCCAAGACTCGTGACCTTCAACCATAAGCAAAGGGGCTGCGTTAGTTTAAAGCGAACGCAAAAAGCAAATTCTCATGAAATGGTCCCTTACCTTAGGTAGAGTAGCCGGCATCAAAATACTCGTACACTGGACTTTTGTGTTGCTGTTGGGCTGGGTAGCTTTTAGAGAGGCGCAGCGGGGCAGTGACCTTAATACAACCTTACTGGCCATGGGGTTTGTACTTGCCGTGTTCTTTTGCGTGGTACTGCACGAGCTGGGGCACTCCCTTACGGCACAGCGCTTTGGCATCAACACCAAAACTATCACTCTGCTCCCCATCGGCGGCGTGGCCAGCCTGGAGCGCATGCCCGAGAAACCCAGGAAGGAGCTGCTCATTGCCATCGCAGGCCCTGCCGTGAATGTGGTTATCGCGCTTATCCTGTGGCTCCTGCTGCCATCGCTTCAGAACGTACCCGAAGAGGAGTTCTTTGTTCAGATTACACCTGCCAACTTCCTGTACCTGTTGCTTTTTGTGAATGTGGTGTTGGTGCTGTTCAACGCGATCCCGGCTTTTCCGATGGACGGTGGCCGGGTACTACGGGCACTGCTGGCCTTTAAACTGGGGCGCGTGCGCGCCACACAGATAGCGGCTAACCTGGGGCAGCTTTTGGCTATCGGCTTTGTTTTCGTTGGCTTTCTCTACAACCCTTTCCTGATCCTGATCGGGGCTTTTGTCTTCTTCGGGGCTTATTCTGAGAACATCCTGGTACAGCACCTGGACTACCTGCGGGGCCACAGCGTGCGGGAGGGCATGATGACGAACTTTGTGACGCTGAACCCTACCGACACAGTGCGCGATGCACTGAACAAGCTGCTGATGGGCTCGGAGCATGAGTTTATTGTAGAGGAGGAGGGGCAGGTAGTTGGCACCCTGACCCGTAGCCAATTGATCCAGGCCGTGAAAGAAGAACAAATGGAGACCCCTGTTGCGCACATCATGTCCGGAGAGTTTACCGCCTTTAATGTGCAGGACAAGCTTTCAGAGGCCTACACAGAGCTACAAAAGACCAAGGCGCCGCTTTATCCCGTCCTTGAAAATGGAAAACTGGCCGGGGTCATCAATACTGATAATATCAACGAGTTTATCATGATCAAGTCGGCTTTAACACATTAAAACTAATCGTGCTGCTACCTGCCTACCTCATTCCTCTCGAGCCTGGCGCAGCACATTTCCAGGGCCCGCCTCACACCCACTGAGGCAGCTGTTCTAACGGCAACTTTCGCTTCTCCCGCCAGCATATACGAAAATAATCGTAATTAAATTTCGTTTTACGAAAACATTCGTATATACTTGTAGTGCAACACTCAGAACATTGTAACCCTCTTTAAGTTATGGCATTAGGACAAACCCCCAAACCCACAGACGCTGAACTGGAGATACTGCAGGTACTCTGGCAGTACGGCCCCAGCACAGTACGCTTTGTGCACGAGCAGCTCAGCAAAACAAAAGAAGCGGGCTATACCACTACCTTAAAGCTCATGCAGATCATGGCTGAAAAGGGCATGCTGGAAGCTGACAAGACAAGCCGCTCTCACGTTTTTCGTCCCTTGCTACAGGAAGAAGACACCCAACGGCAACTCCTGGATCGTTTTCTGGATTCTGCTTTCAGAGGGTCGGCCGGTAAGCTGGTGATGCAGGCACTGGGCAACAGGAGCACTTCCAAAGAAGAGCTGGACGAAATAAGAGACTTATTAGATAAACTGGAAGGAGGTACAAAATGAACGGAATAACAAGCCTTTTCCCCGAAGCAGTGGTGCAGGCCCTGGGCTGGACCCTGTTACACTCGCTATGGCAAGGTGCTTTCATTGCTTTGCTCCTGAGCCTGCTACTGGTACTGCTGCACCGGCACAGCGCCAAGTTGCGCTATGCAGTTTCAGGCGGCGCTTTGCTGGTGCAGCTATTCGTAGCAGTTGCCACTTTTGCCTATTATACGAACCGGCCACTGTCCGAAGAAGCTGTTTACGTACACGCCAGGTCTTCAGAAACCGTACTTACAACTTCTGCTGCAGAACTCCCTGCTCTTTCTTTCTGGGCTACGCCTGTTGCCACAGCCCAACTGTATTTTAAGCAGCATTTGCCCCTGCTGGTCATCCTGTGGCTGCTAGGCCTGGTTGTGATGACGCTTCGCTTCGTAGGCGGCTTCGCATACACCCAGCGGCTACGGCATTACAAGACCACGCCTCTTAGCGCTGCGTGGCAGGAGAAGCTGACTTTGCTTTGCCAGCAGCTGGGCATACAGCAGACAGTGCGCTTGGCAGAGTCGGCACTGGTGCAGGTCCCGGTCGCCATAGGCTTGACCAAACCTGTTATCCTCTTACCCATTGGTGCTATAACCGGCTTATCGCAGGCTCAGGTTGAGGCAGTGCTTGCTCATGAACTGGCACACATTCTCCGGAAAGATTACCTCTTTAACTTGTTACAGTCTGTGGTGGAGATGCTTTTCTTCTACCACCCTGCTGTCTGGTGGCTATCAGGAGCAGTGCGCGCAGAACGGGAGAACTGCTGCGACGATATTGCGGTGGCGGCCTGCGGAGACACCCTGACTTATGCACGCGCTTTGGCCCAGCTGGAAGCCCTGCGCTTACCGGCTGCCCCTTCCATGGCCCTCGCCGTTTCAGGCAAGCGGGGTTCGCTGATGCAACGGGTAAAGCGACTGGTAGGGCAGCAAACATTAAAGCCCACTTTCTCCGAAGGCTTTGCCTCCGCTATTCTGCTGGTAGCAGGACTACTGGCCCTTTCTTTTGGTGCCGTAGCCGGGCTTAAGCCCTCGACGGAGGAAGACAAAGCTATAGTCAGGAACACTACGGGCACTGGCATTGCTGCTGGAGAGGAAACAGCGTTCAGTCCTGTAGCAGGAGAAAGCCAAGCCTTTGTCTATTCGCTACAAGACTCTACCGGCCAAAACAATGATGTTGTCATCATCAAAAACAAAAAGGGCAAAGTAACTGAGCTGTATGTAGACGGCAAACGAATCCCTAAAAAGGACATTCCGGCGTACACAGCACTGATTGAAGAACGGCTAGAGGCGACCAATGCTGCAACAAAAGCTAGCCGCAGCGAAGTAGAGCAGCACATGCAGGAAGCCAGGGAGGCTGTGGCAGAGGCCCGGCGCACACAGCGGGAGAACTACACTTACTACTACAAGGGCAGTGGGCAGGATGTACCGCCACCGCCTGCTCCGCCAGCTCCCCCTGCGCCTCCGGCACCAGGTGTAGCCCCTGTCCCTCCGGTGCCAGCCGTTCCGCCCATGCCGCCCCTGCCTCCGCTAGCCCCTCTCGCAGACGATGAAGAAGAGCAGAAAAAGTACAAGGAGGAGCAAAAGCGCTATGAGAAGGAAATAAAGACTTACAAAAAAGAGATGGAGCGCTACAAAGAGGAAATCCGTCAGTTCCGGCAGGAGGGCCGGCTAAAGAAGTCACAGAACCGCGAACAACTGGAGCAGCGCCGGGAAATACTAAAGCAACAGGCTGAACTGCGCCAGGAAATGGCCGAAAGAGAGGCAGAGTTAGCTGAAAGACGCCAAGAGATGCTAGAAAGGCAGGAAGAGCTAGTTGAGCGGCGCAAAGAGATGGCACAGCGACAGGAGGAGTTAAACCAAAGGAGAGCGCAAATCGAGCAGGTGAAAGAGGAACTGGTAAAAGATGGCCTCCTGGAGAAAGGCGCCACAAACCTGAGTATTCAGCTTAACAGCGAAGGCTTTTTTGTGAATGGGAAAAAGCAATCGCAGAAGCTCTACGAGAAATACAAGGACCTCCTGCAGATTAAAGGAGACGGTAAAGAAAGCTTTAACTTTCAGCTAAACAGCAATTAAACCTTTATTGCACTCGATGCACAAACGCCCGTAAGCTTGTTTTATAGCTACGGGCGTTTATTTTTGTCTTACCGAGCTACAGGAGCTTCAAAAATAGTATCCATTTACTGGCAATTTCCCGTAAGTATATACCGCTGTACCTTCTAAGTTTTTACAGCCCTGCATTTTGTTTCATCCATATGACCTACACAGCCCTCTATGCATAGACTTTACGCACTCACTGCTGCCATACCCCACGCTAAAACCGTTCTACTGTTTGCGCTGCTGCTTATCGCCTCCCGCCTGATGGCCCAGGATAACCCGCACATGGTACCACTTTCGCTTGAGGAACGCGTGCAAAAAGCAGACATCGTGGTAGAGGGGGAGGTAATTTCCCAGCAGTCGTTCTGGGATGCCAGGCACGAGAACATCTATACTTCTAACATCATCAGGCCCTATAAGTCCTTTAAAGGAAATACCAACTCAGAGAGGATAGAAGTCATTACAGAAGGGGGCAGCATTGGCTTTAAGAAGCATGTTTTCTCCTCAGCCCTGGAGTTAAGGCCCGGCCAGCAAGGGGTTTTCTTTCTCAACCGGCAGCAGCAAATGCAGCGCACCCCAGGCAACACAGGTACCAGCACAATGGCCTATGGCAGCCAGCAGGGCTTTGTGCGATATAACCTGCACGAAGGCAAGGCGTACAGTGTTTTTGACAGCTACAACAGCGTACAAGCCTTATACAAGGAGCTAACCGAACAAACAGGGCAAGACTATCGCACCCTGGCCGAGAACAAGGCGCTAAAGTCCATACCCGCCCTTGAACATACACAGCAACAAAAGCAGGCGTCCCCCCAGGCCGTGACGATCAGAAGCTTCTCGCCGCAAATTGCCAGCGCGGGGACAGAGACTGTCCTGACAATAAACGGTTCCGGCTTCGGTCGCACGCGGGGCGAAGGGGCTGTTGAGTTTTTGAATGCAGACGATGCCGGCCAGACCTTCGTGCAGCCGCTCCCCTCCGCTTACCTGCTCTGGACAGACACACAAATCAAGGTTTACATCCCCTCTGCCACCCTTACCGGCGGCACGGCAGGCTCTGGCCCCATCCGTGTAATCGATAGCAGTGGCAACGTTGCCGTGAGCGAGGTTCCGATTGTTATAGAGTACGCTTACTCCAACATTGGTTTCGATAACAAGGCTTTCCAGCCTGTCCTGCTAGACCGGGACGGCTTAGGGGGCTACTCGATACATTTTGCCCCAAGTATTATGAGCAGGCAGCCCGCGCGGGAAGGCTTCCGGCGCGCGATGAACACCTGGATCTGCGTGTCGGAAGTAAACTGGCGCATTGCAGAGCCAACACTTAAAGACGTGGCTGCCGACGATGACCTCAGTATTATCCGCTATGCCAGCCCCTCTGTGGTGGGAGCCGGGGTGCTGGCGCGCACCATTAGCCGCTATGAGGGCTGTGCCTCCAGCACGGATACCTTATTTTGGGTAACAGAGTTTGACATGGAGATCAACAGCAGCATTGACTGGGAGTATGGCCCAGCGCCACCGGAAGACAGGGAGTTTGACTTCGAGACAGTCATGCTGCACGAACTGGGGCATGCGCATCAGCTGAGCCACGTAATTCTGCCGCGGGCCGTTATGTTCTACGCCATAGAGTTTGCAAGACTGTACCGCGACTTAAGCCTACCGGATGTAACAGGAGCGAGCCTGGTGATGGCACGTAGCCTCGGGGAGAACTTCTGCGGCGAAACCCCGATGGCCCGAAACCTGGATGGAGACTGTAACCTCTCGATTGAGGTGTATACCATAGAGGCAGAGTTCACGTCGCCAAATGCAGTCACCGTATTGTGGACCACCCGGAATGAGATTCTCATAGATGAGTTTATCGTGCAGCGCAGTGTTAGTGGCGTGGAGTGGGAAGACATAGGAGTCGTTGCCTCCAACGGCCCTAACCCCGGAGAGCTCACCTACACGTTCGTAGACAACGCACCACTGCCAGAGATCGCTTATTACCGCCTAAAGGTGGTTTACAACAACACCAGCTTTAGCTTTTCGCCACGGGTTCGCGTCATCAACCCGGCCTCTATCCGCCGATTGCGGGTATATCCTACGCTGGTTAACCAGGGCAACAACGGGGAAGGCCTCGTGTACCTGACGTATATTGTAGAAACCAACGCCTACCTGGAATTTTTGTTATATGACATGAAAGGGCAGCTGGTTCGGACCTTCGACCTTACTTTTACAAACAACAACACCCCCCTCTCCATTGATTTATCCGGGCTAGCAGGAGGCATGTACGTTCTGAAATGGCAGGAGCGGAACATAGAATCTTCGGGGGGCACCATAAAGCTCGTGAAACTGTAGAGGACCAAAAGAAAGGGGGGAGTTACCACGGTAGCTCCCCCCTTTTCATTCACCCGCCTACCTTCTCCCTCATTCCTCTTGGGCTTGCTTTAGACTGGTTTCTTTTCTTAGCCGGGCAGAGCGCCTGTAACAGCCAACAAGAGGACTTGGTTATGCTCGCTTTGTTTTTTGCAGCAAACACCCTCCGTTGTAACATGGGCACAAAGCAAAAACAGGCAACACATCCATTAAAAGCGCAAGCAGAGTAGCCTGTAACAACAACCTTTACAACAGCAAAAGCCGAAAAAAGCCATTGGGGGATGACTTTCTCCGGCTTTTCAGCTAAACTAGGGGAACAATTGGCTCCCGGACTACACATGGAAACAGCCCGGAAACCAAGCGTTTAATAGGGGTTATAGGAGCAGTACGTTTTCTAAAGCTTGGAAAGGTAATCGAATGTGATTCAAATTTCCGCTTATCCCTTCTATAACACAAGGTATTTAAAGGCACGTTTGTAACATAACCTTGCGCAGCTAAAAACAACGAGAAAAGCAGCTGTACGGGATTACAGGCGATTTAGAGCGTTTAGAAGGGGGACAGCGCAAGTACTTTTGTAACATCAGCCCTTTTAAGTAAATTGTTTAAACATTAAAAACCTATGCCACATACTCCTTAATATGCTGTAAACTGGCTTTATTATATTGATAAGGCTATATTTGAACAGGCTAGAGTTCAACCTGCTACCGATAAGACCATGGCAAAAAAAAGACGCAAGTTTACGCAGTGCCCGAACTGTAACTACTCTTACGAGGAGGTGAACAACTACTGCCCTAACTGCGGGCAGGAGAACCATGATTTGAATGTACCGGTAAAGCACCTGGCCTGGGAGTTTCTGGAGGGCACCATACACTACGATACGAAGGTATGGCGCACGCTTAAGTATCTGCTTTTGCGCCCCGGCTTACTCACCGAGAAGTTTAATCTTGGTCAACGCGCCTCCTATGTCCCGCCCTTCCGGTTGTATGTGTTCGTCAGCATCGTTTTCTTTTTTGTACTCGCGCTTAGAGCAGGTCAGGATAACGATAATGTACAGGTTAAGATAGCAGAGGAGAAAGCTGCAGCTGCTTTAACAGACTCGCTGCTAAATGCGAACAAAGCGTTTGTGCTCCCCGCTGATTCTGCAGCAGTTGGGCTGCCAGCCCTCCCCCTCGAGGAGAGAAGCGAAATGTGGGAAGAGTTCATGACCAAGTTCCGCAAGTTCACACAAGACGAAGCGGACTCAACCCAGAAACTGCTAAAGAACACCTCTTTTATGATGTTCCTCCTGATGCCCTTCTTTGGGCTTATCCTGCATTTGTTTTACTACAAGCAGCGGCGGAACTACGTGGAACACCTGATGTTCTCCATACACTTCCACACCTTCTTCTTTATACTAGTTATCCTGGCGCTCGGGGTGGAGTTTGTCTTCGAGGGCTTTGATGTGGATACCTGGGTCTTCTGGATCGCGGTTGTTTACCTGTTCCTCGCGTTACACCGGGTTTACAAGCAGTCCTACCTGCGCACCTTTGTTATGTTACTCCCGGTAGGCATCGTGTATCTTATTGCCCTAACCTTGCTGTTCTTGGGCACGCTGGCCGTCAGTGTTATGATGAGCTAAGCCTTTAGTTTCTTTTCCACCTACCTCACAACCCTTATGCAAAACACAACCACCTGGGACAAGCTGATTTCCAAGAAGCGGTACGAGACCGCTGACCCGAAGTATAAGGCCGATGAGTCGGTACGGGGCGAGTTTCAGCGCGATTACGACCGGATCGTGTTTTCCTCTGCTTTCAGAAGGCTGCAGAACAAGACACAGGTAATGCCTATGCCGGAGAGCGACTTCGTGCACACCCGCCTTACCCACAGCTTGGAAGCATCGGTGGTCGGCCGCTCACTAGGCCGTATTGTGGGGAAGAGCATTCTGGAACGCTACCCGAAGCTGGCACAGGAAAAGAACATACAGGAGGCTGATTTCGGTGACATAGTAGCAGCAGCCTGTCTGGCACATGATATTGGCAACCCCCCTTTCGGCCACTCGGGCGAGGATGCTATCTCGGCCTACTTTCAAAGCGAGGAAGCCAGGCCTTATATGATGTCCTTAACAGAAGCGGAGAAAGCAGACCTGCAACGGTTTGAGGGTAACGCAGCCGGCTTTCGGGTGCTAACGTACACCTACCCGGCGCACTGCAACTTGCCGGGAGGCCTTAGCCTGACCTATACCACCCTGGCTACCTTTACCAAATACCCGAAGGAGTCGCTCCCGATCATTCTGAACACAAAAAACACCAGCGAAAAAAAGTACGGTTTCTTCCAGACAGAGAAGAACTGGTTCAACACCATTGCACAAGAGTTAGGGCTGTTAAAGAAGGGGAAGGACGGAGAGGTGTTCTACCACCGCCACCCACTGGCCTTTTTAGTAGAGGCTGCTGATGACATCTGCTACCGCATCATCGACTTTGAAGACGGGCTAAAGCTAGGGTTAGTGCCCCAAGAGCAGGGGCTAGGACTCCTCCGCCAGATCTTAGACGATGACCCGAACCGCAAGTCCAGCCTTACCTTTTACGATTGGCGGGAAGAGATCGGCTACTTGCGCGCGCGCATCATCGGCAAACTAATAGAAGCATGCACTTCCGTTTTTCTGCGGCATGAGCAGGAACTACTGGAGGGTACCTACGATAAGCCTCTTATTAACGAACTGGCCTGCAAACCTGTGCTGGACGAGATCAAGGACCTTTCCATAAAGCTGATCTATCAGAACCGGCCTGTGCTGGAGATAGAGGCTGCCGGCTTCGAGGTGCTGGGAGGCCTGCTGGATGCCTGCATGAAAGCCGCGTTTAAGCCGGAATCGAAGCACCACCGCAAGCTGGCGGCACTGGTACCACCCCACTACTTAAGTCTACCGGATACAGCCACAGCCTACGAGCGCATGGTTCACATTACCGACTTCGTGGCCAGCCTTACAGACCAGGCTGCCCTGGGGCTCTACCGTAAGATCAAGGGCATCGAATTACCAAGGATGTATTAAATTGCCTGCAGCAGCCGGACACAGGGCAAGGGGCCCGCTGCTACCTGGCACCTGCTGTTTCTTGTACTTTTTCTGTTCTTCTGCCGAGTTAGTCGCTTTGGTACTGATCTTGCTTTTAAAGGAACCGTTAACCTCAGGTGATGACAGAGGCCGTACCCAGGCTTTTTCGCACGTCTCGTTCGTCTATAAAAAGCTTTGCTTCGTCTGCATACATACCATCTTGGCCGAATCAATTGGAATACGGCAAGCGCCGGCTGGTTTCTTCCTGAACTTAGCATTAATTTTATACATTCTATAACAAGAGCCGTGGCATACACAGCTATTGTTATACACTCATCAAACAATCTATAAACGCATGAAACGCAAGTTTATCCTCTGCCTTTTGTGGTGTGCTGCCAGCTTAACAGCCATGGCACAGACAAAGGGCAACAAGATCGAGTTCACGGAGTACACGCTCCCGAACGGCCTGCACGTGATCCTGCACCAGGACAAGTCTACCCCTAACGTAGCGGTGTCGGTGCTGTACCACGTAGGCTCCAAAAACGAAGTGGAAGGCCGCTCCGGCTTTGCCCATTTCTTCGAGCACCTGATGTTCGAAGGCACGGAGAACATCGACCGCGGTGAGTACAGCTCGCTGGTACAGAAAGCCGGCGGCGCCCTCAACGCCAATACCTCTTTCGACCGCACCTACTACTATGAGCTGCTCCCGTCTAACCAGGTAGAGTTAGGCCTGTGGCTGGAAGCAGAACGCATGAAGCACGCAAAAATAGATGAGGTAGGCGTAGAAACACAGCGCAAGGTTGTGCAGGAAGAGAAGCGCGAACGCATCGACAACCAGCCCTATGGCTCAATAGGGGAGAACGTGTTCGCCCTGGCTTACAAAGAGCACCCCTACAAGACCATGCCGATCGGCTCCTTCGAAGATTTGAACGCAGCCAGCATCGACGAGTTCCGCGACTTCTACAAGACCTTCTATGTGCCGAATAACGCTACCCTTTCTGTAGCAGGCGATATCAACATAGAGGAAACCAAGAAGATGATCGAGAAATACTTTGGAGGTATTCCGAAGGGCACCAAAGAGATTCCTCGCCCGAACGTAGTGGAGCCGGAGCAGACAGAAGAGCGTCGTAAAGTCGTGTATGACAACATCCAGCTGCCTGCCGTTATCCAGGCTTACCACGTGCCGGCACAGGGCACAGACGATTACTATGCCCTTTCCATGCTAACCACACTGTTATCTGGCGGTGAGAGTGCCCGTTTGCCGAAGGCACTGGTAGACAAGCAGCAAAAAGCAGTGGCTGCCGCCTCGATTCCGTTCCCTACCGAAGATCCGGGCCTATTCCTGACCTTCGCTATCGCCAATATGGGCGTAGAGGTGGATGACTTGGAAAAAGCGATGAACGCTGAGATCGAGCGCGTAAAAACAGAGCCGCTTTCGGACCGGGAGTTCCAGAAACTGCGCAACCAGGTAGAAAGTAACTTTGTGCAGCAAAACAGCACCGTAGCAGGCATCGCTGAGAGCCTGGCCAACTACCACGTGTACTACGATGATGCGAACCTGATCAACACAGAGCTGCAGCGCTACCTGAACGTGACGAAAGACGATATTCAGCGCGTAGCCAAAAAGTACCTGACCAAGGACAACCGTGTGGTACTGCACTACCTGCCGAAGTCAGCTCAAAAGAACAACTAAGACTTATCCTGATTATGATAAAGAAACTTTATAGTGCCGCATTTCTTGCTTTGGCGCTCATGTTTGCCATGCCAACGCAAGCACAACGAACTACTCCTCCGCCCCCAGGCCCTGCCCCTACCATTGAGCTGGGCGAATATGAAAGCTTTACACTCAAAAACGGCCTGAAGGTGTATGTGGTAGAGAACCACAAGCAACCCGTGGTATCCATGTCGCTGGTGCTGGACCGCGACCCGATTTTGGAAGGCGACAAGGCCGGTTACGTACAGGCAGCCGGGCAGATGCTGCGTACGGGCACCACTACCCGCACCAAAGACCAGTTTGACGAGCAGGTAGACTTTATCGGCGCCGACCTGGGCTTCTCCTCCACCGGCTTTAATGCCTCTGCCCTGAAGAAGCACCTCCCAACGCTGGTGGACCTGACCACAGATGCCCTGCTGCACCCGAAGTTCACGCAGGAGGAACTGGACAAGGTGAAAAAGCAAATGAAAGCCAGCCTGGCCCAGTCGAAGGATAACCCTGATGCCATTGCCAGCCGCACCCGAAACATGGTGCTGTACGGCAAGGAGCACCCATACGGAGAGTTGATGACCGAAGAAACGGTTGACAACATTACGCTGCAGGATATTCAGAGCTATTACAACACCTATTTCAAACCGAATATCGGCTACCTGGCTGTGGTGGGTGATGTAAAGCCAAAGGAGGTAAAAAAGCTCCTGAAGAAATCGTTAGCGAAATGGGAGAAAGGCACTGTGCCGGAAAAGAACTACGAACTACCACAGCGCCCTAAAGAAACGCAGGTGGTAATCGTAGACCGCCCAAGCGCAGTACAGAGCTCCCTGGTGCTAACAAACCCTGCCGACCTGAAGCCCGGGGCTGAGGATGCCGTAGCGGCCCAATTGATGAACAACATCCTGGGTGGCGGCATGGACTCTCGTCTGTTCCAGAACCTACGGGAAACCCATGGCTATACGTACGGGGCTTACTCCTCCATCAACAGCGATGAGATCCTGGGCCGTTTTAATGCGAGCGCGAACGTGCGGAATGCCGTGACGGACAGCGCCGTGGTAGAGTTCATAAACGAGCTTAGCAAGATCCGTAGCGAAAAGGTGACGGACGAAGAGCTACGTGATGCCAAAGCCTACGTCATGGGCAGCTTTGGCCGTGGCCTGGAAAACCCTGCTACGGTAGCCGTTTACGCCATCAACACAGCCCGCTATGGCTTGCCAGAAGATTACTATGCTAACTACCTGAAAAAGGTAGAGGCTGTCACGGCAGAGGACGTGCAGCGTGTGGCGCAGAAATATGTGCAGCCAGACAAGATGTATGTGGTGGCCGTAGGCAATGCCTCCGAGATAGCCGACAAACTGCAGAAGTTTGACAAGGACGATAACAGCATCGCCTACTACTCCACAACCGGCGAGAAAGTAGACCGCAAAGCCATGGGCGTACCAGCAGGCGTAACGGCTGAGCAGGTTATCGCAGACTACATCAAAGCAATCGGCGGCAAAGCAAACATCGAGAAGCTGAAGGACATCACGGTTACCAGCAATGCCACAATACAAGGAATGCCGCTAACTGTTGTACAGCAGCAGAAGGGCAACGACAAGTTTGCTGTGCAGGTGCTGATGAACAACAACCCAATTCAGCGCGTGGTTATCAATGGCGATAAAGGGAAGATGGAAGCCCCGATGCAGGGCGTAAACAAGGAAATAACCAAAGAGGAACTGGCCGCCCAAAAACTGGAGACTAACCTGTTCGCTGCCCTCCTGTACGATAAACTGGGTATCAAGACCCAACTCACAGGCATGGAGAAGGTAGATGGCAAAGACGCCTACGTGGTAGAGGTTAGCTTGCCAAACGGTCAGAAAGCTACCCATTACTTCGCAAAAGACTCCGGCCTTCGCCTGAAAGAAGTAAACAACCTGCAATCGCCGCAAGGCGTGATCACCCAGACGAAGAGCTACAGCAATTACAAAGAGGTGAACGGTGTAAAGCTTCCTTATGTAACAGAGACGACTGTGGGCCCGCAAGTAATCAAGGCGGAAGTACAGAACGTGGAGGTTAACAAAGGCTTGGCCGACGACACGTTTAAGCTGTAAGCTTTAAAAACAAAGGAGGAAGGACAAAGCCATAGCACTTGCTCTAGAAAGCAGAAGGGGTTGTCTCGCATGAGACAGCCCCTTCTTTTGTTTATGCACCTTGTTAAGCGACAACTTCCCACCTGAAACTAGAACAGTTCCCCCTGCACAGGCTGTACAAACTTCTTTGGCGGCTTTAGGTCGAATCCGCACACTTTGTTCAGCTGCTCGATCAGGTAAGTAGCCAGTTCCGGGGCCTGCGTGTTGTCCGGCTCGTGCACAAAGAAGTACAGCTCCTGCAAACCATGGTCGAACCACTCCTGCAGGCGCACCACCCAGCTGTCTATCCGGGTATAATCAGTCGGGTGCAGGCCATTGCCTACAAAGCGCACCATGGCCGCAGGGGTGGCCAGCTGCATGTGCAGCATGTCCCGCCGGCCGGCCACATCTGTCAGTACCGTTCCCACGCGGTGCTTCTCCAGCACGTCAAAGAGCTCCTGCGAAGCTACCTTATCCGCATACCAATCCGGGTGCCTCAGTTCTATTGCAAAAGGTATCGTTTCCGGAACAAAGCGCACAAAAGCCTCCAGGTCAGACAACTGGCGCGGACCAAAGGTAGGAGGCAATTGCAGGAAAGAGGTCCCTAATCTCTCCTCCAGCCCGGCGATAGACGCACAAAAAGCAGCGGTAACATCCTGCGTGCTTCGCAGAGCGGCCTCGTGGCTGATAAGCTGCGGGAATTTTGGGCTGAACCGGAAGTGGTGGGGGACCATGTGCCGCCATCGGTCAATGGTGTCAGGGCTGGGGATATGGTAATGGGTACTGTTTAGCTCAATGGTATTAAACTGTTTGCCATACCACAGCAAGGACTCCTTCTCGGGCATCCTGACAGGATAGTATTTGCCTACCCATGCTTTGTTTACCCACACCGGCAAGCCTACATGTACCCGGGGCTTTTCGTAGTTACCGGACTGTTGCAGCAACTGCAAAGTACGCGGGTGACTAGGGGGCAGGGTAAAGTCTACATGACTGATATCCGACAGCTTTCCAAAGTCCATAATTGATCATTCGTTTTTGTCCCAAAGCCGGGTAAAAGACCTCGGCTACCTGTAAAAAAGGTCCGTTTTGCCGGGTGGCGATTTTGTTTTTTGAAAAAAAATTAACTATTTTTTATAGCCTATATCTAATACTCTAACCAGGCCAAAAATCCCACCTTACAGCCGTTAAACAAACATTCTTGCATTACCTGACTTATAGCAAATTTAGCAGTTTCTCCCGTATCCCCCTCTACCCTCGGCCACATCGAAGCTTAAAAGGGCTCTTTTAGCAAATTTTGTCTTACCTTTGTCGCTTCACCAACTATTACGTGATATGAATGATAATAGAAAGTGCTACCTTTTAACAGTAATCATTTTTCTCATTATCGGCGTTAGCCAACCACTTTTAGCACAAAACAACTCCTCAAAAGCCAAGACCCAAAAGGGGGCAGCTTCCTGGTACGGGAGCCGCTATCATGGCAAAAAGACCAGCAGTGGCGAACTTTACAACAAGTACGAGATGACCGCTGCACACAAGACACTTCCTTTCGGTACGAAAGTGAAAGTTACCAACCTCGCCAACAATGAATCTGTTGTCGTGCGCATCAATGACAGAGGGCCTTTTGTGGGCGACCGCATTATTGATGTGTCAGAAGCAGCAGCCAAAGAACTCGAGTTCCACAGCAAAGGCATTGGGCGTGTAAAGATTGAGGTCCTGGATTCCCCTACAGAAATTGCATCCGCCGTTGGTTTTGACTTCGATGTCGCCAACTTTGCTGATTATGCTTTCGCTGCCGATCATGAGCCCGGCCTTATGATCAGCAGGAACTAAGGCAAGGCCTGTCAGCCTTTTCCATCTTCTCAGAGTATATTATTTTGATTAAAGCGCGCCAGGCCTGTAGAGGCCTGGCGCGCTTTTTTGTGCCAAGTTTGTATATGGTTGCCTTTGGTTCATCTATAAAAAGCGCGCCTTTAGCTTAAAAAGATGGTGATATTTTGACAAGATAATTTCAATCGCTATACTTAGATACTCAAAACTAAACTCATAACTAACCTTCACTACCTTGAAACGACGTAACTTTCTTGAGTTATCGGCGCTTGGCTTCGGTGGTTTAATGCTGCCTTCTATCCCGGTGTTCGGCGACATCATCGCCCCGGAGAAAGCACTTGAAACCGTAGACATAGCCCTGAAGAAAAGACTGGCCGATGTGGCCCTGAACACAGCCAAATCAAAAGGTGCCTCTTATGCCGATGTGCGTATCGGCCGTTACCTGCAGCAGTACATCTTTACCCGTGAGAAGCAGGTGCAGAACATAGTAAACGCTGAGTCCTTCGGGGTAGGTGTGCGCGTGTTGGCTAACGGCACCTGGGGTTTTGCCGCTACCTCTGATGTATCCGATAAGGGTGTAGCCAAAGCAGCAGAGCAAGCCGTAGCCATCGCTAAGGCAAATGCCAAATTGCAGAAAGAGCCGGTGCAGCTGGCCCCCGTGCAAAGCTACGGCGAAGTAAGCTGGCGCACCCCCATCGAGAAGAATGCCTTTGAGGTGCCGGTAAGCGAGAAAGCAGACCTGCTTCTGGCCGCTAACGCCGCCGCCATGGATAACGGGGCTAACTTCGTGAACTCTGCTTTGTTTCAGGTAAACGAACAGAAATACTTTGCCTCTACCGAAGGTTCTTACATTGACCAGGACGTGCACCGCATCTGGCCGAACTTTACAGTTACAGCCGTGGATAAGGCTACGGGTAAGTTCAAGACCCGCGAGGCCCTGAGCGCGCCGATGGGCCTGGGCTACGAGTACATGATCCCCAAGGCATCTGAAAAGATAAAAGGACCGGAAGGCACTGGCCTGACCGGCTACCGCTATGCATATGACATGCTGGAGGATGCTGCCCTGGCCGCTAAGCAGGCCCGTGAAAAGCTGACAGCCAAATCAGTGATGGCAGGCAAGTACGACCTGGTACTGGATCCGAACCACCTGGGCTTAACAATTCACGAGTCGGTGGGGCACCCACTGGAGCTGGACCGCGTGCTGGGTTACGAAGCTAATTATGCCGGTACTTCCTTCGCCACACTGGATAAGTGGAAGACGAAGAACTTCAAGTACGGCTCTGACAAGGTGAACATTTTCGCCGACAAGACACAGAAAGGCTCCCTGGGCTATGTGGGCTGGGACGACGAAGGCGTGAAGACGAAGCAGTGGGACCTGATTAAGAACGGCGTGCTGGTGAACTACCAGGCCATCCGCGACCAGGCGCACATCCTGGGCGAGAAAGAGTCGCATGGCTGCTGCTATGCCGACAACTGGAGTTCGGTGCAGTTCCAGCGCATGGCCAACATTTCCCTGGCACCGGGCAAGGAGAAAAAGAACGTGGACCAATTAATTGCCGGTGTAGACAGAGGCATTTACATCGCGGGCCGCGGTTCGTACTCCATCGACCAGCAGCGCTACAACTTCCAGTTCGGTGGCACTACCTTCCACGAGATCAAGAACGGCAAGATTGTGGGTCCATTAGAGGACGTGGCGTACCAGAGCAACACGCAGGAATTCTGGAACTCCTGCGCTGATATGTGCGACGAGAGCGACTACCGTTTGTTCGGCTCGTTCTTTGATGGCAAGGGCCAGCCGAGCCAGGTAAGCGCGGTATCGCACGGCTCTGCCCACACCCGTTTTAATGGCGTGAACGTGATCAACACCGCCAGAAAAATCTAAGTCTTTCCAATCTTATCTAGCGCATCAGTAAAATGGCAATATTAAGTAAAGAAGAAGCTCAGGCGATACTGAAGAAAGCCCTGAGTTTTTCGAAGGCCGACGAGTGTGAGGTCACGCTTAGCGGCAACGTCGGCGGCAACATCCGCTACGCCCGGAATGAGGTGTCGACCAGTGGCGCCGAAGAAAACGTGTCTATGTCCGTGGAGTCTCGCTTCGGCAAGCGCTCAGGTGTGGCCACAATTAATGAGTTCGACGACAAGTCGCTGGAGAAGGTGATCCGCCGTTCAGAGGAGATCGCCCGTATCGCCCCGGAAAGCCCGGAGTACATCGAGTTATTGGGCCCTCAGACTTACATTACCACACGGGAGCACTTCGATACCACTGCTAAGATAGACCCGGCTTTCCGGGCCGAAGCAGCTGCCAAAAGCATCAAGGCCGCGGCAGACAAAGGCCTTACGGCTGCCGGCTTCCTGGAGCATTATACCCGGTTCATAGCTAAAATGAATAACAAGGGCCTGTTTGCCTACCACCCCTCTACAGTGGTGGACTTTTCAGTGACCATGCGTACAGAGGACGGCACCGGCTCAGGCTATGTAACGCAGGACTTTAGTGATTCCAGTAAGCTGGATACTGCTATCGCTTCGAAGATAGCTGCCGATAAAGCAGTAGGCTCCCGTAACGCGAAGGCACTGGAGCCTGGTAAGTACACTGTTATCCTGGAGCCAGCCGCCTCCATCGACCTGCTGCAAAACATGTTCTTTAACATGGACCAGCGCAATGCCGAAGAGGGCCGCAGCTTCCTCAGCAAAGCCGGGGGGCTGACGAAACTGGGCGAGAAGCTGGTGGATGAGCGCATCAACGTGTACTCCGACCCGACGAATCCGGAGGTACCCTCCTCTCCTTTTGCCGGAGACGGACGCCCCCAGGAGAAGATTACCTGGATCGACAAGGGCGTGGTAAAGAACATGTACAATTCCCGTTACTGGGCCGCCAAAAAAGGCGTGAAGGCTGTTCCTGCGCCAGGCAATGTGATCATGGCCGGTGGCAACGAGTCGTTGGAAGACATGATCAAGAGCACCAAACGTGGTATCTTGGTCACGCGCCTGTGGTACATCCGCACGGTAGACCCGCAAACGCTGCTCTACACCGGCCTGACCCGTGATGGCACCTTTTACATCGAGAACGGCAAGATCATGTACCCGGTAAAGAACTTCCGCTTTAACGAGAGCCCTGTGATCATGCTGAACAACCTGGAGGCGCTTGGCAAACCGCAGCGCATCAGTGGTAGCCTGATCCCACCGATGAAGATTCGCGACTTTACGTTTACGAGCCTTTCAGACGCGGTATAAAAGCTGTTGAGTTGTTCCCATAACTTCTGTCACCAGACAACAGGAGAGGCCTACTATGAATTAGTAACAGGTCTCTCTTGTTGTTCGGGATGGCAGTTGTTTTAATCCCTGCTTTCGACCTGTGCAGCCTTTTACCTTCGTTCGTTTACAATACCGCTCCGGCAACTGGGACACAGACCCGCGCATGCCCAGTAACCTGCTGCACTCGCTTATCCAATACACGACAGTACCGGTAGAGGAGCAGGAGAAAGTAGTGGCGCTGGAGAGTTCGGAACTGTTCAAATACCCTTTCAGCTACCTGAGTGGGCATAAACTGGTACAGTTTAACCAGAAAGAGCGGCAAAACTTCGAGACCTATGTGCGCAACGGAGGCTTTGTGTTCGTGGATGACTGCAACCACGACATCGACGGTCTTTTTGCGCGATCGTTCGAAGAGCAGATGCGGCAGATCTTTGGGCAAAGCGTACTGAAGAAGATCCCAAACAACCACAAGCTGTACAAGTCCTTTTTTACCTTTGAGGAAGGCCCTCCTACCACCTCTTTTGAGCTTAACGGCTGGGGCGATGACCTGGTGCACGACTACCTGAAAGCGATAGAAGTGAATGGCCGCATTGCGGTACTCTACAGCAACAAAGACTACGGCTGTGAGTGGGACTACGACTTCCGGAACAAGCGCTGGCTGGCCGAGGACAATACCAAGTTCGGTGTCAACATCATTATGTACGCTTTAACGAGTTGATGGGCAGGCCAAGACCTCACAGTGTGCGAAGCTCCTACAGGCTTCCAATCTTTAGAATCACAAGTCATCCTTAAATGACAGAACGAGACATACAAGCCCTGCTTAACAAATTGCCAAGGCTAAAGCAGGAGATACAAAAAGTAATCGTGGGGCAGGGAGAAGTACTGGACGAGGTGCTGATCACCTTGCTGGCTGGCGGCCATGGCTTACTGGAGGGCGTACCGGGGCTGGCAAAGACCTTGCTGGTACGCACGCTGAGCAATGCGATGGACCTGGACTTCCGCCGTATCCAGTTCACTCCGGACCTGATGCCTACAGACATCCTCGGTACGGAGGTGCTGGAAGAGGACCATGCGACAGGTAAGCGTTTCTTTAAGTTCAACGAAGGGCCTATCTTCTCTAACATCGTGCTGGCAGATGAGATCAACCGCACACCTCCCAAAACCCAGTCTGCCTTGTTGGAGGCCATGCAGGAGTATGAGGTAACCTATGCAGGCAAGACCTACCAGCTCCCACAGCCTTTCTTCCTGTTAGCTACTCAAAACCCGATCGAGCAAGCCGGGACTTACTCGCTGCCGGAAGCGCAGCTGGACCGCTTTCTGTTGTACATCAAAATAAAGTACCCCACAGAACAGGAGGAGCTAAACATCCTGGCCAATACCACGGGTACCCGAAAAGCACAGGTACAACCAAGCTTGACGGGTGAAGAAATTATGCTACTGCGGCAACTGGTAAGAGAGGTGAGCATCAGCGAAGACCTGCTGAGGTATGTTAACCGGATCGTTCGGGCTACCCGCCCTGACAGTACCACTGTTAACTTTGTGAAGACCTACTGCCGCTGGGGAGCAGGCCCAAGAGCCGGACAGGCGCTTATCCTGACGGCCAAAGCCCGGGCACTGCTGCATGGCCGCTTCGCCGTAACGGCGGAGGATGTTCGGGTAATGGCTTACCCTGTGTTGCGCCATCGGGTGTTGGTGAACTTTACAGCAGAGGCAGAAGGCATAACACCGGACAAAGTAGTAGACGAGCTGCTGGAAAGCATCACGCTGCCCAAGGCGGTGTTGGCTTAAGTACATCAAGTAAGAGACAAATGGCAAGCCCTTCTCACAAATTCATAGACCCGACAGTTCTCGCCACCATAAAAGACCTGCCGCTGCTAGCCAAAGTAGTAGTAGAGGGCTTTATGGCAGGGCAGAACCAGAGCTTGCGGCGTGGGGCAGGGTTGGAGTTTAGCCAGTACCGCAGTTACCAGCCGGGTGATGACCTGCGGCAGCTGGACTGGAAGATGTTTGCCCGCTCTGATCGCTACTATATTCGCGAGGCCGAGGTAGACACCAACATCACAGTGCGCTTTATTCTGGATGGCAGTGCGTCGATGGGCCACGAAGACCAGAACGGCATCAGCAAAATGGACTATGCCCGCTTCCTGGTTGCCTCGTTGGCCTACCTGGCTACCACACAAGGCGATGCTATAGGGCTATACGTGCTGCACGAGCATCAGCTTATCAACTTAACGCCCCGCTCCGATAACATGCACCTGCAGCGCTTCTGGCACCAATTAGCAGAGGTAAAGCCGCAGGGCAGGTTCCCGGACGCACAAATGGCTACGAACCTGCTGGCAGACCGACGGCAAAAGGAGCTGACCGTGTTTCTGACAGACCTGTATGAGCAGGAGGAAGAGATATCGGAGTTGCTCTATAAATTAGGGGCACAGCGCCATGAGTTACTTTTATTTCACCTGATGAGCCATAACGAGTTAGACTTTACTTACAGCGGCACGCTTACCTTTGAGGACCTGGAAACGGGGCAGACGATGCAGGTAAGTACTGGAGAGCAACGGAAAGCTTATCTGCAACGGCTACAGGAGTGGCTGGAGAAAACAGAAAGTAACCTGCGCAACCGCCAGATCGCCTACGACCGGTTTACCACGACAGCACCGCTCGATAAAGCCTTGCGCGCCTTTCTGCAAAAGCGACTGCTGTACGGATAGTCCGCTGCGGCATACTAACTCTAGCCATCCTGAACTTATCACTTCAAATACATTATTACGCGTTTATAATTGGCTTTCCTCGCACCATATTGGCTCTTGGCAGCATCGGCCGTACTCATCCCCATCACTATCCACCTCTGGAACAAGCGACAGGGGAAAACAGTAAAGGTGGGCAGCCTGCGCTGGTTGGAGGCTGCGGCCAGTAAGCGCTGGAGCCGTGTTAAACTTAACCAGCTGTGGCTACTGCTGCTTCGCTGCGCCATCCTCCTGTTGTTAGCTGTAGCACTGGCACAGCCCGTGTGGGTGCAGCAAGAACAGAAGGTTGCAGGACGAAAGGCTGTTTATATTGGGGAGGAGCTGCTTTATAGTTCCAGTCTAAAACCTCTCGTGCCTAGCATAAACAGCCTCTTGCGGCAGGGCTACACCTTGCATACTTACACGCCAGATTTCAAAGAGATCTCAACCGAACAGTGGAAAAAGCTGAGCGACAGCCCCCTAGACTCTATAGTCCGTACTAACAGCAACTACTGGAGCCTTTTAGCAGCTCTAGCTGAAAAGCACAAGTACCAACAGGATAGCGCCTGGCTCTTCACCTCAGACCAGCAGCGCTTTTTTAGGGGTGCCCGCCCTGCTAGTATGCTCGGCAATGTTCGTTGGGTGCCACTAGCCTCTGAGGCCTCCGCCGACTGGTTACAGCTAGCCGTACAAAGCGCCCCCGACAGCCTGCTTTTATTCCTGGGTAACAGCACGCGTGAGGGTAGTACCTATACACACCACCGTACGGCCGCTTCTGCAAGAAGCGTTAGCCTGAGAACAGGTGTTATGCAGTTGCAAAAAAGAGGGGACACTTTACAGGCTATGGTAGGCCCTTACATCAGTAAGGTAAAGATACAGAAGAAGCCGCTGCAGGTAAGCCTGCTGGCAAACGAGGCGCAGCAGGAAGAAGTAAAGCACCTGCAGGCGGCATTAGGGGCAATTAGCAGCTATACGGGCCTTCCTGTTCAGGTTACTACCCAACCTGACTCACTTGCCGATTGGGTGTTCTGGTTACAGGAAGAGATGGTGCCGGAAAGCTTGATGCAGCGGGTCGCGCAGGAGGGAACTACCTTGTGGCTTCAACCTGGGGCAACCCCCATAGCGACACAGACAAGAATGGCAACCCCCACAGGCGCAACTGCCAGAATACACCTGCTAAACAGTTTACCTGCGCCAGGCGAGGAGGCAAGAACGATCTGGGCAGGCATGAACAGCGATCCTTTGCTTTCCGTGAGACCTTACGGCAAGGGCAATGTCTACCAGTTCAGAAGCGGGTTTAGCCCAACCTGGAGTGAACTGGGGCAGAGCCCTCAACTACCTGAATTATTACTCCCCCTGCTGTTTGCGCAGCCCGAGGTCGGTTTTCATGATCTACGGGCACTGGATGAGCAGCAGCTCCTGCCGAGCAGAAGAACAACACTTGCTGCTCCTGCAACACCTGCAGCGAAACGACAGCACCTGTTACCTTGGTTTGTGCTGGCTGCGTTTGTGCTGTTTTTAACGGAAAGGATCAACGCCGGAAGGCGCAGCAAAGAATAAGCATGGCAACAGAGCAAAGTATACAGACTCTCCGTCGGATTCGCCGCCGCTATGTACAGGCAAAGCTATGGCTTTATGCCTTGCAAGCAGCAGCAGCCATGGTGGTGGGTATCGTTGTCCTTTACAGGTGGGGGTTTGAGGCTCCTGTACTGGCTTTTACAGCTGTGTCTCTCACTCTAGGAGCAATCTTGTACCTAGCCTTGCGCTGGAGGCAAATCAACAAGACAAGCCTGCAGCAGGTCGCACGGCATTTAAACCGGCAGTACCCTCAACTGGAAGACAGCGCTGAACTGCTGTTGCAGGAGCCTCACAACCTGCTCCAACGTCTGCAGCAGCAAAAAATAGCCTCTACTTTACAGGAGCTCCATCCGGAAAAGGAAAAGACCTATGCCCTGCGCCCTGCACCCTCTTACCTGGCACTCGGGTTAGCCCTGGTACTTTCCGCCGGCATCCTTTATTTGCCTGCCGCCCCCCTGGTTCCGGGGTCCTCTCCTCCTGAAATGAAAGTGGCTTTTCCTGATGCGCCGGCTCCTGCGGGAGACACCGCCACGGTGATAGAAGGCGTAGAGGTAAGCATTACGCCACCAGCGTACACAGGAAAGAAAGCTTACCAGGCCGACAACTTGAGTTTACGGATAGAAGAAGGCGCCAATGTTACCTGGCGGGTACGAACGAACAAGCCGGCCCATGCTTTACAGCTGGAGCTAAGCGGAGAAACTCCTGAGGACTTTACAGTAAAAAAGAACGAGTACACCTTCTCTCGTCGCTTTACCACGCCTACTCTCTACACCATTAACCTAAACGGAAAGCAATCCGCTTTTTATACCGTAGAGCTTGTTCCGGATGAGGCACCTCTTATTCAGCTCGAAAGGCCGGAGCAGTACACTGAAATACGCCTGGGCGAGCCGCAGCGGGTAAAGCTCCTGGCGCAGCTTTCCGATGACTATGGCATCCGGGATGCTAACATGGTCGCAACGGTTGCGAAAGGCAGCGGCGAGGCCGTGAAATTCCGGGAAGAAAAGATCAAGCTGGACCTGAAAGGTAACTCCCGCAGTTATAAAGTCAGTCAAACCCTGGACCTGCAAAAGCTGGGCATGAGCTTTGGTGATGAGCTTTACTTTTACCTGCAGGCCTGGGATAAGCAGCAGGGCTACACCCGCTCTGATGTTTATTTTGTGCAAATAGAGGATACCACCATTGTAGAGGCAGCCTTTGACATGTCGATGGGCGTGAACCCTGTGCCCGAATACTTCCGGAGCCAGCGCCAGATCATCATCGACACAGAAAAGCTAATAAAGGAACAGAACAGCATCAGCCGGGCGGAGTTTGAAGAACGGTCAAACAACATCGGGGTAGACCAGAAACTACTGCGCCTGCGCTACGGTAAGTTCTTGGGAGAGGAGTTTGAGAGTGGTATTGGGCCAGGGGGCGGCATTCCAGAAGGAGAGGAGGGGCACGAGGAGGCACAGCACTTCTCCGGCGACGGCCATGATCACCCGGAATTCGAGGATAAAAACAGCCCGGATGCCCTCCTATCACCCTACATGCACAAGCACGACCAGGAGGGAGAAGCCACCATTTTTGAGCCCGCTGTGAAAGCCAAACTGAAAGGGGCTCTTGCCCAGATGTGGGAAGCAGAGTTGCGCCTGCGCACGCACAAGCCCAAAGAAGCATTGCCTTACGAGTACAAGGCACTCCGCATGCTGAAGGATGTACAACAGAGCACCCGCGCTTACGTGGCCAAGACAGGTTTCGAGGCCCCTCCGCTAAAAGAACCTGAGCTCCGCTTAACAGGAGAACTGCATAAGATTACGCCCCCCTCAGAAAAACAGCAAGTAGAGAAAAAACCTCAGTTTCCTCATACCCGGGCAGCCCTTAACTGGTTGGAGGGCTACAAGCAGCATGGCCAGTATAAGCAAGCCGATGCACAGGTACTGGAGCGGGCAGGGCAGGAGTTGGCACAGCAAACACTCAATAGGCCGGGAGGCTACCTGCGGCCCCTACAGGACCTCCGTACTCTCATCTCGGACATCCAAAGTAAAAAGAAGCTGTGCGCAACATGTTTGGCCAGTGTAGAGCATGCCTGGGCTACTCTTTTACCTCCTACTGCACAGACGCCACAGCAAAAGACAACTTCCCGCAGCCAGTTATCGAGAGAATACTTTAAACAACTAAACCAGCCGTAAGACGTGCCACAGTATCTACACCCTTATTTACCCTGGCTTTTAGCTTCCCTGGCGGTCCTGTTGCTGGCATGGCTGACTTGGCGCAGACCTAACCGGCAGCGATTGGGGTGGCGCCTGCTTGCGAGTGTGGTAGCGGGCATCAGCCTGGTGTTACTGGTCTTTCCGCCTACCCGGCAACAGGCCATTCGCCCCTCATCGGCTATCCTTCTAACAGAAGGCTATGACGCAGACACGCTGGAGGCATTGTTGAACAATACAGAGGCCAGGACTGAAGTGTATGCTTATAAACTGCACCAGGAGGGCGCTCCCGCTGTACCAGATCTCGCTACCTGGAAGCAAGAACAACCCGGTTTGCAAACAGTACACCTGTTAGGCTACGGACTGGAAGAACATGAACTAGGCACCTTAGAAAATATTAGCGTTGTGCCCCACCTTAGCCCTTTGTCGACTGGCGTAACAGCTGTTCGCTGGCCCGAGCACATGCGGTTGGGAGAGGCACTTGTCGTAACAGGAAAGTATAAGAACGCAACAGAGGTGGATGCATGGCTTTACTTACAGGCAGCAGGCAGCCTGCAGGATTCTGCTCTAATTAAAGCTGATACGACACAGGCTTTCGCCCTGCACTATACACCCAAGCAGGAGGGCCGGTTTACGTACACCCTGCTAAGGAAAACAGGGGAGAAGCAGGACACCTTAGGACAGATACCGCTTCAGGTAGCACCCTTACAGAAACTGAATACACTCCTTTTAGCCGCTGCCCCATCCTTTGAGTTCAAGTTTCTGAAGAACCACCTGGGAGAACTGCAGCACGGTGTAGCCTTACGAACTCAGGTGAGCAAGGGTATCAGCCAAAGTGAGTGGGTTAATATGCCGAAACAGAACCTGGGCCGTGTTACCCCAAGGCTACTACAGGCGTTTGATGTCGTGATTACCGAACCGCAGGCACTGCAGGATCTGAGTTCTGCTGAACGGGTAGCACTGGAAAGAGCTGTTCGGGAAGAAGGCCTAGGTGTGTTGACGCTTGCGAATGAGCCTGGTAATAGCCCTCATACAGCCTTTTTCACTGCTTTTGAAGGGAAGCGCCTATCACAGGGCCCTCGCTCTGTTCAAGCCTCCTGGGATGGTATAACCACTACGTTAACAACTGGGCCTTACGCCTTAACAGGAATAAAGTCGACAACAGGCTTAGTAGAGGAGTCTGGCGAGAACCTCCTGGCCGTACTGCGACAGGAAAGCTGGGGAAAAGTAGCCTTAAGTGTGGTTCCGGAGACGTTCCCCTGGCAACTGGAAGGTAAGGAGGAGGTGTATGCCGGCTATTGGGCTAACTTACTTTCAGCGGTAGCGAAGCTAAGTGTGCAGGAGAAGTTTTGGAGGGTAGGAGACCCGCAAATGCCCCAGGCAGGCAGGCCCATGCAGCTTTTCTATACTGACTACACAGCCAAAACTAACACAACAGCACCTACTGCTACTGTTAGCGCCCTCAACGGCTCCACCCGGAACCGACTTGCTCTTGCACAGAGCCTTACGCAGCCAGAGCAGTTTAGCGCCACGTACTGGCCCCAGCATAGTGGCTGGTACTCCGTTCAGGCTTCTGATAGCGCACCTTTTTACTTCTTTGTGCAGGATACCTCCGCCTGGCCTTTCGAAAACAGGCTGGCACGGCGGCAGGCTGTACAACATTACGCCGCAAGGCAGAAAATGGACAGCACTCCTGATACCCCTGTAGCCTTTGAAGAGGAGCCAGTGTCCGTACTCTGGTTCTTTGCCTTGTTTGTACTGAGCAGCAGCTTTCTTTGGCTGGAAGAGAAGTTTTAGAAAAGTAGGCTGAGAAGCCTAAAGTTTCAACTGAAACTGAGGTGCCCTTGTAACGAGACAGGAACCCAGGAAATCCGTGGGGATAAGACAAGAGGGCTGCAGAATAACTTCTGCAGCCCTCTTGTTGTTGTCTCTTCTTGTCTTGACTACTTATTGGGGCACGATGCTACACAACTTACCAAAC
Organism: Pontibacter ummariensis; assembly: GCF_900188175.1. GTDB lineage: Bacteria > Bacteroidota > Bacteroidia > Cytophagales > Hymenobacteraceae > Pontibacter > Pontibacter ummariensis. The sequence continues at coordinate 196,948 of NZ_FZOQ01000003.1, read as the reverse complement.
CCACTGCGGACAAATTACACGACGGTTATTCAACACCTTAAAGCCAATGACTATCTCATGGGTACCGGCGCTTACCTGGTTTAAGTCTGACAGCGTGTAGTCGTAAGAGTAGGAGACATCCAGCAGAGGACTCACATAAACACCGACCATGCCCACCAGGGCATCCTTGTGCCGGTAGCCAGCCCCTACCCAAAACCGTTCATCATATAGCACCCGCATACTGGCATCGATAGAGGCTGGGCTAGGACTTGCCAGCTTTAACATCACGCTTGGAATTACATCAAGTTCTTCGGTTGGTTCAAAACGGTAACTAGCTGTAGCGAAGTAATGTCTTTGCAGGCCCAGGTTTGCTTCATCGTCCGGCGTTATGCCTTCATCCAAGCTCCCGGCATCCTCCAGCAGCTGTGCGCCGGCTACTCCTACCGAGAAGTTGCGGGAGTACACCCAAAACCCGAGGTTAAGGTCCAGCATGGTGTTTCTGATGTTTCCGCCACCTATCAGCGGATCATTATCATTGCCAAACTCAAGCTCGCTGGCGTTAATAGAGTTTCTTATCAAGCCAGTAGATACGCCAGCCGACACATTGATCTTGGTCGTAATGGGCAGGTGGTAGGCGTACGACACACTAAGGCCCGTACGGCGTAAAGGGCCCGTCTCATCAGTATGAAGGATGGCTCCCATGCCATGATGTGCCAATGCCCGATGGTACTTGTTCCCCGAGGCCCCTTTGTTTAATGGCGTGTGCGCTGACACATAGTAAGTTGTCGGAGCCCCCTCCAGCCCCACCCACTGCCTGCGGTGGCCCACCCTCAAATCTGCGTAATCCTCAATGCCAGCGATAGCCGGGTTCAGCAGAAAGCCATTCAGCATGTATTGGCTATACTGCGGGCGCTGCTGAGCCCGCACTTGCGTGGTAATGGCAAAGCATAAAAGTATTATAATTAGTATAAGCGACTTGTTCATGTCTTATCGGATAATAGTCACGTTGCCAGAAATCGGCTCCTCATCTGTACTACGGAGATAAATGAGGTAATAGTAAGTGGCTACAGGTAACTCCTTTCCATTGTGTGTACCGTCCCATGGCACACCATAGCCTTTAGAGCTGTACACTTTGTTACCCCATCGGTTAAAGACCTCCACGCGCATATCAGGATACGTCTGGTAGTTCTCTATCTCCCATATCTCATTCACATTGTCACCATTCGGGGTAAAGGCATTTGGCACCTTGATAGCTGGGATCACCTCTACGGTTACACTGGCCGTATCCGTACAGCCTTCCTCGGTGGTAACCGTCACCGTATAGGTCGTCGTCTTCTCTGGCTTTGCAATCGGGTTCTTTATGTTCGGGTTGTTGAGGTAGTCAATCGGTTCCCAGCGATAGGTAACCCCGCCAGATCCTCTTAGCTCCACTGTCTGCCCCGAAATGATCGTTACATTCTTACCAGCCCCGGCCTCCACGGCTACCACCGTCACGGTGGCCGGGGTGCGGGCAGCACTGGCGCATTCCTGCTCGTTCACGGCCTCCACATAATAGGTAGCCGATTGTGTTACATTGTCTAGAGTAAACTCAGGACCTATAAAAACCGGAGCCCCTCCTGTAGACGAAGTATACCATCGGTAGTCTGACGCAGTCGGATTGGCTACCGCCAGAGTAACAGATCCATTCTCGCAGGCCGTTGCGTTACGTGTTACCAGGCTAGGTGAAGCTGGAATAGGCAATACCGTTACATTCACAACCTCGGAAGTATCTGAGCAACCACCAGAGAAAACGACTCTGCGGAACCAGGTGTCTCGTTGTAAAGCCGCTGGCGTATAGTTTTGCCCATCATTGGTCCCGGCCGCCTGCACGAAACCTGCATTAGGCCCTGTGGTACTGCTTTCCCATAAATAAGTATAACCGCCGGCCCCATCTGTAGGCGTACTGCCTGTAATTTGTGCGGCTACCTGACCTGTACAAACAGCTGTCTGGGTAGCCACGATGGTGTTGTTACGGACAGCCGGGCTGACTTGGATTTCTAAAGCGGCACTGGTATCGGCACCACAGGCAGCAGAAGTGACTATGCGGCGGAACCAAGTAGTACGGGTAAGGGGACCAGGAGAATAACTCTGGCCATTGCTTGTACCTGGGGCTTTCGTAAAGCCAGCATTCGGTCCTGTGGTACTTCTCTCCCAAACATAGGTATAGCTTCCGCTACCGCCTTCAGGCGTTGACCCGGTCAGGATGCCAGGTGTAGTACCTGTACACACATCTGGCTCGTCTGCGCTGATTGTATTATTCGCCAGTTTCGGATAAACGGTAACCCGAACTGCTTCTGAGTAGGAAGTACAGCCTCCTGAAGTAACCGCACGCCTGAACCATGTTTCCTGCTCCGTTAAGGTACCCGCCGGAATCGTATAGTTCTCTCCGTTGTTGGCTCCTGGAGCACTGGTAAACCCTTCCTCTGCCCCATCTGTACTGATCTCCCACATATAAGTATAAGGAGCTCCGCCACCGCCTGTAGGGCGGGAGCCAATCAAAGTAGCAGGGGTATCGCCTTCACAGATCTCCTGATCCGACTCGACCGTGTTGGCGCTGGCTGGTATCGGATCAACAGCGAGAATGGCAACCACATTGCTGGTATCAGCAGAGCAACTACCGGAGTACACCAAGCGCCTGAACCAGGTATCGCTGTTAATTGGTGCTGTTGGTGTATAATTCACCTCGTTGTTTACTCCGGGTGCTGCTGCGAACCCAGCAGAAGGACCAGTCGTGCTTATTTGCCAGCTGTAGCTATAAGGCACACTTGTGTCGCCTCCAGAAGGGGTACTTCCTGTCAGCGCAGGCGGCACTTCTCCCTTACAAAGGGTCTGGACCTGCTCTCCTTCAATGGTGTTATTCGTTACACCCGGCACAACTTCTATGGCGATCGGAGTACGAGGGCTAATACACACCACGCTGTTTGCCGTGTCTAAAGCAGCAACATAATAAGTTACATCTTCGGTCAGGGCCGGTGTCGTGAAAGAAGGGCCTGTAGCAATGGGGGTTGCCTCTGGAAGATCGGAATCAAACCAAACATAGATCGGTCCTCCTCCCGAAGGCGCCAGCCTCACGGTTTCTCCTGCACAGGCGGTAGGTGGCGCTTGTACTGTAGGCGCAACGGGCTGCTGTAGTATCACTACTTCCTGCACCGGTGCCGGCTGCCCTTGGTAAATCGCGTTAGAGCTACCACACTCATTCACCGCTTCTACCCCAACCGTGTAGGTGCCAGGCTGATTAAAGTCATATTCAAAGCTAAAGGTATCCGAGTTAAACGTTTGCGTCGAGACAGTAGCGCCGCCACGCTTGATTGTAACGGTTACCGTCACGTTCTCGCCCAGGTTCTTGTCGACCATTATACTGCCGGCACTGCCTCCGCCCGGCCCGCCGCCTCCGCCTCCAGGGATTCCTCCTCCGCCACCAGCTCCACTACTGCTATACTCTACCGTGGTAGGGCCACAATAGGTAACACTGGCAGGAACTTGTACCTGTGGCCAGCCGATCACAATACTCTGTGAAGTAGTATCGGAGCCACAGCCGTTCTCCACAATTAACTCGACATTGTATACCCCTGATTCGGTAAACCTAAAGACAGGGTCGGGCGAGGTTAGGGTTCCAGACTCTAGTTGATACCCTTTATCGGGTTGTATAGCCCATTTATAGGACAAACCACCTCCTGTGGAACTGTCTGTTGGGGTTACAATAACGGGCACACAAGGGGGCACCTGGTCCTCCTCGGCCCGCTCTTTTTTATCCAGTGAGAAGTTAGCTTTCGGTTCCTGACTGTATTTAAACACTTGCGTGGTCGTAACCTCACAGCCATTTGGCCCGGCCGCTGTCATGGTAATCGTATAGTTGCCTAAGGTATCATAGGGGGTTGGGCTTTTTACAGGAAAAGCCTCTGGGCGGTAGGGCTCTGCAGGCTCGCCTTTCCCCCAATCAATCCAGTAAACATCAATTTCGTCCTTAAACTCCTGGGCTGTTGTGTTTCGGATAGTAGCATAAACAGTTGTGTCCTGTGGGCTCACCGAATCCGGCAAACACACCTGGAAATCATTCTCCTCCTCATCCTCAAAAGAGATCTCAGGTTTCTGTCGTACTCTAATGACTTGCGTTACGGTATCTGAAATACACCCGCTGCGTGTGCCAAATACCTTTACCGTGAATTCCTCCGTGCCAATACCAGTTGAAGTATAAGTATGCGTAACAGTTGTTCCTCTGCCCACAGCACTGTTATCTCCAAAATTCCAGATGTAGTTAACGTTATCCTCCGGGCTGTTTATAAAGAGCTCCAACTCTTCCCCGGAACAGGGTTCACCGGTTGGGCTAACAGTGAACAGGGGCTGTATAGGCCTATCGCCCTGCACTGTTATAACGTTTGAGGTTATAGCGCCGCAACTAGGGTCAGTACTGCTACTTGCCACCACTCTGTACTCCCCTGGAGTTGTAACAGTATAGGTAGAGCCGCCATCAGCACCCGTAATGCTCACCCAGGCGGCATTTTCATTGTCCCGCCTTTCCCAAATCCAGGAGTCAGCGTTGAAATCGTTTTGGCTTTTAAGCTCTACTTTCCCCACACATAGATTTCGGGTCTGTTGCCCCTCGATCGTAAGGGAACAGGCATTAGACTGAGCGTAGAGGTTGTGGCCCACTAGCAAACACAGCAAGAGCAGTGGCACACACAGATGCTTTGGTAAAAGAAGCTGCATTAAGTTGGAGTTAAGGATAAAATTTCGGTAAACCGTCACTCAATATAACGACTTACCTATATATTATGTTTACAACTACCCTGTTTTGCACCGCTTGTAGGAGGCAACATGGGCGAATCGTACCGGGTGGAGGTTACGTTTAGCAGAACCTGACAAACTAAAATAAGTGCATCCGCCCAATACCTCTATTGCTAATTGCTATAAAAGGTTGCGTCGATGTCCCCATTTAGCAAAGAGCAAATTAGTAACGAACGGAGAGGGGCCTAAATTGTATCCGAAGAACATCAAACAGAGCAACTTATAAAGCAAAGGACAGCCTGTTACTTATAGTGCAGGGAGGTTGCTGCTTAGCGCATGATTATGCTTTAAAGGAGAGGAAATTAGCACTAAGCCAAGTAACAGGAAACGGGTTGGCTGTTGAAAAGCAGGCAAGCCTGCAACACTAGCAGCTATTTACAACTGCGCTAAACGGCTATGTAGAAAAGAAAACGGGAGAGGTACTTTTACAGCTGCTATCTCCTCCAAAGGCTACTCTCTGGGGACAGGTTAGCCGCTCTTGCTTCACGCAAGGAAAACGACCAGACTTGCCACAGCCTGGCTGGCCAAGGACTACCAACCTTGTTAAAAGCTAAACTGGGCTTCGGTTAGGTTTCACCAGTGCTGTACGAGCACCACCCGAAAGCACTAAACTGCTTCCGGCACTCTTTCAGGGCTAGGGTCCTTCACTAAAGCCTGCTCAGGCACACCTGCACTTACTTTTTGAAAAGGGGTCGCTTCCCTATTGAAAACAGGGGCTGCTTTTTGTTGTTTCAATGCATCCTCCTGTAAGAGCATGATTGTAAACACGGCTAATGCAAGTAGTATGATAATTCCGCCAGAGACAATCCAAAAAGTAGCGACCATATGCTAAGGTGTTATTAGTGTGCAATGTAGTGATAAAGGACGTAGCCTCCAACCATCAACAGACAGTTAGTACCTTGTTAAAGTTCTACAAAGGTAAAATTTTCTAGAAACCCTTTGCTTTTTAAGCTGCTTACCTCTTACCACTTCTCTTACTAGCCGAAATAGTCTTCCACAGCTTATCCTGTTGTGTTTTGGTTGCCTCTCTACCTTGGAGGCTGGAAAACAGGGGAGCCCCTGAATCTGATGTTTATACAACAAAGTCTTACACTTACGCGGTTATGCTTTCAGACGAGAAAAAGCAGAATAATTACACTCCTCGTGATCTTGTTTTCTTGCACCGGCAATAGATAAGCATTAAAGAAACAGAATGCACTAGGATATCTGCTTCCTTGCTTCCTCAGACCCCTTATGCCCTAATATAATAAAACTTTTCCAATAAGCTATATAACTCAAAAAAAATATTTCCTCTTAAATATGATACTAGGTTCTAAAAGCAAGCGCCCTGGTAGTAAGCTCCTCTTAAGCTTGGCGCAGCAGTGAGGGACATGTACTCAGAGAGCTTTTACACCACAGTGCTCTCTTGCTTGACGCCCGTATAACAAAAGAGGAGGCTATCCCTTTTGGGGATAGCCTCCTCTTTTGCATTATTGTTAACTCTATCGTTGTACGACGCTTACCACGTTGAAATCGCCAATTTGCGTAACAACTGCATTGTTGCCACTGCTCAGTTGCAGAATACCTGCTACGTTGCCAACTCCCCACTGGCCAATGTATGCCACATTGTCTGTCCCGAACTGACCAATAGCCCCAACGTTCAGCTCGCCGTACTGTTCTATCTTGGCCCAGTTATCAGCACCTTCCTGCACAATGAAAGATGCATTTAACATCCCTTCCTGGTACTGAATAGCCCACTGGTTATCGCCGGACTGTGCGGCAGTGGCCATGTTACTGTCCCCATACTGGCCCTGCCAGGCAACTTGGTTCATACCGTCTGCTTGCTCCACAAAGGCATAGTTGTCATCTCCCCACTGGAACTGCTCACTGGAGCCGCTCTCTGTTCCAGCACCCTGGTAGTTCTCTGCCACGTTACCGTCGCCATACTGCTCCACATAAGCCCAGTCTACTGCTCCGGCCTGCTCCACCATGGCCGTGTTAGAGCCGCCATACTGGTACACCTCTGTGACGCTCTCTACTGAACTGGCTGTTTGGCTTACTTCAGCAACGTTATCGCTGCCAAGAAACTGCTCAATCTGAACATAACCATCGGCTCCTGCCTGCATCAAGCTGAGAGTGTTAGACTCCTGTCCCTGGTACAGCATGGCTGCGTTCCCTTCGCCCGACTGCTCTACCATAGCCTTGTTCCAAGCTCCTTCCTGGTCCACTAGCACGTCGTTACCCATGCCTGTCTGCGTCACTTGAGCAACTTGCTCCCTATCACGCTGCACTACCATGGCTTTGTTCATACCAAGCTGGTCGACCTGTGCCATGTGTCCTGTACCAGTTTGATCAACAGTTGCCTCGCTCTGGGCCATTACAAAAAAGGGCGTAAGCAGAGCGACAAAAGAAAGGTTAAGCTTTTTCATAGTTTGCTTATTAAAATAGTTAAAAAAATAAATATATAATTATAGATATAAATCTGAATAAAAAAGGCCTAAAAACAGCTCTAAGAGCTTAAAATGCGCTACCTTATGGCTCTCCCCTTATACCAATGCTCCCCTGAGAATGTTATAAATTTTTTATTGTTTTTAATAAAGCAAGGAGTAGACTTTTAATAGGAAGTGCATGAAAAAGAAAAGACTACAAGGCAATATTATAGGTATAACTTTATAAACTCTGCCAGGTAAAATATGGCTATTTAGAACTTAGCCAGCACCTTACAGCCTTTTCCTTTTCTAAGACTCTTTAACTTTACCGGCAGGCATATAGCTTGCCGCTTAAGAATAGAGAAGAACAAGCATAGCTGCCAAGTGCCCTTAGACACAGAGAGCAGTAAAGGCAGAGAGACAGGTAATATACCTCGAACGTTCTGTCGCTGGAAAAGCAATTGTTAGGGACAACAGGGGCATAAAAGAAAGAACCCTTTGTAGGCCTAGGCCTACAAAGGGTTCTCTTATCTGAGGTAGACCTGAGCTCTGAAGTATCGAACTTTTTACACAAAGATTTGACTGCTATCTCGGAGCGTTACCATTCATTTTGTGAATCTTAAAGTTTGCTTGAAATACACCAAGGCAAGGTGTAGGATTTCAGCTGAAGATATTTAAGGTTTTCTGCCTTTGCTATATACCACGTTAGCTCAGGTATGCCTCACACAACTTTATAAAGGATACAAGCCTAACTTTATTTATTAGCTGTTACCGTAAAACCTGTTGATTTTGACTTCCACTCTTCAGTCGCCGCTTTCAGATCTTTTTTAAACTGGCTGTTCTGAAAGTATGACTTGAGCATGCGGTGGGCCACCAGGCGAGCTGCCTCGTTGTCACTGGGGTAGTGGATCCCCATAATCTCCCTTGACCGGCGAATTTCGTCTGCAAGCGCCAAAAACTCTTTCCGCTTTTCAGGGATAACCTCGCTCCACACGTAGGCCTGCAGGTAGGCCCACATGGTATGGCCGCTGGCAAAGGCCGGGGAGCCGATCCTGCCCATGGCCTTCATTGACGGTTCCAGGTGGTAGGGCCGGGGACGGAGCTGTCGATGCTTTATGGTGAACTCCATCACGCGCATGTCGTGCATCACGCCCTGCAAGAGCTTAGTTATGGCAGGAAAGTTTTCTGCCGTGGACCATGGGCCCAGCACTTCCCTGCCCTCGAAGAAAAGGTGCTCCAGGTTTTCTTTATAGAAGGGATGAGAGGGCATCTGGTTCACTTGTGGCCAGTAGCCGATGCGGCCGAGGTAATCCACCCGCTTCTCCTGCTCAGGCGTGCGCTTTGCCTGCAACTCCAGCAGGTAATCCAGTTCTGCCCTTGTCTGCTCGGAACTGTTGGCCGGGGCTTTTACGCTCTGGCTGATTGTGTGCAGTTGCGCCGCAGTGAGGTAGTGGGGCTGCACCAGTAGAAAGGTGATGGAGCTACCAATCTCGGCATCCGGGTATCGGACAGTATCCATCCAGGCGCACTCCGGTGCCGGTGCTGCGCTTAGCCTTTGGAGCGCTTTATAGTGGTCTGAAACAGGCTCCTGCCTGTGCTGGGCCGCAGCAGCGAACCAGATGAGCATTAACGGTAGTAAAAGAAATTTTCTCATTGTCTTGATAACTTTTAAGGTTGAAAATCGCCACCAAGACGAAGAGGCTGCCGAAAAGATGCAGCCCTGCCGAAAAATCAATGCCTGTGCTTTTTGTCAAATTCTTGAAGCGCCACACAAGTAGGCTTGGCCGCGAAGCCGGTTACCCTTCCCGAGACATCGAGCTCCAGGTATAGACACTCCTGCAAAAGATCCTTAACTTTTTTGCGCGAGCGCTGCACCCTTGATTTTGCTGTCGACAATTCCAGGCCCAGGCGCTGTGCAATTTCCTTCTGGTCCACCCCGTCTAGGTCCAGTTGCAGGGGACGGGCGTACATCTCAGGCAGGCAACAGAGCAGTGGCCTGATGTAGTCTGACATGCTTTCATAGACATCGCTGCTTTCGGCAGGTGCCTGGGGATCAGTTATGGTTTCATAGCTTTCTGTTTTGCTTTCCCGGCGGTAGTGGTCCACGATGGTGTTGCGGGACATCTCGAAGAGCCAGGAGCGCTTGTTTTTTACACCACTGCGGGTGTGGCAGAACCTGTATACTTTCAGGAGCACCTCTTGTGTCAGGTCCTGAGCCAGCGCCTCGTTCTTTACGCGCTTCAGTATATAGTCATGAACCATATCCTTGTACTCCAGCCAGAATGCCGGCACATTACACTTTGTTTCCATCTTTCAGGTCTTTTGGTTACTCCTCCATTAGTCTATTCCCACTTTACTGCTTCTTCTCTCAAGCAGCACCGTGTCGCGCCACTGACCGTTCAAACAGGAAATCTTCTCCCGATAGCCGATCATACGAAAGCCACACTTCTTCTGGAGGCTTACACTGGCTGCGTTCTCCGGGAAAGTGGAGGAGTACAGGGTCCAGATACCGTTTACCTCACTCTCCTCAATGAGGTGCTGCATCAGCAGGCTGCCTACTCCTTTCCCGCGATTTGCACGACCAACGTAAATGCTGAATTCGGCCACTCCCCGGTAGCAGTACCTGGAGGAGACCGGAGAGAGGGCTGCCCAACCCTGAACGTTACCATCCTGTACTGCCACCAGGCGGCTGTGGGACAGGTGCCCCATGTCCCACTCCTGCCAGGAAGGAACCGCTGTGTTGAATGTGGCTTGCCCGGTTGCAAGACCCTCAGCATAAATTCTCAGCACTGCCTCGGAGTGCTCCGAAAGCATTTCTATTACTTCGATCATAACTTCATAAAGTAGGTAGTCAAGCTGCTGAAATACCTAGTCCTGATACGAAACCACTGTACAACAACTCTTTTTGACTGCAACAAGCCTGTCGGAGAAAAGAGCAGGATTTCGCAGGTAGGTAGTTAAGAACACAAAGGTAAGCACAACGATGGGTTGATACAGATACTCCGGGGCATGAATGTCAGTGGCGATGGCCCCACCCAGGTAACTGCACAGCAACACAAAGCCAAATCCCATAGTGCGCGGGTAAATATAAAGCATAAAAGCGATCAGCTCCATGTATCCGAACAGCCGACCAAACTCGGCTATGCCCAACACCTCAAATTTAGCAGCGATGTAAGGAATGAAGAAGATCTTGGTGAGGCTGCTGAAGGCTAGCAGGAAGTAGGTACCCGCTGTGATGGCGGTTACCAATGGTTTCTTGACAACTAGCATGGTATTCTATTTCTTCAGAGTCAGCGAATGCTTGCTTTTCACTTCCTCGATCTCGGCTTTCATGGCAGCATAGTCAGCGTTGAATTTCTTGCTTTTCATCAGCTCAGCCACGAATTGTTTGGCGAACGCCCTGCCGGCTTCAGAATCACTGGGGTAGTGCACGCCCCGCACCTCACGGGAAAAGGCAAGATCATAAGCATTGCGCAAAAACTGCTCTCTATACTCCGGTAGCAGGTTGCTTAGCAAATAAGCATGCACGTGTGAAGCAGAAGAGTGTCCGCTAGGGTAAGAGGCATGGCCGGGAGCTTCCAGGTTCTTCAGGCGGGGCTCCAGGTGATAAGGTCTGGCACGGTTAAACTGCGCCTTCAGCGAAAAAAAGTAAAAGGTGGCATCCTGAATTACGTTCTGCAGCACTCGGCTTGTCACCGGCAATTGCTCTGGACTAAACCATACACCAAGGTTCCGGCCAACATAGAACAGGCTGCTCACGTTGCGGGGGTAGTCAGGGTCGTTGGGATTCACAGTAAACGGGTCATGGTACACGATGGCCAAGGTGTCTGTTCTGGCCTCGTCTTCTGCTGTTCGCTTTTCCTGCAGTTCCAGGAGGAAGTCGAGTTCTTTGCGGGTCTGCTCCGAGCTGTTGGCCGGGTAGGGCTGTATTTTGAACGCCTCCACCGGAACATCGAGGTAGACGGTGCGCATCTTCAGGTAGGCACCACGTCGGAAATCTTTTTCAGGAAAGGCGATCGTTTCCAGATCGGCGTCCCTGGCCGTGGCGTCTGCTGAACTTATTGTTTTATAGTGATCGGAAGCTGGAGAGACTTCTTTAAACAGCGTGCTCTTGTCCCGGCTGCTTTGGGCAAGCGAAGCCAGGCTTGTAAGTAAGGCAACAAGCAGCAGACAAAGGGGTACGTAACTGTTTTGATTCAGCGGCAACTTCGTTTCTTTCTGGTAGACGCAGGTGGCATTTGGCTCCTGATGGTCCGGCGTTTGCTGAGCGGTGGGATTAACTTTCTGTTCTTGTCGCCACTGAGCTACTTGGCGGGGAGTGGCGTAGATGTACATTGGTTCCATTTTTATGTCTTTTGGTTGTTTTTTGTTCTTTTTACAACCTGATGACGGAGAGCGAGGCCAAAAGACGCAGGATGGATTAAATTATTTTGCTCGGTCTAGGCGACCTATACTGTTGACATAAAGGTGAGCGGAACAGACGCTCATGAAACGATATCAGCCGTGGACAAAAAGCGGTTTTATACTTCATCATTGTGAAGCACTTTATTTTTTACAGGAGAAGAGAGTATAATCGAAGTTGTTGGCTCTCCGTACTCCATCAACTTGTTGATAAGCTCTTCCAGGTGCAACGGACTCTTCATGGCGCACTTCATCACCAGGCACTCATTGCCCGTTACCCGGTGGCACTCCAATACTTCAGACAAGTAAGGCACAAGGGCGAGAAAAGCATTCAGTTTCCCTGAGTGCACCTTCAAGGTTACAAAGGCCATGAGCGGCAGGCCAATTTCGGCTAGGTTCAACTCTGCCCGGTACCTCTCAATTAGTCCACGCTCTTCCATGCGGCTTATACGCTCAGCCACGGCTGGAGCAGAGAGCCCCACCTCACGCCCGATTTCTACATAACTCAGCCTCGCATTCTGCTGCAGCAACTTTAAAATAGACCAGTTAAGCTTATCCATTACAATGTTAAGTACAGTGTCATTATTTCCTTGTTTTGTAAGGCCAGGGGTACAAAGATCAAAAGATTCCAAGGTGAGTTCAAGCAGTCTGCTCCGTAATTTTGCGCAAACAAAACCCAAACGATATGACGACAAGAATCTTAGCATCCGGAGCAGGCAGCACGCCTTTCCAACGCCTTTTGGGCCACAGCCCGTCCTTGCTTCAGGACTGGGGAGCTTTGGAAGAGACTTTTTACCAGCGAACAGCGCTTGACGCAGAACTGCTCGAGCAGGTACGCAGGGTATTGGCTCATGGTAATAAATGCGCCTACTGCATGGCAAATGGAAAACCAAGGCAGGAAGACCTAAACAAGCGGGAATCGCTGGCTACAGCCTTTGCCGAACTGTTCCTGCTTGACCACCTGAGCATCAGCGACGGGCATTTTGATGTTTTGAGGGAGGCTTTCTCGGAGAAAGAAATACTGGAGCTCTGTGCCTTCATTTGTTTTACTACGGGCTCACAGCGGTTGGGTGCTATACTAAACCTGAGGCCTGAGGCATAGAATGTTTTGGTTTGATTAAGCACACAAGAAGATCTATTTTTAGCCTTTGCCTAGAGCATGCACATGTGCTGAAGAAAACTACTTAAGCTATACTATGGAAAAAATTAAGAAAGTACTACAAGGAATAGACACCGTTATCGTGCGTGTGTCTGACATCAATAGATCTAAGCAATGGTACCAGGAGAAACTTGAACTTATGCTGGTTTGGGATGACCCTGCCATAAACCTGGCGGTATTGGACACAGGCAGTCCAACGAGTTTAACCCTTTGGCAAACGGATAAAGAGATCAGAAACAGCAGAGAAACCGCATCATACCCGATCTTCAGAACTCAAGATGCCAAACTAGCTCATCAAGAGTTTCAGGACAAAGGTGTGGAAGTTGGAGAAGTGATAGCAGATGGGGCGGTGAAGTACTTTTTCTTCTATGACCTAGATAGAAATGTGTTGGAGGCATGCCAAGTTCACAATTGATAACTGGTGATGCTGTCGCAAATGAAGTTACTTCTACGCCCTGTGGCGATAGCAGTTGTCTCTAGTGGAGAAGCCAACCCGACAGACTTGCCCATTTCTGGTGAAAAGTAGTGCAAAGAGTTAACCGAAGGAGAAAGTACCGACTTATCGAACTAAAAAAGCCGCTTCATTTAATATGAAGCGGCTTTTTGCTGAGGTAGCGGGGACAGGACTCGAACCTGTGACCTTTGGGTTATGAGCCCAACGAGCTACCAACTGCTCCACCCCGCACTGTTATGATGATGCAAAAGTATACTTTTAAATTTTACCTTGCAAGCTATACTTACCAAAAGCAGCAAAAAAAGTTACCTTTTCTTAAAACTTACTGGTTATCCCAAAATGAATCTTCGAATACTTAAAAGACAAGGGTTGTTGCTCTGATTTTCCCAAAGAGTAGACCAACTGAAAGATACCGGCACCTGTACTGAAACTAATGCCCCCGCCCAGCCCTAAAGGATAACCGCTTGCTTTGACCTTCTCCAGATCACTCCGATAATAAGCCTGATCATAGAATAGCAGCACATAAGAGTCCGCAGCTGTAAAGAGCCTGTACTCGAGTGTACCCACGCCATAGGAAGAGGCATAGAAGAAATAATCGTCGAAGCCACGCAACGAGGACAGCCCTCCAATCCGGTACATGTCGTTGAGGAAGATCTGATCGTTCAGCAGGGCCTCGCCGCGCAAGCGGGCCAGCAGGGCGCTGTTCTGGCCCAACCTAAAAAAGCTTTCGACCCGAACGCCCAAACTCAGCTGTGTTGTTTTTAGCTGTAGCGTTTCATAAAAGCTCTTCTCCAGGCCAGGGCTGCGGAGCAGCTTTTTGTTACCAGCGGCAACCTGTAACTCAACCAGTCGCCCGCGCCTCGGAAAGTAAAAGTCATCCAGGTTATTCCAGAGGTAATTCAGGCCATAGGTGTTCGTTTGGGCATCTGCCAAATCCAGCCGCTGCAGGCTCTGCACATTGGCCGAGGACAACGTGCGGGAGTTCCGCCATTCTGTAAACACGCTGAACTTTCCGTACTGGAGTGTATAGTAGGCCAGCTGCAGGCGAGGCTGCACTGTAATAAAAGAAGAGTCTTGTTTAAGCAGATTGAATTTTGCACCAAGTTCGAAGGGTGTGCCGAGCAGATTTGGGTGGAGGTACTCCCCATTCAGAATCACAGAGCCCTTGTTTACCCGCCGCCACTGCAGGCCCAGCTGCTTGCCTGTGCCTTTAATGTTCCGGATGTTCAGGTTTGCCTCTCCCGTTACGAGCAGCTTATCACTCCGGGTGGGATTAGGCAGAAAGCCCACTACACCATCCACCTGGTTGGCCTGCCTGTCTTCCAGAAAGTAGTACACCTTCGCCTTGTCGCGGACAAAACGCACCTGTGGGGCACGTGTCACTTTTACATAAGGTAGTTGAGAGAGCATGCGCTGCGAAGCATCTATCTGGTCCTGATTGTAAGGCTGGCCAGGTAATAGTTGCAGGTAGCGCATCAGAAACTTCTGCTGCGTTTTGGTCTCTCCAACTACCTCCAGCGAATCATAGGTTACCAAAAAGGCTTTCTCCACTAGTAGGGCTGCCTCTATCTGATTGCCCTCAATCCTGATGGAATCAAGCCACACCGAGGCAAAAGGATAGCCATTGCGCTCTGCATAATCCAGGATACGTTGCTGCAGCTTCACGTACTCGGCGGGTTCAAAGGGGGCACCCAGATAAAACTTCTCCCGAAAGCCGGATTCCACTAAGATTCCCTCGCTCAGGTTGCCGTTGCGTAACCGGGCCCATTTAAAGGGCTGCCCTACATGCAGTTTCACGTGGAGCGTATTGCCGGAAAAGGACAGCGTGTCTGCGGACGCCAGGAGGTAGGAGTCCTGCTGCAGGCGGTGCACCAAGGCCTGCACCTCTTTACGGGCCGCTGCAGAGTCGGGGAGGGAGGTGCGGTAACTGTACTGCCGTAGTACTTGCTTTCCTGCTGCATCCAGGGCTTTTATGGAAAGCGTCACTTCCTGCTGTACCTTTGCTACTGTGCCCGTAGTGCCAGCCTCCGGCCTTACCGGCTGGTTCTGGGCTTGTGCAAAGGACTGCCACAGCAGGACACAAAAGACAAAGGCAGCTATTTTGTACATTTGCAGTGAAATTCTATTCCGTTCTTTTTTGTTGCTAACAGCAGCGTCTACCAAAACAAAGGTAGCTGAACACTAGCGGAATAACTATACATCCACAGCGTCAGCCTTTACCACTGCTTTGGCAGGTCAGGCAGCTTATATCATTCATACTTTGGCCGGAATATACCTTCATATCCCTTTCTGCAAGCAAGCTTGCCACTACTGCGACTTCCATTTCAGTACCTCTATGGGGCTGAAGGAGCAGACGGTGCGAGCTATTGCCAGAGAGCTCACCTTGCGGCAGGACTACCTGCAGGGGCAAGCTGTACGCACTATTTACTTTGGAGGCGGCACGCCATCCCTGCTCAGCAAACAGGAACTGCAACTGCTGCTGGCAACAACAAAGCAATTGTTTAAAGTTTCGGAGGAGGTAGAAATTACCCTCGAGGCTAATCCTGATGACCTGACGCCTGACAAACTACAGGAGTTGCGGGAGGCAGGGGTAAACAGGCTGAGCATTGGCCTACAGTCTTTCCACGCATCACACCTGCAACTGATGAACAGGGCCCACCATGCTCAGGAGAGCCTGCAATGTGTAAAGGATGCGCAGGCAGCCGGTTTTGATAATATCACAGTCGACCTGATCTATGGCGTTCCTGCCCCCAACCATGCTATCTGGCAAGAGGACCTGGCAACACTGTTCTCGCTGGGGGTACAGCACGTTTCCTGCTATGCCCTCACCATTGAGCCAGACACCGCCTTCGGCCGCTGGAACAAGAAAGGCAAGTTTAAGCCTGCCGAAGACGAGTTTACCGCTCAGCAGTTCGAGATGCTGCTAGAACAGATGTGGCAGCACGGCTATGTGCAGTACGAGATCTCTAACTTCTGCCTGCCTGGATACGAATCAAAGCATAACGGCAATTATTGGCGGGGAGTACACTACCTGGGCGTCGGCCCCAGCGCCCACTCTTTTAACGGGCAATCGCGGCAGTATAATGTGCCTAACAACAAGAAATATGTGGATGCTATCGCGCAGGGCAAGTTGCCTTATGAACTGGAGGAGCTTTCTCTGGCAGACCAGGCCAACGACTACCTGCTCACCACCCTCCGCACCATCTGGGGCTGTGACCTGAACAAACTACGGGCAGCCTACAACTACGACCTGCAAGCCCTACACGCCGGTTACCTACTGGAGCTACAGGAGAAAGGCTTAGCCAGTGTAAAGAACGAAGTGCTGTACCTGACGGATAAGGGAAAACTATTGGCTGATCAGATCACATTGGACCTGTTCCTGGAGGGAGAGGAAGCATAGCGCCAACAGGTCTTTGCTGGCGCTGTACTTCATGTCTATACTGCTTAGCCGTTCACTGCCGCCTCGCCGCCTACCAATTGACTGCAGATGTACTTCCCGATAGCCAGCGAAGACGTGGCCGCAGGGGAAGGCGCATTCCGCACATGAATGATGTTCCGGCTCTTCAGGATATCGAAATCGTCTATCAGCTTGCCCTTTCTATCGCAGGCCTGGGCTCTTACGCCAGCACCGCCTGGCACTAAGTCACTTTCCTGCACTTCAGGGACCAGCTTTTGCAAGGCTTTCGTAAACGCTGCTTTGGACAAAGACCTGTACATTTCGCCTAAGCCCGTTTGGCCGTACTTGGCTGCTATCTTCCAGAAGCCCGGCCATGTAAAAGTGTCCTGCGTGTCTTTCAGGCTAAAGTCCTGGAACTTGTACCCTTCGCGCTTAAAGGCCAGCACAGCATTCGGGCCAGCCTCCACACCACCCCGTATCATGCGGGTAAAGTGTACGCCCAGGAACGGGAAACTAGGGTCCGGAACCGGATAGATCAGTGTTTTCACCAGGTGTTCTTTTTCCTTGCTCAGCTTATAGTACTCCCCTCTAAAAGGGATGATGCGCAGGTCGTTCTCCTTTTCCGTCATGTTAGCCACTCTGTCCGAAAACAGACCGGCACAGCTAACCATGTTATCCGCCAAATAGGTATGCTTTTCGGTCTCCACCAGCACGGAGCTGACCTGAGAATGGATGTTAATGACCTTTTCTCCGAAGGCAACTTCCCCGCCGTACTTGTTCTGGTAGAGGTTCAACAGCGCAGCCGCCATCTTCGGATAATCGATGATGCCTGTCTGTGGCACGTGTATCCCTTTGATGCCCGCGCAATGGGGCTCAATCTCCTGAATCTCCTCTTGCGAGGAAAGCTTCCGCAGGTTCTTTAGCCCATTGCGAATACCTCTGTCATAGATGTCATTCAGCTTCGCTACCTCTTCCGGCGAGGTGGCTACGATTACTTTGCCACATAGCTCATAAGGAATGCTATGCTCCTCCGCGAACGTTATCAAAGAATTGTAGCCCGCTATACAGTTCTTCGCTTTCAGGCTACCCGGGGCATAGTAAATACCGCTGTGCATCACACCACTGTTGTTGCCGGACTGGTGTTTGGCTACGTCTTTCTCTTTCTCGATGACCAGGACTTTAGCATCCGGGTTCTGCCGCTTTAAGTGATAGGCAACAGAGAGGCCGACCAGGCCGGCTCCAATAATAATGGTGTCATATTTTTTAACTGACATAGGCGCTTGATTCTTTGTTAAAGTCTTGATTTAATCTGCCCCCCAGGCAGGGCCTGTATTGTGCCCTGCCTGCCAGGGAGCAAATACACTTGCCCGTATACGGTAACAGCTATATAAAAGCTAAAGGATATATAGACATTTAAATGCCAGTTAACAAAGGACAAGCGCCTAGGTATACTGCAGGCTTAAAAAGAAAAATGGCTCGTAAAGTACAGGAACCTTACAAGCCACTTCCGCGCAGTTAGGGAGCTGTTAAAAAAGCGCTTCTGCTACTTTTCTTACAGAGCCGGACTTGCCCATAGAGTAATAATGCAGGCAAGGCACCCCAAACTCCATCAGTTCTTTCGACTGCTTAATCGCCCACTCGACGCCCACCTGTGCAGCAGCCTTGTTATCGGCACATGCCTCTACGGCATCTGCTAAGTCACAAGGGATATCGATATGGAATATGCTTGGCAGGATCGTAAGCTGTGTTTTAGTCGTGATCGGCTTGAGGCCCGGTATAATCGGCACGTTAATCCCTTCTGAGCGGCACAACTGCACAAAGTCAAAGTACTTCTGGTTATCGAAGAACATCTGCGTTACCACATAGTCGGCTCCCATCTCCACTTTCTTCTTCAGCCAGCGCAGGTCCGCTTGCATGTTCGGGGCCTCGGAATGCTTCTCGGGGTATCCCGCCACCCCGATGCAGAAGTCAGTCCCATAGGTGTTCACCTGCTCATCGTCGAGGTAACGTCCGTTGTTCATGTCAATCACCTGTTCCATCAGCTCCGTCGCATACCTGTGCCCGCCCGGTTCCGGTGTAAAGCGCGATTCGCTCTTCACACAGTCCCCCCGCAGCACCAGCACGTTGTCGATCCCCAGGAAGTGCAGGTCGATCAGGGCGTTCTCTGTTTCCTCTTTGTTAAAGCCCCCACAAATCAGGTGTGGCACGGTGTCTACTTTGTAATGGCTCTGGAGGGCAGCGCAAATCCCTACTGTACCGGGCCTTTTCCGGGTCGTGCGCTTCTCCAGTAAGCCATTCTCGCGCTGCTTGTACACGTACTCCTCCCGGTGGTAGGTCACATCTATAAAGGGAGGGTTAAACTCCATCAGCGGGTCAATATGGTCAAAGAGGGTGCGAAGGTTCTCTCCTTTCAGCGGAGGCAGTATTTCAAAGGTGAAGTGCGTTTTGCCGTCAGCCTTCTTGAAGTGTTCCGTTACTTTCATCTATGTTTTCGGGTGATGCTCTTTTTATCGTTAATGGTTTGGGGCATGTGCTACCTATCCCTACTCTGCAGCCTCTGTTTGCTGTGCCAGCGGCTGTGGCTCGTAATTCAGGTTAGGCGATAGCCAGCGCTCCAGTTCTTCCAGCTGCATGCCTTTTCGCTTCGCAATGTCGGCCACCTGGTCCTCGCCAATCTTGCCCAAGCCAAAGTAGCGGGAGTCCGGGTGTGAGAAGTACAGGCCACTCACTGAGGAAGCCGGGTACATCGCCAGGTTCTCCGTCAGCACAATACCAGTCTCTTCGGCCTTCAAGAGGTTAAACAGCGTAATTTTCTCGGTATGGTCCGGGCAACCAGGATAACCGGGCGCAGGGCGAATGCCTTTGTATGCTTCTTTGATCAGTCCCTCGTTGTCCAGCTGCTCGTCCGGTGCATAGCCCCACAGTTCCTTGCGCACCTTCTCGTGCATCAACTCCGCAAAGGCCTCGGCCAGTCGGTCGGCCAGCGCCTTCACCATAATAGAACGGTAGTCGTCGTGCTCGGCCTCGTATTGCTCCACCAGCTTTTCGATCCCGAAGCCCACGGAAACGGCAAAGCCCCCGATATAATCCTGCAAGCCTGTTTCTTTAGGGGCCAGGAAGTCGGAGAAAGCCAGGTTCGGCACATTGCCACCTTTCTTCCCCTGCTGCCGCAGCGTGTGGAACTCCGTCAGCACGTTCTCACGTGAATCATCCGCGTATACTTCTATCGTATCGTCTGCTTCCACGTTGGCAGGGTAGAAGCCTACCACAGCACGTGCCTCCAGCAGTTGATTGTACACAATTTCCTTCAACATCTTCTGTGCATCGGCAAACAGCTTGCGCGCCTCTGTGCCATACTCCGGGTCGTCGAGTATCTTCGGGTACTGGCGCTTCAATTCCCAGGTATGGAAGAAAGGCGTCCAGTCGATGTAAGGCACAATCTCGGTAAGCGGATAATTGTTAAACACCCTGTTGCCCAGGAAGCTTGGCTTCGTCGGCTGTGTGGCTTTCCAGTCTACTTTGTACTTATTCGCCCGTGCTTCTTGAATGGTGGCAAAAGCGCGGTCTTTGGTACGGCCCAGGTGGTCTTCGCGCAGTTTGGCGTACTCGGCCTTGATCTCGGCCACATACTCCTTTTTATTGCTGCCCAGTAAGCTCCCTACTACCGTTACACTGCGGGAGGCATCGTGCACGTGTACCACCGGCCCACTGTACTGCGGCGCAATTTTCACGGCAGTGTGCACGCGGGAAGTAGTAGCACCTCCAATCAAGAGCGGAATCTTCATCCCCCGGCGCTCCATCTCCTGGGCTACGTACACCATCTCGTCTAAGGAAGGCGTAATCAAGCCGCTTAGCCCGATAATGTCTACTTTCTGCGCTTCGGCTTCTGCCAGGATCTTATCCAGCGACACCATCACACCGAGGTCAATCACTTCATAGTTGTTACAGGCCAGCACCACGCCCACGATGTTTTTACCAATGTCGTGCACGTCGCCTTTCACAGTGGCCATCAAGATAGTGCCTGCCGTTGACTTAGACGTGTCGGATGCCAGCTTCTCCTTCTCCATGAAAGGCAACAGGTAAGCCACTGACTTCTTCATCACGCGGGCACTCTTTACGACCTGCGGCAGGAACATTTTACCGGCACCAAACAAGTCGCCCACCACGGTCATACCGGCCATCAGCGGGCCTTCTATTACCTCGAGTGTTTTAGTTGCTTGCTGCCGGGCCTCTTCAGTGTCTTCTTCCACAAACTCTACGATGCCCTTTACCAGCGCATGCTTCAGGCGCTCTTCTACAGAGGCCTCTCGCCAGCTGTTATCCGCCTGGGCAGCACCTTTGCCTTTGCCTTTTACAGTCTCTGCATAGGTTACCAGCTTTTCTGTGGCCTCCGGGTGGCGGTTAAAGATCACGTCCTCAATCAGGTCACGCAATTCCTTCGGCACTTCCTCGTAAATGCCCAGCATGCCGGCGTTTACAATGCCCATGTCCATACCGGCTTTCACGGCGTGGTACAGGAAGACGGTGTGCATGGCCTCGCGCACTACATCGTTGCCCCTGAAGGAGAACGATAGGTTACTCACCCCACCGCTCACCAAAGCATGCGGTAGGTTGGCCTTTATCCACTTTACTGACTCGATATACTCTACGGCGTAGTTATTATGCTCTTCTATACCGGTGGCAATAGCTAAAATATTCGGGTCGAAGATGATGTCCTGTGGCGGGAAGCCTACTTCCTCGGTCAGGATGCGGTAAGCCCGGCCGCATATCTCTATTCTGCGCTCCAGGGTATCGGCTTGCCCTTTCTCGTCGAAAGCCATCACTACCGCAGCGGCTCCGTACTGGCGCACTTTGCGGGCCTGCGCTTTAAAGTTCTCTTCGCCTTCTTTCAGGCTGATCGAGTTTACAATAGACTTCCCCTGCACGCACTTCAAACCGGCCTCCAGTACTGTCCATTTAGATGAGTCGATCATGATCGGCAGCTTGGCAATGTCCGGCTCCGAAGCGATGAGGTGCAGAAAGTTGGTCATGGCCTCCTCTGAGTCCAGCATGCCCTCATCCATGTTCACGTCGATGATCTGGGCGCCTCCCTCTACCTGCTGCTGTGCCACCGACAAGGCCTCTTCGAACTCGCCGTTCACAATCAGGCGGGCAAATTTCTTGGAGCCAGTCACGTTCGTACGCTCCCCTACGTTCACAAATAAGGTTTCCGGAGTGACGGTGAGCGGCTCTAAGCCGCTGAAGCGTGGAAGGGGCTTTATTTCGGATGGGGTACGGGGCTGGTATTTCTGTACCAGCTCTGCAATTACCTTCACGTGCATAGGGGTAGTGCCGCAGCAGCCACCCAGTATGTTCACCAGGCCTTCTTTGAGGTACTCTTCTACGATGGCGCCCATTTGCTGTGCGGTTTCGTCGTAGCCGCCAAAGGCATTGGGCAAGCCCGCGTTCGGGTAAGCACTGATATAGGCATTGGATATGCGGGACAGTTCCTGGATGTGCGTCTTGAGCTGACGCGCTCCCAGCGCACAGTTAAAGCCAATGCTCAGGATGGGGGCATGCGAGATAGAGTTCCAGAAAGCCTCTACCGTCTGGCCCGATAGGGTACGGCCGCTGGCGTCGGTAATCGTGCCGGAGACCATGATCGGCAACTCTTTGCCGCCATCCTGTACATACTGCTGTATTGCAAACAGCGCGGCCTTACAGTTCAGCGTATCAAACACCGTCTCTACCAGTAACAGATCAGCGCCACCATCCACCAGGCCACGCACCTGCTCATAGTAAGCTTCCACCAGTTGATCAAAGGTGATGGCGCGGTAACCGGGGTTGTTCACATCCGGGGAAAGCGAGGCAGTGCGGTTTGTAGGGCCGATAGCCCCCGCTACAAAACGAGGTCTGTTCGGCACCTTCGCCTCTATCTCATCTGCTGCTTCGCGTGCCAGCCGTGCCGACTCGTAGTTGAGCTCGTACACCAGGTCCTCCATATGGTAGTCGGCCATGGCGATACGAGTGCCACTGAAGGTGTTCGTCTCCACGATATCAGCCCCTGCCTCCAGGTACTCGGCATGTATGGCTTTAATGATGTCCGGGCGGGTGATAGACAACAGGTCGTTGTTGCCTTTCAAGTCACCCAGGTGATCTTTAAAACGCTCACCGCGGAAATCTTCCTCCGTTAGCTGGTAGCGCTGAATCATCGTGCCCATGGCACCGTCCAGCACTAATACGCGCTCCTTTAGCAGCCTGTGAATAGGATGGTTTGTCATCGTCGGTGTCTTCTTTCTTCTCGTAAGTCTTTCTACACTTTACTTATCAAGAAGGACACCTGGGGGAGGGGTACTTTCTTATCTTCACCCAGCAAAACACTGGGAAGGGAATTAGCACCAAGCTTTTACAAGGTTGCTAAGACGTCGTAGGGCCCTATCCCTCGGTCTTTCTTGATAAGAACAGGCAAGTTAATAGTTTATCCGCATAAAAGCGAAAAATCTAATTTAAATATAGGTTGGCATCCATTAGGTGCTCCCATTCAGTAAGCACAAAAAAAACGGAAAGGGACACATAAAGTGTCCCTTTCCTACAGAGTCTTTAATTCGCCTAGCTGCGAATCCAACTCTTGTTTATATGTACGCCTGTGCTTGCCAATAGTTGCTCTAATCTGACAATGAACTACTAATAAGAAAAGGGATGCTGTTGGGCATCCCTTTTCTTAAGTGCTGCGCGGGCAGCTAAAGCTTAAGCTTCTGCTTCAGTTTTAGGAAGTACAGAAACGTAAGAACGGTTCTTCTTTCCTTTTCTGAACTGCACGATACCGTCAGTAAGGGCAAACAGGGTATGGTCTTTACCGATACCAACGTTTGCACCTGGGTGGTGTGCTGTACCTCTTTGTCTTACAATGATGTTGCCAGCAATGATGTCCTGACCACCATAGATCTTCACACCCAGTCGTTTAGAGTGCGACTCACGACCGTTATTAGAACTACCTGCTCCTTTTTTGTGTGCCATTTTTTTTAAGTATTTAACTCAGGCTAATGAAAACCTGAAAAGGTTCTACGATTGATTTTCTTCTTACTTCTTAACCAATGCTCTCGATCAGGACCTTCGTGAACTGCTGGCGGTGGCCATTCTTCTTGCGGTATCCTTTTCTTCTCTTCTTTTTGAAAACGATCACTTTGTCCGCTTTCACCAGTGGGGACAGGATTCTGCCTGTTACCTTTACACCTTCTACGAAAGGAGCACCTACTGTTACAGTACCGTTGTCATCAGTAAGAAGAACATTGGTGAACTCTACGGCGTCACCCTCATTGCCGGAAAGCTTGTTAGCGTAGATGAACTTGCCGTTCTCTACTTTGGTCTGTTGACCTGCGATTTCTACAATTGCGTACATCAGCTTCAATGTATATTTATGATTAGTCCGCAAAGGTACGGACCTCATTTTAATTTTGCAACGCCTTGTACCCTAATTTGTTTTACCGTTTGCACAGGTTATACACAAATATGTGGACAACACTGTTAACAAACACACCTCTTCTCCAGCCAATCCTCCAAAATAACAGCTAAACGTTTGCATTCCAATCATATCCACAATACAGGCCAAAACAACCTTTTCCACAAATAGGGCGAAACAGGCCTTAGCACCTGAGCTCACCCCGCATCCTAACAAACGCCACCCCCTCAGCCTCAAAAACACGACTCACAGCCCCTATAAAGCCTTTTCACAAGCTCTTGAGCAGTACTTAACATTGATTTAATATATAAATACAAATATTTATATTAATATATGTTTTCAACAAGGCGTGTGGAAAACAATGTTATTAACCCCAAAAATGCAGCAAAACAGACGACTGAGAGCGTGTGTATAAATTGAACAACTTTCGGGGCGAAATTCAAGTTCTAATTTCTATATTTGAAATCACAATGCTGTAGGAGCAAGTGTTTCTATGGCTGCTTTAACTTTCCGGATTTCAGGGCTGGCACACCATTTCATGCTTAGCCCTTCATTATAAAACGCTTACTTGCTTATGGAGCCAATACTGAAAGAGAACCCAAACCGCTTTGTCCTGTTCCCGATTCAAAACGATGAGGTGTGGCAGATGTATAAGAAGGCCGAGGCCAGCTTTTGGACGGCAGAGGAGATCGACCTGGGCCAGGACCTGAAAGACTGGGAAAACCTGAACGACGGAGAGCGTCACTTCATCAGCCACGTACTGGCCTTCTTCGCTGCCTCTGATGGCATCGTGAACGAGAACCTGGCTGTGAACTTTATGAACGAGGTGCAGATACCCGAGGCGCGTTGCTTCTATGGTTTCCAGATCATGATGGAGAACATCCACTCAGAAACCTACTCGCTGCTCATCGACACTTATATAAAGAAGCAGTCTGAAAAAGACCACCTGTTCAACGCCCTGGAAACAGTACCAGCTGTGGGCCGAAAAGGAGAGTGGGCCCTGCGCTGGATCGAGAGTGAGCATTTTGCAGAGCGCCTGATTGCTTTCGCCGCGGTAGAGGGTATTTTCTTCTCCGGCTCTTTCTGCTCCATCTTCTGGTTGAAGAAGCGCGGCCTGATGCCCGGCCTGACATTCTCTAACGAACTGATCAGCCGTGACGAAGGCCTGCACTGTGACTTTGCCTGCCTGTTATACTCTATGCTGCAAAACAAACTGCCGGAAGAGCGTGTTGTAGAGATCATCCGCGACGCGGTGAGCATTGAGCAGGAGTTTGTGACGGATGCCTTACCGGTAGACCTGATTGGCATGAACGCCAAGCTGATGAGCCAGTACATTGAGTTTGTGGCAGACCGCCTGTTGGTAGAACTCGGTTGCAAAAAGATTTACAACTCTGCGAACCCATTCGACTTTATGGAGATGATCTCGCTGCAGGGCAAGACCAACTTCTTCGAGAAGCGCGTGGGCGACTACCAGAAAGCCGGCGTGTTGGGCGACAAAGACAAAAACGTGTTCTCGCTGGACGAAGACTTTTAACTGTTCAGAACATTTCTTTAAGTATGGGAGGGCGTCCTGTTCCCCCTCCCATACTTACCTTTAGTACCTTTTTCCGGCAGGCACCAGGAGCACAGCGGCGACCGCAGCCACAGCCGGAACCCAATATGGCATCATCGCCAGTTTTACAGGGCATCTCAGTCCTACTATATAGTAAAAGGCTTTTGCTTTATCTATAATTGTTTGTACTGCAACGGCTTATGCGTTCGATCCCGTATGAGCTGACTGTATGTAACACCAGAGGTATTACCGCCGGCTGCAGCGGCAGCGGCTCATCTATATACTTGTACCTATTTATAAAAACCCGAGGCCTTTAACCTCGCTAACTGTATACGCTATGTTAGTAGTTAAACGAGACGGCAGACGCGAATCTGTCAAGTTCGATAAGATTACCGCACGCATCGAGAAGCTGTGCTATGGCCTGCACATGGACTATGTGTCGCCGATTGAGGTGGCCAAGAAGGTAATCGACGGCATTTACGACGGGGTAACCACCGTGGAACTGGATAACCTGGCAGCTGAAACGGCCGCGTCGCTTACCACCAAGCACCCCGACTATGCGGTGCTGGCAGCACGCGTGGCCATCTCTAACCTGCACAAGGTAACAAGCAAGTCGTTCTCCAATACCATGAAGCGCCTCTATACCTATGAGGACCCGAAGACAGGGGAGAACGCCTCGCTGATCGCGAAGGACGTGTACGAGATCATCCGGAAGAATGCGGCCCTGCTCGACTCTACTATCATTTACGACCGAGACTATAACTACGATTACTTCGGATATAAGACACTGGAACGCTCTTACCTCTTGCGCCTGGACGGCAAAATCGTGGAGCGCCCACAGCATATGTTGATGCGTGTGGCCGTGGGTATACACAAGGAGGACATCGAATCTGCCATCGAGACTTATAATCTCATGTCTGAAAAGTGGTTTACCCACGCCACCCCAACATTGTTTAACGCCGGCACGCCGAAACCGCAGCTGTCGTCCTGCTTCCTGCTGACGATGAAAGACGACAGCATCCCGGGCATCTATGATACCCTGAAGCAGTGCGCGCAGATCTCGCAGAGTGCCGGTGGCATTGGCCTGAGCATCCACAACGTACGTGCGACAGGCTCTTACATCAAAGGTACGAACGGCACTTCCAACGGCATCATCCCGATGCTGAAGGTATTTAACGACACAGCCCGCTACGTAGACCAGGGCGGCGGCAAGCGCAAAGGCGCCTTTGCCATTTACCTGGAGCCATGGCATGCCGATATCTTCGACTTCCTGGATCTGAAAAAGAACCACGGTAAGGAAGAGAACCGCGCCCGAGACTTGTTCTACGCTCTCTGGACGCCGGACCTGTTCATGAAGCGCGTAGAAGAGAACGGCGACTGGAGCCTGTTCTGCCCGCACGAAGCACCAGGCCTGGCAGAAAGCTGGGGCAAGGAGTTTGAGCGCCTCTACGAGAAGTATGAGCGCGAAGGCCGTGCCCGTAAAACAGTAAAAGCACAGGAACTGTGGTTTGCCGTGCTGGAGTCGCAGGTAGAGACCGGCACCCCTTACATCCTGTACAAAGACGCTGCGAACGGCAAGAGCAACCAGCAGAACCTGGGTACTATCAAGAGCTCGAACCTGTGCACCGAGATCATGGAGTACACCAGCCCTGATGAGGTAGCGGTTTGTAACCTGGCCTCGCTGGCACTGCCACGCTTCGTGAAAGAAGACGAGCACGGGAACAAGACCTTCGACCACCAGAAGCTGTTCGACGTTACCTACCATGTGACGAAGAACCTGAACAAGGTGATCGACATCAACTACTACCCAGTACCGGAGGCACGCAACTCTAACCTGCGTCACCGCCCGATTGGCCTGGGTGTACAAGGCTTGGCCGATACCTTTATTCACCTGCGCATGCCGTTCGAAAGCGACGAGGCGAAAGGGCTGAACAAGGATATCTTTGAGACGATCTACTTTGCCGCCATGACGGCCTCTAAGGACCTGGCGAAGAAGCAAGGGGCTTACGAGACCTTTAAAGGATCTCCGCTGTCTGAAGGCAAGTTCCAGTTCGACCTATGGGGTGTAACGCCGGAGAGCGGTCGTTGGGATTGGGAAAGCCTGCGTAGCGAGGTAATGGAGCACGGCGTGCGCAACTCGCTGCTGGTAGCGCCAATGCCTACTGCTTCTACAGCACAGATCCTGGGCAACAACGAGTCGTTCGAGCCTTATACGTCTAACATTTACCTGCGCCGCGTACTGTCTGGCGAGTTTATGGTGGTAAACAAGCACCTGCTCAAAGACCTGATCGCCCTGGGCATCTGGAACGACAGGATGAAGAACGATATCATCGCGGCCAACGGCTCTATTCAGGACATCCCGGCTATTCCGCAGCACATCAAAGACCTGTACAAGACCGTGTGGGAGATCAGCCAGCGTACGGTAATTGACATGAGTGCCGACCGTGGTGCTTATATCTGCCAGAGCCAATCGCTGAACCTGCACGTGCAGAACGTAAACTTCGGCAAGCTGACCTCGATGCACTTCTACAGCTGGAAGAAAGGCCTGAAGACCGGTATGTACTACCTGCGCACCAAGTCTGCCGTAGACGCCATCAAATTTACTGTAGAGAAACAGGCCGCCGAAACCCTTTCGCCGGTGTACAGCAACCAAGACCAGAACCGCAGCGACATGAGCTGCAGTTTAGACAACCCAGACGCTTGCGAAGCTTGCGGATCGTAATTAACTAAAGAAGGAGGGCACATCACCCTCCTTCTTCTTTTCCTACCTAATTAAAAGGCTATTCCCGTGTCACTGCTGGTTCCCCGCTAGCAGGTGGGATTGTATTGCCTATACTTTTCCCCACTCTAAAAACAGAACAGATGAAAATAGTATGCTTCATTGGAAGCGGCTTTAACTATATGTTAGCTGATATAGTTAAGTCACAAAGCATATATACAAAAGATGATATACCTCTTCATGAAAAACTTATTAGTTTGAATAATCTTTGGTACCAACTTGAACCTCTTTTCTTGCAGTTTCATGAGTTCATTCCAAACAGACATGGTGAACTAATGTTAGAGGCTCTTGATGGCATTCAAGCAATGCTGCAAAAGACAGCAACTAGAGGTAATGCTTCCTCCCTAGTTGACCAATCACCACTTTTTACTGCAAACCTTCTTATAAAAGAAGAAATGAGAAAAGTTGGAGAACATTTTACAATGTTCGAGAGAAACGAGGGTTACTCCACTATACACAGGGCTTTACCTAATTTTGGAAGAGCTTTTAATGGTCTGCTAAGAAGTCAACTCGTGAGTGATTTGTATCTATGTACAACAAACTACGATGGAATAATAGATAGTCTTCTAACATACTACTGTAGAGAAAGTAAGAGTAGTAAGTTCATCATGAAAGACGGATTCATACATGGCCGATTTAATGAAAGTTTTTTTAGAAACTCACGTTATAAAATAGCCCATATCCATGGTTCTTACAGGTACTTCCAAGGCAACAACTATACAGAAAAGCTTAAGAAAGAAACAATCAACAGTAGTCCTTTGATGGTATATGATAATCCAATACGCAAAGAAGCTACAATCTTACAAAACGAAGTACTTGCAGCCAACTATCGGGAGTTGAGGCGTCAATTAACAATGTGTGACAAGGTTATTACTATAGGAAACTCATTCAAAACCGAACCACACCTACAACGGCTTATAAACACTCACTTCAATAGACCAAACACACAGCTCTTAGTCTGCTCTGATAAGCCAGAAGAAGTAGTATCGGAATTAGAGCCGTATTACAATTTCCAAATCAACACTCAGTCAACAGAGCATGTGAAGTCTGAGAAGCAGCTTATAGGGTTATTTGATCGGCTGTTAAGTGCAAAGAGGATGGCAACACTAGCAAGAGCGTAACTCAAATTGAAAGTATATCCTACAGACCTCGCGGTGTCCTTATCCCGCGAGCGTCTAGCCCTCCAAGGCCCTATCCACGCAGCTACAGCCTATCCATTCCAGACGCTCACAAGAGCTGCGCACGCTGTGAGGTCTATTCTATTCGCGTTGCGAAGTATTTTATGCTTGGCTATAGCTCGTCTTCACCTATGAGTGGCGCGATAGGGATGAGATGCAGCGTTTTCCTCGTGAAAAGCTTTGTACCCCTCTCTGCCTCCGAACCACTCCAGCACCTCTTCCCGCTGCAGCGCAGTTTTACTTCTGGAGAGGATACTGTGATAAGAGGAGTAGGGCCAGTCGCTAAAGTCATCTATCAGGCCGTGGTGCTGCGGGTTGAAATGAATGTAGTAGATAAGTCGGGTAAAGTAAGCCTCGGAGACTACTCCCTTTTCCCGCCGTTGTTGGTGTTTTCACCAACAACTAAACTCCAGCCACGAAGCTGTAGCTTTACCTTTCGACAAAAGCCTACAACATACAACTTAAGATGGGGCTATAGTGCCCCTAGGTGCTAATGTGGTTGTTGGTGAAAACACCAACAACGGCAGAAACAACGGCAAAAAAGACATCCTTTCCCCTTAGCCTAACGGCTATGGAGAGAACACCAACAACGGCGAAAGAAGGGCGAAATGGCCAAGGCTGGAATGGTAACGGCAAATACTGAAAGCGGCAAAAGCGCCAGCATCAGTAAGAGGAAAAGCAGATACGACCTCCGTGGCATAGCGGCGGGCAAACCACTACCAGAGCCTAAGAACGACAGAAGTACAACTCAAACAGAGACACCGCAGTACTTTAACACATGTTCGAGCAACGGCATATCGCCTTCTTCACAGCTACAATATTAGAGTGGAAACATCTGCTGAAACCAGATAAGTACAAGGCCATCGTTCTAGCGAGCCTCAGATACCTCGTAGCGAACAAGCGTGTAAAAGTATATGCCTTCGTTATCATGCCAAACCACCTGCACCTGCTCTGGAAAATGGAAGAGCCCCATAAACGAGAAGACGTGCAACGAGACTTTCTTAGATTCACGGCACAGAAGATTAAGTATGACCTGGTTAAGAACCATCAGGCAGTGCTGGAGAAATTTAGAGTAGACGCTAAAGACCGACAGTACCAGGTGTGGGAGCGCAATCCGCTGTCGGTGTATTGCTACTCTGTTAAAGTTACAGAGCAAAAGCTGGACTATATACATCAGAACCCCACACAGGAGAAGTGGCAGCTAGCGACACTACCTGAGGAGTACTTCTACTCTTCTGCCAGCTTCTATCATAACAATACGGATGCATTCAGCTTCTTAACACACTACCTCGACTAAGACAACAGGCACGTTGTTGGTGAAAAATATCAACAACGGCAGAAGTAACCAGCAAAAGTATCTACATAAGGCGCTACATACTTGCGGTAGTTTGCAGGAAATGATGGTAGCCGTCCGGATCCCGGAACAATGTTTCCTATTTACTGCCCCGCGTATAGAGGTGATAGAATTTGGCTGGCTCCAGCGAAGCTGTCTGCTGCATCTGTACCTATGTGCGTGCTCCAACACATTTGACCAAAAGCTCCTGCCATCATACTCCTACTCACCGCATCAATACGCTAGCTCCACTTTAATGGTATTGTAGTAGACTGTAGTGGTGCCTTCAAAGCCAGAATCGGTACCGACAATAAGCCACAGGTTGCCTCTGTCGTCGGTGGTTATCGGAACAGGGTTCTGCAGGTTATCCCGGCGAATGAGTTGGTACTTCTCCTCACTGCCCGGTATACCGATGTTGCCTAGTACCACCATGTCTTTACCACTCTGTGCCTGGTTCCCTTTGTCGATGTTTATCCTTATATCATCGCCCTCCTCCACCGGCACAGGCTCTACAGGAGCGCCTCCTGCTTTCAGGTAAACACTTGCCCCGGGGCTGCCGCCTATCCCGAAAGACTCCTCGGGGTACTTGGAGGTCAGCTCTACCTCAAATGTAGCGTTATAGGTGTGATTGGGCCTGAGCCCGCTTATCTGCTTCTTCGTAAACAGGAACAGATCATCGCTTAGGTTTCTGCCCGATAGCTTTAGTGCCATTCCGTTTTCACTCACCTCTGCAGGAAGGCTCTCGTGGGCAAAAACAAACTCCAGCCGGTCCCGGTCCCAATCCTCCGGAAAGTCCGCCATTCCACCTTCCCAACCTTCGGCTCCCTGCTCAAAGCTATAGGAAAGGCTGTGCACAGGCATTATCGTAGTACCATCCTCATCGTTGCAGCCAAAACTAAACACAGCCCAAAGGCTGAGAAGGCAAAGCTTTACATGCGTTTTCATAGCTTTTGGTGTTAGACACTGTTTCACTATAAATACGACACCAACACGGAAAAGGAAGCCCTTCCCCCATAAGCTTTGCGCTGCATCTCCTCCTTTTAGTAAGTCATGAAACGGTAGCACAGGAACCGCGGAAAAGCCACCTTCCTATTTAAGGTAAAAGCTCTGTTTAAGGCGCAACAGGCGTATAATCCACCACAAAAGCATCTTCCAGCACGCCTAACCGGCCTAGCAGTGCACCGAACTTCTTGTGTTCCGGATGCGGCAGGTAGGCATCTCGTGCAGCAGCATCTTCAAAGGTTAGCTGATAGACGTGGGTAAAGCCGAGGTTCTTGTTCTCGGGGCTGTTGTTAACACCGTGCTCAAAGGCAATGATGCCCGGAATCTTGTCTTGCAGTTCCCCGAAGGCTTTAGTTACCTGCCCGATCTGGGCTGGGGTAGCGCTTGGCTTATACTTAAAAACAACGATGTGTCGCATAGGCTCTTTTCCTGAGGTTTGAAACGCTGATAGCAGTAGGGTAGCGGCGAGTACTGCCACCACGACGCTTAGTCCTGTTGTTTTGTTCATGCTAGATTTGTTTTAAGGCTTATGACAGCTAAATATCAACCTATTATAGTCATAATTAACAGGATATACAAAAGGCTATTTTCAGAACAACCGGGCTAAGGCTGCCCACGCATTTACAGAAAGGAGGCTTACCAACCTTCTTCACCTCTTTTCCTTTTTAATATAGCTAGCTTACCATGCCTTTTAAACCTCTCTACAATAACTTTCCGTGCTCCTTATAACCTGAGGGCTCCGATTTGCGAAAGCTTTAAGAAGCATAATCTTAAAGCAGAAACAGGATGGAAAAGCAACACATTACGGAGGCCTTATGGAGCGGAACGACAGCGTTTAAAGAATATCCCCTGCTACCAGGCGATATAGAAGTAGACGTAGCGATAGTAGGAGCGGGAATTACCGGCATCAGCACTGCCTATACCTTAGCGAAGGCGGGCAAGCGGGTAGCCGTGCTGGAGGCCCTGAAAGTAGGTTCTGGCACTACAGGCTCCTCTACAGGCAACCTCTACGCACCCATAGACGAGCGCCTGCACTCCGTAGAGACGAAGTTCGACGAAGAGACGATGCGCACCGTGGCTGCCGCCAGAACCGCCGCCATAGACTTTATCGAGAAGCGGGTACAGGAGTATAACATCGACTGCGAGTTTAACCGTGTGCCCTGGTACCTGTTTACGACCCCGGAAACGAGCAGCCAGAACAGCCAGGTAGAAAAGGAGCTGGAAGCGTCTAAAAAAGCAGGTTTACCTGTCAGTGGCGAGGCCCCTGCCAATTTCCCTTACGAGGTATCGGCCATCACCAACATTGCGCACCAGGCACAGTTTAACCCCCTGAAGTATGTACAGCACTTAGCCGCTGCCATTGTGGGCGATAACTGCCAGATATACGAGGGCACCAAGGTAACGCAGGTAGAGGACGGGGAGCCTTGCGTGGTACACACGCAGCACGGCAAAGTAACTGCCAGGCACGTGGTGATGGCCACCCACAGCCCGAAAGGGATTTATGCCGTGCATACCGAGATGGAGCCCTACCGTGAGTACGCCATGGCCGTGCGCCTGAAGGGCGACCCACCGGCAGGGGGCATTTACTGGCATCAGATGGCCAAACAGCACCACTCGGTGCGCCCTTACAGCAATGCCCAAGGCAACTTCCTGCTGGTGCTGGGCGAGCCGCATAGGGTGGGCCATAAGGAGCACAACGAGGATAGCTTCCTGAAAATAGAGGAGTACATGACCAAGCACTTCGATGTAGACCATATCGTGTACAAATGGGCCGCGCAGAACTACAAGCCTGCCGACAACCTGCCCTACATCGGCACCAGCCTAACGCAGGACCATACCTACATTGCCACGGGTTTTGCCGCCGACGGACTTACCTGGGGCACGGTGTCCAGCATGATCATCCATGATTTGATTGTGGGTAAGGAGAATGAATGGGCCAGAACCTTCGATCCAAAGCGCTTTACACCAGTTGCTTCTTCTAAAAAGTTTATGCAGGAAAACGTGCACGTTGCCAAACACCTGATCAAGGACTACTTCTTTTACGACAAGGATGTGCAGCTAAAGGACCTGAAGCCAGGAGAGGGGAAAACCCTGGAAATAGACGACGAGAAGCTGGCTGCTTACCGCGACGAAGAGGGCAAACTGCATGTGGTGTCGTCGGTATGTACGCATATGGGTTGCGTGGTGCACTTTAACAACGCCGAGAAGAGTTGGGATTGCCCTTGCCATGGTAGCCGCTTCTCGGTAGAGGGGGAGGTACTGGAAGGCCCTGCTTATGATAACCTGGCAAAGCCAAACACCACCAAGAACGAGCAATAGGTATAACTTAAGAAAGAGCGTTCTTCTGCGATGCTTTCTGTTGCGTGGAAGAACGCTCTTTTTCTTCCTCCCACGGCTCCTGCAGCCAGGCCATCGCCTCTTCCTTTTCTTCGAAGTTACGGATAGCTAACTGCTGACCTGAGCCATTGCACTTATCCACCATGGAGTCGATCGCCTGCCGGTTTTCTTCGTGCTCAGATGGCAGGTTTGCCAGCCGTAGCAGGGGGCTCTCAACCAACTGCGGCACAAACACCTCCATGCTCCACTGCAAGTCGGCTGGGGCAACGGACTTCATCTTCCGGTTGTCTCCCAGCCAGCCCTTCAATTCGAAGCGGTCTATCAGGTAGAGGCAGAGTAAGACCGCTTCCCTAAATTCCGCTCCCTGAAGCTCTCCCTGCCATTCGGCACCGCCTATTTTCAGGGCTTTATCATAATAGAGGCTTACAAAAGGGTTCTTAAAGTAAATGTTCTTCATACAACTGCTTTCTCTTAAAGTAAGAATATTATCCCCGAAAAAGAAATCAGGCCAAGGTAAACATGGAGTTTTACCCTGGCCTGACGATGCTTCATTTTATGAAAACAGAGCTTTTTTTAACCATTTGTACCGGCCTTACTGCTCTCACACGATAACCTCTATACAGCCTGTCTGCTAACAACCTGCAGGAGCTGGGTTTGTAGCCCCGGA
This sequence comes from Pontibacter ummariensis, assembly GCF_900188175.1. GTDB lineage: Bacteria > Bacteroidota > Bacteroidia > Cytophagales > Hymenobacteraceae > Pontibacter > Pontibacter ummariensis. Next base: position 162,040 of record NZ_FZOQ01000003.1, on the reverse strand, counting down.
ACTGTTTTCACCTATTAACCAAACTTATGGCAGGAGAGCTCAACTTACTGCTTTCCTGGAGCCACCGCCCCACAGCCCCTACTGGGTACGCACCAAAATATTCAGCAGCAGCATCAGGCTGTACTTATTGCACTAATCTTATCCTTTCTCGATCATAAAACTGTCATGTTGGCGTAGGTGTAAAAGATAAAAACATCCAAATAAAGCCATAATGACACATAACATGACAAAGTTTGGCTTTAATACAGGAATACATGCTTGGCACCTGATTTGCATTATACTCCCTGAAAATGAAATAAGGAGAAAGATGAAACTGATAAATAATAAAGAGTTTTTAAAGAGTATTGCACAGCAGATCGACTTACTGAACACCATTGGTGGTGGCGTAAGCGAGACGTATGTGGATATCCAGAAATATAAGAAAGGTGCTGTTATTAACGTATGGGCTGCGGGTGTAGACCCAGAGGCTTTTAAAGTAGTGTTGAACAACAACCAGTTAACAATGTTCTCGCTACTACACAGCAAAGAAAACGCTGAAATGGCCGCCCCTTTGTTTAACCGTACATTCATGTTGCCACCGCAGGTAGACTTGAGCCGCGTAGAGGCCGTGTACCAGGAGGGACAACTACAGGTAAGACTGCCTTACTTAGAAGGAGCCGGTCAGCCAAGAGAGATTGAGATCAAGCAACTATAAGCTATAAGCAAACAAGGTTACAGAAAGGCTACCCAGTGGGTAGCCTTTTCCTTTGTAGCTCCGGTATGCAAGCAAAGCGTTTGCTACACAAACTTAGCCTTGATGATGGACGTGAGGTAATCGTAGACTTCTACCGTTTCCTTATCAAAGGAAAAGGTCTGATAGGCTTCCGCAGTTGTTTGCATCACACGGCACCCGTTCTCTACCATCATATAAATCAGTTCGCGCAAGCGGTACGGGTGCCCTGCAATATTTAACATACATATGGCGTCGCTGCTCTCCACATGCAGAAACATATGATGCACATGGTTCTCATCCGCCATTATTTTCTCTTCTGACATACTACTCTGAACTTTGGCTTACCTATAAAGCAAATCGAGTGCTAAAAAGTGCCCCTGCAGCACCGGTTCTCGCTAAACAAGAGAAAAATCTTGCTTTTAGCACTTATTATACTTTAGGATGTACAAAGCCACAAAGCGCGGGACTGCTTTTCGCTATTGCCGGGGGTGCTCCTTGCGCCAGCCCACCACAAACAAGATAAACCAGATAGGGTAGAGCGGCGAGAGAATGGAGGCGAAGTACGGGTCTACTACAAAGAACAGCACAAGCTGCAGAACCAGATTCAAGACAAAGCCGATGACAGCGATTTTGTAATAGAAGTTACGGAGTTTCATGTACAGGTATACGCAGAAAATAAAAAAGGCTGGCTGAAGGGAGGAAGCACCGGTGGCAAGGCATAAAAATACCCGGCTTTAGGGCCGGGTATTGATTAAACGGAAGGCCTGTGCCCTCGTAATGTCCTTCTCTACAATCAGCGGCGGGTCATCTTCTTTCGCTACTACCAGTTTAAATCGGTTTTGAGCATCCTGGTAATAGATAAGGGTCATGATATCTTCATAGCCCCTGCTAAAGATCTTCCTCGTCTTCTGATCATTAAAGAAATTATAATTATCTAACTTTATGTTACGTATTAACTTCATATCCCTACAATCTCCTAGTATTTTAACGGCATCTCCCCCTATTTATGTTTCAAATCCTGCAAAGGTCTAAGCTTAATCTATGGATAATGCAAGCGCTTCGTGGCCGGCTTTTATGAAAAACTAAGCCAGTATTAGCACCAGAACCTTATATTTGTTATGCATAAAGAGTATCAAGAATGCAGTGCGTCTCAGGAGTCTTTGCTACAATGCCGGGAACTACCAAAAGACAGCAGGCAGGCTAAGAGGAAACACATACTGTTACATGAGGAACCAAGCAGAGTTACCCGGTAGTGGCTACCAGATTCAGGAAATAAAGGGCCTGGAGCATATGCTGCGGCAGCACCGCCTTATCCAGCAACTGAACCCGTCCATGACGCTGGCGCGCTACGAGGAGCTGCTACGGCAAATGCTGCCGAACGGGTACCGCATGGTAGGCGCTTTCGATGGGGTGGGTACTTGCGTGGGTCTCTCCGGGTTCTGGATTAACACCAAACTATACAGCGGCAAGTACTTGGAGCCAGACAATTTCGTGGTGGAGGAAGCGCACCGTTCTGGCGGGGTAGGCAAGCTCCTGTCGGACTGGATGTTGGCAGAGGCACAACGCCACAACTGCGACACCGTAATGTTGGATGCCTATGTTACAAACAGTGCCGCCCATCGGTTTTACTTCCGGGAAGGGTTCCATGTAAAAAGTTATCACTTCTTTAAAAGCCTCAAAGTATGAGCTCAGGCAAGCACAGCTGGCTGCTCTGGCTGTTTTACTTTATTGTATTTGAGCTGATAGTCTTCTTTGGGCTACAGTGGCTGCTGTCGGGCATGGGCATGAGCAACCAACTGCAGCCCGAGAACACGGTGGTGCCGAACTGGGTAAAAGCGGTTACTTTTATTCTCCTCTACATCCTCCTGCTCCTCTTTATGGTCATGCTGATCAGCAACACCGTACCCAGCAAGCACCGCACGCAGTTGATGCGCTGGGTGTACCTGGCCCTTATAGGAATGGTAGTGATGCTCTTTCTTCTCTTTTGAAAAATATGCCGCTTGACGCAATAAAAACACGACAAAAGCTTTATATATAAGACAATGAAAAAAGCACTCTTATCTCTGATACTCTGCCTCATAGCTGCATATTCCGGCTATGCGCAGATCCAAAACAACCGCTCCGGGCGTTACTTCATCCAACTCCAGGACGGACGCGTGATATATGCTGACAAGATCCAGTATAAGTCGCCTATCTTTAAGTCCAGCTATTTTCTGCTGGATGATTCTCTGAAGTTTAACCCCAGCACAGTGAACGTCTTCCAGGATGATGAAGGCTTCTTTGCCCGTGTTTCGTATGGCAACAGCCCGGATGCCTTTGCCAAGCGCATTATGGATGGCCCGCGGATAGACAGGTTCTACACCTCCCGCACTTCTTACGATTACTCCCCGTACGGCTACGGTTACGGGGGCTATTCGCCTTATGGTTTTGGAGGTCCGCGTACCAGCCGCAAGCGCATTTACTTCTTCTCGAAAGATAATGGCCCGCTCTACCAGGTAGAATACGAGACCCTACGGGAAGCCCTTGCCGATAACGCCTCCAGTATGGCCTTGCTTGGTAAGTACCGGAAAGAAAAGCTCATCAACACGGGCGTGTCTGTCCTTGGTGCGGGCTTGCTTGCCGCCGGAGCTATTGTTTCTGTAAACAACTCACAGGAGGTAGGCAATGGAGGAAACCTGAACGTGTCGCCGCTGGTGTATGCCGGCGCAGGGGTGCTGGGCGCCCAGTTCGTGATCAACCTCTTCCAGAAAGATAAGTTAACCCAAGCCATAGAGGTCTACAACTATCAGCTAAAGCAGTAAAGGCGGTTAAAACCAAGGTCAGGGAGCCGGGGCAGAAGAAACTGTCCCGGCTCCCTTGTTTTAGGATTACAGGCATAAATGCGTATATTTGATCAGGTAGCTTTTACGATTTAAAAACAAGCAGCCAGTTTCGTTTACCAATACCCGTACCCATGTACCTGTGTTTACCCTTCACCCGCTTCTCCGCCCAACCCGTGCTTACCTGGGCGAAACGCACCTTCGCCTTTGCCTGTTTTGCTGTCTGCCTTAGTTCCTGTGCCGGCTCAGCGCCTGCTTTTGGGGAACGCGGCTATACCGAAGAGGGGAAAGCCTCTTACTACGCCCGCAAGTTTCAGGGCCGTAAGATGGCCAATGGCGAGCGCTATCGTCGTGGCAAACTCACCGCAGCCCACAAAACGCTGCCTTTCGGCACCAAAGTAAAGGTAACCAATGTGCGAACGCACAAAACGGTAAAGGTACGCATCACAGACCGGGGCCCCTTTGTAAGCGGCCGCATTGTGGACCTCTCGGAGAAAGCCGCCAGGCGGCTCGGTATGATCAAGGCAGGAGTCGTGCCCGTGAAGGTGAAAGTGATAAAGCCCGCTCCAGAAAGCTGATAAGGCTCTCCTGCCATACCGCTATGTGTTTGCCCGCCAAGACTGTAGCTCCACTTAAATCATAAATATATTCTCCATATTATCCAAGTACTTTCTTGCTTTTTGCAAGGGAAATGGATACTTTTGGACATGGAAAACCTATGGCGGCGAATACAGGAATACATGCCAATAGTAGCGCTGGTGCTACTAAGCATACTTATTATGCCTGCCGCCCTGGCAAATGGCAATAACAATGGCAACAGTGCCACCGTAAGCGCCTCTGCCACTCCTCAGGTTAGTCCCCTTGCCACCGAAGATACAAAAGCCTCTAAGGCAACCCCTGCAACCAAAGTAGCGCCAAAGCCAAAGGAAAAGTCTGTACTGGATGCAGAAGTGCTTGAGAGCCCCATGGAGTACTTTAAGAAAGCCTTCTCTTCCGATGAGGAGGGAGGAGCAGACACAGCACCGAACTCAGGCGCCGCCATGATGACGGTGAAAGCCCTGGTCGCCATGCTGCTTTCCACGATTATATAACAAGCTTCTTTTTACAGGTAGTCCCTATGCTTTAGACTCGCTTCTAAAGCCCTGCTTTCTGCGTAAAATATCAAAGAAAAGCTTAAGGTCAGAGGCAAGGCTATAAAACGGGTACCGGAACGTAGCAGGCTTGTTATGCTCAAAGAAAAAATGGCCCACCCACGCAAAGCCGTAGCCAATGACCGGCACAAACAGCAACCATGCATACTTCCCTAGTACGACAGCTACAATAGCGAGCATTAGCAGCAGCCCTGTTCCGACAAAGTGCAGTACCCGGCAGGTTGTATTTTGGTGCTCCGATAAGTAATAAGGGTAAAACTCTTTTAAAGAAGTGTACTCTTTTGCTTCTGCTGTTGTGCCCATAACTTTTCCTTCCGTTGTTTCTTTAAGGTACTTAAACCACTGTTGCTGGTCAACTCATTCAGCGACAAACTTTCTGGCCATCACCAAACATTAAGCCGGCAACCTTGTTTTAAAACTGAAGAAAAATCGTAGCTTTATTGTTCCTTTTTTAGTTTAAAGTTTATTCTGGCCGGGGCTTTCGCTTCGGCCTTTCCTTTTCGCCTATAGTCCCCCTTAAAACAGAAGCACAGCCGCCACCAGCCCTACTCCTGGCGAATAACACCTTCAAGAAGAGAAAGATAAACGAACTTTCTGCTTATATTTCGTATGTGTTGCCGGCCTTGGCACAAACTTGGCTTTAGCAGCAGAAAAACTTAAAGACCTTTCTGATGAAACGAATCGCTTTACTCGGCTCTCTGCTCATGCTATCGTCAGTAGTGCTGGCACAAGAGTCCTATACTGTCTCCCTGGACCTTAAGAACGTCGTGAATGACAAGGTGAAGGTAGTGGTGCAGACACCGGAGGTAAAGGAAAACAAGGTTACCTATGTTATTCCCAGCGTTATCCCGGGCTCTTATGCCAAGAAAGACTATGGCCGCTTTGTAAGCAAGTTTAAAGCATACGATGCCAAAGGCCGTAAACTGAAGACCACACAACAGGGAGAGAATCTTTTCGTGATCGAAAAAGCAAAAAAACTGGCCCGCCTGGAGTACCTCGTGGATGATACCTGGGATGTGGAGGAAGACGACAATTATATCTTCCAGCCCGGCGGCACCAACATCGATGCGGACAAAAACTTTGTGGTGAACCACTTTGGCTTCTATGGCTACCTGGATGGCTATAAGATGCTGCCTTACACAGTAAACGTGCAGAAGCCTGCAGCCCTCTATGCCGCTTCTTCGCTACCCGTTAACCGACAGTCGGCAGAGCAGGACGTAATACAGGCTACCGATTACGTACGCCTGGCAGACGCCCCGATCATGTACAGCCTTCCCGACACGGCCAGCTTCCGCACTGGCAATACCACCGTCTCCGTGTCTGTTTACTCCGAAACAGGGGTGGTGAAGGCCGACAGCATCAGCGAGATGATTAAGCCTTTGGCCTCCGCCCTGAACAATTTCTTTGGTGGCATGCCGGTAGACCGCTACCAGTTTATCATGTACTTCCCAAAGATGGGGCAGTCTGAAGTAACGAAGCATGGAGGCTTTGGCGCCCTGGAGCACTCTTATAGCTCCATGTACTTCTTGCCGGAGCAAACGGGGGAGGACCTTCGCAGCATGGTACTGGATGTGGCCTCCCACGAGTTCCTGCACATCCTTACGCCCCTGAACGTGCACAGTGAGGAGATCGAGTACTTCGACTTTAAGGACCCGAAGCTTTCCCAGCACCTGTGGTTGTATGAAGGGGTAACTGAGTACTTCTCGCAGCTGGTGCAGCTGCACGAGGGGCTGAAATCGTACGAGACCTTTCAGGAGGAGATGATGGACAAGATGCGCCGGGCCAGTGAGTACAAGGATGTATCCTTCACCGAAATGAGCCGCCGCATCATTGAGCCGGAGTTCCAGGACATGTACAGCAACGTGTATCAGAAAGGGGCGCTCATAGGTTTTCTGCTCGACATCCGCCTAAAGGAATTAAGCAAAGGGGAGATGGGCCTGCGTGAGTTGATGCTGAAGTTATCGCAGCAGTATGGTCCGAACAAGCCTTTTAAGGATGACGAGCTGATTGACGTGATCGTGGCCAATACTTACCCGGAAATCCGCCAGTTCTTCGACGACTACGTGATCGGTGATACGCCATTGCCGTACGAGGAATACTACAACAAGATAGGCTGGAGCTTTAAGGATAAGGAACCAGGCAAGAAGCTAACCTACGGGGAGTTTCGGCTGGGCTTTGAGAAAGAGCAAGGCTTTTTCTGGATAGCAGAGCCGATGGATAACAAGTTCGGCCTGGAGAAGTATGACATCCTGTATGCCGTGAATGGCGAGCAACTAACCGAGGATAATATTTACCAGTTGCTAAAACCTGTTCTGGAAGTAGAGAAACCGGACATGGTAGAACTGACTTATATCCGACAGAATGAGGTGTACAAAAAGACCTTTGCCCCGACAGAAGAGGACGTAGAGTTGACCTTCGTCGTAGCAAACGACACCAATGCCACACCAGAGCAGCAGCAGTTACGCCAGCAGGTACTTAAGCAAGTACCGGGGCAAACAGAGGCAGATCTGTAAGAGACACATAGCATTCTAAGCAGCAGCAGGAGCTTTTATAAAAGCTCCTGCTGCTGCTTATGGCTAAAGCTGTGCGCATCAAGCTTTCCTACAACCTGTAAGGCTAATGACAGGAGCGCAAAGGCAGATGCTACAAAGAAGGGTATATATGGCCCTGGGGTCAACAGTCACTACAACAGCTTAGTAAATAACGCTGTAATGCTATATGGCCTCAAGACACTACAACTATATAAAGTCACTAACCACAGCCAGTGTTAAACCCAGTAGGGTAGCAATGAGCTTGGTGCGGTTGAAATGGTGATCCGGGCTGGTTTCGAAAAGGATGGTCGTGGAAATATGCAGGAAGTTACCAGCCACAAGCCCTGTGAGGGCAGTATAGATCAATCCCCCCGGCGCTTCCTGCGATAGGATTGTGTTACTCATGATAATGCCCAAGGGAGAGCCCACTGCAAAGACCAGCAGCCACAAAAAAGCCTTCCGGAAGTTCTCCAACCTGGAGAGCAGTACCGACATCAGGGCAAAGGCCGCCGGGATGTGGTGCAGCGTGACCCCTAACAGTACCAGGTAAAAACTGTCTCCGGAGTAATGCGCATGCGCGTCAGGGGAGTGCCTCTGCTCTACTAGAATGCTCCCTTCCAAAAACGAGTGGACAAATAGCGACCCTAGCAGCAGGAAGGGCAGCGTTCCCACCTGCTCCTTGTGGTGGTGATGAATATGCCCGTGCTCTACCCCATGAGAGAAAAGCTCCAGCACTAACTGCAGAAAGAAGCCTGCCAGTACCCAATAACCAACGCCATGGGCACTGGTACTACTGTTTACCAGCACATCCGGCAGAATATGGATAATGGTAATCGTAAAAAGGTAGGCCCCACTAAAGGCCAGCGCCATCTTCAGCCATTTGCTGTTGCTCGGGGGGAAGACTTTTACCAGAAAGCCAGAAAGTACCACCGCAAAGAAGAGGGCAAGTATAGCTATGATCATGCAGGCGGGTTATTTCTTAAGCACAAAGATCATCCGATCGCTTTTCTCACGATCGTAGGGGGTAAGGTTGTAATCTCCGAAAACCTCTACCAGGCGCAGCTGTGCTATCTTAAAGTACTCCAGAAAGTCCTCCTCCCGCAAGGCCCGTACCCGCTCTTCAAAACGGAACAGCTGCCCATTGTCTTCGAAGCTGATGGTTTTCACGATAAAGCCCTTCTCTACGCCGCGCTTTATTTTAAAGTTTATGCCCTGCACCTCTTTCTCTTCCTCAGCCACCAGGTGCTCAATCGTCTTGTCCGTGTTCATGAAGTCTATCACCAGTTTACCGCCGGGTTTCAGGCTACCGGCAGTAGCGCATAAAGCGACAACATTCTCGGTCTCGTTGTCGAAATAGCCAAAACTGGTAAACAGGTTTACGATAAAGTCGAAGTGCTCTGGCTTGTACACCTTGCGCATGTCCTGCACCTCAAAGTGCAGGTGCTCGTTCTCAAAGGCTTTGGCAAAGGCAATGCTCTGCTCAGAAAGATCGATTCCTGTTACGTCGTATCCCTTTTGATTAAGGTACAGGGAGTAGCGTCCCTTGCCACAGGCAAGGTCCAGGATTTTATCGTGGGGCTTAGGGTGGAGGTAGACCAGTAGCCTGTCCATAAAGGCTTGTGCCTCCTGCACGTCCCGATGACTATATAAAATGTGGTAGTACGGAGAGTTGAACCAGGTACTGAACCATTCTTCCTGTAACGACATGTAATGGTCTAAAAGCGATAAGACTGCAAATATAACCGATTTTAGCGGAATAGGGGTGCAACACAGACAAGGTTAAGGCAACGGTGCTGCCATTACAGCGGTAACGGCATAAAAAAAGCCTGCCGCCACTGATTTGCTCAGTGGCGGCAGGCTAATGTTTCTTGTTAACAAGTTAAGGGTTTGTTACCGCTTCAGCCTCGTTGTACTCGGCCTCTTCGTCGATGCTGTCGCCTTTGATAAGGGAGTTAGCTCCCGGATCGTGGTTCAGCATGCCTTCGTCTTCTACGTCAGGACCAAGCCCCTGCACTGCATCTTCAGTTATTTCCGGAGAGCCGGCATCGGTTATATTAAAGGTGTTACGAGTGCCGGGTTCAACATACTCCGTAGATACCTTTTGATCTGGCCTGTAGTCAGATGGAGTGCCACAAGAGGCAATTGCCACGCTGCATACAGCGGCAAATACAATTATTAGATTCTTATTCATTTTTGTACGTTTTATACTTTTCCCTATAGCTATCCCGCCCATCTTAGCAGGCACAAAGCTTTATCTACTAATTATTTACGAACAAAGGCTGTGCTTTGGTTGTGGTACTATTGTGCCAGCAGATTCTTGCGGCGCAACAGGCTTTCCAGCAGCTTTAAGTCATTCTGACTGTTAAAGATGCGGAAGGGCAGGTAAATAAAGATGGGGGTCTGGAAGTTACGGGCTACCCAACCCTTCCAGCCTGTTGGCAGCTGCGCATCGGCGGCAGGTTGCAGCCACAGCATGTAGGCATCCTGCTGGCGCTCTGCCGACTGAATCATGTCCCAGGTCAGGGCCATTCCCTCGCGCTCGTTGCGCTTCATCAGCACCTGGCGCTGGTCTATCTCATACGTCAGCTTCTCGAACAGGGGGTTGCCCTGCTCGATCTGCGTTACCCCCATCACCTGTGCCGAGCGGAGCAGCACAAACAGAAGCGTAACGATAACAGCTGCTACAACCCACCACCAGGAAAAACTGAAGAAAGCGGGCAATAACAATAACACGAATGGGATAAGGGCATACCACCAGTCCTTGCGCCATACCTTTGCCAAGGCCAAACGGGTATACATGTTTTTGTCTAGCTGGTACTTTTTAGTGCGGATTCCTTGCGGAGAAGGTCCCTGAGGGCTTCTAAAACCTCTTTGATTTGGTCGCTGCATATACTTTTTAACTCTCGAGGCCCTAGCCCTGCCAACGCTACACCTTGGTCTTGCCTGTAGAGTGGGCCTCTTTTACTTTAATCTTTGCTGCGGCAAAGGTACGCTGTTTTAATTTATTTAAATGCCTTCAAGCTAAGATCCATGCTTTTAATCGAGTGAGTGAGGGCCCCTACAGAGATATAATCCACACCGCATTCTGCCACAGCACGTATAGTTTCCTCCGTAATTCCCCCTGACGCCTCCGTTTCGTACTTTCCGGCGATCAGTTTTACAGCCTCACGCATGGTAGCCGGGGCCATGTTGTCCAGCATGATACGGTGCATGCCTCCTGTCGCCAGCGCTTCTTTTACCTCCTCCAGGTTACGGGTCTCCACTACAATTCTCAGGTCTTTGCCTTTCTCCTGCAGGTAGTGCTGCGTAGCTGTGATGGCCGCTCGAATCCCCCCGGCATAATCCACGTGGTTGTCTTTTAGCATCACCATATCAAACAGGCCGAAGCGGTGGTTGTGGCCTCCCCCGATCCGTACGGCCCATTTCTCCATCATCCGGAAGTTAGGCGTCGTCTTGCGGGTATCCAACAGCTTTGCCCCTGTACCTTCTATCAGCTGCGCCAGGTGCCTGGTGTAGGTGGCGATGCCACTCATGCGCTGCATGCAATTTAATACAAGGCGTTCCGCAGTCAGGATAGACCGGGCTTTGCCGCTTACATGAAAGGCAACATCCCCGTGCTTTACCTGGGTGCCGTCCTGCAGCATAACTTCCAGCTGCAGGCCTGGGTCAACCGCATGAAAAACGTAGCTTGCCAGCTCTACACCCGCCAGCACACCCTCCCCCTTTACCAGTAGCTTGGCCTGGTTCCGGGCATCAGCCGGGATGGAGGCAAGCGAGGAGTGGTCTCCGTCGCCAACGTCCTCTGCCAGGGCTCTTGCGATAAACTCGCGTATACTTTCTTCGGTCAGGTATGTCGCTTCCATAGTGCAAAAATAAAAAAAGGCCCGGATATACTCCGGGCCTTCTTAAAATTCTCATTATTATCTGCTTATTAATCTTTGATAAAGTTCATCGAGTGGATCAGGTACCTGCCGTTTGCGGACTTCATTCGGATAAGGACCGTATAGGAGTCGCCTTTGGATGTGTAGGTGCCGATGGCATACAACTGCCCTTTGTCGGAGGTTCCGTTGTGGTTCACACTGAAGTCTACGGGCGCGTTCTTGGCGAAAAAGTTCTTCATCACAAACTCCGCCTGCGTGTTGCTGTAGCTTGTCGCCTCTCCACCATCTAAGGTCAGCTCTACCATGCTGCTAAAGTTTTTGGATAATTCTTTGGCTGATCCCGTTTTCATCGCCGCCTTCACGCTGCCCATGGCATCACCCTGTGCTACAGCCTGCCCTGCCGTAAAAAACACAGCCACCAATAACACAGAAAATACTACTGCAATGTGTTTAAAATTTTTCATAATGCTGTTTGTGATCTTGCCCTCATCTCAGCTAAAACTATGCCAAGAGAGGAGACAAGCCTTTTCGCCCCTAAATTAATTAATAGTATTCTTTAAATATACGAAAAGCATAGGTATCATGCCCAATTCTTTGCTCGTACACACAAACCTTAAAGAGAATTAAACAGTAGCTGCAATAACAGGCTGAGCCAGAGGAGAGGATTCCCCGCAAGCCTGGGACCGTGTTTTTAAAGATTATAGCTATATTTGTGGCATGGATAAAAAGGTACTCTTAGTGATTTTGGATGGGTGGGGTATTGCCACAAATCCAGAGGTGTCGGCCATTCAGAAGGCTGAAACCCCTTTCATAGATTCTATTCTTGCGAAGTACCCAACTACTACGCTGCAGGCTTCTGGCGAGGCCGTGGGCTTACCAGAGGGGCAGATGGGTAACTCGGAAGTAGGGCACATGAACCTGGGGGCCGGGCGCGTAGTATACCAGGACCTGGTGCGTATTAACCGTACCATTGCCGACCGTAAACTGGCCGCCATGCCCGCTTTGGCAAATGCTTTTGCTTATGCCAAGGAAAACAAAAAGCCTGTGCACCTGATTGGTTTGGTATCAAATGGCGGGGTACACTCCCACATCGACCACCTGAAGGCACTTTGCTCTGCAGCGTACGATCAGGAACTGCACGACGTGTACATCCATGCTTTTACAGACGGCCGTGACACAGACCCTAAAAGCGGTGTTAAGTTCATCAATGAGCTGGAGCAGCACCTGGAGCACGCTTCCGGTACGATCGCCTCGATTGTGGGCCGTTACTACGCGATGGACCGCGACAACCGCTGGGAACGTGTAAAAATGGCCTACGACCTGCTGGTAAAAGGAGAGGGGGAGCATTCTCAGAACCTGATTAAATCGATGCTGGCCTCTTACAATGAGGGGGTAACAGACGAGTTTATCAAGCCTATCGTGAAAGTGAACGATAACCAGGAGCCTATCGCCACTATAAAGAACGGTGATGTGGTGATCTGCTTTAACTTCCGGACAGACCGTGGCCGTGAGATTACGCAGGCCCTGACGCAGCGCGACTTCCCGGAGCAGAATATGCAGAAGCTGGACCTGCGCTACATTACCATGACGAACTACGACGAGACGTTTAAGGGCGTAGAACCGATTTTTGAGAAAGATAACCTGAACAATACTTTGGGTGCGGTACTGGCCAACCATGGCAAAAAACAGATCCGCATAGCAGAAACAGAGAAATACCCGCACGTAACCTTCTTCTTCTCAGGCGGACGCGAAGAGCAGTTTGAAGGAGAGAGCCGTTTGCTGTGTCCTTCGCCTAAAGTAGCCACCTATGACCTGCAGCCGGAGATGAGCGCCTACGATATCCGCGATGCGATTGTGCCGGAGCTGGAGAAGAAGAGTGCTGACTTCATCTGCCTTAACTTCGCCAACCCAGACATGGTAGGCCACACCGGCGTGTTTGACGCTGCCGTAAAAGCTTGCGAAACCGTAGACAAGTGTTCTGAGGCCGTTATTACCACTGCCCTAAACAATGGCTATGATATCATTGTAATAGCTGATCACGGCAACGCGGACTACATGGTCAACGAGGACGGTACTCCGAACACGGCTCATACCACTAACCTGGTGCCTTGCGTGCTGGTGAGCAATGATTTTGAAGGAAAGCTGCACCCTGGCAAGCTTGGCGACATCGCGCCAACTATTCTGGAACTGATGGGCGTTCCGAAGCCAGCGGAAATGACCGGAACTTCACTTATTGATAGATAAAGAACTGATGGCCAAGTATACCCCCATCTTATTGGGCCTACTGCTGGCCATTACTGCTTGTGAGAGGCCAGCTCCGCCTGTATCTGCCGAGGCGGAGCCCCCTTACAACCTGCTTGCCTACCTGCAACACCAGGTAGAACTCCTGGAAGCGAAGCAACCGATGGTGCTAAAATCAGTTACCACGGGTGAGGCGCCAACCGAAACCATAGAGACAGATGAGATCGGCTGGGAAAACGAACTAGCCGTGTTTGAAACGGCTGACCTAAACCGCTCCACCCTGTTAGAAAATTATGCCATGGAGGAGCAGGTATTACCCGATGGGAACATTTCAATTAAATACGTCCAGGTAGAGGACGCTGAGCCGGTGGTGCAATACCTGCACCTTGTGCTTAGCCCGGATCGGGAGTTCCGGCAACTAGAAGCCCTGCTAGAAGAGCAAAACATCATCTTTTTCTCCCGCAGGAAACTACAGCTTTCTGCCGACCCGGCTACAGGCAATATCTCCAGCTACAGGGTAGAGGGTGTGCAACGGCTTGCCTTTTCCGATTCACTGCACTACAAAATAGACGCTAACCTATAGGCAACGAAAGGTAAGAAGGAATGCATTTGTCTCTCCTATTGAATTATCTGCTTCATAGCTAGCCATTTATACAGCCGGTTAACTTCTTATTCCGTAAATTGCATAAAGGCAACATTTAGTGTGCCAGCGCGTTTTGTTTACCCATACTTGCTGTGGCATGCGTATATTTACCTTTTTCGTCTTTTTACTAGCTAGTGCCTTGCCTGGCTTTGCGCAGACACCATCTGTACCTGGTATTAACCGTGACCGCACCTGTGCCACAGATGCCTTTACCCACCTCCTGCAAACAAAGGACCCGGCATTTAAACAGCGGCAGCAGGAGCTGCAACAGATTACGCGTACAGCTCTGATACAGCAAAGCCAAGGGCAGGCCCTACGCGCCGCCACAGCCATCACCATTCCGGTGGTTTTTCACGTGGTCTACAACAATGCGTCTGAGAACATTTCGGATGATCAGTTACTCTCACAGCTGGAAGTGTTGAACGCTGATTTTAGCCGAACGAATGCCGATGCAGCAAATACTCCCGCACACTTTCTGCCTTTCGCTGCCGACACCCGCGTGCAATTCTGCATGGCCGTCATTGATCCGAACGGCGACCCAACCAATGGCATTACCAGGACAAGAACCACCCGTACTTCTTTTGGCTTCGGCAACGACTATGTAAAGTCCTCTGCCAACGGGGGAGTAGATGCCTGGGACAGGGACCAGTACCTCAATATCTGGGTCTGTAATATAGACGGGAACATTCTGGGCTACGCCACGCCTCCAGGTGTTCGCCCTTTTGAAGACGGGGTGGTCTTACATTACGGTGCAGTGGGAGCCGCACCGGTCAACACCTATAAGTGGAACTATAACAAAGGACGTACCGCCACGCACGAGGTTGGCCATTGGCTAGGGCTAAAGCATATCTGGGGTAACGGGGTTTCCTGCACTGATTCGGATGGCATTGACGATACCCCTAACCAGGAGCAGGAGACAACTGGCTACCCAACCGGGATTATCACCTCCTGTGATAACGGACCTTACGGCAACATGTACCAGAACTACATGGACTATACCGACGACGCCTGCATGAACCTATTCACGAAAGGCCAGGCAGACTATATGAATGCCGTTTTAAGCACATCTCGCAGTAGTATTCTTACCTCTCCTGCCTGCATTGGCAACATGCGTTCTGATTTCCAGACCGCCGTACCTTATGATACGTTAACCATAGCAGGAAGCAGCATTAACTTTACAGATGCCTCTATTGGTGCCCGGCCTACCTCCTGGTACTGGGAGTTTGAGGGAGGGGTGCCTGCCGTGTCTACCCAGGAGAACCCAACGGTGCTGTACCCTCAGCCTGGCAAGTACTCGGTAAAATTGACCATTGCTAACGATAAGCTGAGCAGTACCAAGGAAAAGACAGGCTATGTGCACGTTACCGTTAACGACCTCGTGGTGTACCCTAGTCCTGCCTCTGATTTTATCACCATAGAACAACCAGCCCGCGTGTGGGTACGGCAGGTAGAACTGGTAAACCAGTTAGGGCAGGTAATGGTGAATGCAGAGATCCGGGACCGGGTGCTGCGCCTGGATGTACGGAACCTGCCGTCGGGCGTCTACATCCTCCGGATCAAGAGCACCAACGGCACTGATACCAGGAAAGTAAGTGTCGTCAGGTAAGGGGCGGATAGCAGCATCAACGCCACACATTAAAAGGGTCGGTGTCACCCTTACTGCTTTCAGAGGCTCTATTCCCCTTGTAAAGTTACCACCACAGTACGTTTAGGGGCATGGTCGCGGTGCTCGCAAAGGTACACGCCCTGCCAGGTGCCCAGGTTCAGTTCCCCTTTGGAGATAGGGATGGTCACAGAACTCCCCAGAATGGCTGCTTTCAAATGCGCCGGCATGTCGTCTGGTCCTTCCAGCGTATGCCGGTAGTAGGGCTGCTTTTCGGGGACCATGTGGTTAAAATGGCTCTCAAAGTCCTGTCGCACGGTAGGGTCAGCATCTTCGTTAATAGCCAAGCTAGCGGAGGTATGCTTGATAAAGACATGCGCCAGGCCTATCTCTATCTCTTCTATTTCAGGCAGCTGTGCCACCAATAGGTCTGTAATCAAATGAAAGCCTCGCTTTACAGCGGGCAACCTTATCTCTTTCTGAAACCACATAATAACAAAGTGTAGGTTTGGGACGTGTACTAGCAAATCTTAGTCTATGGTACGCTCATAC
The DNA here is from genome assembly GCF_900188175.1 of Pontibacter ummariensis. Classification (GTDB taxonomy): domain Bacteria; phylum Bacteroidota; class Bacteroidia; order Cytophagales; family Hymenobacteraceae; genus Pontibacter; species Pontibacter ummariensis. Next base: position 145,907 of record NZ_FZOQ01000003.1, on the reverse strand, counting down.
GCACCTGCATCAGGCTTGGTCGAACTACGGCTCGTGCCTTTCAGGTCCTGCAGAATGCCCGGAAGTAGCTTTGCTGCTCCACTGGCGGGAGAGAGGGTATCCAGACTAAAATTAGCCTTGGCAGGCGCCTTAAACTTCGGCTCTGCGCTTAACTTATTGTCCTGATCCGCCAGTGCTGTTTTATACACCTCTGTGCGGAGCAGGTTATGGCTTATCTCAAAGTCAGAGCGGAGTGGCTCAAGCAGGACCTCGTCTGTAAAACTGTAGCTATCGGAATAAACGATGGAATTAATTAGCCGGAGGGAGGTAGGTTGGTCTTTTATATCTGTGCCGGGGATAAAGTCTGCCACAACAAAAAGTGGTGTCTCGCGGAAGAGGAGGTTATTATAGCTGACGATGGTGGAATAGAGAATTTCATAGTTACCGCCTCCCAGGCCCCCGAAGCCATACTGTCCACAATTATGGATGAGCGTGTTAACTACCTTTACATCGGAGGTAAAAGCAACAATGCCATCTAGGAACGCATACTGCACTTTACATCCCTCAACCAAGGTGCCTGCTTTGCCTGGGTTACCGATGCGTAAGCCATAACGGGTGTTTCGAATATCGGCATAGCGGATACTGTTGTTTTCACTCTCTGTCAGTATCCGAACTCCTTCCCATTGGCCTGGTGCTGTCAGGTACTGCTCTTCCCGCCGGTACCCTGCAAATAACACGCGCTTGTCTGGCGTACCCTCTACTAATAACTGGCCGTTTACCAGCAGCACTGATTTGTTGCTCCCGTAGATCTGTGCCCCTTCCTTTATCGTAAGGGTAGCCCCCGCTTTTACCAGCACAGAGTCCAGTAGCACATGCGGTTTGTCATTTTCCCACACTGTTGTGCCAATCACTTCTTTGCGGTGGAAATAAGCGTTTTGCCCATGGGCAACCAGCTTTACGCTCTGCTGCTGCCCGTTCGTCCGGAAAAGGATGGAATCGGCTACCAGGAAGGGGAGGTTCTCGTCTGAGGGGTTAATGTTGACCTTTACCAGCACATATAAGCTGTCGCCACCGCGCAGTTCCAGGTTATTGGCCAGCGGGCTCTGTATTCCGTTAATGGTTAGCTGGTAGGGAGAGCTTCCTGCGCCCGCTAAAGTCACCTCGCTAATGCGTACCGCCTTTTCGTTGGGGTTGTATACCCTGAGGCGCTTGGTGATGCTTCCCTGGCTCACAAACACCGTGTCGAACAGGAGCGTGTCGGCCGAGAAAGCCAGCACAGCCTCCGGGTCGGTGGAGATCACCTCATCCTTTGGCTCGCATGACAACACGGAGAGCAATAAGAGCAGGGGCAGTATGGCGAGCAGGTACTTCAAGCTTAAAAAGATGGTCTAGGGATTAGGGATGAACGATTCACCCACATAGCAGCTAAAACAAAAAAGGATGCAGCACGAGCTAAAGCTCCCTGCATCCTTTTGATAACTTACTTATTCACAGGTTTATTATTCTGCTGCAGCGCCTTCTTTCAATCTTTCGGCGTTTTCTGCAATACGCAGCTGCTCTACAAAGTCCTCAATTCCACCGTCCATCACGTTTGGCAGGTTATATACGGTATAACCAATACGGTGGTCTGTTACACGGCCCTGCGGATAGTTGTAGGTACGGATCTTATCAGAGCGATCGCCGCTACCAACCATGCTCTTACGCTGTGCACCCTCCGCTTCCTGCTTCTTAGCCAGCTCGATCTCGTACAGGCGTGAACGCAACACGGCCAAAGCCTTATCGAAGTTCTTCAGCTGCGACTTCTGGTCCTGGCACTGGGCCACAATGCCTGTTGGGATGTGCGTTAAGCGCACCGCAGAATAGGTCGTGTTCACCGACTGGCCACCCGGCCCGGACGACATGAACAGGTCTTTCCGCACGTCGTTCATATCGATCTCCACGTCCAGTTCTTCCACCTCCGGCAATACAACCACCGAGGCAACAGAGGTATGGATACGGCCCTGCGTTTCGGTAGCCGGCACACGCTGCACGCGGTGCACCCCTGACTCGAACTTCAACTTGCCGTACACGTCCTCCCCAGACATGTTCACGATGATCTCTTTATAACCGCCCGAAGTACCCTCCGTGGCATCGATCAATTCGACACGCCAGCCCATGCGCTCGGCAAAGCGGCTGTACATGCGGTACAGGTCACCGGCAAAGATGGAGGCCTCATCACCACCCGCACCTGCACGGATTTCCATGATAATGTCCTTGCTGTCGTTCGGGTCTTTCGGGATCAGCAGCTCCTTCAGCAGATCTTCCATCTGTTCGCGCTGCGGGAGCAGCTCGTCCAGTTCTTCCTTGGCCATTTCGCGGAAGTCCTCGTCCTTCTCTGTGGCAATTACCTGCTTGGCATTATCGATATTGCTCAGAATGTTGAGATACTTCTTATATTCAACTACTATCTTGTCCAGGTCTTTATACTCTTTGTTCAGCGCCTTGAACTTCTTCATGTCGCTGGCCACATCTGGCTGAATAAGCAACTTGCTTACCTCCTCAAACCGCTGATTAATGGCTTCTAACTTATCTAACATCGTGTTTGTCTGGTTTTAGGCTGCAAAGATACAAATTTGGCCTGTAGATTATAATATCCATTTTAGCCGCCGCTGCGATTTATGCAGACATAATTTCTTCTTAGCTATAACTTTAAAGCCTTTGGTATAGTTTCCATGCCTTGGTTGATTTGGGGCAGGCACTGTACCTAACAGCATTATAGGATATACCAATAAGCCTATAAGTTAAATCTATCAAAACTATTGTCCTTCTTCCGGCTGAAACATTTACTTTTGACAGGAGTAAATTAGTGGTAGAATCTGATTACGTAAAATATAAAAAGAAGAAACATGGCCGTTATAAAAGCAACTGATAACGATTTTAACGATGTGCTGACAGCAAACCCAAAGGTAGTAGTGAAGTACTATGCCGATTGGTGTGGCAACTGCCGTTTATTCTCCCCAAAGTTTAAACGCATGTCAGACGACGAGACTTTTACGAACATTGCTTTCGTAGACGTAAACGCGGAGACCAGCCCGGAAGCACGCAAGCTGGCAAATGTAACCAACCTGCCTTTCTTTGCTGTTTTCAAAAATGGTAAGCTGATAGATACGGTAGCCGCCAGCAAAGAAGACGCCGTTCGTGAACTCATCCATAAACTTGACGCGTAGACTAATACTATGAAGATACCTGCTATTAAAAAGCTAGTAGAAAATTACACCCTTGAAGAATTAATGGCTGCTGAAGCCGCCATCGTGGACGAGCAGCAGCTCGCTATTGAAGTAGAAGGAGAAGACGAGGGCGAACAGCTGACCCACGTGCTTGCCGCCGTTTGGATCCTAAACGAGATGGAAGACAATGGCACGGAGTTTAAAGCTGCCCTGCGCCAGTATACCCAAAAGGTGCGGACTTCTATCAGCTAAGAGACATATACTTAAAAAAGCAGCGGGGCCAGTGTTTTTCATTGGCCCCGCTGCTTTTTTAGTGTTACAGGTTATTTCTCGAAAAGTACTCTTCTGCCATCTTGCCTCCTCTCTCGGTACAGATACCGCGCACATAGTATAAGTAAATGCTCCGGAACACCTCTCCCAATCCGTAGCGCTCCGGAGGGAAGATAGCAGGGTTGATCATCATGTTAAACTGCTCCAGCAGGATCTTTGCCACCAGCTGCAGGTTTATGTCTTTCCGGAAGTAGCCTTGCAGGATACCTTTGTTGATAATATCCATGTTCTGATAGTAAGAGTAAGATTGCAGGTACTCTTCGCACAGTTGCCAGGCCTCTGGGTAATACTGCTGTAAGTCTGAAATGTAGTGCGGATTAATGCTGCTCATCTTTTTGATGCCATTCCGTAGCAAGAGGATAATCTCCTCTACGGGATTCGCCGCTTGCTGCAGAAGCTCCTGCTCTTCCTGCTTCTGTGTCTCCATATCGAAGTTCACGACCTGCCTCACCATGTCAGCTTTCGTGGGAAAAAGGTCTTGATAGGCAGCCGGGTGGAGCCCTAACATGTGAACAAGCTCCTCCTCTGTTACTGCCTCTATTCCTTCCCGGTGAAACAGGGGTAGGACTTTTCGTGGTATGGGGTCTGACAAGGCCATGATAAATAAAGTTACCTATGCGCTAGATTATAACACAGCGTGCATAATACGAAGAAAAAGCACAGACGTCTATGTGCGTAGTATCAGGACCTACTGTAGCAGAATGCTTTTAAGCCAAACTGTAAGGCATGAAGCCCAGGCTTTACAGAAAGCACCAAAGCCCCACAAAGAACAGCAGCTGCAGCAGGTACACAAAAGGGGCTAACTTGTTTTCTTTCCTGAAGTTAGCCTTCTGGAAGTATAACTGCAACATAAAAGCGACAGCGAACCACCCTATAAAGTTGGACAAGGGAATTTCCCCACCGCGCCAGCTCCAGAAGTCATATTGCATGGCAACAGGCTCTATAAAAAAGTCGAGCAGGACCATGAGGGACGCCCCTAACAGCGCTTTTACCACCCAGGGCAAACGTGTTAGGTTACTGATATGGCCCGTGGTGTATACCAGCATCAGCCAGTTCAGGCCGATCAATAAGGGGACCTCCCACAGTTTAAAGCCTAGCGTTTCGCCATAGCTATAACTACCGAAGAGCAGGCCCGTGTGCACCCCAATTACTTCGGAGAGAAAGCCGCACAGGAACACAAGCAAGGCAAAGAGCACATAAGAGCCTGACCAACCTCTATGAAAACTAAACAGGAGGGCATTGGTGAGCAGCAGGTTTAAAGGCGTAAGCCGCTGAAAAGACTCTCGCGCTTCGCTTAGAGCCAACCCCCAGAAGCCTACGGCATAAAAAACCACCAGCAACGCTAAGGGTAGGGCAAAGGTAGCATACTTTCGGATGGCAGGAATGGGTACTGTTTGTGTTGTTTCCGACATTGTTATGATACGTTCTCCTCCTTTGGCACCTCTTTCACCAGTTCCCCCACAATCTTGGCCGATAGCAGGCACAGCGGAATACCGCCGCCAGGGTGCACACTGCCCCCACAGAAATAGAGCCCTTTTATTTTAGAACTAAAGTTAGGATGTCGCAAAAAAGCAGCCATCCGGTTATTTGAGCTGCTGCCGTACAAGGCTCCTGCAAACGAAGAGGTCCGGCTCTCGATCAAAAGTGGGTCTAAGACTTGCTCCTGTACGATCAGAGGCTTTATGTCCACCTGTAACATGCTATAAAGCTTCCTTAACACAGCCTCCCGGGTTTCCTGAACTAAAGCCTGCCAGTCCTGCCCTTGGTTGTGCGGCACGTTCACCATCACAAACCAGTTCTCGCATCCTGGTGGCGCATCCTCTGGCTCTAGTTTAGAGGTAATGTTCACATAAACGGTAGGGTCCGGACTAACACTTCTGTGTTGGAAGATATGTTCAAATTCCTTTTTGTAATCCTCACTAAAGAAGATGTTGTGCAGGTGCAACTCCGGGAATTGTCGCTGAATACCCCAATAATAGATCAGGGCAGAGCTGGAACGCGGTTGCCCGAGGGTTTTCTCCGGAGCCGAATGATTTGGCAACAACCTGCGGTAGGTAGGCACCACATCCATATTGCTCACCACCACACCAGCATGGCAGGTACCATGGCTCGTCTTTACGCCAACCACTTTCCCGTCTGTTGTTAGGATCTGCTCTACGGGCTCCTGATACCGGAACTCTACGTCCAGCTCCTCTGCCAGTTTCACCAGGCTAGCGGCAATGGCATAAATACCTCCTTTCGGGTAAAAAGCGCCCAGGTTATGTTCCAGGTGCGGAATAATGTTAAGCGTACCAGGGGCCTGATAGGGATCAGAGCCATTATAGGTGGCAAAACGATCTAACAGCTGCACAAAACGAGGATCCGAAAACTGCTTTGCGTTTTCCTGGTGCATGGTAGTCGTGAGCCCGAGATCGGAGAGGCAGGCAAGGGCCTTCAGCACTTCGGGGCTGAGGTAAGTGCCGGCTTTATGCAACGATTTCTGCAGAAAGGTGTCGGCTGTTCCTTTGTACAGGCGCTTACTTTTTGCCAGGGCCTGCTGCACGGCCTGTCCGCTAACACCTAACTGCCGCTCTGCTTCTGCAGCAAAATCATCCGGATTGGCATAGGCCTTCAGGTGACTGCCATCGGGCCAGAAGTAATGCGTGATGGGATCGAGGCGGGTATAGGTAAAGTAGTTTTCAGGATCTCTGCCGGCTAAGGTAAACAGTTCATCCACCAAATGGGGCAGGGTGAACAGGGAGGGCCCTGCATCAAAGCGAAAGCCGCCCAGCCAAAACTCGTGCATCTTACCCCCAAACGTATCGTTTGCCTCAAATACAGTTACGGCATAGCCTTTCACCGCTAACCGGATAGCTGCGGCTATGCCCCCGATACCTGCTCCAATGATGGCTGCTCGTTTCATACCTACAATTTACGCCGATTTTAGAACCTCCTGCATTTAACCTGCGAGGCAGGGGAAAGGTTTAGCTCAAGACGCTTTACCAAACACACGCTTGTATACCGGCTTACGCATGGAGAACTGCGCGAACATGAGCGGGTAGAGCAGCAGATCGAGTGCTTTTGAGCTCGTACGGTACGTAATAATATCATGGATGATGGCGCCACTGCCCCTTTGAGTCACCAGGTGCTTGTGGTGCCAGTACCGTAGGGGAGGGGGCAGCTCCTGGCCCTCGTCTACAAAATAAGCAGCCGTGTTTGTTATTTCCCGCTCTGTGATCAAACTCGTCCAGCGAAAGCTTTTTACCCCTATCTGCAGTTCTACTTCCACCCAGTCACCAGGCAAACTACCATCAAAGCGCAACAGCTTTAAGCGGGGGTAGGGCGGAGCCAGGGCCTTAAAAAGCTGCTCATCAAAAGCATGGAACACGCTCAGGAAACCCTGCTTAACTTCTGTTTGGAGGTGGAGCCGCATGTGAGCTATTATCTTTTATTTTATTTACGAGCGCAAGCTCACACCAGAGGTAACACGCTCACACCAGAGGTAAAACGGTTCTTCCCCAGCAAAGTTAACCACACCGGCCCCTCCTTACCCAGGAAAGAAATTCTCCTTCTCAATACTTCAAAAACCTGTTCGCAGCGCTAAAGTTATACTGCTGCAAAAGAAAGGCCGCTGCATTTATAAGTGCAGCGGCCCTTTTATACTTTTTTACTGTTGATAAGCAATGATAAAATAACTCATTCTTAGCTTAACAGGTTATCAATATCCTCTTTCGTCAGGCTCTTGATGATGGTCTCATCGGTACTGATCAGGTCTGTCACCAACTGTATCTTGCGGTTCTGTAGCGCCAGTATCTTTTCCTCCACTGTGTTCTTTGTGATGAACTTGTAGGTGAACACCGTATTGCGCTGCCCGATGCGGTGCGCCCGGTCCACGGCTTGTGCCTCTACGGCCGGATTCCACCAGGGGTCCAGGATAAACACATAGTCTGCGGCAGTTAAGTTAAGGCCCACGCCACCGGCTTTCAAAGAAATCAGGAACACTTGTATGCTTTCGTCTGTCTGGAAACGCTCTACCTGCTTTTGGCGGTCTTTGGTGTTGCCGTCCAGGTACGTGTAGGCAATTTCCCGCTCATCCAGAGACTTACGGATAATCTCCAGGTGCTTCACGAATTGGCTGAAGATAAGCACCTTGTGTCCCTTGCCTACAACGTTCTTGGTCATGCGCAACACCTCTTTCAGCTTCCCGGACTCTCCCTCATAGCCGGTGTCTGTCATCAGGGGATGGTTCGCGATCTGGCGCAGCTTGGTGAGGCCCTGCAAGAGCATGAACTGCGTATTCCCGGGCCCGTTCTCCTCCAGGCTCGTCAGGATCTTGTTACGATAGTAAGACTTCGTTTCCTCGTAAGCGTGCTCCTGCTCTTCTGTCATTTTACAGAAGGTAGTGTGCTCTATCTTCTCGGGCAGCTCTTTGGCTACCTGCGACTTATGCCGGCGAAGGATAAAGGGCTTGATCAGGGCATGCAGTTTTTTGGTCTTCTGCTCGTCCTTCTCTTTCTCGATCGGCTTCAGGAACTCGTTCCGGAAGAAGTGCTGGTTGCCCAGTAATCCTGGATTGATGAAAGACATCTGCGACCACAGGTCCATGGTGCTGTTCTCCACAGGCGTACCCGTCAGGATCAGCCTGTGCCGCGACTTTAGGGAGCGCACAGCACGAGAGGTGTTAGAATCCGGGTTCTTGATAGCCTGCGACTCGTCCAGAATGATATAGTCGAAGTAGTAGCTCTTGAGCAATGCTGCATCCAGGCGAACGATACCGTAGGAAGTAAGAATAATGTCGTAGTTATTAAACAACTCTACATTCTTCTCTCGGTAGGTGCCGGTGTAGTTCAGGATACGCAACTCGGGTGTAAACTTCTGTGCCTCGTTCAGCCAGTTGTATACGAGCGAGGTAGGCATTACAAGCAAGGACGCAGTCTCTGCACCGTTCTCTTTGCGGTGCTGCAGCATGGCCAGCGTCTGCACCGTTTTACCAAGACCCATGTCGTCTGCCAGGCAGCCGCCGAACTTATAGTTCTGCACGAAATGCAGCCAGTTGTAGCCTGCTTTCTGGTAAGGGCGCAGTTCCCCCATAAAGCCTGCGGGTAGGGGCTGGTCCTCGATCATATCGAAACCCCGCAGCTGCTCCAGCTTCCGGGTCATCGTCACGGTAGCGAGGTTCCCGTTCTGCAGGTCGTTCACCAGGGCCATGTGGTGCTTTTTCAGCGTCAGCTCGTCCTCCCCCTCCGAGAAAGCAAACAACTCGATGTACTGCGTAAACCACTCTTCCGGAATGATGGCAACCTGTCCGTTTGGCAGCAGGAACTCATTGTTCTTGGTAAGGATGTGGTTCTTCAGCTTAATGAACGGCACTGTAAACTCTCCAAAGCGAACAGTACCATAAATGTCGAACCAGTCGTTCTTCTCGGTGATGCCCACATCCAGCGAAATCTCGCCGATGAAGTAGTTCTTCCTGTTCTTCTCTGACTGCCGCACCGTAAAGCCAAGTTCCTCCAGGTCCTGCAGGTTATTGTTTAACCAGGCGAAGGCCTCACTCTTTTCCAGCACAGCCTGGCCATTCTTCACCTCCAAAGAGCGCTTGTTCAGCTCCTTCAAGAACTCTTTCTCATGGTGTACATCCCGCATCAGCTTGTGGAAGATATAAGAGTCCTTTGTCTTCTCCATGCTGACGCTAATACGCTTCGCTTCCTGCGTTTCTACCATGTGGTCGCCGTACATGAAAGACAGGTCAAACAGGATTTTGCTATTGCTTAGCGCGCCACGCTCTGCTCTGGCCTCACTGCTACCGGCTAGTTTAAGCACAGGTGCCTCTGAGCTCGTTACCTCCGAAAAGGTCAGGTAAGGCTTTGGTTCGTACTGCTCGTCCTTTATCTCAAAGCCCTTGGCATGCACGTCAAAAGACTCCAGCAGCGGCGCCACAAACTTGCGGTAGTAGTTCTCTTCTACGGAACGGGGTACTACAATAAATTTCTTGTTCAGGAAGGGCTGCAGCTTCTTGCCATCTACTGCCTTTTCAAAGCTGTAGACCACGTCATTCAGCATGAGCCAGGCCGGCTCGTGGCAGATCAGCGCAGCGTTGCGGTACTGAAACTCCAGCTTTTGACCGGCATATTTAATCGTAGGGAAGTAGTGCGTGTTATCATCGTTGCGCATGAAGTGGAACAGCACCGTAGCCCGCTCCGGGGCAATGTGAATCTGCTTCCAGGTGGGCTCACCGTCCTTGCCCATGATAAAGGTCATTTTATCACGTAGCAATTCCAGGATTTTACCCATGCGCACCTGCACGTAGTGGTTAATCGTTTCCTGCAGCGTTTTGTCGCCCTTCTCTGCATCGTAGGTTTTCAGGAAGAAATCTACCGGAGACATCTTCTTGGTGGCAAAGCGCTTGAGTACGGCGTCCTGCTGTATCTGGTCTATAAGTGTGATGAGCTTAAAATCACTTGCATCGAGGCGCGCGGCGAACTCGTCGGCATTTTTAGCGGAGATATTCTGATGCTGCAGGGTAAGCTGGCCTTTGGAGTTTACCTGCACCACGAAAGATTCAAACAGATAGCCCAGGTACTCATGCTCGAAGAGCGAGTAAATGACCTGAAAAGGCTGCGTGGTGTAAACTTTCATGCCAAAGACAATTTTAGGACTTCAAATTTAGCCTTTACGTGTTTTATTTCCTATCAAAAAAACAGCTTTCGGCCAGGTTAACTCCCTTGTTTACTAAAAGTTTTAGACAAAAGGAAAAGCCGCAGCTTCCTTCAAAAATCCAAGAAGGGCAGTAGGAGGGAGAAGGAGAGGAAAGGCTTTCAGACGTTTTCTGTAACAGACATACCCGCTGCTTTGCGGGCAGGCCTGATCGAAACGAGCAGGGTAATGATAATGATCGCCGCCCCGGTTAACAGGAAGTCCGTTACCTCCATTTTTACGGGGTAGGCCTCTACCACAGAGGTTGACATGCCCATGCTGACCAGGCCAAAGTTCTGCTGCAGGTTACAAACAAGCATGCCGAGGGTAAGCCCATAGGCGGCACCAATCAGGGCCACCAGTGCCCCTTCCAGCAAAAAAATGTTGCGGATGGTGGCGGCTGTCGCACCCATGGAGGCAAGAATGGCGATGTCCTTCTTCTTATCAATGACAAGCATCGAAAGCGAGAAGAAGATGTTGAGGGAGGCGATGCCCAGGATAAAGGCAAAGGTGATGAACACAAAGAGCTTCTCTACCTTTACCGCTCGCAGAAGGCTGGTATGCTGCTCATCGCTGTTTTGCACCTTAAACTCCTCGCCCAGCACCTGTTGCAGGCTGCGCTTCACCTCTTCTATCCGGAAGCCCTCGGCCACTTTTATTTCCAGGGCGGTGCGCCGGCTCCCATACTCCAGCAACTCCGATGCGAAATTAAGAGGCACAAACACATAGGAATCGTCGTACTGGCGTTCGATAGCGAAGATACCGGCAGGGCTTATGTTAAGGCTGTTAAAGGAACCCTCTGGGTTAAGGGGATTGAACGTGGTGTTGCGCGGGTACAGAAACTGCAGCGGAATAAACTGGTTGTTGGGCCGGATGGAGAGCTGGTACTGCACGCCCCTCCCAATCAAGGCCCTGTACATGCCATCAACAATCAGTTCGCTACTGCCCTCTACCACCGACGAGTCTATCTCATTCTGCTGAAAGAAGTTCTCGCTCACCCCTTTCACCTTCACCACCATCTGGCGGTCGTTGTAGCGCAGCAGGGCATTGTCTTCTATCACCTCTGAAACCACGGCTACGCCAGGTGTACGGCGAATGCGGTTCATGAACTCCGTGTCCGTTTCAAAGGACTTGCCCTGCAGGGCGGAGATCTTCAAGTCCGGGTCAAAACTGGAGTATATTTCCCGAATCAGGTCCTCCAGCCCATTAAACACAGAAAGCACAATGATCAAGGCGGCAGAACCTACCGCCACGCCGATCATAGCGATGTTAGAGATAATACTGATGATGTTCCTCTTCTTTCTGGAGAAGAAATAGCGCTTCGCGATCAGAAAAGGTACATTCATGTATTTCGTTATCCGTTGTTCGTTCGTCGTTGACTATTATCCGGACTGCGTTTTTTGCTAATGGTTAACCTGTTTATAGCTTCTGGCTGTGTCCTTTTGGGTGTTCCTGCTGCAAGAAACTATAATCCTGTCAGCTTGCCTGATGGTTTACGGTTGTTTTCTGTCCGGGATCGAACGCTCAGTGATTTACCCTTTCAACAAGTAAGCCATTTACCTCATTCAGCCAATCCTATTTCCAGGCCTTCACGATCAGTCCTGTTCCTGACGGATGATCCCCGTTTACGTCCAGCCAATTCAGCACAAGGCAAATCGGAAAGGTAAGCAGGTAGTAGAACGGCAACAGGACAAAGAAAATTTTAGAGACGTTCAGCATGAGCAAAGGATACTTCATAGACAAGCGCCAGGAGATCTGCCCTGGTTTGCCATAGGAGTAACGCGCTTTTACTTTGCTAAACCCTGCCAGCTTCAGCTTGTCCTGTATCTCCTGTATGTTGTACCCATCGCGTACGTGCTCCTCGATAAAAGAGCTCTCTTCCTCCCCGTGCACATCAGAGCCGCCTTGGTCAGAAGGGGTTGAAATAACGAGCAGGCCGCCTTTACGAAGCGATGCGCGGAGGTTTTTAAACACCTCTACGTCCTCCTCGATATGCTCCATCACATCCACAGAAAGAATCAGGTCGTAACTATCCGGCTGCTGAAACTTAACCAAGTCCGCAATTTTAAACAGCACATTATGGCGGCCAATGGCACGAATAAAGGTGTTGCTGTCACAGATCTGCTCTTCTTTCACATCCACGGCCAGCACACTCCACTTACTGCTCATGCTGGACAGGTAATAAGTATACTGCCCAAAGCCTGAGCCAGCGTCCAGAATATACTGCTCCTTGTCGCGCCTACCGGCAGCCCACTCGCGTAGCTCCTTGTGCACGTGCCAGGTGCGCAACAGCAGCAGGTCTAACAGGTTGTAAAACACGCGGCGCAGGAAAGGGGTCTTGTTGAACGCATCACCAAGCACCCGCTTTATCGGATCGTACTGCATAAAGAGGAAATGCCTCTAAGGCTATTTAGGGTAAGTCTCATCGTCCTCGTCATCCTCGCTGGCTGGCGGAATTTCCAGGTTGTCGAACAATTTATCAATGCGTGCGGCATACTCTGCGCTGTCGTCCAGGTAAAACACCAGTTCCGGTATAATGCGTACCTGGTTCTTGATGCGTTGTGCCAGCAGGTGGCGTATCGTTTTGCTGTTTACCCGCACCTCCAGCAACACCTCCTGCGGGTTCTTGGCCATCATTACGCCCAGGTACACTTTCGCCACCCCCAGGTCAGGCGACACGCGCACGATACTTACGGATATATAAGCGCCTCCAAACAAGTGCGGCACTTCCCTTTGAAAGATGTCCGCTAATTCTTTCTGAATCAGGCGCGAAAATTTCTGTTGTCTTTTACTTTCCATACGAAGCTGCAAATATCATATTAATTTCGCATTTTTACCCCAATAGCGCCCTACTCATTTCGGGACCGGGGCCTTCAAACGCTACAGGAACAGAGACGCTTGCTAATGTACGGGTACCCCCAAAGGTTTTGCCCGCTAGGCAGCACCCGGAAAGAGCAAATGCCTTTCCGGCAACTTTTGTCCAGCGTCTTTTGTCCAGGTATATAGTTCTTTCTAACACCATCTTTACTTGATTAGTTACTTCCGAAGCATACTGCCTTCCCGACTGATCCTGCTGGTTTTGCTTTTTCTGGCTATTCAGCTACCACTTATCTTATGGGGCATACCCGGCACAGCGCCAGAACTGCTACACATGTTGGTAGGGGAGCGCCTGGCAGAGGGCTTTGCCATGTACCGCGATGTATATGATAACACAGCCCCGCTCTCTGCATTCGTCTTCTGGGTACTAGATGTAGTAGCTGGGCGCTCATTCCTGGTCTACCGGTTGGCAGCCCTGGCGCTACTCCTGCTACAGGCCCTGCTTCTGAACGCCATTTTTAACAGGCACAATGTTTATGCCAGCAAGAGTTATATCCCGGCCTTGGTGTACCTGGTGATCGGCAGCCTCTCGTTTGAGTTTAACATGCTTACCCCGCTGCTGTTAGGCAATACTTTTGTTCTATTGTCCCTCCCCTATGTTGTGACCCTTTCCAAGGAAGGATTTGATAATAACCGCTTGTTTGTGGGAGGCTTTATGCTGGGGCTCGCTGCTATGTGTTTTCTTCCGCTGGCCCTCTTCCTGCTGATAGGCGCTTTCGGCGTTTTCTTCTTCGCCTCCAATACGTTCCGAAGCTTCCTGCTCATGCTCTGCGGTTTCATTTTCCCTTATGCCGTGCTGATGACCTATTACTTTTATACCAACACCGGGCAGGAGTTTATAGAGTTGCATCTGTTACGCCCCTGGCAACTGCAGGTAGATTTTCTGCGCCCACCTGCTGATGTGGCCAAGCTAATGGCTATCCCAGCCCTGGTGCTGCTGATCTCCTTGCTCAGTACGGCTTCCTTACCACAGCGCCTAGTATTTCAGGTAAAGTTTCAGCAGGTGATGTGGGTCTGGCTTTTTGTAAGCTTCCTGGTCATTTTTACCCGGGATGAGATTACCGTGGCTACCTTTGTGCTGGTACTGCCTCCGCTGGCTTACTTCTCAGAGTTCTTCTTTAACTCTAACCGGAAAAAGTGGCTTCTAAACCTTGTGTTCTTTATCGTGCTGGGAGGCGTGCTGGTACTCCGATACCGGCTGGTGCTGGGCATCAACCCCTACCTGTCGCTTGAGGAATCGCCGCTCCTGTTGCCGGAGGCTCCGGAAATGCCCGTGGAACAAACTACCGTGCTGGTACTGGGTAAAGACACCCGGTATTACATTCAGAACAGGCCTGTTACCCCTTATATAAACTGGGAGCTCGCGCAGCGCCACTTCAAGCGGTTAAACGAATACGACGCTGTTTTCCGCATTAGCCAGAACTTCAGTGGTGAGAGACCGGCTTTTATTGTTGACGAAGTAGGGCTGATGCCGGAATTAAGCTATAAAATACCTGCTGTGTTCGGCGATTACACCCCCACCGACGTACAGGGGGTGTACCAACTGACAGATTAGAAAGGCAGGCCTAGCCTCATAGGGGAGAAAACCAAACGCTACCTCCAGCTAAAAATAAAGCCGCAGCTAAAATAGCTACGGCTTTAAGACCTATATAGAATTATAAAATAAACTTTTTTTAGCAGGTGGTAATTTTATCTACGCGTGTTTGGTGACGGCCGCCTTCAAAAGCTGTGGTTAAAAACACACGCACCATCTCTTTTGCCTCATCTACCGTTACAAAACGTGCAGGGATACAAAGGACGTTTGCGTTATTATGCTCACGGGCTAGTTTCGCCAACTCAGACTGCCAGCACAAGGCTGCCCGTACCTCCTGGTACTTGTTGGCTGTTATAGCCACCCCGTTCCCGCTGCCGCATACCAGGATACCAAAGTCCACCTCTTTGCTCACCACTGCCTTTGCCAGCGGGTGCACGTGGTCAGGGTAATCCACAGAAGCCTCTGAGTCTGGCCCAAAGTCCTGGACAAGGTACCCCAGTTCCTGTAACTCGCCTTTTATGATCCCTTTATAAGAGTAGCCGGCGTGGTCTCCGCCTATTGCAATCTTTAGTGCCATGGTTAATCTATCGTATTATTTTCGTTAAGCCTCTTTAAGTCACTGTTTCGGATAGACCGTGAAACGCTTATACTCGCTTCGTATAAAAGCATGAGCGGCATAGAGATCAACAGCTGGCTTACCACATCCGGCGGCGTGATGATCGCACCTACCACTAATATCACTATCAGTGCATGCCGGCGATAGAGCTTCATAGTTTCCGGTGTGATCAGTCCTGCCTTCGTCAGAAAGAAAACGATCACTGGCATCTCAAACATAAAGGCACAGGCCAGGCACAGCGTCGTAAGCGTAGAGATGTAGGACGACAGGTCGAACTCATTTACAATGGTAGGATCTACCTGATACCCGGCCAGAAAGTTAATCGAGATAGGGGACACCACGTAGTAGCCAAACAGCAACCCCATGATAAACAGGATCGACACAAAGAACACGGCTCCCTGTGAGTTCTTACGCTCCTGTGGGTAAAGTCCCGGTCTCACGAAGCGCCAGATCTCCCAAAAGGCATAGGGGAAGGCACAGGCCAGGCCCAGCACCACAGAGACAAGCAGGTGCATGGTGAACTGCCCGCTCATCTGCCGGCTCTGGATGGTAAAGCCCATTTCTGTGAAACAGAGGGCATCAGTGCCTACCTTTTGACCCAAGGCGCACATGACCCGGTAACTCAGGAAGTCAGTGCGTGCCGGGGCCAGAATGATGTCATGGAATACAAAGCCTTTTGCCAGGAAGGCAATGGTCCCGAAAACGAAGATCGAGCCTAATGCCCTGATGATGTGCCACCGTAGCTCCTCCAGGTGGTCCACGAAGGACATCTCCTGCTGCTCTTCCTCCATGTATGGTTGATCCATCAAAACGGGGCTCCTCCTATCTGTCAATTTCTGTTATTTAATAAGCGAAAAGCGGATACTCCTGCATCCAGCCGTTAATTTCCGTGCGGACAGCGCTGATCTTGCTCTCACTATCGTGGTTGGTCAGCACAGTGTCGATCAACTCTACAATACGGCTCATATCGTTTTCCTTCAGACCGCGGGTAGTGATTGCCGCCGTACCTACACGCATGCCGGACGTCACGAACGGTGACTTGTCATCGAACGGTACCATGTTCTTGTTAATCGTGATGTCTGCTTTCACCAGCGTGTTCTCGGCCAGCTTGCCCGTAATGTCTTTAGAACGCAGGTCGATCAGCATCATGTGGTTGTTCGTTCCGCCGGAGATGATGTCATATCCGCGCTCTAGGAAAGCCTTAGCCATTGCCTGCGCATTTTGCTGTACCTGCTTCACATACTCCAGGTACCCGTCAGAAAGCGCCTCATAGAAGGCTACTGCTTTCGCAGCGATCACGTGCTCCAGCGGGCCGCCTTGTGTTCCCGGGAATACTGCTCCATCCAACACAGAAGACATCATTCTGGTTTCGCCTTTTGGTGTTTTCAGGCCGAAAGGATTCTCAAAGTCTTTCCCCATCATGATCATACCGCCACGTGGTCCGCGAAGGGTTTTGTGGGTAGTGGTCGTTACGATATGGCAGTGCTCGAATGGGTTGTTTAACAAGCCACGGGCAATCAGGCCAGAAGGGTGAGAGATATCAGCCAGCAACAGGGCTCCTACTTCATCCGCCGCTTGGCGCAGCTTCTTATAGTCCCAGTCGCGGCTGTAAGCAGAGGCGCCGCAAATGATCAGCTTCGGACGCTCACGTCGCGCTGTTTCCACTACCTTGTCAAAGTCGATGAGGCCTGTTTCCTGCTCCACACCATAGAAGGTAGGGTTATACAGCTTGCCCGAAAAGTTAACAGGCGAGCCGTGGGTCAGGTGGCCACCATGCGACAGGTCGAAACCGAGGATTTTATCTCCTGGGTTTAGCACAGCCAGCATCACAGCCGAGTTCGCCTGCGCCCCGGAGTGTGGCTGCACGTTTACCCACTCCACACCAAAAAGCTCCTTTGCCCGGTCAATAGCCAGTTGCTCCGACTGGTCTACCACCTCGCAGCCACCGTAGTAGCGCTTGCCAGGTAGTCCTTCGGCATACTTGTTTGTCATCACACTGCCCATTGCCTGCATCACCTGCTCCGACACAAAGTTCTCGGAGGCGATCAGTTCAATGCCGTGCGTCTGACGGGCTTTTTCTTTTGCAATCAGGTCAAATATAGCTGTATCTTTTTGCATCGGTTTAGGATAGGTTTAGTAAGCGTTCAAAATTAAAGTATGTGCCGGAATAAACCAATGTTTCAGAAGTTTATATGCCGCCAGCCACTTGTGCTACAAAAAACCCTTAGAAGAGGCACAGGAGGCTCCTATCACGGTATTCGCGTACACGAGGGATAAAACCGAAACTAGCTCTTCCTGGCCACGGGGTAAGGCCGGTCTTCGTTTGGCTGCACGAACAGCTCCTGGCTATCAAGGTCCAGCGCGACGAGGTTACCCAAAGCGGCATTTTTGTAATAGACGCAGCCGGCGTCCAGGTTTAGCTTTTGTTCCTGGTGGGTAGCCCCCTTTTTAATGCTGTGGAGAGCAGTGGGAGTATGCCCATGCAGCAAACGCTTGTTGTCCAGCCGCTCCCAGTCCACTTTGTAGTCCCGGATGTTGAGCATGGCGTCGGCCTCCTGAAAGATATCTTTCTGCTTAAAATCAAAACCAGCGTGCACCAGGTAATAGTCCGGCAGCTCTAAGTAGTAAGGAAGGCCTTTGAGAAAGGAAACGTATTTAGCAGGGAGGCTCTCAAAATGTTTAATGTCAAAGCTCTGCAAGGTAAGCTCTTGCTCTGCTGGGGTAAGCTTGAGGGCAGCGGCTCCCTTTTTAGTGGACTTCAACAGCATTTGGTCGTGGTTACCCCGTAGGCACTGCACCTGGTAGTGCTGTTTCTGCAAGTGCAGGATAAAGTCTATCACTCCCTTGCTGTCTGGCCCCTTGTTCACGAAATCGCCCAGGAGGTACAGTTCGTCTGTTTTTTGAAGCTTGAGCTGCTCTATGAGGGCTTTAAGCGTTTGAGAGCAACCGTGGAGGTCAGTAAGGGCGTAACGGGCCATGGAATTTCTTTTGCACTATAGGCAAATATAAACAGAAATAGCACCCGTTGTAGCAGGTGCTATTTCTGTCTATGTGTTAGGTACGCTTAATTAATTATACGAGCCCTTGTTAATATCCGGCTTGTCAAGGTTGCGGTTAGGGTTATTCGTGATAACATTAGCGTTGTTCTCACTTACATCAGGCGCTACGTCATCTGGCCCCGATGTGTACTTTTTCTTTAGCTCCTCGTGTTCTTCACGGGTTTGGCTAGGGTCTACGGGTTTCCCTCCAGCGGCTTTGCTTTGTCCTCTTCCGCTTGGGCTTCCCTCGTTTTCTGTGCTTGGTTTTGTGTGCTTATAAGGCATGATTTTTTCCTCCTTCTAATTAAATTCAACATCTGGCGCCATGGCTTCTTGCCGTACATGCACCAACTCCACTGATACCAGTGCTTAGGTTCCGCGGCCTTCTTCTTCGGTGCGGATGTTATCGCCCGGGCGTATACCGTCGTCAGCGTACTCGCTCAAGCCAGTGGCTGACGGGCCTTCCGCAGCAGTATCGCTACCGAAGCCTTCTTTACCGTCGCGGTTGCCGAAGCCCCCGCGTTGGTGCTCGTTCTTTGGCGGATCTGCTCCCGGAATAATATGCCCGGCTCTCATTTCCTGTTCACTTGTATCTGGTTCCTCCACGCGCATGCCTCGCTCGTTTGGCGACTGCCCCTGCAGCGTGTTTTTCTTATTTTTATCTTCAGCCATAATATTCGTTTTTAAATAGTGTAGCCCATGTTAAACCGGGCTTCTCTTATCTATTTTACTCCAATCAGGCCGTTAGGGTTGGCTTATGGCTTAAGTTGCCACCATCTCACCGCCATTTACGTGTACAATCTCACCAACAGTATAAGCGGAGTCCTCAGAAGCCAGGTATACATAAGCAGGGGCTACTTCTGAGGGTTGTCCGGCACGCTTAAGTGGCGTGTTCGATCCAAAAGACTTTACTTTCTCCTCAGGAAAGGTACCCGGGATCAGGGGTGTCCAGATAGGGCCTGGTGCCACACCGTTTACGCGGATTTTCTTTTCGGCCAGCATTTTAGCAAGGCTGCGTGTAAAGGCCAGGATAGCACCTTTGGTGGCAGAATAGTCTACCAGCACCTTATTACCGTGGTAGGCTGTAACAGAAGTAGTGTTGACGATGGTGCTGCCTTCTTTCAAATGATCTAAAGCGGCTTTCACAAAGTAAAACATGCCAAAGATGTTTGTGGAGAAGGTGCGTTGCAGCTGCTCGGCAGAAATATCCCGAATGTCCTTCTGCACGTGCTGTTCACCGGCGTTATTTACCAGCACATCCAGTTTACCAAACTGATCCACCGTCTGCTGTACGGCCTTTTGGGCAAAGGCTTCGTCTCCCACGTCTCCGGCGATCACAAGACACTTGCGCCCTTCTTTCTCGACCAGTTCCTTGGTTTTCTGCGCGTCCTTGTCCTCCTCCAGGTACACGATGGCGACGTCGGCTCCCTCTCGGGCAAAGTGCACGGCAACGGCACGTCCTATGCCGCTATCGCCCCCTGTTATCAGGGCCACTTTATCTTTCAGCTTGTCTGCGCCTTTATAAGAGTCCCGTATAATCTCCGGCTCCGGGGTCATTTCGCCTTCACGGGCTGGCTGCTCAAAGTGCTGTGGCGGGAAAGATTTTGGTTTGTTTTCCATAGCTTTTATTTAGTTTGTACTGGTTTCACGTTTAATAAGTCAACAGGTTAAACTATACGACAGCCTATATGGCATGTTGCTGTTATTCAGCAGAACAGGATTTCATTTGTGTACAAACTTCAAAACCATGTGGCAGAACGAAAACGATACGTTAAAACGAACATTTACCTTTCAAGACTTTAAGCAGGCCATGCAATTTATGAACGAGGTAGCAGAGGTGGCCGAGGAGATGAACCACCACCCCTGGTGGAGCAACGTGTACAACAAAGTAACCATAGAGCTAACCACCCACGATGCCAACAACACCGTAACGGACCTGGACCATGCACTAGCTAAACGGATAGACAGCATATACAACAACTTAACGCAAACTGCCTCCTGATATCGCTGCCATACGGCGTTGGTAAGCCAAAGGGCATACCTTTTGCTTATACTGTTGGCACCTCTACGCTAGCGCAAGGCCGTGTCTTTGAACTATAAATTGTAGTATCTTTGAGGTATGCAGGAACAGGACAAGACGAGTTTATACCTGGTGCCAACCCCCATTGGTAACCTGGAAGATATTACCCTACGCGCGATCCGCGTGTTGAAGGAGGTAGACGTGATTTTGGCGGAGGATACCCGTACCAGCGGCAAATTGCTGCAGCACCTGGGCATAGAGAAGCGCATGCACAGCCACCATTTGCACAACGAGCACAAAGCCACGGCCCACTTAGTTGACCGCCTGAAGGCAGGAGAGGTCATGGCGCTGGTATCGGATGCCGGTACGCCTGGCATTTCTGACCCCGGATTTTACCTGGTGCGCGAGTGCGTGAAGAATGGCATCAAGGTAGAGTGCCTGCCAGGGCCAACGGCTTTTGTGCCGGCGCTGGTTAAGTCTGGCTTCAGCACCGATCGTTTTACGTTTGAGGGCTTCCTGCCTGTAAAAAAAGGACGCCAGACACGCCTGCAGGCCCTGGCAGAGGAGGAGCGTACCATGATTTTTTATGAGTCGCCCCATCGCCTGCTCAAAACGCTGGGCCAGTTTAAAGAGTACTTTGGGGCCGAGCGTGAAGCCTCTGTTTCACGTGAAATCTCAAAAATGTTCGAGGAAACCATCCACGGAACCTTAGAGGAGCTGATCCAGATTTTCAATAACAAAGCCATCAAAGGTGAGTTTGTGCTGGTAGTGTCCGGGGCACCCAAAGGGGGTAAAGCCGATAAAGATTAACATGAAGAACTATATAAAAAAGATAGGGCTGGCCCTGCTGCTCAGCCTTTTCACCCTGCCTGGCTGGGCCCAGTTTGAGGGAATGGAAATTTCCCCGGAGGCCAAGATCAGCCTTCTTACCTGCTCCAGTGGGCAAGACCTGTACGCTATCTTTGGGCATAGCGCGGTACGCGTAACCGACCCGGTTTCTGGTCTGGACGTTGTTTTCAATTACGGTACTTTTGACTTCGATGAGCCGAACTTC
Source organism: Pontibacter ummariensis (assembly GCF_900188175.1). Taxonomy (GTDB): domain Bacteria; phylum Bacteroidota; class Bacteroidia; order Cytophagales; family Hymenobacteraceae; genus Pontibacter; species Pontibacter ummariensis. The sequence goes on along the minus strand of NZ_FZOQ01000003.1, from coordinate 124,581 downwards.
TACCTTAAGTTTGCCCGGGGCAAGCTAAAGTACAAGCTCTCAGCAGCCAACTACCGCGACTTCGTGTACAGCTACATAGACGATAACCGTTCGGTGTACGAGCAGGAGCTGAACCTGACCTATGCGCAACGCCAGCAGTACTGGGCTTTCCTGACAAACAATTACCTGCCCGCCAACCGCTTTTACCTCTACGATTTCTTTTTCGATAATTGTGCTACCCGTATCCGGGATGGCATAGAGGCTACTTTCCCGAACAAGCTTGCCTTCAACATAGGCCAGTTCGACGAGGACATGACTTTCCGCAACCTGATTGACTTTTACCTCCCGCCCCAGCCGTGGGGAGACTTTGGGATCGACCTCGCGCTTGGCGCCCGAATTGACCAGGAGGCAAGTCCCTATGAGTACATGTTCCTGCCCGACTACCTGGCGAAAGGTTTTGCCAATGCCACTATCGTGCAGGACGGGGAACCGGTACCCTTAACAAAGGAAGTAAAAGTAATCTATGAGCGGGAGCCAATTCCTTTTGAGGCAGGCTGGTTCACGCCCTCGCTTTTATGGTGGGCTTTCTTTGTTGTCGTACTGGCTCTAACCGCAGCAGACCTGTTCAAGAAAACACGCAGCCGGGTGTTCGATATGACCTTCTTCTTTTTAGCAGGACTGATGGGCATTGTGCTGGTGCTGCTGTGGGCGGCTACCGACCACCAAGCCACAGCTTATAACTTTAACCTGCTCTGGGCAATACCGACACACGTGTTTGTGGCTGTGTTGCTGGGCAGAAAAGTACTGCCGGACTGGGTTCAGAAGTACATGCTGGGCACAGCTGTTGTGGCAGCTGTTTTGGTTATTTTCTGGCCCTGGTGGCCTCAAGAGTTCCATGCGGCCTTTCTCCCGATCGTGTTGTCCCTTGGCCTTAGAGCTGCGTATACCGTATGGTCATCGAAAAGAGCCCTTCTGGAGGCTCCTAAAGTAAGAACCCAAAAGACAACATGAATCTAAAGCAGTTATCACAAGACTTAAACACCGTTGCCCGCCGCGCAGGTGCCTTTATCAAGCGCGAAGGAGAGAACTTTGACCGATCGAAGATAGAGATGAAAGGCTTTAACGACCTCGTGTCTTACGTAGACAAAGAGGCCGAAAAGCAGTTAGTAGAAGGCTTGCGGAAGCTCCTGCCTGAGGCCGGCTTTGTTACTGAAGAGGGAACTGACACCACCAAAGGAGAGCGTTATAACTGGATCATCGACCCCTTGGACGGCACTACCAACTTTACTCACGGTGTACCTGTTTACTGCGTAAGCGTAGCCTTAATAGATAAGGAGGAACTGATCGCAGGCGCGGTGTATGACCCTAACCATGACAATTGCTTCTGGGCTTATAAAGGGGGAGGAGCCTTCTGTAACGATACGCCCATTAAAGTGTCCGATGCCCCTGCCCTTAAAGATTCCCTGATTGCCACGGGCTTCCCTTATTATGACTTCGGCCTTACCCAACAATACCTGCAGGTACTAGGGTCTTTTATGGCTAAATCGCATGGCATACGCCGCCTAGGCTCTGCCGCCATGGACCTGGTGTATGTGGCCACGGGCCATTTCGAAGGTTTCTTTGAATACAATCTAAATCCCTGGGATGTAGCTGCCGGAGCCCTTATTGTGCTGGAGGCGGGCGGCAAGCTAAGCAAGTTTACCGAAGAAGGGGACTACCTTTTTGGCCGGGAAATAGTGGCCAGCAATGGCCACGTACACGCCGAGATGCAGGAGGTGATCAAGGAACACTGGAAACCAACTCAGACTTAAACTTTTTTTACCCGCATTTAGTTTACAAAGCACATGGTACAGGAACTTCTCATTCTCGTCATCTTTTTAGTAGCAGCCTTTTACGTAGGCAGCGTGCTTTATCGTAGCTTCTCTGCTAAAAGCAGCTGCTCTAAGGGCTGTGGCGGCGCCTGCTCTAGCATCGACTTTAAGAAGATACAGAAAGACCTCGAGAAGAAACAGGTAAAGGCCTAACTCCGGCCTGCTGTTATCAGCCAACGGGCTAATTCCTACTTTGCCAGGTGGGCGCCGGATTGCCTCTTTTGCGCTTTATCCTATATATTTTGTATCCAATGCTCTGTTTTGCGTATAGTTCAATACCTGAACTTGAAACATTAAATGCAAAATAACATGGAAAACAAAGTTGAATTAACATCTCTGGTAAGCGCTTTAAACCAACTGCGTAAAGAAGGCTATAAGACAGACTTTAAGGTTACAGAGGACGGTCGGCTAAGTACAATGGACGATAAGGAGACTTTTACCCCGGAGCAGGTGCGTATTGTGAACTTCTATCGTTTTGAGGGAGAGACAAACCCGGGCGACATGTCTATACTGTATGTGTTAGAGACCACCAATGGGGTGAAAGGCACTATATCTGATGCTTATGGTCCGTATGCAGATGATAATGTAGAAAACTTTTTGAAGAAGGTGCAGGACCTCGGCAAAGACGTGGATAAGCCAGATAAATAACAGGAAAGGCCAGTAACACACTGGCCTTTCCTGTTATTACACTACTAACAGAGGCACTATTTTCCGTTGCCGCCTAAGTGCTGCCCATTCTTGATCTGAGCATTGATCTTTTGCAGCTCCTCACTTAGCTTCTCGCCTCCTTTTATGCCAAAATCCAAGGTACGAATCGGGAATGGGATCAGGATATCATTCGCGTCAAAGGCTTTCTTAATGCGGATAATGGCATCGCTTTTGGCACTCACATAATCTACCTGCCGGCTATAACTCACCCAGAAACGCGCCTTAAAGTTAATGGAGCTATCCCCAAAGGCATCATACATCACCTCAATGTCTCTGGTCTTTACTCGGTTCTTCACGTCCTGTAGTGCTTCTGTTACTACCTGCTGCACGTGCTCCAGGTCCTCGGCGTAAGATATGCCCACCTCTACGTCTATCCGCCGTATGCCATAAACAGAGAAGTTCGTGAGCGGATTCTCAAACACCATTTTGTTGGGCAGCCTTACCAACTCCCCTGTTGTCTGGCGCACGTCTATGGTACGCAGGGTAATGCGCTCAATGGTACCGAAGTAATCGTTTGTCTCGATCATGTCGCCAACACCAAAAGGCTTCTGCACGGCAATAATAACCCCGGAGATAAAGTTGGCCGCAATATCCTGAAAGGCAAAACCCAAGGCCAAACCAATGATACCAACACCGGCCAGCAAGGAAATCACTACCTTGTCGAGCCCCAGCACGTTGAGGGCAAAGAAGAAGCCCACCATGATCATTCCAATGTACAGGAGCGTCAGGATGAGGTTATTCAGGGCAGCGCTGTGCGAGAACCTGTTAATAAACTTCTCCAGCCAGTCTTTCACCAGGCCGGCCACGTAAAAGGTGATAATTAACAGTATGATGGCTACAAGAATATTGGGCAGCATCAGCACAGCCTGGTCCCCCCAGGCCTCCAGCTTACCCCATAGCAACTCTACTGTTTTATTCAGGTCATTCATATAATTTGTCAAGTTGGTATCTCGGTTAAGGTAAATTGATCATGCCCATACCCTCGTGCCTTCGGTACAGTTGCGGCACATCTCAATGTTCGCCCTCGAACCTAACAGCTTTTGCCGGAATTTGTTGTAAGCGGTGCCACGCCACACCTTCCTGAAGTCATAATCCTTCAGGTCGCCCATTCTGTACTCGGCATCTTTATCGAAACAGCAGGGCACCACCAGGCCATCCCAGGTAACAACGCAGGAATGCCACATTTTCCAACAATGGTTGAGTAGTTTGTTCTTGATAGTGTAGCTGCCATCTCCGTTGTTCTGGTACCTGGAGTAGTAATCAAGGGTCGGGATAAGCGGGGACCCCTGCTGGTAGTCGTAAATCTGAGCGGTTTTAAAAGCCACCTCGTCCACGCCCAGCTCTTTTGCCAACTCCTTTACGTCCTCCAGTTGGTGCTCGTTTGGCCGCACCACCAGAAACTGGAACATGATGTGCGGCGTTTTCGACTTCAAAGCTTTTTTCCACTTCACCACGTTCCTTGTGCCCTCCAGTACTTTATCCAGCTTACCACCTACCCGGTAGGCCGCATAGGTTTCCTGTGTGGTACCGTCTATGGACACGATCAAGCGGTCCAGCCCCGACTCCACGGTCTTACGGGCCATGTCATCGCTCAGGAAATGCGCATTGGTGGAGGTGGCCGTGTAAATTCCTCTATCGGAAGCGTACTTTACCAGCCCCAGAAAGTTCTTGTGCAGGTACGGTTCGCCCTGAAAGTAGAATATCAGGTACAGCAGGCGCCTGTGTAGCTGGTCGATAGTAGTTTTAAACAGGTCGTCCTGCAGCATGCCTGTTGGACGGGTAAAGGAACGGAGACCACTGGGGCACTCCGGGCAGCGCAGGTTACAGGAGGTAGTGGGCTCCAGGGCAAGGCTCAGGGGCATACCCCAGTGGCTGGCCTGCCCCGTAAGCTTCGAGAGCAGGTAACTGCTCACCACTTGCAACGCATTATAAGCGCGCAGGGGCGTTAGCTTAGAAAGAAAGTTGAGGCCATCAGTAAGGTGCAGCTTCATATAAAAAGGGAAAAAGCAGCAAAAGAGCTAAGTAGCCCCGGTATGCTAAATAAAAAGGGGCAGCCGCACAGGCTGCCCTCTAAGTTATACTTTCTGGTGCGAAAGGCCAAAACAAGACGTCTTAGTACCTGAAGAGGGCCTTCACGCTTCCGCGTCCGTTGCTCACCTCTGACATGCCGTCGTAGCTACTCACGTACACTTTACCGCCCTGCGAGATTGTCTTTACCGCTGCCAGGTTAATCAGGTCGTCGTCACCGCGCTGGTACTCTTCATGTACCTCGGCAGATGCACTTTTCGCGTCATAGCTTCCCCATACGGGCTGGCTAGGGGTAACGAACAGCGTATCAATGCGTCCGTGTACTGACTCTGCTGCCACCGTAGCGATATCATCGGAGGTAACGCCGGTACCTGCCACGTTCTGATAGCGGGTAAAGGAATCGGCATGGCTCTTCTGCATGAGTGGTTTTACTACCTCTATTGCCTTTTCATGTACATGCTTCTTGTTGATCAGGTCCACATTCTCATCAAACGGTACGTTCTCCGGCAAAATGTTCTTGTACTTGCTGTACTTTCGGTAAAGAGCGCAGTAATGGTCTACCCCAGCCAGCACCAGAGGCTCATCCGAGTCGTGCAGGATGTTATCCCATAGGCTGTTGTCCAGGTCGTTCATGAACTCCCGCACGCGGCCATGCTCAAAGTCACCTTTTGTCGAACCGGACTCATTGCCCATGATGTTCACGCCGTTCACGGTGGTGCGACTATGCTGGAAGTCCTGGTCATTGCCTTTTACATCAAACTTAAGGGACTCACTCATTGTTTCAGGGGCGAAAGAGCTAATATCTATCTGCCGAATATTATCAATCGTTGCTTCAAAGAACCCTATTTTCTCACGGTACAGGCAAAGGATAAAGAAGCGGCCATTCTGGCTCAGCACTGGCAGTAAAGGAGTTATATAGAACTGATTCAGCACATAAACGGCTGTGGGCATCGAGATGGGAAGGGTATAGTAGGTTGAAAAGCCTTTGGTGATGAACACCGCCAGGCCCTCGCCCTGGTGGCGCCAGAAGTTGTTATCATTCAGCAAGTTTTCTGCCGGCTTCAGGTACTCCTCTATTTCCGGATCCGATACGCCATGCTCTTTTAAAAGGTCTTTTGCCTTACGTATCTCGTTTTTAAAGGCAATGCCATCCATCCCGTTCAGCGTTTCCTTGCCTGCGCGGTGAGTGGGTAAATAGAAGGAAATGCACAAGGCGTTGGTGTTGCTCTGTACATTTATCAACTTCTCAATGTCACTTTTATTGATTAATGCCATATGCTTATCTATTAGTATTTATTGTTTGCAAATTCAGTTAAATGACCTCCTGCAAGGGGCAGGAGGTGTAAGATTTAAGTACGCATCTATTTATTTAACGGTTATTTGCGGGGCAAAGATGGGTTTATGCTTTAATCAGTAGGCATAAAAAAGCCGCCCGGCGCTTTTCGTATACCAGACGGCTTCTCTTACAGGAGTGACTACGGGCTTAGCAAAGCCCAGACAGTTTACCCAAACAGGCTGCTAAACACTTCCTCCAGTCTTCCGAAAGGATGAATGTTAATGGAGAACTTGCTGAAGTCTACGCCCTTCTTATTGTACTTAGAGATGTAAATATCCTTAAAGCCCAGCTTCTCGGCTTCGCTGATGCGGTTTTCTACCCGGTTCACGGCCCGTACCTCCCCCCCCAGGCCCACCTCGGCAGCAAAGCAAGCAGTGCTCGGTATCGGCATGTCTTCAAAAGAAGACAGGATAGAGGCACATACGGCCAGGTCCAGGGCAGGGTCTTCTACCTTCAGGCCTCCTGCTATATTCAGGAATACGTCCTGCGCCCCAAGGCGATAGCCTCCGCGCTTCTCCAGCACGGCCAGCAACATGTTCAGGCGCTTGGCATCAAAACCAGTGCTGGTGCGTTGGGGCGTACCGTAGGTGGCAGGGGAGACGAGGCTCTGCACCTCGATCAGCAGGGGCCGGTTACCCTCCAGGGTACCGCCAATGGAAATACCGCTAAAGGCATCCTCCCGTTGCGAGATCAGGATCTCCGAAGGGTTGCTGACCTCCCGCAGGCCGGAGCCCAGCATCTCGTAAATACCCAGCTCTGAGGTAGAGCCGAAACGGTTTTTGGTCGTGCGCAGGATGCGGTAAGTCATGTGGCGGTCGCCCTCGAAGGTCAGCACCGTGTCTACCATGTGCTCCAGTATCTTTGGTCCTGCCAGGTTGCCCTCTTTTGTAATATGGCCGATCAGGAAAACAGGCGTACCGCTCTCTTTCGCAAACTTGAGTAACTCTGCCGTGCACTCCCGAACCTGGCTCACACTGCCCGCCCCGGCCTCAATAAAAGAGGAGTGCAAGGTCTGGATCGAGTCGATGATCAGTACCTGCGGCCGTATCTGCTCCACCTGCTTAAAGATATTTTGTGTGCCCGTCTCTGTCAGAATAAAGCAGTCGGAGGTTTGGGCCGTGAGGCGCTCGGCGCGCATTTTTATCTGCTGCTCGCTTTCCTCTCCGCTCACGTACAACACCTTCAGGCTTCGCAGGCTCAGGGCAATCTGCAGCATCAGGGTCGACTTACCAATGCCCGGCTCCCCCCCGATCAGCACCATAGAGCCCGGCACAATGCCGCCGCCCAGCACCCGGTTCAGTTCCTGGTCCTGCGTGATAATGCGTTGCTGTTCCTGATAGCTGATATCGGCGATAGGTTTGGGTTTATTAGACACCTGTGCGGTGCTGCTGCCTACTTTCCAGGCCGTGGTAGGCGTTACCTCCTCGCGCTGTACTACCTCTTCTACATACGTATTCCACTCGCCGCAAGCCGGGCATTTGCCAATCCATTTAGCAGACTGGGCACCACAGTTCTGGCAGAAGTAGGATGTCTTTATTTTTGCCATTAATTCGTTTTATTCTCTTATTCTGGTTGTTTAAGCTGTGGCTGGCACAGCTCTATAAAACAAAAATAAGACACATATCGATCAACTTATGCTATTATTTTTAGGATAGAAGAAATTAAAAAGAAGCGGTTTTTACAGGAGGGCCTTCAGCTGCCATAGCCTTGAATGGCAGGGGCTGGAACAGGCTCCTGCTTGAAATAAACGCGGAAAGTAGTGCCCTCGCCCAGTTCGCTTTCCACCTCTATGCGGCCGCCATTGTTCTCGATGATGCGCTTCACGATGTAGAGCCCAATACCTGTGCCATCCACGTGGTTATGCAGGCGCTTAAACATGGTAAACAGCTTGTGCTGCTGCTCTTTCTTAATGCCCAGGCCGTTGTCCTGTACTTCCAGTACGATGTACTCGCCCTCCTGCCGCGTACGGATGTGTACCACCGGCTGGCGCTCCGGCGACTTATACTTAATGGCATTGGACACCAGGTTATAAATAATACTACGCAGGTTCTTTCGTGTGTACAGGATATTCTGCACCTGAAGGTCTGCTGTAATACTGGCACCGGACTCCGCCACAATGCTGTTGATGTCGGCTTTAATGTCCTGCAGCATGGCATCGAAGGAGAGGGGCTCTACCGAGACTTGCAGCTCTTTCTGTACCTTGGTGATCTCTGCTAGGTCGGCGATCGTGCTTTTCAGCTTGTTGACGGCCTGCTGCACCATGTCCAGTATCTGCATGTCCTCCTGCTCCAGCTTGCCCTGCAATATATCGCGTAGGAGCGAGGCAAGGCCTTCCATGTTGGCAATGGGGGACTTTAGGTCGTGAGAGGCGGTGTACACAAAACTGTCCAGGTCATTGTTTGTGCGTAACAGCTCGGCGTTTTTGTCGCTCAGCTCTTTGTTTATCGTGATCAGCTCTTTGCGCGCGTTTACCAGCTCTGTCACCTCTACGGCAAAAATCAGAACCGCCTCTACGTTCCCCTGCCCGTCGATCAGGGGCTGGTACACCAGGTTAAAATACGCCTGCACCTGTTGCCCTGCCTTCATGCCGTTGCGGTTAATGGTGGAGGGCATCTCGTTGCCCACAAAGGGTTTGCCCGTGCGGAACACCTGCTCCATGCGTTTAAAGAAGCCACGGCCTTCTTTCTCGGAGTGGGCCTCATAGATACTCTTGCCCACAAAAGACCGGTTGCCGTACAACTTGCGGTACTGCGGGTTAGCCAACACATACTGGTAATCCGGGGCTCGCACCAGGGCTACCACTGCCGGTACCTCCAGGAACAACTTCTGAATCAGCTCAGCATTTTGCTTCACCTTACGCTCGGCCTCTTTTATCTCGGTGATATCGATGATAGAGCCGATGTGCCCCAAAAACTCTCCATTCACGCCATAGCGAGGCATCGCCGTGTTCATCACCCAGCAGATCTGTCCATCGTGCCGGCGCATACGCATCTCCATCTTAAAGGAGCCTGCCTCTTCCGATGCTTTTTTAAATACATCGGCATATTGGGCGGCAGTGCTTTCCTCCAGTACTTGCCGCCATCCCAAGCTAATACTCTCTTCAAAAGATATCCCTGTAAAGTCGACCCACTGCTTGTTCACATAGATAAACTCCCCCCAAGAGTCACCCACCCAAATCATGACCGGGGCGTTATCCGCCATCGTTCTGAAGCGTGCTTCGCTTTCTATGATGGCCTCCTGTGCCCGCTTCTCATCTGTTATGTCCCGTACTTCGATAATAGTATATCCTACCTGCCCGTTCTCTATAATAGGCTGTACAGCACAGGAAACGTTAAAGAAAGAGCCATCTTTCCGCACGAAAACGTCCTCCTGGCCCTGCAACGGCTCTTTTGCCATCAGTGCCTTCCCGATCGGGCAGTCTGCCATAGGGAAAGGAGAGCCATCCGGGTGTTTGTAATGGATCAGGTCGTGCAGGGGCTTCTCCTGTATCTCTTCGAAGGTATAGCCCGTCATCTCCTCTGCGGCAGGGTTCATAAAGGTGCAGTAGCCTTTGGCATCGATGATAAAAAGCGCTCCTGTCGCGTTGTCTGTAATCGTCTGCTTCAGTCGGTTAACCCGACGGCTGTTCGACAGCGACCAGATAATAAAGAACATGAGCAGGCTCATGATACAGCCACCCAGCAGGATAAAGTAAGGGAGCTCCGTGTCGGCAGACCTGCCAAAATCCGGCTCGGCAGTTAAGTAGATGCGCCAGGTATGGTTCCCGATGCTGATCGTGCTGAGTTTGCTGAACCGCCTGTCACTAGGGGTATGATAGAAAAGGGTAGAGTCAGAGCTGTAGAGAACAGACGCCTCACTTAGGTCAGGATCATCATACACCTCTAGGTCTATATCATCAAAGTTATTGTCCAGGATAGAGGTCATCAGGTCTTTCGCCCGGAAAGGGCTGTACACGTAACCTTCTATCAGTGTCTGTCGCTCTAAAATGGACTCGGGGCTGGCGTTGTCTTTGTATACGGGCAGGTAGATCAGGAAACCTGCCTGCTCGTCATGTCCCATTTCCTGCACCAGCCGCACCTTGCCCGACAAGGCCGGCTGCTTTGTGTCGCGGGCAATGCGCATAGCGGACTGGCGCACAGGCTCACTGAACATGTCAAAGCCAAAGGCCCGCAGGTTGCTACCGGAGAAAGGCTCCAGAAAAACAATAGACGTGTAAACAGGGCGCTTCCCCTCCGGGTAAACCCTGTAATCCGAAAAGCCCTCCCTGCGGATCCGCTCTTCATGGGCCTCCAACTCCTGCGGATAAATCACGTGCGCATAGCCAAGCCCCAGAATGCCGGGGTAATTCTGCTCCAGGTTCAGAGACTTATAATAGGCCTGCCATGCCTGCCGCTCCACGGTATCGGTGGCTATAAAGAGCGCTTTGGCGCCGGACAGTACCTGGATATAGTCGCGCATGCGCTTCTCTATCGCCTCTGTTGCCTGTTCTGCACGCAGCACAAACAACCTTTCGCTGCGTTCCTCTGCCTTTTTCTTTGTTTCGGAGTAAATAAAAAGCGTGAGCAGGAAGATGAGCAGAAAGGAGAAGACCGCAACAAAGTAATCCCTGACAAAGAGAGCCAGCCTTGCGAATTTCATAGACTTTCGTTTTTCGCTGAATGTTTACAATACCAGCTATTCTGGCGCACCTGACACTCAACGTACAATTTTGGTACTAGTCAAATATAAGCAAAAAGTGCCCAAGCCCAAAGGAAACAGCCGATTCTGAGACAGTTGTACTGTTCCGAACCAGCCGCAGAAGGGCCTCTTTTTCATTGCATCTATAAGCCCGATTGTGTACTTTCCGTTACAAGACCAATAGCAGCAATTAGTTAAAAGCCTGAGAAGGAGGACAACACTATGAGAACAATGCAACAGTGGTTCGATGAGTATGGCCAAAGCCACCAGAACCATACGAACAAGCTTATTCATTGGATTTGCGTGCCTCTGATCTTTTTTAGTATCGTCGGCCTGCTGGCAAGCATCCCCAGTGGCGCTTTAAAAGAACCCTTCCCGCCACAGTTGCAGCCTTACGCGCATTTTGGCACGGTGGTCGTCCTGCTAGGTTTGCTGTTCTACCTGCGACTGTCGTTTCTGATGTTTCTGGGCATGGCTGTGGTTTGCACACTGGTACTGCTAGGGGTGCGGGCGGTGGATGCCACTGCGGAAGCGCCCCTGTGGCTTATTTGCCTCGTGATCTTCGTACTGGCCTGGATCGGGCAGTTCTATGGACATAAGGTGGAGGGCAAGAAACCTTCGTTCTTTAAGGACCTGCAGTTCCTGCTCATCGGGCCGGCCTGGTTACTAGGCTTTATCTATCGGAAATTGGGTATCCCGTATTAACTTTGCGCTTTCAAAGTTTACCCCCATGCTGGAAATCTTAAAGAGTTTACTTATTGCCTTTTTTGCGGTTGCCGTGTTACTGCCTGTTGTTCGCTTTGCTTTGCGAAAACTTTCACCGGGTCGGAACTTAGCAGCCATGACAGCCGACGAAATAAAGTACATACAGAAGCAAGAGCTAAAGCTAACGATCATTTACTTCATCTTTGCCTGTTTGCTATCCGTGTTCTGTGCCGGGATGCTGGCTTTAGTGTCCAGCATGATTCATGCCTCCAAAGAGTACATGTACGTGCTCACGCCTAATTTCAGAGCCCTTTTTGCGCCCGGCCTTTTGCTGGGGCTTACCCTTGCCGTACTACCGCTCCGCCTGCTACAGCGCATCCTGTTAACCGAGGACTACGACATGTACAAAAATTACATGCGCCAGGTAGAGGGGCACAAATCGAACAGGGCCTACAACCTACTGATTCTCCTGATGCTGACTATCTCCGGACTGGTAGCCTGGTACGCCTTACGCTGGCATGTAACGGTTAATGAGGATACGCTGGAAATAACGAACCTATTGCTGGAGCAACGCTCGTATGACCTTAGCGAGATCCAGAGCATTCACTTCCTTGGCAAGGAAGGGGAGTACCTGGTATCTTTCAACGACCAGACTAACATTAACACGGCCTACCTAAAGCCTGTGCACCTGGAGATGATCGCCTTGATGGCTGAGCATTCGGGCACCAGGGTAATATACTAGGTTTCCTTGTCCGGAGGCAGGCACCTGTACGCCTAGAACACTAGTAAAACTTTTTGTAGTTTTGCCATAGACACTTAATCCTTAAACCAATAGATAAAACTATATGCAAGTTCGTGTAGAGAAAGATACCATGGGCCCGATCGAGGTGCCTGCAGACAAATACTGGGGCGCGCAGACACAGCGTTCAAAAGAGAACTTTACCATCGGCGGACAGCGTATGCCGCAGGAGATCATCGAGGCCTTCGCTATCCTGAAGAAGTCAGCGGCGCAGGCGAACGCCGAACTAGGTGTGTTGGCACAGGACAAGGCAGACATCATCAGCCAGGTGTGCGACGAAATCCTGGCCGGCAAGCTGAACGATCAGTTCCCACTGGTAGTGTGGCAGACAGGCTCTGGTACGCAGTCTAACATGAACGTGAATGAGGTGGTGGCTAACCGTGCGCATGTACTGCTGGGCGGCGAGCTAACAGACGAGAAAAAGAAAGTTCACCCAAACGACGACGTAAACAAGTCGCAGTCTTCAAACGATACTTTCCCGACAGCGATGCACATCGCCGCTTACAAAAAAGTGGTAGAGCACACGCTGCCATTGATCAAAAAACTGCGCGACACGCTGCACGGCAAGTCGGAGGCCTTTATGGACGTAGTGAAGATCGGCCGTACACACCTGATGGACGCAACACCGCTAACCCTGGGCCAGGAGCTCTCCGGTTACGTGAAGCAACTGGACTATGGCATGCGTGCCCTGGAGAACACACTCGATCACCTGAAAGACCTGGCGCTGGGTGGCTCTGCGGTAGGAACAGGCCTGAACACACCGGAAGGCTATGCCGAGCTGGTGGCTGAGAAGATCTCTAAATTCGCTGGCCATGACTTCCGTACGGCTCCTAACAAGTTTGAGGCCCTTGCCGCACACGACGCTATTGTAGAAACCTCCGGTGCCCTGAAGCAGTTGGCGGTAAGCCTGATGAAGATTGCCAACGATATCCGTTTGCTGGCCTCTGGCCCACGCTCTGGTATCGCGGAGATTACAATCCCCGAGAACGAGCCAGGTTCTTCTATCATGCCAGGCAAGGTAAACCCTACTCAGGCAGAGGCCATGACCATGGTTTGCGCCCAGGTAGTTGGTAATGACGTGGCTATTTCGGTGGGTGGTATGAACGGCCACTTCGAGTTGAACGTGTTTAAGCCGGTGATGATCTACAACCTGCTGATGAGCGCCCAGCTGATCGGTGACGCCTGTGACTCTTTTGACAAGCACTGTGCTGTGGGTATCGAGCCAAACAGAGAGCGCATCAAACACAACTTGGAGAACTCCCTGATGCTGGTAACAGCCTTGAACCCACACATCGGATACGATAATGCTGCTAAAATCGCGAAGAAGGCCCACAAAGAAGGAACAACCCTTCGCCAGGCAGCCCTCGACCTTGGTCTGCTTACCAACGAGCAGTTCGACGAGTGGGTGCGCCCAGAGGACATGATCGGCAGTTTAAAGAAGTAAGACGCTAGATTTTTAACACAGGCTTTTGCCTGTATAATAGACAAAGGAAAAGCAGCTCCGGTTGGGGGCTGCTTTTTTATTTAGCGCATATTGATGTAGTATTTACTATATTTATTCTTAAAAAAGAGAATGATGAACTGATGGAAAGAAAGCCAAGGTTATTTATTGGATGCTCAGCAGAAAGCTTAATTATAGCAGATGCTATTAATGAGAATTTAGATCATTCATGTGAAGTCACGATTTGGAGAAACGGCACATTCAGATTAGCAAATAATACAATTGACTCCTTAACTGAAAAAGCGTTATCCGTTGATTTCTCAGTTTTTATTTTCTCTCCTGATGATTTAGCAACAATAAGAGACAATGAAGAGAAAGTAGTTAGAGATAATGTAATCTTCGAGCTAGGCTTATTTATTGGCACCATCGGAAAGCAAAGATGTTTTATAGTTAAACCTAGAGGTGTTGATCTACATTTTCCTACAGATTTACTTGGAGTAACAACTGCGGACTATGAGCCAAACCGATCAGATGGAGACATTACTTCTGCATTGAACTATGCTTGTACTTTAATCAAAAAAGAGGTAGACAGATTAGGCCTAATTAGAGGTGCGGGAACTTATACTTCTACTGTTTCAAACTTACAGGTACGAGATGAAGACTTAACAGATATTGATTTTCGTGTTTTAGCCGCATTGATGTCCACAGCAACTAGCTCACCAAGTGGTTTGGCTTTATGGGAGATAAAAAATGTTCTAAACAATAAAACACCAAAGGTCGATGTTTCATCTATAAAGCTTGAGAGGCTAGGTTATCTAGAAAAGGAAAATGATGTAGATCATAATGGATGGGACTATTATGCTTACAAAATCTCTCAAAATGGTTTGGAGATTATTCTCAGGAATGAGCAAAAACTATATAGCTTATACGAACCTACATCAGAAGATAATGACCTCCCATTTTAATTCTCCCGCTAGAGCTAACTTATAGCTCGTACTCTTTTTATATCATGGAAAGTTAGCACAGCTATAAGTTAGCGCCAACAAGAGGAAAAGCAGCTCCTGGGGCTGCTTTTTGTTTAACCTTCCATTGGGAAGCTTATGCTTATATTTGTGCCGCTAACCACGTTTGGTAGCCAGTAATTGGCTACTAAGAGTTTAAGGTCTTAGGTTGTATGGCTCAAAAAAAGAAATCACATCCGGAAGAAAAGTCCAATTTACACCCACGTAACAGGCACCGCACGCGCTATGATTTCTCACAGCTTATAAAGAGCTGTCCGGGTTTAGAGCCTTTCGTGAAGCTGAATGCCTACCAGGATGCATCGGTTGACTTCTTTGACCCCAAAGCAGTAAAGATGCTGAACAAAGCCTTGCTGGTGCACTTTTACGGAATTAAGGATTGGGATATCCCTCCAGGCTTTTTGTGCCCGCCCATACCTGGCAGGGCCGATTATATACATCACACAGCTGATCTATTGGCCCACACGAATCGCGGAAAGATCCCGACGGGTAACAAGATAACGTGCCTGGACGTTGGGGTAGGGGCAAGCTGCGTGTATCCTATCATCGGCATCCAGGAATATGGCTGGTCCTTTATCGCGGCTGATATCGACCCTGTTTCCATCGCCTCATCAAACAAGATAGTCGAGGCTAACCCTGCCTTAAAAGAGAAGGTAGAACTACGCCTACAAAAGAACCCACAGAATATCTTCTTGGGTATCATCCGTAAAGAGGAACGGATCGACCTGACAGTGTGTAACCCGCCCTTTCATGCTTCTTTGGCAGAAGCACAGGCCGGGACAATCCGTAAGCTAACGAACCTGAAACAGCAGAAGGTAAAAAAGCCAACCCTGAACTTCGGTGGCCAAAAGGGAGAGCTGTGGTGCGAAGGAGGAGAGAAAAAGTTCGTGACGGACATGGTTGACCAGAGCAAGCAATTCGCCACTTCCTGCTTTTGGTTTACCAGCCTGGTCTCAAAGCAGGCCAACCTCAGCAGTATTTATCATGCCCTAAAGCAGGTGAGCGCTTTTGAAGTGAAGACAATCCCGATGGGCCAGGGGAACAAAACAAGCCGCCTCGTTGCCTGGACGTTCCTAAGCCAGGAACAACAGAAAAGATGGGCAGAAACGAAGTGGCAATAAAGGGGATAGCAGACACTGCCTTACTGGTACTTGACTTCGTACTTACAGCATAAACAAGAAAAGCAGCCCTACCGAGAGCTGCTTTTCTTGTTTATCTGTTCCAGGTATGATCTACTGGATCGTGTCTGCCAGTTTTAGCGCCTTATAGGCGTTGACGATGCCGCCTGTGCGGGCAAGCTCTGAAATAGCCACTTTCTCACCAGTTCCAGGATTGATAACCGGCTCATCTATTTTCGTTACAGAAGCCTCGATAATATTCTTTATTTGGATAGCTGACAAATGAGGGTAATAAGCTTTGATCACGGCTGCCAGCCCGGTAACTACCGGCGAGGCCATACTTGTTCCACTAGACGAGCCATACGCATTGCCTCCCGGAATGGTAGAGTAGATATTAACTCCGGGTGCAAAAACGTCTACGATGCCTTTGCCATAGTTAGAGAACGGAGCAATTAGGCTACGCTGCATAGGGCCTGTGGCGCCAACTGTAATCACATTGGGCGCTTTGGTTTTGTCTTTCAGAGAAATAGGGTTCGGGAAATAAGGTACCTCATCTATGTTCGTGTTATCATTCCCTGCTGCCCGCACGATCAGCACGTCATGTGCCTCTGCATATTTGATCGCATCTTCGACCCACTCTCTTTCCGGAGAAAACGATTTGCCGAAGCTCATGTTGATGATCTTAGCACCATTATCTACCGCGTAGCGGATAGCCATGGCTATATCTTTGTCATGCTCATCGCCATCAGGCACCGCCCTGATCATCATGATCTTAACGGCATCGGCCACTCCGTCTATCCCTAAGTTGTTGTTTCGGGCAGCTCCAATAATACCAGCCACATGGGTTCCATGCTTCGGGTTACCGGCCATCAGGTTATTGTTGCCGTAGTAGCGGTCGTTGATGTTATTGTAGTCATCCTCCACTACCAGGCCACGGTAATCTACCGGCGGCGTTTCAGGTGCTTTTAAATTTGCTTTCAGGCTATCAGCATATTGCTGCAACAGCTCCGGAAGCTGTTTGTTGGTAGCACCCGGCGTAACCCGCTCGAAGACCATACCATACAGCTTTTTCCCTTGTGCTACTCTTGGGTCGTCTATTTTCAGAGAATCCAGGTCCTGTGCTGTGTAGGTGTCTTTTCTTAGAAGCATTTTAAAGAAACCATCCACACGCGGCAGCACCTCCAGCAGGCTATACATCATGTCCACCTCTTTGCCTGCCTCTGACACCTTCGTAGCGTGCTCCTTGCTTTTCAGCCAGACCTTGTAAAGTTCGCGGTCCTTCTTTTTTACCTGCTTTTCGGAAGTTACACCGGCAAACTTGTCTTTGTACTTAAAGTAAACCCGCTCGCTTTCGTAAGAATCCTTTGTTACATTTTTGCTCGGGTCATCTGCTCCCAGAAAATTCCATCCGTAGATGTCTCCGGCATAGCCATTCCTGTCCGGATCTAAGGATCCGCCTGCGGCTTCCAGCCGGTTCCGCCATAGAACAGGGGTCAGGTCTTCGTGCAAGGTATCAATGCCTGAGTCAATAACAGCGACTAAGACGGTGTCTGGCTGCTTGTTTTGCAACAGCTCCTGGTAAGCTTTCTCTATGCTGATTCCGTAAACGCCGTCCGTCTGCTGATCTAGTAAGTGCCAGTTTTGTGGCACCTGCTGTACATTCTGGCCAAGCGCAACGCCCGTGGAAAGGGCTAGTGCCAAGGCAGCAGTTAATTTCTTCATGCTATATGGGGTGTGATTAAATTCTAGCAAGTTAACTAAGCTATTACTGTGCCAGTTCCATTCTGGCTGCCTTGCTACAAACCGCCATTACCCCAATAAGGTTAGGAAGAAAAGCAATAACATCTAAAAAGGACGGCTCCGGGCTGTCTTGTCGCAGCCTGAACCGTCCTTTTTAGAAAGCTATCTGTTTCGAAAATAGCTTTGTCCGCTTTTAATTAAGAAATCCCTGGTCTTTTATACCCACTCTACTTCGGCAACTTCCCAGGTAGTTTGTTCGGTTGCTTTTACCTGCATGGTTCCGTTCGACGTTACCGTTACATTTTTCAGCTTGTAAAGCCCAGGTTTAAAATCTTTCGGTATCGTCAGTCCTTCTACTTTGGCCAGGGCAGGGATACTACCACCGTCTCCCGGACTTAGGGTTTCTAACACTTCAATAGACTTCATGGGGCAGAAGTACATCACCATTTTACCGTAGCTTCTTTCCAAGCGCACCGGAGATAAGTCTGCCTTTACTGTTTCGCCATGCGACATTTCTTTTTCACGCATTCTCTTGTGCAAAACCTCTGGCTGAGAAGAAGAAGTAATAATTACTCGCTTTGGCTTTCCGGCTCCTGAGGGCTGTTCCTTGGCACCGAATAAGCTTCTAAAGAAGGATAAATACTGCATTTTCATAGGGTTTAATGTTTAAGCTGTAAATCCAATTAAAGAGAGGTTCTGTTTCTTCGTCAGATGCCTATTCAACTTACCAACGCCGCACAGAAGACTTATTTTGCTTGGAACGACTTCTCTTCAATCATGTTCTTCCTAAACCCACCTAAGTTTCTTATAGTCAGATTTTTTAGTGTGAACGCAGCCAAGTGAAAAGGGAATAAATTTCCACTATATTCTAACTTTTCTATGAAAGGGTAGGGAGAACCGACCTACCTCTAAGGCAACAGCAAGCACAGCAGGTAAAGCCCTGTGCAGCGAAAAGGACACTGCTTACCAGATAGCCACTCATCTACTGTAGAAGTGTAACCAAGGAGTACCGATTAAAGAGGTTGCGTTGTAAAACAATCAGGTAGAACCGGTAGTATGCTTTAACAGGCCTTTAAGCAGTAAACAATGCAGAGACTAACAGGAAAAGTAGCCCTGATAACAGGATCGGACTCAGGTATTGGGCAAGCCACGGCCATAGCGTTCGCGCAAGAAGGGGCAGACGTGGTGATCTGTTATCACACAGACAAGAAAGGAGCTGAAGATACCCTTAAAGGGGGGCAGCAGCAGAACAGGAAAGGCATAACAGTGCAGGTAGACATTAGCCAGGAGCAGGAAGTAGCGCAACTGTTTGAGCAGGCAACTAAAGAGTTTGGTGCTTTAGACATACTCGTGAACAACGCCGCCGTGAACGGCTCGGGCATTTATGTAGCCGATATGAGCACGGAGACTTTCGACAGGACAATTCGCACCAACCTGTACGGCACCTTCTTTTGCTCCCGCGCTTTTATCCGGCACCGTCAACAAAAAGGTGGGCAGGGCAAAATCATCAACGTATCTTCTGTACACGAAGAGATTGTGTCGGCTGGCACAGCAGATTATTGTGCCTCGAAGGCAGGTGTTCGCAACCTGGCCCGTACTCTGGCCCTGGAACTGGCCGAAGAAGGCATCACGGTGAACAACATTGCCCCCGGCATGATCCTGACCCCTATGAACCAGGAGGCCCTGGAAGATAAAGCGAAACGTGAGAAGAGTGAGCAGCACATTCCGATGAAACGGGCCGGTAAACCGGAAGAGATTGCCAAAGTAGCGGTTTTCCTGGCCTCCCCGGATGCCGACTATGTTACCGGCTCTACTTATTTTATGGACGGTGGCCTTTCCCAATTTGTAGGGCAGGGGGCTTAGCAGAAGCAAGGTTCCCGGACTGATTCTGAAACTGTGCCAGGAGCAATTAACAGAAAAGTAAAAAAGAGGTTAGTCCCAAAGCTCCCGTTGCTTAGGCCGCTGTCGCTCCTGTAAGCGCACCAAGCCCATGTAAAGTAAACTACAAGACATACTGACATCCAAACCCTTTCGGCGCGTTGTTTGTTTATACAAGTACACCTACAAAAGAGCAAAACGAAAACCTATGAAAGTAGCAAAAGACCCATCAGAATATAATAAACTAACCCCGGAAGAAGCCCGCATTATTGTGCATAAGGGCACAGAGTACCCGGGTACAGGCGAGTACGAACACAATAAGGCGGAGGGTGTGTACCTGTGCCGCCGCTGCAATAATCCGCTTTATACCTCTGAGTACAAGTTTGAGTCGCACTGTGGCTGGCCTAGCTTTGATGATGAGATAACAGGCGCTGTAAAGCGGGTTCCGGACCCGGATGGCCGTCGTACCGAGATCGTGTGTGCCAACTGCGGAGGGCACCTGGGCCACGTGTTTGAGGGAGAGTACCTGACACCAAAAAATATTCGCCACTGTGTAAACTCCCTCTCCATGAAGTTTGTGCCGATAGAAGAACTGGAGAAACAGTAATATAGAACAAGCAGCTGCGAACAGGCAGCTGTTTTAATTTTGACATGGTCCGCAATCAGAAAATAGATCCCTCCAAGCAAGAGCAGCAAGAAGGCTTTTATGTTTGCTCCCGCTGCGGTACTACTTTATTCGAGGCCAGTAAGAAATTTGAGGTAGGCTCCGGCTTCCCAAGTTTCTGGTCACAGGTAGGGGAGAACGTGCAGCATAACCCGCTGGATACCTATGGCCGAGACCGTATTCAGTTGCTCTGCAACCATTGCAAGCAGCACTTAGGGCATCTCTTTGATGACGCCCGAACACCTACACATGTGCGCTATTGTATTAACGCGGATGCGATAAAAGCCGAAGCCGGCACCTGAAGTTTAACCCTTTTTCTTGGTATAGTATAGCCTGCTAAGGAATCCGGGAGCCAGAAAGCCGAGCCTTTGGTTAGCTTCATAATCATGTCCTGCCAAAAAGTCCTTTCTATTGAAGGTAGCTTCTGTGCTTTGCCACTTGTCGGGCGTGTACCCTGGGCTGCTGATGTGTACTGTGATCTTATCAGTAACCGGATCATCCGTAACGTTTAGGTTCACAGCATAGGAAGAAGGTTTTTTACCTGTTTTCATGCTGTAGTTGGGATAGTAGTTAAAGACCATGGCTTTTTTCGGGTCTTTGCCGGCACTTCGTTGCTGCATCAACACAATTGAGTTGTTTACGATCCGGATGATGCTTTCCTTCTGGCGCTTCTTAAAGCCTTTCGGGAAGCTGATCCTATCTACAGAAAAGCTGATAATGCCTGGCTCCGCCATGTTAACAGGGGCATATAACTCCTGCACAGGTACCAACCGGTTAAAAGGACCGGTCACGATACTGTCTGTGTAGTATTGCTGCTTGTGCTGCAGGAAGAGCTTCTCTGGAGAGAAAAGCTTTAGCTCATTGTACATGTCCGCTTGCACGCCCCCTTTGATCTTGCCGGTCCCACTGTTTGGCCGCAGGTATAGTTGGTAGTATACGCCTGGCTCTTCGCTTATCTCCAAAGGCTCTAAAGAGGCTACTAAGGTGTGGTTATACTTGCGGTAGCGTTTTTTGGCAGTGGTATCAATCCGGAAGATCTGCTTTTCCTCCTCAAGCCCTTTTATTTTCTGCAAAAACCAGCCGTTTACGCGCTGGAACTGCTCCTCATATTTTTCTCCTGCCGTGTTAGAGAATTCTAGCTGATCTATCGTTACAGGCCTTTTATAGATATCCGGAGTACAGGAAAGTAGACCAAGCAGCAACAGAAGAGAAGGGTAGAACGGTGTTTTCATAGGCTTGTTTTAAAGATACCGTAAGCAGCTCACCTTTAAGCTTATATCAATTAACTAATTTTATAGTTATAAAGCAAACTATTCTTATAATTGATTGTTGAAGTGGATGATAGACTAGGAGACAAGGTAGTATAGCTTTACCGCCCGCAGCTTATTTCTTTTGGGGCGCGGGCCTTTTCAAGCAAGAGTTTCTGACCGGCAGGGGAGAGACCAAAACAAGCGACTTCCTCTTCCAGTTTTTCCCTGCTGCCGTAGCCATAGAGGTAAGCATTCACACGGGCAGCAGCTGTGGAATTCACAAGTTCCACCATCTCAGGATACATCGCCCGAAACTCCTCCCATAATGTTGGTTGCCGCTGCAGTTTGTACTTCTGATGGCGATCCTCTGCCAGGTAAAAAGCCTTGTAAAGCGATCGTTCGGTATAGACCTTCTGCCCAAGCTGTGCCTCCAGCATCTCTTTCGCCTCCTGGCTCAGTCTTTCCTGTTCCTGATTATGGTAGAAAATGGCTGAAGCATACTGCCGCTTCCAGGGCTCCCGGGTTGGCTTGTGGTTGGAGAAGAAAAGCTGCAGCAGGTCCTGGTAAGTTATTTTGTCAGGGTCATAGTCCAGCTGTACTGTTTCAACATGATCTGCCAGACGCCAGTAAGTAGGGCTTAATGTAGAGCCGCCTGCATAGCCTACACGCGTACGTACCACACC
Source organism: Pontibacter ummariensis (assembly GCF_900188175.1). Taxonomy (GTDB): domain Bacteria; phylum Bacteroidota; class Bacteroidia; order Cytophagales; family Hymenobacteraceae; genus Pontibacter; species Pontibacter ummariensis. The sequence continues at coordinate 102,685 of NZ_FZOQ01000003.1, read as the reverse complement.
CTCCACACTGCCGAAGAGGGCGTCGGGACTCCAGAAGCATCCCATAGAGAAGGTGGCTGTCTCTAGTTGAGCAGGTACTGTAAGATCAACAGGAGGTTTGTTTGCATAAGACTCAGGCATGGGCTACAGGTGTTCTTTACTGGCTTCTTTTACGAACTGATAAGCCCCTAGGTCATAAAGAACCGGCAGAAGGCTGTACTCTTTCCCTTAACTCATTTATCTTAGCCAAGTATAAGCCTTTTGTACTATACGCACCTGCTTTGCGCACTTACTTCAAGAAACGCTACAACAGCTTTAAATTTGCCTTCCGGGGCTTGAATTCAGCCATACGGTCAGAGCCGCACATGCGCCTGCACGCCCTGTCAACTGTTGGCGTGGTAGTGGCGGGTTTTTTATGTGGCGTCACAAAAATAGAGTGGTGCCTGCTGCTGGGGAGCATCGGGCTGGTCTTTACAGCTGAGATCATGAACACGGCACTCGAAACACTTACGAACCTGGTGTCTCCGGAGTGGCACCAGCTGGCAGGTAAAACAAAGGATCTGGCTGCGGGGGCTGTATTGGCAGCTTCCGTTACGGCTGCCGTCATTGGCGCCATCATTTTTTTACCTTACCTGCTTGCTTTCGTAAAGCTGTACTTTTAGGAGCTTCTTTTAGAGGGGAGGGTTTAGTACCTTAGCACAAAATTTTAAACCGCCATGATAGCCTTAAAAACAAAGTACTTTTGGGCAGCAGGCGCTTTGCTCCTACTCTTGGCAGGTTGCCAACCGGATACACCTCCTCAGGCATCAGAAAGCATGGACACGAAAAGCAGTCCCTGGCTTAGCAGCCTGGTTCAGGAGTTAGAACAGGAGCGGTCAGCAAACCCACCTGCCAAAATTTACCGCTACACGTACAAAGGGCAGGAAGTGTATTACCTCACGGGCCGCTGCTGCGATGTACCGGGTAAACTCTTCGACGCAGCGGGCAAGGTCCTGTGCGAGCCGGACGGAGGCTTTACAGGTAGGGGAGACGGCCGCTGCCCTGATTTTGTGGAGCAGCGCCAAAACGAAACTTTAGTTTGGGAAGATAAACGAGAACAAAAATAAAATGACAGGAAACGACGTACTTAAAAACCTATCGGAATACAACATCTGGGCTAACAAAACGATGTTAGACGTGTTCAGCAGCTTGCCAGAGGTACCTGCTAATTCCCTTCGCCTGTTCAGCCATGCCCTGAATGCGCAGGCCATCTGGATTGCCCGTATTACCGGCACTGAGAGCCCTGTAAAAGTATGGCAGGAGCACAACCTGGAAGAGCTGAAAAAGCTGCACGCCTTCGCTTCTTACCGCATTGCAGAGCTGGTGCAGCAAGCGGATGAAACAGAGTTTAACCGCCTGATCGATTACACTAACAGCCAGGGCAACAAGTACAGCACCCGCGTACTAGACATCCTGACCCATGCCTTTAACCACGCTACCTACCACCGTGCACAGGTAGCCACTGACCTGCGCAAAAACGGCCACACCCCACCCAACACCGATTATGTGACCTACGTGCGTGAGCTAATGGGGCAAGTGTACTAGGAGGATAGAGAACTGCTAGACGAAGAATGAAGGACAAAAGAAGAAAGATAAAAAGGAAGCTCATACTTAGGCCAACGCAGTTGTCTTGACTGTCTCATCTGAGATTACATAGATTAACAAAAGAAAAGGAGCCCTTCCACGTGAGGAGCTCCTTTTCTTTTGTTAGTCATCCTTTGTCTAGAAGTCTTTTATCCAAAAGGCTTACTGGTTCGTACCTGTCTTCGCGGTGTCTGGCTTGGTCGCCGGAGCCGGTTTAACAATTTGCTTCAGAAAGCCTCCCACTCTGTCAGCAGCTTCTTTCTTTACCTGCTGCGCGGCCTCCTGGCGTTTCTTCTCCAAAGCTTCCAGTGCCTTTTGCTCAGCCTCCTGCTTTCTCCGGTTCAGCTCAGCTTGCAGGCTATCCTGCAGCTGCTGCTTACGCTGGTCTACCTGCTGGCGGGCGTCATCCAGCTTATTCTCAACCGCATCACGCACAAAGTCTGTGGCCTTCTCTTTCACGGATCCTCCTACCAGCCCTACTTTCGGATCGGTATAGGTACCTCCAACGCTTAGCTTCAGGGTTACCCGCTCCATTTCCGTCATGTCTTCTCTGCCCAAGATACCGGCAAGACGCGACGTAACGGCTTTACCAACTTTACCGGCCGGCACGTTCAGCGCCGTCACATAATCCAGTCCGCCATCCGCACTCGTGCTACCACCCACTGTCATGTCGATGTTGCCTACGTTCATTTCAAAAGGCTTCACCACTAGCTTGCCATCTACGATCTCCGCATCGATGATCCTGTTCTCTACCACAAAACTGCGTAACTCTTCGAAGTTGGTCAGGCTGCTTATCTTATTTACCAGCGGTACGTCACGCACAGCTGCGCGCAGTACTTTTATCACACCGGTGCCATCCAGGGTCTGGAACACCGGCACCATGTCCTGTCCAAGCTCCCCCGCAAAAGCGAAGTTAGTGGAGAACTTACCCTCCAGCACACCGGCGATTGGCGCGAAGGCCTTTACCGTGTTAAAGGAGTTGAACGCCTCCTTAAAGCCCAGGTTCTGCACATCCAGCTTCATATCGAAGAGCGGACGCTGCAGGTCTTGCGTGTTATAAGTACCACTGGCAGCAAACGTACCACCCAAGGTATTAAAGCCTACCTTATTCAACCTGGCAATTTTATCCTTCACCAAAACTTGGCCGGTCACATTATTTAGCTTCAGGTCCGTGTACACTACCTCTTTGGCATCTATGTTCAAGGTGACGTCCAGGTTTTCCGGCACTTCCACCACACCTTCGGTAGAGGCATCGGCAGGGGCTCCTTCATCGTCCACCATCCACTCGTTCACGTCAAACCGGTTAGAGCTGATGTTAAACTCGCCGCGCAAAGGCTGGTCGTCTGCCAAGGCATAGCCCAGATAATTTGAGACAGTACCCGTAGCCCGGATATCGCTTTTGCCCAGGTAACCACTCAGGCTCTGCACCTGAACACGGTCACTGTTAAAGGTTGCGGCGGCCTTGTCTATGCGCAGGCCATTCGGCAAATCCTCGCTCACGTACTTCAGGTCGTTTACCGCCACAGTACCGTTTGCCTGTATGTTCTGGTATTTCTCAGCCTCTATGTCGCTCAACTTACCTTTTGCGGCTACGTTCGCTTTGATCACGCCCGCCAAAGTAGTGTTCTCTAAGGGGAAGATCTTCGTCAGTTTGGTCAGGTCTAAGACACCATCCACTTTAAAATCGAAAGCGGGCTTGTCTACTCCCACAATCAAGGCACGTCCTTCCAGGGGTTCCCCGTCGAGCTGCATGTTAAAGCGCTTTATGTCGACACGGGTATCGTCGGTGTTGCCGGTCGTGTTCACCACCGTGGCCAGCATGTTCAGGTTTTGGATAGGGGCCGGGAACTCCTCCGATTTTACGTAACCGTCCGTAAGATTAAGATCGGCCTCAATAACAGGCATGGAGGTCTCGCTGTAAACGCCTTTTGCTTCGGCATCTACGCGCAAGAGACCGCGCAGTGTCATACCCTCTACCGAAAACACCTGCGTCATCTCGGCCAGGTTAATCTTCGCCTGCACGTTACCCGCCACTTTCATCGTCTCCAGGCCCTCGATCACCACCTGGGCATCTACCGGGTTCTTACCTAGCTCCATGTGGAATTCCCTGATGGCAACATTCGTGTTCGCCGGTGTTCCGTCAGCACTTGCCACACTCATGTCCACGTTAATATTGCGGGCCGCCTCCGGCAGTTCAGGGTACTTAAACATCCCGTCCACTATTTTCAGGTCTACCCCATACCCCGGCATCAGGGTATCAATCATACGGCCTTTCAGATACCCCTCAAAGCTTAGCTTACCTTCTGTGGTAATGCTTGCAAACTCTTCGCTGTACATGCCGGGTACAACCGACAGCACGTTTCGGAAATCAGTTTCTAAGGCACTAAAGGTTAGGTCGAAATCTATCGCTTCGTCCGGCATCAGGATAGTACCGTCGAACCTAAACGGAAACTCATTGATGCGTATGTTATTGTCTTTGAAGGTATAGAGCCCTTCGTCCAGGTTCATCTCCATGGTTACCGCTGCAGCTAGTCTCGCATTCTCCAGGTAATTCACCCCATCGTAGGTAACCGCAAAACGCTCTGCCGTTGTCTCCGACACCATATCGAACACATTTTGCTCAAAGTCACCGCTTCCGCTATGGTCCACGTTATAGCCCACGAAGCCAAACGGAATACTCCTGTCCTCATAAAAAATGGTGCCGTCGTTCACCTCCCAATGCTTAATGGCCATATTAAAATCGGCACCAGTCGTATCTGCCTCTGTAACGGCAGTGGTGTCCTCTATCAGAATGTCCCAGTTGGCTTTACCGCTCTCCAGCACCAAAAGCCGTATAACCGGCTCGTTCAGGACGATCGAGTTTATTTTCAGCTCATCGCCTGCAATAACACTGGCCAGGTTCAAGCCCATACGGAAGGAGGGGATAACGGCCAGCGTATCGGTCTGGAAGGAATCTTTTCCGATCACGGCCAAATTGTCTACCCCCAAGGAGAGGTTCGGAAAGTCACGTAGAAGCGACAGACTTACATCGCCGGTTTCATACAACACCTCCGCGTTAATATTCTTGGCAATCTCTTTATCGAGGGCCAGCTTGATTTTATCTTTGAAAAGAACCGGCACAATGGCTGCTATGGCAACAAGCAGGGCCAAAAAGATAAAAAAGCCAATTGCTACTTTTTTCATATGTATCGGGTACTGATAGGTTCAACAGGTTAGCTCGACATAGAAGCGAATCTATATGTTTTATAGCTAAAACCATGCTAAATATTTTTTTAGAGACTCTAGTGCTATATTGCATACTAGTATGTAGCGGTTAAGAGTTTTGTACAGGCATGAGTTTACATAAATTACTTTGGGGATGTCTCTGTTTTGTGTGGTCGGTTGGAGCTTTGGCGCAGGATGTACAGTATTCTCAGCAATATGCTAACCGCTTGTACCTGAACCCCGCTTTTGCTGGTTTGGGGCACGACTGGAGCGTTTCTTTAGCCCACCGCAACCAATGGCCCGCCCTCAACGGTTCTTTCATCTCAAACCAACTGGCGGCCGACTACAGCCTGGCAGACTCTAAAGGGGCTGTTAGCCTGCTGGTGCAGCAAGACAGGGCCGGCATAGGAGGGTTGCAGAAATGGCAGATATCGGGGGGCTACGCTTACCACACAGACCTTTCTGAAAAGCTGACGCTTTCGGCAGGCCTACAGGCCGGGGTTGGTTCCCTGCGCATTAATTTTGATAACCTGGTGTTTGGCGACCAGCTCTCAAACAATGGCATGGTATCCCTTACCTCTGCCGAGGCAAACCGCTTTGAGCCTAGCTATTACCTAGACTTTACAGTAGGCGGACTTCTTTTGTCTGATCAGTTCTGGGTAGGTCTTACAGCCGCTCACCTTAACAAGCCTACTTATGGCTTTGAAGAAGAGTTTGAGTTACCCCTCAGCTTTACAGCGATTGCTGGCTATAAGTTCTATGCCAGGTCTTATGAAGAACGAGGAAGACTCTTCGAATTAAGCTTCTCTCCAACGGCTACCTATGTTCATCAGCTAAATGCCAGCAGGTTAGATGTAGGACTGTATACTATTTACACACCCTTAACGTTAGGTCTTATATACAACGGAGTTCCTGTAACAGGTGGAACTAACCAAGATCAAACCTTGTCCGTAATAGCAGGATTGCAGCTTGAGCAGTTTAAGCTCGGTTTTAGTCATGATATTGGCATAAAGGGTTTTAGTGAGGAAGCAGGCGGGGCAAATGAAATTTCACTAATTTTTGAACGAGTTGACATTAACAAATTGTTTAGAAGCCGCTTAAGATCCAAATTAAGCCGTGACATTGTTTGTCCAGGATTTTGATTTTATTTATAATTGCATATTAAACTACGTTACAAGAACCTTATCTTAATTGGGTACTATTTATGAAGTTAATTAAGTATTTATCAGCTGCGGTTGTAGGAGGAGCTCTTCTCGCTTCCTGCTCTAAAGGAGGACAGCCAACAAGCACATACCCAGGCGAATACAGTACTGCTACTGGTATCGAGTACGGGGAGGATGAAAACGCTTTCAATGTGGCAGACTACGCTGACATTCAGGGTGGCCCTGGCTTGGTATTTATTGAAGGTGGCCGCGCTGTGCTAGGTTCTATGGAAGAGGATATTGCCATGACCCGTGATAATATGGAGCGTACCGTAACGGTTGCTTCTTTTTACATGGATGAAACGGAGGTGGCGAACATTCACTGGCTGGAATACCTGCACTACCTAAAGCAGGACTCTTTGCCAGAGGTGTATACAGCTGCTTTACCAGATACAACGGTTTGGTCTCGCCAGCTTTCTTTCAACGACCCTTATGTAACGTATTACCTTCGTTATCCTGGTTTCCGCTTCTTCCCGGTTGTGGGCGTAAGCTGGCTGCAGGCGAATGACTATGCGATCTGGCGTACAGCCAAGGTTAACGAGAATCTTGCCTCAAGAGCAAACGGAGGTGGCAAGAGAGGCTTATTTGGAGGTGGAGGTGGAGACGAAGAGGCTCCAGCTGAAGGCTCAACTCCATCCATAGAGTCTGGCTATGTACTGCCGAACTACCGTCTCCCAACTGAGGCAGAGTGGGAGTACGCGGCGCAGGCTATGATCGGAACTCAGTACTCTGAAGATGAAAACCAAAATAACCGCCGTATTTATCCATGGGATGGCCATCAGGTACGTAATCCGTACGGCAAGCAGATGGGTAAATTTATGGCAAACTTTAAGCGTGGTCGTGGTGACTATGCGGGTATAGCCGGCGCCCTGAATGACGGCGCGATGATTACAGACTATATCTACAGCTACCCGCCAAACGACTTCGGCCTTTATAACATGGCTGGTAACGTAAACGAGTGGGTGCAGGATGTTTACCGCCCGCTCTCTTATCAGGATGTTGAAGACCTGAACCCTTTCCGCAGGGATGGTTATCAGGATGCTGCTGAGAACTATGACTCCAGCGAAGGATTCCACTCCCTGATCAACAACGAGGTGCGTGTTTACAAAGGCGGATCCTGGAAAGACGTAGCGTACTGGTTGTCTCCTGGCACACGCCGCTTCATGGCACAGGATTCATCTACCGCTACAATCGGTTTCCGTTGCGCCATGATCAACACCGGTTCAAATCACTAAGCGATAAAAGTTATTTCACAATAGAAAAGCCCGGAAGCAGTTCCGGGCTTTTCTATTTATACCTAATCCTGTTTCTTTGACGCATGAGCGAGAATAAACAATCTTCCAAAATAATTTTTCGGTTTTACAGTGAAATCTTTGACAGAGAAATGACCGAAACCCTCTGGGCTGTCGAAGTAGATGCCGCACAGGATCTATATAAAATAGACAGCATTCCTTCTTATGTCCCGCTTATTGCTACAGAGGACGTTGTACGGGCCGTTTACGACAAGATGGAGGAGGCACTGGTGTACCAGGAAACGGTTACACCCTCTGGTAACTCCACCATACAAGTAATTCGGCAGAATGAGCAGACACCATTGCTAGACCTGCGGAAGCAATTCGCCCAGCTAGGCTGTGTGTCGGAAGAGGTAAACGAAGACTTTTTTGTGCTTGAAGTTCCAGTAGGTGTAAACTATGCCGTAGTAAAAGACCTGCTTGATGAGCTGGAGCAGCAGGAGGAGATTGAGTATGCAGAACCCAGCTTGTCGGACATACACCGGGAGCAGACCGAGGCTGGCTAGACCTTTCGATGAGCAACCCTGCCATAGCACTTACGGCTGATAAAGACATCATGCTCCCCTTAGAGGATGTAAAGGACTCCACCAGGAAGTACGTGCAGGAGCAAGACCTTACAAACCCATTGGTTTCACCAATCTATGGAAATGTAAAAGGGCTCCTGCCCACACTAATACAGATTGGTACCGCAGAAGGCTTTTTGTGGGACAACCGGAAGTTCGTTCAGCGGCTAACAGAGGCGCAGGTAGACGTACAGTATGAGGAGTACGATGAGATGTTTCATGTGTTTGCCCTGATGCCGACACTAAAGGAAGGGAAACAGGCGCTAAGATCGCAGCTGAACTTTCTCTAATCGTAAAGGAGCATTAACAGGAAAAAGGCCCAGGCGAAAATAGTCCCTACGCTTTCTAGGCCGCCGCTATGGTCACTATACTTACCTCAGCTGCGCCTGCTGCTAACAGCACAACGGCGCAGGCTTCCAGGGTAGCCCCGGTCGTTAGCACATCATCCACCAGTAAAATGCGCTTGTCCTGTACTGCCGCTGTCTGCGCCTGCCGTACCTGAAACACCTCCTCCACATTTTGCCAGCGCTCTAGCCGGCTCTTTCGGGTTTGAGAGGAGGAGGCTACCTTCCGGACCAAAACATTACTGCTCCATGGTAACTGCAGGGCCTCTGCCAGCCCCTTCGCAAAGACATCAGACTGATTGTACCCCCGCCTTCGCAGCTTATACTTGTGCAAGGGCACGGGCACCAGTAAATCGAAGTGCTGGGCATACTGGTAGTTGGAGAGGAGGGAGCCGTACCGTTGCCCCAGGTGCTCCCCAAGTTCCTGCACCCCCTTGTACTTTAGCTTATGTAACAGCCTTTGTACCCGGCCCTTTGGGACAAAGTAAAAATATGAGAAGGCAAAACGTACCGGCACTTTTCCCCAGAACCGCCGCTGTAGTGGGTTAAGCTCTGTGGCCCCGTGCACATGAAAGTCCGTGTAAGGCAATTTGGCATTGCAGCTGGTACAAATACACTTCTCGCCACGAACTAAAGCCCCGTCGCAGGCATAGCAACTCTCCGGGAAGAGCAAGGACAGCAGGTCTTCAAACATTTAGGTCAGGAGCCGGTTTAGAATATTCTGGTTAACTTCGCGTAAAATAGATACATATCTTACAGCCTTTTAGCAATAGAACACATAACAATGAGCTTAGTAGAAGAATTCAATGACTACCGGAAGCGCATGAACGAGCGCATCATGTCTTACGACAATAAAGTAATCAAACGCTTTTTCAACCTCGACACCAATACCTATATGGACGGTGCCCTGGACGTAAAAACGAAAGAGATGTTAGGCTTGGTGGCCTCTATGGTACTACGCTGCGACGACTGCATTAAATACCATGTAGGCAAGTGCTACGAAGAGGGCGTAACAGACGAGCAGATCATGGAGGTATTCTCCATTGCCAATCTGGTAGGCGGCTCTATCGTGATCCCACACTTCAGAAGAGCCGTGGAGTACTGGGAGGAGCTAAAGGAACGCGGCAGCGCTGAGTAAACTATTTCAGGATACCTGTTTGTTGTATCTACAAATACAGCAAGTATCAACGCTACCTATGAACTACGACAGTGAAAATTTAGACCACAACTGGACGCAACTGCGTGCTGACCTGATGAAGCGCTTCGGTAAAAAGCCGGATATGAACGCCATCCTGTTTCTGATTGGGATACAGGAGCTGGGCATGGGCGTCCGGGAGTTTACGAAAGAGGAGAAGCAGGACCTGATGCACATTGCCACCTGCCGGGTATTCAGCCTCTCTGGCTTCTACGAATTCACGGGGCGCGACGAAGAGGGCTGGCCTCACTTTAAAGCAATCAAACCTATCCCGTTCGCCAATCTGAAGGAGCAGGAGAAAATGCTCCGGTGGCATGTAATAGAGTACTTTAACAAATTCAACGAAATACAGAATCCAGGTGCCTAGCACATACTGCGGATCAGGTAGCACGGCTTACTTAAAATCAGATGAAACATAGAATCCTTAACCTGGTGCTGATTTCATCGCTTTTACTCCTGACAAAGGACATAGGCAAGAAGTAAAAGCGTGCTACCCGATTCTGTGCTACTTGTTCACCCTAACATCACCCATGAGAATTATTACCTATAATGTGAATGGCATTCGTGCCGCCCTTACCAAAGGCTTTGCCGAGTGGCTAAAAGCCGCTAATCCTGATGTTCTTTGCCTGCAGGAGATCAAGGCCGATGCGTCGAAGTTTGACAAAGGCCTGTTCGAAGAAATGGGTTACCATGTATACCTGCACCCTGCCGTTAAAAAAGGCTATAGCGGTGTGGCCATTTTATCCAAAGAGGAGCCAAAGCACGTAGAAGTAGGCTGTGGCATCGAGTGCTATGATATAGAAGGCCGCGTGTTGCGGGCCGACTATAACGATGTATCGGTGATGAGCGTGTACATGCCGTCCGGATCAAGCGGAGAGGAGCGACAAGGCTTTAAATTTCAGTGGATGGAAGACTTCTTCGCCTATATCAATGATGTGAAGCAGCAACTTCCGGGCCTGATCGTGTGCGGCGATTACAACATCTGCCATAAGCCCATCGACATCCACAATCCGAAGTCTAATGCCAACAGCTCCGGCTTTCTGCCCGAGGAGCGTGAGTGGCTGGGCAGACTGGTGGAGAGCGGCTTCATAGACACCTTCCGTCACTTTAACCAAGAGCCACATAACTATACCTGGTGGAGTTATCGGGCCGGGGCACGCAACAAAAATCTTGGTTGGCGTATTGATTATAACATGGCGACCGATAACCTGCGCGACAGGCTGAAAAGAGCTGCCATTCTTACCGAAGCAAAACACTCAGACCATTGCCCTGTGCTGCTGGAGCTGGAGTAGGGGAGACATACTAAAGTATAGGCAAAAGCAGTTTATACTTTAGAGGCATAACAAGCACTTTTCATACTAGTACACAAAGTCTTAGTCAGGATTTCGTTATCTTACAAAATAGCCGCCATGCCCTAATTATCTAAGGAGTATACCATGAAACATACCGATGCACTCGATCAGTTGCTGCATCAGCTGCAGGAGTTCAAGCAGAAGTTCTACCTCAACATGCTATTGCGGGGTAGCATTTTTGCGGTTGGGCTCCTGCTTTCTATTTACATCGTGTACAGCTTGCTGGAGTACCTGTTCTACTTTCCGGTTTACGTACGCGCTTTCCTGCTCTTCTCATTTGTTGCCCTGGTGGTCTATGTATTCGTGCGGTGGATTGCCTTACCTTTATCGGCCATTACAAGGTTACGGCGTGTACTGTCTGATGAGCAGGCGGCAACAAAGGTTGGCTCCCATTACCCGGAGATACGGGACAAACTACTGAACGCTATCCAGCTCCGGAACCAGGACAGGACCAATGCGCTAATTGCAGCCAGTATTGAACAACGCACGGGGCAGCTGCTAAATTTCCGTTTTGGCGATGCGGTCAGCTATAGGGAGAACAAGCCGCTCCTTAAATACGTCGCTCTTCCCGCATTTATTGCCCTGCTCATTGCACTGGTTTACCCTACGATCTTCGTGCAGGGCACCGAACGCATCATTCATTATAAAAGGCATTATACGCCTCAGGCTCCTTTTACGTTTGTGGTTCAGAACGATGCGTTGCAGACCTACCGTGGAGAGGATTATGAGCTGCTGGTAGGGGTGGACGGCAAAGCTATACCCAGCGAGATCTTTATCAATTACAATGGTCGTAGGCAAAAGCTAACACAAAATGCCAGCGGCCTTTACACCTACACGTTCAAACAGCCTCAAAAGCCTGTCAACTTTCAATTAGAAGGGTCAGATTTTATGTCTGATGAATACACCCTCGCTTTGCTGTCGCGTCCGAACCTGAAGGATTTTCAGATGCTAATAGCCTATCCTGACTACCTCAAGCGAGCGCCGGAGGTGGTACAGAACACGGGTAATGCCAGTGTGCCGGAAGGAAGTACCGTGACCTGGAACTTTACCGCCACCGAAACAGAAAGCATGAACCTGAACTTTGAGGAGCCAGCTGAAACGCTGGCGGCTAAGAAGGATGGGGATAGCTTTAGTGCCAGCAAGGAAATAAACAAGAGCCAGAACTACAGTATTAAGCTGCGCAACAAGCACAGCGATAATAAAGAGAAGATCAATTACCAGATTACGACTATCCCAGACCGTCATCCACAGATCAGTCTGGAGCAGTTTCAGGACACCGCCCTGTACACCTTTCTGGTACTGGGAGGGGATGTATCCGACGACTATGGCTTAACGCGCCTGGCGCTGTACTACCGCGTTAACAACGACAGAAACCCACAGGCTAACTATAAAAGCCAGGCTTTACCGCTTAACCGGCAGCAGACCAACCAAACCTATTACTACGAGTGGAACACAGCCTCCCTGGGCATGCAGCCAGGGGATCAGCTGGAGTACTTCGTGCAGGTATGGGATAATGACGGCATCCATGGTCCTAAATCTGCCCGTACCCGCACGTATGAACTCAAGGTGCCAGACAAGCGGGAACTGCAGAAAGAGCTGGACAGCAACTCCCAGTCCATCGCCAGCCAGATGAGCAGCACCCTGAAGAAAGCACAGCAGCTGGAACAGGAGCTATCGCGGTCAGAAGAGAAGATGAAAACCAAAACGGATCTGAACTGGCAGGATAAAAAGCAACTGGAGGACCTGATGGCCAAGAAAAAGCAACTGGAGCAGGACATCTCTCAAATGAAGGAGCTCTTTGATGAGCTGAACAAAAAGCAAAACATGCTCAGCGAACAGGACCAGCAGTTAGCTGAAAAGGCCCAGCAGCTGCAGAAGCTGATGGAGGACCTGCTGGACCCCGAAACAAAGAAGCTGTACGAAGAACTGGAAAAGCTGCTACAACAGCAAAAGCCAAACGACACCGAACTGCAGAAGCTACTCAGCAAACTCGACAACCGCGAGAAGAACTTTGAGCGTGAGCTGGAGCGGGCACTTGAATTGTTCAAGCAACTCCAGTTTGAGCAAAAGCTGGACAATGTTGCCAGCCAGTTGGAGGAAATGGCCAAAGAGCAAAAGCAGCTAGCTGATAAAACAGAGCAAAAGCAGGAGGGCAACCAACAACTGCAGGAGCAGCAGGAAGAGTTGCAGCAGGAGTTCAATGAGGTAAAGGAGCAGATGAAGGAGCTCAAGGACCTGAATGAGAAGCTGGCCAACCAGAATCAGATGGACGAGCAGCAACAGCAGCAGGACCAGCAAAATGTAGAGCAGCAGATGCAGCAGAGCCAGGAGCAGCTGCAAAAGAACCAAAACAAGAAAGCCAGTGAGTCGCAGCAGAAGGCAGGGGAGAAGATGCAGCAAATGGCCCAGCAAATGGAACAGATGAAAAGCAGCATGAGCATGTCCGGTATGCAGCAGAACCTGGACAATCTCCGCGACATTCTAGAGAACCTCATCAAGCTTTCCTTTGACCAGGAGGACCTGATGAAACAGTTCCGGGGTGTTAACCAGAGCGACCCCCGCTTTATCACCTTATCGCAGCAGCAACTTAGCTTAAAAGACAATGCCCAGGTGGTAGAAGACAGCCTCTTTGCACTTGCCCAGAAAGTCTTCCAGATTCAGTCATTCGTAACACGGGAGGTGGCCGCCATGAACCAGAGCATGGACAACAGCGTGCAGGAGCTCCGGGACCGGAATGTGGGCAAAGCAAACGTGCAACAACAGCTAGCCATGACGAGTATGAACAACCTGGCCCTGATGCTGAACGATGCCCTGAAGCAGATGCAACAAGCTATGCAGCAAATGCAGGGGAACATGGCTGGGAAGCAGAAAGGAAATAAACCCCAGCCCGGCAACTTAGGAGAATTGCAGCAACAATTGAACAAAAAAATTGATGATTTGAAAAAAGGTGGCAAGTCAGGCAAGGCACTTTCTGAAGAATTAGCTAAATTGGCTGCAGAGCAAGAGGCCCTTCGTAATGCACTGAAAGAGCTGGAGAAACAGGGTAAAAAACCCGGCGAGAATGGTCAGAACGGTGACCTGGGAAATATCAGCAAGATGATGGAACAAAGCGAGACTGATCTCGTTAATAAACGTTTGACTGAACAAACCATCATGCGACAGCGCGAGATCCTGACCCGCCTGCTAGAGGCTGAGAAGTCTGTTAAAGAGCGTGAGTTGGACAATAAGCGTGAGGCTAAGACCGCACAGGAGATAGCCCGCCAGGTACCGCCTTCGTTTGAAAAGTATTTAAAGGCAAAAGAAAAGCAAACCGAATTGCTCAAAACCATACCACCTGCGCTTTCTCCGTATTATAAGCAGAAGGTAAACGAGTACTTCCAAAACATTAGCAAATAAAAACAGCACCTATTTTTACACTTAACGATTAATATGAATCAGGTTAAAATTCAGATTCCTTCCCTAATCGAGAACATCCGAGTAATAGAAAGCTTTATCGATAACTCTAAAGAAGAGTTCGACTTCGAAGATGATATCTATGGCAATATTATGGTTGCCGTAACGGAATCTGTAAACAATGCCATCCGCCACGGAAATAAGTTTGACAAAGACAAGAACGTGTACCTCACCCTGCAAGTAGAGGAGAACAAATTGTTGTTTGAAGTAGAGGACGAAGGCCCCGGCTTTGACTACGAGAACCTACCGGACCCAACCGCACCAGAAAACTTAGAGAACCCTGGTGGTCGCGGCATCTTTTTAATGCAGAACCTTTGCGACGAAGTTAACTTTATGGAAGACGGCAAAAAGGTACAGCTCATTTTCAACATAGTCCCTTCCCAGAATGGATCATCCAATTGAGTTCTTTAGCGAAGACATCGAGTTTGAGCTAGAAAACCCGGAGCAAGTTTCAGAGTGGATCACAACAGTTATAGAGCAACACGGGCAAGAGCTAAGCAACCTTACCTACGTCTTCTGCTCGGATGACTACCTTCACGAGATCAACGTAGAGTACCTCGACCACGATACCCTCACAGACATCATCACCTTCAATAATGCCGACGAAGAAGGCATCATTGAAGGTGATATTTTTATAAGCGTAGACCGCGTTCGCGAGAATGCCCAGGATTTAGGCACCGCTTTCAAAGATGAACTCCACCGCGTGATCATACACGGTGTCCTGCACTTACTTGGTTTTAGAGACAAGACCGAAGAGGAAGAGACGCTTATGCGCAAACAAGAAGATTCTTCCTTATCTTTGCGAAAGTTTTAAAGCAAAAAGGAATTACCAACCTCCAGCAGATGTTTCACGTGAAACATCTCTAAAATCAGATTACATGTTTCCAGAATATGATATTATAGTTGTTGGCGCCGGGCATGCAGGTTGCGAAGCCGCGGCAGCCGCAGCGAAAATGGGTTCAAAAGTTCTGCTGGCAACAATGAACATGAACACCATTGCCCAGATGTCGTGCAACCCAGCCATGGGTGGTGTCGCCAAAGGGCAAATCGTTCGTGAGATTGATGCCTTGGGTGGCATGAGCGGTATCATCACCGACCAAACGATGATACAGTTTCGCATGCTGAACAAATCCAAAGGCCCGGCCATGTGGAGCCCGCGCGCGCAAAGTGACCGCATGCGTTTTGCCGAAGCATGGCGCCTTAGCCTGGAGCAAACAGAGAACGTTGACTTCTGGCAAGAGATGGTGACAGGCATCGAGGTAGAGGGAGGGAAGGCCGTTGGCATCCGTACCAGCCTGGGGATAACTATACGTGGAAAGGCCGTTGTATTAACTAACGGTACGTTTTTGAATGGGATTATCCACATCGGAGAGAAGCAACTAGGAGGGGGACGTGCCGCCGAAAAGTCAGCCAAGGGCATCACAGAAGACCTGAAGAATCTAGGTTTCGAGGCAGGCCGGATGAAGACAGGTACACCTCCCCGTGTTGATGGCCGTTCCCTCGATTATAGCAGAATGGAAGAGCAGTTCGGCGATGAGAACCCTTCTAAATTTTCGTACGCTGATACAGAGCCGCTGCAGCAACAGCGCAGCTGCTTTATCACCTACACGAATCCGGACGTACACGAGATCCTGAAGACCGGCTTCGAAAAGTCGCCGATGTTCCAGGGCCGTATCCAGGGTCTAGGTCCACGCTACTGCCCGTCCATAGAAGATAAGATCAACCGTTTTGCTGAGCGTGACCGTCACCAGATTTTTGTGGAACCAGAAGGATGGAACACCGTGGAAGTTTATGTAAACGGTTTCTCCAGTTCATTGCCCGAAGATGTACAGCTGAAAGCACTGCGCAAAATCGTAGGCTTTGAAAACGCCAAAATGTTCCGCCCGGGGTATGCTATCGAGTATGATTTCTTCCCGCCTACGCAGCTCAACCTGACACTGGAGACCAAGCTGGTAGAGAACCTGTATTTCGCCGGACAGATAAACGGAACGACAGGTTACGAAGAAGCCGCCTGCCAGGGACTGATGGCCGGTATCAACGCACATAATAAGATCAACAACAAAGAGCCATTCGTACTGAAACGCTCAGAGGCTTATATCGGCGTACTGATCGATGACCTGGTAAACAAAGGGACTGACGAACCTTATCGCATGTTTACTTCCCGTGCCGAGCACCGCATCCTGCTGCGCCAGGATAATGCAGACATTCGCCTGACAAAGCGTGGTTTCGAACTAGGTTTAGCCGATGAAAACAGAATGAAAGCTGTGGATAAGAAGATAAAAGAAACAGCTGAGATCATCGCTTACTTAAATAACAAGCCGATTGAGCCAGGAGATATCAACAGCATGCTGGAAGAATTAGGCTCCGCTCCGATTACTGAAAAGCAGCGGGCAGGGCAATTGATCAAGCGGCCGAACGTTGAGATAGAGCACATCGCCAAAGCTGTTCCTTCTGTAGCTGAATACCTGGGCAAGTTTAAACTGGATAGTGTAGAGCAGGCGGGTATTCAGGTAAAGTACGAAAGCTACATAGAGAAAGAGCACACCATGGCTTCGAAGATGAGCGAGCTGGAAAACTACAGCATCAAGGGCAGGATCAACTACCGAGACATCCCGGCCCTGTCAGCTGAGGCAAAAGAGAAGCTGCTGAAGGTACAGCCGGAAACGATCGGACAAGCTTCTAGAATCAGCGGAGTGTCTCCGGCAGACATCTCCGTGTTAATGGTATACCTGGGAAAATAAATGAGCTACGAAAGACTGGAACATTGCCCGATCTGCGGCAAAACCGAGTTCAAAAACTTTTTAGTAGTAACAGATAACGCAGTTTCGAAAGAGAGCTTTGTGATTGTGGAGTGTGAGAACTGTACGTTCAAGTTCACTAATCCGAGACCAGATGAGAGGAGCATAGGAAGCTACTATGAATCTGAGGAGTATATTTCTCACACAAACACCAAAAGCGGAATTATCAACAGAGCCTATCACGTCGTTCGCTCTATCACTACCAAGCAAAAAGTAGAGCTTATCAACAGGTATGCGGCTGCCAAAGGAAGCATCCTGGATTACGGTTGTGGTACTGGTGTATTCCTGGGAGCCTGCAAAAAAGACGGGTGGGAGATAAGGGGCGTAGAACCAAGCGCAAAGGCAAGGGAGATAGCCTCACAGGAAACAGGGGAGATTATAGCGGCAGATCTGCAGGATATAGAAGGGGAGAAGTATGAGGTCATCACCCTCTGGCATGTACTCGAGCACATTCATTCGCTGAATGAGACGATGAGCCAGCTACTCGATTGCCTGCAGGAAGATGGAACACTGATCATCGCCGTACCGAATGCCGACTCGCACGATGCCCAGCAGTACAAGGAAAACTGGGCCGCCTATGATGTGCCGCGCCACCTGTACCATTTCACGCAGGCTACCATGAAGCGCTTTTTAAAGAAGCATAAAATGAAGCTGGAGGAAGTGCTGCCTATGAAATTCGACGCCTACTATGTGAGTATGCTTAGCGAAAAGCACAAGCAGGGCAAAGCCAACATGATCAGCAGTGTGCTGAATGGCTATAAGTCGAACAGTTACGCCGAAAAGAATGGCAACGACTATTCTAGCTTAATTTTTGTAGCAAAAAGAAAATAAGATCCGAATATTTGGAGCGATATAGGATAGGCAGACGAGAGTTTGCCTATTTTATTTAGAGACAACAAAAAGAATGAAGCTTTTAAAAGCAATCTTAGCCTCAGGCGTACTGGCAAGCCTTGCCTCCTGTGCCAGCATGAACCCACCCGAGGGTGGTCCCAGAGACCTGGTGCCGCCAGTGCTACTCTCGAGTAATCCACAAGACCAGCAACTGAACGTAAGTACAAATTCTATTACACTTGAGTTTGACGAAGAGGTGCAACAGAACAACCTTAACAAAGAGCTGTTGATTACGCCGAGTGTGGAAAACAGGTACAAGATCCTGCCGAATAAGAACCAGCTGACGCTGGAGTTTGAAAAGCCCCTGGAGGAGAACACAACCTATACCCTGAATTTCAGGGAAGGAATTGTGGATATAACAGAGAAAAACAAGGCTAAGAACCTTAAATTGGCGTTTAGTACCGGCTCGTTCATTGACTCTAGCCGCGTAAGCGGAACAGTTGTTAACCTGATGAAGCAGACGCCAGAGAAAGGGGCAGTGGTTGCTTTGTATAGGGCAGAGGATACCTTAAGCATTCGAAAAAACAGGCCTTACTACCTAACGACGACGGACGACGCAGGGAACTTTGAGATAGAAAACGTGAAGGAGGGAAACTACAGGGTATATGGCCTGGTGGATAAGAACAACAACATGTACTATGACTCTGAAGAAGAAAGAATCGCTTACCTCCCTCAACCGCTACGCATAACTCCCGATACAGAGCCTGTTAAATTGCAGACAGTCCGGATAGACACTAAAAAGCCAATCCTGCTGCGACGCGAAACTTACTCCGACCGCTTTATCGCCAATTACAATGAGGGCATTCAAAGCTTTTCCGTAAAGCCTTTGGAATCTACTGCTGATAGTACAGTAAGTGAAATAATACTGGAGGGCAAGGCTGCACAGCTGTTTAAAACACCGAAGTTCGAGGGTGGAAAAACAGTACTTACGGCTGTTGATTCTGCCGGAAATATCGCCATAGACACACTACAGATAGCGTTTCAGGGTAAGCGGGCACAGTTAATAAAAGGGGCACAGCTAAAAGTTATCAACGGTAAAAGCGGGAAGTACCGGCCAGGGCAACCTGTAGTTGTAGAACTGCAAACACCAGTTAAAATAACAGGCGAGGCCCCGCTAATGCTTATGGCTGACACTACTGTTTTGACGCAACTAACTTATCCGAATGATATCAGTTTAAGCAAAGCAAACACAGAGCTTCGCTTTAACTTGCCGAGCGTCAATAACCGGGTGAAGCAGGTAACGCTGCTTATAGACAGTACAGCAGTAGTACCTATGGAAGGAGAGCCTCTTTCGTATCCTAAATTAAACATTGGGATATCAGAGGAGAAAGGCGCAGGAAGCTTCCGCGGAATTGTTAAAACAGAGTATAGCTCCTACATTGTGCAGTTGCTGAACAGTAACTTTAAAGTAGTGGACCAGGTCCGGAACCAAAGGAACTTCCAGTTTAAGAACCTGGAACCAGGAGCCTATACCATCCGCGTGTTAATAGATGAGGATAATGACGGTGAATGGGAAAAAGCAGACCCTGCTTTTGAAAGAGCCCCGGAAAAAGTATATGTCTTCCCAAAAGCAATAGATGCAAGGGCAAACTGGGAAATAGAAGAAATACTGGAGTTCTGATAAAAGAATACCTGGCAAAAAAAGGAGGCATAAGACCTCCTTTTTTTGTTGCTGCGTCCAGTACGGAGGCAAAACTGAAGGCAGCTGTAAAGGGGCCCCTACTAAAAGCTATAGGTCTTTCTTATGCCGTAAAGAGGCTAAGAACTTTCTACCAAAACAGCTTGCCCGCAAAAACCAAAGGATAAAAACAAGGCAAAGAGAGCCGTTCCGTTTTTAAAACTTCCCCCCTACATCCAAAGCACATAAAGAACGATTAGTTTAGAGAGGCTGTCTTTTAAGCTACAAGAGCATGCGAAGGTGCAGGATATATGTTAAATACAGATGAAGATATTCTTCATCTTTTGGTTACAAAAGAAGTTTATAAACCTCGACTAGCACCTTGAACGGTAAGGTCCGTACAGATAAAACAAACCTGTTACAGGCCAGTTACAGCTACAGGAGCACCTAGTAAAGCCTACTTTCATTGCTAGAGTAAAACCACTGGGCCATATAATGAGAGGACTTACCAACTGCTGTCCAGTACCGTTGTAAGCCCTGTTCTAGTTGCCCGCCCTCTCCTGCTAAAGCAAGCACTAACGATTTTCAGGAACTATAACTGAACTTCTAACTAATTGGTAAGGACAGATGAGCCTGGTAAAAACTAGCTGAACGGACCCTAAGCCTGAGTTCAGCAGTCGAACCAACGAAACTGATCAATCCGATGAAGGTCTGAAGTATCGACAACACGCTTAGCCTTTTCTTATGATAAGATAAGGCAACAGGCGCTTTCTCAAATTTCTAAGCCCCTACCCGATCTAGTTTTAACTAGTTGTCACAACCAGCTTCTGTCTCCGGCTTAACCCGGCATGCCTTCAAAACTTCTTCTTTGCAGCCTGCTATTCTAAGTTCCGGCTGGCTACAGAGGTAAAGAGTCTAAGTTTAGATGACCGGGGTAAGGAGAAACCAGAGCCCCTAGCTCCTTAAGTTTTATCAAAGGTTTAAAGGATCTACCCCAACAAAAGAAGGAACACCAGACAGGCCCTAATGTGAAGTAAGTCTTTATCTGCTTCTAATAGCAGGAGCCTTCCTGCTTCCCCTTTCTATGCGAGCTTCCACTGCAAGCTGTCTGCAGTACTTTCCACTTTACAGAACTTACTGCTGACATAAATTTCTCTCCTTTACAATCTTCTCCTTCTCCAGCTACACCTCTTGCTGCTTAAGACTTCCGGATTGTCCGATTCGCCTTTTTACCCCTACCAAATTTTGGACTTAGGTAAACAGAGGCACCTGTTGCTAGTATCCTTTACAAAGCGTTACCTAACACTTGAGTCTTACACATGTGCAGGGGAGCGAGTAAGCAAAAGAAACAAGGTAACAGTACACCCGTACTTCTGCCTTACACATCCCGTATAAGAGCAAAAACACCTGTGTAAGCTGCTCATATGTTAGAAAAAGATACAGAAAGGAGAAATCCACAGAAAGGATGGGATAAGTTGTGGAAAAGCGTGGGTAACCACATGGAAACATTACACAGCCCTAAAGGTGACACCTAAAAAAGACCTGTGTAACAGTCCAAAAGTGGATACAGGTGCACAAAGTCTTCCAAAAATTACCCTTTTCCACGGAAACGTTCCGTGTGCAAAAAGAAATACACATAAAAGGGCAAAAAGTGGAAAATCCATTTAACGCCCTGACCGATAAAAGCATAGTGTAACCCGGAGTGTGGAACAGTTGGTGAAAAACAAAAGCGCTGTAAACAAGTTATGCGCACTACACAAGTATGGGAAGAGTTGTCAACTTATGAACACACCCAATAGTGAAAGAAAGAATGTTTTAAAAAATTCAGTTTATAAAAGTTATTAGGTGTGGGAAGTTGTGGAAAGGTGAAGAAACAGACTTGGGAAAAGAGTTAAATGATTTACACCCAAACCAAACAAGAGAAAAATCGATATATTTAAAGCCTTTTAAAAAGGTTCTAAAAGAGAGAAAAACTAAAGCATGCTTTTAAATGTAGACCTCACCCTTCCGTTTGAGGAGCCAGTGCTGATATTCACGCTGGTGTTGCTTATAATCCTGATGATCCCCATTGTCCTGAATAAATTAAGGATACCAGGTATCGTGGGTTTGATTGTGGCAGGGGTTATTGTTGGACCAAACGGACTACATATTCTATCGAGAGATGCCAGCATTGAGTTGTTCGGAACAGTAGGTCTCCTTTATATCATGTTCCAGGCAGGCCTTGAGATCGACATGATCGATTTCAAGAGGTACAAAGTGAGGAGTCTTATTTTCGGCACACTGACCTTTCTAATCCCAATGGTGTTGGGAACAGTCGTGTTCTTTTACCTGCACGGATACCAGATAAAGCCAGCCATTCTCCTGGCCAGTATGTTCGCCCCCCACACCCTGCTGGCTTACCCTATCGTCAGTAGATTCGGTTTAAGTAAAAACGAAGCCGTAACACTTACCATCGGAGGAACTCTGATCACAGACACTGCGGTACTCTTCGTGCTGGCCATTATCATTAACTCAACACAGGGAAGTACGGGGGTAGGCTTTTGGCTGTGGATGATCACGGAGATGATCATATTTGTTGGGGTCGTATTATGGCTGTTCCCCAAAATCGCCAAGTGGATGTTTAAGCAGCTGGAGAGTGAAAAGGGGGCACAGTATATATTTGTGCTAACGGTGGTGTTTGCAGCGGCATTTTTATCAGAGTTAGCGGGGATGGAGGCAATCATAGGGGCCTTCCTCGCAGGACTGGCACTCAACCCCCTAATCCCTCACACCTCCGCTTTGATGAACCGGATAGAGTTTGTGGGTAACAATATCTTTATCCCCTTCTTCCTGATCAGCACGGGCATGCTCGTAGACCTAACCGTTTTGTTTACGGACACCAATGCCATGCTTATAGCCGGCACAATTGTGGTGCTGGCGCCTCTCGCAAAGTTTCTGGCGGCCTATGTTACCCAAAAGCTCTTTAAGTTTAGCGTATTGCAGCGCAACCTGATCTTCGGCTTAAGTAGTGCCCACGCAGCGGCAACACTGGCTGTTGTACTGGCTGGCTTTGAGATAGGCATCATCGGTGAAAGTGCCTTGAACGGAGCCGTCGTGCTTATTCTGGTATCGAGTATGGTAAGCTCCTTCTCTACAGAGAAAGTAGGAAGAAAGCTGGCGATATTGGAAAGCAGAAGAAAACCGGACATCAGCGAAAAGCCAGACAGGATAATGGTACCTATCGGTAACCCGAAGACCATCGAAAGCCTGATAGACCTGGCTGTGATGCTCAAGAACCCGGATCACAGAGAGCCGATCTACCCGTTGGCTGTGGTCATTGACAACGAGCACGCAGAAGAAGAGATCTACAAGAAAAACAAAATGCTACAGGAGGCAATCAGACATGCCTCGGCCTCGGATAACGATGTGCAACTGGTCTCGAAAATAGACATCAACGTACCAAGCGGTATCTTACGGGCGATAAAGGAGCTGATGATTACGGAAGTGGTCTTAGGCTGGAACGCCAAGATCACAACGCGTGACCGGATCTTTGGCACCGTACTCGACAACTTACTCGAGAACACGGAGCAAATGATCCTGGTGTGCAAGATCATTCAGCCATTGAACACAACGGGAAGGATCGTGGTGATCGTGCCTACAAACGCAGAGCTGGAGAGAGGCTTTTTAAGGTGGATCAGGAGCGTTAAGCTACTGTCGCAGCAGTTGGGTGCCAAGCTGGTGTTCCGTGGCCGTAGAAGGACCTTAAACAAGATGAAGGCGGAGATTACGGATACCAAGCCAACTGTAGAGGCAGAGTTTATACCTTATACCGACCTGACAGAGTTCGCTTCTATGAAATCAGAACTGAAGCCGGACGATATGGTGGTGGTGATCTCTGCCAGAAAGAGAACGATCTCCTACAACAGCAATCTCGATTATGTGCCGCGCGTACTGTCCCGAAACTACAAGGATAACAGCTTCATCGTTATCTATCCGGAACAATATCCAATCTATCAAAGTGTACCCGTGAAGCCTGCCGCTTTCGCTCAGAACGCGGGGAACGATCAGGAAGAGGAATAAAGGCACAACAGTACAAGTAGCGAACAGTAAGTAACTTAGCAGGCAGGGCAATTCAGGTAAAGAGACGCAAGAAAATAGCTAAGAGCAGATATTCTAAAGGGAAGAAAAATTATCGAAAGAGTAAATCCGTATCTTTGCACATATAACCATTCAATTGACATGATCAACAAAGACATCAGGTTAGGCAAAGGCCTTGGCAAGATCAAGTTTGGCCTGACAATGGACGAAGTAGAAGAACTGGTAGGAGAGCCCGAGGAGGTAGAGGAGTCCGACGAGGAAGATGAGTTTGAGCATCAGGCCTGGAACTACTGGGAAGAAGGCTATTCGCTTTACTTCGATAAAGAAGACGATTACCGTCTGAGCTGTATTGAAACAGCAAACCGCGAAGTGCAGATATGGGGAGAACGGGTATTCGAAATGAGCAAAGAACAGGTAATCCAGTTGTTTGCCGACAACGACATCACAGACTTAGAAGAGGAGGATGCCGAGACCGGGGAAACACGCGTATCCTATGAAAAGGAAATGATAGACCTGTACTTCGACGATGATCAGCTAATTGCCATCAACTTTGGTGTTTTCATAAACGACAACCTGGAAGTAGTTTGGCCTGAGAAATAAGCGAGCTTCATTTTTTTAAAAAAATAGATAAAAGCCCTGGCGAGTGTTTTCGCCGGGGCTTTTTGCATAGAGGGATAACCGCAGAGCACTACTGAAAAGGTTTTCAGAATGGTGAATAATAGTAGCGGAAAGGCTCTAGACAAACTCTTATGCCAGTTTCTGTGCATTATAAAAGACAGCAACTGCAGGATGTTATGAACAGCTAAACAAGCAGAAAAAGCAAAGGCCCGGTGGATGCCGGGCCTTTTATAAGAAAACATGTGAAGGCCTTATTCAAAGAAGAAAGCTATGATCTCGTCCTGAATGACCGGGTTGATGGCTACAGCCAGAATAACGGAGATGATCAAACCAACGGTAACGGAAGCAATGTCTCTTCCGATCAGGCCAAAGGTCTTGGCAAACTTCTGCGAGCTATCCTGAGCGCGCAGGCGCATGCCCAGTTCGCGGCCAGCCAGGAGGCCAACAAAAACCCAGGTAGTACTCATCGGGATGTTGTTTACCTCTTTGAAGTAGTAGAGGATAATAGAGTAAACAAGGTCAATGATGGTCGCGCTGCGCACATCGCGTACATCTGACTTCTCATTGATGATGTTCTGGATCTTGTCTCCCTTCATATAGAACAGGAAGCCAAGGCCGAAGAAGATAAAGCCCGCAAAAGCTATGAACTCCCAGGTTTCCAGTTGACGGGGTAAGTACACGGCAATGTTGGCCAAGTCCTGGGCAAGCCACGTGTGCCATAAGAAACCACTAATGATCCACTGCGCCACAATCCACGCTCCGTGTGCCTCACCTTTCACAAACTTTTTGATGATCTTGGTAAGGGCCAGGTAAATAATGAAGGCAGCAACAAAAGCGGCAACATAGCCTACCAAGCTTTTACTTACCATGCTCACGATAGCGCCCGAGCTAACCGTGAACACACTCAGGAGCATGAACGTAGTAGACACCGGAATACGGAAGCGGGTAAGCAACAGCAGAATGATGGGGGCCGCCAACTGCAGGTACACAAAACTATCGATCGTCTGGTCGAACCCTTTAGAGGAGAGGCGTTGATAGGTAACGTCTCCGTCGAACACATACCAGCTGTAAAAAACAGTACCTAAGAAAATAGA
The DNA here is from genome assembly GCF_900188175.1 of Pontibacter ummariensis. Taxonomy (GTDB): domain Bacteria; phylum Bacteroidota; class Bacteroidia; order Cytophagales; family Hymenobacteraceae; genus Pontibacter; species Pontibacter ummariensis. The sequence goes on along the minus strand of NZ_FZOQ01000003.1, from coordinate 77,382 downwards.
GCCCATAAAGAGCCATTGCCAGTACCATTTCTTATCTTCGTTAGATACGATATATGTACCGAGCGTCTGGATACTATCATTGGCGATAGCAGAGTAACCGGCAAAGGCAAAGCCCACCCACATGGCTATAGAGGCATAAGGGTAAACTAGTCCGGCCAGCAGAAGGGAGAAAGCAATAAAATATAAGAACTTCTTTTCCTTTTGATCAACAATGTCCAGGATGTTATAGCGCCTCCTGAACTTATAAGGCTTAATAGGAGCAGGCTTCTTTGCTTTTTTAAGTTTAGCCATTTTGAAAAAAATAGGTAGATAATCAAAAAACAGTGCAAGTTACTTCAAAATGAAGAGAGGGCTGGCAGGCCAATGTTAAGAAATTGTTAACACAAACTCCGAAAGGCCCCGCAGGTGCTGTAAAGGCAGAAAATATTTGTTGGCAGGGGAGAGGAAGAGGAACAAGTTCAGTGGATAATAGCAAAAAACAACACAGCCCTAGTGGCATAATCAAACACTAAAAAGCTATCTTTGCGGCATGGCGACACAAGAAAAAACAGTAGAAAACACACAGTTAAAAGATATCATCTCACACGCGAAGGAGTATGGTTTTATATTCCCATCCAGTGAGATCTACGATGGCCTGCAGGCCGTGTACGACTACGGCCAGATGGGCGTGGAGCTGAAAAACAATATCAAGAACCTTTGGTGGAAGTGCATGACCCAGCTGAACCAGAATGTGGTCGGTTTGGACGCAGCCATTTTTATGCACCCGCTGGTTTGGAAGGCCTCCGGGCACGTGGACAGCTTTAGCGATCCGATGATCGACAACAAGGACTCGAAAAAGCGCTACCGTGCCGACGTTTTGCTGGAGGAGAAAGCCGCCCAATACGAGAACGAGGGCGATGTGGAAAAAGCCAACGCTCTGCTGGCCGAGATGGGTAAACTGCTGGAGGCTGAAGACCTGGACGGTGTACGGGAGCTGATTATCCGCGAAGGCATCAAGTGCCCTATATCCGGTACGGCTAACTGGACAGAGGTACGTCAGTTTAACCTGATGTTCTCCACAGAGGTAGGTTCTGTAGCCGATGAGACCAATACGATTTACCTGCGCCCGGAAACAGCACAGGGAATTTTCGTGAACTTTCTGAACGTGCAAAAGACGGGCCGTATGAAAGTGCCTTTCGGTATTGCGCAGATCGGCAAAGCTTTCCGTAATGAGATTGTAGCCCGACAGTTCATCTTCCGCATGCGGGAGTTTGAGCAGATGGAGATGCAGTTCTTTGTGCGCCCTGGCACCGAGATGGAGTGGTACAACCAGTGGAAAGAAACGCGTAAGAAGTGGCATGAAGCAATCGGCATTCCTGCCGAGAGCCTGCGCTACCACGACCATGAAAAGCTGGCTCATTATGCCAATGCCGCGGTGGACATTGAGTACAAGTTCCCGTTCGGTTTCAAAGAGGTAGAAGGTATCCACTCCCGTACAGACTTTGATTTGACCCAACACCAGGAACTGAGTCGTAAGAAATTGCAGTACTTCGATAACGACCTGAACGAGGAAGGCAAGCCCTACGGAAACTATATTCCGTATGTCATCGAAACTTCGGCCGGTGCCGACCGTCTGTTCCTGATGACGCTGTGCAATGCCTATACCGAAGAAGAGATCACAGAAGGCGACAACACGAAGTCACGGACGTTCCTGAAACTGCATCCGTCCCTGGCACCGGTTAAAGCAGCTATCCTGCCACTGACGAAGAAAGACGGCCTGCCGGAGAAAGCCGAAAAGATCTTCAACGACCTGAAGTTTGACTTCAACATGATCTTCGAAGAGCGCGACAGCATCGGCAAGCGTTATACGCGGCAGGACCTGATCGGTACACCATTCTGTATTGCCGTAGACCACCAGACCTTGGAGGATGACACCGTAACGGTGCGTGACCGCGACAGCCGGGAGCAGGTGCGCATGCCAATCAGCGAGCTGAAGAATTACATTGAGAAAGCTGTTAGCTTTAAGAGCATTTTCGAAAAGCTAGGCTAAGCATACACTCATCTTACAGAAAGGGCAGTGGCGGTAAACCGTACTGCCCTTTCTGCTTTTAAAGCCTGCCTGTTGATAAACAGGCCTTTTAACTGTGCTGAAATGTGCGAGGATAAACTGTAACAGACAAGTAGTCTATCTTTTACAGTAGATCATCAGCAAACCAAAAAGCTCTTTTTACGCGTCCAACAGAACGATAAAATGCCGGTTTGCTAACAGGGGATATAGGGGGAATAGGAAAAGTTTTAGTAGCTTCAGGAATCAAAACATCCTTTTATAGTATGAGAACCCTCCAGTTCTTCGCCTGCATCCTGTCTTTTTTTATTGTCGGGACGCTCGCTGCTCAGCCAGGCCCAGTGGCTAAAGAAAGTAGTATAGGAGCACCTGTAGTACTGCATCAAGACACCCTGTTCCACATTTACAATTCAGTTGGCTCCTTTACAAAGGAAGAGCGGGCCAGTGCTATCAGTAAAAGGGTACTAGCCCTTTCCAAAGAACGCTTTTTTAGGACAGACTCTGTAAGAGTAAGAACAAGTGCCCTGTCTACAGACATCGTGTACATGGACAGGGTGCTCATGAGTGTTTCAGAAACAGATGCCACGGCAGCCGAAAAACCGCAGGAGGAGCTTGCAGAGGTTTACGCAGCCCAAATACGCGAAAGCGTACGTAAAACGGTAGAGCAGTACAGCCTGCGCAGTATCATGATCGAAGTAGGACTAGCCCTGCTCGTGCTTGTGGTCTTCTTCTTCCTGATCAGGTATGTGAACAAGCTCTTCCAGTTTATATTCCAAAAGGTAGAGGAACAGCAGGACAAGACGCTCAAAGGCCTAAAGGTAAAAGAGTACCAAATGCTAACGCCGGAGCGGGAAGTAGCCGTTGTGCTGGCTGTGGGCAGGTTTATCCGCCTCATCACGATCTTTATCCTGATCTACATCTTGCTGCCCATCTTGTTCAGTATCTTTCCATGGACGGAGAGTTATGCCGACACACTTCTTCTATATATCCTAAGCCCCTTACGCAAGATTGGGCTTGGTATCATTAACTATGTGCCGAACCTTCTCACCATCCTGGTCATTGTGGTGGTCACACACTACGTGGTTAAGTTTCTGCACTTTTTAACAGGAGAGGTAGAGGAAGGAAAACTGGAGATCCCGGGCTTCTATGCTGAGTGGGCAAAGCCAACTTACAACATCATTCGTTTCCTGCTCTATGCCTTCATGTTCGTGGTTATCTTCCCGTACCTGCCAGGCTCAGATTCTCCTATCTTCCAGGGAGTGTCTGTTTTTATCGGTATCTTATTCTCCTTAGGTTCTTCGTCGGCCATTGCCAACATCGTGGCGGGTATGGTGCTCACCTACATGCGTTCCTTTAAAGTTGGGGACCGGATCAAAATAGGGGAGGTAACAGGAGACGTGGTGGAAAAAACGCTTTTGGTAACCCGGGTGAGGACTACCAAGAACGAGGACATCACGATTCCCAATGCAATGATCCTGAATAACCACACCACCAACTTTACGACCTGCTGTAGTACCGAGCAAAAAGGGCTGTTACTGCACACAACCGTTACCATTGGCTATGATGTGCCCTGGCCGAAGGTACACCAAGCATTGATAGATGCTGCCCTTGCCACACCGATGGTGGAAAAAGAACCTTCCCCTTTTGTGCTACAGACCAGCCTGGACGATTTTTATGTAAGTTATCAACTGAATGCCTATACCATGAATGCCAGTAAAATGGCTGCCATTTATTCGGGTATCCATCAAAACATCCAGGACAAGTTCAACGAGGCAGGCATCGAAATCCTGTCGCCACACTACCGTGCCCAGCGGGATGGAAACATGGTCACTATTCCAGAAAAGTACCTGCCGCAGGACTACCAGGCGCCGTCCTTCAGGGTTGAGCAGGTACAGCAGCAAACCCCTCCGGTAGTACATCAAAACTAACTTAACCCAATGGCAAACTTAGTGGTTAAAAGACCTTCAGAATAAAGTAGCCGGTTCCGTGCCTATAAACTCTTTTTAGATGGAAAAGAGCTAGGGGAGATAGCTAATGATGAAACCAGGCAGTTTAACATACCATCCGGCAAACACACACTCAGAGCTAAGATAGAACTGGTGTGGCAGTAAAGCCTATACCTTTGAACTGGCTGGCAAACCATGAAGTGCAGGCGATGCTCTTGCCTTTGGTGCTACCCCTGCTTGTTTATTTGCTTTACCTGCTAACACTCGGGCACAACAGGTTTCTGAGGTTAACAGTCCCTGGCTAAGGCACGCTTGCTACTGCATGTAGAGGCTGTAATACAACGGTGAAACACCCAAACATTCGGCAGCCTTTCCTGAAGAGTAAAGGCTGCTGCTTTTACAGTCCCTTCTTGTCTCACGAACTTTGCTGTATTTTCTACAAGTGCTGTAATTATGTAAAATAAAGGATTCCCTATTTTGTTTACAAGCAGCATCAAAATAGCTTAGCAAGAGCAGGAGAAAGCTTTCTTTTCTGTTTTTCCACAGGAAGTAGGGAAGCGACGCCTCAACTTCCTGCGTTTATTTGTCTTAGTTAGCAGGTATGATAGCCTCGCTAAACCCATAGTTGGAAGGCAAGTACTGTGTAAGTGTTACAGCTCTAAGGAGAGGGTAAGTTGTGGAAATGTAAGAGACTAGGAGTACAATAAATTTTGTGGATAAATTGTAACTAAGTGATTCATAGGGGCGATTAGTGTGTAAAAGTAAAAAGTTATACACATTGTAGAGAAGAGAAGCAGTACAATTTATAGGAACAGCCATTGCATTAGAGACAAGCACAGTAAAGCATGCTTGCTAACATAAGGTAAAGAGACTCGCTGCCAAAGAAGCATCATAACGATGGGTTAAGCCTAGCGGAAAGTCAGAAGCTCACAGGATAGAAAAGGAAGCATCATAGAAAGCATGGCATAGCAGCTGCTAAACTTAGCTATATAAGACTAGAGTAGAGATCCGAAAAGAGCCCATGTCCGGCTCCAGGTCGTTTGCCTTAAGTGCTGTGCCTTCTGTATGAGGAAGGTTACCACAGGTAGGCTTAAGGCCACATTTGGAGTTTGTTAGCCACATGAATGCGCAAAAATGCCTACCTTTGCCGAATTGTAGCCGGATCATGTGGAATAAGATTGCGATTTTTATTATCAAGAACAGGCTGAGGCTCATCCTGCTCTTAGCTGTGCTTACTGCGTTTATGGCCTACCAGGCCAAAGACGTAGAAATGTCTTACGATTTTGCCAATGTGGTGTCGCCAGACGACCCCGACATGGAGTACTTCCAACGCTTTAAACAAACCTTTGGCGAGGACGGAAACGTGCTGGTGGTGGGCATGCAGGACAAGCAGGTGTACCAGCTCCATAACTTTCAGGAGCTGAATAAGCTTACCAAAGACCTAAAGCAGGTAGAAGGGGTGAAGGCGGTGATCGCCCTGCCGAATCTGGTACAGGTAGTGAAAGATACTGCCGAGCGTAAGTTCATCACGCAAAATATATTCGAACCGTTTCCACAGACACAGCAACAGCTCGATGAGCATCTCAAGATAGTCCGCAACCAGGGCTTTTACGATGGGCAGATCATCAACGACAAGACAGGAGCCACCCTGCTGGCTGTCACCATGGACCCGGCTTACCTCAACTCTGCCCGCCGCACCGAGGTGATGGATAATATCCTGGTGCACACCAATGCCTTTTCAAAGGACACCGGTGTACAGTTGCACTACGCCGGTTTGCCTTTTGTGCGCTCCGTCATGACGACTAAGGTAGCCGGAGAAATGAAACTCTTCCTGGTGCTGGCCCTGATCGTGACAGCAGTTTCGCTGTTCCTCTTCTTCCGTTCGTTCTTTGCTGTGCTTATCCCGATCGTGGTGATTAGTGTGGTGGTGATTTGGGTATTGGGTATCATCTCACTATTTGGTTATAAGATTTCCCTGCTGACAGGACTTATCCCTTCGATCATTGTGGTAATCGGGATACCAAACTCTACCTACCTGCTGGCGCGCTATCATCTGGATTACCGCCGTCATGGCAACAAGATACTGGCGCTTACCCGTGTGATCAGCAAGATCGGTCTGGTGAACCTGGTGAACAACACGACCACAGCCATTGGCTTTATCGTGTTTACCTTTACGCACATCGCCATCCTGTACGAGTTCGGGGTGGTAGCAGGCATCAACATCTTCGTGACCTTCTTCATCAGCATGATTCTGGTGCCGGCCATGTTCTCGTACCTGCCCCCGCCAACCGAGCGGCAGTTGCGCCACCTGGATGCGAAACCACTTAACAAGCTGCTGGAGTTTTTCGACTATATCGTGCATTGCAAGCGGCACCTCGTGTACTTCTTTTTGACGATCATTATGGCGCTGTCTTTCTATGGTATCTACAAGGTAAAGACGGTATCGTATATGGTGGACGACCTGCCGGAGGAGAGCAGCGTGAATGCCGACTTGGCTTTCTTCGAGCAGCACTTTAACGGCGTGATGCCGCTGGAGGTGATTGTAGATACAGGCAGCAAGCAAGGCGTGATGCGCCTGCCGAACCTACGCAAGCTGGAGGAACTGGAGGACTATTTACGTACACAGCCTATTTTATCTGCACCTATCTCTGTGGTAGGCTTAGTGAAGACGGCCACGCAGGCATTTTATGAGGGAGACCCAAATTCCTACCGCCTGCCGGATAACACAGAGCGAAACTTTATTTTCAGTTATCTGGCCAAGCAGGACGAAGGGGCCAACCAGAAACTGCTACGCTCTTTCGTAGATAGTACCGGGCAGCGCGCCCGTATCTCTCTGAAGGTAGCCGACGTGGGTTCCCGCGAGCTGGACACACTCCTGCTGAAAAAGATTAAGCCACAACTGGCTGAGATCTACGGCGGCGAAGGGGTGAGGCTAGAGGAGGTTGGAAACAGCATGAGGTTCATCCGGGAGGATACGGGCAGTGAGACCTCCGTGAGCCTGACGGGAACGACGCTCCTGTTCATTAAAGGAAACGAATACCTGATCAACAACCTGCGCTCGAGCCTGCTGCTGGCCTTTGTGTTGGTAACTATCACCATTGCCCTGCTATTTAAGTCCATTCGGGTAGTGGTAATTTCGCTGATACCGAACATGATACCGCTTCTGATAGCAGGTGGCCTGATGGGCTTTTTCAACATACCCTTGAAGCCGAGCACAGCCCTTATCTTCAGTATTGCCCTGGGTATCGCGATCGACGACTCTATTCACTTTCTGGCCAAGTACCGGCACGAGTTGCAGCGGAACGGCTTTAACATCAGCCGCGCCATCACGTCCAGCTTAGAGGAGGCCGGCACCAGCATGATCTACACCTCCGTCATTCTGTTCTTTGGTTTTGTGATCTTCGCTTTCTCGGAGTTTGGCGGCACCAAAGCACTGGGCGTGCTGATGTCGGTAAGCTTATTGATTGCTTTATTTACAAACCTGATTATCTTGCCTACCTTGCTAATGAGTTTCGACAGCGGCAAGTATGAGCGGGATCCTTACGCCTTGATCGAGCAGATCGACGAGGCTTATTTTGAAGAGGACGACGAGGAGCTGGATTTAGCTCAACTTAGTTTAAAAATGAATCAAGAAGAACCTGATAATCGTGAAGTACAACGAGTATAAAAATCTGAACTACGCCAAAGTAGGCGAGGATGTACTGGCGTTCTGGAAGCAGAACAACATCTTCGAGAAATCGGTGGCTACCCGCGAGGGGAACGAAAACTTTGTGTTTTTCGAAGGGCCGCCTTCTGCTAATGGGAAACCGGGCATTCACCATGTGATGGCCCGTGCTGTAAAAGACATCTTTTGCCGCTATAAGACCCTGAAAGGTTTTCAGGTAAACCGCAAGGGCGGCTGGGACACCCATGGCCTGCCAATAGAGTTGCAGGTAGAGAAAGAACTGGGTATCACAAAAGAGGATATCGGTAAAACGATTTCGGTAGAGGAGTATAACCAGCGCTGTCGCGAAACGGTGATGCGTTTCAAAAACCAGTGGGACAGCCTGACCGAGCAGATGGGGTACTGGGTAGACCTGAACAACCCTTACATTACCTTCGAGAACGAGTACATCGAGTCTTGCTGGGCCCTGCTCAAGCGCCTGTATGACAAAGGTTACCTGTATAAGGGCTACACCATCCAGCCTTACTCACCGGCTGCCGGTACGGGCCTGAGCTCACATGAGCTGAACCAGCCGGGTTGCTACAAAATGGTAAAGGACACCACGATTGTGGCCCAGTTCCAGGTGAAGAAGATCACCCGCGACATGTTCCTGTTCGAGAACGAGGAGGAGAACGTGTACTTTCTGGCCTGGACGACAACCCCGTGGACTTTGCCTGCTAACACAGCACTAGCTGTTGGCAAAGGCATTAAGTATGTGAAGGTAAAAACCTATAACCCCTACACGCACGAGCCGATCTCGGTTATCTTAGGAAAAGACCTGGTTAGCCGTTACTTTAATCCGAAGGCTGCTGACCTGGCGTTGGAGGATTACAAGCCGGGCGATAAGCTCATCCCATATAAAGTTGTAGAGGAGTTCGTGGGCAAAGACCTGGAGGGTGTAGAGTACCACCAGTTATTGCCTTACGTGCAGCCGGAGAAACCTGCCTTCCGCGTGGTACTGGGTGACTTTGTAACGACAGAGGATGGTACCGGTATCGTACACATCTCCCCAACCTTTGGTGCCGATGACGCCAGAGTAGCTGCCCAGAATGACATCCCAGCCCTGCTGGTGATGGATGAGAACGGCAAGCCAGGCCCGATCGTGGATAAGCAAGGCCGTTTTGTACAGGAGATCACTGACTTCGCCGGCATGTACGTGAAGAACTACACTGGGGAGGACGAGAATGGCGTGGACTACAAGCCAACGGACGTAAAGATCGCCATTAAACTGAAAGAAGAGGGCAAAGCCTTTAAAGTAGAGAAGTACGAGCACACCTATCCACACTGCTGGAGAACGGACAAGCCCGTACTGTACTACCCACTGGACAGCTGGTTCATCAAAACTACTGCCGTTAAAGACAGGCTGATCGAGCTGAACAAGACCATCAACTGGAAACCGGAATCTACGGGTACAGGCCGTTTTGGAAACTGGCTGGAGAACCTGGTGGACTGGAACTTGTCGCGCTCGCGCTACTGGGGTACACCACTGCCGATCTGGAGAACAGAGGACGGCGAGGAAGAGCGTTGCATTGGCTCTATTGTAGAGCTAAGCGAGCAGATAGACCGCGCCGTGGAAAAAGGCTTTATGGATGCCTCTGTAGAGATAAACGACCTGCACCGCCCCTATGTGGACAACATCGTGCTGGTGAGCGATTCCGGCAGGCCAATGTACAGAGAGACAGACCTGATCGACGTGTGGTTCGACTCAGGTGCCATGCCTTATGCACAATGGCATTATCCACTGGAGAACGAGGAGCAGTTCGAGAAAAACTTCCCGGCCGACTTTATCGCTGAGGGGGTAGACCAGACACGCGGTTGGTTCTTTACGCTGCACGCCCTGGCGGTAATGCTGGAGGACAGCGTAGCCTACAAGAACGTGATCGCCAACGGGCTGGTGCTGGACAAGAACGGTAACAAGATGAGCAAGCGCCTCGGCAATGCCATCGATCCGTTCGACATGATCAACACCTATGGCCCGGATGCCGTGCGTTGGTACATGATCGCCAATGCGCCGCCATGGGATAACCTGAAGTTTAACCCGGATGGGGTGGTGGAAACACAGCGTCGTTTCTTCGGCACATTGCAGAACACGTACTCGTTCTTCGCCCTGTACGCCAACCTCGATAACTTTACGTATGCCGAGGCCGACGTACCGCTGGCGCAGCGTACCGAGTCTGACCGCTGGATCATCTCTAAGCTGAACACCCTGGTGCAGGACGTAGACAGCCACTACGAGGATTATGATCCTACCCGTGCGGCTCGTGCCATCCAGGACTTCGTGGTGGATGACCTGAGTAACTGGTACGTGCGCCTGAACCGTAAGCGTTTCTGGAAAGGTGAGTACAACATGGACAAGGTAGCCGCTTACCAGACCCTGTACACTTGTTTAGAAACGATCGCAAAGCTGGCGGCTCCTATCGCGCCGTTCTATACTGAGCAGCTGTACCGCGACCTGAACAGCGTAAGCCGGAAACACCAGGAAGAGTCAGTACACCTGGCCTACTATCCGAAAGTAGATCCGAAGGCCGTTGATAAGGACCTGGAAGAGCGCATGAACCTGGCACAGACGGTTTCCTCGCTGGTGCACTCGCTGCGCAAGAAGGAAATGATCAAAGTGCGCCAGCCACTGCAGCGTATCCTGATCCCGGTGCTGAATGAGAAGATGAAGCAGCAGATTGAGGCGGTAGCCGACCTGATCCTGAGCGAGGTGAACGTGAAGGCCATCGAGTACATAGACGATACATCCGGTATCTTAGTGAAGAAGATCAAGCCGAACTTCAAGAAGCTGGGGCAGGTGTATGGTCCGAAGATGAAGCTGGTGGCAGCCGCCGTACAGCGCATGGACCAGAACGACATTGCCCAGCTGGAGCGCGAGGGGGGCTTTGAGATTCAACTGAACGACGAGGAAACAGCCTTGCTGACCCCAGACGATGTGGAGATTTCCTCCGAGGATATCCCAGGCTGGTTGGTAGCCAGCGAAGGCAGGCTTACTGTGGCCCTGGACATTACCATTACTGAGGAGCTGAAGCAGGAGGGTATTGCCCGTGACCTGGTAAACCGTATCCAGAACCTGCGTAAGGACAGCAACCTGGAGGTGCAGGATAAAATCCACATCTACATGCAGCTGTCTGCCCCAGAGGTAAATGCCGCCGTGGAGAATTACCGTTCTTATATCTGCGCCGAAACGCAGGCCCTGAACCTGGACCTGGTAGAGCAGTTGCAGGACGCGACGCTGCTGGACATAGATGAATACCAGGTGTACATTCGTATTCAGATACAGGAGAACACCACTGTTTAATTTAGAAGCCGCAGGAAACCAAATGGCTCTCCTGCGGCTTTTATACTTAATAGAGTACATTGCAGCGGTAATCTTCACTTTTTCAGCGCCGTCTGCCTAACGCACTAATATGAAATACTGGAAATATTATCTGGCTGCACTTGCTGTTATCCTCTTGGACCAGGCGGTGAAGCTGATTGTGCACTACAACATGGAAATGGGCTTGCCCGGTGAGATACCCTTGATCGGGGACTGGCTGAAGCTGCATTATACCTTAAACCCGGGGATGGCCTTTGGCGTGGAGCTGGGTTCTGATTACGGTAAGCTTATCCTGACCCTCTTCCGTCTGGTGGCCATGTTCGGCATCGGCTATTACCTGTACTACCTCGTAAAGCACCATGCGCCCAAAGGTTTGATCTGGTGTATTGCCCTCATTTTGGGCGGTGCGATCGGTAACCTGATTGATAGTACCTTTTATGGTGTCTGGTTTGATAATGCGCCCTATGGTGCTGTTACCCCCTGGTTTCATGGGCAGGTAGTAGACATGTTTTATGTAGACATTTGGGAAGGCATCGTTCCGCACTGGGTACCGCTTATGGGGGGGAGGCCTCTGTCTTTGTGGCCTATCTTCAATGTGGCAGACTCAGCAATTTTTGTGGGGGTGGTACTAATCCTGTTTAATCAGAAACGCTTTTTCGGAGAGCATCCTGCTGAACCGGAACATAAGTCTATGATGGAAAAAGAGCAAGGCTTGTAAAGTATGAACAGTGTACAAACAGCAGGGGCTGCCTTAACTAAGGCAGCCCCTGCTGTTTTATAGGTCATGCAAAAGACCTCGTGGTGTCCGAAGGTACCGCAAGCGTCTGCTTGTGCCATGCTAGCTCAGCAGTGCTACATAAAGAAAGCAGCAGCACAAGTGGATGCTTGCACTATAAGTCAGCTTCAGCTACTCATAGGAGCATGCTGTGAGTAACCTGTTATAAAACGTCCTTCTCTTTTAAAGCCGCTCTTAGTTCTTTCGGCGAAGTAAAGTGAATAGAGGCAATACCTAGTTTTTCTGCTGCCTTTACGTTCCGAAGGTTGTCATCAATGAACAGCGCTTCTGATGGATGCACCTCATACCTTTCCAGCAAGGTGTGGTAAAAGGTATCAAATGGCTTCCTGTCTTTCTCGGTGCCTGACACCACAATACCGTCAAACCAGTTTAAAAACTCGTACCGTTCCTGCGCTATCGGGAAAGTCTCTGCCGACCAGTTGGTAAGTGCATAGAGGTTGTACTTACCGCTTTCCTTTAACTCGCGGAAAATATCTACGGTCCCCTCGATAGCGCCTCCAAGCATCTCGTCCCAGCGGCCATAGAAAGCACGAATGCTCTCCTCATGCTCCGGATATTGTGCTACCAGCATATCGGTTGCTTCCTGTAGCGGGCGTCCCGCATCCTGCTCTTCATTCCAGTCCGGTGTACAGATATTCGTCAGGAAGTGTAGCATCTCTTCTTCTTTGTCAAAAATCTTTCGGTACAGGTAATGCGGGTTCCAGTCGATCAGCACAGCGCCGAGGTCGAAGATGATAGTCTTAATCATACAGTTTAGCTTATAAGCGAAATATAGTCTTTAATTTAGTAGCTCTTCTTTGGCTTATCAAGTAAAAGAAGAGCTTTAACGTGAAGGAGCCTTATCTGTTACTGAAACAAGAGCTTTACGCTTTTTCTGATGCCCTGTGTCTCAAAAAGCTTTACTTTTACAAAAGGCAATGATACTCTTTCTCCCTTGTCCACACCTACGCCCATCCTGCAAGTAAAGAATTTAGAAGCCCTTTTCAGCACGAATCACGGTTCGGTAAAAGCCGTGGATAAGGTGTCGTTTGAAGTGTACCCAGGTGAGACCGTTGCTTTGGTAGGAGAGTCGGGTTCCGGAAAATCAGTTACCTCGCTTTCACTCATGCGGCTACTGGATAAGCCGGGGCATATAGCAGGAGGAAAGGCCATTTTCCAATCGAAGCAGTTAGGAGAGGTAGACCTGTTACAGCTACCGGAAAAGCAGCTACAGCAGGTGAGAGGCAACGAGATTAGCATGGTCTTTCAGGAACCGGGAACATCGTTAAACCCGGTCTACACCTGTGGAAAACAGGTGGCCGAAGTGCTGCTGCTCCATGCGGGTATCTCAAAAAAAGAGGCTAGGGAACGCGTAGTGCATCTTTTTGAGCGGGTCAGGTTGCCGAAGCCAGAGAAATTGTTTGAGGCTTATCCACATGAGATTTCGGGAGGGCAGCAACAGCGTGTGATGTTAGCCATGGCCATGGCCTGCAAGCCCGCTTTGCTTATTGCCGATGAGCCTACTTCCTCACTGGATGTAACTGTGCAGGCGCGTATACTGGAACTGATCGACGAGTTGCGCGTGAAGGAAAACAGTGCGGTGCTGTTTATCACGCACGATCTAGGCGTGGTTGCCGAGATAGCCGATAGGGTGCTGGTGATGTACAAGGGCAGACTGGTGGAACAAGGCAGGGTATTGGATGTCTTCACCAGTCCACAACACCCGTATACCAAAGGGCTTTTAGCCTGCCGACCTAAGCTTTCAGCTAATTACCAGATAGTCCTTCCTACCGTTTCTGATTTTTTGCAGGAGGATGTGTTCGGAAATATATTTGAAAAGAAGGAGCAGGCACACCAGTCATCCTTTACGGATGTGGTCAATGAGTCTTCATGGACTGTTACCCAAACGAAGCGAGAGCAGGAGAACAAACAAAAGCCTCCCTTGCTGCAAGTCGAAAACCTGAAAGTGTATTTTCCGATCAGGAAAGGGTTCTTTTCCCGCACGGTTGATCATGTAAGAGCGGTGGACGGCGTTAGCTTTGAGGTGCACGCCGGCGAAACCTTAGGATTGGTTGGGGAATCCGGCTGCGGAAAAACAACGCTGGGGCGCGCCTTATTGCGACTGATAGAGCCAACAGCGGGGCATGTTATCTTCCAGGGCAGGGACCTGGTCAGCCTCTCTGCAGAGGAGTTGCGCAAAAGCCGCCACGATTTCCAGATGGTCTTCCAGGATCCCTATGCTTCTCTTAACCCTATGTACCCTGTAGGGGAGGCCATTATGGAGCCGATGCGTGTGCATAAGCTTTACAAAAACGATAGGGAACGACGTGCAAAAGCCTTGCAACTGCTTGATAAAGTAGGTCTTTTGCCAGAGCACTTTGAGCGTTATCCACACGAGTTTTCCGGAGGGCAGCGGCAACGTGTTTGTATTGCACGGGCGCTTGCCTTGCAACCCAAGTGTATCATTTGTGACGAAGCCGTGTCTGCTCTGGATGTGTCCGTACAAGCTCAGATTCTAAACCTGCTGAATCAGTTGAAACATGAGCTAGGGATAAGCTTCCTCTTCATTACCCACGATCTCTCCGTTGCCAAGTACCTTTCGGACCGCATCCTGGTCATGCATAAAGGCAAGGTGGTAGAGAGCGGTACGCCAGAGCAGCTCTTTTTGAATCCGCAGCAGGACTACACCAAAGCCCTTATCGATGCTATCCCTAAAGGGGAGCCCGGAGATATTATCGCAGCACAGGAAAAGCGGGAGGCAATAAAGGCAGGTGTCATGCGCTAGTAGAGGAAATGCAGCGTAGTATACTTTTAGCATGTCCTCTTCCGACAACACTAGAAATCAAGGGCTTTATAGTTAGTATATAGCTTTTTCTATATAAATTCACCTCAAATTCTCTCTTCCCTTAACCTAAGCCACTCTCGTAGGCGTATAGTATCTAAACAATAAGGTTAAGGAATTTAAGTAGAGCTTACCTATTAGTGGCTCACTACGGAGATACCAATCATACATGAGAAGCAAAAACAACAACAAGAGCGGTCAGGACAAAGAGGGCCGTAGCGAAAGAAGCGGTTCCCGCAGAGGAAGCTCTTCTTCTAAAAGAAGTTCATCTACAAGGGGCGAGTCCTCATCCAGAAGAGAGTCATCCTCCAGAAAAGAAAGGTCCCGCGAACGGGAGCGTAAGTCAGCGAAAACCATTGTACTGGAATCTTTCTCCGATAGCCCGGACACTGTCTTTACGATGCGGCAGATCTACCGCCGTTTGGGGATAGTGGATAAAAAAGGCCGCGAAACAGTGACGGATATTCTAAAGGACCTGGTGCGTGAGAACAAGCTGTTATCGGTTGACAGTGACAAATACATGCTGAACCTGCGCGTGAACATTATCACGGGTCGTGTGGACTTAGCTAACAGCAAGTACGCTTACATTGTGTCGGAAGAAACAGAGGAGGACGTGCGTGTATTTCGGGAGCACCTGAATTATGCCATGGACGGCGACTTGGTGAAGGTAGAAGTGCTGCCAACCGTGCGCGGAGGCCGTGCCGAAGGGATCGTGGTAGAAGTGCTGGAGCGCACACGGACTGAACTCGTAGGCATTATGGAGCTATCGAAGAACTTCGGTTTCGTGGTGCCCGATTTCAAGAAGCTTTACTTTGACGTGTTTGTGGGAGAAAGCGGCCTGAACGGGGCCCAGGCAGGTGACAAAGTACTGGTGAAGATAGTAGAGTGGCCAAAGACTCACGGAAAGAACCCGACCGGGGAGGTGGTTCGTGTATTCGGTCCGGCAGGAGAGCATGAGGCCGAGATACATTCCATCATGGCCGAGTTTGGCCTGCCTTTCGAGTTCCCCGAAACAGTGGAGGAGGAAGCCGAAAGCATTTCAGATAAAATAACGGAGGCAGAGATTGGTAAGCGTCGCGACTTCCGCGATGTGACGACCTTTACCATCGACCCTGCCGACGCCAAAGATTTTGACGATGCCCTGTCTATCCAAAAGCTGGAGAACGGTAACTGGGAGATTGGCGTGCACATTGCCGATGTAACGCATTATGTAACGCCTAAGAGTATATTAGAAAAAGAAGCCTTCCACCGCGCCACGTCGGTGTACCTGGTGGACAGAACCATCCCGATGCTGCCGGAGCGCCTCTCTAACGGATTGTGCTCCCTGCGGCCGCATGAGGAGAAGCTTACCTTCTCGGCTGTGTTTGAGCTGGATGACAATGGCAAGCTCTATGACTCCTGGTTTGGCCGCACGGTCATTTACTCGGATCGCCGGTTTGCCTATGAAGAGGCGCAGGAACGCATCGAGACAGGCGAAGGCGACTTCGCAGAGGAAATCAACATCCTGAACAACATCGCCAAGAAACTCAAAGACAAGCGCTTTAAGAACGGTGCCATTAGTTTCGAAACCACAGAGGTTAAGTTTAAGCTGGACGAAAACGGCAAGCCACTTTATATCTATGTAAAAGAGCGCAAAGACGCGCACAAGCTGATCGAGGAGTTCATGTTGCTAGCAAATAAAAAAGTGGCAGAGTACGTGTACAACCTTGGCAAAGGCAAAAGACGCCCTACCATGGTATACCGTACCCACGGCTCACCAGACCCTGAAAAGCTCAGTACTTTCTCGCTCTTTGCCCGCAAGTTCGGCTATAAAGTAGACCCGGACGGAGACATTTCGGAGGAGCTGAATAACCTGACAGAGGAGATTGAGGGCAAGCCGGAGCAAAGCGTGCTACAGAACCTGGCTATCCGCACCATGGCCAAAGCCAAATACAGCACTGAGCCCGAGGGGCACTTTGGTTTGGCCTTTGATCACTATTCGCACTTTACCTCGCCTATCCGCCGCTACCCGGACATGATGGCGCACCGCCTGTTGCAGCACTACTTGGATGGCGGTAAGTCGGAGGACAAGGAAGAGTATGAAGAGCGTTGCCGCCACTCCTCAGAGATGGAGAAGCGTGCTGCAGACGCGGAGCGTGCCTCTATTAAGTACAAGCAGGTTGAGTTTATGAAGGACACCATTGGCAACCAGTACAAGGGCATTGTGTCTGGTGTCACAGAATGGGGTATCTTTGTGGAGATCGAAGAAAACAAGTGTGAGGGCATGGTACGTCTGTCTGACCTGAACGACGACTACTACGAGCTGGACGCTAACAACTACCGCATCATCGGACGGCAGAGCAAACGCATTATTTCGTTTGGCGATGAGGTGCTGGTAGAAGTGAAAAGCGCCAACCTGAACGACCGCACCATCGACCTGGAGTTAACAGAAACCCTTAAACAACACTAATTACCCTGTGGATATCAGCACCCTTTCTGATAAGATTAACAATACCCTGTCTTCACTCCGCTACGGCGAAAGCCCTGTGGAACTATACGAGCCGATCCGCTACATCATGGCCCTAGGCGGAAAGCGGGTACGGCCTTTATTAGTACTTTTGGCAGCTAAGATGTATGATGAGGATGTGGAAAAGGCCCTTTTGCCGGCAGCGGCAGTAGAGGTTTTCCACAACTTCACGCTCATGCACGACGACATCATGGACAAGGCGCCGCTGCGAAGAGGACAACAGACGGTGCATGAGAAGTGGAATGCCAACAACGCCATCCTCAGCGGGGATGTGATGCTAGTGCGTGCTTACGAGCTCTTGCTGGACGTAGCGCCGGACAAGCTGGCAAAGGTGCTGCGCCTGTTTAGCCGGGCAGCCGCCGAGGTGTGCGAGGGGCAGCAACTGGACATGAACTTTGAGCGCCGGGAGCGGGTGAGTATTCAGGAGTACATCCAGATGATCACGCTGAAGACAGCCGTGTTGCTGGGCTTCAGCCTAGAGCTGGGTGCTGTGCTACAGGGAGCACCCGAGGCAGATGCCGAGCACCTGAAGGCTTTCGGGAATAACGTGGGGATTGCTTTTCAGCTGCGCGATGACCTGCTGGACGTGTACGGTGACCAAACCAAGTTCGGGAAGCAGGTAGGGGGGGACATCCTCTCCGACAAAAAGACCTTCCTGATGCTGACGGCACTGGAGCAGGCAAGCTCCGAGCAGTTGCAGACCATCATCGGCTGGCGCGATAAGACAGATGAGAGCATAGCAGAGGAAAAAGTGAGGGCTGTAACAGCCGTATACGATCAGCTCAATATCCGCTATCAGACAGAACAGCAGATAGACCTTTATTTTCAGAAAGCGCTGCACCACCTAAATGCGATACAACTGCCGGAAGCGCGCAAGGCAACGATCAGGGGGCTGGCTATGCAGCTCATGGAGCGGGACAACTAAGTGCCTGTGTACATAAACCAAGAAAAAAGACAAAGGTGCTTGCTCAGAGTGTGAGCCTTTTGTCTTTTTTCCAATTCACTCATTCAGAATCCAATCTTCAAAGTTTAGCAAATGAGCGTTACCATCATCCTTATCATTATTACAGTAGGTATTTCGCTGTACGCGTGGCAAAACGAGAGCCTGATGCACAAGTGGATCTTTCAGCCATACGCTGTACAGCGCGATAACTCGTGGTACCGCTTTATTACTTCCGGCTTTCTGCACGCTGATTTCACGCACCTGCTTTTTAACATGTTCACGTTTTACTTTTTCGGGCAGGCGGTGGAGCAAACCTTTATCTACGTGTTTGGCCCCCTGACGGGAATCCTGCTGTTCCTGCTTATTTACCTAGGCGGCATTATTGTATCGGATATTCCTACCTTCCTCAAACACCGCAACGATCCGCCTTACAGGGCCCTGGGTGCATCCGGGGGGGTATCTTCTGTCGTGTTCTCCAGCATTTTGTTTTATCCTACTCAGGACATCTGCCTTTATGGCCTGCTCTGTATTCCGGGCTTTATCCTGGGCGTGCTGTACATCATGTACTCTTACTTCTCCGGGAAGCGCATGGGCGACAACATTAACCACGATGCGCACTTGTATGGGGCGGTTTATGGCTTTCTGTTGAGCATTGTGCTGGTGCCACGGGCTTTGCCACTCTTCTTCGAGCAGATCAGTAACTGGAGCTTATTTTAAGTGAATCTGTAAGGGTGTACTTGTAAAAACCTCTCTTGTAGTACAGTAGCTTATGGTAAAATGCAGGACTGTGGAACAGAAGAGCGAAGAGCAGGCTTCGCCAACAGTACAAATGAACTTACCGTCATTTATTGTACACTTTCTAGCTCTCTTGTTGCTCCAAAAGCTACTGAATCGGCTAAAAATTTAATAAAAACTTAACAGGGTGAAAGGCAGCTGTACCCGATCTCCGTAGAATGTACTAGATATGTACAGCACAGATAAAGATACCGCCTCCACTAAGATAAATACGCTGATCGCTAAAAATCAGTGCTATGAGTTGCTGTATCATTCCGAATCAAACAGACTATACCTGACCATAAAGGGCTTTTGGAAGAGCATGGATGCCGTGCCGGAACTGCTAAGCGATGTACGAAAGGCCTTGCAGTTAGTAAACCCTGCCTTTACACTCCTGGCAGATTATGGCGCTATGATCACCCATCCCCAACGCCTGAATAAACTGCACGTAGAAGTACAACGGCAGATAAAAGAAGCAGGTTTAGCCCGCGCAGCCACCATTGTGCCTACCGACCGCATTGCCACACTTCAGTTAGACGAGATCATCAGCCAAAGCCAGACGCCGTTTAGCCGGTTCGACTCTTATGAGGAGGCGGACGCTTGGCTGGACAACGTTTACTAGTTCTGTATTTGGCACATCTTCAGTGCTTTAATAAAGCTTTTTGGTGAACTTACCGTATGCAGGCATGTAAACCATGTTTTACTTGTTGTTGCCCGCATCAAATATAAAAGCACTTGGCTGCCCCTTCTTGCTAGTGTAGTTCTGTTGCAGGCAGCGGAGGAGCCCTGTGCTTATGACGTTCGAGATAGCTGTTGTATTAGGGATTATTATACTGGCAGTTATACTGTTCGTGACCGAGCGCTTTTCTATTGACACAGTAGCCATTCTGACGATGGTGCTGTTTATGCTCACTGGCATCCTGACCCCTGCCGAAGGCTTTGCCGGCTTTAGCAATGCGGCCACTATAACAGTAGCCAGCATGTTCGTCATCAGCTCTGCCATCTTTAAATCCGGCGCCTTAAGCAGTGTGGGGGCCGCCCTTACCCGCATCGGCCGTAAGAACTATTTGCTTTGCCTGTTGTCGTTGATGCTTATCTCCGGGGGGCTTTCTGCCTTTATCAACGATACAGCGGTAGTAGCCCTGTTAATGCCAGTGATGATACAGGTGAGCCAGGACATAAAGGTAAGCCCCTCCAAGTTACTTATTCCACTTTCTTTTGGGGCGCTGATGGGCGGGGTCTGCACCCTAATCGGTACTTCCACTAACATTCTGGTAAGCGGTATAGCAGAGGCACAGGGCGTAGCCCCGCTCGAGATGTTTGACTTTACACCAGCCGGCATCTGGTTTCTGCTGGTGGGCGTCCTGTACATGTTCTTTATTGGCCGGCACCTGTTGCCGAACCGGAAACTAGCTACAGACCTTACAGAGAACTTTGACCTGGGCGAGTACCTCACAGAACTTGTCTTGTTGCCAGAGTCTCCCTCCGTTGGTGTACCCCTTAAGGACTCCGGGCTGGTGCAGCACCTGGATATAGAGGTAATGCAGGTAACCCGCCACAAGGAGAAGATACAGGTGTTTCCCTCGTTGATACTCCGGGCAAACGATGTGTTAAAAGTACGATGCGGGGTGGAGAAACTGAAAAAGCTGAAGGAGGAGAAAGGCATTAAGCTAAAGTCGGAGCGCAGGTTTCGGGACGAGGACCTGCGGATCAACGACAGCAAGCTCTTTGAAGCCATCATCACCCCTAACTCTTATTTAGAGGGGAAAACACTCAAAGAGCTGAACTTCAGGGCATACAACTACGGAGCTTCGGTCTTGGCAATTCGCCACCGCGACGAGATCGTGCACGAGAAGCCTACCCACGTCAAACTGTCATCGGGGGACGTGTTGCTAATTGCCGCAGACCCCTACCAGGCCCAAAAGCTACGGCAGAACGAAGACATCCTCATCATCTCCCAAACCGAGCGGAGCCCTTATAACTACAGCAAAATAATTCCCGTGATGGCTATCAGCGTTGGCGTGGTGGCGGCAGCTGCTTTGGATTTGGTGCCTATCGTACTGAGTGCCCTGGTAGGAGTTGTATTACTCATCCTCACCCGCTGCATCAGGGTAGAAGAGGCTTACAAAGCAATAGACTGGAAGGTGGTTTTTATGCTGGCAGGGGTACTGTCGATGGGAGCTGCTCTTCAAAAAACCGGAGCGGCAAAACTCTTGGCAGACTTTCTGATCGAATGGGTGGGAGGGTATGGCCCCCATGCCCTGCTCTCGGTGTTCTTCTTTATCACCTTTATGACGACTAACTTTATGTCGAACAATGCCACGGCGGCACTGCTGGCCCCTATTGCCATTGTGACGGCCGAAGAACTCGGAGTGAACCACAGGCCCTTTTTAATGGCTGTTGCCTACGCGGCCTCTCTTAGCTTTATGACGCCCATGGGCTACCAGACGAACACCATGATCTACGGCCCCGGTAATTACCGCTTTTCCGACTATCTGAAAGTAGGCACTCCGCTGAACCTGATCTTATGGTTGCTGGCATCGCTCATCATTCCACTCTTCTTTCCGCTATAACAGAACGTGTTCCACGTGGATTACTTTAATTTAAAATAAGACGGGTTCATTTATGCTAATCCTGGCAGCGCTATCTTTGCAGGTATGAATGCAAGAAGGGTTTATTTGATGTTGTGGTGCCTTATTTCTGCTCCCTTACTGTGGGCACAGAGCACGGGTAGAGAGGTGACAGATCAGCAACTGATATGGGTTGGATACCATAGCACCCTGGAGTTGAACAAGGGATGGTCGCTGAACTTTGAGGTGGAGGAGAGGCGCTTTATAAACCCGGACAGGCAACACCAGTTCCTGGCGAGGGGGCAAGTACGACATGCCTTAGGGAAGAACTGGGATGCAGTGGGTGGCTTTGCTTATTTTCTGCAGAGCCCGCATAACCCTTTTGCCACAGAAGTGCTGGTAGTGCCAGAGCTTCGGCTGCACATACAGCTGGATTATAAGCAGCCCCTCGAGAAGCTAATGATCACGCACCGTTACCGGGCTGAAAGGCGCTTTTTCAGGAACACGGCTGGTGGGGAACTGGCAGACGGCTATACTGCCAACTACCGTTTCAGGTATCGTCTGGGCCTGGAATATCCCCTGGTAAAGCTTGGGCAACAGCGTTTGAAGGGGAAGTTAAGTGATGAGATCATGGTTAACGCCGGCGAAAGGATAACGCATAACTGGTTTGACCAGAACAGACTGTATGCCGGCCTAAGTTATCCCGTACATAAAAACGTGAGCGTAGAGGCAGGCTACCTGAAGTGGTTTCAGCAAAGAGCATCCGGCAACCAGTTTTATGACCGGGACATTATTCGCCTGATCGTGAGTCATAAGCTTGACCTGAAACGCAAGGAGGCTGATGTAGAAATATAGGCGCTTACAAAAGCTGCTCTTGAAAGGAAGGCTTACAAATAGCCCTTTGCCTGCAGCAAGAACAGCTCTGCATACTTGCCGTTCTGCGCCAGCAGTTCTTCATGCGAGCCCAACTCTTTTAGTTGCCCTTGCTCCAGGAACAGAATCCGGTCGGCCATGCGCACCGTGGAGAAGCGGTGGGAGATAAGGACGGCGGTCTTGCCTTCTATTAACTCCGAAAAGCGCAGGAACACCTCGTGCTCGGCGCGGGCATCCAATGCCGAGGTAGGTTCATCCAGGATCAACAGCTGGGCGTCCCGCATATAGGCGCGGGCCAGGGCCACCTTCTGCCACTCGCCTCCCGATAAATCTACTCCGTTGTTGAAGCGCTTGCCCAGCACCTGCTCGTACTTTTCGGGTAGGCGCTGGATCACCAGGTCAGCGAGGCTTTTCTGGGCAGAGCCCTGTATCCGCGCTTTATCCGAAATGTTACTGATCTGGCCGATGGCAATGTTGTCAGAGGCTGTCATCTGGAAGCGCACGTAGTCCTGAAAGATAATGCCCACCTGGTGGCGCAGGTCGTTCAGGTCATACTCGCGCAGGTCCACGCCATCCAGTAAAATGCGCCCTTCGGTAGGCTCATATAACCGGGCCAGCAGCTTAACCAGCGTTGTTTTGCCGGCCCCATTCTCTCCAACGAGAGCCAGTTTTTCGCCGGCTCTTAAATGGAAAGACAGGTGCCGCACGGCCCACTTCTCTGAATTATGATACTTAAACCCGACGTTCTCAAAGGTAAAGCCCTGCTGGATAGGCCGCGGTACCGGTAGCGGACTGGCCGGGGGTAGGATTTGTGGCTGTAGCTCCAGGAAATCGAACAGGTCCTGCAGGTAGAGGGCGCTTTCTGCTATCTGCGAGAAACGCGTCATAATGCCTTGTAGTAAACTGCGCATGTTGCTGAAGGAACCGGCCAGGAAGGTAAGGCTGCCGACAGTGATGGCGCCGGCCACAGTCTGGAACAGGATAAAGACATAAGCCCCATAGTAAGCAAGGGTACCTAAGGCAGAAAGGGTGCTGCCCCAGACGGCCCGTTTCACGGTAATCCCCTTGTTCAGCATATAATACCTGTCGGACAACTCCCGAAAGCGACCTGCCAGAAAGCCGGAGAGGTTAAAGGTTTTGATCTCTTTGGCTGTCTCGTCGGAGGCCCCAATGTAGCGCAGGTAGTCCAGCTCTCTTCGTTCTGGAGTCCAGGAGCGGGAGAGGGAGTAGCTGCGCTCGTTAAAGTGTGTTTCGCCCAGGAAGGACGGGATCACAGCAATAAGCAGGATCAGGATAAGCCAGGGATTAAAGGCGATCAGGCCGGCTGCCAGAAAAGCAATGGTTACGATGTCCTGCACCTGGGTGAGTACCTGCGACATGAGTACTACCCGTGTTACTGTTTGCCGGCGGGCCCGCTCCAGCTTGTCGTAAAAGGTGGCGTCCTCGAACTGTGCCAGGTCCAGTTTGGCTGCATGCTCTATTAGGGCCACGGAGGTACGGTTCGAGAAAAGATCGCCCAGCAGGCTGTCCATGAGCGTAATGCCCCGGTTAATGATATCCGACACCACCGCCAGCCCCAGCTCCAGGGCCACCAGCAGCCAGAGGTAACTCAGGTCCCGCTCGCCCACCACGTCGATCAGCCGGATCACCTCGTCGATGATCAGCTTGCCCACATATAGCATGGCTAACGGCAGGGCCGCCTTTACCAGGCGAAGCAGCAGGTTGCTGATGGTCATGCTCTTGCTCGTCTCCCAAATCAGCCTGAAGAACTTAGGGAGGTTCCTTAGTGCTCCCACCTGCTCTTTAAAACTTTTTTTCTCCTTGTCCTGCTGCTTGCTCGCTATGTCTCTTGTTCCTTTCCTTGCTTTGCTCATAGGGTAATAGGTTGGGTGCTTGATCACGGCAGTCCCAAGTAGCTATACAGGTGACTGGTGGTTTTGTTTAAAGATGCGGCGGCTGTAGATGGGATGGATATGTTGCTGTGGCGAGGGGGCACAGGGAACATTAAAGTACCTGTAAGAACACATACATTACCCCGCAGCTAGTGCCAAGAGGGGTGTACAAGGTGTGGTGCTGCTGCCCTTTTTGATAGACAGAGTCGGTAGTATAACGGATTTGCGTGTAGTGCAGGGAGTAAGGCGCTGGATGCAGAGGCTGTAAGGGTGGTGCAAACATGCCAAAGTGGAAGCCTGGCACTTTTGAGGGAGAGTTGGCAGTTGTTCAGTATTTCTTGCCGGTAAGCTTTAAGATTAACTAAAGTAAGCAGCAGGAGTATCTGAAACAGCCCGAATCCAGTATGATACCACTATGACGAGGTATCTGCTGTACTTCCTGACTGGTTTTGCCGTTGCCACCGTAATCCTGTTCTTCAGAGGCTATGCGTCTGTACCTCAGTCTGCCTACTCTGACGCTGCTTTGGTGGCTGCCATGGTTTTGTTTAGTATGGCTACGTGGCTAACCCTGTTTAATGTAAAAGCAGGAACTTTGCTGGCGCTGCTGAGCCTGCTCACCATGGTGCCCTGGCTTTTCAGAGCCTGGATAAGAATAGCAGAACTGGAGGCTGCTCTTGCACAGGTTATATTAATTGTACACGGTGTGCTGTCGGGGCTGGTGCTGGTTGCTCTCGTTGTCAGCCTGCGCTATGCTTTTAGCAGGGGCTCCTGGAGGTCAGGCACTACGGCTCCGGGTTTGTTTTTGAAGATTCTGCTCACCCTGCTACCCTTAGCTGTGCTTGCTGCCTGGTTAATAGTAGAGCCGAAGCTCTAAGAGAGCTCCTGTCCTTAATTGTAAAAGCAGAAGCCCCGGCAAACGCCGGGACTTCTGCTTTTATACGTTGTTTTGTTTATTCTTTTACTTCTGCTTCCATTGCCGATACGGCAGAGGCACCGAAGTAGCCGATGGCCCCGTTGCTGATGTTGGTTGGGGCATTGGCCGGTGTACTCTCAAAGGGACCACCGCTGCTGTTCTGCTGGTTTACCAGCGCCGTCCAGAACTCGTAGGCCGGCTTGTCCACAGCGTAGAGCTCCGCTTTCAGTTTGTCTCCCTTCTTCAGGGCGAAACCCATGTCGGCGTGGCCGTAGTTGCCGTCGTACAGGTCATCGTTGAGCACCACCAGCTCGTCCGGGGCCAGCACCCCGTTTATGAACACGTTCCAGCGGTAGTAGTTGCCCCGGCCCGCCGGGTCACGGAAATGAATGTAAGGGTGGTATCCGTCGTCATCCTCGTCTGCCGAGTGCTTGTACACGAAGGTCAGGGAGTCAATGGGAGTAACAGCTGGCATAAAGCTCTGGGCGGTGTACTCCTTGCCGCTCACCACAGCCCTCAGGAAGTAGGTGTTGCCCGCCTGGCCCTGCAGCTTGGTGGTCTGGTAAACGCCCTCGCTTATTTGCTCCAGGGTATCTACTGTCCCCTTGTTGTCGGAGACGATGACCAGCGCCCCGTTCACCCCCGGCGTCCTTCCCTCATCCAGGTAGCCTTTCGTGTTGGAGAGCCTCACCTGGTAGGGCCCCGGCTGGTCAGTAATCAGGCCTTCCACCACCAGCTTCGTCTCAGCTGTGTCCAGCTCGTAGTCGATTACCTCCTCACAGCTGGTCAGGCCTAAGACTAGCATGGCCAGCAAATACAGAAATGTCTTGTTCATAGTCTTGATGCGGTTTATGCGTTAGAAGTTGAAGTTGTAGGAGAGGGAGGGGATAATGCCGAACAGGTAGGTCTTCACGGCCTCTGTTCTCGTTCTGTCGTCCTCGCTTTCGCGGAAGTAAATCGAGAAGGCGTTCTTACGGTTGTAGGCGTTGTAGACAGAGAGCGTCCAGCTGCTGTTGTACTTCTTGAACTCGTTTTTCGGCTTCTCATAGGTGGCCGACAGGTCCAGGCGGTGGTAGTCGGGCAGGCGGTAGCCGTTGCGCTCCGAGTACACCGGGTAAGTCTTGCCGTTGTACTCGTAGCGGCCCACCGGCATGGTGATGGCTCCGCCCGTGGCATAGGTCCAGCTGGCCCCCAGGCTGATGCTCGGGCTGAACTGGTAGGCCAGCACCAGGTTGCCCGAGTGGCGGCGGTCGTAGCGCAGCGGGTAAGCCTTCCCTCCGTTGATGCCTGGCACCGTGCGCTCAGTCTTAGCCAGCGTGTAGCTCACCCAGCCCGTCAGAAGTCCCTTCTGCTTGCGGAGGTAGAATTCGGCCCCGTAGGCTTCACCTGTCCCTGTCAGAAGCTCTGTCTCCAGGCGCTCGTTGAGGAAGATCTCCGCGTAGTCCTTGTAGTCGATCTGGTTGTCCATCCACTTGTAGTAGACCTCCACGGAGCCCTCATAGGTGTTGTCCTTAAAATTTCGAAAGTAGCCGGCCGCCACCTGGTCTGCCACCTGGGGCTTCACGTAGGTGCTGCTCGGGATCCACACGTCGAAGGGTAGCGAGGAGGTGGAGTTAGACACCAAGTGCAGGTACTGTAAAGTGCGGTTATAGGAAGCCTTGATGGAGCTCATGTCGTTGAGCTCGTACTTGGCAGAGAGGCGCGGCTCCAGCCCCCCGTAGCTTTTGATCTTCTCGAACCTTCCGTACTCCAGTGTGTCAATGGGTGTCTCGAAGGCCTCGTCGTAGGTATACACCTTGCCCGGCCCCATGTTGGTGAAGCTGGAGAGGCGCAGGCCGTAGTCCAGCGTCAGGCGGTCTGTTATCCGGTGCTCGTTGCTCAGGTACAGGGCCCCCTCCAGGGCGCTGGTGGAGTTGAGCTTAAGGTTGTTGACGTAGGACTCCGGCCCCGGCTTTACCTCAGCAGGCATGAAGTTGTGGTAGGTGGCCTGCAGGCCGAAGCGCAGCTGGCTGTTGGGGCTTAAAAAGTAGGTGTAGTCGTTCTTGAGGCCATAGTCGCGGATGCGGGACTTCCAGGTGAACTCCGACTCCTTCTCTCTGGAGCCCAGGGCGTAGTCGAAGTCAGAGAAGATGAGGGTGGTGTTACTAAAGAGCCTGTCACTAAAGAGGTGGTTCCAGCGCAGGGTGGCCGTGGCGTTGCCCCAGTCCATCATAAAGCTCTTGCTGCCGGCCATGTCGCGGCCGAAGTAGCCCGACACGAATAGCCTGTTCTTCTCGTTTAAAGTGTAGTTGACCTTGGCGTTGAGGTCGTAGAAGTAGAGCTGGTTGTCCTTGATGTTCTCGTCGCCGCTCAGCCCGAAGAACACGTCGGCGTAGGTCCTGCGGCCCGAGAGGATAAAGGAGCTCTTGTCCTCGATGATCGGAGCCTCTACCGTCAGGCGGCTGGAGATAGTACCGATGCCGCCCGAGACGGCCAGCTTCTTGCTGTTGCCCTCCTTCATCCTGATGTCGAGCAGAGAGGAGAGCCTGCCGCCGTGCTGGGCCGGGATGCCCCCCTTGTAGAGCTGCACGTCCTTGATGGCGTCGGCGTTGAAGACGGAGAAGAAGCCCATCAGGTGAGAGGCGTTGTAGACCGGGGCCTCGTCCAGGAGGATGAGGTTCTGGTCCACCCCGCCGCCGCGCACGTAGAAGCCGGAGGTACCCTCGCCAGCTGTCTGCACGCCCGGCGTCATCTGGATAGCCTTCACGATGTCGACCTCGCCCAAGAGGGCCGGCATGCCCTTGATCTCGGCCACCTGCATCTTCAGGGTGCTCATCTCCATCGAGCGCACGTTCTCGTCCTCCTTGCGGGTGGAGATCTCCACTTCCTGGAGGGCGGTGGCGTTCTGGCTCAGCTCCGCGTCCAGCTTCTGGCCGGCGGCAAGCACCACTTCCTTAGAGAGGGTGACGTAGCCCAGGTAGCTGTAGAGTAGGGTGTAGGAGCCCTTGGGCAGGGTCAGGGAGTAGAAGCCGTACTCGTTGGTGCCCACGCCCACGCCCGGCAGCTCCTGCACGCTCACCGAGGCCCCGATCAGCCCCTCGCCCGAGGAGCCGTCTTTCACGTAGCCGCTCAAAGTGACTTTCTCCTGCGCCAGGGAAGGAAGGGCAAGCAAGCATAGCAGGAGTAGCCCTACGTAGCCCTTTACGAATGGTAATCTCATAGTTTTATTTAGGTTTTGTAGCGTAGTTATATTTTAATAACCTTTCCGTAACGTTTGCTTAATAATAGACTTTTCTATATATTAGCTTTCCGTTTTTGTGCCGGTATTAAAACGGTTGCAAAATTAGCTATTCTTTTCTTTGCGGAAAGAGGGGCTGATTTAGTTTGTCGTGTTTTTATATGAACGTGCTGGTTTTATGTATAAACCCGCACAAACACAGGACGTAGTTTAGCAGCTATAGCAATATCATCTTAGTAAGAGGGGCACCCCCTGCAGGACGCAACCATTCTAAATGAGAAAAGCCCCGCCAAAATGGCCAGGGCTTTCTCTCACCTTAAAACAAACTAAACTAATCTAAACTTTATCTAACCTTATCTTTAGTCTTTAAACTTCTTTCTTAGCATACAGCCAAGCGCTTGCTTTATCTGCTGTACTTTATTAAACAGGGAAAAAAGGAAATAATCAGAAAAAATTTCTGCTTCTATTTGGAAGTTAAAGCCAGGCTATCTATATTAGCCTTCCGCAAATATGTTTCCCTTAATTCGGGCGCAAAAGTACTAGATTGGTTTCTTATTTTAAAAGAAATCAGGCTGAATATTTTTGTCATTTCTCTTATTATAATACAACTTGCTTTCCTTCAACTACTTATCCTTATAGGGGAACCGTATTTGTTTTTACAGTTCTTTGTGCTGGGGCTGCTACTTCCATAAAGAGTTCCGTTCTGGCTGTCTTTACCGCCCTTCAGGTTGAAAGAAAATAGGTCCGCACCAGTTGTTGCTTCATTCATCCCTGGTTTGCTAAGCCTGTGTCGCCTTTAAACCTGGCAAACTTCCGTTAAAGCCTTTAGTACAGGTTTGGTCGTCTGTTCCAGGGCCGCTTTTATTTCGTGCACCTGTATCTCGTCTGGCTCACCTGTCCACTCATCCATAAAGAACTTCTTAAAGGAAATGCTCATGGCACAGACGTCATCCCCAAAGAGATCATGTATCCAGTGCACAAAATGGCCCCCTTTAAATTTGACGTTTTCGCGCACGTCTAGGTGGCGCCCCCTGTAGTTATAGGAGCTAAGGCTGTGGGTCAGGGCCTCTACCACCGGAGCCCATTTCTCCCGATTCATGTTGCTGGTGCCAATGTTTACCTCCGGGTTCTCGTCCGGGTCGGCTGCTTTGCCCTCCGGGCCTTCGGGTTTATGGTTGTAAGTGTGCAGATCATAGACGATAAGGCAGCCATGGTCCTTCACCAGTTTTGTCAGCATCTGCTTTACATCCTTATAAAACCGCTCATAGCGCCCCACCGACTCCTCCACCATTTCCTCTGGCAGTTCCTCTTTCCACACTTGCAGCCCCCAGGCGTCTTCAGGCTTGCGGTAAACGGCTTTCTCCGGCGGGCGGTTCAGGTCCAGTTCAAAGCGGGAATAGTAGGCGATAATCTGGTTATCTGTCAGGTTCGCCCACCTGCCCGTATAAGGATTCTCCTGCCGGAGCCGCTCATCAGGGGTTAGGTAAAACAGGTCTTTAAGATCGTGGCGCACTTCGTGCCCGTTATGAATGGCTGCCGCTACCAAAGGGCTGTCGCCACGGGTTAAGGTATAGTAAAGCGTATCTATTTTTGTTTGTGTCATAGCCTGTGTGTTCTTGCTAAGGATGTACCTTGTACAGCTACCGAAGGTTATCCTGCTGTTGTAGTAGCTAAATGTAGTTTTGGGGTTGGCGGGTACATGCTTATCTTTACCAAGGCACATTTGCAAATGGAAAACAAATACGCAGCTGTTGTAGCTGAAAAAGAAGACGGGCAGTTGATCGAGATACTGCAGGAGTACGGCAAATACGAAGAGGAAGCGATACTTGCTGTTGTAGATGAAGCACAAAAGAGGGGGCTTCCTGTTCCGGATCTGGAGCAGTTGCGGTCAGAAGTAACGCAAAGACTGGAAGAGCAGCCGGTGCCTGCAGCTGAGGAAGCCGCTGAACCGCTCTCTTTCTTTGAAAAGGTGAAAGGCTTCCTGCAGGTCTTTGTGCCCCAGCCTCACTATTACGTGACTCCTATTTTGCTGAACATTAACCTGGCTGTGTTCCTTGTGATGGTAATGGCCGGTGTTAACCCACTTAGCCCCGAAGTTGGCAGTTTGATAGTCCTGGGGGCCAACTTTGGCCCACTGACCCTGTCAGGTGAGTGGTGGCGCTTACTTACCTGCACTTTTTTACATGGCGGCATCCTGCACCTGCTGTTCAATACGCTGGCGCTGGTATCTATTGGGCGACAGTTGGAGCCCCTCGTGGGGCGAGTCCCTTTCCTGATTGTGTATGTGCTTTGTGGGCTGGCTGGTAGCCTGGCAAGCCTGTGGTGGGAGAGCACGCGGGTAGGAGTGGGAGCCTCCGGGGCCATCTTTGGCATGTTCGGCATGTTGCTCGTTGTGCTCCTGTTAGAGCGGCGGATGTCCTGGCAAGAGAAAAAAGCGATGTTGCTGAACATGGCCTTTATCATTGCCATGAACCTGGGCTATGGCATGCAGGAGGGGATCGACAATGCCGCTCACAGCGGCGGACTACTAGCTGGTGCGGTTTTAGGAGCGGTGCTGATGTTCCGATCCCGCAGGCAAATCACCCAAAGCTATAGTGTAGTAGGAAATGCATTGATGGCGGGAGCTGGGGTTGTGTTTCTGCTGCTGTTTTACATGCAGATCCCGCTTACGGGGGAAGCACGTTTTGCTTACGTGCTGGATCAGGTGGGGCAAAAAGAAGAACAGGCCATGCAGGTGATGCAGGCATTGGCAAAAGAGGGGGAGCAGGCAAAGGCGACAGATTTTGAACAGCCGCTGGCGCAAGGGATCGTACTGTGGGAGGAGAGTGAGCAGCTGCTGGAAGGCATAGATGACGTGGAGGGAGAGCAGCGCGATAAAGTAAGCGTACTGCTGGATTATGTGCGCCTGCGCAAAAAGTCTTTTGAAATGCTGCGGGATGACCTGTTGCATGAACGCCCGCTCCTGAATCCGGAACAGCAACAGTTGCTGCAGGCTATCAACTATTACTTACAGGGCCTGCGCAATGGCAAAGCCAGTGAGATTGCCCGCCAGAACGAGGCCCGGGAAGGCGGAGGGCTTGAGCAAGGAGCAGACAGCAGTTCAGAGAACGCTTCTGGACAGCCCCTGTACGTGGTGGACGGCGTAAAAGTAGGGCATGGCGACAAGGCAAATATGCCGGAAGAACTCCTGACCCTGTCCCCTGATGACATAGAAAGCATGGAGGTGCTCCAGGAGCCTCAGGCCGTTGCTGCCTTCGGAGCGGATGGGGCTAACGGGGCTGTGCTTATTACTACCAAAAAAGACAGGTAGCCAAATGTTGCGTATAAGAAACCAACATCAACCAAAGCGAATTGGCAAGCGAAGACACAAACGAGCAACTTATAACCTGCCCAAACTGCAAGCGGCTAGTACCCGCGTCCGATAAACGGTGCCCTTATTGCGGCGAATACCTGCCCCAGCCTGAAAAGGAGTGGAAGTTTAACTTTTCGGACTTAACGGCCGGGGAGATCTTTCTGATCGTGCTGGGTACTATTATGCTCTTAGTAGGATTAGTGGCTGTATGATACCGGGCCTTCAAACCCTGCGCCACCCTGTTTTCCTGGTTAGTTTGCTGCTGTTCTGCCTGAACCAGTTGCTGGAGCTGTCGAACCGCTATCTCTGGCCCCTGCATGCTTACCTGGATAACCTGCTCTGCCTGCCTGTGTCGCTAACTATTGTGCTGGCGGCTGAGCGGCTATACTTTCAGGATTCAGGCTTTGTATTGCCGTGGCAGTACGTCTTGCTGGCTGTACTGCTTTTTAGCCTGGTGTTTGAAGGTTTATTGCCCTTGTTCTCTTCGCGCTATACAGCCGATGCCTGGGACATTTTAGCCTATGCGCTGGGTGCTCTTGTCTTTCATTTCAGTATAAACAAGCCAAACCTCGTAACATAAGTAAGCAAGCCTTGTCTTTGGTTGTATTCGTGCGGCTTCGTGGCAGGAGTTGTTGGAGGCGAAAGGCCGTTGCAGCAAGCGTTCCGGTAATTTTTTTTCGTCCGCGAGGCAACCTTTCCTTTTTTACTGCATCTTTTAGTCAAAGAGTAGCCAGGAACACCTGGCGAAAAGACAAATGAATCGAAACTAATACCTAGAACTATGAAGAATATCAAATTTTACACGACTGCCCTGGCTGTTTTTCTGATGAGCTTTTTACTGGTAAACCTGCCGGCTGTGGCACAGCAGCTCAGGGGCAACGGGAACATTAAGACCGAGTCCAGAAGGGTGTCTAATTTTAACGGGTTGGATGTGAGTGGCGGTTTTATTGTAGAGGTTACAAAAGGAAGCAATGAGGGCGTAAGGCTGGAAGCTGATGAGAACCTGCTGGACAACATCAGAACAGAGGTGCGGGATGGTGTGCTGCATATCTACAATGAGAAGGGTGTTACCACCTCTAAAGCTATGAAAGCTTATGTGACAGTAGAGGAACTGAACAACCTGGACATTAGTGGTGGCGTGAAGGTAATCGGTAACTCTACCTTTACGCCTAATGCACTCAGGCTGGACGCGAGCGGAGGCTCAGACATTAAATTAACCCTCGACACGCGGGAGTTGCTTGGTAATTTAAGCGGAGCCAGCAAAGTGGCGCTGAGTGGAAAAGCCGGTGAAGTGGTTATGGACGTTTCGGGTGCTTCTAACGTTAACGCAGCCGATTTGCAGGCCAGCCGAGTAAAGATAGAGTCAAGCGGTGCGAGCAAAGCAAGGGTGTATGCTACAGAGGCGCTGGATATTGACGCCTCAGGCGCTTCGGCTGTCTATTACAAGGGCACCCCTAGCATCACCTCCGAAACATCGGCGGCCGCCAGAATATCAAGGATTAAATAAGCACCTGATAACATAAGCTCAGAAAAGCAGCCTTTCATAAAGGCTGCTTTTTTATGTCTGTATGGCTATCTATCCTTTACTAACAGCACCCCGTATAGGTAAAAGCAGAAAATGAACGACCTAAAACGATAAAACTATGAGTACTGCGAAGAAAACAACCGATCATGAAGAGATAAAGAAGTGGGCGAAGGAACAGGGTGGTGTGCCCGCCATTGTGAAAGGGACCGAGGATGATGGCGAGGGCCTGGGGCTGCTGCGCATCCACTTCCCTGAGAAGAGCAATGACGATGACCTGAAAGAGATTAGCTGGGAAGAGTTCTTTAAGGAGTTCGAACACAGCAAGCTGGCCTTGCTGCACGAGCCGGACGGCGTGTTCAGCAAGCTGGTGAGCCGGGAAGACTAAGAGGGTTAAGCAAAAAAGAAGGGGCCGGTACAAGCTGTACGGCCCCTTCTTTTTTGAAAAGTCTACTGCTGCTTAACGTACTGGTACAGGTAATACTGGAAGGCTAGCGTGTCCTTCTGCATCTACCGCCTGTACGGCGAAGAAGTAATTGTCTTTTGAGTAAGGGAGGGTTGCTTTGGTGTCTTTTACAAAGAATTTCTTTTCCCAGGCAGGACTGTTGGTTTCGCGCATCAGCACGTAATAACCTGCCGGCTTTTGTCCTTTACTCGGTGCTTTCCACTTAAGGTCTGTCTTGTTTGTAAGGTTAGAGGTGATCACCCCTACTTCCTCTGGGGCAGCCGGTGCCCAGCCAAGGCTTGCCATGGTGGCCAGGTTCACGCCTGTGTTCTTGCGCAGGTACTCAAAGTCCATATACTCGATCAGGTCGCCGTACTGCTTGCCGTCTTCCTTGCGCACATCCTGGTGCTGGTGGTCGAAGTCCTCATTGGTTTCGCTCATGCGCACGGCCGCAAAGCCATTCTGGTTAAAAGGCGTATGGTCGCCGCCGCGCAGGAAGCGGTCTGTGCGGTGCACCAACACTACATCCATTTGGTCAACGTATTTCTCGCCGGTGTTCTCCATATAGCGGGCCAGATTACGGCTCGGGCTGTCGTTCTCAGCGCCCAGGAGTTTTCGCAGGCGTGCCTGCTCTTCTGTCTCATTTGCTGGGGTGCCTTCGCTGAACACGCGTACGGTGGTGTTGTCGTGCAGGCCGGTTTCCGCAGAGTAAGAGTTACCTACAATATCGTTGTTGAGCATAGCCACCAGGTTCCAGTTCTCTTTTTTGGCACGCTCTGCTAAATGGCGGGAGCCGTAGAGCCCTTGTTCTTCCCCCTGGAAGGCCACGAACACCAACGTTGCCGGGAAATCTTTGGAGGCCATAATGCGGGCCATTTCCATCACCATGGCTACCCCTGAGGCATCGTCGTTGGCGCCCGGTGCTTTGCTTTTGGCATCCATCACGTCGGTAGCACGCGAATCGAGGTGGCCACCTACAATAATCACACGGTCATCGTTCGGGTCAGTACCTTTTAGTATCGCCATCACGTTGGCCATTTCCACGTCTTGCGGGATACGGCGTCCGTCTGCTTTCACAATGTAACGGTCCATCTCCACGGTCATGCGGCCGTTGGAGTTTTTAGCGTATTTCTCGAACTCAGACTTTACCCACTCGCGGGCAGCGCCAATGCCTTCCTTTTTGCTGGTCGTGGTGCTAAGCGAGTGGCGGGTGCCAAAGTTCTCCATTTTTTGCACCAAATCTCTCAGGTTCTTCGCAGAGATCTGGTCAACCATCTGCTTGATCTCATCGTCCTGTGGCACTACTTCCTGTGCCTTGCTTTGGAGAGGGTTGGTAAAAAGTAAACCTGCCAGCATTACGGGCGCCAGCAGTCGGGTGAGGTTTGATTTATAGGTCATCTTGTATTTAAGGTAAGAGTAGTAAACCCTAAAGATACAAAATACCGGCCAAAAGTCATTGTGCTGACAGTTATGAGGCGCTCTGTACTGTCTTATGTTATATAAGCCGTGCTACAAGGGCCAAACAAGCAGAACTTTCTTACAGTAAACCTAGAAGGCCAGCTTGCAGCGTTCCTGCTGCAGCAAGTGCAGCTCCTCGTCTACATGCAGGATGGTCTTGGTGTTGTCCAGTTCGATCTGGTAGCGCTTGGAGAGCTCTTTGCGTTTGATCGCCTCCAGAAAACGCCGGGCGTCTTCGCGGGTCTCCAGGGTCAGGCCCGGCACTTTCGCGGGCTTGTCGTCATCCCCCTTGGCCACCATGGTAAAGTAGGAGGTGTTGGTATGCTTCACGAAGCCGGACTTTACGTTTTCAGAGATCACTTTTATACCTACCATCAGCGAGGTGTTGCCTACATAGTTCACCGAGGCCAATAGCGACACGAGCTCTCCCACCTCAACTGGTTGCAGAAAGTTTACCCCATGCACCGATACCGTAACGCAGTAGTTGCCGGCATGCTTTGCGGCGCAGGCATAGGCTACCTTGTCCATGAGGGAGAGCAGGGTGCCGCCGTGTATTTTCCCCCCGAAGTTGGCATAGCTCGGAATCATGAGCTCTGTGAGGGTCGTGCAGGAGTAAGAAACGGGGCGGAAGGCAGGAATAGCCATAGTTAAAGTATAGTTTCACGTGAATGTATAAGCTATACTGTGATACCCTTTTGGCTGTTGCGCTTACAGGAAGATCACATCCTTCACGATCTCGTCGCCCACCTCCAGGTTCAGCAGCTCGATCACCTTTTTTTTCGACATATTGAGTTCGTGCTTTAGGGGGGCCGAGGTAAGGCGCACGAACAGCTTATGATCCTTAAAGTAAAGCTCCTGCGTCTTCAGGGCAATAGGCTTGCCCATGATCTTTTCCCAACTCTGCACAATATGCACTTCGCTCAGCTTGCCCTGCAGCCGGTAAGCCTTCATCAGTGCCTTCAGGCTTTCCCCGATCGGCTGTATGTCGGCTTTCCGTCTGTCAATCTCCTCTTTCTTCTTGTAGTAGCGCACGTGTGGGAATTTTAATTAAATGAATTTTGAACGAGTGAATAAGCTGAGTACATTCAAAAGCGCGTCAAGTTAACCTTTATTGGCTTCTGCTGCCCGGCTTTTGGAAAATATGTTAGTTACTTGATAGCTGCTAAATAGCTGGCGATACAAAGGTTTTGCATTCCGGCGCTGTAACTAGCCCGGGAAGGATGCCTCGGGTGACCACTTTTCGTCATCCTTCCAATTTGCCACCATTTTACGTTTAAATCACTAACCGAAGCATTTATTTCCGAAAGGCAGGTGACCAAGAACCGTCTTGCTTTTATCGGCTCTCCCCAGGCGGCTAAAAGGTCAACCTGTTTATACTGTTGCAGGCACTCCACTATTGCTTTTAGGTTCGCTGCATGGTGCTCGGAATTTAGCATAAGGTCCATGCCATTGGGGGACGTTGACCGCTGAGGATAGAGATTTAACATGATAAAACTGTCGTACCCGTTCCGCTGTGCGAAACCGGCAACTTTAGAAACAGTCATGTTATGATCTGTTGTGCTTGGGTTTAGCCCAACAGCAACAAGAGGTTTTACCCCCTTTTTCCCTAAAACAAACCTTAGGGTGTTGTCTGAATTGATCTGATATAAGTCTACTTGAGATATTCCCATTTAGAGGTAAGCCTACACTGAAACAGTATTTGAAAGGGCGGACGACAAAGATCAATCCCTTATCACCTTTACCGTTCCTTCCTTCACCTCAAATCTACGGATACTCTCCGAGAGGCCCTCTAAAATTTTGTCGGTGCGCTCCAGGTGGGTGTCTGTCAGGAAGATCTGGCCGAAGGTGTGGGCGGCCACCATTTGCATGAGTTGCGTAATGCGCTTCTCATCCAGGCGGTCGAAGATATCGTCGAGCAGGAGCAGGGGCTTGTGGTGCTGCCGTTGGTCCACCACCTCAAAGTGGGCCAGCTTCAGGGCGATAACGTAGCTTTTTTGCTGCCCCTGCGAACCGAAGCTCTTCACAGGGTTACCGTCCATCAGGAAAACGAAGTCATCTTTGTGCGGGCCTACGGTAGTGCGCTGCAGGGCCAGGTCTTTACGCTCTGCTTGCCGAAGTTTCTGGGCAAAACCGTCTTCCTCCAGCTGGCTTTTGTAGGTCAGGCTCACTTCTTCGCTACTGCCCGAGATGTGGTGGTAGTGCTTCTGAAAGATAGGAATGAACTCCTGCAGGAAGTTCTGCCGCTCCTGCGCCAATTGTTCGCCGAGGGGTACGAGTTGTTCATTCAATACCTGCAGGTACTCCTGGTCGTAGTAGTGGCGCTCGGCAAACTGCTTCAGCAGGGAGTTGCGCTGCTTCAGGATGTGGTTGTACTGGATCAGCTGCTCCAGGTAAGCATGGTTTAGCTGCGAGATTAGGCTGTCAAAGTACCTGCGGCGTTCTTCGCTGCCCTCCCGGATCAGGTCGGTGTCGTAAGGGGAGATGAGTACGACCGGAAAACGGCCAATGTGCTCGCTCATCTTTTCGTACAACACCTTGTTATGCATTACGGTCTTTTTCTGGCCTTGCTTCAGGCTTACCTGCACCGTGTGCTTGCTGCCTTCCACCTCAAAACGGCCCTTCACCATAAAGAAGTCCTCGCCCTGCTTTACGCTCTGAGCCTCTGTGCCCGGAAAGGCGCTCCTGGTCATAGAGAGGTAATAAATGGCGTCCAGTAAATTCGTTTTACCGCTGCCGTTATCGCCAATAAAGCAGTTGATATGCTCCGAGAAGCTAAGGGACGCTTCTTCATAGTTCTTGAAGAACAGCAAACTGAGATTTTCGAGGAGCATTTAATTTCTACTTTGATATCTTTTTCCTTAATTTCGCATGCTAAAACCGTCTGTGGCTTATATTTGCCGCAGGACTAAGCGGTTATATGCCGCGAAGTATAAACGGACATCTTAAAAACGCATAGACTATTACTCATGGCTGATACGAAAGAAAAGGCAAAAGCGAAGTCGGCGAAAGCAAAGGTACAGGCTGAGCCAAAGTTTTCAAAAGAAACCTACATGCAGTGGTTTGAGTCGATGAAACTCATGCGCCGCTTCGAGGAGAAAGCAGGCCAGCTGTATGGCCAGCAGAAAATCAAGGGCTTTTGTCACCTGTACATAGGACAGGAAGCTTGTGCTGCCGGTGCTGTAAGTG
The DNA here is from genome assembly GCF_900188175.1 of Pontibacter ummariensis. Classification (GTDB taxonomy): domain Bacteria; phylum Bacteroidota; class Bacteroidia; order Cytophagales; family Hymenobacteraceae; genus Pontibacter; species Pontibacter ummariensis. The sequence continues at coordinate 39,105 of NZ_FZOQ01000003.1, read as the reverse complement.
CGCTTACAAAAGACGATAAGTGGATCACGGCTTACCGCGATCATGCACACCCACTGGCCTTAGGTACAGACCCGGGTGCAGTAATGGCAGAGTTGTTTGCCAAAGCGACTGGCTGTTCTAAAGGGAAAGGCGGCTCCATGCACATCTTCGATAAAGAAGTAAACTTTATGGGTGGCCACGGTATTGTGGGTGCTCAGGTGCCAATGGGCGCTGGTATTGCCTTTGCTGAGAAATACAATAAGACAGGCAACCTGTGTGTGTGCTCTATGGGCGACGGCGCGGTGCGTCAGGGTGCCTTCCACGAGGCCCTGAACATGGCCATGACCTGGAAACTGCCAGTGATCTTCGTGATCGAAAACAACGGGTACGCCATGGGTACTTCGGTACAGCGTACTTCTAACGTCACTGATCTTTACACCTTAGGCGAGGCGTACGACATGCCATCTGAGCCTGTAAACGCCATGAGCGTGGAGGATGTGCATGAGGCGGTAGCAAGAGCTGCTGAGCGTGCGCGTGCCGGCGAAGGCCCAACCTTGCTGGAGTTCAGGACTTACCGCTACAAAGGGCACTCTATGTCTGACCCTGCCAAGTACAGAACGAAAGAGGAACTGGAAGATTACAAAGGCAAAGACCCGATCGAGGCTGTACGAGCAACTATCCTGGAAAACAACTGGGCAACAGAAGAAGAACTCGAGCAGATCGACGAGCAAGTGAAGCAGCGTGTAGCTGATGCGGTGCAGTTTGCAGAAGACTCTCCTTACCCAGATCCTTCAGAGCTTTACACAGACATCTATGTGGAGAGCGACTATCCATACATAATGGATTAAGTCACAAATATTTCAGAGTTAGGAATTAAAAAATATTATTTTGATGTTCAGGCATTAGGAATATTGCTTAAAACCATTTTTAATTCCTAATTTTGAATTTATCATTTCACTAATACTAATGGCAAAAGAATCAGTTAAGAAGCACAACGAGTTTGAGGAGCTGGTGGAGAATCCGGATGCATTGGCAGACCGTTTGACACAGTCAGAGGATTTCGTAAAGAGAAACAAAACAAAGCTGCTCGTTGTCTTTGCCGCTATCGCTGCACTTATCGTGGCTGGCTTTTTGTATTACAACTACCGTAGCACCCAGAACCGGGAAGCTCAGCAGGCTATGTTTCAGGCGGTTTATTACTTTGAAGCCGACTCCCTGAGCAAAGCCCTGGAGGGCGATGGCCAGTATGAAGGCTTATTGCAGATCGCAGATGAGTACAGCGGTACAGAGGCTGGTAACTTAGCTAATTTCTACGCCGGCGTAGCGTTGCTGAAGCAAGGACAGTACGAGGCAGCCGTAGCGCGTTTACAGGAGTTTGAGTCGGATGATTACCTGCTGCAGGCCCGTGCCTATAGCCTGACAGGCGATGCCCTGTTGGAGCAAGGCAAGAACCAAGAGGCTGCTGAGCTGTATATCAAAGCGGCTAACTACAACCCGAACCCGTACTTTTCGCCGCAGTACCTGATGAAAGCAGGTATCGCTTACGAGGCTGATAACAATTATGCCGCGGCTGTAGAAGTGTATGAAGAGATCATCACGGATTTTGTGACCTCGGCCGAGGTAGCAGACGCCAAAAAGTATAAAGCCCGTGCCGAACTACTGGCAGGCGGCAACCAAGCAGAATAGAAGGCCCTGGCCTTCTTTAAAAAGCGCTTTTGTGCTGGTAAGCCAGGCAAAAGCGCTTTTTTATTTGGACATGGCGTAAAACGATTAATGAATAACGAAACAAAGCATGGCGACATCACTTAAAAACCTGAGCGAGTACAACAAGGAAAACCTGGCTGACATCTCTGAGAAGATGTTCGGGATAGTTGTTTCGGAATGGCACGATGATATTACCGGTACCCTCTGCCAGGGAGCTGTAGACACCTTGCTGGAGCATGGAGCCAGGAAAGAGAATATCTTCATCAATACCGTGCCTGGCAGCTTTGAGCTGACGCTAGGGGCGCAGTTTCTGGCACAGCAGGAAGAGATTGATGCAGTGATTTGCATTGGGGTTGTTATTAAGGGCGACACTAAGCACGACGACTACATCAACCATGCTGTAGCGCAGGGCATCACCCATGTGTCCATGAAGTACAACAAGCCGGTGTCCTTTGGCCTTGTGACCACCAATACACTGGAGCAGGCGCTGGATAGGGCAGGAGGCAAGCACGGTAACAAGGGCGTAGAGGCCGCAGCGGCCGCTGTCCGGATGCTGAGCTTCTAAGATAAAGACAGGTTAAACAAAGCGGGCAGGCTCCTGTAGTAGGAGCCTGCCCGCTTTTGCGTTTTTTTAGCTGATGAGATTTAGAGCCTTAGTAATGCTCTACCTGTGTTACCCAAATGTTTCCAGTTGCTGCCTGTCAGACAAGGCGAGGTAGGAGGCAGATAACAATTGTTTAAACACAGACAGGGGTTTCAAAGAGCTATAAACAGCGAAAGGGGAGACTTGGTCTACTATTATCAGAAAATGAGGCAATTGGTTGGGACAAAAAGGGTTTATTTATAGTTATAAATAGTAAAGTATTCAGATATCTGTTATTTTTGCACAAATTTTAGCCTGACCACCACATACTACTGCAAATCTGGCTAAGCATTTAAAAGAGTACTTGCAAACTAAACTTAAAATCGTGCACGTGTGTTATGTGCCTGAAAATTAACTTAGAGTTATAGTTTAGTTTGCCACAACAGGGGTTAAAGCTATAATTAAGTTCTAATAGTAGAATGAGCACAAACGAAGAAAAACAGCGTTATTCCAGAGAGGAGTTATTGGAGTTCGAAAACATCATTCAGGAGAAGTTGACGAATGCGCGCAAGGAAGTGGCCTTTATTAAGGAAACCCTGAGCCGCCGTAACGATTCAGGAACTGATAACACAGCATCCCCTACCAAAGTATTGGAGGACGGCGCTGATACGGCTGAGAAAGAAAGCCTGAACCAGCTGGCTTCACGCCAGATGAAGTTCATGCAGCAGCTGGAGAACGCCCTGATCCGCATTAAGAATGGCACTTACGGGGTTTGCATTGTTACAGGCAAACTGATTCCGAAAGAAAGACTGCGTGCCGTACCGCACACGCAACACTCAATTGAAGCAAAACTTCAGCGTAACGACTAGTACTTTTACCACTTGAATATTCTACAAAACCATATTCAGGCACTTGTTTTCTGTGCCCAGTCGCCAATTAGTATCGAAGAAATCCAGCGTTGCCTTCAGGAGGCACTTGGCATGGAAGAGTTACTTGTAAGCGATGTGCTGGAAGCCATTGAAGGCATAAACGAGCGGTTGTTGGAGGAGGGATTTGCCTTCCAGATCTATGCGATCGGAGGAGGATACCAGTTTCTCACCAAACCGGAGTACCAGGATACGGTAAGTACTTACCTCAAGCATAAGACAAAGAAGAAGTTGTCAGCGTCTTCTTTAGAGACGCTGACAATTATCGCCTACAAGCAACCGATCACGCGCTCGGCCATCGAGCAAATTCGTGGTGTGGGGTGCGACTATGCCATTCATAAGTTGCTAGAGAAAGAGCTGATAGAGATAAAGGGAAAAGCCGATACCATTGGCCGCCCTGTGCTCTATGGTACCTCTCAGAAATTCATGGATTACTTTGGTATCAACCATATCAAGGACCTCCCTCAACTGAAAGACTTCGCCACCGAAGAAAATACCATTGGTGAAGTGGCCGACTAGTGCGTTCGGCAACAATTAAACCCACATTCTACGATTCCGAATTAATACTGCACGTAAACAGGTACAGTAGCGATACTGCATCTATAAATTTATTATAATGGCAAGAGACAACGAAAGACCTGACCGCGGTGACGCAGGCGAAGGCAGAAGAGGCTCTGACAGAAGAAACCCTGGCAGACCGTTCAACAGTGACCGAGACGGTAAAAAGATTTTTAACAGAAGAGATAAATACGACAGATCAGAAGGCAGGGGAGAGCGCAGTGAGCGTCGTTCCTTTGGCTCTGACAGAAGAGACAACGATAGAAGGGAAGGCGGAGAGCGCCGCCCGTTTAACAGTGACCGACCACGGCGCGAGGGCGGAGACCGTCCGTTTAACGCTGATAGGGCTGACAGAAGAGACGGCGGCGAAAGGCGTTCATTTAACAGCGATCGCCCGAGAAGAGATGACAGAGACCGTCGCCCGTTTAACTCGGAGAGAACGGAGCGCCGCGAAGGTGGTGAAAGACGTTCTTTCGGAGACAAAAGAGAAGGAGGCGAACGTCGTCCGTTTAATGGAGACAGACCCGAAAGGCGCAGCAGCGACAGAGGCGGTTACAAGTTCGACAAGAGAGACGACCGTCGCGGGGGTGAGCGCAGATCTTTCGGTGAAGACAGGATCCAGCGCTATAACAGAGAAGGCGGAGAGCGCCGTTTCAACTCCGACAAGCCTGACAGAAGAGATAACGACAGAAGAGACGGCGGCGAGAGACGTTCTTTCAACTCTGATCGCCCCAGGAGAGACGAAGGCGAACGCCGTAGCTTTGGTGGCGACAGAAAGCCTTATAGGGAAAACAGGCAGGAAAGGTTAGGCAAGCAGGCTCCTAGCCGCAGCCGCTTTGCCGACCGTAACAAAGAGGCAGGCCCTGAGCAGGAAGCACCCACCTATAACCTGAGCCGCTATAAGGACAACCCACGCATTAAGAAATCTGAGCGCGACAAAGAGGATGACGGCACGATTCGCCTAAACCGCTTTATCGCCAATGCCGGCATCTGCTCCCGCCGCGAGGCCGACAGTTTGATCGAAGCCGGGGAGATAAAGGTAAATGGCGAAGTGGTAACGGAGATGGGCTTTAAAGTACAGCCTACTGATACGATACAGTACGGTAAGAAAATCCTGAACCGTGAGAAGCTGGTATACGTGCTGCTGAACAAGCCGAAGGACTTCCTGACTACCACAGACGATCCGGAAGGGCGCAAAACGGTGATGGACCTCGTGAGCAGTGCCTCCAGTGAGCGCATCTTTCCGGTAGGAAGGCTGGACCGCAATACAACAGGCCTGTTATTGTTTACAAACGACGGGGAGCTGGCGCAAAAGCTGACGCACCCTTCCAACGGCATCAAGAAGATCTATCAGGTGGAGCTGGACAAGCCGATCACCAAAGCTGATTTTCAGCAAGTGGCCGAAGGTGTGGAACTGGAGGACGGAAAAGCAGAGGTGGATGATGTGGCCCTGCTAGGGGAATCTAATAAGTTCCTGGGCCTGGAGATCCATATTGGCCGTAACCGCATTGTGCGCCGTATTTTCGAGCACCTGGGCTACGAGGTAGTAACGCTGGACAGGGTACAGTATGCAGGCCTTACTAAAAAGGACCTGCCGCGTGGTAACTGGCGTTATTTAACCGAGAAAGAAGTCGTTCGCCTGAAATACTTTATGTAAGCTCATGCGCAGCGTTGCCATTGACATTGGAAACACCGGCACCAAGTATGGCATCTTTGAAGAGGACGTACTGGTAAAGCAAGGCTATTTTGAGGGGCAGGATACCCTGCCGCAAGAATTGTTAAGCGAAGCTTTTGACCATGCCATAGTTGCCACAGTAGCACAAAGCGCAGAAACGATACAGCAAAGGCTGTCTGTTAGGGGTAAGTTCCTGGAGCTTACCCCACAGACAGCCTTGCCTGTTTCTAACCTGTACAAAACGCCCCAAACGCTGGGTGCCGACCGAATTGCCGCCGTGGTAGGGGCCCATTACTTTTTCCCGAACCGCAATTGCCTGGTATTTGATGCAGGCACCTGCATTACGCACGACTTTTTGGACAGTGTTGGCAATTACCATGGGGGCGGAATTGCACCGGGCCTGAACATGAAATTCAGGGCCTTGCATACTTTTACCGGGAGGCTGCCGTTAGTACAGCGAACAGATGACGAATTTCCGCTAACAGGCCAAACTACCCAGGAGTCTATACTAAGTGGCGTACTGGCCGGTAGCGTGGCCGAATTGAACGGTTTGATCCGCGCTTATACAGAAAACGCAGCCGACCTGGTGGTGATACTTTGTGGGGGCGACGCTGGATTTTTTGAAAGTAAATTAAAAGGACGCATCTTTGTAATTCCTGAACTGGTCTTAATCGGGCTTCACAGAATATTGACACATAATGTATAAGACACTTCGCGTACTGGTAGGCTTTGCTGCACTGTGCTTGGCGCATGCCACACAGGCACAGGTTATCAGCAACACACCGTACTCCCGTTTTGGACTGGGCGAGATAAACGAGAACCTAGGGAATATCCGCAACTTGGGTATGGCTGGTGTAGGCGTTAGTGCCGCCAACAGTTACCAGGCAAACACTGCAAACCCTGCCCTGCTGTACTACAACAGCATCACAAACTTTAACATGGGGGTTGCGGGGCAAGTAAAGTCTTTGAGCGATGGAAACGAGTCGCAATGGGATTCCAACGCCAGCCTTTATAACCTGTCGCTGGTGGTGCCGGTGTCTAAGCGCTGGAGCTCAGCGGTGGGTCTTCGCCCTTATTCTACCGTTAATTACGAGATTGGAGCCTCTAAGGAAGTAGCGGGAAACCCCGAGGCAACTTTTGTCAGAAGGTATGAAGGCACAGGAGGCCTGTCTGAGGTGTACTTTGCACATGGGGTGCGGGTAGTAGGGGGCCTTTCGGTAGGAGGCAGCGCCTCTTATATTTTTGGCAATATTGCCAATGAGGTTTCCAGCGCCATACAAGACCCAGCTTTTCCAGCCGTAGGCGTGCAGGAAGTAACCGTGCTCAACAACACCACCTACAGAGACTTCCTGTTTAGGGCCGGAGTAAACTACAGGCAGAAGCTAAAGGACAAGTTGTTTATAAGTGCCGGCGGTGTGTATACCTTCGAAACAGAACTGGAGGCAGAGCGCAAGACCTCCTACGACCGTCCTCTTATTACCGGTTCTACTCCTTTGTTGGCTGATAGCGCTGAAAGCAGTGTTGTTTTGCCAGCGGGCTATCGTGCGGGCATAAGCCTAGATAATGGTTCTAACCTGACGCTGGCGGCAGATGTTGCCATGCAGAAGTGGTCTGACTACAGGAACTTTGAGGGGCAGCAAGGCGAGTTAGAGGATACCTACCGCGTAGCTGTGGGAGGAGAGTATACGCCTAATGCAGCCTCTATCGACAGTTACTTTGAACGCATTACCTACCGTGCCGGCCTGTATTATGGGGAGACACCCTACGTGCTAAACGGCAAGCAAATAACAGATAAGGGTGTTACTGTTGGCGGTACGCTGCCAATTGGCCGGGCCTCGGTTTATGATTTGTACCTGCTAAACCTTTACATGGGCTACGGGCAAAGGGGCACTGTAGAGAATGGACTTGTTGAAGAGAACTATTTTCTGTTCGGGGCCGGTTTTACAGTGAATAGCCGCTGGTTTATTAAACGTAGGATCGAGTAAACAAGAGCATTATTTCCTGAGTTGCAGAAGGCCGTTTCTTGAAGCGGCCTTTTTTGTGATAATTGCACCACAGGGTGCTGTCAGGCTTTAACTATAAATTTATTAACTTCACTTAACCGGATTACGCTAAAGAATGCAAAAAGCTTGGATTGTCGGGCTACTGGCTTGTATGTCCTTTGTTGGATTCAGTTGCCAGAAAGAACTGAAAGACCCGGATGAGGAGCAGAAGTACAAAGGGCCAACGCTGGAAAACCACGATGTCATTACGCTGTACAGCGACTCTGCCCGTCTGCTGATAAAGTTACAGGCTCCTGTGCAGCAGGAGTTTGAGAGCGGCGATGGGGTTTTCCCGGAAGGGCTTTATGTGGAGTTCTTTGAGAAGCCCGGGCAGGTAACGTCCACCTTGCGCGCTAATTATGGTAAGCAGAACAGGTCAGAGAACCTGTTCCTGGCACGGGGTAACGTGGTGGTGAAGAACCTGGTGAAGCAGGAGACACTGGAGACAGAGGAGCTTTTCTGGGACAGAAGCAAGGCGGAGATCTACACAGACAAGTTCGTTAAAATCACCACGGCCGAGGAAGTTCTGATGGGAAAAGGCTTGCGCGCAAACCAAGACTTCTCCTGGTACAAGATCACGAACCCTACCGGTACTTTTGACTTAAAGGAATAATGAACCAAAAACTTATAAACGTTATTCTATTAGCGTTGTCGTTTGTGGTGATGGTGATTGGCGTACACCGCAGCCTGGTGGAAGACGACATCATCGGTAATTATTGGCTCTACATGGTGGGCCTTGTACTGTTTATGCTGTACTACTACCGCAAAAAGAAAGGCGCCTGATTAATTTGGATCAACTTAACCTATGATAGACCCGAGTCAGATCGTTGTTTTATTTGTAGCCCTGCTGTTCTCTGCCTTTTTCTCGGGCATAGAGATGGCCTTTATGGCGGCAAACAAGATACAGATCGAACTGAGCGAGAAGAATGGTGTGCTCTCGGGGCGTATTCTGGCCTTCCTGTTACGGCAACCGGCGCGCCTGTTAGGCACAGCGCTGATAGGCAATACACTGGCCTTGGTGCTGTACGGTTTCGCTATCGCCGGAGTGCTTAGCAAGCTCCTGAGCTTTTATTTGCCCGAGCCGCTGCAGTTTACCTTCCTGATCCTGTTGCTGCAGATTTTTATTGCCTCGGTGGTGGTCTTACTCACGGCCGAGTTCCTGCCCCGTAGCCTGTTTGCCATCAACCCGAACCGGATGCTGCAACTGCTGGCAGTACCCATCCTGGTGATCTACTACTTGCTGTACCCGGTGGTGTACCTGATCGTGGGCCTGAGCAAGTGGGTAGCCGAGAAAGTGTTCAAGATCGAGTTTTCGGAGGAAAAGCCCGTTTTCGGCTTCACCGATCTGAACGCCTTTATTAAGAATCGTCTCTACTATCCGGAACAGAAAGATGCCCCCGAAGTGGATTCTCTTATCTTCCATAATGCCCTGGACTTTAAAACCGTGAAGGTGCGCGAGTGCATGGTACCTCGTACCGAGATAGAGGCAGTGGAGGTAGAGGAATCGATTGAGGCGTTGCGACAGGCGTTCATCCAGACAGGCCATTCCAAAATATTGGTTTACGAGGATACCATCGATAACATCATTGGCTATTGCCATCAATTGGCCATGTTCAAACAGCCCCGGAACATCTCCGAGATCATTTCGCCGGTTAGTTTGGTGCCCGAGAGCATGCTGGCCAGTGAGCTGTTCGTAAAGCTTATTTCGGAGCACCGCAGCGTGGCCGTGGTCGTGGATGAGTTTGGCGGCACTTCTGGCATAGTTACTGTAGAGGATGTGATAGAAGAAATTTTTGGAGAGATAGAAGATGAATATGACGTGAACACAGCCTTGCTGGAGCAGGCCATCCCTGGTAAGGGCGTTTACCTGTTCAGTGCACGCCACGAGATCGACTACCTGAATGAGAAATATGAGTTAGACCTGCCGGAGGGGGATTATGAAACGTTGGGAGGACTTATCCTTTCAGTGTACGGAGAGATCCCGCAGCCCGGCGACCAGGTGGAGGTTTTGCCCTACACGTTAACCGTGCTAACAATGGAAGAGAATCGGGTGGGAGCCGTGAAGCTGGTTAAAAACACAGATATTCAGGTAGATGCTGAAACCTAAACTGGAGTATAAAAATTTTGATTTTCAGCACTATTAACCTTATTTTGCACAATCCTTTTTATATTTAAATAAAGAATGGCATTAATTAACAAGATTAGAGAAAAGTCTGGTTGGGCTGTAGGCGCCATTGCCATAGGGCTCGGCGTGTTTGTAGTGGGCGGTGACCTGCTAGGGCCAAACTCAAGACTTTTGGGTAACGATGCAAATACAGTTGGCGAGATAGCCGGTGAAGAAATCGACTTTCAGGAGTTTGACCTGGTGTTGCAGCAGGTAAAGGCTGACTACGAGAACCGTGTAGGCCGTGCTGCAAATGAAGGGGAGCTAGCCATGCTGCGCGAGCAGGCCTGGAACCAGCTGATCTTTAAAATTGCCCTGCAAAAGGAGTATGACCGCCTGGGCTTAGAGGTGACAGAGGATGAACTGGCCGACATGGTACAGGGTAACAACATTCACCCTGCCGTAAGACAGGCTTTCACTAACCCGCAGACAGGCGAGTTCGACCGCAACCAGGTGGTGCAGTACCTGCAGAACCTGGACCAGATGGGCCCGGAGGCACGCCCTATGTGGGTGAACTTCGAGCAGAATATCCTGTCTGATCGCCTGCAGTCTAAGTATGCGAACCTGCTAAATAAAACAGTGTATATAACGTCAGCAGAGGCGAAGAACTTCTACAAGGCCCAGAATGCGGCTGCTGATTTAAAAGTGCTGTACGTACCTTTCTTCACCGTTTCTGACTCTGCCGTGCAGGTAACAGATGCGCAGCTGCAGGACTACTACAACCGCAACAAAGAACGCTATAAGGTAGAGGCCGGTCGTTCTGTGGAGTATGTAACCATTCCTGTTGCCGTTTCTAAAGAAGACAGTACTTACTATAAAGAGGAGTTTGCGAACATTACGCAGCAGTTCGCCAATGCTAACAACGACTCTGTTTTCGTAAATATTAATTCAGATGTACCGTTCGACGGTACGTACCGTACCCCAGGCGAACTGCCAGAGCAACTTCGCAAGCAGCTTCCCCTGCAGGAAGGTCAGGTATACGGGCCATACACAGAAAACGGAGCCACTGCGGTGTACAAGGTAACTGACGCCAAAGAAAGTGACAAGAGTGCCCTAAGAGCCAGCCATATCCTGATCCGACCTGAGAATGACACCCCAGAGGCCAAGGCTGCCGCCAAGGCGAAGGCACAGGATATACTGAGCCAGATAAAAGGTGGCGCTGACTTTGCTAAGTTAGCTGCACAGCATGGGTCTGACGGTACCGCTGCCGCAGGAGGTGACTTAGGCTGGTTCCCGGAAGGACAAATGGTGCCTGCGTTTGAAGAGGCTGTTTTCGGCTTCTCAGGCACTGGCGTGCTGCCTAACCTGGTAGAAACGGAGTATGGCTACCACATTATAAAGGTAACAGAGCCTAAGACAAATCAAACATACCAGGTTGCTGCCGTACAGCGTGTGATTGAGCCAAGCGAAACATCCCGTGATGCTGCTTATACCGTTGCCGATCAGTTGGCTGGTACAAGCGGTAACCTGGAAGAATTCAGGGAGAACGTAACCGCAAACGAGGCACTGGTAAGAGAAGAGGCGAAGAACATCGGCAAAAACAACGTGCTTGTAAATAACCTGAACAATGCCCGTGAACTGGTTCGCTGGGCTTATGCACAGGATACAGAAGTTGGGGATGTGTCGCCAGTGTTTGAAATTGATGACCAGTTTGTGGTAGCTGTTCTGACAGGCGAGCGTGAGAAAGGTTATGCTTCTATTGAGGATGTACGCGATGAGTTGACAGCAGCTGTGCGTAACGAAGTAAAGGCAGAGCAGATCATCGCCAAGCTGAAAGGACAGAAAGGATCGCTGGATCAGATTGCCGCCAGCTATGGTTCTGATGCCATGGTTAGAACGGCTGATAACGTAACGTTCGCTTCCGGAACAATCCCAGGCTTGGGCGTAGAGCCCGTGGCTGTAGGCAAGGCCTTTGGCTTAAAGCCAGGCGCCCGCACCGCTCCGTTTGAAGGACAAGGTGGTGTAATGATTGTAGAACTGGTAGCATTGGATGAGGCACCAGAGATCAACGATCTCTCCAACGTAAAGCAGCAGCTTGTCTCTACCCGCAGCAACCAGGTAACAAACAACGCGTTTGAGGCGATCAAAGAGAAAGCTGATATCAAAGATAACCGTGTGAGATTCTTTTAATCCATACCAGATACAGAACAAAAGAGCCGCTCCCACAGAGCGGCTCTTTTGTTTTTAAGGCTGTTAAGTAGGAGTTCCAGACTCTTAAAGGGATCGGAGCGGCCTTCGCTGTTTGCTTTACTACCAGCTTTGGTTGGGCCTTTCTTCCGCAGGTTCTAAACTGATTCCGTATATTCATAGTTAAGAGATAGACACACATACCTGTAGAGGCTTTCTGACCGTTTGACTTATACTATGCTGAAAAGATACTTTCCCTTTCTGCTTTCGCTGCTGTTGCTGTTTGCGATGCCAGCGGCCTATGCCCAGCAACAAGACCTGGAGCTGGCAAGAGAGTACTATAGCCAGGGTAATTACGACAAGGCCGAGTCGCTGTACAGCAAATTGATAAATGAACAGCGCTTGTTCCACGTGGTGTATCCCGATTACCTGAAGGTCCTCCTGGCGCAACGAAACTACAAGGAGGCCGAGAAGCTGGTGAAGAAATCGGTTAAGCGCTATCCCGATAACCCGGGGTACGAAGTGGATTTGGGAAAGGTGTACCAGGCTTCGGGGGATAAAGCCTCCGCCGAGAAGCAGTTTAACAAGCTACTGGAGAACCTGAAGCCAGAGGCCGTGATTGTGGTGGCCAGCGCTTTTATGCAAAACGAACTGTACGACTATGCCGAGAAGGCTTACCTGCGCGGCAGGCAGCTGGGCAATGACCCGCTTGCGTATAACCGTTCACTTATTGCCCTGTACGCCTACCGGCAGGAAACAGAGCGCCTGATACCCGAGGTGCTTAACATGCTGCAGGCTAATGAACAGGAACTAGGGTACGTGCAGAACATGCTGCAGAATACGCTGCGGGAAGACAAGAACTTTGATGCTTTAGAAAAGGAGCTGATTTTGCGCGTACAGCAGAACCCTGATAAGCTTTCCTACAACGAATTATTGATCTGGCTGTATGTACAGCGGCGGGATTTTTACGGAGCCCTGATGCAGGCACGGGCAGTAGACAAGCGAACGCGCAGCGGCGGTATGCGGGTGATGGAGCTGGGTGGTATCAGCCTCGAAAATAAAGATTACCAGGGGGCCATCGAGGCCTATGAGTACATCGTGCAGGAGTACCCGGAGGGCCCATACTACCTCTTAGCGCGGCAGCGGCTTATCAACGCCCGTGAAGAACAGGTACAAAACACTTTCCCGGTGAGCGCCGAGAAGATACGTGCCCTGCTGACTGATTATGAGGCGCTGCTGAACGAGGTAGGGCGTAGCCCGCAAACAGTAGAGGTGCTGCAGCACATGGCCAACTTATACGCCTTTTATTTGGATGATAAAGAAAAGGCCATTGCCCTGTTGCAGGAAGCGATTGCCATGCCCCGTGCTAATCCTGATCTGGTTGCTGATGCCAAACTAACGCTGGGGGATATTTACCTGCTAAAGGGAGAGCCATGGGAGAGTACCCTGCTGTACTCACAGGTAGAGAAGTCGCACAAGGAGACCCCTATCGGGCACGAGGCCAAGCTCCGTAACGCCCGCCTCAACTACTATAAGGGAGACTTCGAGCTGGCACAGGCACACCTCGACATCCTGAAATTAGCCACCAGTCGGGAGATCGCCAATGACGCTATGGACCTGAGCCTGCTGATTACGGATAACACGGGTCTGGACACCTCTACCGTGGCCATGGAAGCCTATGCGGCCATCGAGCTGCTGGTGTTCCAGAACAAGCTGGATGAGGCCTTAGAGGGCCTGGACAGCATGCTGCAGAAGTACCCGGGGCATAGCCTAACCGATGAGATATTTTTTCAGAAGGCCAATATCTACGAGCGTACAGGTAATTTTGAGAAGGCCGTAGAGAACCTGCAAAAGATCGTGGGTAACCCGCAGTTCGATATCCTGAGTGATGATGCCTTGTACAGGATGGCCTTTATCTATGAGGAGAGTTTGCAGGAGAAGGAAAAGGCACAGCAACTGTACAACGACCTGCTGGTGAAGCATGCCGGTAGTGTGTATGCAGCAGAGGCGCGCAAGCGGTTCCGGAAGTTGCGGGGCGATACCCTGAACTAAGGCAGGCTTAGCCGAAAAAGATAAAGAGGATAAGTAGAAAGAGAATAAAGAACCCGTACATGATCAGGTCCAGGGAATAATTCTTATACTTTTCGAAAAGCTCTCTGAATCGTTTCATACGTTCTCCTGTTGTAGCACTGCAAAAGTACGAATTTTTGGAGCTAGGCTAAAGGAAGCCTTTCGGCCCTGCCACGAAAAGTACCTTAAATTGGCTACCTTTGCAACCGAACAATTGTAGTGTAGCAGAAGCATATGGAGAAAAGGTGGGTACACAATCAGGAGTCGCCAGCGGAGGTAGTTGAGAACCTTGCACAGGCGCTTAAAATCAGCCCAACGCTAACCGGCATCCTCTGCCAACGCGGTATCTGCACTTTTGAAGAAGCTCGGCGCTTCTTCCGCCCCAGCCTCAGTGATTTGCACGACCCCTTCCTCATGAAGGACATGGGGCAAGCTGTAGACCGTCTGAACCAGGCCCTGCACAAGGGCGAGAAAGTACTGGTGTACGGCGACTACGACGTAGACGGGACTACCTCCGTGGCCCTCATGTACGGCTTTCTCCGCAACTACACCCATCAAATTGATTTCTACATCCCGGACAGGTACAAAGAGGGCTACGGCGTTTCGAGCCAGGGCATAGACTGGGCAGCGGAACATGGTTTTAGCCTGATCATCAGCCTGGACTGTGGCATTAAGTCAGCGGATAAAGTGGCCTACGCCTCCGGGAAAGGCATTGACTTTATTATCTGCGATCACCACTTACCTGACGAGGACATTCCCAAGGCAGTGGCTGTACTGGACCCCAAGCAAGTGGATTGTCCTTATCCTTACAAAGAGTTGTCGGGCTGTGGAGTGGGTTTTAAGCTGATACAGGCTTTCTGTATGCAGAATGATATTGCACAGGAGGAAGCTTACAAACTACTGGACCTGCTCGTTGTAAGTATCGCTGCTGATATCGTGCCCATCACCGGCGAAAACCGCATCCTGGCTTACTATGGCTTGCAGCACTTGAACGGGCCCCAGCCCATGCGCCCCGGGCTAGATGCGTTGAAGGAACTGGCTGGCATTACCGGAGAGATGGATATCACCAGCATTGTGTTTGGTTTTGCCCCCCGTATTAATGCGGCGGGCCGTATGGGCGATGCCAAGAACTCTGTGCGCATGCTCCTGGCTCAGACGAAAGAGGACGCCTTCCGGATGGCCGACATCATCAACGAGTCGAATAAAGAGCGGCGCACCAAGGACACGAACATCACCAAGGAAGCCCTGCAGATGATAGAGGCGGATGACTTTTTGCGGACGGCAAACTCTACCGTGTTGTTTAAGGAGACCTGGCATAAAGGGGTGATTGGTATTGTGGCCTCCCGCTGCATTGAAAAATATTACCGCCCCACCATTATTCTGACACAGTCCAACGGCAAAGCCTCTGGCTCGGCCCGCTCTGTGCATGGCTTTAACGTGCACAGTGCCATTGAGAGCTGCTCAGACCTCTTAGAGCAGTTTGGCGGTCACATGTACGCTGCAGGCCTCACCTTGCCTGTGGAGAACGTCCCTGCCTTTATAAAGCGCTTTGAGGAGGTGGTAAGCAACACAATTACTAAAGAGCAAAAGATCCCGCAGATAGAGATAGACGCGAAGATCGACCTCAAACAGATCACGCGTAACTTCTACAACATCGTGCGACAGATGGAGCCCTTCGGCCCCGGTAACATGCGCCCTGTGTTTGTGTCGGAGTGTGTGTATGATACAGGTAGTGTACGCGTGGTGGGGGATTCGCACCTGAAGCTGCGCCTGACGCAGGATGGCTTTTATAGCATCGATGCCATTGGCTTCGGCTTGAGTGATTTTTATAAGCCTATCTCCAAAGGCATCCCCTTTGACTTGTGCTACACGATCGAAGAGAACGTTTACAGGGGAGTAACCACCCTGCAACTCCGTATCAAGGATATCAGAATGAAATAACGCAATGCTGCAAGCATTGCTATAAACAGGAAGAGGAGGCTTAACCAAGCCTCCTCTTCCTGTTGGGTACATACCCTGTGTCTTTAGCTGTGTACCTTGTTATACTACGGCAAAGGATACATGTGCTTTAATTGGGAGAGCGGGCTCACCTGTTCTTTCTGTGCCACAATTTCGGGCAGGCACAGCTGGTTCAGCGTTTCTAAGTCTCCCATAAAGAAGTTCATGTCTACTGCTGCATTGATACCTGTAACCCTTCCTCGGTCGGTATGCTGCCAAAACATCCAGCTGTCTGCCTGGTGCAGCTCAGGCTTGTTGTCGCTATAGCGGGCGATCCAGAAATGGTACTCCTGGAAGTGCCCCTGCAACCATCTGCGGTAATAGTTCTGGCTGGTATAAATGATGGGCTTAACACCGTAATGGGCAGTGATTTCCTCTAGCCAAACTTTTATATTTCGTCGTAGCTCTTCGCCCTTCATCCCTGGTTCCACTACCTCCACGTCCAATACAGGGGGCAGGTCGCCTGGTTCCAGGGTTACGATGCTCTTAAACAGCTCCACCTGACACAGAGCAGGGGCCTCTGGTTTAAAGTAATGATAAGCACCGCGCTTAATACCGTGGCGTTTGGTTTCTTCCCAGTTGCGGGCAAAGTAGGGATCTATGCGGAATTCCCCTTGGGAGGCCTTTATAAAGGCAAACGCAACATCTGTTTCCCGCACAAGTGACCAGTCTACTTCCTTTTGCCACCGCGACACGTCGATGCCTTTTATCGAAGATCTCTCCACGCTGTTTGTGCTTGCTGCTTTCGGGTCGTTGTTCACAGGTTCTGTCGTATCTAAACCAAAGCCGGGATATCCGGACAGCAGCAGCAAGCCCGAAAATGCCAGTTTCTGACAAGTCGAGATAAACAGGGGTAATGGCATAAAAACAAGGATTTGAGATGAAGCGAGATTCAAATTAAATATTAATCCCGGCTTATACAACAGTAGATAAAAAGGATTAAACAGATTGTTGGTTAAGTTTTAATAGCGAAATTAATATATAAGATCCTGAGAACGTGACGCCTCTAGCTGGACCCAATCCGTTGCAGGATGGCGCCTTTATGCGTAATTTAGCCACGATGATACTGAGAGCAGAAAACCTGATAAAGAAGTACAAAGCGCGCACCGTTGTGAACGACGTGAGCGTGGAGGTGAATCAAGGCGAGATCGTGGGCTTGCTAGGGCCAAACGGTGCTGGTAAAACCACTTCGTTTTACATGATCGTGGGTTTGGTGAAGCCTAACAGGGGCAAAATATTCCTGGATCAGGAGGACATCACTGATTTGCCCATGTACAAGCGCGCCAAGCGAGGCGTAGGGTACCTGGCTCAGGAGGCGTCTGTTTTCCGGCAACTGACAGTAGAGGAGAATATCCTATCGGTGCTGGAGATGACGAAGCTGCCTAAAAAGGAGCAGCATGAAAAGGTGGAGAGTTTGCTGGAGGAGTTCTCTTTAACGCATGTGCGCAAGAACAAAGGCATTGTGTTATCTGGTGGGGAACGCCGCCGGACCGAGATTGCCCGTGCTCTGGCCGTAGACCCTAAATTCGTACTGCTGGATGAGCCTTTTGCAGGGGTAGACCCCATCGCAGTGGAGGAGATCCAGAGTATTGTGGCGAAGCTGAAGAGCAAGAACATCGGTATCCTCATCACCGACCACAACGTGAACGAGACACTCTCCATCACCGACCGTGCCTACCTTCTGTTTGAGGGTAAAATCCTGAAGTCCGGTACCGCCGAAGAGCTGGCCGCCGACGAACAAGTAAGGCGCGTGTACCTGGGTAAACACTTCGAGCTGAAGCGAAAGATCTAACCTGATGCTTTATTAGCCTTGATGATATTTAATTCTATAGTGACGTGGGTGATGAAGAAGCGGATTCACCAGATCGATCTGTTTCGGAAATACCCGCACGAGGTGCAGGAGGAGCTGTTTCAGAACCTGATCCACACGGCTAAGGCAACGGAGTGGGGCAGGAAGTACGGCTATGCTGACATTAACTCTATCCAGGAGTTTCAGGAGCGGGTACCGATAAGTGCCTACGAGCAGTTGTACCCTTACATAGAGCGTACGCTAAAGGGGGAACGGAACCTGCTGTGGCCCAGCAAGGTGGAGTGGTTTGCGAAATCTTCCGGCACCACCAATGCCCGCAGCAAGTTTATCCCTGTTACTCCAGAGTCTCTGGAAGACTGCCATTACAAAGGGGGCAAGGACCTGCTTTCTATCTACGTGAACCTTTATCCGGAATCTAAGCTGTTTAAAGGTAAAGGGCTTTCTATCGGGGGGAGCCATCGCCCCAGCGAGTTTAATCCGAACATCTCCTGTGGCGATGTTTCGGCGGTGATCATGCAGAACCTGCCGATATGGGCGGAGGCCATGCGTACCCCTCCGCTGAAAGTTGCTCTGATGGACAAGTGGGAGGAGAAAATAGAGAAGATGGTGGAGGTGACTGTGCCGGAGAATGTGACCAGCTTATCAGGCGTGCCTACCTGGACCTACGTGCTGCTGAAGCGTATTCTGGAGGTAACAGGAAAAAACAACATTTTGGAGGTATGGCCTAACCTGGAGCTGTTTGCCCACGGTGCCGTGGCTTTCGGACCTTACAGGCAACTGTTCCGGGAGCTCATTCCCTCTGATAAGATGAACTACCTGGAGATTTACAGTGCCTCCGAGGGCTTCTTCGGCATACAGGACCAGCGCGACACGGAGGACGAGATGCTGTTGATGCTGGACTACGGGGTGTACTACGAGTTCATTCCCGCAGGCCAGTTCAACGAAGAACAGCCGAAGGCACTGACCCTGGACCAGGTGGAGTTGGGCAAGAACTACGCGCTGGTGATTTCGACCAATGCTGGCTTGTGGCGCTATAAGCTAGGGGATACGGTTCGTTTTACCAGTCTTAGCCCTTACCGGATTAAAATATCGGGTCGCACCAAACACTTTATCAATGCTTTCGGAGAAGAGGTAATTGTGGAGAACGCAGAGGTGGCCGTAACGCAGGCTTGCAAAGAGACGGGTGCCATTATCTATAACTTTACCGCAGCGCCTGTATATATGGAAAGCGGCAAGCGTGGTGGCCATGAGTGGCTTATTGAGTTTGAGAAGGAGCCCGACAGCTTAGAGCGGTTCACACAGGTGCTGGATAATACCTTGCGGGAGATAAACTCTGACTACGATGCCAAGCGCGAGAAAGATATTGCCCTGCAGGCCCCCATCGTACATGCCGTGCCGCACGGTACTTTCATCGGCTGGCTCCGTAAAAAAGGAAAGCTGGGAGGGCAGCATAAAGTGCCCCGCCTGTCAAACACGAGAGAGTACCTGGAGGAGATTATGGCGTTAGTCTGAAAGAGCTTTTTAGACCAAGCTCCTGTAAATAAAGTAAAAATTGAGGATGCCTTTTGCCGAATAGAATAACGGGATGACCTTAGATTAGACGTTTTATTAGCTTACTGGGTACCGTCTTGGCGTACCTCTGTTAACAGGCCATATGGGGCTCATTGCTACAACCGGTCTTTCTGGCTTTGGCTCGTCTTAGGAATAACGCTTCCAATCGTTCCCTGAATTGTTCTACTATGGATAGGCGAACGCAAGTTACTGCAACAACAGAAGAGCCTTTAAAAACAACAGATCTTAATAGAATAAAGTTGAATGCTTAAAGCAAAAGCCCCGATAGGTTTAATCTGTCGGGGCTCTTGCTTTAGCAGGTTTATCTAAGGTAGATTCTACACATAAACTCAGTTTACAATTGAGCAGGTAGCTTCATCTACTCCATGAAACTGCTGAACATGCCGCCTTCCTTGTTTGCGTTTTCTCCGCGTGGCATCAATGCCTCAATCAGCTTCTTCACGGGCATAGACTGCAGCCATACCTTGCCTGTGCCACGGAGCGTAGCCAGGAACAAGCCCTCGCCGCCAAAAACCATCGACTTGAGTCCTCCTGCGCGCTGTACACTAAAGTCTATGCCTTCCTCAAAGGCTACCACACAGCCTGTATCCACGCGTAGCGTCTCATTATCCAGTTGCTTTTCTACAATGGTACCGCCGGCGTGCACGAAGGCAAGGCCATCGCCCTGCATGCGCTGTAAGATAAAGCCCTCGCCGCTAAAAAAGCCAGAACCCAGCCGCTGATTGAAATGGATGCTTAGTTTAGTGCCCAGGGCTGCAGCCAGGAAAGCATCTTTTTGGGTAATCAGGCTGTTGTTGCGGGTGGTGCTAAGATCGATGGGGAGGATGGTGCCAGGGTAGGGGGCGGAGAAGGCGACCCGGCTTTTGCCCTGCCCACGGTGCGTAAAGTGCGTCATGAACAGAGACTCTCCGGTCAGCATACGCGTACCCGCCGATACCAGCTTACCCAGGAACCCTTGAGTAGGGTTAGAGCCATCACCCATTTTAGTCTGAAAGTCAATGCCTTCCTCCATGTACACCATGGCCCCGGCTTCTGCAATTACCGTCTCGTTTGGATCCAGTTCTATCTCCAGCACTTGGATGTCGTTGCCAAAGATCTTGTAGTCTACTTCGTGTGAGTTCTTCATAGTTTTGCTGATATGGTTTGTGACAGTAGAAAGATAGCCAAAATTTAAGAAAAAGGCAGAAGGGGCAGCTAGTTGTGCCTTAGCTGCCCCTTCTGCCTTTTATCTCTTATGCAAGCTCTTGCAGGATATTAGTCCTCATCGTCTTCCTCGTCATCTTCCTCTCCTTTTCTGCGGCGGCGTGCCTTGGGTAGGTTCTCGTCCTCTTCCTCGTCGGAGGTGCCGCTGGTGTTGCGAACGAAGTCCTCGTCTGTTTCTTCCGGTTCTTCGTTCTCCTCCACGTGGTAGGCCTCTTCTTCCTCGCGCTTGGCCCGCTCAGCAGCATCGCGCTTCATCAGTTTCTTATCCTCCACGTTGCTGTTCAGGAACTCGTTTATCTTATCGATGCTATAGTTCGAGATGATCTCCCCATGCTCGTTCACCTTTATCTCAAAGCCCTCCAGGTCTTTGTGTACCCGTGACTTCTTTTTAGCGTTTTTACCTTCTTTCTTATTCTTGGCCATGATCTTTCAACGTTAAATTCTCTCTTTGTATAAGCGTTGTGGCTACAATTTGTTGCAAGGCCAAACAGTTAGGCAACAAAAAAGGCCAGCCGGAGAGGCTAGCCTTTTGCGCTTTTTATTGGTGTTTTAGCCTATGCTGATGCATAAGCGCTTAACTTTTCTATAGCTGTTTCGATGCGCTGAATGGTTTCCTCGCGGCCAATCACCTCGATAATCTGCATCAGGTCAGGACCAGCCTCCGCACCGGTAACGGCTAGCCGAAGAGCCTGTAGTACCTGACCGATCTTCATGCCGCGGCGCTCCAGGATACTCATTAACAAATCTTTTACGGCATCGGCATTAAAGTTCTCCAGTGATGGTAACTCATTTTTAAAGTCCTCGAACACAGCCACGGCCTGGCTGTTCCACTTCTTGGAGGCTACCTTCTCGTTGTATTCCGTAGGGGCCACAAAGAAGTACTTCGCCTCCTGCCAGAAATCCTGCGGGAAGCTTACGCGCTCTTTCATGAGCCCGGCAATCTTCTCGGCTTTGTCTACTGTCGTGGTGATGTTATGCTCCGCCAGTGCCTTGATCAGGTAACCTGCTAACTCGTTGTCCGGTTTGGCGCGCAGGTACTGCTCGTTAAACCAGCGGGCCTTCTGTATGTCGAAGCGGGTACCGGATTTACCGATGCGCTCCACAGAAAACTCCTGTATCAATTCGTCCATGGAGAACAGTTCCTGCTGCGTGCCAGGATTCCAGCCCAGGAAAGCCAGGAAGTTGGTGAATGCTTCCGGTAAGTAGCCGCTCTCACGGTAGCCAGAGGATACCTCGCCTGTATTAGGGTCAGTCCAGCGAAGCGGGAATACCGGGAAGCCTAACTTATCGCCGTCGCGCTTGCTCAGTTTGCCGTTTCCGTCTGGTTTCAGGAGTAGTGGCAGGTGGGCAAACTCCGGCATCGTATCTTCCCAGCCCAGGTAACGATACAGCAGCACGTGCAGCGGCGCAGATGGAAGCCACTCTTCGCCGCGGATAACGTGCGTGATCTTCATCAGGTGATCGTCCACAATGTTCGCCAAGTGATAGGTTGGCATTCCGTCTGACTTCATCAGTACTTTATCATCGATGGCAGAAGAGTGCACCATTACCCAGCCACGGATCAGGTCTTTCAGGCGTACTTCCTCCTTACGGGGCACCTTCAGGCGAATAACATAAGGCTCCCTGGACTCCAGGCGACGCTTTACCTCATCCTCAGGAAGGGTAAGGGAGTTCTTCATGGTGGCACGGGTGATGGCATTGTACTGCGGTGTGGCTACCTTGGCTGCCTTCAATCGCTCACGCATGGCCTCCAGTTCCTCCGCTGTATCAAAAGCATAGTAGGCATGACCTGCCTCTACCAACTGCAATGCGTACTGCATGTACATAGGCTTGCGCTCCGACTGGCGATAGGGGGCGTAGGGGCCTCCATTCCAGGGGCTTTCGTCTAACTCAATGCCACACCACTCCAGCGACTCGCGGATATAGTCCTCGGCACCAGGTACAAAGCGCGTCTGGTCGGTGTCTTCGATGCGGAGGATCATCTTTCCCCCGGTTTTCCTGGCCAGCAGGAAGTTATAAAGGGCAGTGCGGACACCACCAATATGGAGAGGCCCGGTTGGGCTTGGGGCAAAGCGTACTCTAACTTCTCTTTCCATGTATAAAGTCTGATTCAGATCTGTCAAATTCGGCACAAAGGTACGAAATAAAGTTTGTATCGGTAAGACCTACCTCCTTTAAGCCCGGAAGGCTTAAAACAAGCAAAGGCGCTGTTGGTTAGCTTATTATAAACATAATCAGATATTTCCGTATCTGCTAAATAGAATGAAAGCTGCTCGCAATGGTACGAAAGCGACTATGGATAGCCTGGTGCTTATTAAAAGAGACTACTCTTGAGTTTATTGATAACAACTCCTTTCAGAAGGGAGCAGCCCTGGCGTACTATACCATTTTCTCGCTACCCCCCATGCTGATTATCATCATCAGCGCTGCTGGCTACTTCTTCGGAAAGCAGGCTGTGTCTGGGGAGATTTATTACCGCATCAAGGAGCTAATCGGGACGGAAGGGGCCTATGCTGTGCAGAAGATGGTGGAGAATGTGAACGAGTTCAGCGACCTGAGCTGGGCGGCCCTGGTGGGTGCCATTGCCCTGTTTGTGGCAGCCACGGGCGTTTTTATCTCACTGCAGAATTCTTTGAACGATATCTGGTACGTAAAGCCGGTGCCCAAGCGGGGCTATCTGAAGCTGCTGCTGGACAGAATCCTCTCCTTCGGGATGATCCTGGCAGTAGCCATCGTACTTCTCCTCTCCTTGCTCGCCAACACGCTTTTAGTAGCCATAGGAGACTTCCTGACGGCGCGCTTTTCCGGTTGGGTAATTTATGTATTGCATGCCGCTAACTTCCTGTCGGCCTTTCTACTCATGTCCTTTCTGTTTGCCTGCATTTACAAGTTCTTACCCGATGCGAAGATACGATGGCGGGACGTGAGTATTGGCGCCTTCGTGACCTCACTGCTGTTTGTGCTGTTCCGGGGGCTGATTGGCTTCTATCTTGGCAAAAACGATGTTGGCTCGGTCTATGGGGCTGCCGGCTCTGTGGTGGTAATTCTGACCTGGGTGTTCTTTACTTCCCAGATCATCTTCTTTGGGGCTGTTTTTACCTTTGTGTACTCCCGCAAATACGGCTACAATATTTACCCTTCGGACTATGCCGTGCGCGTAATACGGCAGGAGGTAGAGGTAGGCAACTCGGCAGTGAACGCAGAACCCGGCAAGCACGAGCGCGAAGTGTATGGTAATATAGAAGGGGAAGAGGTAAAAGAGGGCGATGAGGGGGAAGCAACAAAAGGAGCAAACATCTAAACCTAGTAAGGGATCTTTTACCCTGCCCATACCTGCTAAAGGGGGATAAAGAGAGACAAAGGAACAAAGACAGAAAATAAGGGCTGCCTTTGTTCCTTCATCATGTAAAGGTTATTTGGCAGCGATACAAGAAATCTCTACGTTTACGTCTTTTGGGAGACGGCTAACCTCTACCGTTTCGCGGGCAGGTGGATTACTGTTAAAATAGCTGCCGTATGTTTCGTTTATGCGACCGAAGTTATTGAGGTCTTTCACGAAGATGGTGCACTTCAGAACATTCCCAAAGTCCATTCCCGCCTCTTGCAGAATTGCCTGCAGGTTCTTCATCACCTGATGCGTTTCGTTCTCGATACTGTCATTTACCAGGTCTCCGCTTTGGGGATCAAATGCTATCTGACCAGAAACATACAACACGCCGTTAGCCATGGTGGCCTGGCTGTAAGGGCCGATAGGGGCAGGGGCATTCGGGGAATTAATAATGGTATGTGCCATAGTGAATAAGTTGGATTAGTGTTTACATTCAAAGGTACAGAAACCGAGGCTGGCTTGTTCTGTCAGGGGCAAATGACTTTTCATCAAAACGACATGGAAGCATCCGTATCTTCCCTTAGGTGCTAAATCCTAAGCAAAAAAGGGAACCTAACAAGGCTCCCTTTCTATCAGTTTCTAAGTAATTCTTTATTCTACTGTCACAGACTTCGCCAGGTTACGTGGCTGGTCTACGTTACAGCCGCGCATTACAGCAATGTGGTAAGACAGTAACTGCAGCGGGATAACCGACAGCAGTGGCACCAGGTGCTCGCTTGTCTCTGGTATCTCGATCACATGATCAGCCATGGCAGGAATTGTTGTGTCTCCTTCCGTAACAACCGCGATTACTTTACCCTTACGGGCACGCACCTCCTGTACATTCGATACGATTTTCTCATAAGAGCTGTCTTTGGTCGCGATCACCACTACCGGCATTTGCTCATCGATCAGGGCAATCGGGCCGTGCTTCATCTCTGCCGCAGGATAGCCCTCAGCGTGTATATAAGAAATCTCCTTCAGTTTAAGGGCGCCCTCCAAGGCAACCGGGAAGTTGTAGCCGCGACCCAGGTAAAGGAAATTTGTTGCGTCTTTATAGACTTCAGAAATGCCTATAATCTGTTCATTCAGTTGTAGCGCCTTTTCTACTTTGCTCGGGATGCTTTCCATCTCTGCAATCAACTGGCGTAGCTTCGTGGTTTCCAAGGTGCCGCGCTTTTTGCCAATGATCATGGCAATTAGCGTAAGTACGGTTACTTGCGCTGTGAAAGCCTTTGTGCTGGCTACCCCGATTTCAGGGCCAGCATGTGTATAAGCACCTGCGTCAGTAGCACGGGCAATAGAAGAGCCCACTACATTACAGACACCAAAAATAGTTGCGCCTTTCGATTTCGCTAACTCAAGAGCAGCCAGTGTGTCTGCTGTTTCACCAGATTGTGAAATGGCAATCACAATGTCTTTCTCTGTAATAATTGGGTTACGGTAGCGGAATTCTGACGCATACTCTACCTCCACCGGGATACGGGCTAAATCCTCGAACAGGTACTCTGCTACCAGACCAGCATGCCAGGAAGTGCCACAGGCCACGATGATGATACGGTCAGCGTTCTGGAACTTGTTCTCAAACTCCCGTACGCCAGCCATCATTAAATGGTCATTCTCGGCAATCATGCGTCCGCGCATGCTGTCCAGGATAGACTTAGGCTGCTCAAAGATCTCTTTTAGCATGAAGTGCTCATAGCCGCCCTTCTCTATAGACTCCAGCGCCATCTCCAGTGTTTGCACGTACGGGGTCTTTTTCACGTCCTCTTTGGTGCGAATATCTAACTGCCCGTCATGGATAACCGCCAGTTCGTAATCGTTCAGGTACACTACTTCGTTGGTATACTCTATAATCGGCGTAGCATCCGAAGCAAGGAAGAATTCTCCTTTGCCGATGCCAACCACTAGCGGGCTGCCTTTACGGGCTGCGATCAATTGGTTGGGTGTGTCTTTAGAGAGTACGACAATAGCATAAGCGCCTACTACTTCGTGCATCGCCAAACGAACTGCCTCTGGCAATGAGCAGTTATTGTTAACCCGGATGTCTTCGATCAGGTTAATGAATACCTCCGAATCCGTCTCTGACTGAAAGGTGTGTCCTTTCTGGATGAGCAGTTGCTTTAAGGAAGCGTAGTTCTCAATAATACCATTGTGGATAATGGCAATGTTTCTGGACGTAGAGTAATGTGGGTGTGCATTAACATCGTTCGGCTCCCCATGCGTGGCCCAACGGGTATGTCCTATGCCAATGTTGCCATGCGTATCTACATCAGCAAGGGCAGCTTCCAAGTCTGCTACCTTTCCTTTTTTCTTATATACGTTCAAAGAACCATTCATCAAAGCTATACCTGCGCTGTCGTACCCCCTGTACTCAAGCCTTTTCAGGCCTTTAATAATAACCGGGCAAGCTTCTCTGTGCCCTACATATGCAACAATTCCACACATAATTTCTTTATAGTAAAATAAGTAAGTACCGCAAAGGTACTTGTTTATAGATTATAATATATATAGGTGATAATTAACGACTCAGTCCATCTTTCTGATGGTACGGAGTTAAGGTGAATTTATTTACACTTCCCAATGTGAATTTATTCGGGTAAAGTATCTTTAACAGCAAAAGCTGCCGCTCAAACCAGTTATCCTGGTTGTGAACGGCAGCTTTTGCAACTAGCATGAAATGCTTTCTATCCTAAAACAGTAGTTTGGCCACTAGTACTTTGAACAGAAACTTGTTCTACTAAGCTACTGCTGATGACCCGCAGAGTTCGTTGTACAAGTTGTAGTAATTATCTACCAAGGCGTCATCAGCGCCTACTGTGCTAATGCTCTTTGTTTTCATGTAATCATTAAACAAAGCGTTTATGCTGTCGCCGAAATTCTCGTTCGTCTTAATAACAGCATCAGCATACTCCATGCCACATTTAATGAAGCCATCGCAGTCGGCAGACTCCAGGTGTTTCAGCATCTCGTCCTCAATGTCCAGCATTTTCACTTTCTCTAGCAGGTCCTTGCTGAATTTATGTGTATAGTTATGGTTATACACCGTGAACATGGACTTAGCGTCTTTAAAGATCGGGTCCTTCTTGTAAGTCGTCTTCAGATACATTGGAATTAGGCCTGTCATCCAGTCGTTGCAATGTACAATGTCCGGAGCCCAGCCCAGTTTCTTCACGGTTTCAATCACTCCTTTACAGAAGAAGATAGCGCGCTCGTCGTTATCCTGGTGAAATTTGTTGTTCTTGTCGACGAAAACAGACTTTCTGTGGAAATAGTCTTCGTTGTCAATAAAATATACCTGTAACTTGGCGTTCGGGATGGAAGCCACTTTTATCACAAGAGGTTTCTCATCGTCGCCAACGGCGATGTTGATGCCCGAAAGGCGTACCACCTCATGCAAACGGTTTTTGCGCTCATTGATCAGGCCGAACCTGGGAACAAAAATCCGGATCTCCATTCCTCGCTCTTGCATCCCTTGTGGCAGGGTTTGCAAAAACTCTGCTACTTTTGTGGTTTGCAAGAAAGGATTGATCTCGGTGGCGGCGTATAAGATTCGCAATTTTGACATGGGTATGTAGTTAAAATTTAATAAGCAACAGTAATGGGACGTGCAAAATTAGTAATTTTTATTCTAATTTTCAATTTTATGCGCTATAACTTACTTTTGCCGGCTTTTGCATCATCAAAACACTAAAACAACCGACATGGAAGTTATAAAGCAGGTTCATGTTATTCGGGAAACAGTGCAATCGCTGCGCTGTAGCGGCAAGCGTATCGGCTTTGTGCCTACCATGGGGGCACTGCACGAGGGGCACCTGCAACTGCTGCGTGCCTCAGCCTCCGAAAACGATATCACGATCTGCAGCATTTTCGTTAATCCCACACAGTTCAATAATCCCGACGATTACAAGCTTTACCCCCGCACTTTAGAGCAGGATATCCAGTTGTTAGAAATAGCCGGCTGTAATTACCTGTTTTCTCCGGACGCAGAGGAAGTATATCCACAACAGCCACTGCTGCATTTTAGTTTCGGAGCGCTGGAGGAGGTGATGGAAGGGGAGCACCGCCCGGGCCATTTCAACGGAGTAGCCACGATCGTAAGCAAGCTCTTTCATTTCGTGCAACCGCATCGCGCCTACTTCGGGCAAAAGGACCTGCAGCAGGTCGCCATTGTGCGGCAGTTGGTAAAGGGCCTGAGCTTTGACCTGGAACTGGTGTGCTACCCAACTGTCCGGGAGGCGGATGGCTTGGCGATGTCCTCCCGAAACAAGCGCTTGGATACTACGCAGCGCGGAGTAGCTACTTCCCTGTATAAGGCAATGCAGCTCGCCAAAGAGCAGCTGGGGCAGGAACAAGTTGCCGACATAAAAGCTAACGTAGCCGCTTACCTGCAAGGCATAGACCAGGTAAAGTTAGAGTATTTCGAAATCGCCAACCCTGACAGTCTGCAGCCGCTGACTAAACTGGAGGGGGAACAGGAAGTAGCCTTGTGTATAGCAGCCTTTGTGGGGCCTGTGCGCCTGATTGATAACATGCTGGTGAATTTAAACGAAGCGTAGATTGTTTGCCCTGTAACAGCCCCTCAGGAGGCTTGGGCTTTGGTAGTTAATATGCTGCCAATTATCTAAATTGCGCCCTATTACAAAAGTATATCATGTATATTGAGGTTTTAAAATCCAAGATTCACCGTTGTAAAGTAACACAGGCCGAATTACACTATGTGGGTAGCATTACCATAGATGAGGACCTGATGGATGCGGCTAATATCGTAGAAAACGAGAAGGTACAGATTGTTAACATCAACAACGGAGAACGCTTCGAAACTTATGTGATCAAGGGCGAGCGTGGTACGGGGACTGTTTGCTTGAATGGACCGGCCGCCCGAAAAGTGCAGGTAGGCGATGTGGTGATCGTAATCTCTTACTGCAGCATTAAGTTCGAAGATGCCAAGAGCCATACCCCTACGCTTGTTTTCCCTGACCAGCACAACCGCTTGGTGTAGCCTTTGCTTCATGAGTAAACTGCTCTCATTTCTGAAGTATGTCCTGCTGCTGGGGGTGTCCGTCTTTCTGATGTGGTACGCGCTGAAGGAGCTGGACTTTCAGAAAATGTGGGCGGAGTTTCTTAGCGCCGATTATGGATGGGTGTTGGTCTCAGTGTTGATGGGGGCTTCGGCATATGGGAGCCGGGCCATACGTTGGCGGATGCAGATAAAGCCAACGGGTTACCACCCGACCCTTACGAATACCTATAACGCCATGATGGTAGGCTACCTGGCTAACCTGGTGCTGCCCCGCATGGGCGAGGTAGTGCGCTGCAGCATGCTCCGCCGCACAGACGGCTTACCGGTAAACACGGGCTTCGGTACTGTCATTGCGGAGCGCATGGTGGACATGCTGATGCTTGGGGTGGTTACCTCGCTTGCTTTCCTTGTTGAGTTCGACCGTATCCGGGGCTTCTTTCTCGATTTGTTTTCGGAAAGGTATGCAGGTCTCGAGCAAAGCTTTACTTCTTTCTACTGGCTGTTCTGGATACTGCTGGGCTCTGGTATTGTCATACTGGCAGTGTTTCTGCGCTATCTGAGCCTGTTACGACAGAATAGCTATTTCCAAAAAGTAGTTTTGTTTGTGAAAGGGACGCTGCGGGGTATTTTCAGTATCACAAAGCTAGACAACCAAGTGGCGTTTTGGGGGCATACAGGCTTCGTGTGGCTGATGTACTATGGCTCCTCGCTTGTTGTCTTTTACGCCCTGCCCGCTACCGCCGGGCTCTCCTGGGGGGCTGCGCTCTCTGTATTAGTGGTAGGAACCCTGGGGATGGCGGCCCCGGTACAGGGAGGCATAGGCGTTTATCACTTGTTGGTGCAGGCTACCCTGTTGCTGTATGGCGTGCCTAAAGAAGGCGGCATGGCCTATGCCCTGCTGGCGCATACCTCACAAACACTTTTGGTTGTTCTGATGGGAGTGATTAGTTTTATGGTAAGCATGCTGAAGCGTCGCCCTGTGGGGGCACGGCCTGCCGAAATGAACCCGAAAGCCCACCATGAGATCAACAGATAAGATTTATACCCTTCCAGCCTTACAGGAGCAGCTGCAAAGCTGGCGCAGCCAGGGCTGTAAAATCGTTTTCACCAATGGCTGCTTTGATATCCTGCACCTTGGTCATGTAGACTACCTTGAAAAAGCCAGCCAACTGGGTGATAAGCTTGTTTTAGGCTTGAATACAGACGCTTCTGTCAGCCGTATAAAAGGGCCAAGCAGACCCCTTCAGGACGAAACGTCACGCGCGCGCGTTGTGGCATCTCTTTTGTATATAGATGCAGTAGTGCTCTTCGATGATAATACGCCGCTCGAACTGATTAAAGCTGTGCAACCAGATGTCCTGGTAAAAGGCGATGATTATACCCTCGAGCAGATTATCGGGCACGAGGTGGTGACGGCCCGGGGCGGAGAGGTGAAAACAGTACCACTCGTTACCGGTTATTCTACCACCAATATCGTAAAGAAAATAGAGAAGCAAGTAAAGACAACACAAGTAAAGTAAAGCTATGTTAGGTATATATTTTATTGGTATAGTTTTCATGCTTATAAGCGCCGGGGTTAGTTGGCGTTTAAAGAGCAAGTTTAAAGAGTACTCCCAAACTCCGATCAGTTCCGGGCTAAGTGGCCGGGAGATTGCTGAAATGATGCTGCACGACAATGGCATTACGGATGTGCGCGTGATGTCGGTGGCAGGTCGTTTAACAGACCACTACAACCCGGCTGACAAGACGGTTAACCTGAGTGAGTACGTGTACGAGGCGAGAAGCGCTGCCGCGGCGGCCGTAGCGGCACACGAATGCGGCCATGCTGTGCAGCACGCGAAGGCCTATAGCTTCCTGAAGTTCCGCTCCGCCATGGTACCGGCGCTGAGCATTGCCTCCCGTTACATGCAGTGGATTATCCTGATCGGTATCCTGATGATACAAACTACACCCGTGCCGCTTGCCATCGGTGTGGCGCTATTCGGCCTGACAACCATCTTCAGCTTTGTAACGCTGCCAGTGGAGTTTGATGCCAGTAAGCGCGCGTTGGCCTGGATCAGTGATCGTGGCGTAGTTACGCCGCAGGAGCATGGCATGGCGAAAGACGCCTTAAAGTGGGCAGCCCTTACCTATGTGGTTGCAGCGCTGGGCTCTTTGGCTACCCTGTTGTATTATGTATCTATTTTAATGGGCCGTCGCGACTAGTAAGTTCTTAATCTGCCTGATTATGTTAGTGCCGTCTGTACTTCATGTGCAGGCGGCACTTTTTTTGTGGTACAAAAACTAATACAAATAAAATAAGTACAAGAAGTGGGCCCTGTACAATAATAATTAGAATATAGGGTTTAATAAATGCAACTGAATTGATAGTTTTGTGCCATTAAAAGCTTTTTTTAACTCCGCTTTAGATAAAAAATATGAATTTTCAATTGACAGAAGAACATTTGGCAGTACAGGCTGCCGCCCGTGATTTT
This sequence comes from Pontibacter ummariensis, assembly GCF_900188175.1. Taxonomy (GTDB): domain Bacteria; phylum Bacteroidota; class Bacteroidia; order Cytophagales; family Hymenobacteraceae; genus Pontibacter; species Pontibacter ummariensis. The sequence continues at coordinate 7,830 of NZ_FZOQ01000003.1, read as the reverse complement.
GCACAGACAGAACTACTCCCTGGCGTTATAGAGCGTGACGAGCACCAGAAGTTTCCGGCTGAGCAGGTGAAGAAAATGGGCGAGCTTGGCTTCCTGGGCATGATGGTGGACCCGAAGTACGGTGGAGGCGGTATGGACACTATTTCTTATGTTTTGGCCATGGAGGAGATCTCCAAAGTGGATGCCTCTGCCTCTGTGGTGATGTCTGTAAATAATTCCCTGGTATGCTGGGGGCTGGAGAAGTACGGTACAGAAGAGCAAAAGCAAAAGTATCTGACAAAGCTGGCAACGGGTGAGGTTATCGGGGCTTTCTGCCTGTCGGAGCCGGAGGCAGGGTCTGATGCTACCTCCCAGCGCACTACCGCCGAGGATAAGGGAGACTATTACCTGCTGAATGGTACGAAGAACTGGATCACGAATGGCAGCACGGCCTCTGTGTATCTGGTTATTGCACAAACGCACCCAGAGAAAGGGCACCGCGGAATCAATGCGTTGATCGTGGAGCGCGGCATGGAAGGCTTCGCGATAGGCCCTAAAGAGAACAAGTTAGGGATACGTGGGTCCGATACGCACTCTTTAATGTTTACTGATGTTAAAGTACCAAAGGAGAACCGTATTGGCGAAGACGGGTTCGGCTTTAAGTTTGCCATGTCTACTTTGGCAGGTGGCCGTATCGGTATCGCTTCGCAGGCTTTAGGCATTGCCTCTGGCGCTTTTGAGTTGGCCCTGAAGTATTCTAAGGAGCGTAAGGCTTTTGGCGTGGAGATTGCAAAACATCAGGCCATACAGTTTAAGCTGGCGGACATGGGGACAAACATTGAGGCTGCCCGTTTGCTTTGTTTGCAAGCCGCCTACGATAAAGACACGCACCAGGATTATGCAATGTCGGGGGCCATGGCGAAGCTGTTTGCATCAAAAGTAGCTATGGATACCACGGTAGAGGCTGTTCAGATTCATGGGGGATATGGTTTCGTGAAAGAGTACCATGTAGAGCGCTTGATGCGGGATGCAAAAATCACACAAATCTATGAAGGGACTTCAGAGATACAGAAAATAGTAATTTCGAGAGAACTACTGAAGTAAAATGAGGTGCAAAACCTTGCTTGCGTGACGTTTGGGCTATAGATAGGGTTTATTGAATTAAAATTTATTTTCAAAATTTATTTTGAATTTTATAAAGATTAATCTTAGCTTTAGGCCAAATTTAAAGGGTTTATAGTATAAAAGTTAGTTGGTAACACACATGGAAGATTACAATAAGATTATTGAATCGCTTGGGGTGCGGTTCATTAAGGCTAAAAATCTAGTGTTGCAGCAGCCATTTACTGTTCGCAACTACTACGATGTTGGCAACAATTTGATCCTGCTACATAAGGGCAGCATCTTTTTCGGTGATGAGGAGCAAATGGTAGAAGAGGGGGAACTTCTATTCATTCCGGGTGGCCGAAGCACGAAGGTTACGTATGGTCCTGCTGGTGAGGGTAAGTCCATCACCAATGATGACCTGATCACAAACAGAGAAAAGTTCTTTAGAAGCAACAACGACCTTGACCTGATTGGTGACGCGGATGAGAGCCACAGCTATGTGAGTTTTGAGGCGAAAGTATTCGACTCCGTTAACTTCTTCGCTTCGCTGGACTTGCCGGCGTTCCTTATCTCCAACAATAACAAGTTGGCCAACCTTGTGATCAAGGTGGTAGAGGAGAGCATGCAGGACCTGCCAGGCAAAGAGCGCCTGATCGGCCTCTACACAGAGCAGATCGTGGTGGAGATTGTGCGTCATATCCTGAAGAACAGAATGTTTGTGGAGCAGTTGGCGACAAACAGTACTTACTTCAAAGATCCTCGCCTCATCGACCTGTTCAACTACATTAAGGAGAACCTGGGTGGCGACCTATCGAACAAGGTGCTTTCTAATGTGGCGAACGTGTCTGAGGACTATGTAGGCCAGTACTTCAAAATGCTGACAGGCATTAACCCGCAGGACTACATCGAGTACCAGCGTATGGAGCGCGCCGTGTTCCTGCTGCGTACTACAAAGAGAAGCATCCGTGAGATCGGCAAAGACGTGGGCTATAAAGACACAGCTTACTTCTGCCGCCGCTTTAAGATGATGTTCGGTATACCGGCCGGCAAGATGCGTCGTCGCGAATCAGCGATGAACATCTAAGGCTACATTATACGAAGCAACAAGATTAGAAACCTCGGCCAAAAAGCCGGGGTTTTTTTCTATATGGTTCCCAACCACGAGCACATCTGCGCCCGCATCCAAGGCTGCTTTTGCCTTTTCGGTTGTGTTGATGCCTCCTCCAACAATCACGGGCACCTCCACGGCCTCGCGCACGGCAGCGATCATTTCCGCAGAAACAGGTTTCATGGCGCCGCTTCCACCGTCCAGGTAAATGTATTGCAGGCCCAGGAGTTCTCCCGCCATGGCGGTACAGGCAGCGATTGCAGGCTTATCGAAAGGGACAGGCGCAGTGCCGCTCATGTAAGACGCTGTTGTCTGCCGTCCGGTGTCCACGAGCATGTAGCCTGTCGGGTACACCTGCAGTTGGCTGGCTTTCAGCATGGGGGCTGCAATCACATGCTGGCCGATCAGGAAGTCAGCGTTACGACCAGAGATAAGCGAGAGTAGCAGGATGCCGTCAGCCTGCTTGTCGATGTGCAGGCTGTTGCTTGGGAAAAGGATAACGGGGACTGTGCTGTGTTCCTTTAGAAGCCGTATGAGGCCGGCTTGGTGGTCTGTGGTGACAAGGCTGCCCCCGACAAAGAAAAAATCAACAGGATGAGATTCGGTAAGTGTTAAAAGATTCAGGCAGGAGGCCTCTGTAAGGTTATCTGGATCTAACAGAACTGCAAAGTGCTTCCTGCCTGAAGTGGTTTTTTGTTGGCAAAGGTCTTTAAACGGCATCCTCTTTTGGAATGATATACTCGGTTGTCTCTATCTCAGTAACCTCTATTGGCTTAGCTGCAATATCGTCATTTTCAGAGACACCACTTAAGTAATCCTCCAGCTTTTTTGTAGCGTAGACCATGGCCAGCGCTACTACTTGCTGGGTCAGTGCCTTAGCCACATCCGACTCGAAAAAGCTCTTTTTTGCCTCCTGCCTAGGAGGGGCTGTCTGAACCGGGTGTGGGTATACTGCCCGCACAGACGTAGGCAGGGAACCCTCCCGCTGTGCACCCAGGTGTGGGGTAACCGCTACCAAAGGGGCTTGTACTGGAATGGTTTCACTTGCTTTCCGGTGCTTGCTTTTGCTGTGCTTCTCCTTTTTGGCTTCTTTTTTCTCTTTCTTTTTATCGCTGCTGCTAAACAGGCACTTCAGCAGGTAGCCGGCCAGCAGCACTCCTCCCGCAATGGCGGCTTTCTTGCCCATTTCCTGTCCCTGGGCCTTAATCTGGTCCACATCACCCATCAGGGCGTTTTTGTACTCTTCTTTCTGCCGCTCTAAGAACTCCCGCTCATTGTCAAATAAAGGATTGGATAACTCGCTCATACGTGTGGCTCTCTTTTGTCAGACTTATAAATAGTATTGTCAAATGTTTTATCAGCTAGGCCCTGGAACGCTTTCTTGTCCAGACCTATCAGCAGGACTACCAGCAGCAGTACATAGAACAGGGCAACGATGCCGAACCCCCAGAAGGTGCTATCCAACAGTTCGTTTAACAGGAGGCCCAGGAAAATGTTAACAAAAATAAGACTCATAAAGCCGGCAAATGCTAACAGGGCTACGTGCATCAAGCCTACAAAGGAGGCCTTCAGCTTTTCCTGTATTTCTAAACGTATGATATCTATGCGGGTATCAATGTACCCCATCAGGTTCTCGATAAGACTGGTGTTCCGCTCCTGCGTACCGTTATCTTGTATAGCCATAGTTTCTTTCAGCTTTTTAAGTGCTTTTTCTGTATACGGAGGTATATTTAAAAATTTACGAAAAGTAAAACTAAGGGTAAGTGTGTAGTACGGAATTTGCTACATATTGTCCGGATTTTGCTAAATTTAAGATTGTTTTTTTCTGAATTTCATCTGTTTGGAGCATAACTTATATAATGTTTTAGGTATCAGCCCCACCGCCACGGCAAAAGAGGTGAAAGCCGCTTATAAGCAGCTCGCGCTAAAGTATCACCCGGATAGGAACCCGGGTGACAAGCATGCAGAGGAGCTGTTTAAGCTGGTGAATACGGCTTACCAAACGCTGTCTAACCCGGATAAGCGCGCGCGCTACGATTTGCGCCTGCAGTATCAGCGGGAGTTGCAGCGCCCCGTGAACCAGTACCGGCCGCAGCACCACGAGACGCGTTACTACCAGACCCGCCCCCCGGCGAGTGTTTCCGAACGCTATTACCGCAACATAAAGCGGAACAACAGGCGCTTCTCCCGCAAGGACTGGTACATTACCGTTAGTTTTGTAGCCGGCCTGTTGCTTTTCAGCTTTCTGTTAAAGACGGTGATGGATCATATTACCGGGGAGGACAAGTATAGGACTGCCTTAACCTATATTGAAGGGGGTAAGTACAGTAGCGCGCACAGGCTTTTGTCTGATGCAATCCATTTTATGCCGGAGAATGGGGCTGCTTACGAAGCGCGTGGAATGATAGAGTTGGACGTGTATGAGAACTACAACTCTGCCCTGAGCGACCTGAACAAGGCAATCGCGCTGCAGGAGCGGCCGTCGGCGCAGGCGTTTTACATGCGCGGGCGCAGTCTGCAGCAGTTGGCCCAATACCAGCAGGCGGAAGCGGACCTGACGCAGGCGCTACAGCTAAACAAAAAGCTGTGGCGGGCGCACCTGGCCAGGGGAGAGGTGCGGCTGTTCTATCTAAAGGAGTATGAGGATGCTATTGCTGATTTTACCTCTTTTCTGGCGAACTGTGGCGATGCTTGCCAAAATGAGGTGGACGCGCTGACCTATCGCGGCTTTGGTTATTACAAACAGGGAGACTATGCCCGGTCGGAGCAGGACTACCGGAAGGCGTTGGCGGCCGACAAGGAAAACGGACGTTTGTATTACCTGTTAGGGCGCACAGAAATAGAGCAGCAACAACCGGATTCTGCCTGCGCACATTTTAATGATGCCTACCAGTTGGGATATAGTGCCGCCTTACTGGAGCTACGGGCAAACTGCCAGGATTAAAAAAGCTGTTGTAGCTTTTCCTGTATCTTCGGGCTGCTCCAGTCCTGCTCTCCCAGGTAGATAGCCTCTATTTCCCCTGCTTTAGAAAGAAGGTATGATGTGGGGTAAACCGTAAGCGACTGGCTGGTAAGGGGCGCGTTCGCCTTCAGAAAGTCTATGCTGTAACCACGCCCTTCCCTGAATTTCTCCAGCTTGTCCTTGTCTTCGTCTGATATTGTAAGCACAGCCAGTTTGTCAGAGTGCTGCTGCTGTAGTGCGTCCAGAGAGGGCATCTCCTTAATACAGGGCTTGCACCAAGTGGCCCACACGTTCACCAACAACACTTTGTCTTCATAATCTGCCAGCGATACCGGCTTGCCTTCCAGGTCCGACAGCCGCAGGGCCTGCCAGTCTACGCTTTGGGGCACCAGCTTGTGGAACTGGAAGATGGCAAAGGATGCGATCAGGGAAGCTACTACGAATCCAACGGCATAGGCCGTCCAAAATATTCTTCTTCTGCTCATGGTTGTTTTACAGCGCTAGCTTTTGGAAAAAGAAAAAGTAAATAAGGGTGAGCAGCAATACTGTGCCAATGCCCGCTGCCATGCCTGCAAATATTGCGCTCCATTGTGTTGTCCTTCTCATGCCTCAAGGTTTGGTCTAAAACTAAAGTATTAAACTTTGCTTAAAAGTTCACGGGCAGGAGAGGATTTAGAACCTTGCCGGTGAAATAAAGTATAGAGGGCCTGTTGAAGGAGAAAGCAGAGGAAACAAAAAAACCTCTCCGGTTAAGGAGAGGTTTTCGTGGTGATGAGTGGAATCGAACCACCGACACAAGGATTTTCAGTCCTTTGCTCTACCAACTGAGCTACATCACCAGCTCTTGTTGTGTCCCCTTGTTCCGCAAGGGTATGCAAAAGTAGCAAGGAACTTTTAAGGTGCAAACATTCTTTTCTTACGGGGTGAGACAACAACCACTGTTGCATATATTTTCAGAACCGCGTATCTACAACCCCACCGAGCTCAGCAAGAGAGTATTTGTTTATGTCTACCTAGAGGGGAAGCGCCACCGTTTCCACAACGGATTCCTTTTGAGAATTATCTGTAACCCCAACCATTGTAAGACCATTCCCTATAGGAAAAGAGCTGAAGCGATTGGCTCGGGAACTGTATACGCCCTACAACGCGGGTGGGCCCCGAACCAGAGCGTGACTAAGCCTAATGACACAGGCGTACTTTCTTAACTGATAGAAGTTGCCCGTACAATACCCGCGTCCTTCAGTTAGACTTACCGGAGAGACATACAGAACGTATGTAAAGAGTTCTCCTGTTTCCTCAAGGACAGTGGATATGCCAAGCCTGCTGTGAGAAAGGTTGAACCGAAGCATATTGAGGTCTTCCTGCAGCGTTTCGAGAGTTGAGGGCTTTTCTACATGAACAAACGGCGAACGCCCTCTGTAGTCTTTCTCTGGCTCCAGAAAACAAGACTCCTTAATGCTAACCCTGTTACCATAACGTCGAAGCGTAAGAGCAAAGCTGTGCTGCACCAGACAGCAACTCCTCCATTAAGAAAGACAGCTAGCCCCTGTCCCCGTAGCACTTGCGCTGTAGGCCCTCGAACAGGTAATTTAGCACCTGGCGGTTGTTGTCAGCCACGTTGGCCGGAGTGAGGAGGGGGCGGACCAGCTGCCCGTGCTCGTTTACCACCGGGTGCCGCTTAAGGCCGAAGAACCAGCCAGTGGAGCCTTTTCCCCTTGAGGCTACCCCCTCGAAGATCCCGTAGGAGCTGATGCGGAGGTTGTGGCAGACGGGCAGCTTCTTGGGGTCGATGTGGTAGTGGCCGGTCTTCTCCGAGAGGCTACACCGGCACTGGGCCAAAAGGAAAGCGTGAAAGCAGGCCTGGCGGGCAAGCTCCAGGAATTGGGTGTAAGAGCAGGCCCTAGGGAAGAAGCTTCTCATCTCCCCTAGAACCAGGCGCTCATAGTAGTACTCAAAGCACTTAAAGCCAGACAGGTGGTAAAGGGTGAGGACAGTCAGGACCTGACTCTCGGAAAGAGAGGGCCTCCTTCCCGAAGCGTGCTTCTGGATCAGTCCTGTAGGAAGGGGGTGCGACGAGAAGTAAGCTTTGACTTACTTGCAGAGGTCGTCGATGTAACTCTGGCACTTCAACCACTTTTCGAGTACCTATGATAAAGTGCATAAGGATAGGGGATTAGGTGAAGCATGAAATAATAGTTCTACCTGATCCTTAGCCTTATTGTTTTAGTAAAAGCCTGATTAATTCCCGAGCTCACGTTATTATAGGAACTTCCGCCGGTCCTCTGGCTGTTACCCTCTAGCGCCCGCTCAGGAAGATAGGGGCCGGGGGGCGGTAAAAAAGAATCTCCCACTGCCTGAGCCACTTAGCCTTTTGCTAGCGCTGATCTTCCCTTGGGCCTTGCCTCTAGGGAAACTTTGCCTACCTTTGCGCTCCCTTCGGCAGGACAGGGGCAGCGATAACAGGGGCCGTAGCGAGCATTAGCAGGCAAAGGGAAAAGAGGAAAAACTCTCCCCTGGTGCTTGCAAAACGAAAAACTCTTCTTACCTTTGCAGCCCGCTTCACAAGGAAGGGGAGGCCTGGTACACTTCTTGGGCAAAGAAAGAGCCGGTCGAAAAAAAATAAAAGAAAAAGCTTGGTGGTTTAGAGAGAAACACCGAACTTTGCAGCCCGCAA
>NZ_FZOQ01000002.1 GCF_900188175.1 Pontibacter ummariensis | reverse complement strand
TTCCGTTCAGCACCATGCGATGATCTTTCCACTGCCCCCCGCGCTGTCCTTCACTATCAGGAAACAAATCCGATATCTTCCCCCACTGTTCATCATTTAACTCGTATCGTCTCATGATTTACTAACAAGCCAGGATGAACTATCGTTTGATTCATCAGACAAAGCCTAAACGTCTTTCACTGTTTCAATACACTCAAACCCTCTTGCAGTCTTTGCATCGCCTCTTGTAATCGCTCTGTTTCTATGGCAAAGGACATGCGCACATGGCCGGGTGCTCCGAAATAGTCTCCAGGCACCATTTCTACCCCATGCTCCTCTTTCAAGTATCGGCATAGGTCCATTGTGCTTGTAACCGGTTCGCCCCCAGGCGTCTCTGTGTGCAAGTAATGGCTCAGGTCCGGGAAGAAATAGTAGGCGCCCTCTGGCAGGTAGAAGCGCACGTGAGGAATCCTGTCAAGCCCTTCTTTCATAACCTGGCGATTATGGGCCAGCACTTCCAGCATCGGCGGGAGGGCTTTGTCGCGTTTATTCAGCGTGGCTATCGCGGCATCCTGCAAAAAGACGCTGACACCTGCCAAGGTGCTCGCCTGGAAGTCAGTGCACTTTTTGATCAGTTCCTCCGGGCCTGCCATAAACCCCAGGCGCCAGCCAGACATCGCAAAAGTCTTGGAGAAGCCACTTAGGAGGACACTCCGTTCTTGCGGCGCCCCCTGGCAGGAAAGGAGAGGAGTAGCAGGCTCGCCGTAAGTAAGATGGTCATATATTTCATCAGAAATCAGGTATAGGTCAGGATACTCTTGTACCACCTCCAGCAAGGCCTCGAGTTCCGCTTTTGTATAAAGGCGGCCCGTTGGATTACCGGGGTTCGTTAATAACAGGATACGGCTTCGGCTGCTAAGGGATTTACGCAGTTTTTCTGGTGTAAGCCTGTAATGCTCCTCCAGCTTGGTTTCCACTGGCACCAACTTCCCACGGCTGTACTTCATTAATTCATGAAAGCCGAACCAGGCGGGCGTGGGCACCACCACCTCATCGCCTTGGCGCAACAGGATGCTGAACAGGTTAAACAGGGCTTGCTTGGTGCCGGGGGTAATGAGCACTTGATCAGGCGATAACTCGACTCCCTGGGCTTTATACATATCGCAAATCGCCCTACGAAATTCCAAAGTGCCCTCGGCAGGACCATAAGCCGTTTTGCCTGCTTGTAAGGCAGCAATGGCAGCAGCCGTCGCTGCGCCGGGGCTTCTGAAGTAACTGGCGCCAGAGGCAAGGGTAATTAAGTCCATAAGCTGTGCTTGTGTATTGCTAACATTTGAAAAACTTTATCAGGACGTGAAGCACCGGCAGCAAAGGCCACAAAGGAAACTCTAAAATAAGTGACTGAACAGAAAGGAACCTTCATGAAGCAACTGTCAGGAGTACATCGGCAAAGCGGCACTGCTTGTCCTGGAACACTTTCTCTACTTTAAAACCACTGGCACTCGCAAGCGCTTCAACCTGTGGCAGGGTATACTTGTGGGAGTTCTCGGTATGGATGGTCTCCCAGGCGTCAAAATGGTAAGACTGCTGTAGTGCCCCTATGTGCACCTCCTGCTCTATTTTGCTGACCAGGAAACTGCGCATCACCCCATCTTGCGGATTATAAAGGGCATAATGCCGGAACTGCTCCAGGTTAAAGTTTCCGCCAAGCTCACGGTTAATGCGGGTTAGGAGGTTTAAATTAAAGGCAGCCGTCACCCCGGAGGCGTCGCTGTATGCCTTAAGAACAGTTTCTGGGTCCTTCCGCAGGTCTACGCCGAGTAGTAACTTGTCGCCAGCCTTCAGATAGCGACGCACACTGCGCAGGAAATTCTGGCTTTCTGCTTCCTTAAAGTTACCGATATTGGAGCCCAGAAAGAGCACGACTTTGCGGTCTGGCTTATGCTGGTGCATCCAGTCCAGCGCGCTGAAGTATTCCCCCACCACGGCTTGTACCTCTAGCAAGGGCATTTCTTTTTGTAAGGTGCCTCGTAACTGCTGCATGGCGTCCCCTGATATGTCTACGGGAACATAATCAAACCCTTTTTGGCTTTGCGTTAACTCCTGTAGCAGTATTTTGGTCTTCAGTGCATCGCCAGCCCCTAAATCAACCAGGTGGAAAAAGCCCGGATCAGAAAAATGAGCGGCTATGGCTTGCTTGTGGGTCTGTAATACTTCAAACTCACAGCGGGTAAGATAATACTCAGGCAGCTCCATGATCTGTTGAAAAAGCCTGCTGCCCTGGCCGTCGTAAAAATAACGGGAAAGAAGGGTCTTTTGTGTCTGACTAAGGCCTTCTGCCACATGGCGGGCAAAAGCAGCTGTATCCTCGGTGCCATCTAACTTTTGGCTCAGGTTAATCAGGGGTGCTGTTGTTGTCTTGTTCGGTTCCATTGTCTTACTTGTTGGCTAGCCGGATGCCCGTAAACTGCCAGCGCTTGTCGGGGTGGAAGAAGTTGCGGTAGGTAGTACGGATATGACTCCCTGAGGTAGCGCAGGAACCGCCGCGCAACACCATCTGGTTGATCATAAACTTGCCATTATACTCCCCAATAGCGCCGGGAGCCTTGGTAAAGCCCGGGTAGGGGTGGTAGGCGCTGTAGGTCCACTCCCATAAGTCTCCGTAGAGCTGCTGCAGACCGTCCTTTGCAGGGTCGGCAGGTAAAGGCTCCAGTAACTGGCTGTCGGTGAAGTTGCCGGATTGGGGAGGATATACCTGGGAGGCTGCTTCCCACTCAAACTCTGTCAGTAGTCTTTTGCCCGCCCAGTTTGCATAGGCATCTGCCTCATAAAAGCTGATGTGGCTAACAGGAGCTTCTGGTCTCACCTTCTCCAGCCCATGCAAACTGAAGCGGTACCACTCGTTCTCCTGCTTTAGCCAGTAAAGCGGAGCCTCCAGGCTTTGTGCCCGCACCATGGCCAGACCCTCATCCAGCCAATGGCGGAAGTCCTTGTAACCGCCGTCCTCCATAAACTCCAGGTACTCCCGATTTGTCACCAGCCGGTTCATGATCTGGAAATCTTCTATCCGTACCTCATGCACCCCCAACTCATTATCGAAACAGAAGCCATCCCCCTGGTAACCTATCGTATAAGAGCCGCCCGGCACTTCCAGGAAACGGGCTTCTGTACTGCCTCGTGCGTCTGTCTCCTGTGATGCCGGTTGATAGACAGGGAGGAGAGGATTCGTGCTGAGGATGTATTTGATATCGGTTACGAGTAACTCCTGGTGCTGCTGCTCGTGTTGCAGGCCAAGCTGGAGGACAGGAAGCAGTTCTGCCAGCTCCTCGTCCCGGATCTGCTGCAGGAGCTGATACACATGCTCGTCCACGTGCTGTCGATAGGCGTAAATGTCGCGCAGGGGCGGCCGGGTAAGGGTGCTACGCTGGTGGCGCTGCACTCTACTGCCTACAGCGTTATAATAAGAGTTGAAAAGGAAGCTGTAGCGCGGGTGATAGAGTTCGTAGCCCGACAGGTAGGGCGTCAACACAAAGGTTTCGAAAAACCAGGTAGTGTGGGCCATGTGCCATTTGGGGGGGCTTACATCCACGATGGGCTGTACCACCGTGTCCTCCGGTTCAAGTGGTCTGCAAATAGCCTCTGTTAAGGCGCGTATCTGTTGGTACTGTTGCTGTATTGCAGGCGTGGCGATGGATGTCTGAATGCTCATAGTATCTTGGAATTCCTGAAATCATGAAAGACTACCGTTACATCTTTGTCGGCTTGGGCAGGCTTCAATAGGGCAAGTGCTGCTGTGGAGTCAGTGCCTCAAAAACAAATGCTTGCTTGTCTCCGTCTGGAAGTAGCGTGTAAAACCTCTTCTTCGTCCTTAGGTACGTCTTTTTTGTGCTTTGTGGTTTATCTTGCAAAAACTCAACAATCAACTTTATGCCTTTACGCCTGTCCTATACGCCCCATACCCTTAAGTTTAAGTTTGATGCCCGTACTTCCCGGGGTGCCATTACTGCACACCAGGTGTATTATCTGAAGCTGTGGCAGGAGGAGGAACAGGCAATAGTGGGGACAGGAGAGTGTGCCCCGCTGGCGGGCTTAAGCATTGATTACAGGCCCGAACTGGAGCAAAAGATAAAGGAGGTGACCCGGCTGGTAAATACAGGAGCGGTATCCCTACAGGCTGGAACGCCTTTTCCGGAGGCGCTTGACCTAGAGGCATGGCCGGCGCTTCGCTTTGCCCTTGAAACAGCCTTACTAGACCTGCAGCAGGGAGGAAGGCACCTGTTTTACGATAATGCTTTTAGCCGGGGAAAGCGAGGTGTTCCAATCAATGGCCTGATTTGGATGGGGGAGCCGGACTTTATGCGGCAGCAGATCGAAAGGAAGCTGGGGGAGGGCTATGATTGCCTGAAGCTAAAGATAGGAGGGCTGGACTTTCGCCAGGAACTGGAGATTCTGCAGCGTATTCGTGAGACAGCGGACGCATCGAAGCTGACCGTGCGCGTGGATGCCAACGGGGCTTTCTCGCCACAGGAGGCTTACAAAAAGCTGGAGCGCTTGGCTAAGTACGACATACATTCCATCGAGCAGCCCATAAAGCAGGGGCAGGAGGAGGACATGGCCGAATTGTGCGCCTACAGTCCCATTCCCATTGCCCTGGACGAAGAGCTGATTGGGGTACAGCGGATGGACAGGAAGATAACATTGCTGGAAGGGGTGAAGCCACAGTACATCATCCTGAAGCCCACATTGGTCGGAGGTTTTGCAGCCTGTACGGAATGGATCAGGCTGGCAGAGGAGCGTGGCATAGGCTGGTGGATGACCTCTGCCCTGGAGTCTAACGTAGGCCTGAATGCGATTAGCCAGTTTACCGCTAACTTTACTACCAACCTGCCGCAGGGGCTCGGCACAGGCCAGCTCTATCATAACAATATCGATTCGCCCTTAGAGATAGAACAGGGCCACTTGTGGTACAGGGGGAGTAAAGCCTGGGGAGACACAGACTAAGGAAGTGTTAGGGAAGGGGACCGCAGGTTTAAAAGTCCTAACCTTGATAAGCGGGGAAGCGTTAAGGAGGGGAGTAGAAGTTGAACCTCAAAAACCAGAAAATGCCTACAGAACAGTACCACGAACCGGCACACGAACTATCAGACAAGACCCGCACCTTTGCCCGCATGATCACCTCCGTTATTGAGGAAGCAGAGGCAATTAGCTGGTATGAGCAGCGTATTTCGGTGGAAAAGGACGAGGAGGCGAAAGCCATCATGCAGAATGCGCAGAATGAAGAGTTTAAGCATTTTGGCATGGACCTGGAGTTTCTGCTCCGGAAAAAGCCGAAATGGCGCGAAATGATGAAGAAAATCCTTTTTTCTGAGGGAGATATCGTAGAAAAAGGAGAGCAGGCAGAATAACAGCCTCTAACAGGAGGAGTTGGAAAGGCAGGCGTTGCATTTCCGGCTCCTCCTGTTACATGTTTTTAGAAAGTACGCTCCTGATCCGCCATAGCCCGGTCTACACTAAGCTTGCCGGCTCCGCCGACAGTCAGTGCCCAGGCCATGCCGATTACCAGGAGGTGGTACTCATACCCTTCCCCCGCTTGGTTGCCGCCCCAGTTCATAAAGAAGCCATAAGGCAGATGCACTGTCAGGACGATGCCTATGAAAAGGCAAATCATGCCGAAGGCCCAGATGCGCGTCCAAAAGCCCAGTATCAGGCAGATGGAGCCTACGAACTCGATAATGATCATAAACCAGCCCAGAAAGCCTGGGAGACCGGACATCTGCTCAAACCCCTGCAGGAAACCGGTAGGGCCATGCCCCCCAAACCAACCAAACAATTTCTGCGCGCCATGTGGGAAAATGACAATCCCTAAAAAGCTACGGAGTAGGGTCAGGCTCCAGGTGTTATTGGTGCTTAGTAGTCGGCGCTTAAAGTTCATCTGCCTAATCTATGGACTTTATGGAATACAAGGCAGTACGGATTTTGTAGCTAATTGATATTTCGTTTTAGCCACGGAGGTATCTTCTGCTGCAGCTCTACTTAACGGAGAGAAGGGCTTGCGGGGCAAAGGGCTGAAGAAACCTCTTCCAGTGGTGATGTCAAAAAGCCGAACGCCTTTTTTGCAAAAGCCCCTTGGTTAAGCAAAGCGGCCTTTTAAACCGCTGGTAGTTCAGCGATAACTCTTACGAAGCACCTGCGCCACCTTTTGCATGCCGGTACTGGCCTTTTCTTCGAACAGGTGCAGGTTCGGACGGTTGCGAAGCTCAGGCATTTTGGGGTCTACCACAAAGACCGGTACCTCCTCCGGTACAAAATCAACTAAGCCTGCTGCCGGGTACACCAGCAGGGAGGTGCCTACTACGAGAAAAATATCGGCCTGCAAGGTCTCTTCTATCGCTTTTTCCATTAAGGGTACGGGCTCCCCGAACCACACGATGTTGGGCCGGAGCTGCGACCCTTTTTCACACTTATCGCCCAGATTCAGCTCCCAGCCATCCATCGGGTACACCAAGGCGGGATCAAGCGTGCTGCGGCTCTCAAACAGCTTGCCGTGCAGGTGAACCACATGGCTGCTCCCGGCCCGCTCGTGCAGGTTGTCTACGTTTTGGGTAATGATGCGCACGTCAAAGTCCTTTTCCAGGTCAGCCAGCGCCAGGTGTCCGGCATTCGGCGCCACTTCATGGGCATTCTTGCGCCGCTGGTTATAGAAGTCCAGCACCAACTTTGGGTTCTTACGCCAGCCCTGCGGTGAGGCAACTTCCATCACGTCGTGTCCTTCCCAAAGGCCGTTGGCATCGCGGAAAGTAGCCACCCCGCTCTCAGCGCTGATGCCAGCTCCTGTTAACACCACCAGTTTCTTTTTCATAAGCCTTCTTTTCTGTTTTCTACTCTTTATGGCTGTACCTGCAGGGGATTTGTAAAGTTGTGTTTAAAGCTATCAACCGCCAGCACCCTTTTTCGGATCAGGGGTGCTTAACCAAAGCCTCATGCTCTAAAAAAGAAAGCCACTCTTGTAGGAGTGGCTTTCGCTTATTTGCTTGCCGGTTTCTTTTTGGCCGGCGCTTTTTTAGTTGTTGCTTTTGCTGCTGTTTTCCCTTTGGCGGCTGGCTTCTTCGCAGCCGGTTTCTTTTCCGCTTTATCGGCGGCAGCGGCCTTTTTAAAGCCTCCACGTCCTTTCTTCTCGGGGGTGGCCTCGGCAAGATCCAGGCACTCCTGCAGGGTCAGTTCGGCTGGTTCTTTGCCCTTCGGGATCTTAACGTTCTTTTTGCCAACGACAATATAAGGTCCGTAGCGGCCATTAAGCACCTGTACCTCTTCGTTCTCCGGGAAGGACTTGATAAGCTTTTCCGCATCCGCCTTACGCTTTGCCTCAATCAATTCTATTGCTTCCTGCTCCGTTACCTGCAAAGGGTCCAGGTGCTTCGGCAGGGAGTAGAACTTGCTGTTGTGGCGGATGTAAGGACCAAAGCGGCCGATGGCGGCAGTCATGTCCTTGTCTTCGTAGGCGCCTACCACGCGCGGCAGCTTGAAAAGCTCCAGGGCATCCTCCAGCGTAATTGTCTCTATAAACTGGCCTTTGCGGAGGCTGGCATACACGGGCTTTTCACCGGTTTCCTCATTCTCCTCGCCTAATTGTACATAAGGGCCAAAGCGCCCCAGCTTCGCAATAATGGTCTTGCCTGTTGCCGGGTCTGTGCCCAACTCGCGTGCCCCGGAAACGTCTGCCCTTGATATGTTTTCACTGGACTCAATGCGCTGGTGGAACTTCTGGTAAAACTGGTCCAGCATGTTCTCCCACTCTTTCTGGCCCTGGGCAATTTCGTCGAACTCGGCCTCCACGCGGGCTGTGAAGGAGTAGTCGATCACGTTCGGGAAGTGGTCCACCAGGAAGTCATTCACCACCATGGCCATGTCCGTCGGGAAAAGCTTGGCTTTCTCGGCCCCGGTAATTTCAGTTTTAGTTTGGGAGTCTACGCTGCCGTCTTTCAGTGTGAGGACCTTATAAGAACGTTCTTTCCCCTCGCGGGTGTCTTTTTCCACATAGCCTCGCTTCTGGATGGTAGAGATTGTTGGGGCATAGGTCGATGGACGGCCAATGCCCATTTCTTCCAACTTCTTCACCAGGCTCGCCTCGGTGTAGCGGGCGGCAGGGCGTGTAAAGCGCTGCGTCGCCAGCATCTGGCGCAGGTTTATCTGCTGTCCTATGCGCAGTGGGGGCAGCATGCCCTTCACGTCCTCATCTGCTCCATCCTCATCATCGTCTTTCGACTCGATGTACACTTTCAGGAAGCCCTCGAACTTGATGACCTCACCGGTTGCCTGTAGCTTTTGCTCAGGTTGTGTGGAGACACCGATCGTTACGGTGGTTTTCTCGATCTCCGCGTCCGCCATTTGGGAGGCAATGGCCCGTTTCCAGATCAGCTCGTACAGGCGCTGCTCGTTGCGGTCGCTGCTGGCTACCATTTGCGAAAAGTCGGTTGGGCGAATGGCTTCGTGCGCTTCCTGTGCAGAGGCCGACTTGGTCTTAAAGCGACGCGTCTTCACAAACTTCTCCCCGAAGGAGCTTTGTATTTCGCGGGTAGCACCCTGAATGGCTTCGTCAGACAAGTTTACGGAGTCTGTACGCATGTAAGAGATTTTACCTGCTTCGTACAGGCGCTGGGCTACCGTCATGGTCTGCGCGACAGAGAAGTACAGTTTGCGGCTGGCCTCCTGCTGCAGGGTAGAAGTGGTGAACGGAGGAGCCGGGCTGCGCTTGAGCGGCTTTTTCTCCAGGTTCTCAATGGTATAGTCCGCGCCGATGCAAGCCTGTAAAAAGGCCTGTGCTTCTTCCTCGGTTTTAAACTTGCTAGGCAGTTCTGCTTCCAGCGTACGGCCCTCCACGTCAAAGTTGGCTGTAATGCGGAAAGAAGACTCCGCGTTGAACCGCTCGATCTCCCGCTCCCGCTCTACAACCAGGCGCACCGCCACAGACTGTACTCGGCCGGCGGAAAGTCCCGTTTTGATTTTCTTCCACAGCACCGGCGACAGCTCAAAGCCAACCAGGCGATCCAGGATGCGACGTGCCTGCTGGGCATTCACCAGGTCCATGTCGATGCCCCGCGGAGTGCTGATGGCGTTCAGGATGGCGTTTTTCGTGATCTCGCGGAACACGATGCGGCGTGTTTTCTGGTCGTTCAGGTTCAGGGCCTCTGTCAGGTGCCAGGAAATAGCCTCTCCCTCACGGTCATCGTCCGATGCCAGCCACACCATCTCTGCCTCCTTCGCCAGTTTACGCAATTGCGACACCACTTCCTTTTTATCACTGGAGACAACGTAGGTCGGCTTAAAGCCGTGCTCCACATCGATGGCGTTGTTGCCTTTCGGCAAGTCCCGCACATGGCCGAAGCTTGACTTCACGACAAAGTCCTTCCCTAAATACCCCTCTATTGTTTTTGCCTTTGCAGGCGACTCTACTATGACTAAGTTTTTTATCATTCTATATCTTTACAGGCGAGTTGAGCCAGAAATTTGCCCAAAGTTCAAATTTTTTTCTCAACAAATACAACCTCATTCGTATAACATAGGTTTAACAACCGGAAAACAAGCCGTAGTTCAGCACAAACTACTTTTACAACTATACGGTATTTAACTGTTTATGCAAAGAACCTTACTCATTTGCCGCCACGCCGAAGCTGCAGACCCCTTCCCACTCCAACCGGATTTTGAGCGGGAACTAACGCCCCAGGGCTTGCAACAGGCAAAAGAAACGGGTAAATGGCTTCGGGAAAATTTTTCAAAGATTGATGCCCTGCTGGCGAGCCCTGCCAAACGCACAAACGATACGGCCCAGATCATTGCTGGCCGCTTGTACTTTGACCAGGAGGATATAAGTTACGTCCCTGATCTTTATAATGCCCGTGAGTCGCAGCTGTTAAACTGCCTGGCCGAGTTGCCAAACGAGGCAAAACAGGTCTTGTTGGTGGCACACAACCCCGGCGTTACCCGCCTTGCCCGTGAACTGACAGGGCAGATGCTCTCTTACCTCGAGCCCGCCAACGTGGTGGCAGTTGCCTTAAGCCTGGAGCAGTGGGAGGACATACACGTGCAAACAGGCGTGTTGCTCAGCCACAATATGGAGCAGGTGCAGTAACGTTGGTTCCTATATATAGTTTCCTGTTTTTAGAGAAATTCGATAGTTTAGTGGTGGAAGCACCTGCGTGTTGTTTCCTAAAGAGCTACACTACATGATGAAACCAAAGGTGGTGGCCGTGATCAATCAGAAAGGCGGCACTGGCAAAACAACAACAACGATCAACTTGGGCAGCGCCTTGAGTAAGCGAGGCAAAAAAGTACTGTTGGTTGACCTCGACCCACAAAGCAATCTCTCTTACTCCTTAGCTGTAACATCCCCTGCGGCTACCCTGGCCGACGTTTTCCTGGGCAATAAAGCCCTCCTGGATATATTGTTGGAGAAAGACGGGCTCTGGATTGCGCCTGGCTCCAACGAACTGGTAGACATTGAGATCTCCCTGGTGACACAACCTGAACGGGAAATGTTCCTGAAGCGCATCCTGGCAGAAGCCACCGACTTTGACTATGTGCTGATCGATTGCCCGCCCTCTTTGTCGGTCCTCACGCTGAACGCGCTTACCGCGGCAGAGGAAGTTCTGATCCCCCTGCAAATGGAAGTGCTGACCCTGCAGGGCCTGGACCAGATTCTGAACACAGTGGAGAAGGTGCAAAATGCTTTTAACCCCCAACTAAAAGTGAGGGGTATCGTAGTGGTGATGTTCGACGTGCGCCGGAAGCTTAGTCAGGAGGTGCTCGACTACCTGCGCACGAATGTAAAGGAGAACATTTTTAACAGCCAGATCAGGCTGAACGTGAAGTTGGCCGAGGCGCCCTCTTTTGGACAAAGCATTATAGACTACGACCCTTCGTCGAAAGGAGCCGCAGACTATGGAGCCCTGGCAGAGGAGTATTTAAGCGTTTGATTGTCATGGTAGTGCCGCTACTGGTTTTATACCTGACCTTTTTTGATTAAATTGCACTGAACAGATAACCTTTTGCTGCCACACATGAGCCATGTTGCCTCGTGCCACAGCAGAAAGTTCTGAGAGACCCATTCCAACCCTGAAATTATGGCCTTAGGTAAAAACATGAAGTTGAGCAAGGACAAGCTCATCAGTGAAGTGGAAGCCAAAGAAGAGAAGAAACCTGCCCCAAAAGCAAAAGCAGACAGTGGCGCAGCAACTAAACCTGTGCCTGAAGCTCCTGCAAAGCCTGCCGCCCCAGCAAAGGCTGAAAATGGTAAGACTGCCTATAGCAATGCCGGCCCTGCACCAAAGCCGCATATAAAGTCGGGCAACGGGAAAGCAGACGCTGCCAAGATAGAGAAGCAGCTGAACAACCCGGAATATATCACCGAACAATTGCACAAAGTGCTGTACGCGCTGGATGCCTTTAAAAAAGGGGATATTTCTGTGCGCCTAACCAAGCAGAACGATGATCTCTTTGCCGAGATAGCCGAGGCCTATAATTCCATGGTGGAGATGATCGGTGGGGTAGGCGGGGAAGTGTCCCGTATCTCGAAAGTAGCCGGGGTAGAAGGTAACCTGAAGGCGCGTGCCTCAGCGGAAAGCGCTTCCGGCTTCTGGAAGGACATGATCAACAACATCAACGGCTTGGTGGATTCCATTGCCGTGCCGGTGTTGGAGGTGGGCAAAGTTCTCAAGAACATTTCACGCGGCAACCTGGACGAGACCTTTCAGATCCCTGTTTCCGGGGACTTTAAGGTGATGGCTGAAACCATTAACCGCACGATAGATAACCTGAACCTTTTTGCCGGGGAGGTAACCCGGGTGGCGCTGGAGGTAGGTACGGAAGGGAAACTGGGCGGACAGGCCTCTGTGCCAAACGTAGCCGGTGTCTGGAAAGACCTGACCGACAACGTAAACACCATGGCCTCCAACCTGACCTCGCAGGTGCGCGATATTTCGAATGTGGCCACGGCGGTAGCGAAAGGGAACCTGAACCAAAAGATCTCGGTCGACGTGCGGGGTGAGTTTGCCCAGCTGAAAGACAACATGAACCAGATGGTGGACTCGCTCAACATCTTTGCCGACGAGGTAACCCGCGTGGCAAGAGAAGTGGGTACGGAAGGGAAGCTGGGCGGACAGGCGCGAGTGCCAAACGTAGGTGGGGTATGGAAAGACCTGACGGATAATGTGAATACCATGTCCTCGAACCTGACCTCCCAGATGCGTGACATCGCCAACGTGTCCACCGCGGTTGCGAAAGGAGACCTGACGCAGAAGATCACCGTCAACGTGAAGGGGGAGATTGCCGACTTGAAGGACAATATCAACCAGATGGTGGACTCCCTGAATATTTTTGCCGGGGAGGTAACGCGGGTAGCACGTGAGGTGGGTACGGAAGGGAAACTGGGTGGCCAGGCCAACGTGCCGCGCGTGGAAGGCACCTGGAAGGAACTCACCGATAACGTGAACCTGATGACGTCGAACCTGACATCCCAAGTGCGTGACATCGCCAATGTGGCCACAGCCGTGGCAAAAGGCGACCTGACCCAGAAAGTGTCGGTGGACGTGAAAGGGGAGCTCGGGGAACTGAAGGACATCCTGAATGAGATGGTGGACCGGCTAAACGTGTTCGGCGCGGAAGTAACGCGGGTAGCGCGGGAAGTGGGCACTGAAGGTATATTAGGCGGACAGGCCAATGTGCCAAACGTAGCGGGGATCTGGAAAGATCTGACCGACAACGTGAATTACATGGCCTCGAATCTTACCTCTCAGGTACGGGACATCGCCAATGTAGCCACCGCTGTTGCCAAAGGAGACCTGAGCCAGAAGATCACCGTCAACGTGAAAGGGGAGTTGGCCGAGCTGAAGGAAAATATCAACCAGATGGTGGACTCACTCAACATCTTTGCCGACGAAGTAACCCGCGTGGCAAGAGAAGTGGGAACGGAAGGGAAGCTGGGTGGCCAGGCCAACGTGCCAAACGTGGGTGGTACCTGGAAGGACCTGACGGATAACGTAAACACCATGGCCTCTAACCTGACCTCGCAGGTAAGGGATATTGCTGATGTGGCGACGGCTGTGGCCAAAGGCGACCTGACCCAAAAGGTATCGGTAGATGTGAAGGGCGAGATGGCCGAGCTGAAGGAAAACATCAACCGCATGGTGGACTCCCTCAATATTTTTGGCGATGAGGTGACGAGAGTAGCACGTGAAGTAGGTACTGAGGGCAAGTTAGGCGGTCAGGCCAACGTGCCAAACGTAGGCGGTACCTGGAAGGACCTGACGGACAATGTAAACTCCATGGCCTCGAATCTTACCTCGCAGGTACGGGACATCGCCAAGGTCGCAACGGCTGTTGCGAAGGGTGACCTGACCCAAAAGGTATCGGTAGAAGCGCGGGGTGAAATCCTCGACCTGAAAGAGAACCTAAACCAGATGGTGGACTCGCTCAACATCTTTGCCGACGAGGTAACCCGCGTGGCGAGGGAAGTGGGAACGGAAGGGAAGCTAGGTGGTCAGGCCAATGTGCCAAAAGTGCGGGGCACCTGGAAAGAGCTCACGGACAACGTGAACACCATGGCTTCCAACCTGACATCACAGGTACGGGATATTGCCAAAGTAGCCACAGCGGTCACCAAAGGTGACCTAACACAGAAAGTGTCCGTGGACGTGAAAGGCGAACTCGGGGAACTGAAAGAGAATATCAACCAGCTGGTTGATTACCTGAACATTTTTGCCGGGGAGGTAACGCGGGTAGCCCTGGAGGTTGGTACCGAAGGACGCTTAGGCGGGCAGGCCCATGTGCCAAGCGTTGCCGGTGTGTGGAAAGACCTGACCGATAATGTAAATACCATGGCCTCCAACCTGACCACACAGGTGCGGGGCATTGTAAAAGTAGTAACAGCTGTATCGAAAGGCGACCTGACCCAGAAGCTGACCCTGGAAGCGAAAGGGGAGGTAGCCGAGCTGGCCGAAACCATTAACAGCATGGTAGTGGACCTGAACCGCCTGGCGGGCGAGGTAAGCCGCGTTGCCCGTGTGGCGGGTGTGGAAGGTAAGCTGACGGAGCGCGCGACCCTGCAAGGGGTAGGAGGTAGCTGGAAAGAACTGGTAGACACCGTCAACGACCTGCTGGAGTCCATCGTAACGCCGGTACTGGAGGTGTCCCGCGTTGTGCGGGCCATTTCGGAAGGTGACCTGACCCAGAAAGTGGAGGCCCATACAGCCGGTGACATTCTGGACATGGCCAATGCCCTGAACCTGGCGGTAGATAACCTGAATACACTCCTGGGCGAAATCAACGACTCCTCCCTGGTGGTAGGAAGCTCCTCTGAAGAGATGGCCGCCAAAGGACTGGAAATGAACAAGGTAACGCTGGACGTGGCCCTGGCCATGCAGCAAATGGCAGAAGGAGCACAAAACCAGGCACTTAAGACAGACCAGGCCTTTAAGCTGATCGAGGAGATCATGAAAGCGACGAAGGAAACAGCCAACCGTGCTGATGTGGTGAACAAATCGGCCAAGGTGGGGGAGGAAACCTCGCAGCTGGGTCTAAAAACAGTGGCCGAAGTGGTGCGCAACATGGAAGAGATCTCCAGTTCTGCCTCGCTTACCTCGAAGACCATTGAAGTGTTGAGTTCCCGCTCCCAGGAAATATCTAAGTCATTGGGTGTGATTACAGACATTGCTGCCCAGACTAACTTGTTGGCACTGAACGCTGCCATTGAGGCGGCCCGTGCAGGGGAGGCAGGCCGTGGCTTTGCGGTAGTTGCCGAAGAGATTCGCAAGCTTGCGGAAGGCTCACGCAAGTCAGCCAGTGAGATTGCAACACTGGTGGAGGACGTGAAGAAGGACACTGCCTCTGCGGCAGCGGCGATTTCTACCATGGAGGGACGCGTACTGAAAGGGAAGAACGCTACCTTTGAAGCTTCCGGCGCCTTTAAAAACATTGCCGCCTCCAGTGGCGAAACGCTGCGCACGGCACAGGACATCCTCACGGCCACGGAAGTTCAGAAAACTTCTATTGGCGACGTGGTGAAGTACGTGGAAGAGGTCGTGGCCATTGCCGAGCAGACCGCCTCCGGTACCCAGCAAGTGGCCAGTACGGCCAAGCAGTTGTCTGGCTCCATGCAGGAACTGACCTCATCTTCCCAGAACCTGAACGACATCGCCGCTGACCTGCAGGTAAGCATCTCCTCCTTTAAGCTGATAGACGGAAACCTGGTTTTTAACGGGAGCAAGCGCACGCGCTTAGTCACCGGAAAAGTACCGCAGAAAGGGGAACGCGCCAGCACCGGAAACGCACGTCTGGCAACAAACAACAAAGGAAATGGCCGTGTGACAAGGGAGGACAGCACAAGATAATGGCAAAGCAGACAAAAAATACATCATCAGATAAGGACCAGGCAGAAGGAAAACCGGCTGTGGCGGAACCAGGCGAGAATGGCCAGACAACCGTTGCCCCTGCGCCGCAGAAGGATGAAATGGTACACCTGATCGTGTTCAAGCTGGGGGCAGAGTACTATGCCATTAAAATTGAGCAGGTAAAAGAGGTAACCATTACCCCGGCTATTACCCGTATGCCACGTACCCCTGGCTTCATAAAAGGGGTGACGAACATCCGCGGGGACATCATTGCCATTATGGACCTGGAAACGCGCTTCCAGATACGGCCTGCGTCGCTGCCGCCGGATGCCAATCCTAACGTGACCTATACACTCGTGATAGAGGCGAAAGACTACAGTATCGGTGTAGAGGTAAGGGAAATGCCCCAGTCGCTCAACCTGCCGGTTTCCAGGATAGACAGAGCCCCCTCTTTTCTCCAGGACATTAACATTCAGGAAAACTTTATCGAGGGGATCGCCAAGATAGAGGACCGCCTGATCATCGTGCTGGACATGCACAGAATCCTGAGCCAGGAAGAGATAAATCAGTTGCCGAACGCATAAAACAAGAAAATATACTTTAAAAGTATGAAGAGAATATTGATCGTAGACGACTCCTTCTACATGCGCACCATGTTGAAGAATATGCTCTCAGATGCTGGGTACGAGGTGGTAGGAGAGGCGCCCAACGGGCAAACTGCTCTGGAGCTGGCCAAGGAAACCAAACCTGACCTGATCACACTGGATGTGATCCTGCCCGACAATACCGGGCTGGATGTGTTGAAAGGGATCAAGGCTGAGCAGCCAGACATGAAAGTAATTATTGTGAGTGCCGTGGGGCAGGAGGTCATCGTGAACGAAGCGATGGAGTACGGTGCTCTTTCTTATATTGTAAAGCCCTTTTCAGAGGAGAAGGTGCTGGAGGTAGTAAGCAAGGCGCTCTCCGAAGAGCCGAAGCAATAAACTCAGAAGGCTGTGCCGAAAGCAACAGCGAGAAGCAGCGGGACTTTTACGAAAGGCTTAGTTGTAAGGCGCTACTACAAGTAGCGGAGTAGGGGGCAGCCTCAGGTCAGTGCAACTGACAGCGTAACATGAAATCGAGAGAAGAGGAGTACAAAGAAATATTTATTGCCGAGGCCCTGGAGTATTTTGACTCTTTGAACAGGCACATCAGCACCCTGGAGAAACAGCCGGACGATGATCAGACATTGGCCGAAATCTTCCGTTTGCTGCATAACCTGAAGGCCAACTCCAAGGCCATTGGCTACCTCCAGATCTCAGATGTTTCGCATAAACTGGAGACAGCCTTTAGCCTGATCCGCAACAAGGAACTGGCTTTTAGCGATGAGGTAGTGGCGGTTCTGTTCGATGGGATTGACATGCTGGGGGAGCTCATCCAAAACGTGGATAACCCGGACCAGGGAGAGCCTGACCCCATACTGCTGCGCAACCTCGATATTATTGTAGAGAACCTCTCGGACAGCACGATAGAGCTCACGAAGGTGCAGAAGTACAATACTTCTAAGAACCTGTCGCTCTCCGAGCTGATCTATATACAGATCAAGAAGCTGGACCACATGATGAACCTGGTGGGCGAGCTGATGATCGACCGGGACCGGATCATCTCGATCAGTAAAGAACTGGGTAATGATGAGCTGGCCAGCGTTAGTTCGCACCTGTACCGCATCACCGAGGACCTGCAATACAGCGTGATGGGGGCTCGCCTGGTTAACATCGGGTCGCTCTTCAATAAGTTTCCCCGCATCGTCCGGGATGTGGCGGCGGCAGAGAAGAAAGAGGTGAACCTGGAGTTGACAGGCCAGGACATACAGATTGACCGGAACATTCTGCAGATCATAACCGACTCGCTGCTGCACCTGGTCCGCAATGCGATTACGCATGGCCTGGAGCGGCCTGAGGAGCGGGAAAAGAAAGGAAAGTCACGGGTAGGGCACCTGCGCCTGCGGGCACAGAGCGACCGGGAGAACGTTTTGCTGGAGCTTTCGGACGATGGCAGGGGCATTGACCTGCGCAAAGTGCAGAAGACGGCCGTGGAGCGTAAACTCGTAACCGAGGAGGTAGCTGCCGGGCTGGATGAGACGGAAACCCTTTCCTTCCTGTTTGAGCCTGGCTTCTCCACCGCGAAGGAAGTAACAGAGTACTCTGGCCGGGGAGTGGGGCTGGACGTGGTAAAGAACGCCATCGACTCCATCGGTGGGCGCCTGACACTGGAAACAGAGAAAGGAAAGGGCACCACTTTTTCCATGCTCCTGCCGACCTCGATTGCCGTAAAGGGAGCCCTGCTGTTTGAGGTAAACGGGATATTTTACGCCATCCCGCTCATACACACAGACCAGGTCGTGGCCCTGGACAAGGATGAACTGCACGAGGTGGGGGACGTGCTCATCACAGATTTGAAAGGGGAGACCGTAACGGTAGTGTACCTGCACGAGCTTTTGAATGCCCCGGAGGCAGATATGCGACTCGGAGACAAGACCCGCTTAAAAGGACAGGTACAGAACATTATTGTGGTGTCCTACAACAACAGGAAGCTGGGGTTAATTGTAGACAAACTGTACAGGCAGCAGGATATCGTGGTAAAGCCACTCAGCAAACCACTGGAATCAATAGACCTGTACGGGGGGGTGACTTTACTGGGAACAGGTAAGGTGTGTTTGGTGCTGGACGTGCCGGCCCTGACACGCTACTTTATAAACCGAAGACAGGGTTGAGGCGAAGGGAACACTAACGCGACACAATGATGACGGAACCGCACATAACGGAGTTAGAGCGAGACATTATCAAGGAGATTCTGAACATCGGGTTAGCCCGGGCAGCAGATTCTTTCGCAGCTATCGCGAAGGACAAGGTGCTGCTGAAGGTGCCTGATATTCAACTGATCGAGGTAAAGGAGCTCCTGGGCTTGGTGGCGAAGTATGAAGATACCCACGTCATCATACAGTCCGACATAAAAGGGGACTTTAATGGCGCCACCCTGATGCTCTTCTCCGACGATCACATCATTCGCCTCTCTGAGGTTTGCCTCGCTATGCTGGATGTGCAGAAGGGAGAGCTCTCTGTTATGCAGGAGTCGCTGCTACTGGAAATCAGCAACATCATAACCGGAGCGCTTGTTACCCAACTGGCTAATATTCTGAAGTGCAGCATTTACGGGTCTCCCCCAAAAGCCCCGCAAAGCCATATGGCCGACTCCCTGAAGGATATCCTGGTGCAGCACCCGCTTTTTCAACCGCTTGTTTTTACGGTTATCACGCAGTTTACGCATAATTCCAGGAGCGTGGAGTTGCCCCTGCTGCTCTTCTTCGATTCCAAAACCTTTCTGAAGATACTCGATATTATCCGTGCCTTTGAACTGGGCAAAAACAACCTGACAGAAACAGATTAAGGCGAATAGCAGTAAGTATAGCCCGTACCATTGGGAACGAGAAGTGGAAGACTTCCGGAATCTTATTCCCGAATCGCTTATACTTACCCTTTATGCCTGAAGACAGAAAAAAACTGAGCAAATACGAGCTTACTGGCTATGCCTTAATTATAGCAGGGGCTGTGGTCTTGGTTTGGGGTACGATCAAGTTTAACCTGGTGCAGGAGCTCTACGCGGAGCCGGCCAACCGGGAGGGAGTGTTCGGACAGTACGGAGAGTTTATCGGAGGTATCGTGGGCTCGCTGTGGGCCCTGGCGGGCGTTTTTCTTTTCTTCGCTACCCTTACTTACCAAAAACGGGAATTTGAGCTACAGCGCTTTGAGCTGCACAAAACGCAGACGATCTTTCAGCAGCAGAACTTCTCGACCCTCTTTATCAGCTTCATCAATAAACACAACGATGTCATCGACTCCCTCAAAGCCTATGACATTAACAAAAGTGAGTGGAGCGGGAGCAACTTCTTTGTCTTTTTTCAGGAGAAAGTACTCACCTCCTTCGTGCAGAAAGTACGGGGCCTGGAGAAGGATGAGCGCACGCGGGAGAACCTGTACGGCATCTTTGAGGAGTACTTTACCTATCATTTCTCTTTTTACCAGTCCCGCCTTAACCCTTACCTCAAGAACCTGAGCGTGCTCTTCCGGCTTATACAGCGCTATCGCTCCGAAACCGAGGACGCAGGGGAGTATTACAGTTTTATTACCAAAGCCAGCTTTACCCAGTCAGAACTGTTCCTCATCTACCACGTGGCACAGTTCAGCCTGTTAAAGGAGTTCATTGCCTTTAATGATACCTTTCATGTGTTCGAGGACCTGGCAGCGGAGTATAAAGTGGAGCAGATCGTGCAGCAGGAGCTGGCAAGCGATTAAATGGCTTCTGGCAAAGGGAGGCACAGCAAGCAAAGGAGTCAAATAATTAACTCTCTGGTAGGCAGGGGAGTATACCTTACTGCGAAGGCGGTACTTTTGATTATAGCGTCAGAATTCGTTTTTTTGCTCTCTTATCTATTTTTAACCTTTCATACCCCTAGATGAACGCTTTAGGTAGACACATATTAGTTGAGTTTTACGATTGTTCTCCTGACCTGATGAACGACGTCGTTCATATAGAGAACAGCATGGTGGTGGCGGCCGAAACTGCCGGTGCCACTGTGATTAACAGTACGTTTCACCACTTTTCACCTTATGGCGTTTCCGGTGTTGTGGTGATACAGGAAAGTCACCTGGCCATTCATACCTGGCCGGAGTATGGGTATGCGGCCGTAGACCTTTTCACATGCGGCGAAACGGTGGATCCCTGGGTATCCTACACTTACCTGAAAGAGGCTTTCCAGGCAGGCCACGGCTCCTCCATGGAGCTGCGCCGTGGGCAGTTAAGCCTGCTGAAGCGTACGGACTTTAACCTGGAAGCGCTTCGTAATTTGCCTCCTAAAACAGTAGAGGCAGATGGCGCCATAACCCGGGATGTGTGGTTTACGGAGCGTGACGAAAACATCGCCCTGTCATTGAAGCATTCTGGCAATCAGCTGTACAAAAAGGACTCGCCTTACCAGCGGGTAGAGGTATACGAGACACTGGCTTATGGTAACATGCTGACGTTGGACGGTATGGTAATGTGTACCCAGAAAGACGAGTACGTGTACCACGAGATGATCACCCACGTGCCTATGTTCAGCCACACGAAAGCGAAACGTGCGTTGGTGATCGGAGGCGGTGACGGCGGTACGGTACGGGAATTACTTCGCCATGAGCAGTTAGAGGAAGTGACACTGGTCGAGATAGACGAGTTAGTGATAGAGGCCTGTAAGCTTCACTTACCCGAAACAGCGGTAGCCTTCGGGAATCCTCGCTTGAATCTGCTCATTGAGGACGGCATCCAGTATATCAATAACTGTGAAGACGGCCGTTATGATCTGATCATCGTGGACTCTGCGGATCCGGTGGGTCCGGGAGAAGGGCTGTTCACAGCTGAGTTTTACCAGCAGGTGCACCGCTGCCTGACTGCGGATGGCGTGATGATTACCCAGTCGGAGTCACCGCGCTTTAACAGTGCGGTGTTCGTTGAGATATACGATACCTATAAGAAGATATTCGGCCAGGACAAGGTACACTGCTACCTGGCAGCCATTCCTACCTACCCGACCGGTACCTGGAGCTTCTCTTACTCCTCTAAAGGAGAATCAACCCCACTGCGCTTCGATCGGGAGGCGGCGGCCAAGTTCTCAAAAGAGCAGGGCCTGAAATACTATAACGAGGAAATTCACCGTGCCGCCTTTGCCTTACCGAACTTCGTGAAGGAACTGTTGCAGCAGGGCGGGCAAAAAACAATTGAGGCATATTCCGTAGAATCATCAGATGAATAGCAAAGAACAGAAGATAGCAAACTTCGACCCGAATGGGGTTGGCGATATCAACGGTGGACTGTTCGGTCTCCCCTTTACCATCGAAGAATCCGAAGTCGTGCTGATTCCCATTCCATGGGAAGTGACGGTGTCTTACAGCGCCGGAACAGCGCAGGGGCCACAGGCCATCAAAGAGGCGTCGCCGCAGCTTGACCTTTTTGAGCCCAATATCAAGGAAGCCTGGAAGCTGGGCATCGCCATGGAGGAAATATCCGAAGAGTGGGCAGCTACCAGCGAGGCCTTGCGTAACAAAGCCGAGGCTTACATTAACTGGCTGGAGGCCGGCAGTCCTGAAATCGGGCGCTCGGAGTACGAGAACCTGCCCCAGGAAGTGACGGCCAAAGGCGAGGAGTTGTTGGCCTGGCTAAAGCAAAAAGCCCTGAATTACCTGGAGCAGGGAAAACTGGTAGGCGTGGTAGGCGGAGACCATAGTACACCGCTGGGCCTGATGCATGCCCTGGCAGAGAAGCATGAGGAGTACGGCATCCTGCAGATTGATGCCCACGCCGATCTGCGTGAGGCCTACGAGGGTTTCACCTATTCGCATGCCTCCATCATGTACAATGCCTTAAAATTGCCCCAGGTAAAGAAATTGGTGCAGGTAGGCATCCGCGACCTTTGCCAGGCAGAGGCCGAGCTGGCAGAGCAGTCGAATGGGCGCG
Source organism: Pontibacter ummariensis (assembly GCF_900188175.1). Classification (GTDB taxonomy): domain Bacteria; phylum Bacteroidota; class Bacteroidia; order Cytophagales; family Hymenobacteraceae; genus Pontibacter; species Pontibacter ummariensis. The sequence goes on along the minus strand of NZ_FZOQ01000002.1, from coordinate 426,331 downwards.
TAACCATCTTCTACGACGCCAACATGAAGGAAAACATGTACGCCGGCGACAGCTGGAAAAAGGCGTGTAAAAAAATCATTGCCCAACTGCCGCAGAAAGTGTACATCAGCTTTGATATAGATGGCCTAGACCCGAAACTATGCCCCGGCACCGGTACCCCAGTGCCAGGAGGCCTGGAGTTTGAGCAGGCAATTTTCTTAATGAAGCAGCTGGTGAAATCCGGTCGTGAAATCATTGGCTTTGACCTGAACGAGGTAGCGCCAGGTGACAGCGAGTGGAATGGGAACGTGGGCGCCCGCCTGCTGTACAAGCTTTGCAACTGGTCTGCCGTGTCGCAGGGGCGCCTGGAGGCACAGCTATAGCTAAAGCTTTGTGAAAGGAATGGGTAAAAGGCCTGTACGAAGCTAACAGAAAGCATACTTCTGAAAGCCCTATGGAGCGTATAGCTCCTGGGGCTTTTTTGTGGGCAGGGCTTCGGAGCCATCTAAAACCGCCAGGGCAACGTATGCATAGATATATAGCAATAAATAATAAAGGATATTCGCCCAAGAATCAGAAAAAATGAAATTTATTGTAAGTCTACTTTTAACAGGGGTGGCAGCCATGCTCACTTCTTACTGGTTACCGGGCATTGAGATCGATGGTTTTCTCTCGGCCCTTATCCTGGCGATGGTGCTGGCAGTGTTAAATGCCGTCGTGCGGCCGGTGCTGGTACTGCTTACTATTCCCATCACTATTTTCACGCTCGGCTTGTTTTTACTTGTCATAAACGCCCTGATCATCATCATCGCCGGTGAGCTGGTGATCGGCTTTCGCGTAGACGGTTTCTTTGCCGCCCTGCTGTTTAGCCTGATCCTGTCGCTTGTCACTTCTATTCTGGACATGGTTTTCTAAAAAGGAAGCCCCTCAAGCAAGAGAGGCCAGCAAAACTTGCTGGCCTCTCTTGCTTGAGGAGTAATGCTGGCGGCTTACTTCGTTTGCATCCACGTCTCGCAGGCCTCTACGCATTCTTTGCAAATAGCAGAGCAGTGCTGGCAATGGTCAGTTTCGAACTTGCCTGTTTCCTCAGCACATATACGGCATATCTCAATGCACTCCTTCATCACGTGCTTGGCATGTTCAGAGCTGCGCCCCACAAACTTTGCCGTGAGCATGCAGATATCGGAACAGTCGCGCAGCACCATGATGCAACGAGCCATCTTCTTGACGTCATCTTCCTGCAGGCACAAGGTGGCACAGGTCTCACAGGCGGTCATGCATTTTACCAGTTCATGTTCGAGCTTGTTTGTTTTTTCTGATTTCATAGCTTTCTTTTATTGTTCACAGTTGAGTAAAGGTACGCTAGCGGGTGTACATAGTTCCTCATAGCGTCGCTGCGAGAGCAGAAGCCTAAAATAATTAGTATCTTTGAGGCCTGACGAGAAGAAAATTAGCAGGGGTGCCTGCATAAGGGAGAGAGCGAATAATGGTAACAATAAGAGAGGCAAGGGAAGCACTTAAGTTATACTTCGGGTACGAAAAGTTCCGCCCGATGCAGGAGCAGATCATCGACACCGTCCTTCAGCAGAAAGACGTGGTGGTGCTGATGCCGACAGGAGGGGGTAAGTCTGTCTGTTTTCAGGTGCCTGCCGTGGTGTTGCCAGGGCTTTGTGTGGTTGTGTCTCCGCTCATTGCCCTGATGAAGGACCAGGTGGAGGCCTTGCTGGCAAATGGCATTCCGGCAGCGTACCTCAACAGCTCGCTCAGTGCCGAGCAACAGTACAAAACGGAGAATGAGTGCCTGGAGGGCAAACTGAAACTCTTGTACGTGTCGCCGGAGAAATTACTTTCCTCCGGTTTCCTTTCTTTTCTGAAACGAGTGAATGTCTCTCTTTTTGCTGTAGACGAAGCACACTGTATTTCTTCCTGGGGGCATGATTTCCGGCCTGAATATACCCAGTTAAAGGCGCTGAAGCAGCAGTTTCCAACTACTCCGGTCATCGCCCTTACGGCCACAGCTGATAAACTCACGCAGAAAGACATACAGGAGCAACTGTACCTACGGGATCCCGCTGTTTTTATTTCTTCTTTCGACCGGCCCAACATTAACCTAATGGTAAAGCCGGGGAAAGACCGCTTTAACAGGATCACGGACTTCCTGTCGCGGCGGCACAGGCAGCCGGGTATTGTTTACTGCCTGAGCCGCAAGGCCACCGAGTCGCTGGCTAACAAGCTAAAAGCAAGCGGTTACAATGCGACTTACTACCATGCCGGTATGTCGGCCCCCCAGCGGGCCAGGGCACAGGAAGCCTTCCTGCGCGACGACGTGCAGATCGTGTGTGCCACCATTGCCTTTGGTATGGGCATCGATAAGTCGAATGTGCGCTGGGTGATCCACTATAACCTGCCCAAGAACATTGAGGGCTACTACCAGGAGATAGGCCGTGCCGGGAGGGATGGGGCCAGCTCGGAGGCCCTGCTCTTCTATAGCTTTGCGGATGTGATGAACATGCGCAACATGCTGCAGGAGAATGAGAGCGACCAGAAGCAGACGGAGCTGCAACTCGTGAAGCTGGAGCGCATGCAGCAATTCGCGGAGGCTGCCGCCTGCCGACGGCGCATCCTGCTGCAGTACTTCGGGGAGACCATGGAGAAAGACTGTGGGAACTGTGACATCTGCCGGAACCCGCCCACCACCTTCGATGGAACTTTACTTGCCCAGAAAGCCCTGTCAGCCGTGGCCCGTACACAGGAGCAGGCAAACATGGGCCTGTTGGTGGATGTGCTCCGCGGCGCCCGCAACAGCCAGGTATTGCAGGCCGGTTTTGACAAGGTGAAAACCTACGGGGCCGGCCGCGACGTGAGCACACTGGACTGGAACCGTTACCTGCACCAGATGCTAAACGGCGGCTTGTTGGAGATGGCCTATGACCAGGGCTATACCCTGAAGCTGACCGAGCAGAGCCGGCAGGTCTTGTTTGAGGGGCGTAAGGTGCAGCTCGTGAAGTTTGAAGAGGTGAAGCAGGATGAGCCGGCTATGAAGCCAAGGCCGAAGCGGGAACTGTTGAAAGACGCCCTTTTTGAGCGCCTGCGCAGCTTGAGGAAAGGTATTGCCGATGAGCATGGGGTGCCTCCTTATGTAGTATTCACGGACACGACTTTGCAGGAAATGGCGGCAGAGCGACCAACGAATAAAATTGCCATGCTGTCTATTTCGGGGGTAGGCGCGCAAAAGTTCGAGCGCTACGGGGATGCCTTTATTACCGAGATCATAGGCTTTATAAATGAAGAGCAGCAAAAGGGGAGCAAGATGAAAGGGGCGACCCACCTGGCTACCCTTGAAATGCTGCAGCAGGGTTATTCGGTAGAGCAGATCGCTAAGCAGCGTAGCCTAAATCCTGTTACCGTTTACTCTCACATTGCCACCCTTTATGAGCAGGGGTACCCGGTAAACCTTTCTCCTTATGTTAGCAAGGCTGAGTACAAGGCAATTAGCCGGGCCATTGCCAAGCTAGGGGCAGAGGCAAAGCTAAAGGACTTGTACGAGGCACTGCAGGAGCAGTATGACTACCATAAAATCCGCTTGTCTGTATCGCTCTATAAGAAAGAGAACACCTGGTAGGTGAAATTGGCAAGCAGGCCGTGCAGGTTGTCTCCCTACCTGCCACATAAAATACTTTTTGAAAAACTAAAATATAATGCTAAAAAAATTAGTAAATATTTTTTGGTTTTAGTATTTTTACATCAGAATATCTATAACCTAAAAGGGAGCTATGCAAGTGGTTACTTCTAACATCAGGCATCTGCGTAAGCGCGCTGGATTCACCCAGGCACAACTGGCAGAAAAATTAGACATCAAGCGCTCGCTGGTGGGAGCTTACGAGGAGGGAAGAGCAGAACCTAAGCTTAGCACATTGGTCAATGTGGCAAAGCTTTTTGAAGTATCGCTAGACCAGCTCATCACCTGCGACCTTTCAAAAGAGGAGAGGAACGGAGCGGAGCCTACCGGCACAACTGCAGGCGGAAAACTCCGCGTGCTTGCTATCACTGTAAATAACGAGGAGAAGGAGAATATAGAGCTGGTCCCTTACAAGGCCAGCGCCGGTTACCTGAACGGGTACGCCGATGCAGAGTTTATTGAGGAGCTGCCTCGCTTCCGGTTGCCTATGCTGGGCAATACAGGCACCTACCGCGCTTTCGAAATCAGTGGCGATTCCATGCTTCCCATAGCATCCGGTACCGTGATCGTAGGGCGCTTTGTTGAAGACTGGAACCAGATAAAGGACGGTACCCCCTGCATTATCGTGAGCCAGAAGGAAGGCGTGGTGTTTAAGCGGGTATTTAATAAAATACAGGATGGCGCTATGCTTCGCCTGCACTCCGACAACCCGGTTTATTCTCCGTATGAGGTGCATATAGGGGACGTAGTGGAGATTTGGGAGGCAAAGTCTTACATCAGCTCTACTTTCCCGATCGCGGACCTGTCACTCGACAAACTTTCATCGATTGTGCTGGACCTGCAGAAAGAAGTCCAAAAGCTGAAAAAAGTAGAGTAGCCGGTTACCTTAAAATAATATAAGCCTGGCATTGCGCTTAAGAACGCAGTGTCAGGCTTATTTGTGGCTGTAGGGGCGTGTGAGGCTGTTTTTCTAACAAGAAATGACTATATGCGTAAAGGCATAGCAGAGCCCCGAGTAAAAGGCTCCTGTAATTTATCCCATGCATTATCTCAAACTTGCACTATGATAAAACTGATAAGCGCTTCCGAACGGCACAAGGCAAACGTAGGGGACTGGCTTGAGTCATACTATCTTTTTTCTTTTGCCGATTACTATGACCCCAGCAACGTCCAGTTCGGCCCTTTGCGCGTGTTTAACGATGATGTCATTCAGCCCCACACGGGCTTCCCCTCACACCCGAGTGCAGAAATGGAAATTGTAACGGTCGTGCTGAAGGGGGAACTCACGCACAAGGATAACATGGGCAACCAGGCTACAGTAAAGGCAGGGGATGTGCAGCGCATTACCGCAGGCACCGGAATTACCCATTCCGAGACAAATGAGACCGACAACCCGGTGCGGGCATGCCAGCTATGGTTCTTACCAAACAAGCGGGGGCTGGCACCCTCTTATGAGCAGATGAAGCTGGACTTTTTGGATGATGCCGGCAATAGCCTGGTGCCACTGGTAACAGGGCAGAAAGTGCTGGAGAACGTTGTTTACATTAATTCCAATTCCACCGTTTACTATGGCAGCTTAACGCAGGGCAAGAACTACGATTTCAAGACCTTTAAGATTCGGAAAACGCTGGTGTACGTAACGGAGGGCAGCCTGCTGGTGAATAATGTAGAGGTAGACACCTACGACCAGATACGACTAGAGGAGCAGGACGTAGTGCGACTGCACGCTACTGCCAACGCGAAGTTCCTTCTCGTGGACGTACCTGCCAACGAGGCCAACTATTAAGCCTGGCTTTAAAAGAAACGAACGCGTACTTTTGTGAAATTAAACGAGCAGCCTGTTCTACAAGCTGCTTTTTTTATGATGCATCCAGACCTACAAAGCATTAAAACACTCCTAGACGACCGGGTAGCAAAGTACAACCAACCGGCTTTTGTACCCAACGACCCGGTTTCCATTCCCCATCGCTTTACCCAAAAGCAGGACATTGAGATCAGCGGGTTCTTTGCGGCCATCCTGGCCTGGGGGCAGCGGAAAACGATCATTAACAACTGTCTAAAGCTGATGGACCTGATGGATAATGCCCCGCATGATTTTATCCTGCACCACCAAGAGCAGGACCTGACACGCTTTCTGGGCTTTAAGCACCGTACCTTTAACGATACCGATCTGCTTTATTTGCTGCACTTCTTCCGTTGGTATTATGAGCAGCATGAAAGCCTGGAGACTGCTTTTACCGGCGAGCAAAACCAACTGCTGACGCAACAGGACCGACTGGAGCATTTTCATAACCTGGTGTTCAGCCTGGAGGATGCCCCACAGCGCACGCGCAAACATGTGGCTACCCCTGCCCGTAAGTCTGCCTGCAAACGTCTGAACATGTACCTGCGCTGGATGGTGCGCAAGGACAACTGTGGCGTGGACTTCGGCCTTTGGGACACGATGCGAATGAGTGACCTGATCTGCCCATGCGATGTGCACGTGGAGCGCGTAGGGCGGCGCCTAGGCCTTATTACCCGAAAGGGCATGGACTGGCTAACAGCCGAAGAACTGACGGCCCACCTCCGTACCTTCGACCCGACAGACCCTGTCAAATACGATTATGCCCTCTTTGGCTTGGGAGTAGAGGAAAAGTTTTAGCAGCGTTTATCTGGTTACTTGGCACCTGCTTCGACCCCTTTGCTGGAACGTTTCCTGAGTGTGTTACAGGAGCTGCGTCCTTGTCAAAGCGAGTGGTAACGCGCCTATAAAAGCTTTTCCCTACTTTCTGGCACAAGCTTTTATTATAGGCTTGCCTTCGCTTCGGCGTCGTATTTTAATTCCTTCCGCATGCATACGCTGCTCTCCACGCCGGCATATTGCCCGTAATTAGGAATGAAGGCATAGTTGCTTTTCTGGTACAGGCGGATGGCCTCCGGTTGCCTTTTACCTGTTTCAAGAACGCAGGCACTGCAGCCCAGTTCTTCTGCCCATTTCTCCAGTTCGCTTAACACGCGCATGGCAATGCCCTGTTTACGGAAGGCTTCATGCACGAACATGCGCTTAATTTCCATCGTGTCCGGGGCGTAGGACTTGATGGCGCCACACCCTGCAGGCACCCCCTCTTGATAAGCCACCACCACGTGGTGAATCTTGTCGAGCTTGTTGTACTGTGCAAAAAAAGAATGCTCTTCGCCATCCCGTAACTGCAGGTCCTGGTCTAACAGTGCCACAAGCCTTCGGAAGTCCGCGTTGTCTGAGTTTGTTCTGATGAGTTCTACCATCTTGTTTATGTATGTTTAGCGTGTCTGAAGTTAATTAAACGCTTACCTTCTTCCAGGTTCCGTTTCTGAAGAACCACCAGCTTACCAGGGCGTGCAGCGAGTGGCAAAAGGCAATAACTATAAAAACGCCTGTCGCAGCCAACCCGAGGTAAATAGACAGCACGTAGGCAAGCGGAATCTCTAGCAGCAACAGCACACCTATGTTGATGAGAGCAGGAGTTCTGGTGTCGCCGGCTCCGTTAAAGGCCTGCACCATCACCATCCCTAAGCCAAAGAAGATATAGCCGAGGGTAATGATTTGCAGGGCTTCTGTTGCAATAAGGATCACTTCGGCGTCATCTGAAAAAAAGTCGGTGAGGCCTCTCCCAAACAGAAAGAACAACAGGGTAATTGTGGCCATAAAGATCATGTTATAACGGGCCGTGAGCCAGACTGCCAGCTCCGCTCTTTTAACTTTACGTGCCCCCAGGTTTTGCCCCACCAATGTGGCCGCAGCAGAAGACAAGCCCCAGGCTGGCAGGATGGTGAAAACGATCACGCGGAAGGCAATGGTATAGCCGGCAAGTGCGTTACTGCCAAACTCTGCCACCAACCGAGTCAGAAAGATCCAGCTGGCCGAATCGATGAGGTATTGCCCGATGCCTCCGGAAGAGAGCTTCAGTATCCGGATCACCATCGAGAAACGCAGCACGAGGTTCTGGCGGGCTATCTGAAGCAAATGCTTGCCGTTTAGCAGGTGATAGCATTGGTACACAACGCCCATGCTCCGGCCTATAGTGGTGGCCCAGGCAGCACCAGCCAGGCCTAGCCCCTCCAAGCTGCCAAGCCCAAATATCAGGAGAGGGTCGAGCAGTATATTGATACCATTGGAGAGCCAGAGGGCACGCATAGCCAGATGAGGCTGCCCCGCTCCACGGAAGGCGCCATTGATGAGGAAAAGTAGAATGATGACGATATTACCGGCGAATATGATCTGCGTGTACCGCAGGCCGGTGCTAATGACCTCTGGTGCAGCGCCCATGAGCGCCAGGGACTCTTCCGCAAAGAAAGTGGCGACACCCCCTAACAAGAGCGCCAGCCCCACACCCGTTACAATCAACTGAAAGGTAATACTGCCCGCCTCCAGGTAATTCTTTTCCCCAACACGCCGCGACACCATTGCCGTTGCCGCAATGCTGATGCCCATGCCCACGGCATAGATGATCATCAGCACCGATTCTGTCAGTCCTACTGTGGCCAGTGCGTTTGCGCCAAGCTTGCCCACAAAAAAGATGTCCACGATGGCAAACAGCGACTCCATCAGCATTTCCAGGATCATAGGGATCGCCAGCAGCACGATGCTGCGTTTTATGCCCAAAGACGTATAGTCCTGTTCCTTGCCCTTGATGGCCGACCAAACCAGCTGCAGAAATTCCTTAAAATTAGCCATAGGGGAGAAGTGGTCCTTTTTGGAGGGAAAGCAAGAGTAGCGACCTTTTAAAACATAGTCACTGCTTAAGAAACCTTCACCTACCTGCAAAAGTACGGGGGACACACCAAGACAGTGCTTAGCTTTTAAAGGCTTTTTTACTTAGACGCCACCAAATCATGTTATTCTGCTCCTGAACTGCCTGAAAGTTATTCTTGGGTAAGGTCCTGTGCGAGGCCAGGCAGTCTTTTTCAGTTTCAGCAAGTACGGCCTTGATGCCTCCCTGTGTGAAGTTCCATCCTGAAATTCCGGCCAGGGCTTCTGTCATGTAGCCCTGCCCCTGAAAACGTTGTACGTGCCGCAACTCACTTCAACTTCACCCGATGTGCCCGGTTTTCCTTTAAAGCAAAGGTCGCGTACCATTGCCTTTTCTCTATGTAATGATCGTCCACAAGATTAAGAACAGGTAATTTGAGTTATTTGCCACTGACGGGAGTATGACCTGCTCAACCTAAAAAACAAGCTGTTCATAAGTCAAAGGTTGGATCAGCAACCTGCTCGTTTCTTACCATGTTTTCATTGGAGTGCTGTGCATGCTTCCTGGGTGAAACTCAGGAATTATTCAACCGCAATTTTTAAGACGATCTTGCGCACCTTATCCTCAGTCACCATCGCGGCATGCGCATCATCCGGGTAAAAAACGGTAAAAGAACCGGCCGGTACGTCGAACCAGCTTCTGGTTTTGTCTGGGAAGAAAGCAGCGTCGCGCTCTTCCTGATAAGGCTCACTTGGTGCGCCGCACTGGGCTAGGTCTTTCCAGCCCATGCGGTCGGTGCCGGAAACGATGTATTGAATGTCGATATACTTGCGGTGCACCTCCAGTTTGGCGTCTTGCTCGGGTATGCCAATACCGTCGGAGATAATGGCAAACAGCTCTTTGCCCACGATGGCTTGTTTGCCGATCGGCAGGGCCGTCAGGTCAGCGTCCTGCAGAAAGCGAAAAGCCTGCTCAAAAAGCGGGTGCAAGGAGAAGTAGCGGGGAGCATTGGAAAGTTTGTCTACAATCATGGGTGTTCAGGTTAAGGTGAGGATGTATCAGAAATATACCTGCGACAGGCATAAAAACAAGTTGCACCATGGCGAACAAAGCTGGCACCAGACTTGTTATAAAATGTTGTTAAGTTTGCGACAAATTAAAAGATAACCGTTGATCTATCCAGAAAACTTTGAAATAAAAATTGGGTTTGCACAGGTGCGCGAAATGCTCTCCGACCTTTGTCTGAGTCCTTTGGGGCAACAGTTTGTAAACCGGATGGCTTTCCTGAACCGGCATGACCTGGTGCAGCGATTGCTACAACAAACAAATGAGTTTAAACAACTGCTGGAGTCCGATGCGGAGATTCCCCTGCAGTATTATTTTGACGTAACGTCTTCTCTCGACCGGGCTGCCATCGAAGGTACTTACCTGGATGTGAAAGCCTTTTTCGAGATCAAGATGTCCCTGCGTACCATCCGCGATTCCCTGCGCTTTATATCAGGGGCAGAGGAAGGCAAGTATGAGGCGCTGAAAGCCCTGGGGACAAATGTGGTGGTAGAACGCTCGCTAATTGCTGCCCTTGATAAGGTGGTAGACGATGCCGGGGCGGTGCGTGACGATGCAACACCCGAACTGCAACGGCTGAAGCGCGAACTGATCGCGCAGCAGGGCGTACTGCGCAAGACGATTTCCTCTATCATGCGCCATGCGAAAAACGAGGGCTGGACACCGTCCGACTCGGAGCCGACCATTCGTGGAGGGCGTTTGGTGATCCCGGTAATAGCCGAGCATAAGCGCCGTATCAAAGGCCTGATTCATGATGAGTCGAATACAGGGCAGACGGTGTACATCGAGCCGGAGTCTATCTTCGAGCTCAACAATGATATCAAGGACCTGGAGAACGCTTACCACCGGGAACTGGTACGCATCCTGACAGGGCTGACCAACACACTTCGCCATCACATACCGGAGCTGCGCAAGGCCTACCAGTACCTGGGGCTGCTGGACTTTATTCGTGCCAAGGCGGCTTTTGCGCGTCGCATAGAAGGAACGATGCCAAAATTGCAAAAGCATCCGCATATCAACTGGAAGCAGGCGTTTCACCCGCTTCTGTACCTTGCGCACCGGCAGGTGGGTAAGTCCGTCGTGCCGATGGACCTGGAGCTAAACCGTGACCAGCGCATTTTGTTGATCTCGGGGCCGAACGCGGGTGGTAAGTCTGTGAGCTTGAAGACAGTGGGTCTGCTGCAGTACATGTTGCAGTGTGGCCTGCTGATACCAGCAGCGGATGGATCGGAGGCCGGTATTTTCCAGGATATCTTTATTGATATCGGAGACGAGCAGTCTATCGAGAACGACCTGAGCACCTATAGTTCGCACCTGACCAACATGAAGAAGTTTGTGACGGTGGCCGATAACAAGAGCCTGGTGCTGGTGGATGAGTTCGGTACAGGTACAGAGCCTATCCTGGGTGGTGCCATCGCCGAGGCCGTGCTGCAGACCCTAAACGACAGCAAGGTATACGGCGTTATCACGACGCACTACACGAACCTGAAGAACTATGCGGAGAAAACGCCGGGCATCGTGAACGGTGCCATGCGCTACGACCATAAGCACCTGCAGCCGCTTTATCAGTTGGAGATCGGCAAGCCTGGTTCTTCCTTTGCCATTGAGATTGCCCAGAAAATAGGCTTGCCAAAGCATATCATCGACAGAGCCAGTAAGCTGGTGGGTAAAGACAAGATCCGTTACGACCGTCTGCTGGAGGAGCTGGAGACAGAGAAGCAGGAGTTGGAGCAGAAGGTGCGCGAAGCGGCCAAGCTGGAGCAGAAACTGGCAAAGTCGGTGAAGGAGTACAATGACCTACGAAACTACCTGGAGGATAGTAAGCAGGACATCATGCGCGAGGCCAAAGGCAAGGCGAAGTTGTTGTTGAAGGACGCGAATCAAAAAATCGAGTCTACCATCCAGCAGATCAAGCAGAGCCAGGCCGAGAAGGAAAAAACCAAGGAGGCGCGTCGTGAACTGGAAGAGTTTAGCCAGGAGGTGCGCAAGGAGGAGAAGCGTCCGGCCTATAAGCGGGTAACCAACGGCACGATTAAAGAAGGTGACAACGTGTCTCTTGTTGGGCAGGACTCTTACGGCCAGGTGGTCAGCATTAAAGGCAAGACAGCGGAGGTGCTTTTCGGGGGCCTAAAGACCATTGTGAAGGTAGATAACCTGGAGAAAGTGGAAGGGCAGGTAGCGAAGCCGAAGAAAGCAAAAGCAGAGGCGGCGGAAGGCTACACCCGCGGCATGAACATTACAAAGCGCCTGGCAGATTTTACCTCTACGCTTGATATCCGGGGAGAGTATGCGGAAGATGCTTTAACAAAAGTGATGAACTTTACTGACGAGGCGGTGATGCTGGGCATTCCGGAGATCAAGATCATCCATGGGCGGGGCAATGGTGTACTGCGCCAGGTGGTGCGGGATTACCTGCACTCCGTGCCAGAGGTAGCCAGCCTCGGAAACGAGGCCTCCGAACGGGGTGGTGACGGTGCTACCCTGGCTGTTCTGAAGTAATACCAAACTACATGAAAAAACAGAAAGGCTCCCGCAGGGAAGCCTTTCTGTTTTTTAGGGGTTTAAATCTGCTGATTTAGAACAAGCCGTAGCCCGTTTTCCTGCTATACTATCGTACAAACCTGAACTCAACACCATTCTGTTGATAGAATAACTCGTCTTCGTCTAGTTTATAAATAACCGTCTCATAGCTGTCACTGTTGTTAGGGTCAAAGACAAGAACGCGTTCATCGTTTAGAAACTCCCAGGTGCCCTCTGCAACCGTAGTGCCGTCGTAGGTTTCAACAAAAGTCCCGTCTCTTTCAAAAAGGGCGTCGAGACTGGTGATATCCATCCCTGTTTCTTGTTCATAAAGTTCTGAAATGTCTTCGCCATTGTAAAACACGGCGTTACCTGCCCACTCACCTCCGGTCAGCAGCGACACGTTTGGCGATACATCGTCTTCATCGTCATCTCCGCAGCCAGTAAAGGATACAAGGCATACCAGGGCCAAGCAGTAATAAAGTAATCTAAAATTATGCATACTAAGGTAATTAAAGTGAATTTGAGTTAAGATATATAGATATTACCCCAAGTGTTCTGAATAAGTTGTGAAGAAGACGAAAAGGCCGCTCTTAGCCATGTAAGAACCAGTTACATGAGTTTAATTAATGTCATGGCCTACAAAACAAGAAGGGCTCCTGTTTGGGAGCCCTTCTTGTTTCCGTTAATGCTGCTGCTAACGGGTATAGCGTAGTTCTGCGGTGACCGGTACCGGAATATCCGGGATCTCAACTTGCTCCTGAAAAACCAGGTCGCTGTCAGTAAGCGTTTTAATGTTTACTGTCTCTTCATCCGCAGAGCCTTTGTCTAAAATAATAGCCTGTTCGTTGCTGGTAAACTCCCACTCACCTTCAGCAGTATCATCCGGTACACTTTCCAGGTAGGTAACATAGGTGCCATCTTTATTAAACTTTATCCGGCTGTCTCTAATATCCAGACCTATCCATTCGATGGCATCCTCTGTCACATCCATGCCATTAGCAAAAATGGCATCCCCACGCCACTCCTCAGCTGTGAGGATGTCGGTTCTGGTTGGCTCTTTGTCTTCATCATCATCGTCGCAACTAGTGAAGGTTAGCATGGTGAGCGATGCTAACAACAGTGACAGGAATCGTAGCTTTTTCATATAGTTTTTTATAGGTGACAAAGGGTTAGGGAGCAGAGGGCTCGCCTGTTTAGCTCTCGTTAGGTCTTCTTTTAAAAATCGGAGAAGCGCAGGCTCTGTTTATCTTTTTAGCTGTACCTCCACGTTCCAGCTTGTGTTGTTGTACTCTACTTCGCTTGTAAGATCAAACTCGCTTGTGGTAAGTTTGTCTATCTCCAGTTCATTGTCTTTGAAAAGGTCAAAGCGCAGAATCTTTTCATCTTCAGACAGTGCCCATTCTCCTTCAACATACTGCCGCTGTCCACTGCCGTCCGCATAGTTTGCCTGGTAGGTACCGTCTTCGTCGAACTTTAACCGTAGGGTTACGATATCAAGAAGGGCGCCTTTGATCTCAGGACGGTTGGATACGTTAATGCCATTCAGTAGTACCCTGTCACCTTGCCACTCCCCGGCTGTAAGCAGCTCTGATCTTGGTAAACCGCTGTCTTCTTCGTCGTCTTTGCAGGACACCAGCAGGCTTAAAGACACAAGGAGGGTGAAGTAAAAGAGGTAGTTTATAAAGCGCATCAGGGTTCAATAAAGGTAATATGACATATAGCGATTTAATGGAAAAATAGTTAGGGCAAAGTGGATATTTTTTTAGTGGGTGCTAATGAATGTTTACTTCCGGGTGTAGGGTAATGCCGAACTTGTCCTGAACAGAGGCAATGATCTGATAAGCCAGCTGCCGTATGTTTTCTCCCTGGGCGCCGCCATAGTTCACGAGCACCAGCGCCTGGTTTTTATGCACGCCGTAATTCTCAATAACCTTTCCTTTCCAGCCACATTGCTCAATAAGCCAGCCGGCAGGTACTTTTACAGTTGTTTCGCTGACAGGGTAGGAGGGGATGGACGGAAAGTCTTTCTGGAGTGCCTCAAACTGTGCGAGGGGAATTTCCGGGTTCTTGAAGAAGCTGCCTGCATTGCCGATCTGCTTTGGGTCCGGAAGCTTTGTTTGCCGGATGTGGCACACGGCAGCACTAACATCCTGTATAGTAGGCTGTGCTATTTGCATTTCCGCCAAGGTAGTTTGGAGTGCGCCGTAGGAAGTGTTTAACTGGTGCTGCTTGTGAAGCCGGAAGGTCACTGCGGTCACCACATACTGCCCTTTGACCTCATTCTTAAAAATGCTTTCGCGATAGCCAAACTTACAGGCCTCGTTGTTAAAGCGGTGTACCTGGCCGGAGGCTAAGTGAACCGCCTCCAGTTCATGGAACACGTCTTTTAGCTCCACACCATAAGCGCCGATGTTTTGCAGGGGAGCCGCGCCAACAGTGCCGGGTATCAGGGAAAGGTTCTCTACGCCGCCCCAATTCTGCTGCAGGGCATGCAGCACAAAGTCATGCCACACTTCGCCTCCGCCAGCTTTTACATATACAAAGTTGTCGTCCTCGCCCAGCACCTCTATCCCTTTGATGCCATTCTGTAGTACTACGCCATCAAAGTTCTTCGTGAAGAGCAAATTACTGCCGCCTCCCAAAATCAGAAGGGGGGCTTGCTGCAACTCTTGGCGCTGTAAAAGTTGCTGTAGTTCCTCCACACTTTCAAACCGGGCGAAGAACTTGGCTTTTACATCAATGCCGAAGGTGTTGTAGGGCTTCAGCGAAAAATCAGGCTGCAGTTTCATAAGCGGTGTTTTTTACAAAGGTAGGTTTGCAGGGGAACACTTGAAAGCGCTGCCGCTAAAACAGCAGCAGTGCCTGGCCACCAGGAGACTTAACCCTACTGTTCTTAGTTGCTGCAGATTACAACATTAACATATGTTTAACCTTGTGTTTTAAAGGAAAATATATAGTTTTATCTCATGTAAGTCCAAAGCCCCTCTCTAAATGAAGAAACAAGCTGTCAAGTTACTCCTGCTGCTCCTGCTTCCGCTGTTGAGCGCCTGTCCGGGAGATGTGGACCCAATGCCGGCGTCCAGCTACTCCCCAGTGCTTATGAGCCGGCGGCAGTTGGAGAAGTCGATCGTAAAGCAGGACCCGCGTCCTATATCAGATCCGGGGAAGCTGTATCGCTACGGCCACTACATCCTGATAAACGAAAAGTACAAGGGGGTTCATGTCATCGATAATCAGGACCCCAGGCTGCCGGTAAACCTGGCGTTCATACAAGTGCCCGGTTGTATAGATATGGCCATGAAAGACAAAATCCTTTATGTAGACAATGCCGTGGACCTGCTGGCAATTGACCTGAACGACCTAAACAACATACGGGTCACTAAGCGGGTACGGGATGCGCTTCCGGAGCTGTTGCCTCCGGACAACATAGAAAGCGGGTTTGATCGGGCAGGGGCTCCAGCGGATGCCGTGATCGTAGGTTGGGAGTTAAAGAAACCGGAGTAAGATGAAAAACAGAAAAGCAAGTATCTTGTTGCTGTTAGCATGGGCTGTTACGGCACTAACCCTCAGCAGTTGCGAGAGCGACATGGCCTCTCCGGTAACGGACGTAGCGCAAGGTCAGGGAGGCTCTATGGCCAGGTTTGCCATTAGCGGGGATCACCTCTACACCGTAGACCACTCAAGCCTGAACCTTTTTGATATTTCGGATCCCGCGAACCCACGGCAGAGGCAGGAAGTGCCGCTCTCGTTTGGCATCGAAACAATTTTCCCCTTTCAGGACAAGCTGTTTATTGGCACACAGACAGGAATGCACATTTACAGCATCCAGACGCCTGCAGCGCCAAAGCACCTCTCGCATTACGAGCATGTGGTAAGCTGCGACCCTGTCGTAACGGATGGCCGCTATGCCTACATTACCCTTCGTACTGGTACTGCCTGCCGGCAGGCCATCAACCAGTTGCAGATTGTAGACCTGCAGAATATTCTGGACCCTGTACGTGTGCAGCAATATGATATGACAAACCCCAAAGGGCTAGGCATAGACAGGAGCACACTGTTTGTTTGTGATGATGGCTTAAAGGTATACGATGCCTCTGACGTGATGGCAATCCAGCTTAAACAGCATTTTCCTATCAATGCCTATGATGTGATTCCCGATAACGGGCGCCTCTTGGTCATTGGCAGTGATGGCTTTTATCAATATCAGTACCATGAGGAGGAGCTGGAGTTACTTAGCACGATACTGGTTGAGCCTTCTATTTAACCCTGTAAAACAGCTTGCTATGTCTTTGCGGTTTATAGTTAGTGCCTTTCTCCTGACGCTTGTCTTAGTACAACCGGTTGCTGCTCAGCGTGCTGACACAGCCCCGGAACCCGAGATAAGCATCAAGTTCAGCCCGCAGCATTTGTTTATAAATGGCCTGCATTTATACCTGGAGAAAAGCCTGAAAAAGGACAGCCGTCATGGCCTTGTCTTTTCTCCCCGCTATTATGAAGGTAAAACGAGCACGGTTGATGCTTTTGCTGGCCGTAGCTGGGATGGCAGCGATGATGCCAAAGTGATTGGCTATGGCGCAGAGATACAACACCGAATATACGCCACAGAGGAGCCTGCCTTCTCCGAGCGGAGAACGTACCTGGCCTACGGCATGAACTATCATCATTTCGAAGTAGGGTTCGAGAAGAACGGTTGGCGTCCGGAGACCGCAGCGGACGGGCTGGAGTACTACCGGTACGGACTCAGGCCCTTCAGAGAGAAAATCAATCGTGTAGGAGGGGTGCTGATGGTAGGCTCGCAGTTTCCGGCTTTGGACGGACATCTTCTTTTTGACTTTCATCTCGGGGTAGGATACAACAACAGCAGCGTGAAGACGAACTACAGTCAGGTGCGGTACGACAGAAACGCAATGGACTTTGGCAGTACAGGCGTATACCTGCTGACCGGAATGAAAGTTGGTATCGCCTTGTAAGTGTTTTAAACAGGACCGTCCGGTACGGTTCAGCTCGCTTGTAGCCCTGTCATTCGGAACTCGTGACCCAATGCTGTATCTTTGCGTTCTTATTCTTACAACAGATACATTATGGCAAAACAGAATCCGAATGGCAATTTTAACATCATTGCAACAACACTGGCTGGTTTAGAGGAAGTACTGGCAGCTGAATTGCAGGCCCTGGACATGGAGTACATCAAAGCGGGCAACCGCGCGGTAACCTGTTCCGGAAACCTGCGCCAGTTGTATGAAGCCAACCTGTGGTGCCGTACCGCTATCCGTATTCTGAAGCCGATCCGCACTTTTAAAGCCCGCAACGAAAAGGACTTGTACGAACAGGTACAGAAAACAAACTGGCAGGAAGTGATGGACCTGGAGCAGACCTTTGCCATCGATGCCGTGGTTAGCCACTCAACCTTTGAGCACAGCCTGTTTGTAGCACAACTAACAAAAGATGCCATTGTAGACCAGTTCCGCAAGGTTACAGGGGAGCGGCCTTCTGTAGACCGCGTGCGGCCCGATGTAAGGATTAACCTGCACATGCATGAGAACCAGGTCACCCTGTCGCTCGACTCTTCCGGTGATTCGCTGCATCGCCGGGGTTACCGCCTTCAGACCAACGTTGCTCCCCTCAATGAGGTATTGGCAGCAGGCATCATTGCCTTGTCCGGGTGGGATAAGAAGTCTGCTTTTATTGACCCCATGTGCGGTTCGGGCACTTTCCTGATCGAGGCGGCCCTGATGGCGCAAAACATTGCCCCCGGTTTGTATCGCCGGGACCCTTATGGGTTTGAGCAGTGGAAGGACTATGACGAGAGCTTGTTTGAGATGGTCTGGAACACTGCAGAAGCCAAGGAGAAGAGAGACCCGCAAGCGGCTATTATCGGTTATGACATAGATCCGGACTACGTGGCAGCTGCCTGGAGCAACATAGAGAATGCCGGCTTAGAGCACGTGATCCAGGTAGAGGAGGCGGACTTCTTTAAGACAGAAGCCCCTGCAATACCAGGGGTAGTCGTGATGAACCCTCCCTACAATGAGCGTATTCAGTCAGAAGACATCAACCTGCTCTACAAAAACATAGGGGACACCCTGAAGAACAAGTACCAGGGCTATGATGCCTTTGTGTTTACCGGTAACCTGGATGCCGCTAAAAGTATTGGGCTTCGTACGTCCCGCCGTGTTCCGCTTTACAACGGGTCTATTGATTGTCGCTTACTGAAATATGAGTTGTACAGAGGTAGCCGTAAAGGAGGAGGGGAACAGTAGTCCTGTTACAAAAGATTCTTTTGTCGACAGGCTCTAAGTTCTTGCTGAACGCATCTGTGATGGGCTTTGCTAAATACAGAATTTAAAGGGTGGGATATGCATTTATGCCTGCTGCTGTGGGCACAGGACATGTAGTAGCGAAGCAGTCAGGACTGAAGCTATCCTAAAAAAGCAGCGGGAGCAATTTTGTAAATGCTCCCGCTGCTTTTTTAGGTAGAATTTTGCTTCTGCTCTATTTTATATCCTTCTGATCTGCGCACCCAGGGCATTCAGGCGGCCGTCGATGTTCTGGTAGCCGCGGTCTATCTGCTCCACGTTGTCGATGATGCTTTTCCCTTTGGCGGAAAGGGCTGCAATGAGCAGGGCAACACCGGCACGGATGTCAGGGGAGGTCATGCGAATGCCTCGCAGCGGGATTTCGTTGTTCAGGCCGATGACGGTAGCGCGGTGCGGGTCACAGAGGATGATTTGTGCTCCCATGTCGATGAGTTTGTCAACAAAGAAGAGGCGGCTCTCAAACATCTTCTGGTGGATGAGCACCGTACCCTTCGCCTGTGTAGCCGTTACCAGGGCCACGCTGAGCAGGTCTGGCGTAAGGCCTGGCCAGGTGTGGTCCGACACGTTCAGGATGCTGCCATCAATGTAGGTGTCCACCTCGTAGTGGTCCATCTCAGGAATATAGATGTCATCGCCGCGGAACTCCATTTTGACGCCAAGGCGCTGAAAGGTCTCCGGGATCAGGCCCAACTCCGGTATCTTACAATTCTTGATCGTAATCTCGGAGCCAGTCATGGCAGCCAACCCCATAAAGGAGCCGATCTCGATCATGTCCGGTAACATGGTATGCTCTGTGCCCCCCAGTTTCTCCACACCTTCGATGGTGAGGAGGTTAGAGCCAACACCGCTGATCTTGGCACCCATGCGATTCAGCATGCGGCACAGTTGCTGTACATAAGGCTCGCAGGCTGCATTATAGATGGTGGTAATGCCCTCGGCCAGTACGGCAGCCATCAGAATGTTGGCAGTGCCTGTTACAGAGGCTTCATCCAGCAACATATAGGCACCGTGCAGTTTGTCTGCCGTCACACTATAGAAGCTATCCGGCGTGTCGTAATTAAAGCTAGCCCCCAGTCTTTCCAAACCAATAAAGTGAGTGTCCAGCCTGCGGCGGCCGATTTTGTCACCTCCTGGCTTTGGCATTTTGGCGATGCCAAAACGGGAAAGCATCGGACCTACAATCATCACGGAGCCGCGGATGGCCCGTCCTTGTTCGATGTACTGTTCTGTCTCCAGGTAATCCAGGTTCACCTTGTCGGCCTGAAAAACGTAAGTATCCGGTGCCGTTTTGGACACTGAGACGCCCAGGTCGTGCAGGAGTTCAATGAGTTTATTTACATCCCGGATGTCTGGGACGTTGGAAATGGTAACAGGTTCGGCAGTAAGAAGTACAGCGCACAGTATCTGCAGGGCCTCGTTTTTAGCGCCCTGCGGGTAGATATCGCCTTTTAATTTATTGCCTCCAATTACTTCAAAAGAAGCCATGTATTATTTATTTCTAGTATTTGAGGAAGATCGGTTGCTTTTTTTGCTACGGCCGCCGGTGTTCTGTGTACGGTTGTTGTCCTGTTGCTGCGGTTTTACATTCGATTCGAACAGGTTGTTGCGCTCGATGTAGCCCAGGTCCATGTCCAGTTTGCCCTTCGAAATCTGTCGGATATCCCCCAAAATCACGTCATCTGTAATGCTGTCCTTATTATAAGACTTATAGAGGGTCTTCATGAGTTTCCCGATCGAAACAATGGCAGCTTCCCGCTCTTTCGGGTCTTGTAACTCTGTGGCACGCGCTACAAGCAATTCTACATTCTTGCCGTAGTGCTTAAAGTTAGGTGTATCCAGCGGATAGTCCATTGGCTGCGGCTTGTCGTTGAGGTACTCCATGGCGTTCAACTGGTAAGGCGCGTCCACGTCCAGGGTAGAGCCAGACATCACGTACAGGTGGTTCCAAAGCTTTTGCTGGTAGTCCTGTGTATCCCGCAGCTGGGGATTCAGCTTGGCCATCAGGTTTATAAGTAACTGAGAAAGGCGCGTACGCTCAGCCCGGTCCTGCACCTTGGTAATATAATTCACCAGGTCCTGCACGTTGCGGCCATATTCGCGTAGCAACAATTCTTGTTTAAAGGTGGTACTAGCTTCCATTAATATCGTTTGTAAGGATTCAAAATTAGGAATTTGAGCGTACATTGGCTCAAGCGTGCTGTAAAATCTTTTCAGACACTGTTACGATGTACGCAGCTATTGGGTAAAGCGGTATATTAAAAAAAGCAGCCCACAGCAGGGGCCAGCTTACGAGCTACTTTAACTTACTGCCATCCGGGACCTTAGAGGCGGGTTGGGCCAGTACAATGTCTCCGTTCTCGTCTTCAAAACCAGTTACAAGGACCTCCGACATGAACTTACCGATCTGCTTTTTGCCCAGGTTCGTGACGCAAAGCACCTGCCTGCCCACTAATTCTTCCTTGGTATACCGCTTGGTGATCTGCGCGCTGGATTTTTTAAGGCCAAGTGGGCCCAGGTCTACAACTAACTGATAAGCCGGGCGACGGGCCTCCGGAAAGTCGAGCGCTTCTACAATCGTACCTACCCGTATATCCGTTTGCTCAAAGTGCTCCCAGGAAATAAGGCCTATGGCATCTGGTTGAGTGTGCATAGTTTTAAGTGGTGTTACCGTGTTTCGCTAATTATATAAGTTACAAGATATAAATTATTTCCTTATAACATCTGCATAACCCAGGGCATACAGCAAAGGCCACCTCACACAGGTGGCCTTTGCTGTATTATTTTAAAGAGCGGAGGGCTGTTGTTACTCTGTTTTAAGGGATAGCACGGGGTTAGCCATAGCCGCCTGGATGGCTTTGGAGCTCATGGTGATGAGCGCTATGAGCAGGGTAACGGTTCCGGCCAGGACAAAAGGCCAGAAGTTGATGTCAATCCGGTAGGTAAAGTCCTGCAGCCACAGGCTGATGATGTAATAGGCAATTGGTGCCGCGAGTACGAAGGCGATCAACACCAGCTTTACGAACTCCTTTGAAAACAGAAGGGCGATGTTAAACACGGAGGCTCCCATTACTTTGCGGATACCTACCTCTTTGGTGCGCTGTGCTGCCATAAAGGCGATCAAGCCGTACAAGCCGAGGCAACCGATGAGGATGGCGATAAAGGAGAAAACTTTGAACAAGGTGTTCTGACGGGCCTCGTCTTGGTAAAAGTTGGCAATGGTTTCATCCAGAAATTCATAGCTGAACACGTCGTCCGGATATACCATGCTCCATACTTTCTCCAGGTGCTGCAGGGCTTCCTGCTTTTGACTCATGTCTATCTTGGCGGAAAGGAAGGAGTAAGTGTTTGGCTTGACGATCATGATGGTGGGATCAATCGGCTGGTGAAGGGAGTTCTGGTGAAAGTCCTCTACCACACCCACGATAGAAGTCTTTAGTGTCCCGCCGTTCAGCGCGATGGACTTGCCAAGCACCTCTGCCGGTGTTTTTACACCTAGTTTCTGCAGCATGGTCTCGTTCACCAGCACAGAAGTGGAGTCGCTGTTTTTATAAGCACGGCCCGCCACCAGGTCAATCCCGAATAGGTCCAGGTAGTTCTCATCGGCAAACTTCATATTGGCGCTGAAAGGGAGGGTCTGGCTGGAGTTATTATAAGAGAAGCTGGAGGCCCAGGTCATGTTGGCAGAGGGGGGCGCGACGGCAAAACTGACATTACGAATGGCCGGATTACGCAGCATTTCCGCTCGCAGGGGCATGATCTTTTGACCCGCCTGGCTAGGAAGCTGCACAGTTACGACCGCTTCCTTGTTAAAGCCAAGCGACTTGTTCCTGAAGAAATCCATTTGTGCGTTTACCAGTATCGTGCAGATGATCAGCACCTGGCAAATGGTGAACTGTAGAACCACCAGCGCCCTGCGCAATGAGAGGCCTGCCACCCGTTGTGTGTTGATGCGGCTTTTGAGGGCCTCGATCGGCTGGAAGCGGGCCATGATCAGGGCAGGGTAAAGGCCTGCCAGCAGCGTAACGAGCACAACCTGAGCAACCAGGAACAGCAACAGGATAGGGTCTTGCAGCATGCTGAAGGTGATGTTTAACTCCAGCAGCTCGTTCAGGTAGGGGACTGTTAACTCTACGAGGATCACAGACAGGAAGGAAGCCAGCAGGGTGATCAGCAGGGTTTCGCCCATGAACTGCAGGATAAGCTGCCTTTTGCTGCTGCCCATTACTTTACGCACGCCTACCTCTCTTGCCCGCTTCACGACCTGTGCGGTGGCCAGGTTTACAAAGTTAATGCAGGCAACCAGCACCAGGAAAATGCCGATCAGTGCCATCGACCAGATGATTTCCCTGGAAATAGTCCGTTGCCCGTAGTTACCATAGTCCGAGTTAAAGTGCAGGTCGCTCAGCGGCTGTAAACTAAATGTCTCTTTTATGCGGGGATGCTGTTTTCTGTTCTGGTTGATAAAATTGCTTATTTCAGTCTCTTTAGCCTGGGGGGATACGCCTTCAGGCAGGAGTACATAAAGCTGGTGGTTGCTGGTCAGGTTGTCGAACGTGCTGATGTCCAGGGTCGTGTAATTCTTATACGACTCGTAAGACAGCAGCATGGTAAAGGGGAAGTCGGTGTTGGAGGGGAAATCCGGAATCACGGCGCTGACTTTAAGCGTCAGCAGGTTATTGTATCGGAGCAGTTTGCCCACTGCGTTCCCTTCGGGGAAGTATTTATCGGCTGCACTTTGCGTAAGCACCACTGTGTTAGGCTCTCCCAAAGCACCTCTGGGGTCTGCGCTGCCTGTCTCAAAGTCAAACAAGTCGAAAAAGCCAGGCTCTACAAAACCAACGGATTCTTCTTCCAAAAACCGCTTTTTTACGTTGCCGTTTTCACTCAGCACATTGATCTGGGCACCGTCTTCGGCATACACCTGTACCATATTTTCCATGCCTAGCTTTCCGTTTGCTCTTAACAAGCCTGCCACTGGGAAACGGATACCCGTGTTACGGGTAATGTCGCCCTCATAGCTCATGTCAGAATTCACCCGGTAAATTCGCTCGGCCTTGCTGTGGAAGGTATCATAACTGAGTTCATACTTTATGATAAGAAAGAGCAGAATACTACAGGTAATGCCCAGCGCGAGGCCGGATACGTTCAGGAGGCTGTAACTTTTGTTGCGCAACAGCGAACGGAAGGCGGTGAGGAAATATAGCTTTAGCATAGTTTTATGTGGTTAATGATCGAACTTAAGGCTTCAAGAGCTTTAAACTGTTACTTATTACTTGCTAGCGCTGTGCCAAAACCTCAGAAGTGCCTTTACACCGAGTTTAAGCCTGTTACTTCTGTTTTTTGTGTCCATTGCCGGACAGTTTTTGTCCATGCCCGGACAGGACGGACTACACTTTTTCCAGTAAATTATTTACCTTAGGGTATAAAGATACAAAATCAAGCAGCAGGAATTTCCCTCTTTCCGGGCCCTGAAGGAAGTTATAGCGCCCTATACTGTGCTACTGGGCATATATGAGGCACACCAGGAACGGCTGGCACAAGCCTAAAATTAGCCTGGCACAATATTTCTGTACCTGTTTGCTGTAACCTTTACTCGCACACTATGGAAGAAAAGAACCTTGGCCGCATATTGGTAATTGATGATAATGAGGACGTGCTGTTCTCGGCAAAAATGCTCTTGCGTAAACACGCCAAAGAGGTGGTGATGGAGAAAGACCCCCGGAAAATTCCTTTCCTGGTTTCGAACGAAGACTTTGACCTCATCTTGCTGGACATGAATTTCAGCCAGGACATTACGAGCGGGCAGGAGGGCTTTTACTGGCTCAAAGAGATCCTGAAGTATGACCCTTCGGCAGTGGTGGTGATGATCACGGCTTTCGGGGATGTAGAAATGGCTGTAAAGGCGCTGAAAGAAGGAGCCACCGACTTTGTGCTGAAGCCCTGGGAAAACCAGAAGCTGCTGGCTACCCTCTCCTCCGCCTCTAAACTGAGGAACTCTTATAAAGAGGTGAGCCAGCTGAAAGAGGTAAACCGCACCCTGACCTCACAACTGAACACCCCGCAAAACCTGATTGAGGGGAACAGTGCGGCCATGCGACAGCTCTTTAACATCATTGAGAAGGTAGCCCGAACAGATGCAGACGTGCTGTTGCTGGGAGAGAACGGGACGGGGAAGGAAGTAATTGCCCGCACCATCCACCAGCGCTCCTCCCGTGCCGATAAAGTGTTTGTGAGCGTGGACATGGGCGCTATTACCGAGTCCTTATTCGAAAGCGAGCTCTTTGGTCACAAGAAAGGGGCTTTTACCGATGCCAAGGAAGACCGTATCGGGCGGATAGAGGCGGCCAACGGAGGCACGCTTTTTTTGGATGAGATTGGCAACCTGTCACCGGCCATGCAGGCAAAACTGCTGACGGTGTTGCAGCGGCGCGAAATAATACGGGTCGGCACCAATAAGCCCGTACCGGTAAACGTGCGCCTGATCTGTGCAACAAACATGCCCCTGAAAGAGATGGTGCAGCGGAACGAGTTCCGGCAGGACCTGCTGTACCGCATTAACACCGTGGAGCTTAATTTGCCACCCCTCCGCGATCGCCTGGACGACATCCCGCTTTTTGCGGACCATTTTCTGGGGATCTATGCGCAAAAGTACAAGCAGCCGGCTAAACGGCTCGGGGACGCTGGCCTGGCACGCCTGCGGCGCTACAGCTGGCCCGGTAACGTACGGGAACTGCAGCATGCGCTGGAACGCGCTTCTATCATGAGCGATAACCGGGAACTGCAGGCGGAGGACTTTTTCTTTTTAGCCGAAACAGAGCCTCTTGCCACAAACCAAACAGAGAGCCAGAGCCTGGACCTGGACGAGCTGGAACGGGAGGCCGTGCAGCGGGCTATCCAGAAACACGAGGGAAACATTTCCAAAGCAGCCAAGGAGTTGGGCTTGTCCCGGGGGGCGCTGTACCGAAGACTGGAGAAGTATGAGCTTTAAGAACTTCCGTCTGCAGCTGATCTTGCGGCTGGCACTGCTTGTTCTGTCCATTTATTTGCTCGCCTGGATTGGCTTTAACCCCACCTATCGGAGTACTTTCATCGGGCTGGCCCTGTTGGTGCTGTTGCAGGTCTGGCTGCTTATCCGGTTTAATGAGCGCACGAACAAGCTGGTACTCCGCTTTCTCAACTCCATTAATTACGACGACTTTACCGAGCAGTTCCATGTAGGGGGTGAGGGCAAAACCCAGCGGGAATTGGCAAAGCGCCTGAACGAGGTAATGGAGAAGTTCCGGCAAGTACGGGCAGAGAAGGAAGCGCACCTGCATTACTTTGAGGTGATCGTGCAGCACATAGGGATTGGCATCATCACGTACAGGCCTGACGGAAGCATTCTGTTGCTGAACAATGCCGCCAAAAAGCTGCTCCGCGTGGGGCAACTGCAACAGGTACAACAATTAGAAGAGGTGAGTCCGGAATTGGCTGTGGGCTTACAGCAGTTAGACAACGGGGATAAAGCGCTGGTGCCGGTGCGGCAGGGGGTAGAACAGGCCAACCTGGCCGTCCACGTGATTGAGCTTTCCCTGCTGGGGGACCGCATACGCCTTGCCTCCTTGCAAAACATTCAAAGCGAACTGGAGGACAAGGAAATGGAGGCCTGGCATAACCTCATCAAAGTGCTGACGCATGAGATCATGAACTCCGTTACCCCTATCGCCTCTTTGTCGGCCAGCGCGCATGAAGAGATCGAGAGTTATACCGATACCGAAGCTGAGGAGGTAACCCTGCTGCGCGAGGAGTTGGAGGACATCGGGCAGTGCCTGCACACCATTCACCGCCGCTCCGATGGCCTGATCCGTTTTGTGCAAGACTTCCGGAACCTTACCACTATCTCCTTACCGCAGGTAGGCCGCTTCGACGTTAGAGAACTTTTAAAGGAGATCAAGACGCTGATGCGGGAGCAGTTTTCGCATGACCATGTAAAACTACAGATCGAGGTGCCGCCCGATAGTCTCCTTTTGGCAGCTGACAGAAGTATGATAGAGCAGGTGCTGATCAACCTGGTGAAAAATGCCCTGGAGGCCGTGCGGGAAAAGAAAGAGGGGGTGGTTATTTTGAGGGCCTATCATGATGAGCGCAGCCGCATTAGCTTACAGGTAGCAGACAACGGCTACGGAATGACGCAGGAGGCAGCCAGTAAAATCTTTATTCCTTTTTTTACCACGAAGAAGACCGGTTCCGGCATAGGCCTTAGTCTGTCGCGGCAGATCATGCGCCTGCACAAGGGCACCATTTCTGTACAGTCCGAAATAGGGAAGGGCACCACCTTTACCCTCCGTTTCTAAACGAGTGAACCATAACTTTTAAGGGCTGTCTTGCATATACCTAGTTAAGCGTTTTGACTAAACACGAAAGGGATGAGTTTAACAGACAATGAAGGCTTTGTGCAGGTAAGTGCCGATAAGAGTGCTCCTTTTCTGGCGAAGATTGGCATGGAAGGTCAGGAGATGACCATCGATGAGTCCGGGATAGAGCAGGGAGTGAAAACGGGCCCCGACCCTTATGATTATATCCTGAGTGCCCTGGGGGCTTGCACGGTCATTACCTTGCACATGTATGCGCAGCGGAAAAGCTGGCCCCTGGAGCGGGCGGAGGTGAGTCTGCGGCATGAACGGATACATCCCAGCGACTGCCTGAACTGCGAGGACAAAGCCTCTAAGCTAAACCACGTGACCAAAAAGCTCCGGCTGATAGGGGATTTAACGGCTGCGCAACGCCAGCGCCTGGAGGCCATATCCTCTAAGTGCCCCGTGCAGCGGACTTTGGAAAGTGGAATCTCCGTTACAACGGTGCTGGAAGTGTAACTTTCAGGCGGGCTCTTTTGGGGTTATATGAAAGTACTCTTCAAGTGTATGTGCCCCTACCTGTGGCGCCACACAATCCACTTTGCTTACAGCTATCATAAAAGAGACCTTGTCATACAGATTTCGGTTCAACAACTTTACCAGCGGTAGTACACTTGCTACAACAGGGAAGGGAACGGAGGGGAGGAACCCCTTGTAGTTTGCCGCCTTACACGCCAGGCGAATCAGTTCGGCTCTGCTATAAATGGTTTTACCGCCTAAGGCGATTGTCCGGGATGGGCAGCCGATTTCCCCTACCGCTATTTTCGCCAGATCTCCTTCATATATCGGATTTGTCAGCTTATCGCCCGTACCAAGCAAGCCTATCCGTCCTTTTCGTGCCATCGCCACCACTTCGTCAAAGGCAGAAAACAGGGCTGTAGGCTCCAGAATCGTGTACAGAATATCCGAATGCTTTAGCTCCCGTGCAAAATCAGCGTGGGCTTTAAAGTAAGCCAGTTGGGGATGCGCTTCTGCAGAGAAGGCGGAGACGTACACAAACTGCTGTACGCCGGCTGCTTTTGCTTCCTGTAACAAGTTATAATTGGCCCTGTAGTCCACCTCCTGAAAGCTGCCTTTGCTGTTGTCCGTAAGACTAATGCTTTTACCCAGAGTAGAAACCACGACATCCATTCCTTGGCAACAACCTCGTAAAGTCTCAGGCTTCGTGGCATCGGCTACCAGGATGTTATCCGGTGGCGGAAGAAGTTGGTTGGCTTTTGCGGCGGTGCGGGCCAGGACGCTTACAGGATAGCCCTGCCTTTTCAGTTCGCGCAGCAAGTGCTGCCCTACGTGGCCGGTAGCGCCGGCTAATAGTATGTTTCTCATGGTATCGGGTAAGGGATCTCCTAATAAAAGCAAACTTTGAACTGAATTATAAAGTAAGTTGCAACTCTTGGCCTAATTTTTACTTACTTCCTAATTTAACTATATTCGTTTAAGAAAATCACGCTTTTGTGGCTGCCTCGGTAGCTCTATTCCCTATAAAAATGTTTCGGAAATCCACTTATACCTACCTCTTAGCAGCACTGCTTTCGAGCGGCGTGGTCTCCTGTGTTCCTATAGAGCAGCAGGGGCAAAGCAGTACAGGTACTGCCCCCACATCCCTCATTTACGACGACTATATCTATGACGAAAGCATCGCCTCGGTGCAGACCTACCTGAGCACAGGCTTGCAAGAGGAAGTCCTCAACCCAGCCGTAGCCCCTCTAAGCCAGGCACGCCCTATCGTCCTGGAGTTTGACAGGCTGAATGCAGGACCACAGCGCCTGATCGTGCGAATGCAGCATTGTAATGCTGACTGGACCCCTTCTTCGCTTACCAATGCTCAGTTTTTGGCCGACTTCAATGAGTTCTTTATCACGGACGCCGTTATCTCTGTGAACACCCGAATACCTTATGTGCATTATACTTTTAAGGTGCCCCGGGTCAAACTTAGCGGCAATTACCTGCTGGTCGTGCAGGAGGAGGGGGGAGTTCCGCTTCTGTCACGCCGCCTGATGTTTTACGAGGAGGCCGTGGTGGTGGCTCCAAAGCTGGGCGCCCCTTTGGGGCCGGGTGGGAGAGAGGCGCGGCAGCCAATAGAGTTCAATGTGCTGTATGGGGATTACCCGCTTGTGAACCCTTCGCAGGAAGTGAAAGCAGTGATACGACAGAATTACCGGTGGGATAATGCCAAAGTGATTCTACGCCCTACTTATGTGCAGGATGCGCAGCGCCGCCTGGAGTACGTCTTTTTCGAGCCGAGCGAGCTGTTCCTGGGACTAAGCGAGTTTCGTGCCTTCGATACGCGTAGCCTGAACTTTAAAGGGATAGGGATAGAAAGCATTAACCTGCAGGCCAGTCCGATAGAGGTAAACCTGGAGCCAGACAAAAGCCGGCTGCGCAGCGTGTACAGCCAGGACCCCGACATCAACGGCATGCGCATTTTTGGGAATAAACAATATGGCAATGGTGATTTTAACGGGGACTATACGTGGGTGGACTTTGAGCTGTATGCGCCCGAGGAGGCACCAGGGGAGGTGTATGTAATGGGCGCTTTAACGGGTTGGCGTGCACTGGACGAGGCAAAGTTGCTTTATGACATCGAGCGCAACGTGTATTCTGGCAAGATGCTTCTGAAGCAGGGCTATTACAATTACTACTATGCAGTAAAGCCCAAAGGCGCAGCATTCCTGGACCCCAGCTATTTTGAGGGAAGCCATTTTGAAACAGACAACATTTACGATATCCTGGTCTATTACCGGCCGCCAGGAACCAGAGCCGACCTGTTGATTGGGTACGAGCAGTTTTACTTTAACAGAAGGTAAGCCGTAAGGCCTTGGCTGTGAATGGAAATCCTTTGGGACATAGCATAAAAAGAGAGAGCCGCGGGTACTAAAACCCACGGCTCTCTCTTTTTATGCTATTGCTAAAGAAGTTTATACGTTAAAGCGGAAGTGCATGATATCGCCGTCCTGTACCACGTATTCTTTTCCTTCTACAGCCATCTTACCGGCTTCTTTTATCTTGGCTTCGGTTTTGTACTCCTGGTAATCTTTTAGTTTGATCACTTCGGCCCGGATAAAGCCTTTCTCAAAGTCGGTGTGAATAACGCCGGCAGCCTGTGGGGCTTTCCATCCCTTGCCAATGGTCCAGGCACGCACTTCTTTTACACCGGCAGTAAAGTAAGTGATTAGGTTCAGGAGGTCGTAAGAGGCCCGGATCAGCTTGTTAAGGCCGGACTCTTGCAGACCATACTCTGCCAGGAACATCTCTTTTTCTTCCGGGTCAGTCAGCTCGGCAATCTGGGCCTCAATGGAGGCAGAGATGAGCACGACTTGCGCGTTCTCGTTCTTTACATGCTCTTTCAGCGCCTCAGAGTACTGGTTGCCTGTCAGCATCGAGTCTTCGTCTACGTTAGCGGCATAAATCACTGGTTTCTCTGTGAGTAGCTTCAGGTCATCTACGGCCTCTTTTTCTTCCTCCGTTACTCCCAGCGAGCGAACGTTCTGTCCGCTTTCCAGGTGCGCTTTGTATTTCTCCAGTGCGGCCAGTTCTTTCTTTGCCTTGGCATCGCCAGATTTTGCCGTACGGATTACTTTCTGAATCTTTTTGTCTACCGACTCCAGATCTTTCAGCTGCAGTTCCGTGTCAATGATCTCTTTGTCTGCAATCGGGTCTACTTTACCGGCCACGTGTACGATGTTTGGGTCTTCGAAGCAACGTACCACATGTATAATGGCATCAACTTCCCGGATGTTTGCCAGGAACTTGTTTCCAAGGCCTTCGCCTTTACTCGCGCCTTCTACCAGGCCGGCGATGTCCACAAACTCGATCACTGTTGGCAATACCCGCTCCGGGTGCACCAACTCCTCCAGTATTTGCAGGCGCTCATCCGGCACCGTGATTACCCCAACGTTCGGCTCGATGGTACAGAAAGGGTAATTGGCAGACTCTGCCTTGGCATTAGAAATAGCGTTAAATAGAGTAGACTTTCCTACGTTAGGTAGTCCTACAATACCG
This sequence comes from Pontibacter ummariensis, assembly GCF_900188175.1. GTDB lineage: Bacteria > Bacteroidota > Bacteroidia > Cytophagales > Hymenobacteraceae > Pontibacter > Pontibacter ummariensis. The sequence goes on along the minus strand of NZ_FZOQ01000002.1, from coordinate 395,664 downwards.
CATCTTAGTCCCATTAATTTTAATCTTTTAAATCAAGCCGCAAATATACGATAAAATAAGGAGGTTTAGCGCCTTATGCGGCAAAAGGCCTTATTTTATAAATAGCCTGAAAAAACGAAAAAGTTATGAAACGGTAACGGGCTCTAATTTTAGAAGGTAAAAAACGATGCGTGTGTAGCGGGGGATAGTTTATGAGGGGATTGTATGACTGCCTGTATGGAAACAGGAAGCCCAAGGGCGCATCGCCTTCTGGAAAAGGAATGGTCGCTTGCAAGGAATCCTTAGCAATAGCAAAAGCCCACAGTGGTGCCGTGGGCTCTAAAGTCCTATATTTATTTAAAGTAGGAAAGGCTTATTCCCACTTCAGTTCTTCATCGAAAGAAGGGGCTGTGGAGGTTTCTTCCACTGGCGCTTCCAAGGCAGCCAGCGCCTCTTCTGTTAAAAGCTCAGATTTAACGTGGTCTATTGTTCCCTGCAGTGCCTCTAAGAACTTAGCGAAGTCTTCTTTGTAAAGGAATATCTTGTGTTTCTCGTAAGAGAAACTCTCGTCCTTAAACTTTCTTTTGCTTTCCGTGATGGTTACATAATAGTCATTGGAGCGAGTAGACTTTACATCAAAGAAATACGTTCTTTTTCCGGCTCTAACTCTTTGGGAATAAATTTCTGCTTTTTCGTTGTTCTCTTCCACCGTTTTTAGACGTTAAATTCAACTTTGTGAACCTAAAAGTAACATATACTTCTGATATATAAAAACATTTGAATTTAAAATTCGCATAAATAATTTCCCCCTATATTTGTAGCCGGACCAACTATAAGATACTGTGAATATATGTTCCATAGTATTAATATTTATCCTTTCGTTCTTTACTAGCCCCACTGGGTATACAGCAGAAGGCAAAGCCTCTTACTACGCGGATCGCCTGCAGGGCCACCGCACCACAAGCGGCGAACGATACGATAAAAACCTCCTGACCGCTGCACATGCCACGCTTCCGCTGCACACAACAGTGCAGGTAACCAATCTCAGAAACGGGAAGTCCGTGGTTGTCAGGATTAACGACCGGAAGGCCAAGAACCGGTACAGCATTATTGACCTATCGAGAGCTGCCGCACAGGAGTTAGACATGATTCAGGAAGGAACAGCGCAGGTACGCCTCCGGGAAGTGAAAAGCGACGAGTTAAAGCAACAAGTAGCCGTAGGCAACGTTTCAGAAGCTGAAATCTTACGGAAAGACTAAGCCATGCCAAAGCCCCTCACCCTTGCCGACGTACAGAAGTTTGAGAACATGGAGTTCCTGGCGAAACAACTGGTCGAGGGATTTATCACGGGCCTGCATCAGTCCCCTTACCATGGCTTCTCTGTAGAGTTTTCGGAGCACCGCCTTTACAACAACGGGGAAAGCACGCGCCACATCGACTGGAAAGTGTTTGCCCGTACCGATAAGCTTTTTGTAAAGCGCTACGAGGAAGAGACCAACCTGCGTTGCCACATTTTGCTGGATGTGTCGCCCTCTATGTACTATCCGGTCGAAACTAACGGCAAGCTTCGTTTCTCTGCCCTCTGTGCCGCAGCGCTGGCCACGCTGCTTCGGAAGCAGCGGGATGCCATTGGGCTGATTACCTTTTCCGACAAAGTAGAGCTACAGACCCCCGTCCGCTCCACAGCCTCTCACCTGCACACCCTCTTGTTGCTCCTGCAAAAGCAGTTGGAGGAAAAGCCGGTGGGCGGGGAGACGAACGTGGCCGAAGTGGTGCACCAGATTGCCCAGCAGATCCCAAAGCGCTCCCTGGTGGTGATCTTTAGCGACATGCTAAGCCGGGCGGGTAACCTGGAGGAAATTTTTGCCGCTTTGCAGCACCTCAAGCACCAGCACCACGAGGTGCTGATCTTCCATGTAATGGACCGCAAGACAGAAGAGGAGTTCGACTTTGCCGAGCGCCCTTATGTATTTGTGGATGTTGAGACGGGGCAGGAGCTAAAACTGCAGCCCTCGCAGGTGCGGGAACACTACCAAAAAGCCGTAGAGGGCTATAAGCGGGAACTGGCCCTGAAGTGCGGCCAATATAAGATAGACCTGGTAGCGGCGGATATCAACGAGCCTTTTGACAAAGTGCTGTATGCCTACCTGGTAAAGCGCGGGAAAGCAAGGTAACACCTGGCATAAGAATAAATGCGCAATACCTCGCTCATTTCGGAGTATTGTCCAGCGACTGCCAGAGGTATTTACTGGCGATGGTGCGGTAAGGTCTCCAATTCTCAGCGATTTCCTGCATCCGCAGCTTTAAGGCCTTACCGGTCTCTTCCAGTCCATAGTGCTTTTTCATGGCGTTTTGAATACCCAGGTCATCTACCGGGAAAACATCCGGGCGCTCCAGGGCAAACATCAGCAGCATTTCCACCGTCCATCGGCCAACGCCCTTTATCTGCGTCAGGTGTTTAATGAGTGGCTCATCTTCCATGGCATCAATTGTAGCGTGTGCCAGGTTGTTCTCCGCAGCAAAAGCCGCGACGTTCCGTACATAGCCGATTTTCTGAAAGGACAATCCCGCACTGCGCAGGGACTCATCCGGTGTTTCGAGGACCAAGTAGGGGTGTGGGTACTGTGCTGGGAACAACTCGGTAAAACGCCTGAAAATAACAGCGGCTACCTTCGTGCTTAGCTGTTGCGAAACAATCGAACTGAGTAACTTATAGTAAAGGTCCTCTGATTTGGAGGACTTTAGGGGACGGCCCTGTTGAATGATGGTGACCATTACAGGGTCCTTGCCTAACACAGCCATTACATCAGCAGAGATAAAATCTGGGTGCATACAGTTGGGTTTTAGCCCAAATAGCTAAAATTTTTCTAACTAGCCAAGCTAACAGAGGGGCTTACCAAGCAATCTGCCTGGTTAAGTCAGGATATCACCAAACAGCAGAGCGAGAACCTGTAGTAACGTACAGGTAGCTCAAAGCCCTACCCCTTAAAATAAAAATGAGCAGCAGAGGCACAAGTACCTCTTGCTGCTCAAGGAAAAGGGGCTGCTAATCGGTGAAGCGAGGGAGAGTCTCGGTTCATTCCGTGCTGAAAGAATAGACAAAAGCTGCGCCTAAGGTAGCCTGGCTTTTTTTGGAGGGTAAGCCCCTGCTGTTCTCAAAGAAGGAGGCTTTAGATTTATCATAGCGTATTTCCGGTTTTATTGCCAGGTTTCCCGCAGCAAGTTTTATATCCCCGGTAAGGGTGACGGAGGCAACCTGAAGGGGACCAAAGTAGCGTATACCTTCCGGGTCTGAAAAGTACTCTGTGCGAAGACCAAAGCCTAAGGCAGGGCTGGTGGCATAATTTACATAAACGGCGGCACCACCCCAACCGGCATTGTCCGACCATGGATTCGTTGGGTCAGCTTCTGCGGTGCCGGAATAAAAATTGCCGTATGCCACATTTACGCCTACTTTTAGGGCGTCGTTTAACTGGTAGGAGGAGGTAAAGTCATAAAGGCTGGTATAGGACCCCTTGGTATCCCCGAAGTTTGACAAGGAGTTGTACTCATCGCCACCAACCCAGTTCAGGTACATGTCAAAGCCGTTCACAGGGGAGAGGTGGACTTGGGCAGTTACCGACTTCTTATCGTTAAAGTCCGAAAGGCCGTCCCAGCCGTTTACCACGCCCAGCATCAGCCCAACCTTTTCGCTTGCTGCAAAATTTAGTTTGGCACCCGTGTGGTAGAAAGGGCCGTTTCCAAACAGGTACGATAGGCTATAGTTGTAGTTCAAGGGGGCGTCTATCAGCTCATAGCCAATGTGTGTGCCGTACTGCCCCACTGTAAAGCTGAATTTTTTGCTAAAGTCATAAGCAATGTAAGCCTGCTTGATGATGCGCGCTGTTCCTTCATTTCCGAAGTTCCCCAGTTCAGCGTTTGGCCCATAGGTAAGATCCGCTACCACCCGTGCCCTGCCTTTTGTATAAGTGAGCATGGTCTGTACCAGGCCCAGCGCAAAGTTGTGATGCTTCGTGTCGAAGACCCTGCCCTGGTGTAAGCCCGACGCTGGATTGTTGAGGTTGTACTGGTAATAAGTGTCTACGTAGCCGCTTATGGTAAGAGCGCCCTTGGTCTCTTTAGTTGTAGTTTCTTGTGCTTTTGTTATATTTGTACTAGCCAAGATGATAGCTGCGGCGAAAGATAAAAGTCTTTTCATGTTTTAAGATTTAGTGTTGGGAAATATTTGAGAGAAGTATTCGTCCGTACTGCCCCGCTGGGTGCCAACTCTGAAATTGCCGTTTTAGAATTGGTGTCAGTCTGAAAGGGGAAGGCGGTGTCCTGACACTGCGCGGTAGCTTGCTCAGCTTGCTTTGGTTTGTAAAACAGTGGTAATGGTTGATCCCGTTACCACTGTTTTACCTCCATATCATGCCTGAGGAGGGGGGGATCAGGGTGTGACCGGTTTGCCGGGCTCTTTGTGGTTGCGCGGGTTGGCGTCTGCCATCGTTTCTTTCTCGTCCAGGCTCATTTCGAAGCCGGTTCCGATAAAATCAGGATAAGCGTGCATTTTGTGTTCGTGGATGTCCAGCCCTTCTATCTCTTCTCTGGCACTAACACGAATACCTATTGTCAGCTTCAGGGCGTACCATACGAAAAGGGCAAAGGCAAAGCTAAAAGCTCCAATGGTGCCAATGCCAATGAGCTGACTAATGAGCTGATCCGGTCCCGCCAGCTCCCCGAAGAGGCCTACGGCCAGGGTGCCCCAGATCCCACACACCAGGTGCACAGAAAGCGCGCCTACCGGGTCGTCGATGCGAATACGGTCGAAGAAGGCAACCGCCAGTACCACCAGGGCACCGGCGATCAGACCTATCGTTATGGCATCTGTTACGCCCATTTGGTCAGCACCTGCCGTAATGCCTACCAGTCCTGCCAGGATGCCGTTGAGCACCATCGTGATGTCGCTTGCTTTAAAGAGAAGCATGGAAAAGAGACATCCACCAATGGCACCGGCGGCTGCCGCGAGGCTCGTCATCACCAGTACCCGCGATACCGCGCCGGGATCAGCAGACAGCACAGAGCCTCCATTAAAACCAAACCAGCCGAACCAAAGAATAAACACGCCAATGGTAGCCAGCGGAATGCTGTGCCCGGGGATAGGCTTTATCTTGCCGTCCACGTACTTCCCGATTCGTGGGCCGAGCAGGATAATGCCTGCCAGCGCTCCCCAGCCGCCTACGGCGTGCACCAGCGTAGAGCCCGCAAAATCATAGAACGGAACTTCCAAGGTATTGAGGAAGCCGCCGCCCCACTTCCACATGCCCACCACCGGGTAGCAGATCCCCACAAAGAGGATGGAGAAAATGATAAAGGAAGAGAGCTTGATGCGTTCTGCCACCGCACCGGAGACAATGGTAGCGGCTGTGGCGGCAAACATGCCCTGGAACAGGAAGTCAGTCCAGAAGGTGTAGCCTTCGTTATAGGCAGAGGTCTCGCCGCCTTCTGGCAGGGGTATGCCAAAGCCGGAGAAGCCAAAGTAGCCCCCCGTAAAGCTTTCTCCGGGGTACATCATGGAGAAGCCCCAAAGGGCATAGGTAATAAGCCCGAGAGCAGGAATCATGCTGTTCTTAAACAGCACGTTTACGGTATTCTTCGATCTGGCCAATCCAGACTCGAGTGTGGCAAACCCGAGGTGCATCAAAAATACCAGGAAGATGGAAACCATCATCCAGACGTTGTTCGTGACGAATAGTTCTTGTGACATGGCTTAAAGGTTAAGTGAATTTGACTTATGATTTGAAAATGCGTGCGTTTAGCTAGAGGGCGAGCTCATCCACCTCTCCGGTCCGGATGCGGACAACTGCTTCTACATCCATAATAAAGATCTTGCCGTCGCCTACTTTGCCCGTGTTAGCCACCTTTAGAATAGTAGACACCACTTCATCCACGTGGTCCTCCGTAACAGTCATCTCGATCTTTGTTCGGGGAATAAACCCGACGTTATAGGTGGTGCCCCTATACACTTGGGAGGAGCTGTGCTCTAAACCGAAGCCCTTAACATCATAGGTCGTCATAAAAGCGATGCCGATCTCTGTGAGGGCTTCGTAAACATCCTCAAATTTGGATGTTCTGATGATAGCTTCAATCTTTTTCATAATCAATAAATTTTAGTTGTGGGTATATTTGTAGAGGGGGTGCTGATGAAATTACTCTAATTTAAGCGCTTACCCCCTTATAGCCAATAGGGGGTAAGCGCTTAAATTGTTAACAATATAAAAATAAGGGGTGATTGATGTGATTGTGGGAGTGAATAGCAAAAATATTTAACTAACTTGTATTAATTATAGATGTAGCTTAAGAATATGTTAGCCGGTTACAGCGGCTGGTTTTGATCGGGAACAGACGGGCTAGGTTGAAAATGTCTAATTAACAACAACATAAACTTCTTGTAAGGAAAGAATCTCATAAGAACTGGCGGAAGAGAGGGCGCGTGAAGTTTGAATTGCAGGAACACCGTTTTGTGAACCCGCGGAGGGAAAGTGACAGGTAGTTTGGTTGAGATAGAAGCTCCTGTTTTACCGGTTATGTGCGGGGTAAACAAAAGGAAGCAGGGGGATGTGGTGAAGGGAATAGGGAAAGCTGTTACCTCAAAAGTATTGGGATAAGCAAAAAAATAGCACGGGTGTTTCCCGTGCTATCATCAAGAGTATTTGTTAAAAGCTACGCTGTGGCTAACGATACCTGGTTCATGGCTTTTAAAGTACGAAGGGTATGCTGCAGCATTTCCTCTGTTACGTCCAGGTGCGTTACAAATCGAATCATCTGCGGTCCGAAGCTGGAGGCACGAATTCCTTCTTTCTCTAAAGCAGCAACAAAAGCTGCATCTGTATACTTATCGGTTAGTTTAAAGATGACGATGTTCGTCTCTACCGGCAGCACGCTCTCCGCATAATCCGTTTGCAGCAGTACTTCTTTCATGGCCTTTGCCTTGCGGTGATCCTCCTGTAGGCGCTCCACATGGTTATCTAAGGCATAAATGCAAGCCGCAGCCAGATAGCCAGCCTGCCGCATTCCGCCACCTAATACTTTACGTACGCGACGTGCTCTTTTAATGAAGCCTTTGCTACCCAGCAGTACGGATCCCACCGGTGCTCCCAGGCCCTTGGAAAGGCACACTGAGATGCTGTCAAAGTACCTGCCGTAGTCCGCTGCTTTGTCGCCCGAGGCAGCCAGCGCATTAAACACACGGGCCCCGTCCAGGTGCAGGGCAAGGTTGTGCCGCCTGCAAACCTCTGAAATAGCAGCGATTTCCTCCAAGGTATAATACGTGCCGCCACCTTTATTGCAGGTGTTTTCCAGGGCAACGAGTTTTGTTTCCGGGAAGTGTACGTTGTCCAAGGGTCTAATTTGCGCCTCTACCTGTTGGGGGCGCATCTTGCCGCGCTCCCCGTGCACGAGTGCTACAGAGGCACCGGAATTAAAGGAAATACCGCCCCCCTCATACTGGTAGATATGCGCTGTTACGTCGCAAATAACTTCTGTCAAAGGTTGGGTGTGTACTTTTATGGCGATCTGGTTTGTCATAGTGCCGGAAGGGCAGAAGAGGCCCGCTTCCATGCCAAACATAGCGGCTGTTTTCTCCTCCAGGGCGTTGATGGTAGGGTCTTCTCCATACACATCGTCACCAACAGGGGCCGCGAACATGGCCTGCAGCATAGCAGGGGTGGGTTTGGTAACTGTATCGGAGCGTAGGTCTATTATTTGCATGTCAATTTGATTCTGGAAATACTTTACTTTGTAAAATTAATAACTTACTTTTGCCGTTCAAATTAAATATTGCAACGATGGGAGTTACTAGATTAAAAAGAAAAGACCGTAAGAATAAGGCAAGAGCAAACAACAGAATTGCAAGAATTAAGCAACTGCTCTTAACGCCTGTTATCAAGAACGTTGACATGGATGAACTGAGAGCTCAGTTCGGTGAGGCACCGAAAAACAAGAAAGCAGAGAACACTGAAGCTTCTTCTGCCGAGCTGAAAGACGAAACAACTGCTTAGTAGCTCTTTTTACGGTTCGTAAGACCATCTGCCTGCCGCTGCTGTTCAGCAAATGGCGGCGGCTTACAAGAAGAATTCAGAGTGTGTTTGCCCAGCAAGCACACTTTTTTTATGCCCGTTTACCTAACTCCAACACCTGAAGGTCCTGTACCTGCCCATGCTCGATCGCAAAGCGCACCATGGTTCTCACTTTATGAAAACCGTGCCTGCCTGCTGCCCCAGGGTTGATGTGCAAGAGGTTTTTCAGGTTCTTATCAGTCATCACCTTCAGAATGTGCGAATGGCCGGTGATAAAGAGTTGTGGCGGGTTCTCCTTGATCAGCGGGCGTACATCCGGGTGGTATTTGCCCGGGTAACCTCCAATGTGTGTCATCAGCACGTCCAGCCCATTTACCACAAACCGCTCTACTTTGGGGTGCAGGCTTCGGACATCCTGCCCGTCGATGTTTCCATATACCCCTCGTAGCGGGGCTAGTTCGCTCAACCGCTCCGACACTTCTGCTACTCCAAAGTCGCCCGCATGCCAAATTTCGTCCCTGTCGGAGAGGAGGCGCAGTATCTGGTCGTCTAGGTAAGAATGCGTATCGGAAAGGAGGCCTATTTTCATTTAACGTCTACTTCTTTTGGTTCTAAAGTTCAGCTGTCAATACTAATGTAAGACATCAAATGTTGGTATAAAAACATTCTAAAAGCGATATAGCCCCTTCTCTTGCACCTGTTCTTTTAATTTACTGTAAGGCATAAGTAAAATTATGTGCAAAATTATAATAACTATACAAACAGGTGTTCGTAATAGGACAATGTTAATATTAAGTTATGTGATTATTTGTCATGCAGCTGGCAAGAGGCCTGATTTTATGTGGTACTACTCGTTTAAGGAGTCATTTCAGCGAAGTCCCTGTTGCCGATTCATCTTTACTTAAACAATGCAAAGTCGCTGGCTTCCAAAGTCTTGCCAGCTTAGCTGGTCAGGCTTACCCCAGCTGAACCAGCCCTGTTTGTTTACTTCACATGTTTGAGACAGCAATATCTAAGTTTATGTCTAATGAAGAAATCTCTCAACCAGCTCATCGGTAACAGTCGCAACCAATGCAAATCAGTACTACTCAGGGCTTCAGAAAGCCTCTGGCGAAAGCCCCTTACGAAGCCTGAGACTTTTAAACTTCTCGAAAAAGGCTTGGCCTATGAAAGTCCTGCTTCTTCGGTTTATATGCCAGCTTATAGTTCATTTAACAAGCTTGTACATGCGGAAGAGCTGCGGGGCTTTGATCCGGACAGAATCTGGCTAGCAGGAAGTAATACCGGGCACAATGTACAAGTCTGTAGATCAGGGAATGTGCTGATTAATGAAAAAGTACTCCCGGACCTGGACTTTGGCTGTACAGCAGGGCTTTTAGATTTCCCGATAAAGCGAAATAAAGTCCGGTATCCTCTAGTAGTAGCACCCTGGGCACACTTTTGGGGCGGGTATTATGACTATGTCATGTTTGTTGTAGCAAAACTTTGCCGTGTCGAAGCCACTTACGGGAAAGACATCTGGAAAGAAGCAAAGGTATGCTACCCGCTCCTGCAAACCTGTTATGAAAAGGACTTTATGACCATGCTGGGGATATCCGAGCAAGCCCTTGTTGATACAAAGCGGTTATGGAACACGGCTTTGTACGCAGAAAGGGTAATTGTGGGAGCAAACCAGCCTAGCTGGAGCCCCAGCCTAGGAGACATCCGGTTACTGAGAGAGCGGTTTTGTCAGGGTAGACAGTTTGCCCAACCTAAAGAAAAGCTTTATCTAACGAGGAGGGGTAGGCGAAAAGTTAAAAACGAGGAGGAGGTACGCAATTTAATGCTACGGTACGGCTTCCGGATTGTAGAAGACCAACCACGCAGTGTACCAGAACAGATTTCTCTGTTTCAGAATGCATCAGTGGTAGCAGGGCCTCACGGAGCCGCCTTCACTAACCTGCTATGGTGCGATCCTGGTACCAAGGTACTCGAGTTTTTCAGCAGTGGCTATAAGCCAAATTACTTTTACTACTTGTCCACTGCGCTCGACCTGCAATATTCCTGCATTACAGAGGAAAGCCTAAACCAAGGAAACTCACACTGGGGAAATGTGGGAGAAGACTTGTCTGTCGATCTGAAAAAGCTACAGTATAAGCTCGAGCAGCTTTTATCAGTGAGGACAATGGCATAAAGGCAAACAGGTCACTCTTTTAGCTTTGCACCAGTGGTTTGCTAAGAGGAGGAAGGCTTTCCTTCTTCCTCTTAGCAAACCATCCCTACACCGCCCAAGTTTCTGGGGACTGTCGCCACTGGCTTAGGGCCTGCGTAGCTGACTCCTGAATGTATCCTTGCTCGGCAGCTGCCTCCAGCAAGGCCTTATAGTTGCTCAGGCAGTGCAGGGGAATACCTGCGGTTTTAAAGTTTTCATCGGCTAGGGCAAAGCCATAGGTAAAGATGGCGACCATGCCAATTACTTCGGCACCGGCTTCCTGCACGGCGGCCGCTGCTTTTAAGGAACTGCCACCAGTAGAGATCAGGTCTTCTACCAGCACTACTTTCTGGCCTTTTAGCAAACGGCCCTCAATCTGGTTTCCCATCCCGTGTTTCTTAGGCTCCGGGCGTACATACAGAAAGGGCATCTCCAGTTGCTCAGCGACAAGAGCTCCCTGCGCGATGCCTGCAGTGGCTACGCCTGCTATGGCTTCTGCCTCCGGAAAACGTTGTTTTACTAGGGCGGCTAACTGTTCCTTGATATAACTGCGAATGTGCGGGAAGGAGAGTGTTACGCGGTTATCGCAGTAGATAGGGGAGTTCCAGCCGCTACTCCATTTAAAGGGTTGCTCCGGTCTTAATTTTACCGCCTCAGTTTCTAGCAGAAACGAGGCCACCTGATGTGCTGTGCTCTTAGAATCCATGCCCTAAATTACATAATTATTCTTCCTTTTTGAGCCGGGGCTTTTTCTTTAGAGTGAATTATTTATTCATTTGTGTATCTTTCGCCTTCATCAGCAGTACTCCTAAGCGTATGAACGTTTTCATTAACGATATCCCCCTGATCCTGAAAAAAGCCACCGAGAAGGTGTACAAGCATGAGTACGACTTAATTCTCAAGGCTTCCGATCATTTCACGTCTAAAGACCTGGTAGGGGATGTGCTGATAAAAGATGCCGGTGCCTTGTTAATTGACCGGATCGTGCGACTGATGGAGGTCAAAAAGCTAAAGAAGCTGAAGTCGCTTACGCTGGTGACAGACAAGAAGAAAAAGCTGATCGAGCACCTGAAGGACCAGTTTAAGATTGTAAAAGCAGCAGGAGGGTTAGTACTGAAAGATGGAAAGATCCTGATGATTTACCGCATGGGGGTTTGGGACCTGCCTAAAGGGAAGCTGGAGAAAAAAGAGAAGGTTGAGAGCGGTGCCTTGCGGGAGGTAGAAGAGGAGTGTAACATACAGGTAGAGGTGGTAAGCAAGCTGCCCAAGACCTGGCACTCTTATGCCTTTAAAGGCAAAAAGATCCTGAAGAAGACCAGCTGGTACCTGATGCATTGCACAGACGACAGCTTAATGAAGCCACAGGCAGAGGAGTTTATAGAGGAAGTGCGTTGGATGGCCCCGGAAGAGGTCATAGAGGTGTTACCGAAGGCCTATACATCCATTGCCTTTATTGTAAGGCACTATCTGCAATCTCTGAAAACTGGAAAGGTATAAACTGGTCCACGTTGCCGCCGAAGCGGTGAATCTCCCGGATAATAGAAGAGCTGATGGCAGCCAACTGCGGGGAGGTAATCAGGAAAACACTCTCCAGGTCGTGGTTCACGTGCCTGTTGGCCTGTGCAATGGTGTTCTCGTACTCAAAGTCCGTAGTGTTTCGGAGCCCCCGCAACAGAAACTGCGCGCCTACCTCCCGGGCAAACTCGGCCGTTAGTCCCTTAAAGGTTTGTACACTTATGTTTGGGTGCCCCTCAAACAGCCGCGTCATCACTTCATACATCTTTTCTACGGGGATATAGCGCTGCTTGCTGCTGTTATTGCCGATAGCCACAATCACTTCATCAAACAGCTTTGCCCCCCGCATCACCACGTCATAATGGCCGTTTGTAAATGGGTCGAAAGAGCCGGGGAACAAAGCAATTCTTTTCATACCTGAATTTTAAAGAGTGATGTTTGAAATTGTAAATGTGAAACAGACTGTGGATGCCTGAAAGTTACAAGCCTCACCAAAGGAAAATCTCAGTTCGGTTAGTAAACAAGTCAGTTAATTAAAACGAATCATTACTCGCAGAGGTGCAGGCTGTAGAGCTCAAAATAGCGGTGCTCAAATAAGTCATGGAACTTATAGCTGTAGTCTACATCCGTTGGTTTTTTGCCTAGTTTAATATAGCGGATGTACCTTTGCAACATATGGAACAAGGATGAGTCATGGGTGATATCGCCCCATACGGTGATGGTTTCCTGCTCCGGGTCCATCTTTTGTTCCTGCATTACGAACACAATGTAGTAGATAAAGTCCTCTGGCGTGTGGTACTGAAACACATTACAGAACTCCAGCCCATTCTGGCCCACCACTAGAATGGTGACATAGTCCCGCTCCACAAAAATGCAGGTGTTGCGTTTGGCGCTAAGGCTGCCCTGGTGCAGAACACTCCGGATGAGGGCGCTTGTCTGATGAAGCATTTGTATGGGGCGACCAGAAAAGATGTCCTGCAGGGTACGAAACAAAGCCGCATCTACCGCAAATATGTTCATTGCCCCAATGGTGCTGTGGCGATAAGCGAGCACCTGGTCCTGGATCGGGTTCAGGTCAGCATGTAAGCGCAGGTAGTCGGACTGGTGGGCCGGATCATAAAGCGTTTCCGGTACCAAAGTGAACTGTTGGTTGCTGAAAGATACCTTGATCGTGTTCCAGCTTTTTTCCTGCAACAGCGGGTTCTCAGTCGCAATTAACTGTAGTTGCTCCGCCACCTGCAAAGGGGTGAATACGGTGATCAGTTCATAATCTATGAGCACCAGAAACTTATTGCGTTCCGCGTCTGCCACCGCCAAGCGCATAGCCTTTTGGCTAAGCGACACGTACAGGTTGCAACGGGTGGCTTGCGACAGGTCAAAGGCTTCGTCCACAATCTTATGGGAGAGGCGAAAATGCGTGTTAATGGTGTCCAAGGTATGCGTTGGTTGGAATTAAAGGTGTACTGCAGTACTCCTGCAAGTATAAAAAAAAAGTGGCAAAAGGCAGCAATACCGATACTAACCGACAAAATAATGGTCCAGCCCCAGCAAGTCGTCCAGGGACAGCAGGTAGTGCAGTGCCCTGTGCTTGTCTTGCTGTGGAATAGCCTGTATCTCAGGTAGCGCCAGCCAGGCGACCTCCTCCAAAAGTTGTTTGCCTGTACCCATTTCCGGGTCTGCTCCGGTGAAGAGACTCCCGCCCGTAACGTGTACCTCAAAAAACAGTTCAAGGGCGTGCAAGGGTGGGCGCAGGAATTCGTTCGTAAAAAGAAACTTTCCTATCTCCACTTTTAATCCCGTCTCTTCTACCAGCTCACGCTTTAGGCAGCTGTGCAGTGTTTCGCCGTAGTCCACCCCGCCGCCCGGAGGTGCCCAAAAGGCGCTGTTGTCTACCGTGCTGCCGTGGCGCACAAGTAATAACTTCTCATTTTGAATGCAAATACCGCATGCCCGCACACGGAGCCTGTCGGCATAAGCGGCGGCATCAGGGTTTAGTTTGGCCATGGTTTGGGAACGAGTTTATAGGGTTGTAAATTTACAAAATGATACAAACGCATAATCCGGACTTCGAACAAGACATACGCGAAAAGCTCCAACGGCAGGAATTCATGAAGCTTATGGGCTTTAACGTGACAAAGATAGAAGTAGGTAGGATAGAAGGCGAATTAATACTGGAACAGAAGCACCGGCAGCACAAAGGTTTTACCCATGGGGGCGTTATCGCCACCCTGGCTGACATAGTGGCTGGTTTTGCAGCCGTCAGCCTGGTGCCGAAAGACCATCATGTGGTGACAGCCGAGATCAAGGTTTCCTATTTCCACCCGGGCGTGGGTGCTAAGCTGCTGGCCAAGGGCTATGTAGTAAAGCCGGGCAAGAAGCTGAATTTCTGCGAGGCGGAAGTATACGTACAACAGGAAACGGAAGAACCTTTGCTGATTGCCAAGGCCAGTACCACCATGGCCACCATTACACCCGAAGACATTAAGAACAGAGCGAAGCGGGAGAGTTAAAATGAGCCATACAGAATTAACAGTTCCTGTTCCATTCCCGGTCCTCTCTATATCTTACCTATTTACAAACCATGCGTCCAGTAGAAGCCTTACGAAATAGTTTCCCCTTCGAGCCCACGGAGGACCAGGCCCGGCTGTTTGCCAAGCTGGATGAGTTTATTGTGTCCAAACAGGAGGAGCGCCAGGTGTTCTTGCTCAAGGGGTATGCCGGCACCGGTAAAACCACAGTGGTTACCTCGCTGGTGAAAATCCTGAACAGCTTTGGGTACAAGTACGTGCTGTTAGCGCCAACGGGCCGTGCGGCCAAAGTAATGGCTAGTTACAGTGGCCATCCAGCCTTCACGATCCATAAAAAGATCTACCGCCAAACGGCCAATCCATTTTCCGAGGGGCTTTCTTTTACCCGGCAGCCAAACAAGTCGGACCACACGGTTTACATAGTGGATGAGGCCTCCATGATATCGGATGAAAGTGGTTTTGGGGAGAATGGCTTGTTGCAGGACCTGATGAGCTTTGTGTTTGATAAAAAGCACAATAAGTTACTGTTAATCGGGGATACGGCGCAGCTCCCACCCGTGGGGCAGGTCGTGAGCCCGTCCCTGGACGCGAACTACCTGAAGCAGAATTTCCGGTGCCAGGTGCAGGAGATTGAGCTGCGGCAGGTTATGCGGCAGGCAGAGGCATCGGGTATCCTCATGAACGCTACCCAGCTGCGCGACCAGATGCGGCAGGAGCGCCTGGAGATAAAGCTCTTTACCAAGGGCTGGCGCGATATCTACAAAATGACAGGAGAGAAGCTGGAGGACGGCTTGCGCTACGCCTACGACAAGTTCGGCATTGAGAACACCATCGTCATCTGCCGCTCCAACAAGTCGGCAAACCTTTACAACCAGCACATCCGCAGATCCATTTTTTTCGCGGAGGATGAAATTGGGGTGGGGGACTACCTGATGGTGGTGCGCAACAATTACTTCTGGTTGCCCAAGGATTCGGACATCGGCTTTATGGCGAATGGTGACTTTGTGGAGATCACAAAAATCGTCCGCTATGAAGAGATGTATGGTTTTCGTTTTGCGGATGTGCGCTTACGCTTTGTAGATTACCCGGATGCGCCCGAAGAGGAAATGAAGATCATGCTGGATACCCTGTATTCTGATGCACCCGCTTTACCGGCAGACCAAAACAAGAAATTGTACGAAGAAGTACTGCAGGACTACCTGGACATAAAGACCAAGCGCGACCGTAACAAGGAACTGAAGAAAAACCCTTACCTGAATGCCTTGCAGGTAAAGTTTGCCTATGCCCTTACCTGCCATAAAGCACAGGGTGGCCAGTGGCAGGCCGTGTTCGTGGACCAGGGCTTTCTGAAAGAGGATATGGTGAATGAGGAGTTTGCCCGTTGGCTGTACACAGCCCTTACCCGCTCATCAGAAGAGCTTTACCTGCTGAACTTTAATCAACAAATATTAGTTAGCTGACAAAAGAAAAACGTATTTTGCATCGTTGTTAACTAAAACTTACGTATAACACGCATTGCGTTAACCTTAACCCCAAAAAGATGAAAAAAGTATTTCTCTCTCTCGCATTTGCCGCTTTGGTAGCAGGTGGCGCTGTAGCTCAGGAACAGCCAAAAGCAAAGGCGACTGCTCCACAGGAGCAGGCTGTAAATGGCCCTGCCATTACTTTTGACGAAACAGAGCATAACTTTGGCGACATCACGCAGGGTGATGTGGTAGAGCATACTTTCAAATTTACAAACACGGGCACACAGCCGCTGGTAATTGAGCGGGTGGATGTATCCTGTGGCTGTACTACACCCGCCTGGACAAAAGAGCCGGTAATGCCGGGCAAAACAGGCTTTATCTCCGCCAAGTTTAACAGCGCAGGTAAAATGGGACAGCAGAAAAAGCCGTTGACCATCCATTCAAATGCGGCAGGGGGCACGAAGTATGTATACTTTGTAACGAACATTAAGCCGAAAGCTGAGGCTGCCAGCGCTAAGAACTAAATAGGCACTGTCGCTTTTAGAAATAAAGTAAGAAAAGCCCTCCTGCACAGGAGGGCTTTTTGTTTCCGGAGCTATGTATTTGCATAAAAAGTATATTTTATATACTTTAGGTTTGTAACCCGCCTCTTTGCTTATGAGAAAGCTTGTGCTTTGCTTCGCGTGCCTTTTTCTACTGGTTTGGCAACAGGCCTTTTGTCAGAAAGGGGAGCAGGACATTACCCTTAGCTATGGTTTTTTCTCTACTCCTATAATCGCGAGTTCACTAGGCAAGGTGGTCGCGTCTTTTATCACAGGATCCGATACACAGTTAAAAGCAGTGGGGCCCCTAACAGTTGGTTACACCTACCACCTGGGCGATAGAGTTACTGTAGGCATCACCGGTTCCTACACGCAGGCCACGCTTCATGTAAACGACTCGGGGGAAATCTTCTCCCGCAACAAATATTATACTTTTATGCCCCAATCCACGCTCTTCCTGGGTAGAAAAGATAAAGTGGAAGCTTATGTGGGACTTGCCTTCGGGGCTACCTATTATATTCACTCATCGGACTCTTATCAGGAGCAATCCCCGCAGTTGTCTTATCAGGTAACCCCGATCGGCGTAAGAACGGCCGGAAGAACCGGAGCTTTTCTGGAACTGGGGTACGGGTACAAGGGCATTGTGAATGTGGGGCTGAGCCGGCGGCTTTAAGGTGAGCCCAATAAAAAAGGCAGTGTAACTGCCTTTTTTATTATGAGATAGGCCTTCTGACTTAGAAAGCCTTTAATACGGCGTAGAACAGGGCTCCCCAACCCACAATAAATAAAGTGCCTCCAAGAGGAGTAATGGCTCCCAGCCAGGTAATACCGGTGGCACACAGGGTGTACAAAGAGCCTGAAAAGATCAGAATGCCCAGGAAGAAACACCAGGCTGCCACCTGTAGGGCAGGCTGCTCAACCCGAAACAAAAGAAGGCCCACGGCCAGCAGGGCCAGGGTATGGTACATCTGGTACTTAACGGCTGTCTCAAAAGTATCGACACGGTTGGTGGCGTTTAGTAAAGGAGCCAGTGCATGTGCGCCGAAAGCGCCGATGGCTACTGTTAAGGCTCCCAGGGCGCTGGCTATCAGAAGTATTAGTTTTTGCGTCACAAGTGAAGGGTTATCAGGTTATGTTCAATGGTGTTACAAAGGTATAACAGCCACTCTTAAAAACGACGCTTGTCTCTAATTTATCATGCCATGTGCCTTATCCCCCTGAATTTACTCTTCTCCTTCCAGTGCTTCAATTAGTTGCTCCTCGAACTCATCCTGGCTGTCGTACTGCGTAAATTCCAGTCTTTTGCCCTTCGCTTTCAGCTGTGTCACCACATCCAGCGCCACGTTAAGCGGCTCCACTTCATTACCGCTAAGGTCTGTACCCCAGTCGGCTCCGAGCAACAAATGGTCTTCGTACATGCCGACGCACCAGTTTTCCAAAAACTCCACCAGTTCGATTGATTCGGCATTGTATTGCGCCCACTCATCCTCCGCACAGGCCGCGGCCCCTTCTTCCGTCGACCAAAACAATATTACTTCTGTGTCCTCAAACTCAGCAGAGCTGGAAGTTGCCCAGGTGTCGCCTTTGGTAAGCCCCCACACAGCATCCGCTTCAATAATTTGTTTTATAAAATTCTGGTAGCTCGTCTCTGTGCTCGCTGCATGCTGTGCCATATCTGTCTGCTTTTATGTATGAAATTAATGATTAACTGGTTTAAGAAACGTTTGAACAGGCTTAACCTTAAAAGAAAGGGCGACAGTAGTACCCCTTCTCGCAGGCACTACAACTGCTGGAACAGGTTCGGGTAGTCAGAGATCAAGCCATCTACCCCCATCTCTTTCAGTTGTCGCATTTTCTCCAGGTCATTCACCGTCCAGGGGATTATCTTCATTCCTTTACTATGGACATGCTCTACGAGTTGTGGTCTTACGAGTTTAAAATTAGGGCTGTAGATGGTAGGGGTGAAGCCGAGCGTTCGCAGGTTCTTGTTCAGTCCTTTCAGGTTTTCTACCAGCAAGGCAGTTTTTACCTGGGGATATTTGCGGTGCAGCACCTGCAAGGTGCGCGCATCGAAGGACTGAATGATCACGTAGGGAAGGATTTCCTTTTCCTGCAATACCTGCATAAGCTTTTCTACGAACTCCTCAGGGGCTGGGTGGTAGGTGCCATCGCCTGCGGGCTTAGACTTCGTCTCGATATTATAAAAGACCTGCGGCTGTTGGTGGGCCTGCAAATAGGCCTGCACCGTGTCAATTAGCTCGGAGAGCAGGGGCTTGTAGGCCTTTTGCAACTGTTGCTCTGGGAAGCGGCTATAAGGCTTGGATCCTACATCAAACTTTCTGATGTCCGCATAATTCATTTGGTACAGCACGTAATTTTTGCCTTCTTCTTCCGGAATGGCCTCTCCGGATGGCAGCAGTTCATGTTCCGGATTCAGGTAGGGGTCGTGCGAGAGCAGCACCTGGCCGTCTTTGCTGATGTGGGCGTCCATCTCCAGAGTTGTCACACCCAACTCCAGCGCCTTCAGCATAGCGGGAACCGTGTTCTCCGGCATCAGTCCACGCGCGCCTCTGTGGCCCTCTAAATCAAAGGCCGGAAGGGGATTGGATGGGGCTGTTGTTGCTGTTGATGCCATAGGCGTGGAGGTACAGGCGTAAAGGAGGAGGCCGGTTACGACAGGGGCGTAAGTACGTATAAAGCGCATGTAAGTGTTTGTTGGTTCTTGTAAAGATTCGTCTGTCAGGCGTACTTTAAAAGTACTGCCCCCTATCTTAACAAAAAGGTAACAAGCGACCCCGGTACACCAACGGGTGCCAGTCTATTTGTTATAGTTCCGGGAGCCAAAGATGCCACTGCCTACCCGAATCATGGTACTGCCCTCCTGCAGGGCCAGTTGCCAATCAGAGGTCATCCCCATGGAGATTTCCTTGAAATAGTCACTGTCAGAAAAGAAGCTTTCCTTTAGTTTCCGGAAACAGTCCCGCAGGCAAACAAACTCCTGGCGCAGCTTGTCCTCGTCGTCGGTATTGGTGGCAATACCCATTACGCCTGTTATACGGATATGCTCCATGCGCTGGTATTCTTCAGACTGCAGCAACGCCACGGCTTCTTCACAAGCCATGCCGAACTTGGTTTCCTCATCGGCAATAGAGATTTGCAGCATGCAGTTAACTGGTGTGCTGCGGCCGGCCTGCGCTGCCCGCTTGTTGATTTCTTTGAGCAGCTTCAGGCTGTCTACCGACTGAATGGTATCGATGAAGGCAGCTATGTACTTTACCTTGTTTGTCTGGAGGTGGCCGATGAGGTGCCAGGCAATGTCCTGTGGCAAAGCGGGTTGCTTGTCCACCAGTTCCTGCACCTTGTTTTCACCAAAGAGGCGCTGCCCCGCGTCATAGGCTTCCTGGATCTTTTCCACTGGGTGCGTTTTGGAAACGGCTACCAGGCGGCAGTTGCTGCTTTTCAGTTGCTCCTCAAAGTATTGTATGTTCTCTGCTATTCGCATCTTTTTGTAAGCTTTTTTCCCTAGTTTCTTCTGGTATGTACAGTCTGTTTAATTAGTCCTACTTAGCAAGCAGAGAAGGGCATCTTCCCTGGTTCTGATGCGCTATCCAAATTTTAGTCCTCCAGTACGTTGGTGATGAAGGTGTTCTTCAATAGCATCCAAATTAAGAGCAATAGGAGCGCCCACTTCAGGTACACCTGGTAGTAGTCTTTGGTATCGCGGAAGCGTTTCTCCGTTACCTCGGTCTTTTCCAGTTTGTTGATCTTATTGAAGATCTCCTGTAAGGCACTTTTACTATCCGCCCGAAAGAACTGCCCTGCGCCAATGGTCGCTATCTGGCGCAGGGTCGATTCATCCATTTGGGTTTCCACGTAGAGTGTTTTCCCCGTTTCATCCACCTCGTAGGCTACCTGCCCATCTTTACCAATCCCGATGGTATAAAGTTTAATGCCATAGGCATAGGCCAGTTGTGCGGCCAGTTCCGGGTTCAGGCTACCGGCGGTGTTTTCACCATCGCTGATCAGGATCACTACTTTGCTTTTGGCTTCGGAATCCCGCATCCGGTTGATGGCCACCGCCAAGGCGCTTCCGATCGCTGTCCCATCGTTTGGGATCATCTGAAAGCCGATGGAGTTGATATTGTCCCGCAGCAACTGGTAATCAGTGGTGAGCGGAGCCAGCGAGTAAGCATCTCCGGCAAAAACAACCATCCCGATGCGGTCCTGTACGCGACCTTCTATGAAGTTTAAAGCAACCTCTTTGGCAGCCGTTAACCTGTTGGGCTGTATGTCTTCCAACTCCATGGATCCGGACACATCAAGGGCCAGCACAATGTCTATGCCCTCGGCATTCAGCTCTACTTGCTCGTTCACGCGCTGTGGCCTTGCCAGGGCAACCACCACTAACATCATAAAGAGCATAAACACCAAATTGGGGAGATGGCGCAGCACACTGCTCCACTGCCAGCGGACCTTGCCCTCGAACATTGCCATGTCCAGCTTGTTCCGAGAGTTCAGGGTAAAGAGCCATTTGAGCAGAAAGAGCAGGGGGACCGCCGGCAACCCGTAGAGCACCAGGGGGTACACCCAGTCAAAGGAGCCAAGAGTGCTAAAGCTAAACCATTCCAGGCTCAGCCAGTCCCAGAAATCATTGCCTGTTCTTAGCATTGTTTATTTGTTCCCTTCGTGTTTTGTACCTGACCTTGGCAAAGCGGCGGAGCATGCCCAGGGCCAGGTTTGTTTCTCCTTCCGACTCCGTCTGCATGTTGCCATAGATCGCTTTATCGCAAATGCGCAGGGCGGTGTTTACCTCCTCGTCGTTTTCGTAGAACTCTACGATCTCTTTGGTGGTGAAAGAATTAATGGCGCTCCGCTCCAGCTTTGTCAGGTAATTTTTCCAGAGCGACACCGCTTTTTCAATACTACCCGTAGCGCCTGACTTCACGAACCTGTCCACATGCGAGCCGTAGCGGGAGGCAAAGTAAAGGTGGTCCTTGCGCAGTCGGTATAGCTTGTATTTCCGGCGAATAGCCTGCCCGAACAAAAGCCACACCAAACTTAGGAAGGTGATTACCGCCACCACCCACAGCAGCACGTAGGGCCAGTTAAAGCGTTCTTCCACCGGTGCGAGCTCTGTCTCTGATTTTACAGGCAGTGGCTCTTCTACCTGTTGCACCAACTGCTGCAGATGCACCCTGGCCGAGGGGGCAAACACCTGTAAGGTATCGGACTGGCGAAGCACGTACACGGGCAGGGATAGCTGCTGTACTGCCTGCGTCTCGAATGTGCGGAGGGTATATACCGCACTGTCGGTACTGATGCCCCCCTTGGTTTTGGTCGGATAAAAGTCCCGGCTTACCAGTTCGAAAGGTGCGAAGTTGTTTTTGCCGGAAGGGAGCACTACCTCCTGGGTGTCGGGGTGTCGGTGCACGAGGAGGTACTTCAGTGGTTCGCCTAGTTTAACCGTATCCCGGTTAAAGGTCCCGCTAGGCAGTGCTATTTGCTGGGCCCAAAGAGCTGAAGGATACAGGCACAGCAGCGTGAATAGGATGAGGTTACGCACTTTTCTTTGTTGACTTGTTTCGGAGCCTGAACAGGTTGACCAGCTGGGGCACGTAATCTTCGTTTGTCTGTATCGCCAGGTAATTGGCCTGGTACTTCTGGCAAAGGCGCATCAGTTGCTCTTTGTTTTCCTGGTACTGGGAGAGGTAACGCTTTTTAAACTCCTGCCCCGAGGTGTTCAGCCAGATGGTGCGGCCTGTTTCTTTGTCCAACACCGGTACTATACCCATGGATGGTAGGGTATGCTCCCGCAGGTCCTGTAGGTGCAGCACGATCAGGTCGTGGCGCTTTGCCAGCATGGCCAACTCCTTTTCGTAATTCACGTCAATGAAGTCGGAGAGGAGCAGGATGATGCTGCGCCGCTTGATGATGTCTAAGGTCAGCTTAATGCCCGCCGCCAGATTGGTTCTCGTGGACTTTGGCTCTAATTCATTCAACGCCTTGATGATGGCATAGGCCTGCTGTATGCCTTTGGCGGGCTGTATGTACTTCTCCTTCTGTTCTGATATGCAGATCATCCCGATCTGGCTTTGCTGCCTGGCCGCCGAGAGGGCCAATACCCCGCATATCTCCTTGCCCACGTCCAGCTTTTGCTGATCCCCTGTGCCAATATTTTGCGAGCCGCTCACGTCCAGCATCAGGAAGACCGACTGCTCTTTTTCCTCCCGGTAGGTTTTCACGAAAGTACCATGCCCTTTGGCCGACACGTTCCAGTCAATAGAACGCACGTCATCGCCATACTGGTATGCCCGCACGTCGTCAAACTCCAGCCCGGTGCCTTTAAACACCGAGTGGAAATCGCCCTGCATCTGCGTGGTGATAGCTTTGCGTATGCGGATTTCGTACTTTCGTAGCTTCTTTACAAGCTCTTTCATCGACAGGTGCTGTAAAGTCTGATTTTAAAATTACCAATTATCTCGTATTTTTCTCCGTGAAAAAACTTTTCCCCATTCTTTTTTGCCTCTCCTTGCTGGCCTGCCAGGGGCAAAACGAACAAAAGCCGGCTAATATGGTTCCCCAGGAGAAAATGGTGCGAATACTGGCAGATGTGCACACGGCTGAGGCGATTATCGAGACAAGCGTGATTTATCCGGACACCAGCCTGATGGTGTTTAACCGGGAACAGGAGGAGATCCTGAAAAAGCACGGTGTTTCGAAGGAGGATTTTAGAACCTCTTACCGGTACTATCTCGATAACCTGCGCGAGATGGACAAGCTCTACGAGATTATTGTGGATACCCTGAGCGTACGGGAGTCAAAAGCACAGGCGGCAGGAAGCAGCGAGCAGCAGTAACACAAGTGGCTGACTTTGCCTCGAAGGCCAATGACAGCCACCTGTGTTCTTATCTTTAGCTGTGGATCTTCAGTTTCGCGAAGCTTAAGAGCAGCGTTTTCTCACCTACCTCATCAAAGTTGATGATGGCCTTGGTGCTGTTGCCTTGGGTGTCCATTTTACTTACCACACCAAAACCAAATTTCGGGTGCTCTACCTTCATGCCTGCAGCCAGGTTGCTCGTGTCACTCGGCTTGAAGTCAGCCGGAGGGGTATAGTTGCTGGCTACCTGCTTCCTGGGGGCAGGTGCTACCAAGTTACTTTTCCGCTGTAGTACCCGGTCAAAGATGTTTCCTCCCCCGGAAGCTCCGTTGTCCCCGTACTTAAAGTTAAGGTACTTCGGATCGATCTCATCCAGGAAGCGGCTTTTTTCACAGGCGCGCAGGTTGCCCCACTGGTAGCGGCTGGTGGCGTAGGTCAGGTACAGCTTCTTTTCTGCACGGGTAATGGCCACATAGAAAAGACGGCGCTCTTCCTCCAGGTCTGCGCGGGAGTTTAGCATCATCTGACTTGGGAAGAGGTTTTCCTCCATGCCCACGATAAACACGTTCTTAAACTCCAGGCCCTTGGCGGAGTGTATCGTCATCAGCGTTACAAACTCCCCGTCCTCATCGGCTTTCGTGTCGGCATCGGTGATGAGCGCGATGTCCTGCAGGAAAGCCGAAAGGCTCTTGTCTTCCTTCTCCGGGTCGTCCACGTACTCCTTGATACCGTTCAGCAGCTCCTGTATGTTTTCGTAGCGGGCCAGTCCTTCCACTGTTTTGTCGGCATAGAGCTCATCTACAATGCCGGAGTGCTTGGCCACATGCTTGGCTACCTCAAAAGCATCCTGCTGTGCTGCCATGCGGGCAAAGTCTTTTATCTTGATGGAGAAGTTCTCAATGGCAGCGCCCACCCGATTGCCAAGGAAGCTGCCGGCATTCTGCACCACCTCCCAAACCGTATGGTTCGTTTCATCGGCCGTCACAAAGAGCTTGGCTTCTGTGGTTTCCCCTATACCGCGCTTCGGGTAGTTAATCACGCGCCGCAGGGCCTGCTCATCATTGGGATTTACCGTCAGGCGCAGGTAGGCGATCAGGTCTTTTATCTCTTTGCGCTGGTAGAAGGAAAGGCCACCGATAATCTTGTACTTGATGTTCATGCGGCGCAGGGCCTCTTCCATGGCACGCGACTGGGCGTTGGTGCGGTACAGGATGGCAAAGTCGTCGTAGGAGAGGTGGTTGCTCATCTTCTCCTCAAAAATGGTGGTGGCTACCAGCTTGCCCTCTTCGTTGTCGGAGTTGGCCTTTACCACTTCGATCAGTGGGCCTTGCTCGTTATCTGTGAAGACCTCTTTGCGCAATTGGGCCTGGTTGTGCTTGATCACAGAGTTAGCGGCATGCACAATGTTTTGGGTGGAGCGGTAATTCTGCTCCAGCTTAAACACCTCCAGTTCCGGGTAATCGCGCTCAAAGTTGAGGATGTTCTGGATATCAGCGCCACGGAAGGCATAGATAGACTGGGCATCGTCGCCTACCACCACGATGTTTTGGTTTTTGGCAGCCAGCTTACGGGTAATCAGGTACTGTGAGTAGTTCGTATCCTGGTACTCGTCCACCATCACGTAGTGGAAGATGTTCTGGTACTTGTTCAGCGCGTCCGGATGGTCTTTGAAGAGCACGTTCGTCTGGAACAGCAGGTCGTCGAAGTCCATGGCACCGGCCTTAAAGCAGCGGTTCTGGTAGGTCTCGTAGATCTTACCGATCTTCGGGCGCATGGCCGCCTCGTCATCCGCCTGGATCACCGGGTCATTGATGTACTGCTTCACCGAGATCAGCTTGTTCTTTGCAGAGGAAATACGGCTCAGCACCACGTTGGGCTTATACAGCTTGTCGTCCAGGTTCATTTCCTTCACGATGTTGCGGATAAGCGTCTTCGAGTCGTCCGTGTCGTAAATCGTGAAGCTTTTCGGGTAGCCGATTTTCTCCGCCTCAGCACGGAGGATGCGTGAGAACACCGAGTGGAAAGTGCCCATCCAGATGTTCTTGGCCTCGTTGCCGATCACCTTCTCGATCCGGTGGCGCATCTCCTTAGCTGCCTTGTTGGTAAAGGTAAGGGCCAGTATATTAAAGGGATCCACTCCCTGAGCAATCAGTTGAGCGATTCGGTAGGTCAGTACCCTTGTTTTACCGGAGCCGGCACCCGCAATAATCATGGCTGGTCCCTTGGTATGGAGCACTGCCTTGCGCTGCGACTCGTTCAATAAGTCTAAATAATCCATTTCTTCTCTTCCGCGTGCGTCTTAAAATCTGTGCAATTTACAAATACAATTCCGTTTTCAGAACGGCGCCTGTACTTTTGGCACAGTGCATGCAGCCTTGTGGTTAATACAGGCCCTACAGGAGGAACACGAAAGAGGCGCAAAGCGTTTAGATTTGACAGCTTCAGTTAGCCCAAATGGCTTGTGAATGCACATAAGCCGGCATTTTCTTGATTTAGAGGCCCTGAGGGGCTTATTTTGCAACAAATTTCTTACGTAAAGCAATAGCTTTGAAACAAGTAGACACAAACGACAGGTGGGTATCCGCTAAAAGGTTAGCCCTGATCCTGGTTTTAGGCGGAATGGGGCAGCTAAGCCTGGCGCAGACACCAGGCCCGCAGAAAACCCCAGCAGACCAGAAAGCGGTAGCCAAGGCTACTGACGCTGTTACGGCTAAACCGGCCGATGCGATTGCTACAGCCTCTCTTAAAAGAATTTGGCGGACGCCCGTTATGGACGAGGCCATGGCCTATTATGCCGGTCTGCAGTACCAGCAGGCCTACGCGAAGTTTAAAGAGGCGGCCAGCCAGGGCGATCCGGATGCGCTGTACTTTATGGGGCGCATGCACCAGTACCGCGAGTTGAAGTACGATTCGGTGCAGATCGATACTATCCAGCAGGTGCAGGAAGCTAAAAGTTACTTTGCAGCCAACGAAGACTCGGCCCGCTATTATTACCAGGCTGCGGTGGACAACGGCAGTCTGCTGGGACACCTTGGTTTGGGAGAGCAGATGGTGCTCCACACCCAGGACGATATGCGCCGCTTTATGCAGCACATGCGCTCAGCCGGTGTCGTGATCCGGGAAAAGGCCATCAGCGGGGATGCTTTCAGTAATCGCATTTTGGGCAGTATGTACTATACCGGCTTTGGGGAGATTGTGGACAAGGGGCTGGCTTTTAATTACATCAGCAAAGCAGCGGAGGCGAATGATGTGGCCGCCTATCCTTCCCTGGCGAACCTGTACCTGAATGGGGAAGGGGTGAAGAAGGACTACGAGAAAGCGGTTTACTGGCTAAAGAAAGGCGCTGCTGCCGGAGAGCGGGAGTCTTTGTATACCCTGGCCCTGCTTTATGAAGAAGGGACCCTGGGCGAAGTAAAGGTGGATGAGGCGCGTAAGCTGTACCGCAAAGCAGTGTCCAAGGGCAGCGAGAATGCGTATGAGCAGCTCAAGTATATTAACCAAACGCCCGACCAGAAATTGGTGATTGCCTCCATTACCCGCGACCCTGACATGTTGAAACGGGCTATTGCGGCAGGGGCTAACGTAAATACCAAGGCAGTGCCTACAGAGTACCAGGCGAACCTCCATGGCCGCACCCCCTTAATGCACGCGGTGTTTGTGCCCATGCTGCAGGAAGACTATGGCGTGATCTATAAACCGGAAGTACGCCTGAAAACAGCCAGTCAACTTTTGGAAAAGGGCGCACAGGTGAACGCGCAGGATGATGTAGGGAAAACAGCCCTGCACTATGTGGTGAGCAGCTCCCGTATCAGGTCGGAGGTATATGAAATGGAGCAGGTCCAACTGTTAGACAAGCTCTTGTCGTATGGGGCAGACCCTAACATACAGGATAAGAAGGGCAACACGGTGCTGACGCAGGCCCTTAAGGCCACCATCGGGCAGCACATTGGTATTATGGAGTTGCATAAGCTCCTGGAGGCGGGGGCAGACCCTAATATCGAGAACAACGAAGGCAAAACGCCGTTGCTGCTGGCGAGTGAGATAGACGCTAATTTTGAGATCATCGTGGCGCTCCTGCAGGCAGGGGCCGATGCGAAGCATAAAGACAAAACCGGTAAGGCTGCCATCGATTACACCAAGCGCGAGAATGTGCAGAATATCCTGATGGCTGCCGGATCTCCGAAGCGGCAGGAGTAAAGTTGAGTACTTATGAGGAGGAACACAGGCAATGGCTTATAAAAGCCGTTGCCTGTGTTCTTTTAGAGCTGAACCGCTTTTACCGGGGCAGGTCTTTGTAAACTATTTTATGGTTACCTTTGTCTCTCTTTAAACAGTAATCGTGGGTGAAAGGCTTTCTTCTTTTGTCCCTTATCTTTTGTCTTTAAGAATATGATAGTCCTGCAGAATACCGTGATCAGTGATGATGTACGTGATCAGTTTTTTGTGTGTAACCTGGAGAAGTGTAAAGGCGCCTGCTGCGTAGAAGGCGACCTGGGGGCACCGCTGGAAGAAGAGGAGCTGGCCATTCTGGAGGAAAGCTACGAGCAGATAAAGCCTTACATGACAGGTGCCGGCAAGCAGGCCGTGGAGGAACAGGGGCTTTACATCAAGGATTGGGAAGGCGACTACTCTACGCCCACTATTAACAACCGGGAGTGCGTGTATGCTGTCTACGACGAGAACAAGACCCTGAAGTGTGCCATAGAGGAAGCCTATAACGATGGCAAGATAAGCTGGAAGAAGCCTATATCCTGCCACCTTTACCCGATCCGCATCACCAAGTACGACGACTTCGAGGCCTTGAACTACGACCGTTGGGGTATCTGTAGTTCAGCCTGTAACTTTGGCCTGGACCTGGGTGTGCGCGTATATCAGTTTCTGAAGGAGCCTCTGATTCGGAAGTATGGCGAAGACTGGTATAAGGAGTTAGAACAGGTAATGGACGAGCAGCAGCCGGAAAAGGCTTAAGCACCTAGAATTAAAGAAAGGCCCTATAGCAGGGCCTTTCGCTTTTTACGGCTATTCAACAACTGTTTCAAGCGGCAAAAGCTCCTTCACGTCTACACTTCTCGCTATTTCTAATGTAGCTTTCTGATGCCAGTTGTAGCTGCATTTAGGACGAAATCATTTCCACGTACCTTCTAAAAGATGTACTATTTGCTGCCTGCATATATTTCACGGAGTTGCCTCGTCAGGTAGTCATAGGCAAATGGGATCTCTTTTTTGGGGTTGTTTACTCTGCCTTCAATAAATAGGGGCCCTTTGTAACCAATCGTCTCTAATGCCTTGAAGTAGGGCCTAAAGTCATCTCCCTTTACCCCTGGTAGCGTGCGTTCTTCTTTTTCGGCTACCTCTACATACACGATGATGTTTCCTGCCGCTACAATATGGTGAGGGGGCTCATTTTCCTTCATCATGTGATAGATATCGGCATTCAATCTGAAATGAGGGTGATCAACAGCCTTTACCACATCCGCGGCTTCTTGCAGGGTCGTTAAGAAATTAGTTTCCGTGCTGTTGAGGTTTTCTATCGCGAGGATGATGCCATGTTTCTGGGCAACCCTGGCCATTTTACGTGCTAAGGCCGTAAACGCAGTTTTGGCTGCCACATAATCATAGTTGTCGGGCAACCTTCTGGCCCCGCCGCTACCCAGCACAATTACCGGAATGCCCGCCTGTTTCGCCCTAAAAAAGACCTTATCCAGGTAATTCAGCACTTTGTCCTCATCTACCTCAGGTCCGGCAATCTTTAAAGTAGAAGGGAAAAGGACATTGCACACGTACACCTTGGTTTTGGCATTCGCTATCTTTTGCTTGTTCACCAAGAACGCTGTGTCTGACAAGGAGGGGGAGAGCATTTTTCCAACTGACTCGCCCAAAAAGCTGAAGCCAGCTGCATGAAGCAGACTGTCCTGCTCAAGGGAGGCAATCATGCCTAGCGTGGGTATTGCTTGTGCACATGCTTTAAAGCCGGACCATAAGCTTAGGAAGACCAGGGCCATACAGAAGGATGCTCTCATAAGAAGTGCTTTTGTGCGTTAGCTGTTCTGGAGAAGTACTGTTGGTTTAATATACGAATATATTTTAGCTTACCGTGATGTTAAAGAGAAGCAGGCCAGCCTAACTCTCTAATAATGAGAAAGGCGAGTGCACTCGCTTCGGCTGCTGTTTTCAACCTGCGCCCCGTGGTTGGGAATAACGCGAGGAGGGAATCCTTTGTTTGCAGCACTTGCCGGGTTACTTATTCAATCAGGCTAAACAGGCGTCCCCACCGGATCTTGTCGGGCAACTCTTCGGTCGGGTCCACCGAAAACCAGACAAAAGCCGCTTTGCCAACAATGTGGTCCTCGGGCACGAAACCCCAGTAGCGGGAGTCGAGGGAATTGTGGCGGTTATCGCCCATCATAAAGTAGTAGTTCTGCTTAAAGGTGTACTGCTTTACCTCTTTGCCGTCTATCCATAGCTTCCCGCCGCGCACCACAGCATTCTTGTTTTGCTCGTAGTCCAGGATTACCTTCTCGTACAGGGGCAACGTATGTGGGGTAATGGCCACGGTGGCCCCTTCCTGCGGGATGTAGACCGGTCCGAAATTATCCTGGTTCCAGGTGTACAAGGCCGGTGCCTGCGGAAAAACAGCTGGCTCCGCCTCGCCTGGCTTTGCCTTCAGGAGCTGCACTTCCTGTATGATCTCGAGCGAGGCCAGCGCCTTGGCTTTTGCAGGGGTAGTATGCAGAAGGTATCCGTCTGCACCAGGGTAAGCTTCTGTTATGTTCCTGTCTGTAAAGAACTCCTTGTTCAGTACCTTGTCTGTCTTTAGAAAGTATCGGTACTGCCGCTCTTCCGGGTTGTCCGCCGCTTTCCCGTTAATGAACACCTGCATGTCCCGGATGGCGATTGAGTCGCCGGCGATGCCCACACAGCGCTTGACGTAGTGTGTTTTTAGGTCTGTGGGGTGCTCTTCCTCAGCCGGGTAGTTAAACACTACGACATCGTTCCGCCGTACTTCTGAGAAACCGGGAAACCGGAAAGAGGGCACTTGTAGGGCATCGGAGTAGGAGGCAAAGGGCATTCCCCAAAACGTCTGGTGCGTGAGCGGGACCTGCAGGGGCGTCATAGGCGTGCGCGGACCGTAGTGTAGCTTGCTCACAAACAAGTGATCGCCAACCAGCATTGACTTCTCCATGGAAGGGGTTGGAATGGCGTAGGCCTCAAAAGTAGCCCAGCGTATAAAACAGGCAGCCACCACGGCAAACATCAGCGCATCGCCCCATTGCCGGAGTACGCCCGTTTGTACCTGTCTTTTGCGTGAGGGAGCTTTCTTTCTAAACGGTAGCTTCATATATCATATGGTTTATAGAACATACATGATATATAACTGCCTTCTGTCCTTTTAAATTATACCTAGGCTTTGATTTATGCTCTGTTCAACCAAAGTTTCTTTCTGTTCTTACAGGCTTTCAAACTTTTCCAGTTCGGCTAACAAAGAAGGGGCTCGTTTGTCTCGCTTTTGCAACGCTTCATTGGCCCAGTACCTTGCCTCCTTCAGGTTGCCCAGGGCTTCGTACACTACGGCAAGGTTATAGGCTGCCCTGGCTGCTTCTTTCCGCTTGGGGCTCTTTGTGAGTGGTTGCAGCAAGGTAACAGCCTGCTGCCATTCTCCGGCAGCCATACGGATGGCTGCCGGAAAGAAGTCCTGGGCAGAATAGTAAGCCCTGGCTACGGTGACAGGGTGCGGGGAGAGGCGTTCCCAGTAAAACAGACCTGTTTCCCATGCCAGTTCGTTTACAACAGGCCCTGCTTTGCTAAGTGCCGGTCCAATAGCCAGCAAGCCACTGACAACGGCGCGGGATTGATAGGGCACTTCCTGGGTAAGGGTTGCCTTGTCCAGCACCGCGCCTGTACTGTCGTAGAGGGTCCAGGAGGACTTTGCAACGAGGGTGTAGTAGGCTGTTTTAGAAACTTCGCCGTTATCGGCCTCTTCTCGTACCGTTGTCTGTTCAAAAAAGGTGTCGAAATCATCAAGCGACAGGAGCAGGTGGTGCGGGGCCTGGCTATAAATCTCCTTCACCTGTGCCGGCGTTAACTGCTCCTGTGTTGTTGCAGCCTTAAAGCTGGCGGTGTCGGTATAAACGAGCAGGTAGGTGCTGTCCTGTTCGATGGCTCCCAGCACACCGGCATATGCTCCCCGGACCCCGTCGGCAAAAACGGCCACCTTCTTATCCTTTTCAAAAGGCAGAAGCTCGGGGTTGTATCTGTTCAGCACCGCTACTTTCCACTGGCTATTAGCGACGGAGACCGCTGCAGGCTGGGTTTTATCCAGGTATAGGAGGGAGGTACAGCCAAACTGGGTCAGTGCAACTGCACATAGCAGGAAAAAACGAAGAGCGCTCTTTTTCATATACACAAGATACAAAAGAGGCGAACTCCGTTGCATACAGGCACAAAAAAAGCCTCAGCTTTCGGCTGAGGCTTTTGATAGTGTTGTTTTACTGAATTGCGCTAAAGTCGAATCCGTCCAAGTAGCTCGTGGTAAAGTTTCCTTCCTTAAAGCCTTTGTCATCCATCAGCTTCAGGTGGAAAGGCACAGTGGTTTTGATGCCTTCAATCACAAACTCACTCAGGGCACGCTTCATCTTCACCAGGGCTTCTTCACGCGTCTGGGCGCTCACGATCAATTTGGCGATCATCGAGTCGTAGTTTGGCGGAATCACGTAGCCGGAATACACGTGAGAGTCTACGCGCACACCATGTCCACCCGGTACATGAAGGTTGGTGATCTTACCTGGAGAAGGGCGGAAGCCATTCTTCGGGTCCTCGGCGTTGATTCGGCACTCGATGGCATGCATCTTAGGGTAGTGGTTCTTTCCGGAGATCTTCTCGCCGGCTGCCACTTTGATCTGCTCTTTGATCAGGTCATAGTCAATTACCTCTTCTGTGATCGGGTGCTCTACCTGGATACGGGTATTCATCTCCATAAAGTAGAAGTCACGGTTCTTGTCTACGAGGAACTCGATCGTGCCCACGCCTTCGTAGTTAATGGCTTTGGCGCCGGCAATGGCGGCCTGCCCCATTTTCTCACGCAGTTCGTCTGTGATAAATGGCGACGGCGTTTCTTCCACCAGTTTCTGGTGGCGGCGCTGGATAGAGCAATCACGCTCGGACAGGTGCGCTGCGTTGCCGTGCTGGTCACCGATCAACTGTATCTCGATGTGGCGCGGCTCCTCTACGAACTTCTCCAGGTAAATGCCGTCGTTGCCGAAGGCTGCTTTCGCCTCTGTGCGGGCATCGTTCCAGGCCTTGGCAAACTCCGCATCATTTTTCACGATGCGCATACCGCGGCCACCGCCACCGGCAGTTGCCTTCAGGATAATAGGGTATTTCACCTTGTTGGCCAGCTTAATGCCCTCTTCCATCGACTTCAGCAAACCATCGGAGCCCGGAATAGTCGGTACGCCGGCTTTTTTCATCGTGTCTTTGGCAGAGGCCTTGTCGCCCATGGCGTTGATCATCTCCGGGGAGGCACCAATAAACTTTATGCCGTTCTCGGCACAGATGCGGGAGAACTCAGCGTTCTCGGACAGGAAGCCGTAGCCCGGGTGAATGGCATCGGCATTGGTGATCTCTGCCGCTGCAATGATGTTGGGTATATTCAGGTAAGACTGGGCACTTGGGGGCGGGCCAATGCAAACAGCCTCATCTGCAAAGCGCACGTGCAGGCTTTCCTTATCGGCAGTGGAGTAAACAGCCACTGTCTTGATGCCCATCTCCTTGCAGGTACGGATAATACGAAGCGCAATCTCACCGCGGTTGGCGATCAGTATTTTCTTAAACATAAATTCGGATTAGGAGATTTGAAGATTTAAAAATGCGGAAATTCTTAATGTAAAAGATGAGAAACCGGAGTACGTAAAGGTCATCTCCATTTTCTCATCTTCACATTTTCAAACTTTCAAATGATGGTATTAGCTAGGATCTACCAGGAACAGCGGCTGATCGTATTCAACAGGCGAAGCATTGTCTACCAACACCTTCACGATTTTACCTGATACTTCAGACTCGATCTCGTTGAAGAGCTTCATTGCTTCGATGATACAGATCACCTGGCCCTTTTTCACTTCATCACCAACATTCGCGAAAACAGGGGTGTCCGGGCTGGAGGCACGATAAAAGGTGCCGATCATAGGAGCCTTGATCGCCACGTACTTGCTCTCGTCAGAGGCAGGGGCCTGCGGCGCAGCAGCGGCAGGAGCCGGAGCGGCGGCAGGGGCAGCCTGTGGAGCCGGTGCAGCAGGAGCTGGGGCTGGAGCTGGAGCAGAACCGCTAACGTACTTCACTTTCTGGTCTGGCTCGCGCTTAACCGAGATCTTGAATTCTTCTGTTTCAATGTTGACTTTGTTCAGTCCGGACTTGGCAATGAAGTCGATGAGTTCCTGGATTTCTTTAGCTTTCATGTGTTATTTTACTCTCTCTGCGTATGAATAGGTACGAGTGTCTACTTTGATTTTTTCATCCTGACCAATAAACAGGGGCACCTGAATAGTAGCGCCTGTCTCAACTATAGCAGGCTTAGAGGCGTTGGTAGCGGTATCGCCTTTAATGCCGGGCTCCGTGTAGGTAATGGTCAGCTCCACGAAAGGAGGAATTTCGCAAGTCAGTGGGGTTTCTGTTTCGGCATGGAAAAGGATGGTAACTTCCTGTCCTTCTTTCATCAGGTCAGCGAATGGCACCATCGCCTCGTCCAGAGCAACCTGCTCAAAAGTGTTCATGTCCATGAAGTGGTAGCCCAGGTCATCTTTAAAGATAAACTGATGAGGGCGTTGCTCTACACGGGCAGTGGTGATTTTGTGTCCGGCCGAGAAAGTGTTGTCTATCACCTTACCGGTTCTTACGTTTTTTAGCTTCGTTCTCACGAAGGCAGGACCTTTTCCTGGCTTTACGTGCTGAAAATCAGTAACGACATAGAGGTCGTTGTTGAATTCAATGCACACGCCGTTTTTAATATCAGCTGTAGTTGCCATACAAGTATATATCTTAATAAAGCGGTAAAAGTATATCCGAATTTTGTGTCATGCAAAGCAAAGTTAGATAAAGTCCCGGAATTGTCGCTAAAGATGCACCGGAAACCTAAGCAAGGCACCTGTAGGAAACCCGCTTTTTGTGAACACCTTCTCTTATGCTATAGATTACGGTTTTAAGCGGAACCCCTGTTTTGTTTAGCCCCTGTTTTAAAGAAAAATTAGAGCACCTTTCTAAGCACTTGGAGCTGAGGGGCTAAGCTGAAGAGGCATTCTTTAGTCGTAAAGCACCCACAAAAAGATTTAAACAAAAACACGCCCGGATAGTTGTGCGTGTATTTAAAAACAAACAAGGCATACTGTTGCATGAAAACAAAGACAATATTATTAGACAGTCGCCCGCAAGGCACACCAACCGAAGATAACTTTAAGTTTATAGAACAGGACCTGCCTTCTTTACAGGAGGGAGAGGTCCTGCTAAAGTCGCTCTACATTTCAGTGGACCCCTATATGCGTGGCCGCATGAGTGCTGCCAAATCGTACGCCCCGCCCTATGAGGTGGGCCAGCCCTTTAAAGGGGGCGTGGTGGCCGAGGTAGTGGAAAGCAAGAACAATACGCTGCCACAAGGAGCGGTGGTGGTGGGTATCCTGCCTTGGCAGCAGTACATCGTGCACAACGGAAAAGGACTGAACCAGGTAAATCCGCAGGTAGCCCCGCTCAGTTATCACCTGGGTATCCTGGGCATGCCGGGGCTCACAGCCTATTTTGGCCTGCTACGCATCGGGCAGCCAAAAGAAGGGGAGACAGTGGTGGTATCCGGGGCTGCCGGGGCTGTAGGCACCGTCGTCGGGCAGATTGCCAAGCTCAAAGGCTGCCGCGTGGTGGGCATCGCCGGGTCAGACGAAAAGATTGCTTACTTGAAAAATGAACTTGGCTTTGACGAGGGGATCAACTATAAAAGCACAGCCAATCTACAGGAGGCTGTAGCACAGGCTTGCCCCGATGGGGTAGACGTGTACTTCGACAATGTTGGCGGGGAGATCTCCGATGCCGTCTTACTGTCGATGAACAAGTTTGCCCGTATTGCCATTTGCGGCCAGATCGCCTTTTATAATAACACCCACCCAGCAACCTGGCTTCGGGTAGAGCCGCTTCTGTTAAGGAGCAGCGCCCTGATGAAGGGCTTTATTGTGGGGGATTACGCCGCAGAGTTCGGCACCGCTGCCAGGGAGCTGGCCGATTGGGTGAAAGAGGGCAAGCTCCAGTACCAGGAGACGGTAAAAGAAGGCTTCGAGAAGCTGCCGGAAACTTTTCTGGGCCTCTTTAAAGGCGAAAACACCGGGAAACTGCTGGTAAAAATCGCTGACAGAGGAGTTTAAGACACTGGTCTGTTGAAGGCCAGGCATGTTGTATTTACTAAAATTTAGATATGAACAATTTCACTTTTTATAATCCTGTCAAAATACTTTTTGGAAAGGGACAGATCAGCAAGCTCAGCAAAGAAATACCCGCTGAGGCACGTGTTATGGTAACCTACGGAGGCGGCAGCATCAAGAAGAACGGCGTGTACGACCAGGTGATGGAAGCACTGAAAGAACACACGGTGCTGGAGTTTAGTAACATAGAGCCTAATCCGCATTATGAAACGCTGATGCAGGCTGTGGAGATTGCCCGTCGCCAGAACATCGACTTCCTGTTGGCAGTTGGGGGCGGGTCGATTGTGGACGGCACAAAATTTATTGCGGCGGCTATACCGTTCGAGGGAGGCGACCCATGGGACATTCTGTCGAAGCGTGCCCCGGTAGAGACTGCCGTTCCTTTTGGTGCCGTACTTACCTTGCCCGCTACCGGCTCTGAAATGAACGCAGGCGCTGTGATCACAAGGGTAGAGACAAAGGAAAAGCTTTCCTTTGGCAGCCCCCACACTTTCCCGAAGTTCTCGGTACTGGACCCTGAAACAACCTTTTCGCTTCCTTTGCGCCAGATCAGCAACGGTATAGTGGATGCCTTTACGCATGTACTGGAACAGTACCTTACCTATCCCGTGAACGCGCCCCTGCAGGACCGGATGGCGGAGTCTATTTTGCTGACGCTAAAAGAGGAGGGGCCTAAAGCCATGCAGAACCCTGGGGATTACGATACCATGGCAAACTTCATGTGGAGTGCGACGATGGCGCTGAATGGTGTGATTAGGGTAGGGGTGCCTACAGACTGGGCCACCCACTACATAGCGCACGAACTGACTGCCCTGCACGGGATAGACCACGCCCGTACTTTGGCTGTAGTGCTACCGGCTCTGCTTCGCTACAAGAGTGAGACCAAGAAAGAAAAACTGCTGCAGTACGGCAAGCGCATATGGGGCGTAGATGCCGGCACAGAGGATGAATGCATTGAGGCGACGATACAGGCCACCATCGCCTTCTTTGAGTCGCTGGACATCAACACCCGCCTTTCTGACTACCAGGTGGGGGAAGACACGATTCGGAGAATTGTGCAGCGCTTCCAGGAGCGGGGTGTCAAGGACCTGGGCGAGCGTGCTGATATTCAGGTAGAAGACGTGCAGCAGATCCTGACGATGAGCTTATAAGCTTGGAATAACAGGAACATTGGAAAAAGCCTTTGCAGCAATTGCTGCAAAGGCTTTTTTATTTCTTCCGCTTCATGGTAAGGCAATGCGCTTTGAAGAGCAGGGTGTTTATGTCGTAGTTCAGAAAGAATTTAAGAAAGAGCACTTTAAAGCATAACCATGCCTAAAGATTCCCGTTAAATAGGCTTTGAAGCTGGCATCCTTACATTCTTGAACTATAAATCCTGTACGAAATGAACAAGTTAGTATGGAAAGGCAAAGTTCTGTTACACGTGCTTTTGGCTTTTATAGCAGCTGAGCAAGAGAACTAGGATCACTTATGTCTAAAAATAGGGCATGCAGCATAACGCTACGTGCGGCCCAGGTTAGCACTGTACCCTCACGTTTAGTGTGGGTATTTTTTCGTTCTATCCAGAAGCTTTTTTTCCTGGAAGCCTAAGTATGTGCCTTGCCATCCATCACGCCAGTGAAGATGATCTTTACCAGGCTCTCAAACACGGTTTCAGGAGTCTGTGGCAGCTGGTTCATGAGTTCTTCCGGAACTTGCTGCGTAAAGGAGGGGTTCAGAATGGTTTCCAGGGCGCTGGCATACAGCAGAACGGCCATGGCGCGCGGAACATCTTTTCGTATATAGCCCTGTCGGGCACCTTCTTCCAGCAAAGCGTTAAAGCGCAGAAAAGCTGCATCGGCCTTGTACTGCTGTAGTTCCTGCCAGGCAGCGGGGGCGTTCTTCTTGATGTCCTTTACAAAGGAAGGGTTAATATCGTGCAGTTTAGTGCCCACATAGCTGAAGATCTGCCGGGCCTTTTCCGGGAAATCAAGGGTGTTGTTTGCCAATATTGTTTCCACTTCCTGCTGTATGTCCTGCCCATGGGCGCGAATCACCATGCTTAGCAATTCCTCTTTTCCGGAAAAATACTGGTAGAGCGTTTTCTTGCTCATGCCCAGCTGACGCGCAATATCAGCCATTAGCACTTTGCTGTAGCCAACGGAGAAGAAAAGCGCTTGTGCCGCAGCAATTATTTTATCGCGAGGGCTTACTGTTACTTCCATAGGAAACTTAATCTTTCTGTTTAGTTTCCTGCAGCTCGAAAATTGAGCCTCTTTCGAGGCAAGGAAGCTACTGCAGTTGAGCAAATTTAAAAACTTGCGTCTAATATCCTATATAAAAAGAATGGTGTAACATGAACTATTCCTCTGGCGCCCCTGGAGTGGCTTATAGCACAGTTATGGTGGAAAGGGCTGTTGCCAGCCAGGGATAATCCTGAAGACTTGGGAGTACATTTTCCCCAATATCCCTTAAAGCAATGGGGGAGCACCGATTGCACCCGGAGCTTATGCGGTAACACTAATTGCACTGATATATAGCTTATTTGCTATAATATAGGTTGCTTCTTTTTGTAAAATATTTCGTTTAAGTGGCTTGACTTTTGCCTCATACCCCTTTACTTTGTGTCAAGTACTTTCCTGAAAGGTGCAATTAAATACTGACGCGAATAGCTGCGAAGTGGTACGGAATAAACGGAAAGAGCTTACACAAGTACATGCAGGTTTTCTTACGCTAAACAACATTTAACTGGTTCTCCATGGTGGACATCATTAATTTCGTGGCCCTGTCAGGTATTTTCAACGTTTTGTTTTTTTGGTACGCATCCACGAAAATGAAATCAAAGGCAGATCCAATCAAGACTTTTATTGTTTCCTTTGTCTTTTCTGTTCCGTTGAGCCTTCTGCTGATCGGGGTATATACTACCATGTTGGTTTATGCCGTAAAGCATGGGCTGAGCGAAGATGCCATGTGGGAGTATATGGAGCAGGAAGAGTTGCAATAATCAGAACGTTTTACTTTTATACCTCTGAAAACGGAAGCCACCCACGGGTGGCTTCTTCTTTTTTTAGTCAGTCTGTTTTGACTAGGAGAGTATGTGCAACTCGTCGCGCTTGATGAGGGGGGTGGCGGCGTAGCGCTTTTCTTTGGGGCCGTTCTCCAGCTTTAGCACCCCACGGGGGCACACATGGGCACAAATGCCACACCCCACGCAGGAAGCCCGGATGATCGGTTTTCCCTGCTGCGCGTAATGGCGTACATCGATTCCCACCTCACAGTAAGTAGAGCAATTGCCGCAGGAGATACACTGCCCTCCATTCGTCGTGATGCGGAAGCGGGAGAAGTGCTTTTGGAGTATCCCCAGGTAGGCCGCCATTGGGCAGCCATAACGGCACCACACCCTATTGCCCATCAGCGGATAGAAACCGACACCCACCACACCGGAAAAGATAGCCCCGATAAAAAAAGCATAGGTAGCCGAAAAGCCCCAGGATAGCCCTCCTAAAATGCTGCCGCCGCTCCAGGAGTTAAGCCAGAGCAACAGTGTGGTGAGGATAATAAAGCCCAGCACGGAGTAAACAATAGCAACTTCCCAGCGCCAGGCCTTGCGGCTGTTGTCTGACAAATGGCGGTAGGGGTCACCGGCTGTTTCGGCGAGTCCGCCACAGCCGCATACCCAGGAGCAGTACCAGCGCTTGCCATAAAAATAGGTCAGGATAGGGGTGGCGATGAAAGTGAACAGGGTTCCCCAGAACACCATGAACACGCCCAGCGCAGCACCGTTGTCGATGAGGTAATCAATGGTGCTCGGGAAAAGGTAGTCGTACTTGAGGGGCCAGAAATAGTTGAAGTAAAATTCCGGCTCATTCAAAAAAAGCAACAGTGCCGGTATCAGAAAGGCAAAGCACAGCTGAAAGAACATGAGAGACAGTGTACGGATGATGTGGTACTGGCTGTTGCGGTACTTGAGCAGCGCATGGACCCCCATGATCAGAATGGCGAGGGTATAGAAGGTGCCGTACAAAAACCACTGATCAGCAGGCCTGTCCCGGAGCCACAGACTGAGTGGGTCCATTGCTTCAATAAGCCCTTGCAAGGCTGCCGGGTACCAGTACAGCAGCACATAAAAGCCCGTCAGCACCACGCCCAGCACCCAGGCAATCGTGCCTCTGCTGGTCATGCCATTTTGCCAAACGCCGTCGTTTTGCCCCGCCACTGATTTTTGGTTTCTAGTTACCCAGATCCAGAGCAGGGCTCCTATCGTTACGGCGGCAGTACCTCCCAGCCCGGTTACAGCAGTGGGAAGGGCGTCTATACTGAAAACCGTTACCAGCAGTGCCAGTAAGCCTAAGCTTACAAGTAACAGGCCAATGGTTTTTAAGGCACCTCCGGAACTTTCTGAGTTAAAGGGTGGGGTATATGTAGAGGTAGTCGTGTGCATGTTGTACTGTTTTAGCAGTTTTCAGTGTCAGAAAACAAACCGAAGCGGTGCCGTAGCTTCCACCAGTTACCGGGTTTGGCTGGCGCTGTTTTTTCCGGAAAGCGTTTCAGGTACTGTCGCTGTAGTTCTTGCTCGTAGCGCTGGAAAAACTCGGGGTCGAAATTGGCGGCCGAGATTTCTTTTATAACCTCGTGAATCGTGTATTTGTTCTGTAACCAGTGGTGGCAAAGGTCGTGGCGGTAGCGTACGCTTAAAAGAATTACTCCTCTCAGTTCCGCAGACTGCCGGTTATAAATCAGCCGGATAGACTTTTTCTTCGCCTCGTGTTGCCAGTACAGCGAGTCGAGTTCATCCCCTAGCGCACTGGGTACTAACCCGTAAGCCTGGTACTCAATGTCAAAGAACTTGGCGGAGTTAAACCAGGGGCCACGGCGGTAAGGACTACGCTTGCCCAGCAGGTTTTTCGCTAGGGTCTCCCCATGCAGGCGGGCCGAGTACCATTGCTGTTCTATTGTCAGGGCCTTTGCCTCTGGTTGCCGAAACTGGGCGCAGTCGCCCAGGGCATAAATCTGTGGCAGGTTTGTTTCGAAGTACTCGTTTACCAGGATGCCCCTGTCCAGGTCCAGGCCAGATTCCTCTAGAAAGGCGACATTGGGTTTTACACCGGTGGCGATGCCTACAAACTGGCAGGGGAGTTCTTTCCCGCGCTTTGTCCTGACCCTCTGTACGCGCCCCTGCGCATCTGGTAAGATCTCCTGCAGTTCATCCTCCAGCAATAGCTCCACCCCATGTTCCTGGATGTGCTTCGTTACAAGACGGGCTTCGTCCTCGGGCAGCACGCTGTTCCAATAAAGCTTGTCGCGTACCAGTATGGTTACCGCAATGCCCCGGCTACGCAGCATTTCTGCCATTTCTACCCCAATCAGGCCGCCGCCTACCAGCACCGCCTCCTGAATCCCCTGGGTGTTCTCCTCCATCTGTTCCAGGTCCTGCAGGCTTACCAAACCTTGTACGCCCGCGATGTCCTGCCCCGGCCAGTTATAGAAGGCAGCCACAGAGCCGGAGGCAATGGCCAGCACATCGTAGCTGAGGCGCTCGCCGCTTTGCAGTTGTAGTGTTTTGGCCTGTGCATCTATCCTCAGCACCCGGTCATGTTGCTGCTCCAGCTTTTTCTCTCTAAAGTACCAGCCCGGGTAGGGCAGGATGTCCTCGTAACGGAGGTGCCCCATGTACACGTACATCAGGGCCGGGCGCGAAAAATGAGTCGCTGATTCGGCGGACACCAGCGTGATGCGGCACTTACTGCCGAAGCGCACCTGCTGGGCAAGCGTTATACCGGCGATGCCATTGCCAATGATAACCAAATGCTGCTCTTCCTGCATGTTTGATGTTTTGAAGGCCTGTTTAACTAGAATTGCGCCTGAAGGCAAAGGAAAAACTTTATGCCCTCCGGTCCTTTTACAAAGAACGCTAAAATATACTTGATATGGTCTTTATTGTTGGACTTGCGAGGGCATTGCTTGCTTGGGGAGTAAAGGCAGGCGAACCGGTTGGGGACGAAAGGGACCAGTTTAGGGAGCCTTCTTATATTAATGACAGCTTGCTAGACCAACATACCACAGTCGGTCTTAGGGAAAAGAGAAAGGCTGGTGCAAAACCAGCCTTTCTCTTTTTAGCTTTCTGTAAGTTTTAGTGGCTACCGGCACTGCTGCCAACGTCCGTACCACCGTCCTGCACGTCGGCACTGCCCCGGCTGCCGCTTTTCTGTGAAGGGGCTCCGCCCACCTTGCCTTTCAGTAGTTCTTCTTCATCCACCTTTTCC
This sequence comes from Pontibacter ummariensis, assembly GCF_900188175.1. GTDB lineage: Bacteria > Bacteroidota > Bacteroidia > Cytophagales > Hymenobacteraceae > Pontibacter > Pontibacter ummariensis. The sequence continues at coordinate 353,815 of NZ_FZOQ01000002.1, read as the reverse complement.
TGCTTCTGGGCAGTTGGATGAATATTCGGAACAGAGTTTCCTTCGTTGATCGTTTTATTAACGTCTTCGTTTTTTAGCTTATCGATATCTTTATTCTTATTGTTGTTGCTCATGGTTCTTATGTTTTAAATTTTTAAAAAAACAGGGAGGCCAGGTTAGTCTCCCTGCTTGATGTCCTTTTACCGCCTCTTGTTAATAGCGATCTCTGCCGTGATCGGATGGGTTACGGCTAGCGTTGTTCTGATACTGGCTGCGTTCAGGATGGCGGCTGGTATAATTGCCATGATAACTGCGGCGCTCTCCGCTCTGTGGCTCATAATAACGATTCCAGTCAGGGTCATAGTTGCTGGTACCGTCATAGCCATAGCTTAATGAACCCGCCATGTTTCCGTAATTGTCGCCTCTGCCCGTACCATAGTTGTCTGGCCCGTAGTCCCCATTAAAATTGCTCGTGCCGTATCTGTCCTCATCCGCTATGCGGCTTCTGACGCTTCGTATATCAGCATTCCTTCCGTTAGGGTTGCCGCCAAAACGCGTGCCGTAGCCACCGCTGTTTGGTCGGTACTGCTCATCCCAGTTACGGCTGTCTCCGCTATCGCTGCGATATTGGTAACGGCTGTCACGGGTATAATCGTCGTCGAAGTTGCTGCGATCGGACATGCGATTGCCACCGTTGTAGTTGCGGTTGTAGTCGTTGTTATAGTTTCGGTTGTAGTCCCGGTTGTAATTGCTGTTGTAGTTGTCACGGCCTCCGTTGCCATTATTGCGGCGCTCATTCCAGTCCCAGGTCGATTCGTTTCGGTCCTCGCTCGAATTATCCAGCCGGTAAGAGCCACGGTATCTGTCCTCATCTACAGGGCGACTTTGGCTCCAATAGTCGTTTCCCCGGTCTCTGTTATTTCTTCTGTTATCCCTATCGTAGTCTCTTCTATCATTCCAGTTTGTTCTGTCCATGTTTGTTCAGGTTTTGGTTATACTTTTTTAACGCATGAATTCACCTTGGGTTTAGGGTCAGAGAATGAGGATATTAACCTATTGCCTACTCGAATCCGTACAAAAAGGTAATTACGATCCAAAAACTAAACTGATAACTATGAGAGACGACAGAAGAGACAACTATAACTACGGTAACTTTAACCGGGACAACGATAGAAACAGAAACGACAGAAACAGAGACATGGAGCCGCGCTGGGCGCACGGGCATCACCACGGGCAGAACTCTGATCGCGGAAACTATGTGCGGGACTCGCACTTTAACAGGGGCTATGGCGATAATGCTAACAGCCAGTACGGTGATACCAACAGCTTTAACAGCAACGCCGACCAAAGCCAGATGTACCCACAGGGGCGCTTCCAGGCAGGCGGCGCTACTTATGCAGGGGATGACTATACCCGTGGTAACAGAGGTAGCTTTAGCGAGGATAATCCTTTTGGTATGACTTATATCGGAGACGAAGGATTAAACGCTGGTAAAAAGTATGACCCAAACGTGGATTACAGCGACAGGGACTATGACGACCTCCGGCAAAAAGGCCGACCGGATTACCGCTATGGGCTAGCCGATGAACGTTTTGGACATGACGTACGCAGAGGCCAGGACGAGAGCAACTGGTCGCGTGGGTCGCGTAGTGACTATGAGTCGTATCGCCGGTACGAGCACGACAACGATATGTATGACAACGATTACAGCTCCAGCTATGGTGCGCGTAACTACAGCCGCGATGTACCGCACTATGGCGAAGGGCAGTACTATAGCAACATGGAGCGTTGGGACAGAGACAACCGCCGTTTTGGCCGCCCGGACGACCGTGACAGGAACATCCGCAACCGGGACGAGAGGCGCTAAAGACCTCTTCCCTAAAAAATGATCTGATAATTCAAGCGGCACCCAAAGCTGGTGCCGCCTTTATAAAAAGAAGCTATGCGAAACGAAAGAGATATGAATTACGGCAACTTTAGCCGCAGCTATAGACAGGAAGGGCATAATAACCACCGGCACTGGCGCTTCCATGGGCGTGAGCACGCCCACCTGGGCGATACCTACAACGAGCCGGGAGAGCATTACAGGTTGCAGAAAAGCCAGCAGTACGGTCGTGAAGGTGGTAGAGCGGGCACCCACGATGACCGATACCGCGAAATGTACGATACGAGCAACTATACTTACCAGCCCCGATCAATAGATTACGGTTTACCACGGGGCGCCGAGAACGACCTGGACAGGGTAGAGTATTTCCCTTACCAGGAAGGTCCTTATGCTGGCCGCCCTCGTAACTACACGTATAAGATGGGCTATAACCCGAACTACGACAACCCCGAGGAAGGCGACCGCTACCGCGACTTCGATAGCCGTGGTAACCATGGGTTCCGGCATGACAGAGGGTACAGCAGTGATGGCGGATTCTCAGAGTTCGGCGACGACCGTTATGGGGATCCGAATGATGTGAGTACACATTACTACGGACATTTTGGCGGATACAACCGTTAAGATTTCCTTCAAGATAAAGTGTAAGTAGAAATGGCCAGAGCAGTTCACCTTGCTTTGGCCATTTCTACTTTTGTGCGGGACGATAAACCCCTTAAAATACAGACAGGTTATTGAAATGCTTAGGAGCTAAAGTACTTTCCGTTCGCTGTAACAACAGCTGGGGGTAAATTAAAACCTGTCATTACTCTCATGCCAAGATCTAAGACCTCGTGCAGGATACCTTGTTAGCGCACTTTTCTGGAACGTTTGCCCGGGTTGAGCGTTATAGTCTTGCTACTTGCTGCTACCACCTGCACGCATCTGTTAAATGAAAGTGCTGTCTGAGGTGCTGTGGCAATTCCTATTTTATTAAAAGTGTATGTTTGAATCAGGAGAGCTTGCCACCTTGCTTATTTCCGTTTTGGCTGGAATTATGCTGGGAATTCCCACCGGGCCTGCCCGTTTCTTTGTGGTGGATACCTGCATCAAGGAGGGGAAAAGGGCTGCCTTGCAGGTATATGGAGGATTAATGACGACAAAGTTCTTCTATGCCTTTGTAGCCCTTTTAATCATTAACCTCCTTACCTTAAGCAAAGAAGTGGAGGCTCTTGTTTACCTGATCGGTTCCTTTGTACTTATTATCTGGGGGGGCATCATCATTGCTAAAAGCAGGAAGGACAGCGGCGATGCGATAGAGCTGAGCGTAGATTCCCTGTATAAGAAAGGTTTCCTGGTTGGAATAAGCAACCCGGCTATTCCCTTTATTTACCTAGGCTTCCTGCAGGTCATCAAGGCCTATACAAAGGAAACGTCCACAATGAAGTATGTTATCGATATCCTGACTTTCGAATTTGCCAGCTTCCTGACCTTAGCCCTGGTTTCCTGGCTGCTGCTCCAGGAAAAAAGCAAGCTACTGCAGCACTGGGGGAAAGTTAAGTTTGCCATGGGCCTGCTGATTGTCAGTATCGGCACCTACCAGGTTTTTCAGCATTTAGAGTTTAACAACGGCATCCAGTTAAAAGACAGTGAAAGCATGTTGGAAAAGCAGGCTGAGACGAAAAGCCTGCAATAAGCTGCGCTGAAACAATACTGTCTCAGCCCTCTACCTTTTGCCTGTTAGCGCCTCTCTCAAACTCTCTTCCTATCTGATGAGAGCTCTTAAAGTGTTGGCACGCTGAAACAAATCGTTCGGGAAGGCGGTACATATACATAAATTTCCATCTGAGAAAAGCCGTAGCGTATGTTTATGCTGCGGCTTTTTGTTTTGCCTCAGAGTAATCATTTTGCTTCCGTATCCCCAAAAGACTCTCTTCCTGCCTGCGCATTCGGTATAGCTGCAGCTGGTTTTCCCTGTTCCTTGCATCCCCACGCTACCCTGCCATCCATATCGTTGTTGTATTCGGGTAAAGCCTGAAATTAGACCCAAATGCTTCGCAGTTGTGCTGATAAAATGTACTGCTTTAGCTCTTCTTATATGAGGAGAAAAAGGTGTGTCGCTTTCTGCAGGCTTTGGACAAACGAAAGATAAGCATAGCGGCTTTAAATAGTGCAAGATGGTGTCGTGTAACTGATTGAGGAACACAGCGTTTTATTATAATATGTGCTTATTGTAATAAAACAAACTTATGAAACACTTGTACCTCAACCATGTTTTTAAACTCCTTGCCAAATACTGCCTGTTTCTTTTAGCACTGTTTCTACTTGCCTCGGGGCAGGGTTTTGGACAAAGTGCACCGGTCCCGTTTTCTCTAGCGAACAGAGATTACTACGAAAGCTTCGATAATATCAGTAATTGGGGAAATAACTTCCAGAGCGGGGCAGGGGCGAGTCATTATGGGGTGGCATCAGCCCCTTTCACAGCACTGCCCACAGCGCCAAACCAAACAGGTGTGTTTACCAATGGTTTTACAGGCGGGGTGCAAAAGGGGGCAGGAGGCATTATGCTGTTGGCAACAGGTACAACAGCCGGCGAGAATGCTGCAGCTTTTGACCTGTACCTCGACTTTACGAGCACCACTGCCGGTATTATTGATGTAAAGTGGGAGTCCAGAAACAACGGGAACACCGGCAGTAACAGGCAGGCCCTTTTCAAGGTGCAGACAAACACAGGCCCAGGGGGAGCCTTCGTAGACCTGCCGAACAGTGCTGTAACCATTGCGAATTATACCCCTGCCAGCGGAACAATTCAGGTAAAGCTACCTGCTGCGTTTGATGGAAAAGCAGACGCCCGGGTGCGGTTTTATCTGGTCACCACGCCGGGTGGGGACACGGGCAACCGGCCTAAATTTTTCATCGACAGGGTCGTGGCCACAGCAACCCCTATCCCCACCCACCTCCCCAAGATCACCACGTTACAACCTAGCTTAACCCAGTATGAGGTCACCGAAATCTCCGGAAGCAAACCCTTTGAGGTGCCCTATACCTATAACGGCACTTTTACCGGTATCTGGAAAGCACAGCTTTCGGACAGGAACGGCAGGTTCTCCATGGATCTGGACGAAAACATCATTGGTACCAGTGGGGCGGCAACAGGCGTAGTACAGGCCCGGATACCGGCAGGCACACCTTGCGGGACCGGGTACCGCATCCGGGTCCTGAACACGGAACCGCTGAGATACGGCATTCCGTATGGCGCTGACCTTCGTGTTGTTTACCCTTATGAGGTGAAGGTTACACCGGTCAATGCGCAGACAATCAGCTATCCTAACGGAAAAGGTAATACACTTACGGCAAGCTCCTCTTTACCCGGAGAGTCATCGTATGCCTGGAAGTACGCGACCTCGGCTGATGGCCCCTATGATCATACCATCCCCGGGCTTACGAGCAGCTCTTATACGGTGGACCCTACAGATTTTCCGGGCCCCGGCACCTATTACCTTGTCGCAACGGCAACAAGCCCTTGTGGGGCAGTGGGTATGAGTGAACCAGTTATAATAGAGTTACAAGGACTGGTCGTGTTTCCCTCCGCCCTGTCCTTTGGTGAGGTAAGTGTAGGGCAGGAGTCGGCCCCGCAGTTGTTTATGCTGGTGGGGCGGGGGATCCAAGGCGATGTAACGATTGTGCCTCCCCCCGGTTTTGAACTGTCTGTAGTTGGTGAAGAGGGCTTTACCAGTGAACCTGTCACCTTAAGCCCAGAGAATGGAATTGTCAGCGCGACTATAATGGTGCGTTTTGTACCTGCTTCTGCGCAGGTGTATGATGATGCGATTGCCTTGAGCAGTAAAACAGTGTTTGGCGGCTTTAGTAAAACCGAGGTATTGGTAAATGGTACCGGTGTTGTCGGCAAACCCGTGCTCACAACCGCGGGTGTGACCGATGTTACTGCCGCTAGTGCCGTTAGTGGTGGCATTATCCAATCTAGCGGCGGGTCCCCGATCACAGCCAAAGGGATCGTGTGGAGTCCAGTTCCCGGGCCAAGTCTGGAGGAAAACGCAGGTAGCACAACGGAAGGAAGCGGCAGCGAAAGCTTTAGCAGCAGGATGGATGGCCTGGAGCAGAACACCCTTTACTATGTAAGGGCCTATGCCACCAACAGCTCGGGAACTGCCTATGGAAACGAAGTACAATTTACGACCTTGCCGGCCGCTCCTACGGAACAGGCGCATGACATTCATGGAACCTATGTGGGTGCCGAACGAATCACTATTGCCTGGACGAATGGAAACGGAACAGGCCGGGTAGTGAAGGTAAACACCGAGAACGACTTTACAGACCCAGCGGACGGGGAAGAAGTAAAGGTAACGGGCAACGTTTATAGATCGCAAGGAGAGCAGGCCATGTACAGGGGTGGGGACAGCAAAAACTCCTTGACGATAACAGGATTGGAGCCGGGCACGGCGTATTGGTTTAGAATTTATGAGCTGAACAATGCTCATGACAAGGTCCGTTACAATACGAGTATCGCCAATGACAACCCGGTGTTAATCAGGACCATTACCCCGCTTCCGGTAGAGTTGGTACGTTTCCATGCTTCGCTTGATGGGATTAACGCAGTAGCCCTGGAATGGGAAACCGCCTCGGAGTTGAACAACAGCCACTTTCATGTCGAGAGAAGTACCGATGGGAAGCACTTTAAAACAATAGGCCGGGTAAAAGGGGCTGGCACTTCGGCAATACCTCACCAATATACTTTCTCTGACACAAACATACCCCGTGGCACTGTCTATTACAGGCTAGCACAAATTGATTTTGATGGTACAAGCACCTATTCTTCCATTAAAAGTGTAAGGAATGTCGGTAGCGATGGTGTTGCCTTTAAAGCCTATCCCGTTCCGACGCAGGATGCACTGCAGGTAGCAAACCTGGAAAGCAGGGATGTTCAGCATTATACTGTACTGAATCTGGCAGGAACGACCCTGCTCCACAAGAGGTACGGGCAAGCAAACAATTCCAGCTTTTCCATAGATGTCTCTTCGCTGCCGGAAGGCCTTTACTTCTTGCAGCTGCGCACAGCAGAAGGAACACACATGCTTCGATTTGTAAAGTCTGCTTTATAAGGGAAGGATTGAACTGCCCCAACCATGGTAAGGCGTCTGAATAAGAAACGCCGCCCCAGCGGGGCGGCGTTTAGTTAACAAACAATTAACTAACTAACTCTTTTTGCTGTGGTGGGGCAGCGGCATCTTTTTGTAGCTTGCTGTGCTTACGACCGTACAGAAAGTAAATCCCGATGCCTACAGCCATCCATACGATGAGGCGCAGCCAGGTATCAAAACCAAGGTTTAGCATCATGTACCCACAAATAGCAATGCCCAGGAGGGGAACCAGCGGTACAAAAGGCGTTTTAAAAGGGCGTTTGAGCTCGGGGTTCGTGCGGCGCAGCATGATAATGCCCGCGCAGACGATCACAAAGGCCAGCAGAGTCCCGATGCTGACCAACTCGCCCAGTAAACCGATTGGGAAAATTCCCGCCACTACGGCGGCAACCAGCCCGGTGAGTACGGTGGTGACGTATGGCGTGTTGAAGCGCGGGTGCACCTTGCCGAACATGGCCGGCAGCAAACCGTCGCGGCTCATGGCAAAGAAGATGCGCGGTTGTCCCATCAGCATCACCAGCACCACGGAAGCCAGGCCGGCCACAGCGCCAACGCCTGTTAAGAAGTAAAGCCATTTCAAGCCCGGGCCAGCGGCCTGCAGGGCTACCAGTACCGGATCCGGAACGTTCAGGGTTTTAAACGACACCATACCCGTCAGCACCAGCGACATCAGCACGTACAGCAAAGTGCAAACACCTAAAGAGGCCAGCATCCCGATCGGCATGTCGCGCTGCGGGTTTTTCGCCTCCTGTGCGGCAGTACTTACCGCATCGAAACCGATATAAGAAAAGAAAACAATGGCCGCTCCGGCCACTACGCCTTGCCAGCCATAGCGTGTGCTACCATCGGTCAGGATTTCCTTGGCGGGGATAAAAGGCTCCCAGTTCGCCGCATCCACATACTGAAAACCAAAGCCGATCACCAGCAGCACGATGGCTACTTTCACAAACACGATGAGGTTGTTGAAGCGGGCTGACTCCTGTATTCCCACGACCAACAGGGCCGTCATCACCAGAATCAGGATGATGGCAGGCAGGTTAATAACCGCACCTGTAGCGGTAAAAGAGCTGCCGTCATAGGCGAGAGGGGCGGCGGCAATGGCGGCGGGCACTGTAATGCCCAGTGATTTTAACAGGCTTACGAAGTTGCCGCTCCAGCCTACAGCCACCGTGGCAGCGCCAAACAGGTACTCCAGTATTAGGTCCCAGCCAATGATCCAGGCAATGAACTCGCCCAGCGTGGCATAGCCATAGGTATAGGCACTCCCGGCAATGGGGATCATGGAGGCAAACTCGGCATAGCAAAGGCCTGCAAACAAGCAGCCCAGCCCGGCAATAAGAAAGGAAATGACAATGGCGGGGCCAGCCGCGTTGGCAGCAGCGGTGCCGGTGAGAACAAAGATGCCCGCGCCGATAATGGCGCCAACACCCAGTAACGTGAGGTTAGAGGCGGTAAGGGTGCGTTTCAGCCCATGCTCACCGCTCTCCGACTCGCTGATTAACTTATCGACAGACTTAGTCGCAAAAATATTTTTAGCCATAAAATGGTTCGTTTAGGTAATGGTTTTTGATGATGTTCCTGTAAGTGCCTGTTGCAAGAGGACAAAGGGCATGAGCTGTTTTGCTGCCAGACGTCTTAGCAAGAGAACTTAGAAAATGCCATGAAGAACCATTGCCTAGGGAGCATTGGGGAGTATCCTGAATCGTTCCGACAGGGTAGCGCTGGCCCGTATCGCTTCACGTGGCTTTGTGCATTTGCCTGTGCAGATCCGAAAAAGAAGGCCAAGCGACAGGATGAGGGCAGGAAGAGCCGGTTTGATGGGGGGAGGCACAAGCTGTGGGCCAGCTTCCTCCAGCCAAGCAACAAAAGAATCGCCCGTCTCCTGGCTAATTTCTGCTGTTGCTGTTTTTTCCTTAGGTTGCTGCACCAGGTACGGCTCCCGGTGCGCTCTTAAAGAAACAGAAAGGCATAGCAGGGCTGCCCACAGCAGTAGGAGCAGTAAGTGGCATATACCTTTCGTCTGTTTCAAACTATAAAGGCTTCTTGGATTAAGGGGCGTGTATCGTAGCAGTTGCCTCCGGTTTATGCAGCTTGCTGTTGCGGTAACCATAGGCAAAGTAGATGATTAAACCCAGCATCAGCCAGGCCAGGAACCGACTCCAGTTCGTGATGCCCAGTTCCGTCATCAGGTAAAGGTTTGTGAGCAGACCCAGTACGGGGATCAGCGACAGGTTGCGGGTAACGGTCAGGACGGTGAGCACAGTCGTAACCAGCAGGAAACCCAGCATCGGGAGTTTGTGCTGTATGGCTCCCCAACCACCTTCTAAACTAAAGAAAGCACTCAACTCCGGCCTGTTATAGACAAACAGGAGCACAGCGCCAAGCAGCACAAGAAGAGGTAACGTGTATTTTCCGTTTATGTAAGGCACCCGGAAGCCCTTATGCGCCGCCGTGGCTACCTTCTGCTTTTCCTCCAGCAGCAGAATACCGCCGCACACCAGTACGAAGGCAAACAGCGTCCCGATGCTGGTCAGGTCCGTTACCTCCGTCAGGTTCATGAACAGGGCCGGCACCGCCACGACAAAACCCGTCACTAGCGTAGCGAAGGAAGGGGTTCTGTACTTTGGGTGAATACGAGAGAAAATACCAGGCAATAAACCATCGCGGCTCATGGTCATCCAGATGCGGGGCTGCCCGTACTGGAACACCAGCAGCACGCTGGCCATGGCCACAATGGCACTGACAGCCACAATCCCGGCAATGACATCCAGGTTTACCCGGGAGAACACATAAGCCAGGGGATCACCCACGGCCAATTCCTGAAAAGGAACCATCCCGGTGAGGATAAGCGCGAGAATCACGTACAGTACCGTACAGATGACCAGGGCGAAGATCATGGCGCGGGGCAGGTCGCGCTGAGGGTTCTCACACTCTTCGGCGGTTGTAGAGATGGCGTCAAAGCCAATGTAGGCAAAAAAAACTGCCGAAACGCCTTTCATGATGCCTGCCAGGCCGTTTGGGGCAAAAGGGGTCCAGTTGGTCGGGCTTACGTATAAAGCACCTACCGTAATCACCAGCAGGATAACGAGCAGCTTGAGCAGCACCAGGAAGTTGGCAGTGCGCTTCGACTCCTTAATGCCAATGTACACGAGGTAGGTGATGAGGACTGTAATACCTAAGGCAGGCACATCCGCCACCAGCTTTATGCCGCCGATGCTGGGAGCCTGCTGCCAGGCAAGGAAGGCCTCCTGCATGTTACCTGGTAACTGGGACATGGTTTGCCCCTGAGCCAGCAGTTTCAAAGCAGCATCATAGCCCCGGGAGGCACTAAGAAAGTCCATCGTGAGGTATTCCGGAATGCCCAGGCCCACTCCCTGCAGGACGGCCGTGAAATAGTCTGACCAGGAAATAGCTACGGCAATGTTTCCGATGGCGTATTCCATCAACAGGTCCCAGCCAATGATCCAGGCTACTAACTCGCCGAAGGAAGCATAGGCATAGGTATAGGCGCTGCCGGACACTGGAATGGTGGAGGCAAACTGGGCGTAGCACAGGGCTGAAAAGCCACAGGCGATAGCGGTAAAAATAAACAGGAGCGACACACCCGGGCCACCAGCCGCACTGGCATTGCCAATGGTGCTGAAGATACCTGCCCCAATGATGGCGGCGATGCCAAAGGAAACCAGGTCTTTCAGGCGGAGCGTGCGCACCAGATCAGTTCCATGGATGTTGCCATCCCTTTCGTAGTCAGCCAGCAGTGCCGTGGCACTTTTTCGGCGGGATAAATTTTGAAACAGCTTTCGCATAACCGGCTGTCATACAGCCATCTGTTGGTTTTGGTATTGTGTATACGTTAAAGTGAAAGGGCCCTGTCATCCACAATTTAAGCAGGCACACGTTTAAGTTGTGGTAGAGCAGCAGGCAGTATAATCAGCGGCACTTTCTCTATTTTCACTGAACTGCTGTCCAAACCAAACCACTTGCTTTCCGAGCTAGCGTAACGCTTGATGTTGAAGTACCATTCCATGATGAGACGCTCCCGGAACGGTAGGTCATTCTCGAAGGATAGGAACTTCTCCAGTACCACGAAGCGGAAGTCGCCGATGAGGTGCTGCCTGTTCAGGGACGGGTAACGGCTCGTGATGTCAACTTCTCCGTTGGCAACAAGCTCTTCCACTACTTTCCGGAAAAACAGGTTGATGCGCTGTTCCACCCGGAAGCCGAGGGTAAAGTCGATGCGGATAACGTCTCCTTCCGCGATCTTGCACACTTTGTACTCCGTTGTATAAGGCTCATCCGAGATATCCACGTGCACGAACCAGTAGATGTCAGTACGCTTGGGGCGTTTCTGAAAGATAGAGTAGATCACTTTCGACTCGATCTCCTTTGTACTTGATGCACTCGTCATAAACACCAGGTGGGTGGCGTACTTCGGTATTGTTTCGTCTGCGCTCAACTCTTTCAAAGCGGGCAGGTAGTCCTTTAGCCGCACATACTCTGTGAGTCGCCGCTTTATATGAAAGGCGTTGAGCCAGATGTACATGATTGCCAGCAGGGCCCCGGCAATAAGCAGCGAGACCCAGCCTCCATGTGGGAACTTACTTAAGTTTGCGACTAGAAAAGCTCCTTCTATGGAAATATAAATAGTTAAGAACAAGGATACTAGTGTCATGGACCTGCACTTTGTATAGAGGTAATAGCTCATCAGGATAGTGGTAGAGAGCATGGCCATGGTAATGGCCAACCCGTAGGCGGCTTCCATGTGCTCCGACTCCCGGAAGTACAACACCACACCCACACAGCCCACCCATAAAAGCCAGTTGATACTAGGCACATACAACTGCCCCTTCTGGTTGCTGGGATATACCAGTCTCACCCTTGGCCATAGGTTAAGGCGAATGGCTTCGCTGATCAGCGTAAAAGAACCTGATATAAGCGCCTGGCTGGCTATGATAGCGGCAACAGTGGCAATGGCAATACCCGGAAGGACAAACCAGGCAGGCATGATGCCATAGAAGGGGTTCTCTTGCAGCAGGCTACCTTCTTTTGTCATCAACCAGGCACCTTGCCCCAAGTAGTTTAACAGCAGACAGGTCTTCACGAAAAGCCAGCTGAGCCGTATGTTTGGTCTACCGCAGTGCCCCAGGTCAGAGTAAAGTGCCTCGGCTCCTGTCGTGCACAGAAACACAGCCCCCAAGAGCCAAAACCCTCTCGGGTAATGGGCCAACAGGTTGTACGCATAGTAGGGACTTAAGGCCTTGAGGATCTCCGGGTGATGTGCAACCGAAACAGCGCCCAGTGAGCCTAACATTACAAACCACAGCAACATAATGGGGCCAAAGGCTTTCCCCACGATCTCCGTTCCGAAACTCTGCATCAGGAACAAAGCCGTGAGGATGGCCAGCACGATGGGCACAGTGGGAATGTCCGGGTACAGGATCCGTAGGCCCTCAATTGCCGAGGAAACAGAGATAGGCGGGGTAATAATGCCATCGGCCAGCAACGCGGCACCTCCCAGCATGGCCGGAACGATAAGCCAGGGTGCCTTACGCCTGATCAGCGTATAAAGCGAGAAGACCCCGCCTTCGCCATTGTTATCCGCTTGCAGCGTGAGTAATACATATTTAACGGTTGTCTGGAGTGTCAGTGTCCAGAAAACACAGGAAATGCCGCCATAAACCAGGGCTTGGGAAATAGGCGCATCTCCGATAATGGCCTTCATCACGTACAGCGGCGAAGTACCGATATCGCCATAAATGATGCCGAGCGAGATCAGCAAGCCCGCCGTGGTTACGGCGCTGGCTTTTGTTTGAAGTTTCATCCTTTGTAAAAACTAAACAGGAAAGGCTAGGCCTGCTTGCGTACTCTCAGGCGCTGCTTCAGCACATTGAGGACAGGGGGAAGCATGGAGACGCCGATGATGCCCAATACCAAGAGCGAGAAATTGTGCTTCACAAGCGGCATATTCCCGAAGAGGTAACCGATCATCACGAAAAATACAACCCACAGCAAGGCACCCAGAATGTTGAAGTAGAGAAAGCGGCTGTAGTCCATTTTGCTCATGCCCGCCACAAAAGGGGCGAAGGTGCGCACAATCGGCATAAAGCGGGCATAGATAATGGTTCGCCCCCCATAGCGGGCATAAAAGCGCTCTGCCTGTTGTAAATGCGCTTGCCGCAAAAACCAGTAGTCCTTGTGGTAAAGCCGGCCCCCGAGCTTACTGCCCGTCAGGTAATTAAAGGAATCGCCCAGGATGGCGGCTGTAATGAGCAAAGCCATCAGGAGCAGGACATTCAGGCCCGAGGAGGGCAGGGCCGCCAGGGCACCCAACGCAAACAGCAGGGAGTCGCCGGGCAGGAAGGGGGTTACAACCAAGCCCGTCTCACAAAAGATGATCAGGAACAGGATCAGGTAAATCCAGGTTTGGTACTGCCGTAGCAACTCTACCAGGTGGAGGTCTACGTGCAAAATAAAGTCGAACAGGTGCTGTAATAGCTCCATATACTGCCCTTGCGGGTAAAAAATGTAAAAAAAGGATAAAGGACCGCTGTTCCGCTTCACTTAAAGGGCACAGGGCATCGGTACAACTCCGGAAAGAGTTGTGGGAGGGGGAAAAGGAGAAGGTTACGGACCTTGGGTCAGGACGGTGTATAGGCCGCAGTTGCGTTTAAAGTAGGGGTAAGCAGGGATTGCCTCTGTTGCAGCGGAGTTAGCGTAGAGTTGCTGCAGCACAGTGGCTATAAGTGCCATGAACAGCGCCTTGTCCAGCTGCAGCATGACTTCAGAACCTCCTGAAGTCATTTCCCCTGCCATCAGGGTAAAAGGGGGCGTGTCCTCGTCTGCGCTGTGTAAGTTTTCCTGCGCAACAGGAGTAGGGAAGGGGGCGGCCGTGACCGTTGTACCTACAGAGATAGCCAGTACTCCGCAGAGCAAAACAGCCAGGTACAGGCTCAGTTTCTTCAGCAAAAGCACAGCTATTGTTCTCATCGTAGCAAAGGTGTAGCCTTGTACAATTTAAAGCAATACTTGAGCCTAAGAATATTTTTAAAGGCGGGGGTTAGCATCCTATCGTTTCGAACATGGCCACCTTTTTATACAGCTTTCCCCGCTCGGCCATGGAGGAGAGAAAGAGGGTATAGCGCGATACATTGTAATGGTTCGACAGGTCCAGCAGCAGGTCCGGTATGCCATCACGGTCCAGGTCGCCGGCCCACAGCAATACATAGATAGAGTCGTCAAAGCTTTCATCTTCAGCCAATACCTGCTCGATCTGCTTGCCACGCTTTCGGCCCACCACTTTCCAGCCGTAGTTTCGGTACGCATACTCCATGTCTGCCTCCTGTATGCTGTCTCCGTATGCTTTAATCAGGTAGTCCTGTCCTTTAAAAGTATAGGGAATGGCTTTGTTGGCTGCCACCGTGGTTTTGCTAAAGGAGGCAGAGTCTACTGCGCCGGCCTTTGCTTGGAGCCCCCGTATAAAGAAGGCGACATGCGGGGCTATGCCTATTACCTCTCTGCCAGAAATCACCCCAGCTGAATCGGCAGTGGGGTCCTCTACCACATGCACTTTCAGTTTCGTAGGGCGTAACTCGTATTTCCCATTCTCATAAAACAAGCCCAGCCATTCCTGTCTCTCTGCTCCTTGCCATACTTCCTGCTTATGGAACGTGCCTTCCAGCAAGAGCTGCACCGGTGTGTTGGGCTCAGGAGAAAGGCCCGTGGTATCCAGGGTAAGGCTGTGGTAATCTTCATCTGCTGCAGTAGCGGGTTTGCCTGCCTTGGGGGGCAGCGGTTCCTCCAGCACCTCATGGTCTGTAGGAGGAGCGGAGGCCGTGATTTTAGAGGGCTTGTTACAGCTCAGCAGCAACAGCACAGACAAGGAAAACAGCAGAGACAGGTTACGCATAGCAAAGGGTGTAAGCCGGGGCGAATTTAAGTATTTTCTGATTGATAGAAAGAGCTATTTTGAGACCGGGTATAGGGAACAGTGTGTTACTGTTTAACATGCTGGCAAAAGTATATTTAGCCTCATTTGTCTAAAGAGGAACTGTTAATGTAAGAAGGGGCAAAACTGAGGGGTATAGGAGGAGCTAAGTACGATGCCCGTACGAAAGGTCAGAGATCGAGGGTCAGTTGGTAGCCCTCCATTTTGTCGTGCTGGTAGAGCAGGGAGGAAGCGGTGATGCCGAGCAGGCGTACGGGCTGGTGCGGAAGCTGGGGCGTGCGCAGCAGGTCACGCGCAATCGTATAGATGGCATCTGCCGAACTGAACTCACTCAGGAAAGTCTTGCTGCGGGTATTCTGGGTAAAGTCAAAGTACTTGATTTTGAGAGTAACGGTTTTGGCAGTAGCCTGCAGGCGGGCCATGTCTATGCTTACCTCTTTTGCCAGCTCTTCCAGGCGCTCGAGCATGTCCTGCTCTTCGGTCAGGTCTACATCGAAGGTGCGCTCCGAGCCAATCGACTTCCGGATGCGGTGCGGCTGTACTTCCCGGTCGTCCTGAGCACGTGCGATGCGGTAGTAGTAGCGCCCCACTTTGCCGAAGTTGCGCACCAACTCGTCCTCTGGCCGTTCCCGCAGGTCAGCCCCCGTCACGATGCCCATTCCCTGCATTTTGGCCGCTGTTACTTTCCCGATACCATGAAACTTCTCTATCATCAGCCCGGCTACCAGCTCCTCGGCCATGTCGGGCGTGATCAACGTAAAGCCATTTGGCTTGTTCATGTCTGATCCGATCTTGGCCAGAAACTTATTGAAGGATACCCCAGCCGAGGCTGTCAGGCCTGTTTCTTCCCAAATACGCTGTTTGATCTCTTTGGCGATGATGCTGGCTGAGGGCATTCCGATCTTGTTCTCTGTTACGTCAAGGTAAGCCTCGTCCAGCGAGAGGGGCTCTACCAGGTCTGTGTAGGAATGAAAGATCTCCCGGATTTGTCGCGATACGGCACTATACACCTCAAAGCGCGGCTTCACAAAGATAAGCTGCGGGCAGCGCTGTGCCGCAATTTTGGAGGAGAGGGCCGAATGGACCCCAAATTTCCGGGCCTCGTAACTGGCTGCCGCCACCACGCCTCTTTCCCTGGAACCTCCCACAGCAACAGGCTTTCCGCGTAATGCAGGGTTATCGCGCTGCTCCACGGAGGCAAAAAAAGCGTCCATGTCCACGTGTATGATCTTGCGGGGCGGTAAGCTCAAACGGTTAAGCGTTGATCGGCAGGCAAGTTACAAATAAGTACAGCAAATGGCAGGATCGAGTACAGCTTATTAGAGCGTAGTCAGAAGCAACACGACCATCCCGTTAAGTCACCGTATAAACTCTGAAGCAGAAGTAATCCTAAAAAAACAAGAGTAATATGGCAGAAAGAGTGTGGTTTATAACAGGCGTATCGAGTGGTTTTGGCCGTAAGCTGGCGGAGGAAGTCGCTAAACTAGGGGATAAGGTGATAGGCACCGTCCGACAGGTAAGGCAGCTTGAGGAGTTTAACGCCATATCGCCGGGCAACACCTTTGCCTACCTGATGGATGTAACAAACGCAGAAGGGGTAAAGGCCACAACAGAAGCTGCTTGTAAGCTGATGGGAAGAATAGATGTGCTGGTGAACAACGCAGGCTTTGGGTATGTGGGCGCTGTAGAGGAGGCACCGGTCGCAGCCTACCGGGATAACATGGAAACCAACTTCTTCGGGGCCTTGCAGGTGACACAGCGCCTGTTGCCTTATATGCGGGAGCAGGGGGGCGGGCATATCATTCAGATGTCCTCCATTGCCGGCTTCCGTTCCTCTCCGGGCTTCAGCGTGTACAATGCCAGTAAGTTTGCGCTGGAAGGGATGAGCGAAGCCCTGGCCATGGAAGTGGCACCCTTCAACATAAAGGTAACCATTGTAGAGCCAGGTCCTTTCCGAACTAACTTTGGTGGCTCCAGCATCAAGCATGCTACCGTAGAAATGGAAGCCTATGCCGGTACAGCCGGTGCTTTTAAACGCAGGATGAGTGCCCAAAACGGGGAACAGGAAGGCGACCCGCTGAAGGCCGCCCGTGTGATCATTGATGTGGTAAACGCGGACAACCCGCCCTTGCGCTTACCCTTAGGACAGTACGCCATAGACGCCGTACGTGCTAAGCTGGAACAGGTAGCACAGGATTTGCGTGCCTGGGAAGCCAAAGCCGGTCCTACCTCCTTTACAGATTAAAGATGAGTTCTTGTACCTTTAAACCAACTAATATGAAATCAATACTTAACAAGACGCCTCTGCTTGCTTTGCTAGCCGGCACCGCCCTTTGGGGGTGTAGTAAAGTGCAACAGGTGGTGAGCGATGAGAATGCTGTGAGCGAGGCAAAAGCCGAAACCCCGCTCAACTACGAGCCAGATGCAGACACGGTAGAGACCGCTATCGGGAGGCTCTATCTTCCGGCACCAGATTCGACCTTTGAAGGGGAGAAGTTCAGCGAAACCATTGGCTGGCCCGAAGGCAGAACACCGCAAGCCCCCGCGGGCTTTACCGTTACTAAATATGCGGACGGCTTGGAGCATCCCCGCTGGATTTATGTAGCGCCGAATAAGGACGTGTTTGTGGTGGAGTCGAACGACGAGGGCAAGAGTGCCAACCGTATTAAGCTGTTCCGCGACACAGACCAGGACGGGGACCCGGAAGTAACCGAAACCTTTTTAACCGGTTTAAATCAACCCTTTGGGATGTTGGTGCTCGATGGATACTTTTATGTGGCCAACACAGATGGAGTCGTGCGCTTTCCTTATAAAAAGGGCCAGACAAAGATAACAGGACCGGGCGAGAAGATACTGGACCTGCCGGCGGGAGGCTACAACCACCACTGGACGCGCAACCTCATTACGAATGCAGACAGTTCTAAGATCTACGTATCGGTGGGTTCTGCCAGTAACGTGGGAGAGTACGGCATGGACGAAGAAAAGCGCAGGGCCAATATCCTGGAGATAAACCCGGATGGCACAGGAGAACGCATCTATGCCAGCGGCCTCCGCAACCCCGTAGGCATGGACTGGGCTCCGGGGACCAGTACGCTCTGGACAGCCGTGAACGAGCGTGACGGCTTAGGCAATGAGTTGGTGCCGGATTACATAACAGGGGTAAAGGAAGGAGCCTTTTATGGGTGGCCTTTTGCCTACTATGGCTCCAACATCGATCCCCGCCGGGTAGGGGAGCGGCCCGATTTGGTGCAGCAGACGATCGTGCCGGATGTGCCGCTTGGCTCGCATGTGGCAGCCCTTGGCCTTGCCTTTTACGAGGGGGATGCTTTTCCGGCAAAGTATAAAAACGGCGCCTTTGTGGGGGAGCATGGCTCCTGGAACCGCGAGAACTTTGTAGGCTATAAGGTCGTTTTTGTCCCTTTCCAGAACGGGCGCCCCTCCGGTGAGCCCGAGGACTTTCTGACGGGCTTTATTGCCAATGCGGAAGAGAGCGAGGTGTACGGGCGCCCTGTGGGGGTAGCCGAATTGCCAGACGGATCCCTGCTGGTGGCAGATGACGAGGGGAATACCATCTGGCGGGTAGCTGCACAAAGGTGAGACTTTAAAGAGTTTTAGGTGATAGCAGTTAAATAAGCATATAGGGGACAGGCGGTAATGCCTGTCCCCTTGTTGTTTTGCTTTGATGGGTCAGGACGTAAATCCCTGAAGCGTAAAGGCTTCTTTTAGATCAGTTGCTGGTGTCGCATTTATTTATCCTTTTACCCTGAAAAAGGGTATAGGAGGTATAAGATCTAAAACCATATCAACTATGAAAGTATTATTTGTTTTAACATCTCACGGAGAACTAGGTGCTACAGGAAAGAAGACGGGCTTTTGGGTGGAGGAGTTCGCTGCTCCCTATTATGTGCTAGCGGATGCAGGGGTAGAGGTTACCCTGGCATCGCCGGCAGGAGGCACGCCGCCGATTGATCCAAGCAGCCAGGCCCCGGGGGCTGCGACCGAGGCAACCAAGCGCTTCGACGAGGACAAGGCGCTGCAGGAGCGGTTGCGAAACACAAAAAAACTGAGCGAGGTAAAGGCAGAGGACTACGATGGCGTGTTCTACCCCGGGGGCCATGGGCCGCTGTGGGATCTGACAAACGACAATGATTCCATCAGGTTAATAGAGGATTTCGCGAAGCAGAACAAACCCATTGCTGCCGTTTGCCATGCTCCTGCCGTGTTTGCCGATGTAAAAGCCCCTAATGGGGAGCCGCTGGTGAAAGGTAAGAAAGTGACCGGCTTTACAAATACAGAAGAAGAGGCAGTCGACCTGACCGAGGTAGTTCCTTTCCTGGTACAAGAAAAGCTAATAGCCCTTGGCGGAGAGTACTCCCATGTGGCGGACTGGCATCCGCACGTGGTGCGCGATGGGATGCTGATTACAGGGCAGAACCCCGCCTCCTCAGAGGGGGCTGCAAAGGAGCTACTCAGCCTACTACAAAAGTAAAGCAACAGCAAAAGGCAGATATAACCCATCAGGGACCGAGTTGTTTCTGGTGGGTTATTTATGTTAAGTAAGCAAGGGCGTAGTTAAAACGCTTAGACTGGAAAAACAGGGCTTACTTTTTGCCACCATAACACCTTTCGCCGCCAAAAGCAGGTCTTCTCTAACAATAAGCTTACTTTTGCGGTTAATAAATTCAAAATAGATCATACAGCAAGCGTATAATGGCTACTTTACTTGACTTTATTGGCAATACACCCTTAGTAGAGCTGACACATATAAACACCAAACCTGGCGTAAAATTGTACGCCAAGCTGGAAGGTAATAACCCGGGCGGGAGCGTGAAAGACCGTGCTGCCTATGGCATGATAAAAGGGGCCCTGGACCGGGGCGACCTCAAGCCGGGCATTAAACTGATAGAGGCTACCAGCGGCAATACCGGCATTGCCCTGGCCATGATTGCACGCCTGTTTGGAGTTGAAATTGAGCTGGTAATGCCCGCCAATGCCACCCAGGAGCGCGTGCTGACGATGGAAGCCTATGGAGCCAGGGTAACCCTTACACCGGCAGAAAAGTCTATGGAAGGAGCCATTGACTATGTGCACGACAAAGTAGCGCAGGGGGGCTATCTGATGCTCAACCAGTTCGCTAACCCGGATAACTACATGGCCCATTACCATAGCACAGGACCAGAGATCTGGCGGGACACCCATCAGCAGGTAACGCATTTCGTGTCTTCTATGGGGACCACGGGTACTATCATGGGGGTATCGCGTTATTTAAAAGAGCAGAACAGCCAGGTACAGATCGTGGGCGCACAGCCAGTGGAAGGCTCGCAGATACCCGGCATCCGCCGCTGGCCGAAAGAGTACTTGCCCAAGATCTTTGAGCCGGAGCGCGTAGACCGGACAATCGACGTATCGCAGGAAGAGGCAACGGCCATGACCAGAAGGCTGGCCCGGGAAGAAGGCGTATTTGCCGGGATGAGTAGTGGCGGGGCTGTGCATGTGGCCACCAAGCTGATCGAAAACCTGGAGGAAGGCGTGGTGGTGTGCATTATCTGCGATAGGGGAGACCGTTACCTGTCATCCGACCTTTTTGCCGAAGAAAAGTAAAAGGACTGCGGCTGAATTGCTGCGCCGCTAGCGGAATAGGCACTTGTCACTTGAAAACAGTGGTAAGTGCCTTTTTACATTTAAGAAGCCTACTGTCCCGCCCCTTTCACTGCATTCGTTCGTTATCGCTTTAAGAGTTGAATCCTAAACTTTAGAATGCAGTAAATTAAGAGGTAGGCCCAAACTACAGAGCTGCTTGAATCTTCTGTAAGTTTGAGCAATCGGCTATGGCAGCTTGTAAACCTTAAAGGAGCTTCGTAGTTTTATATGTACCTACATTAATAAAGAGACAATAAAAGAACAAACTGTGAGAAAGATAAAGAAAAAGCACAAAGCAGCTTATGCGCCCATGGATGATCTGGTAACCTATCGGGCCATGCCTACGCGCGAAGTAGAATACATTGACCCCTTCCTGTTCCTGAATCACCACGGCCCGCAAGTGTACAAACCGGGAAACCGGGGGCTACCATTCGGGCCGCACCCGCACCGTGGTTTTGAGACCCTGACGTTTATTTTGGATGGCGATATCATGCACCAGGACACAGGCGGCGGCAAAGATGTGATCGAAGCAGGAGGCGTGCAGTGGATGACAGCGGGAAGCGGGCTCATTCATGCAGAGGTCTCTTCGGAGAAGTTTAAGAAGGAAGGCGGACCGCTGGAGATTTTGCAGCTGTGGTTTAACCTGCCAGCCAAGTATAAGATGACGGCACCAAAGTACGTTGGCCTACAGAAAGACCAGATTCCCACGGCAAAAGAGGACGATGGCAAAGTGAAGGTAAATGTTATCTCCGGTAACTGGGGCGATATCAAAGGACCTATCCCGTCCTTAAGTGACATCCATATGACGAGTATCGAACTGCAAGGGGGAGGGCGCCTTACAGCAAGTATTGCTGCTGAGCGCAACATCTTCTTCTACGTGGTGCGCGGAACTGTGAAAGTTAACGGGGAAACAGCCGAAAAACTGACCTTAGTTGAGTTTGCGAATGAAGGGGAGAAGATAGAGGTAGAAGCACAGGAGAACAGCTATATCCTTTTTGGCCATGCGCAGCCGTTTAATGAACCCGTCGTATCGCATGGTCCTTTTGTGATGAACACCGAACAGGAAATACAGGAGGCTTTCCGCGATTACCAACTTGGTAAAATGGGTAGATGGGAAGGCTAAGCGAAGGAATGTGAGAAATAAGGCAGGAGTGGAGTTGGAAACAGCTCTACTCTTTTCTTTTAAATACCCCCGCCTGTTCTTTGTCCCGACAGGTTGTCCTGCTAACACCAAGCCATGGGGAAGGGATAACAAAAGCCGCAGCTGCCATGGCAACTGCGGCTTTTGTTTGTTGTAAGAGGACTTAGCGGCCTCCGCGTCTGCCTGTACCCTTCGGTCCGGAGGAACCTCTGCCCGTACCGGTTCTACTACCGCTTCTTGTGCTGCGGGTAGTACCGGAACCAGTCCCAGCCCTTCCTGCTTTCCTGCCTGGTCCGCCTTTTGGTGCCCCGGCCGGCCGGCTCTTGCCGATGCGTTTCCCAGGACCGCTGCTGTACGAGCGGTAATCTTCGCTGAAGCCGCTTACTTTATTTTTTACGGCACTGCTCGCTACAGTTCGCAATTTGTCAACCTCTGCTGGTGTTAAGGCGCGCCAGTGGCCAGGGGGGAGCTTTGCCAGGGTAAAGCTTTCGATGCGAATGCGTTGCAGGTGTACTACGTTGTAACCCAGCCGCTCACAGAGCATTTTGATGTTATGATTTGTGCCGGGCTTCAGGATGATACGAAAGCGGGTAGAGCCTTCCTTGGCAATGAAAGTCTTCTGTGTTTTTTCTCCTTCTTCTGTGTCTTCTCCCCCAATCAGTTTCGCAATAAAATCAGAGCTGATCAGCTTGTCTACCGTTACAATGTACTCTTTCTCGAACTTGTTGTCGGCTTTGGTTAAGCGGCGTACCAGGTCGGTGTCGTTGCTTAAGAAGAGCACCCCTTCGGAGTCTCTTTCAAGGAACCCGATGGGCTGCAGCGTAGCTGTATGGTTGATTGCGCGCACCACATTATCCCGCACACCCATGTCAGCCGTGGCCGACATACCGGAAGGCTTGTTGAGCAGCAGGAACACTGGCGCTTCTTCGCGCACGTTCAACAGCTGGTCATCTATTCTAACCTTGTCTTTGGTAGTCACTTTCGTGCCCGGCTCAGGTAGCTTGCCGTTTACTGTTACCCGTTCTTCTTCTATTAACTTGTCCGCCTCCCTTCTGGAGCAGAAACCGGAGTCACTGATAAACTTATTTAATCGCTTTGGTTCCATGTTATCTTCTTCGCGCTATTCCTTTAAGTGTAGTATACTTTACACCCTTTTGTTGCGCCTCCTTAAATGAATTGGCGAAAGTACGGGAAAAGGATTGCTTTACCTATCCAGGGCGTGCTTTCAGGCGGAAATTGGCCGCAGAGTGAGAGAAGCGTTAAAGGGGAGGGCGGGTAGCGTAATAAAAAAGGCGGTGCGCAAACACCGCCTCTTTTATTATGAGATCTTAATCTGTTTCGCAGGCTTTATTTTAGCCTCTTCAGTTTTGGGTACGGTTATATGCAGTATACCATCATGATACTTGGCAGAGATCTTGTCGCCTTCCACCAACCTTTCAGGCAAACTGAAAGTTCGGGTAAAGGTCTGGTAGCTGAATTCTCTGCGGGTATAGTTGCCCTTTTCGTCCTGCTCTTCCTGCTTGTTTTCTTTTTCGGCAGAAATTACGAGCATGTTGTTATCAAGCTCCACTTTAAAGTCCTGCTTGTTCATGCCCGGAGCAGCCACTTCCAGTTCAAAGGCTTCGTTGGATTCTCTCACGTTCACAGCCGGAACAGATCCATTCTCAGTGTTTCTGTTCATGGGCCAGCTGAACCAATCGCGCAGCATGTTGTCATCCAAGAAGGACGGAATAGCTGGAAATAAACCGCTGTTGTTTTTAGCTAATGTTCCCATAATGTTACCCTCCTTTCTGTTATGGTATTGTAGTAAACTATGAGTTAAAAGCTCTAATTGGTACATAGCAAGGGCTTTGCCAATCGGTAAAACTTGAAAAGTTGACAGCTTTTCTGACAGGATTTCTCCCACCTTTCTGAAAATATTTCAGATTATGAACAGGCAGTGTAAGTATGAGTTTCCGGCTAACCTGCCACCTTGTAGCAACTGGCTGAACCGTATCATTGCACGCTTTTTCATGATGCGTGTACTACCTGCTCTTTTCGGGCAAGGCAAAGGCAATATACTGGTCCCCGGAAGGGCTTCCAATTTTGCCGCCGCCACAGGCAACAACCACATACTGCTTCCCATTTAACAGATAGGTAGCAGGGGTGGCATAGGCAGGAACAGGCAGCTGTGCTTCCCACAGCACTTTTCCGCTCTTTTTGTCAAAGGCCCGGAGCTTAGCATCTTTTGTAGCGGCAATAAACACCAGTCCTCCTTTGGTGACGAGAGGACCACCGTAATTCTCGGTGCCAGTCGGCGGTATTCCTTTCTTTGTCAGTTCTTCATACTCTCCCAAAGGCACCTTCCACAGTAACTTTCCACTGCTCAGGTCCACCGCGTTCAAGGTCCCCCAGGGAGGCTTGATACCTGGATAGCCGTTCTTATCCAGAAAGCGGTGGTAGCCTGTGGAGACGTAAGGTATCTCGTCCAGGATGTTCTTTGCCCCGGCAATGTTGTCGGCTTCCGCGCCGCCCACTTCCTTTGCCAGTTCCAGTTTGGCATGCGCCTCTTTCTCCTCCGTGTTCAGCAGGAATGCGATCAGCGCGGTGCGTTCGCTTTCGGGGATTTGCCGGAAAGCAGGCATCATGTTACGGCCTCCTGTGATGATGCTGTTAACCTGCTCCTCTTTCATTCGTTGGTTAAGCGCAACTAAAGAAGGGATGGAGGTGCCGTTGCCTTTCATTTCGGGCCCGTGGCAGGCAATACAGTACTTGTTGTAGATTGTTTTGCCAATGCCCTTTACCGACAGGTCTTTACCTGCTTCTTTGGGTACGTCCATCATCGTGAGGATCCAGGGCATCTCGCTGCTATTTACGTAGAGAATGCCAGACTCAGGATCTACGGCTGCGCCGCCCCACTCGCCCCCGCCATCATAGCCGGGGAAGATCCAACTCCCGTCTTTGCTGGGAGGCGCAAACATGCCTTTATGCTTAACGGCCCTGTATTTGGTCAGCATGTCCTGGTATGTTTCCGGCGTCAGGTCCGATACATCCTCTTCGTCAAACTTGTGCCGGGCAAAGGGTTCGGGGAGCGAGGGGATCGGTTGTGTGGGCCATACCTTTTCGCCTGGCAAGCCACTGGTTGGGACAGGCTTTTCTTCTATCGGGAAAACTGGCTCTCCGGTATCCCGGTCGAACACAAACACATAGCCGTGCTTGGTGATCTGTGCTACGGCATCTATTCTTATCCCGTCTTTGGTGATGGTGACCAGGTTCGGGTTGGCGGGGAGGTCCCGGTCCCACAGGTCATGATGCACCACCTGGTAGTGCCAGATGTACTTGCCTGATGCCGCATCCAGTGCCACCAGGCTGTTGGCAAAGAGGTTCTGGCCTTTGCGCACGCCCCCATAAAAGTCTGGACCGGCCGTACCCGTTGGTACGTAGACAATGCCTCGTTCTTCATCCAACGACATCCCGGCCCAGCTGTTGGCGCCCCCAATCTTTTTCCAGGCATCCGGGTCTTCCCAGGTGTCATACCCCTTTTCTCCCGGGTGCGGAATGGTATGGAAGATCCATTTGCGCTCCCCCGTCCGTACGTCAAAAGCCCGGATATGACCAGGGGCAGCATCACCATCCTCTGTTACACGCATCCCCATAATGAGTAGGTCTTTGTAGATCACCCCCGGTGTGGTGCCAGCGATGTAGGCATCCTCACTTCCTTCCCGGTCCAGCCCTTCCGATAAGTTGATAGCACCGCCCTCTCCAAAGCTTTTCACCAGCGATCCGTCTTCGGCATTCACGGCAAAAAGTTTAGGCCCAACACTGTAAAGAATACGCTTTTCTTCTCCTTCCTCACTTTCCCAGTACACCACGCCCCGGTTTATCTGGTGGAACCAGGCCATGTCGCCGTTGGGGTTGCTTCCTGTTTTTGCAGGGTCAAAAAGCCACTTTTGCGCGCCGGTAGCAGCATCCAAGGCAAAAAGCTTTAGAAAGGGAGAGGTGCCGTACAGCACGCCATCCACCATTATGGGATTGCACTGGATTTGCGACTTATCTTCAGGGTCTTTATCGCCTGTGCTATAACGCCAGGCTACCTCTAGCTGGGCTACATTTTCTGGTGTGAGCTGGGTGTTGGAGGAGTAGCGGTTTCCTTCTTTACTGCCGGCATAGGTGCGCCACCCGCTGTACTTGTCCTGGCCTTCCTCTTCCGAGGCAAGTTGCCTGACGCAGGAGATGGAAAGGGAGCCGGCTAAAAGCAGGATAGCCCATAAAAGCTTTCTATTCATGTTGTGCTGTTAAAGAAGCTGCTTCCCGAAAAAAGGAATTACCTTCTGTGCTGACCAATTAAGTATGAGGGTATTCTAGACCAAGATACTAAAAAGAGGAAAGAGTTTGCGGATTTATTAACAGGAGTCCTTCTACAGACTTTGGAAAGAACGGGACTTGAATAACAAAAACAGTAGCCCAGAAAAACGGCCCTACTGGGTGCACGGATTCTTGAACTACTGTTCTATTTTATAAGAAAGAATGCCTCGCTGCTGGCTACTCAGCGGCTGTCACCGCTTCGTCAATGCTTTCATTGTCCTCTAAAAGGTAAGACGGTAGCGCCAACAGGGGCACTAGTGGATGAGCCGTTATCTTGCCTGTTATGCTCTGATCCAGCAACCTTTCAATTACATTGTGCTTTTGTGGAATCAGAACTAACAGGTCGACCTGCTCTTCCTGAATAAAGTCCTGTATCCCTGCAGCCACATCCTTGCGGAAGTCGAAAGAAAAGTCGTAGTCAACATCCTGAAAGTTTCTTTGGAGGGTGGCCAGGGCATCCCGTGCATCAAACATCCTGAATTGGCTGTCTGTCTGGTAGAGGTGCAACACCTGTAGTTTTGCTTTAAGGACCTTAATAAAGTCCCGCAGCATGTGTAGGTCAGCGTTTTCAGGAAGCTTGCTGAGGTTGGTCGCAAAAGCCACAGACCGGAAGCCCTTGTATTGAATGCCCTTTGGCACCGCTAAAACCGGAACAGGACTCTCCTGCATAACGGAAATGGTAGTGCTACCCAATATAGCCTGACTGATTGCGTTTCCGCCCTGCATGCCCATTACAACCAAGTCCACGTGGTAAGCTTCGATAGCTTCCATGATCTGATCGAATGAGCCTCCCATTTTCGTAACACAGCTAACTTTAATGCTCCCATAGGGCTTAGCTGCACGGCCTGGGCAATCCTCGGCAGTGGCAGAAAGAGCCTTCATGCTTATGTCAGCAAAGTGTTGCAGTTCTTTTAGTTTGCCTGTTTCCATTGCCAGTACGACGTCTGCTGCATCGTAAGAAGCAGGAGGAGACATGATGGGGAAGAAGGCATGTAGCAAGATTACTTCGGCACCTGTAACCTTGGCTATCTCTAGCCCATAAGAAAAGGCGTTCCGAGC
Organism: Pontibacter ummariensis; assembly: GCF_900188175.1. Taxonomy (GTDB): domain Bacteria; phylum Bacteroidota; class Bacteroidia; order Cytophagales; family Hymenobacteraceae; genus Pontibacter; species Pontibacter ummariensis. The sequence goes on along the minus strand of NZ_FZOQ01000002.1, from coordinate 326,687 downwards.
GTTATCTGAATAATCAACAGGTACTAAAATGGCTTTCATGGCTGCGCGAGTTTTGTTGTACATGTGCCCGGCCTTAGTTATTGAAACCGGACTACATTATAAAATTAAGTTGCAGCACAGCCAAAAGGGATGCGCTGTGTCAGCAGGAAAAGTGATCTTTGTTAACTTTCTTATGCATAGTGGTTACATGCAGCCAATTCCCGGTGTCTTTGTAGCCTCTGAGAGGAGTTTGGATCGTGACGATTGGGGGGAGGGGCAAGAGCATCCTTTTGTGGAGGCGTTCCGTGCAGGGGGGGCGTTTGTGGATTGGTAGACGATCGGGCTAAGCCTCTAACTGCTCTTTGTATGGCACCAGCTCCTTGTCCTCTACGAGGTAGGCTTTCTCTGCTTCGTTAAGTATAACCTCCTTGCTATCGGAGTAAGCTTCTACAATCCTGTATGGCTTCCCGTGAAATAGTGCGTCCAACCGGAGTATCTTTTCTTCGTCCTTACAGGCTTTGCCAATCACTTTATAGGTTTCGTTTTCATACTTGACCCTTGTTCCGACAAGGCCATCAACAGGGTATAGCCTAAATAAAGGACTGACATACAGTTCTAGCGCTCCTGTAGCACAGTAAACCTGAACGCTGTCTTTTTTTAGTTCGGCAAAGCGGTTTTGCAATGCTTGGTTGAAATTGGCAGGGTATTCCTGTGCCCAAAACTCTTCTGCATAGGCATGCACTTGTCCGGGTGAAAGGTGGTCTAAGTAATTAAAGAAGTTCTCTTTAAACTCTGTTTTGCTAATCTGGTGCAACTTCTTCAGGATCTCGTAATAAGCCATCTGAAAGAAGTACGGGGCCTTGCTGGGCTCTTTCGCACAGATAAATTTAAAGAACTCGTCTTTCGAGTGCTTGTTATAAAAAGTACCGTTCAGGTCGAAAACCGCTATTCTGACTTCTTCTCCGGTATGTTCCATTTCCTATCCTGTTAAAGCTTGGCACTATCTCTATCACGCTAATTCGGCCGAATTGTTCTCTTTAAATAAGATAATCGTAGGAAGGGATAGCAGAGGAAACACTGCCTCAGCTAACGGAAAAGCTGCTACTCGCTTGTCCGGTTCTCCGGTAGCTGCTCGGGCGTGTCTTCCAACAGGTTCACGGCACCGGCGAAAAGCAGTAGGCAGAAAAGTATCAAGTAGCTCAAGAAGAAAAGGCTGAGAGGTTTAATTTATATATATAAAATACCTATACGTTGCTCCTTCAGTAATAGATGTGCTTTTGGAGCACTAAAAGTAACTGGCACTGAGGCGTGGAGACAGCACCTATGCGTGTCACCTAAAATGGGCATGCGCCGGGGCAGAAGCGGGATGCCCTAGGGTTTAAGCAACAGAAGCCCCGCCCGAAGGAGCGAGGCTTCACAGCTAAAACTGTATGTGTCTTACTTACATCTCACCTTAAACAAGCACTAGATTGTGTCTTAGCCTCATAAAGCTAAGAGGTCGAGTTGGTTTTTAAAATTCCTTTCTACAGACGGCAGGACTATCAAGGCCATCAAGCAGAAATTATCGATGAATGAGTATAGCTCATGGTCTTGACAGCACGGCTCTGCGAGTCTTCTTCAGGTACCTCGTAAAACTGCCGTTTGCTGCTGCAAGAGCACTTAGTGCCGGTGTCTATGACTAGGATCGGTTATTAGTAATTGGGACCTTATCCTGCTCTTTGAGACCCTTCTGTGAAAAAGAATACCTCTGCCGGAACTGATCTAGCAGGGGCATTCTTTTTTAGGAGGCTCGGTACTACTCGCATCCTAAGGCCTCGCCGCTACCGATCGGGGAGCCAGGAGGAAGGTCGAGGGCACGGCTTGGTTTTACTTCCTCAGACCCGGGCCGGGTAAGGCGGTCCAGGGCGAAGGTCAGGTGGGCCTGGTAGGCATCCTGCTTGTAGCTGCGCTGCCTGCTTTCGATATAGCCCTTCAGGTCCTGTAGAGCGGCAGTGGCCACGGCACGGGCGCCGTACGATGCATTTTCGTTGTTAGCAAGTGCCAACAGGTGTGTAAGAACTACCTGTTCGGTCTGTAACTGTACCTGTTCTTGTAAGCCTTTCCGGCGCGGGCTCTTCCAGGTGTTGTCTACCAACTGTTTGGTCACATCCAGCAGGCTTAGGCTGTTGCCGCGGGCGCCCAGTTCTACTAACCGGGAGGCACGCTCAGGGTGCAGGAGAAAGGATACCGAGAAATCAGCTGAGGCCTCGGCAGCCGCCAATGGGTCGAAAGTAAGGCCGGTACGCTTTTCGAACAGTTCGCGGCTGCTGCGCAGGCCAGGGGCACGTGGCGGGATCAGCGAGATGATGTGCTCCGGTAGGGTCAGTGTTTCCGGGGAGATGGTCTTGAGCAAGGCATCCAGTGCTTTCTGTTGCTCACGCTGGTCCAGTACCTCCGTTACCAGTTGCCCGTCGCCCCGCACGGCATACGTATAGTTAACGCCACCGATGAGTTTGGCTGCTGCCTCTGTCTGGTAGCGGTGGTAATTGTAAACAGGTACCAGTACATCCTCCAGCGTACTCATGGCAGCACCGGGTTTAATGTTCTTTTCGGAGAAATTTTGCAGGGCCTTTTCCCGTACGCGCAGCACATTCAGTAATTCCTCGGCTGCGCTAGCACCATTATCCCACAGGTGGGCGACCGGGTGGGCACCACCCGGCGCACGGGCATCGCGGTCAGATATAAACAACAGTCCGTCTTTTCTGCCTTTGGCCAGGATCTCATCCAATTCCTTTTTCTCGTTTACTCCTTTCGGGAAGTCCTGGTAGCCGTAGGTGACGGCCACTTTGTCCCAATCCCCAATACCTGTGTCATAGGCATGGCTGATATCGATCTTGCCTGCGCGGTCCAGGCTTACCTGTGGGTGTGGGTAGTCCATCACAGAGGCATTGTTATTGGCGGCATAGTTGTGCATGATGCCCAGGGTGTGACCTGTCTCGTGGGCAGACAGTTGGCGAATACGGGCCAGGGCCATGTCCATCATCGCTTTGCTTACCGGCTTTCCTTCTTCGTAAGGGGCCAGTAATCCTTCCGCAATCAGGTAGTCCTGGCGCACGCGCAGAGAGCCCAGTGATACGTGCCCTTTGATGATCTCGCCAGTGCGCGGGTCCTGAACAGAGGCACCGTAAGACCAGCCACGCGTGCTGCGGTGCACCCATTGAATTATATTGTAGCGCACGTCCATGGGGTCTGCCGAGTCGGGCAGCACTTCTACCCGGAAAGCATCTTTGTAGCCAGCCGCCTCAAAGGCCTGGTTCCACCAGCGGGCCCCTTCCACCAGGGCAGTACGGATCGGTTCCGGCGCTCCGTTGTCTACATAATAAACGATCGGCTTCACGGCCTCAGATACTTTGGCAGAAGGGTCTTTCTTTTGTAGCCGGTGCCTCGCAATGAAATGCTTTTCAATGTTCTCGCCAACAGGGGTGGCATAGTCGAGGTAGGAGATACCAAAATAGCCGGCACGGGGGTCAGCTACACGAGGCTTATAATTATTATCGGGCAGCTGTATAAAAGAGTGGTGTTGGCGCAGCGTCAGGGCCTGCACATCCGGGGCCACTTCGCGTACAAAACGTCCCGCATCTTCGCCCCCTGTAAAGGTAAGGGTGGCCTCGAACTCAGAGTTCTTCGGAAAGTTCTTCGTGCGGGGGAGGTAGAGCGCAGAGCGGCTGGCATCGAGCCTGTAATTGCCTTGCCTGGTGCGCTTAATGTTGCCAATCACGTCATGGGCATCGCGGAGCAGGAAGTCTGTGGCATCAACCAGCACCTTGTTCCCGTCTGCGGCTTCGGCTTTAAAGCCCCACAGGATAGACTGGGCAAAGGACTCCTCTACCGCGCGTTTTTCATTTGGGTTGTCCGTCGTGGCGCGGTAGGCGAGGTTGGGTTGTACCAGCATCACTTTCGGCCCCTGCTTGCTGAAGTACGCGATGCGTTCCCCACCTAGCTGTCCGCGATCCAGCCCGATGTCATTGGAGCCCAGTCCTGCCGACAAAGAGTTCACATACAGGAATTCCTGATTCAGTTTGTCTATCTCCAGCCAGACTTTACCTGTCTCGTCATCATAATAATAGGTGAAGTAGCCGGGGTACTTTTTCATGCCTGCCGTTTTGGAAGCAATAGAGGGAAGCTTCTGGGCGATAGCCGCGCTTGCCGAAAGCAAGGGAATCAGCAAAAGCAGCCACCACCTTTTAGGGAAGGGTGTTGTCATGTTTTTTTATTTGGGATTAAGGTTAGCGTTTAAACTGTAAGATAAAGCGAAGCCGGGAATAAACCTAAGTGCAGGTGGCGGTAAGGGGAAAGGTCTTCTGTAGGATCCCAGAAACAGCTTCCGCAGCAATAACCACCGAGGATCGAAACTGCCTGGGAAACAAGTAAGCCGCCAGCTTCTACGAAAGGAGAGGAGCAGGCCTTCGGGTTTCGCTGTCTCTGTTTAGGAAATAAACACAGGATAGAGGACGGCGAAGCATTTTGGGGATTTGTACAGGAATTTAAACCAAATTTAAAATCCACCTACATTGATGTTTACACAACAGAATAAAAAAATGTTTGACATTTTTGGAACGAGTGCCTATCTTGGTTGTTAATTGAGTGGGCGCTCACGTTTATGCAACCATTTTAATTGAATTAAAGTATGAGGCTTTTTAAGAAATCAGGGGTAGCAAAAGCTGCTCTTTTTCATGCCTGTAGCCGGGTCGCTCATACCTTTTTCGCTTAGCTTATCAAGGAGGACAGCTCCATCTGAATCAGTAAAGAAACACCTTACAGCGCTTTTGGTGCGCCTTGTAATGGTTGAACTGTGCCTGATTGCTGCTGCACTGCCGGGCGCTTCGCTCTTATAGACGAGTATTGAAATTGCTTAAAGAAAATATTGTACTGTTTTAAATTATACCATCTCTTTTATGGCCGAAAATGTTTATGATGCAATTGTCGTAGGTTCCGGAATATCGGGTGGCTGGGCTGCCAAAGAACTTACTCAAAAAGGGTTAAAGACCATCATGTTGGAGCGCGGGCGGAATATTGAGCACGTGAAGGACTACGTGAATGCGAATAAACATCCCTGGGAGTTCCCGCACCGAGGGGGCCGCACGCAGCAGATGATCGAAGACTATCCCGTTTTAAAACGTGATTACGCGCTGAACGAGACCAACCTGGACTACTGGGTAAACGAAAAGGAAAGCCCTTATACAGAAATAAAACGCTTCGACTGGTACCGGGGCTATCACGTGGGTGGGCGTTCCCTCATGTGGGGGCGCCAAAGCTATCGCCTCAGCGATTTAGATTTTGAGGCAAACGCGAAAGAAGGCATTGCGGTAGACTGGCCGATCCGCTACAAGGACCTGGCTCCCTGGTACAGTCACGTCGAGAAATTTGCCGGCATCAGCGGCTCGAAGGAGGGTATCCCGCACCTGCCGGACGGGGAGTTTCTGCCGCCAATGGACCTGAACATTGTAGAAAAAGACGTGGCAGCCCGTCTGAAGAAACACTATGCCGGAAACCGTCATATGATCATTGGTCGCGTGGCGAACCTTACTACGCCACACCATGACCGGGTGAACTGCCAGTACCGCAACAAATGCTGGTTAGGCTGTCCTTTCGGAGGTTATTTCAGCACGCAATCAGCTACGCTTCCTGCTGCCATGGCCACAGGTAACTTAACCGTTCGCCCTTTCTCTATTGTCACGAAAGTTATCTATGACAAGGACACCAAAAAGGCAAAAGGGGTAGAGGTGCTCGACGCGGAGACAAACCAAACCTATGAATACTTTGCCAAAGTAGTGTTCCTGAACGCCTCAACACTCAACACAACCTGGGTTCTGATGAACTCGGCCACTGATGTATGGGAAGGCGGATTGGGTAGCAGCAGCGGACAACTGGGACACAACCTGATGGACCACCACCTTCGGGTAGGGGCTACGGGCATCATGGAAGGGTACGAAGACAAGTACTACTACGGCCGTCGCCCGAATGGGATCTATATCCCGCGTTTCCGCAACATGAACGGGGAGAAGCGGGATTACATACGCGGCTTTGGCTACCAGGGCCGTGCCAGCCGCGAAAACTGGAGCCGTGAGATAGCGGAAATGAGCATCGGCGGTGACTTTAAAGACGCCCTTTGCGAGCCAGGGCAGTGGAACATGGGTCTCACCGGCTTTGGGGAAACCTTGCCATACCATGAGAACAAGGTAACGCTGGACAAAAATAAGAAAGACAAGTGGGGGCTTCCGGTGCTGGCCATTGATGCCGAACTGAAAGACAACGAGTGGAAGATGCGCAAAGACATGCAGGCCGATGCGGTAGAGATGCTGGAAGTAGCCGGCTTCAAGAATGTAAGAGGCTACGAAACAGACAGCCCGCTGGGGATGGGAATACACGAAATGGGCACTGCGCGTATGGGTCGCGACCCGAAATCCTCTGTGCTGAATGAGCACAACCAGGTATGGGATGCCAAAAACGTGTACGTGACGGATGGCGCCTGTATGACCTCGGCTGCTTGCCAGAACCCTTCGCTGACTTATATGGCCCTGACGGCCCGTGCCGTAGATCACGCTGTAAGTGAATTGAAGAAAATGAACGTCTAGGCGCTGCTTGCAGACGCTGGTATTCCTATAACACTTTAACATTAGACCCTATGTCCGAAAAGGATAAGTCCTCTAGCGTACCCGGTAAATCCAGAAGAGACTTTCTAAAAGCAGGTGCACTCGCCGCTGCCGGTTTTATGATTGTGCCACGCCACGTGCTAGGAGGACCCGGCTTCCTGGCTCCTAGTGACCGGCTAGTGATCGCAGGTATCGGTGTGGGTGGCAAAGGCGAAAGTGATATTGCGAGTTTCTTCAACAGTGGTAAGGCCGATATTGGTTATCTATGCGATGTAGATGACAGAAGGGCCGCCAACTCCAGGCTAAAGTTCCCGAAAGCGAAGTACTACAAAGACTACCGGGAAATGCTGGACAAGGAAGCAAAGCATATCGATGCTGTTTCCATCTCCACGCCAGACCATAACCATGCCGTGCAGGCCATGGCTGCCATGCAGCTGGGCAAGCATGTGTATGTACAAAAGCCACTCACGCATGACATCTACGAGGCCCGTGCCCTAACGGAGGCAGCCAAGCGCTACAAGGTGGTCACCCAGATGGGCAACCAGGGGGCCTCCGGCGACGGGGTGCGACAGTTGCGGGAGTGGTACGATGCCGGCGTGATCGGTGATGTGCATACCGTTTATTGCTGGACCGACCGTCCTGTGTGGCCACAGGGCATATCCTGGCCGGCCGGCAAGGCGGAAGTGCCCAAAGAACTGGACTGGGACCTATGGTTGGGCACAGCCCCTTATAAAGATTATGTAGAGAAGCTAGTGCCTTTTAACTGGCGCGGCTGGTGGGACTACGGCACCGGAGCGCTCGGCGACATGGGCTGCCATTTGATCGAGGCGCCCTTCAGTGTATTAGGGCTGCAGCACGCCACCGATGTGCAGGCCAGCGTAGGAAGCGTGTACGTGGATGAATTCAAACGTGGTTATTTCCCGGAAAGCTGCCCGCCTTCCAGCCATGTGACCCTCAACTTCCCCAAGACCCCTAAAACAAAGGGACCAGTAAAGCTGCACTGGATGGATGGCGGCATACAGCCGGAGCGCCCCGAAGAACTGGGACCAAACGAAGTGTTTGGCGATGGGGGGAACGGTATCCTGTTTGTCGGTACGAAAGGCAAGATGATGGCCAGTACTTATGCCGAGAACCCCCGTTTGTTACCTACTTCCCGCACAGCAGAAGTACAGGTAAAGCAGAAGCTGGCGCGCGTGCCCAATAGCTCGGCGGGACATTATGCCCAATGGGTGGAGGGCTGCCTGGCAGGTTACGGCAAAAAAGAGCTGAGTGCCCCTTTCGAGATCTCCGGTCCGCTGACAGAAGCCCTGCTCATGGCCAACCTCGCCATCCGGGGCAACGATGTACGAAAAGCCAGAGCCGAGGGGAATGGCTTCGATTACCTAGGCCGCAACATCAAGTTGCTTTGGGACAACCAGAACATGCGCATCACCAATCTCGACGAGGTGAATCAGTTTGTGAAGCGGGAATACAGAAGTGGGTGGTCGCTAGGTGTATAGCGGCCAAGGTTTAAAGTATTTTAAAAGTAATAAAGCAAAGATTGTTAACCATACCTGTTAAGTAGAAAACATGAACAGAAGAGAAGCTATTACGGCTGTGAGTTGGTTGCTGGGCGGCACGATTGTGGGCGCTGACCTCCTGGTGGCCTGTACATCAAAGCCAGCCCAGGTAAATGAGTTGTTCGACATCGACCAGGTTACGTTTCTGGACGAAGTAGCTGAGACGATCCTGCCGGCTACCAGCACACCGGGCGCTAAAGCCGCCAAAGTAGGAGACTTTATGGCCGTGATGGTAAAGGACTGCTATACACCGGAAGACCAGGCGGTGTTCCTCAAAGGTATTTCTCAACTGGATGAGATCAGCAACAAAAAGTACAGCAAGAAATTTATGAAGCTGGACAAAAGCCAGCGCACAGCCCTGCTTACAACGCTTGATGCAGAGCAGAAAGCGTATATGGCTGAAAAAAAAGAAGGCGAGCCGAGCCATTATTTCCGGATGATGAAAGAGCTGACCCTACTGGGCTTCTTTACCTCCGAAGTGGGTGCCACACAGGCGCTTCGCTATGTGGCTGTTCCGGGCCGGTACGATGGCAATGCTCCTTATAAGAAAGGGGAGAGAGCCTGGGCGACCTGATCGCATTCCGGTAAAATAAAATAAAATTCCTATATTAAATGCGGGTTCAGAAGGCGGCCGAAGGTCGGCACTGGCTTGCTGAACTAAAAGACCACTAATAATAATGTCAAATAAGTTACGCTTAGGTATGATAGGCGGTGGACAGGGAGCCTTTATTGGCGCTGTGCACCGCATTGCTGCGCAATTAGACGGAGAGTATGAGTTGGTATGTGGCGCGTTTAGTAGCAATCCTGAAAAGTCTAAAGCCAGTGGTACACTGCTGGGTTTAGCCCCTGAGAGGGTGTACAGTTCCTATAAGGAGCTGTTTGAGAAAGAAAAGCAATTGCCGGAAGAGGAAAGAGTACAGGTGATCAGTATTGTAACGCCAAACCACGTACACTTCGAACCGGCTAAACTGGCACTGGAGAGTGGCTTCCACGTAGTGCTAGACAAGCCCATGACCTTCTCCTTGCAGGAGGCGCTGGAGCTTCGCGAGGTAGTGGAGAAGTCCGGCAAACTGTTCTGCCTGACCCATACCTACACAGGCTACCCGATGGTAAAGGAAGCAAAGCAGCTCGTTGCCTCCGGTAAGCTGGGCAAGATCCGCAAGGTATATGTAGAGTACCCGCAGGGCTGGTTGAGCAAGTTTGAAGAGGGTGGCGACAACAAGCAGGCCTCCTGGCGAACAGACCCGAGCCAAAGCGGTATTGCCGGTGCCATGGGCGACATCGGTACCCATGCCTTCAACCTGGCAGAGTATGTTAGTGGCCTGGAAGTAACTCAGTTATGCGCTGATATTAATGTAGTGGTTGAAGGCCGGCAGTTAGATGACGATGGTGCCGTACTGCTGAAGTTTAACAATGGCGCCAGCGGTGTGCTCTTTGCTACACAAGTGGCTGCCGGTGAAGAAAACAACATCAAGATCCGCGTATACGGCGAGGAGGGTGGCCTGGAATGGCAGCAAAGCGATGAGAATACCCTGCTGGTGAAATGGCTGAGCAAGCCTGCGGAGATCTACCGTACCGGCACTGGTTATGTAAGCTCTTATGCCCAACACAACTCCCGCACACCGGCTGGGCATCCGGAAGGGTACCTGGAGGCTTTTGCCAACCTGTACCGCAATTTCGCACAGTCCGTAAGGGCGCAGATAGAAGGCAAAGAGGCGAAAGCGGAATCGAAAGACTATCCGGGTGTAGCGGATGGCGTGCGTGGCATGGCCTTTATTGAGCAGGTGATTGCTTCCGGTAAATCAGACAAGAAATGGATTGACTTCACGATTTAAATAGAACTATGACAACGATACAAGGACCAGCTCTTTTCTTAGCACAGTTTTTAGGCGACCAGGCACCTTTTGACACCTTAGAGAACATTTGTAGCTGGGCAAAAAGCCTCGGCTACGAAGGGGTGCAGATACCTACCTGGGACACCAAGTATTTTGACGTTCAGAAAGCTGCGGAAAGTAAGACATATGCTGATGAAATAAAGGGCATTGTAGAAGGACAGGGTCTGAAGATTACTGAATTGTCGAGTCACCTGCACGGGCAACTCGTAGCTGTTCACCCTGCTTACGATACGCTGTTTGATGGCTTTGCCCCGGAAGCGTACCGTAACAACCCGCAGGCCAGGACAGAATGGGCCGTACAGCAACTAAAGAATGCTGCCAAGGCTTCTCAGAACTTAGGACTGAACGCACACGGTACTTTTAGTGGTGCTTTACTCTGGCACACTGTATACCCTTGGCCTCAGCGCCCTGCGGGTCTGGTAGACGCTGGTTTTAAGGAGCTGGGCAAGCGCTGGACTCCCATCCTGAACGCCTTTGATGAGGCGGGCGTGGACCTTTGTTACGAGATACACCCAGGCGAGGACCTGCACGATGGGGTTACCTATGAGATGTTCCTCGAAGAAGTAAACAACCATCCGCGTGCCTGCCTGCTATACGATCCGTCTCACTTTGTACTGCAGTGTCTGGACTATAAGGAGTATATCGACATTTACCACGAGCGTATCCGCATGTTCCATGTAAAAGACGCGGAGTTTAACCAAACGGGCAGACAAGGCGTGTACGGTGGTTACCAAAGCTGGGTAAACCGTGCCGGGCGTTTCCGCTCCCTGGGCGATGGGCAGGTAGACTTCAAGTCTGTGTTCAGCAAGCTCTCCGCTTACGATTTCAAAGGATGGGCCGTGCTGGAGTGGGAGTGTGCCCTGAAGCATCCGGAAGACGGTGCCCGCGAGGGAGCCAAGTTCATTCAGGATCACATTATCCGGGTAACAGAGAAAGCCTTTGACGACTTCGCCGCTTCTGGCGTGGACGACGAAGCCAACAAAAGAATTTTAGGATTAGCATAAGAATCAAAGAAAAGAAATGAAAAAGATATTCATGTTTGCCAGTTGCGTTGCTTTTCTGGCTGCCTGTGGCAACTCAGAGTCGGAATACGCGGATGTTTATGACCGGGAAGCAGCCGAAACGGAAGCTGTGGAAGAAGTAACACCCATACAAACAGAAGACGCGGATGCCGTTGCCACCCCAAGTGACGTAGCGCAGGAGCAAAACTATGAGGAGGGCAAAAAGCTTATTGCGCTCTCTGATTGCCTTACCTGCCACCAGGAAAACCAGAAGCTGGTAGGACCTTCTTATGCGGAAGTGGCCGGAAAGTATGAGTTTAACGAGGAGAATGTAACGCTCCTGGCAAACAAGATCATACAAGGAGGGAAAGGTGTTTGGGGAGAGATCCCGATGACGCCGCATCCTGACCTGAATGAAGAAGAAGCCAAAGCCATGGCGCGGTATATCTTAGCTCTAAAAAAGTAAGCACATGAAACATCATTTTCTTTCTGTGTTGCTGCTGGCCGGACTAATGTCCTGCCAGTCGCAACAGTCCGAGACCGTAACAACAGAAGCTTCTATGGTGCCAGCAACAGAAACAGCCGCAGCCGATGCAGAGGGCTGGTTGCCCCTTTTTGATGGTAAAACCACCAAGGGCTGGCATAGCTATGGCAAAACGGTAACGGGTAAAGCCTGGAAAGTGGAAGACGGTATGTTGCGCCTGGATGCCTCTGATAAAAAAGACTGGCAGACAAACGGCGGAGGCGATATCGTGACAGAGGAAGAATTTGACAATTTTCACCTGAAGCTGGAGTGGAAAATTGCACAGAACGGGAACAGTGGGATCATCTTATTCGTGAAGGAGGACCCCACGAAGTACGACTATGTGTGGAGCACGGGTCTGGAGATGCAGGTGCTGGACAACGAAGGGCATCCGGACGCTAAAATCCATAAGCACAGGGCCGGCGACTTATACGACCTGATACCAAGCAGCCAGGAAACAGTAAAGCCAGCAGGGGAGTGGAACCAGGTAGAGGTGATCAGCAACAGCGGTAAGCTGCAGTTCATCCAGAACGGGGTAGAAGTAGTAAACACGACCCTTTGGGATGACAACTGGAAGAAGTTGGTTGCCGGTAGCAAGTTTGCTTCCATGCCTGACTTCGGCACGTTCCGTTCCGGTAAGATTGCCTTGCAGGACCATGGGGATAACGTGTGGTACCGCAACATTATGATCAAAAGGCTATAGCCAGGGAAGCGAGGCAAATCATGCTATAGGTTGAGGTTACTTAACTATAAAAGCTTGCAAGCCCATACTTCTGACCTCTTAGTCCTTTTGAAGCGGGCTAGGGGGAATTAGTATAGCAGGAGCAAGCTCGTATCATGCCGGGTGGCCTGATTTTCGGCTTTGGAGATCTGTACTTATCACCTGAGCTATAAATCAAGTGCACCAAATACAGCCGATTCCGCAAAAGCTTCATAATTCTAAACTTTTACCGATGGCATTTGAACAAAAACGAAGAACCGCACTGAAAGGCATTTTTGCTGGAGCGGCCACCATCACTGCAACGGGCATGCTTTCTTCTATCGAAGCCTGCGCGCAGATGGCTGAAACTGCTAACCAGTTGAAGGGAAACATTAACCATGCTGTTTGCCGTTGGTGCTTTAATGAAATGAGCCTGGAGGAGCTCTGCGCTGCTGCAAAAGCCATAGGCATAAAAGGGATAGACCTTGTTGGCCCTAAAGACTGGCCTGTGTTGCAAAAGTATGGTCTTGAGTCTACGATGTGCAATGGGGCTGAGATCGGCTTGGCAGAGGGCTGGAACACTACTAAGTACCACGCTACCCTCCTGAAAAACTATACCGAGATGATACCGCTGGTAGCCAAGGCAGGGTATAAAAACCTGATCTGCTTTAGCGGAAATCGCAATGGCATGGACGATGAGACGGGACTGCAGAACTGCACCGAAGGCCTGAAAAAGCTTTTGCCCGTGGCTGAGAAGCACAAGGTAACACTGGTGATGGAATTGCTGAACAGCAAAGTGAACCACAAGGATTACCAGTGCGACAAAACTGCCTGGGGCGTGGAGCTGGCCAAGCGCTTGGGTTCCGAAAACTTCAAGCTGCTGTACGACATCTACCACATGCAGATCGACGAGGGAAACGTGATCCAGACCATCCGGGACAGCCATCCATACATTGCGCACTACCATACGGCCGGCGTACCCGGGCGAAATGAAATAGACGATTCACAGGAACTGTACTATCCGGCCATTATGAAAGCCATTAAGGAAACGGGCTTTAAAGGGTATGTAGCCCAGGAGTTCATGCCCTTGCAACCAGACAAGATGGCTTCCTTGCGCAAGGCCGTACAGATTTGTGACGTGTAAACAGTACCATTAAACAGAAAAAAACTATCCATTTATCTTTCTAAAAACTAATGAACAAAAGACGATCTTTCCTGCAAGCTGCGGGTTTCCTGTTAGCCGGTGTTTTCCTGGCACCATCGCTTACTTCTTGTAGTTCTAACACCGAGGCAGTTCAAGAAGATGCTGCCGTAGAGACAGTAACTGCTGTAAATGACGCGGAAGAAGAACTAGGCATACAGCTTTATACATTGCGAGAGCAGATTGGGCAAGAGGGAATAGAGTCCGTAATTGCCAAAGTAGCTGATGCGGGGTATAAGAAAGTTGAGACCTACGGCTACTCCAAAGAGAATGGTTTTTGGGGCCTTAGCCCGCAGCAGTTCAGCGAATTGCTGAAGAAGCACAACCTGACAAGCCCAAGCGGTCATTACGGCTTTGACCAGATCATAGCAGGAGGAAACGATGAAATCCTTACTTCTTACATCGATGCTGCCAAGGCAATTGGCCAGACCTATATTACGGTTCCTTACCTGGGCGACAACCTACGTCAGAGCCCGGAGGATTACCGTAAGGTAGCACAGGCAATCAACCAGGCTGCCAAGCGAGTTAACGAAGAAGGCTTAAAACTCGCCTATCACAACCACGACTTCGAGTTCCAGAATTACGATAGCACGACAGGCTACCAGATTCTGCTGGAGGAGACAGACCCGGAGTTAGTGAAGATGGAGCTTGACCTTTACTGGGCTTACAGAGCAGGTAAAGACCCTGTTGTTTTAATGCAGGAGAACCCGGGCCGCTTTGTAATGTGGCACGTGAAGGACATGGACAAGAACGATCCGAAGCTGAACACTGAAATCGGTAGCGGCAGCATTGATTATAAGTCGCTTTTCGAGAAGGCAGCAGCGGACGTGGAGCACATCTATGTAGAGCAGGAGAACTTCGCGCCTAACATGGATCCGTACCAGAGCATTCGCCAGAGCCAGAACTATGTAACAGAGACCTTACTGCAATAAGCTAGGTAGAGGAGGACAGGTTTTTTGCCTGTCTCATTATAACAAAAAGCCCCTGTACTAAAGAAGTACAGGGGCTTTTTGTTATAATGAGAACTACTGATAGAGCGAATGCCTTAGCTAAGGAAGGTATCCGGTTTTTGCAGTACCCAAGTCGTCATGCTCCTTTCATGCCCCACTAAGACCGTCTTCAGCGGTTCCAGCATGGTAGCAGCCAGAGACCCTTGTAGTTCCACAAGCATGGCCTCATCTGCCAAAAACCAGACCTGTCCATGCGGCATCTGGTAAAGGTGTTCTCCTGCTTGCTGTAATTTCCCGGCCATGCCAATGGTAGTGCTAAAGCGACTAAACAACATACCGCCAGGTTGTAGCACACGCCATAATTCCTGTACCATCATTCTGAAGTGGTTTTCATTTTTAGCGAAATGGAGTACCGCGCTGCATAGTACGACTTCAAAAGAAGCATCCGGATAAGGCAAATCTGCTATGTCTGCTAAGATAAAATGGTTTGTAGGATTTTGCGGTGCCAGTAGCTTTGCCAGTTCCCGCACTTTTTCTATAGCTGCTACTGAACTGTCTACCCCATGTACCGCCACGCCTGCCTGCATCAGGTACTCTATGTTTCTTCCGGTGCCACAACCCGCATCTAACACAGACATGCCTTCGCTGATGCGCCTTTTCAATATTTGATCGAACAGGTAAAGGTCTATGTTACCGAAAAGAGAGGGTAAGGTAGAAAGGGAGGGTACAGTCATGGGGCATATGCTTTGTGATGCGACGCCTTCAATTTATAACAGAATTTCTATACTTTTTTCTAAAAATTTCGGATACTTGAGTAGATGCTTACCTAAACCCTAAAACTATGAACAACACCCCTGCACCTGCTCAGGCAGGCCTGTCTGTAAACGAGTTCATTCAGAAGTACGCCAATCATCCCACTTATATCCCGCCCAGGGGCCCCCAGCTGCATGCCAGGAACTGGCAGGCCGAAGCGGCCCTGCGCATGTTCCTGAACAATCTAACGGATGAAGTGGCCGAAGACCCAAAACGGCTGGTCGTGTATGGAGGCATCGGGCAGGCTGCCCGCACTCCGGAAGACGCACGCAAGATCATAGAGGTACTCTTAACCCTGGAGGAGGATGAGAGCCTGCTGGTACAGTCTGGCAAGCCTGTGGGCAAGGTGCGGACGCACCCGGAAGCTCCGCGGGTCTTGATCGCGAACAGCAACCTGGTGCCGCATTGGGCTACCTGGGAGCACTTTAATGAGTTGCGGGAGCGGGGACTGATGATGTATGGGCAGATGACAGCAGGTAGCTGGATATACATCGGGACGCAGGGGATATTGCAGGGCACCTACGAGACCTTTGCGGCTTGTGGGCGGATACATTTTAACGGGGACTTGCGCCACAAACTGTTGGTGACAGGAGGCCTGGGCGGGATGGGAGGCGCACAACCCTTAGCAGCCACCATTGCGGGTGCTACCTTTCTGGGGGTGGACGTTGATCCGGAGCGCATCAAAAAGCGCCTGGAGACCCGTTACATCGACCGCATGACGTACAATTACGAGGAGGCTAAAAAGTGGGTGTTGGAGGCGAAGGAGCAGGGTGAGGCGATTTCAGTAGGACTGGTAGGAGATATCGGCGATGTGCTGGAGCGCTTACTAAAAGACAATATCACGCCGGACATCCTTACTGATCAGACCTCTGCACATGATCCGATCAATGGGTATGTGCCCAACGGCCTCTCCCTGGAAGAAGCGGCCTTGTTGCGGTTGAGCGATCCTGCTGCCTATAAAGTGCAGGCCCTTCAGAGCATGGCCCGGCATGTGGGCTTTATGCTGGAATTGCAGCGCCGTGGCAGCCGTACCTTCGATTATGGCAACAACCTGCGGGAGTTTGCCAAGCAGGGTGGGGAGGCAGATGCCTTTAACATCCCGGGCTTTGTGCCGGAGTATGTGCGGCCCCTGTTCTGTGAGGGCAAAGGCCCTTTCCGCTGGGCTGCGCTCTCAGGAGACCCGGAGGACATACGGGTAACGGATGAAGCATTAAAGGAGCTGTTCCCCGAGAACACCCACATGATCAATTGGCTGGAGCAGGCAGAAGAAAAGGTCGCTTTTCAGGGACTTCCGTGCCGTATCTGCTGGCTGGGGATGGGAGAGCGCGAGAAAGCGGGCTTGCTGTTTAACCAACTGGTGCGGGAAGGGAAAGTAAAAGCGCCGATCGTGATTGGCCGTGATCACTTGGACTGCGGCTCAGTAGCCTCTCCCTACCGGGAGACAGAAGGCATGAAAGACGGTTCCGATGCGGTATCTGATTGGCCTTTGCTCAACCTGATGGCCAACACGGCCGGTGGGGCTACCTGGGTCTCCTTCCACCATGGCGGTGGTGTCGGGATGGGGTATTCCCAGCATGCTGGTATGGTGGTAGTGGCCGATGGTACTGACCGGGCGGATCGCTGCCTGCAACGGGTCCTCTACAATGACCCAGCCATGGGAATTTACCGTCATGCGGATGCCGGATATGAAACGGCTCAGGAAAATGCCCGGAAGTTTGGCTTAACCTTGTAAGTAGCGGTAAACTACAAGGTTCTGTTCTCTAAGTTCAAGATATATTAGGAAAGAGGGGTAAACCACAATTCTTAAGAGCGATAGCCGGGTAGGCACAGCTTGGGCTTTGGCAGGGATTTTCTTATAGGGTGGATAGTACCTAAGCGTACTCTGTGTCTGGTGACAGGCTAATTTAGTGCTGGGGCAGCTACCCAGTCATGCCTTGTGTCCCAGTGCAGCTGCACTGGCGCACTTCCCCTCTGGCAAAACTCCTACCTTCTAAACCGGGTACAGGGAGATAAACAAAAGCAAGAATATGGAAGCAACTCAAAATGACTATACTTTAATTGGTCCTTTCAGCCAACTCCTTACCATGGCGGCGCTGCCGGAGGCAGGTCCTATACAGGATGAGGAATTGCAGGTACTTGAGCATGCGGGCGTGCTGGTGCAGGGAGAAGAGATCGTCCGGGTCGGTGACTATGGTGCCTTACTTCAACTGGCAAGCGAAGAGGGCTACGACCTGGAAAAGATAGACCAGCCGATGGTGCTGATGCCTGGTTTAATTGACGCGCATACCCACATGTGTTTTGCAGGCTCTCGTGCGGCAGATTATGCCATGCGCGTAGCCGGGAAATCATACCTGGATATAGCCCGTAAGGGAGGCGGGATACTGGAAAGCGTTCGCAAAACACGCGAGGCCACCTTAGTGGAACTGGTAGACCTCCTGAAAAAGCGTTGTGATCGCCACTTGCGGGAAGGCATCACAACGGCAGAAGTAAAGAGTGGCTATGGCTTATCAGTGGATGAGGAGTTAAAGATGCTGGAGGCGATCCATCTGGTGCACAAGCACCACGTGATAGACTTGGTGCCAACCTGTCTGGCAGCGCACATGCGGCCACCCGAGCATGCTGACGCCAACGCCTACTTGCAGCACGTACTGGAAGAACTGCTGCCCCAGGTAAAAGAGCAGGGACTGGCGAATCGGGTCGATATTTTTATTGAAGACACGGCCTTCAAACAGGAGGAGGCCCTGGAGTACCTTTTGGCAGCCAAAGAACAAGGCTTTGAGCTCACCGTGCATGCCGATCAGTTTAGCACAAATGGCAGTAAGGTGGCAGCGGAGGCTGGGGCGCTGAGTGCCGATCACCTGGAGGCGAGCGGAGACGAAGAAATAGCCTTGTTAAAGGAGGCTGATGTGGTGGCGACGGTCCTGCCGGGTGCCTCTTTGGGGTTGGGCATGGCTTATGCCCCGGCCCGTAAAATGCTGGATGGCGGGTTATGCCTGGCTATTGCCACAGACTGGAACCCTGGCTCAGCTCCCATGGGAGACCTTTTATTGCAGGCCGCTTTATTAGGGGCAGCAGAAAAACTTACCCTTGCCGAAACACTGGCGGCTATCACCGTGCGTGCTGCCCGGGCCCTGAACTTATTAGACAGAGGCCGGATTGTGCAGGGGCAATTAGCGGATTTCATCGCTTTCCCTACCTCCGATTACCGGGAAGTGCTGTACTTGCAGGGCAAGATGAAGCCAGCCGTTATCTGGAAGAAAGGAAAAATCACGGTTAAAAGCCAAAAAGCAGATCGGCTTTACTAGAGCCTTTGGAAGGACTGCAGTAAGATTAAGCAGAAATACATGTATAGACCCGCTACAAAAGAATACTGGAAAGGGAGAGTAGATGCACAGGATGGCTCCCTTGGCTCACGCTGGCACCAGGCAGTACATTTGTTAGATATGGCAGGTACGGTACCGGCAGTAGCGGAGGGGGAGCGCGGCTTTGCCTTTCTCGGCTTTTGCTGTGATGAAGGGGTCAGGCGCAACCAGGGGAGAGTAGGGGCCATCGCAGGTCCTGCAGTCCTTCGTGCGGCCATGGCTTCCTTTGCTTACCATCTGCCGGCGCACGTAACGCTCTACGACGCCGGGGACGTGCTTTGTACAGGGCAACACCTGGAGGAGGCCCAAGAGCAGCTGGGCAAGAAAGTAGCCCACCTACAACAACAGGGCTATAGCACCCTTGTGCTGGGGGGCGGACACGAAACAGCCTATGGCCACTTGCTGGGCCTTGAGCAGGTAACCTCCCAACAGCGTTTAGGCATCCTGAATTTTGATGCCCATTTCGATCTGCGTAGTTATGCGCAGCAAGCGAGTTCCGGTACTCCCTTTCTGCAAATGGCGGACAGGCTACAGGCGAAAGGGCGGGACTTCCATTACCAAGTGCTCGGGGTACAGGAGCAGGGGAATACCCAGGCGCTGTTTCAGGTGGCAGAGAAGCTCGGGGTACGCTATACTCTGGCGGAGGAGATGCAGAGCGCTCAGTTCGCTGAGGTGCTCCAGGGCGTACAAAGCTTCCTGGAGGAGGTAGACGCGGTGTACGTGACCATAGACCTGGATGTTTTTGCCGCCGCTTATGCACCTGGCGTCAGTGCCGTTAATGC
Source organism: Pontibacter ummariensis (assembly GCF_900188175.1). Classification (GTDB taxonomy): domain Bacteria; phylum Bacteroidota; class Bacteroidia; order Cytophagales; family Hymenobacteraceae; genus Pontibacter; species Pontibacter ummariensis. The sequence goes on along the minus strand of NZ_FZOQ01000002.1, from coordinate 307,290 downwards.
GCTGGGTCTTCAACCCGACATTGTTCTTTGCTTATTACAGCAAGTAGTACAGAGTGGCAAGCTGCTGAGCCTGGACATCGCTGAGCTCAACCCGGGTCAGGACATAGATAACCATACGGCAAAGCTAGGAGCCGGAATAATCTATCACGCAGTAAAATGGTGGAGCCGACTATAGTTGGTCGGTCTTCTTTACTTTCGTCTCACCAACCATGGCTTCGCGTTTCTTTAAAAAAAGGCGTAGCAAAAGCACCTACAGGACTTATACTACGCCTTTTTGTTTGTTTTATTTTATAAGCTACTTGCTTACCCTGAACTTCGTCCAATACGTGGTGTCAGACGTTCTGACCTCGACGAGGTAAGTGTCCGGCTTTAGTCGCCCCAAATGATAGCCCCAGCGGTTCTTTTTGCTTGCAAGGAGAAGGGGCTGCTGAAACACGACAAGACCTGCTTTATTCTTTACCTGCAGGGTGGCATCCTCTTCTAGGTCTTGCGAAAAATCCAGGTAAAAGGTACCTTTTTTATCCGGGCGCAGATGAATACCGGATAGAGTCTCTTCGAGGCTATCGGCACGGACGAGGATATGGGTTTTTTCTTGTTTGGGAAGCGGAGTGGTTTGTGCAGCAGCGGTAAAGGCCAGCATCAATCCGAGGGGCAGGCTTGCTAGTACAAATTGCGCGTATTTAGGTTTCATGTGCGTTTTAGTAAGAAGTAAGTACCAGAAGCCACTGCACATTTGGGGCCAGACCTACTTCCGCTTCGTACTGTTCCCGTTAAGCGCCAGCCTTTTTGTGGATTTGTTATAACACCAGGCCGTGTGGGCATCCACTTTTACGCCACCCAGCCAATGAGGCTTAGGCATAAAGGCGCCAATTCCCTCCAGCACCCTGTCGCCAAAGAAACTTAGCCTTAAGTGCGCTGTTTCCTGTATCAGGTCTGGTTGCAGGCGGTTCAGCAGGTATAGTATCTGGGCGTCTCCAAAGCCGTATTCCGGTAGTTGATGCCAAAACTCCTGTAACAAAAGCTCTTTTGTGTTGGCTCCCTCGTTTACCAGTTCAAGCAAGGCCTGCTCCGGGTAGCTTAAGCCTGTCTGGCAATCAGGGAAGCGCAGGACGTGGAGTTTAAGTGCAGCCTCCATGTGAGGGAGAATGATTTTAAACTGCTCCAGGTACAGTTGCAGGCGGAGCGGGTCAGGGCCGGCGTACAGTTCCCACAGGTCGTGCGCCTGGTTTAACTGCTCCGCGCTTTGCTGCTGCCGTTTCTGGAACAACTCGTCTAGCTTTGAGGGGCTGAGATGTGCTATGTTTGTCTCAGGGGCAGGCGTACAAACTGATATCATGCTGGGAGGATTTTGCTGGAGCCGGTGCAGGAGGTAGAGGAGGTTTAGCTGGCACATCAAATCTGCATCGAACCAAAGCACTACTTCAAAGAAAGCACTTAGTCCTTCCAGTTTCGACAGCTCCTCCAACACTTTTTGCCTGTAATCCTCTTCGCTGGCGCCGGGATATGCATTGGTTACAAACTCCTGCCTTTTTTCCCAGAACTCTTTTTCGGGGATGGTGTTTACTGCCGGTCCTTCTGATAGTACCTCGCGCCATACCAAGGTGTTACCCGGTATGCTTGCCTCCGCAAAGGCCTTCACTGTTTCATCTCCGTTCAGGATGTGTAGGGTAGGCAGTTTTTTCATAGCATGTACTGTAAAATATGAAGGCAGCTATACCCAGGGTATGAGCTGCCTCACTTCTAGTCGATAAAATTACCTTAGGGATACATCGTAGGCTACAACCCTGTTGTCGTTAAAGGTTGGTACCAAAAGCAGGTCCAGCCTGTCTGTATAACTAATATCGGCGGTATTTATTTTCTGCCCTTTTGTATTAAGGAGGCTCCACTTTTTGCCATCCTCGTTCACGTAAAACACTTCGCCATCCCAACTCGAGATAAAGTAGCCCCCATTTGCCATTCTAGCAATGCCGTCAGCAGAAGGAATACCTTCCACCCAGTCATAAAACTCTTTTGTCTGAGGATCCAGGTAGCGCACTTCGCCATTGCTCATAAAGGCCACGAGCATACGGTCGCCGTTAATGAAAATGCCGTTCGGCTTTTCGCGGGCCGTGTTCTCCAGCCAGGTACTCACGCGGCCATTCCGCAACTGGTAAACTCTTTTTTGCTCCGTGTCAGTCACAAAAACATTGCCCTCTTCGTCTATCGCGACGTCGTTCAGGTACTCTGCGCCTTCTGCCGCGTAGCGCCCCAGAATAGCGCCGGACTGTGTCGAGACTGCTACGATCTCATCTATGTCCGCTATGTAAAGCACGTTGTTGTAAAGGGCCAGGCCTCTTGGGTTGTTTAAGCCCGTTACCCAGTACAGTTCCTCTACTTCGCCATCTGTTCCCAGTTTCGAGATAAAGCCATCCCCATCCTTTCTGTTCTTGTTGCTCTTGTTCAGGTTAGAGACATAGATGATGTTTCGCTGTGGATCGTACAGGGTAGATTCCGGTGTTTTGAACACGTTGTCAGAGGCCCACGCCTGTTCCAGTTCTACCGGGGGCCTGGAACTAAAGAGCCCGCCGGCACAGCCACTCAGGCTAACAATAAGCATTAGTGTAAAAATTCGGGTAAGTATAATCCGCATTATTTTGAATGTTGGTTTATACTTTTTACGGCTGGGCTGCTTTGCTGTTATTTTTTCCCGGGTTAGGCGGTGTACAGACCTAGCTTCTGCAAGGTGCGTTTACGGGATACTTTACCCGTGCTGGTCTCTGAAAAAGCAGTACTGTAGTAGACATCCTTGGGTACTTCAAACTTATCGAGGTGGCTGCGTAAACGGTAGAGGAGCTCGTCTTCCGTTGCCGTGTTAAAGGGCTGTCCTTCTATGATCAGCACAATTTTTTCCCCGAGCAGCTCGTCCGGCTGTGGGGCGATAAAGAAGCGCGGGGAATCTGCAAAGTCAACAAAAGTTTCCGCTATGCCCTGCTCCACTTTCTCTACCTGTACTTTCACACCGCCCGTGTTGATCGTGTTATCGGCACGCCCAATCCAGCGAAAGCGGGTAGCGGTCAAAAGCTCTACAATGTCATTTGTTACCAGGCGCTCGTTGTTCGTGACGTCCCCTTTGATCGTCAGGCAACCCCTCTTGTCCAGGCCAACCTCTATGTTGTCCAGCACCTCGTAATAGTCTGCGGCGTCAGCACCGTTTAGTTTGCGCAGGGCGATGTGAGAGGCCGTCTCCGTCATGCCGTAAGTATGATAAATAGGTGCTGCGATCAGTTGCATGTCCCGTTGCTGGCTAGGGGTTAAGGGGGCACCCCCCACCAGAATGCCCTTCATTTTGTTGAGCCGTGGCAGGGCGTCCGGCATTTCCTGCAAGATGGTCTGCAGTTGCATGGGCACGAACGAGGCAAAGGCAATCTCTTTTTCGCGGTCCACTAAGGTCAGCGGGTTGCTGATGGGCTTCACAATGAGCATTTGCAGGTCTGCCTCAAAGCCACGCACCAACATCATCATGCCCGCAATATACTCAGTGTTGAGGCAAACAAGCGTCGTATCTCCCTGCTGTAGGTTCAGCAGCCGGATGGTGCGGCGGGCACTCGCCTCAAGCTGCTGGCGGGTCAGCACGATTCTCTTGGGTGCCCCTGTAGAACCGGAGGTCTGGATCGGGAATTCCTGCACGCCGTTTAGCCAGTTGCGGCAGAACTCCAGCGTTTTGGCTTCATAGCCGTTGATCGGTATACTGTTGCGGAAAGAGTAATTCGCAATCTCGTCGTAGTAAAACTTTTTTCCGTTGAGGAGGAGGTACTTGTCTGTCATGTTTAAGAAGCATTAAACCCGGCCACTGCCTGTAAGGACGGCTGACGGCACGGCACGTTGGAAATTTACGAGCTATTCTATAAAAAGGGGCCCCCACAACTCTAAAATAAGCAAAGCAGGCAAAGGTAACTCCCTTTGCCTGCTTAAGCGTTCCGGATGTATGCACTCTCCGGATATTAGCTGTGGTCTATGAAACAGTTGGGGCGAGGCCGGAGGCAACATACCATTTTTGCCTGTAAAAGTAAGGCATTGCCGCTTTTGTTTAAAGTGGGGGAGCTGCTTTTTAAGCTGTGGTAGGGGGAGCTTTAATGCATAGGCCTTGCTTTACCTTTCGTAAAGCAAGGCCTGCATCAGTTGTCCTGCTGGTAAAGAGCGTGTGCTAAGCTTAATTACACAACATCCTTTTCACGCATCTTGTGGTCCACTGAAAAACGACCCGAGCCGAAAACCAGGAAAAAGATCAGCAGTGCCAGTACAATGACAGATGCCCATAGCTCTGTGTTCTCGGAATAAAATCCCCGCTCTGGGTTTACGAAGAAAACCGCTCCCAGTAGGATAGGCAGTTGAAACAGGATAGCCACGCGGGTAATTAAGCCGATAGCGATGAGAATACCGCCTACTAAATGGGCAAAGGCAACATAGTGGGCCAACCCGATAGATACCCAGGGGAACTGGCTTTTCCGCATAATGCTATACAGTGCCTCCGTGTCCTGTACAAACATGATGCCTTTAACGAGCAGAAAGATCCCCAGGGCAACACGCAGAAAATCAATCCAGAGCGGGTGGTGTGTGTCGGCCCAACGCTCTATGCGGTGCATGTCATGTGTCAGGTTCATAACTTTAAACGGTTAAGTGAAACAAACTGATAGGTAATAACTTAAACGAGTTTTGTGATGAATCGGGCACTTCTGACGTCTTGTTTTAACTACTTAAAATGTTGTGCGTTAAAGACTGCGCTTTAGTCCAGTTAAAGGCTCCTCGAGTTAGGTGTGCCTGTCCTCTTGCGCTTTCGGCCGCCGCTGCCGGAGTATCTTATTGTCAACAGAGTAGCGACCAGGACCAACGATCATAAAAAACAGCAGGAGTGATAATACCACGAAGGACACCCATAGCTCGGTGTTTTCCAGGTGTACGCCGCGTTGGGGGTTCACGACCAACACAGCACCTAAAAGCACCGGTATCTGCAGTAGGATCGCCAGGCGTGTTAAGCAGCCAAAGGCAATCATAAGGCCTCCCACAATGTGCACGCCACTGGTGATTACCGAGGCTTTGCGCAAACTGATGATGTCCTGGCTCTGGCTAAAAATATAGAACACATCGGAGGTATGTTCTAAAAACAAGATGCCCTTAACAAAGAGGAAGAGGCCAAGCAGGATGCGAAGGCTGTCCATCCAGACAGGGTTGCTGGCACTGGTTTTGTGACGGGAGCGGCTGGCGTTATGTGTTATATCCATGGCAGTCTTACGTTTTGTGAAACATCCTGATATATAATTATATAAACGCCTTTGAGCCGGAAGAGGCCATAAAAAATTGCATTAATTGAGACCAGTTTACCAGGATATAAGTAGGTGCAGCCGAGGAGTATAGAAAGTATGCGCGACTCTTCCTGATCAGAACAGCACTTGTCGGGGGAGCTATGCAAAAGAGTGGAAACAGTATTGGGGGAAATACTTTTTCAGCACACCCGGCTCAAACACGCTCTTTGTTTGCCCCAGGAGCAGAAGATCACCCTCTGCTCCTGGGGCTGAACACGAAAAAGCCTGACCATGTGGAGGCATGGCCAGGCTTTGTGCTGCTTGGTCCAAAAAGTATCAGCTCAGGGCTTTTACAAGCGCTTGCTTGTAAGCGGCGAAAGCCGCAGCGTTTTCCTTGCTATCGGTAAAAATTTCTAAGATGCCCGCGCCGGCATCCGCGGCAAAGAATTTCGGCAATGCCTCTGTCAGTTCTTCGTAGTTGCGAACGGCCCAATAGTTTAGGCCAAAATCGCTGGCTGTATTCGCTGCGTTCAGCGCCTGCTTTGTCTCGAAGAATGGCTCTAACTCCGGCTGCTGCTTAGGCCCGTCGATCAGTCGGAATATCCCCCCTGCATGGTTGTTCAGTAACACGATGCGCAGGTTCTGCGGCAGGTAATTGTGCCACAAGCCATTGCGGTCATAGAAAAAAGCGAGGTCACCGGTCAGGAGGGTGGTGATGCCCGGGCTTGTTAAGGCGCAACCTACGGCGGTGCTGTTGCTGCCATCAATGCCGCTCGTACCCCTGTTTGCGAACACCGCTACCTGCTGTCCGGGAGCCAAAGCCAGGATGTTGGCATAGCGTACCGACATGCTGTTGGCCAGGTGTAAATGGCTTTGCTGGGGCAGTTGCTGTAGTACTTGCGCTACTACGGCTAATTCACTAAACCCAGCCTCTGCCGTGTAGCTTTTTAGGAAGCGACCAGCCCTGCCATCGGTACGCTTCCAGATTTCAGCATAGGCCCTATCAGCCCACTCTCTTTCCCCAAGGCTTGAGAAAAAGTCCGGGGCCGCACAGCGGATAATTTTGGTGAGTGTTTGAAAGGTGTCCGCCACTTGCCCTGCCGGCTGCAGGTGCCACTGTGCCTTCGGCTTGAATTTGCGGAGGTACAGCTTCAGGCTTTTCGAGATGATCGACTTCCCAAACGTCAGCAGCAGGTCCGGTTGCAACTGCTGTAGCAGGCTTTCGTCCTGTGAGGAGAAGATCGCATCCTGGTAGCGAATTACCCCAGGGCTTCGTTGCACATTGCTTATAATATCGCCGACAACTACTGCACCTGTGTTTGCACTGAATTTCTCCAAGCTATCGAGCAAGTCAGGCTTTAAGACATCCTGTCCGGCCACTACCAGTATTTTTTTGTACTGCTGTAGTTCCTCTTGCAGTTGCACTGCCTGCGTTTGGCTAAGGGCAAAGTTATTGGCTACTTCTTCGATGACCTTTACCTGCTGGTCAAACGTTACTTCCTCATCTGGAGCAGGATAGAAGGGCTCCCGTAGGGGCACGTTGATGTGCACTGGCCCGGCGGGGAAAGCAAGGGCCTCGTTTAGTGCTTCGGATACCATGCGCTCTGCGTGCCAGGCCGCATCGGGGTGCGCAAAGCCGGCAGGGAAGGAGTAGCTCTGCTTGATATGCAGGCCATATACGTTCTGCTGCCGGATCGTCTGGCCGTCCAGCTGGTCGATCCACTCCGGCGGGCGGTCTGCCGTCAGTACCAGTAGGGGCACCTGCTGAAAATATGCCTCTGCAACAGCCGGGGCATAGTTCAGGGCAGCTGTGCCCGAAGTGCAGACCAGCACGGTTGGTTTGCCGCTTGTCAGGGCCATTCCCAGTGCTATAAAGGCCGACGAGCGCTCATCTGTGACAGTTCGTACCGTCAGCTTAGGATGGCGGGCAAAGGCTATCGTCAGCGGAGCACAGCGCGACCCGGGCGATAGCACGACTTGCTCCACGCCTTTTTGGGCGCAAATTTCTGCGATGTTAACAACAGGTTGTAGGATCACCTTGTGAATTTTAAGTAAATGAATGGCTGCTTGTTTGCACACAGCACTACGCAGTTATTTTCCCTGCTACCTCAGGGATTTAAATTTAAAGCGTTTAGAATTGTTGCAAAATATGAGTCATGGTCTGCATCTTATGCTCTGTTTCGTACCATTCGTGCTCCGGGGTAGATGCAGCCGTAATGCCGGCACCGGCGTAAAGGATGGCCTCTGTTGCCAGCAGCTGCATGCAACGCAGGTTTACGTAAAGGTGGGTTCCCGCACCGCTGTTCACCGGGCCAAGGTAACCGCTGTAATAGCTGCGGTCATACCCTTCGGAGGCCAGAATAAAGGCCAGGGCAGGCTCCTTAGGCAAGCCGCAGACTGCTGAAGTGGGATGCAACAGCTGTAGCATGTCCGATCCTAGCGTCGGGAAGTCTACCTCCTCCAGGTCTACCTTAAAGTCTGTGCGCAGGTGCATTAAGTTGCCAGCCACCACCGTGCGCGGCCCAACCTCCGAATATTCGCGCAGGCGCAGCTTTTTAAAGCAGCTCAAAATATACCGCTCCACCATGGCCTGTTCCTCAATTTCCTTTTGGCGCCAGATGGCTGAAGCCACCGACTCGGCATTCGCGGCGGGTTGTGTACCGGCCAGGGCTACAGTCCGGAAATGGTTTTGCTGATCTATGCTGACGAGGATTTCCGGAGAGGCACCCAGCCAGGTGCCTAAGCCTGGCACCGAAACGAGCGAGACAAAAGCGCGAGGGTAAGTCTGCTGAAGCTTTTTAAACGCCTGCAGCAGGTCAAAGTCTTCGGTTAACTCCTGCCTGGTATTACGCGACAGCACTACTTTCTCCATTTCCCCTTGCTGCAGGGCCTCTATGGCATCAGCTACTGCTTTGATGTAATTCGCCGCTGTCTGTTCGGAGGCAGGGGGCATGGGAGGGGGCAAGTGCCACAGGGCGGTAAGGGGCTGGCTTAGCAGCACATAGAACTGCTCCAATGCTGCCAGCGGGGCATCCGGGGCGGCAATCACCGCTCCAGAGGCATCGTCCAGATACACATCTGCCTTGATAAAGATGTTCGGGTGGTCTTGCGGCTGAAAAGGGCAGAACAGGAATCCAAAGGGGCTCTGCTCCAGGTGCGGCTGTCCCACCTCATGGCCTGATTGAAGCGATACACAAACCTGTAGCTTCTCCGATTCGGGTAGTCTCCACACCGCCACGGCCCGGTTTCCGGCCACAGCGGCTTTAAAAACTTCTTCTATGGTGTACGAGAGGGTACGGTTACCCATGTTTTATCTCCTAAGGCTCAACAGCCTTTCGCTTTAAGTTATCTTTTATCGATTACAGCTACCGTCATGCGGCTGATGCAAACCAGGTCCCCGGCTTCGGTGGTAATAGTAGTTTCCCAGACCTGTGTGCTACGGCCCACATGCACCGCCCTGGCATTGCCATGCACCCAGCCTTCGCGGACCCCCTTTATGTGGTTTGCATTTATTTCTAAACCAACACAGGCCTTTTTGGTTAGATCTACTTGTAAGGCAGCACCCATGCTGGCCAGCGATTCTGCCAGTACCACAGAGGCGCCTCCGTGGAGCAGGCCCATGGGCTGGTGCGTGCGGTGGTCAACAGGCATTCTGGCGCACAGGTAGTCGCCGCCCACTTCTGTGATCTCAATGCCCAGGTATTCCATCATGGTATTTTTGCACCACTGTTTTACCTGCTCTAACGTATTAGTATCTTTGTTCATGGGATTGCGATGCCTGAATTTGGGCTTCTCTGATGTGAAAAGGCAAAAGTATAAGAATTTTGAGTATTAAGAAAGTTTACCTCATCCGGCACGGACAGACAGATTATAACCTGCAGAGCATCATGCAGGGGAGCGGCGTGGACACCAGCTTAAATGCAAAAGGCCAGCACCAGTCGGCTCTTTTTTTTGAGAAGTACAAGGAGGTGCCTTTTGATAAGGTATATACTTCCACCCTACAAAGAAGCATAGAGTCTGTGCAGGGGTTTATAGATTTAGGCATTCCACATGACAAGCATCCAGGCCTGAACGAGATCAGCTGGGGCGTACGCGAAGGCAAGCGTATTACAACCGATGTAGATGAGTACTACCGGGACATGCTGCAAACCTGGAACAATGGAGGGACTGACATTTGCATAGAAGGGGGGGAGAGCCCGCAGCTGGTATACGAGCGCCAAAAGCCTTTTGTAGAGTTAATGCTAAGCCGGCCGGAGGAGAAAAATGTGCTTATTTGCATGCACGGGCGAGCCATGCGTATATTGCTGTGCCACATCCTGCGCTACCCTTTGCACTGCATGGACCTGTTTCCGCACGAGAACCTGTGCCTGTACCAGTTGGATTATACCGGTAGCATGTTTGTCGTGAAAAAGTTCTGCGATGTGGACCACCTGAAGCAAGTGCAGGAAGGAGAAAGGGCGGCACAGCAAATACGAACAAATTAGAAGCATATAGTTTGAATAAAATATTTTTAAATCTAATTTTGGGCGGATATACTAGACCAATTGGGCGAACAAAACAACGACGAAATTTATGGCTGAAGTGATAAGAATGCCCAAGATGAGCGACACGATGACGGAGGGGGTGATTGCATCTTGGCTTAAGAAAACAGGCGATAAGGTGAGCTCCGGCGACATCCTGGCCGAGGTAGAAACTGACAAAGCTACCATGGAACTGGAATCTTATGAGGATGGTACACTTTTGTACATTGGTCCTAAAAAAGGGGATTCTGTTCCTGTGGATGCCGTAATAGCTATCATCGGTAAGGAGGGAGAAGATATCTCTGGCCTGTTGGATGAAGCAAAAGGAGGAGGGAAGCCTGCTGCTAGAGAAGAGAAAAAAGAAGAAGAGACAAAAACGGTTGCATCCAGAGAAGAGGCACCGGCGAATGTCGCAATAGATACGAGCAACATCAAAGCTTCTGTGATCAGAATGCCGAAAATGAGCGACACCATGACAGAGGGTGTGCTGGTGAGCTGGCAGAAGAAGACAGGCGATAAAGTGAAATCCGGGGACATCCTGGCAGAAGTAGAAACCGATAAGGCGACCATGGAACTGGAGTCTTATGAAGACGGCGTATTGCTGTATACTGGCGTAAAAGAAGGCGATTCGGTAGCCGTTGATGCCATCATTGCGATCATCGGGGAAGCAGGAGCAGACTACGAAACGCTCTTGAAGGCTGCTTCTTCTAACAAGGAGAACCGCCAGGAAAACGCGAAGACAGACGAGGCTATAGAGAACGCGGCAGATCCTGCTACTTCTGATAAAGTGGAGGAGACACAGGTGCCCGGACAAACGGCCGCTGAGCAGGACACAACGGGTGCTTCGGCTGACGGAGGTCGTATCAAAGCGTCTCCGCTCGCCAAGAAAATGGCCGAGGAGAAAGGCTATAAGCTGGCCCAGATCAAAGGTACTGGCGAAGGTGGCCGTATCGTGATGCGCGATATCGAGAACTTCACCCCATCCGCTGCGCCACAGCAACAGGCAAGCAAGACAGCTGCGCCGCAGGCTGCTCCTGCTGCTTTCCAGGGAGTTCCTACAGAGGAATACGAAGAAGTGAACGTTTCGCAGATGCGCAAGGTCATTGCACGTCGCCTGTCGGAAAGCCTTTACACGGCACCACACTTCTACCTGACCATGTCGATTGATATGGACAAAGCGATGGAAGCACGTGCCAGCATGAATGAGATCTCTCCGGTTAAAATCTCGTTCAACGACCTGGTAATCAAAGCTGCTGCTGCTGCCCTTAGACAGCATCCTGCGGTTAACTCATCCTGGTTAGGCGACAAGATCCGTTACAACAAGCACATCAACATTGGTGTGGCCGTAGCGGTTGAGGAGGGCTTGTTGGTGCCGGTGGTACGCAACGCTGACTTCAAGTCTCTTTCCGCGATTTCTGCTGAGGTGAAAGACCTTGGGGGCAAAGCAAAGAGCAAGAAGTTGCAGCCAGCACAAATGGAAGGCAGCACCTTCTCTATCTCGAACTTAGGCATGTTCGGTATTGATGAGTTTACAGCCATCATTAACCCACCGAATGCATGTATCCTCGCAGTAGGCGGTATTTCGCAAGTGCCGGTAGTGAAGAACGGTGAGATCAAGGTTGGTAACGTGATGAAAGTAACCCTTTCTTGCGACCACCGAGTAGTGGACGGCGCCGTTGGTTCCGCCTTCCTGCAAACATTCAAGAACCTGTTGGAGAACCCAGTGAGAATACTGGTGTAATCTAAGAGAATAGATAAAAGGAAAACCTCTTCTGAAAAGGAGAGGTTTTTTTATGCTTTTAAAAAGCCAATGTGAGGGTGTAAAAAGACTTGCTACAGTTCGTGCTGTTCAGGTTCTTGGCATGTTTTCGCCTCGCTGGCTGGGCCTGCGTTTCTCCTGGATAGGCTAAGAGGCCGCCTGGAGATTCGAGGGAGCCTTCTCCCCAAGCTGGCTAAAGAATCAAGAGCCTCCCACTAGAGGTTCCTTACTCCCACTCGATGCTTCAACAGTGGGGTGTCATTAAATGCACTTGGCCCTCCTGTTTGCCCTGTAGCTAGCAAAACCTGTAAAGGCTTTGCTTCACGCGCTAAAAACAGAAGAAAGAAAGTTGCTTATGCTATCCCATCATCTCGACCTTTGGGAGAGAAATTTTGGGGAATCACCGATAGATTTTTCGTTAAGCATCAAATGAAAAAAAGTTTGAGATGATACAGTGGTTGTGGATGATAGAACAGGACTGTCCTGCTAGCCGAAGAAAAAAACTACCCAGCTTTCCGTTGGCGAAGCAGCCACTACGATAGCTTAGTTAACTAATGCTTGAAGTTGCAGTATGCCTTAACAGGACTAGTAGGCCACTGTGTAAAAGACCTTTCCGTCGTCTGTTTATTCAGCCAATTTGTCACCTGCACCTCCTTTGGCTTTTTCTTTGAAGATCCCATAGCTTTAAGTGTTCATAGAAAAGCGGAGCCTAAACCTTTGCTTTTCGTATAGCGAAATCAAAAGATAAAACGAATGACGAAAATCAGATCAACCACTGTGTGTGGCATCTACCATAACGGAGAGGTGGCCTTAGGAGCCGACGGGCAGGCGACCATGGACAAGCATATCGCAAAAAGCAATGTCAAAAAGATCCGGAAGTTGCTGGATGGCAAAATTGTGACAGGTTTTGCTGGCTCCACCGCTGATGCCTTTACGCTGCTGGAGCGTTTTGAGGAGAAGCTGAATGCTTACCAAAGCAATATGAAGCGCGCCGCCATAGAGCTGGCCAAGGACTGGCGCAAAGACCAGTACCTCCGCAAGCTAGAGGCCATGATGGTAGTGGCTAACAAAGAGGAGTTGCTGATCATTTCAGGCACCGGCGATGTGCTGGAGCCGGATAATCAGATTGCAGCCATTGGGTCTGGTAGTATGTATGCCCATGCCGCTGCGCTGGCACTTAAAAAGCATGCGCCGCATCTTTCTGCAGAAGAGATGGTACGCGAGGCCCTTAACATTGCAGCCGATATTTGTATCTATACCAACCATAACCTGATTATAGAAAAACCGGCACAATAAGCCTGGTTCGCACGCTTTTCGGATATAGAAAAGGGGGATAGCACATGAATTTTTTTGCAGAATTTATGTTATGCTACTGAAACTGGAGGTCATATAGCTAACCGGCTATCATTCCACCCGCATACGTCTGGTGTTCGAACAGCTGCTGTATATATGCCGTAAGGTATAAATCAGTAAAAATTTAATAAATTGCCGTGCCAAGCTGCACAAAAAGCAGGTATTGGGACAAAATTATCAACTATGCAGGTAACAGATTTTATTAAGAAACACTACAAGCATTTTAACGCAGCCTCTCTGGTGGATGCTGCCGAAGCTTATAAAACACACCTCGACACAGGTGGAAAAATGCTTATCACATTGGCAGGTGCCATGTCGACAGCAGAGCTCGGCATCATTTTGGCCGAAATGATCCGTCAGGATAAGGTGCATGCCATTTCCTGTACAGGGGCCAACCTGGAGGAAGATATCTTTAATCTGGTAGCGCACGACTTCTATGAGCGCGTACCACATTACCGCGAACTTTCAGCTGCTGATGAGGAGGCGCTTCTGAGCCGTCACCTCAACCGTGTGACAGATACTTGTATTCCGGAAGAAGAAGCGATGCGCCGTTTAGAGCACGTGGTACTGAAATACTGGGAGAAAGCAGACAAAGCCGGGGAGTCTTACTTCCCGCACGAGTTCTTCTACCAGATCCTGTTATCAGGTGAGTTAGAGCAGTACTACCAGATCGACCCGAAGAACAGCTGGATGCTGGAGGCAGCTAAGAAGAACCTGCCGATCTTTGTACCAGGATGGGAGGATTCTACGCTGGGTAACATTTATGCCGGCCACGTGATCAGCGGCGACATCAAGAACGTACATACCATGAAAACGGGTATTCAGTACATGATAGAGCTGGCCGATTTTTATACCGAAACAGCAACAGAAGAATCTAAGATTGGCTTCTTCCAGATTGGAGGCGGTATTGCCGGTGACTTCCCGATCTGCGTGGTACCGATGCTGCACCAGGACCTGCAGCGCACGAATGTGCCGCTATGGGGGTACTTTGCACAGATCTCTGATTCTACTACCAGCTATGGTTCTTACTCCGGTGCTGTACCGAACGAGAAGATCACCTGGGGTAAGCTGGGCAGAGATACGCCGAAGTTCGTGATCGAATCGGATGCTACAATCGTGGCGCCGCTTATCTTTGCGATGGTGTTAGACATGTAAGTGTCGGAAGACGATAAATTAAAAGGCCTGCAGTGTTAAGCTGCAGGCCTTTTAATTTATATGGTGTCGCCTTTTAGGGATTGCTTTCGGTTTGTTTTCAGCTCAGGCCTCCCGAAATGAAACTCTTCGTCCTTTAAAAAGTAATCGCCACACTTCTGTAAAATGGTAAGGTTGTCGAGGGTGATTTCCCAGTTGAAGTTGTACTGGCACAAAAAGGTAAACATGGGGCCCAGTATTTCCGGGGAGGTATCACCCAAGGCAAGCGAAATATGAGGCAGCCACAGGTTCGGGTTATAGTAAACGCCCATCTCGGTGCTCATCTCAGCAATATCGCGGTGCAGGGTGCCGTGCAGGTTGTTCAGGGGTGCCGTGCGCAGCACGGGTATGTACACCACCGGGTTTGGTCCCGGGAATACCCCAAGACCGGTAGTGCGTATGGTGAAGTTCTCTGTTTCAAAAGTTACCGACTCCAGGTACTGCTTTAGCTCTTCCATGTCGGGAATCTCGGCTGTAAGCAGGGTCAGGTGGGGGTAAGGAGTAACCTTAACGCCGGCAAGGCCAAACTTTTCCTCCAGGTGCTCCGTGAGCTCAGTCACGCGGGCTGAAGTCTTCTTATCCAGAAGCGAAGTAATCGCAATCATAGGGAAAGTATTAAGTACAAATTTACCTGCCGGTTAGATGCCGTAGGTTTAACACGTAAATCTATGAAACGAGAGGAATTTATTATTGTTCACGTACAGGCTTCCCTATCCTTTTATTTTCTTAAATTATAATATTCTTAGCAACAACAAGACTATAGGTGGATGTGGCATAATTTTATAAAGTAGTGCACCATCTCGGGCTTCTGAGTGTTTTTAAGAGACGTCCAAAAATAAGTACCTTTGCGACAATAGTATTTCAGCGCACATGATCTCCATAAACAACCTCAGCTTTCATTTTGGCAGTCGGCCGATGTACGACGACGCTAACCTGCACATCAAACCAAAGGACAAGATCGGCCTGATTGGTCTGAACGGCACAGGCAAGTCTACTTTGCTTCGCATTATTGTGGGGGAGTATACGCCGGACAGCGGTAGCGTGCAGATGAGCAAGGATACGACCATTGGCTTTCTGAACCAGGATTTGTTGAGCTACGAGACACACGAAAGCATTCTTTCTGTGGCGATGCAGGCCTTTGAAGAGGCCATCAACCTGCAAAAGGAAATTGATAAGGTGTTGGTGGAGTTTGAGAATAACTTCCATGACAGCCTGGTAGATAAGCTGGCGCACCTGCAGGACCGGTTTGAAGCCTTGGGTGGCTATACCATGCAGGCAGAGGCGGAGGCTATACTGGAAGGCCTGGGCTTTAGCACCGCAGAACTGCAGCAACCCCTGGCTTCTTTCTCGGGAGGCTGGCGCATGCGCGTAATGCTGGCCAAGATTCTCTTACAGAAGCCTTCCCTGCTGCTGCTAGACGAACCAACCAACCACCTGGACTTGCCTTCCATCAAATGGCTAGAGTCTTACCTGGAGCGTTTTGAAGGGGCAGTGGTCATTGTGTCGCACGACCGGGAATTCCTGGACCGCACCACCAACATCACCGTGGAGGTTTCTAACAGCAAGCTGATCGTTTATGCCGGTAACTACAGCTTTTATATGGAGGAGAAAGTGCTGCGCGACGAGATACAGCAAGGCGCTTTCGAGAACCAGCAGGCCCAGATACGGCAGGCAGAGCGTTTTATCGAGCGCTTTAAGGCCAAGGCGACCAAGGCCAAGCAGGCACAGAGCCGCCAGAAGATGCTGGACCGCATGGACCGTATCGAAGAAGTTGCCCCGGACGCAGCCAAAGTAAACTTTAGCTTCCGCTTTAATACCCAGCCGGGACGCCATATCCTGCGCCTCGAGCACATGAGTAAGAGCTATGGTGAGAAGGTGATCTTTAAAGACACGAACGTGCACATCGAGCGGGGTGACAAGATTGCCCTGATCGGTGCGAACGGGAAGGGTAAGTCCACGCTGCTACGCATTATTGCCGGTACCGAGCCCATCAAAGGCAAGCGAGAGCTCGGCCATAATGTGATTATGTCTTTTTACGCCCAGCACCAGCTGGAGGCCCTGACGGTAGATAATGAGATCTTACAGGAGTTGCAGCAGGCAGGCTCGGGCAAAACGGAGGTGGAGTTGCGCACGCTGCTGGGTTCCTTCCTGTTTACCGGTGATACAGTGTTCAAGAAGATCAAGGTGCTTTCGGGAGGGGAAAAGAGCCGCGTGGCCCTGGCGAAGACACTGATTTCGGAGGCCAACTTCCTGATGCTCGACGAGCCGACCAACCACCTCGACATACAATCAGTGAACATCCTGATACAGGCACTGGAGCAGTACGAAGGAACCTTTGTCGTGATCTCGCACGACCGGTACTTCGTGGAGAACGTGGCCACCAAGATCTGGTTTATTGAGGACTATGAGTTGAAGGAGTACCCGGGTACTTACCATGAGTATGAGACCTGGCAGGAGAAGCGGGAGAAGGAGGCTAAAAAGGAAGCTGCCATAGAGCAGAAAACCGAAGTGAAGCAGAAACAGCCAAAAGATAAGAGCGAATTCTCACAGCTTACGAACCAATTGAAGCAGGTTAACCGCCAGGTGAGCGAGGTAGAGCAAAAAGTGCAGGCCCTGGAACAAAAGCTGGCTGCCTGCGAGACCCAGCTGGCCGACCCGAAGGTGTTCGGGAACGTGGAGCTGCTTCAGGAGAAAACGCAGGAGTTTGAAGCCATCAAGCAAAAGCTGGACAAAGCCCAGGAGGAGTGGGAAGAGTTAATGCTGGAAGCAGAGGATATCGAGACAAAGCTGGCAGATTAGCAGGCTTATTTAGCAAAGGAACAGAAGGCGGTACAGGAGCACCTGTGCCGCCTTTTTTTTATGGGTCGATAACCAAGTTCGAAGTAGGGCGAGTTAACTACCTTAATGTTGCGGTTACCTAAAGGATAAAGTTCTTTTAACCCCTAAACTGGTCTTTTCGTTTGACTTCTGTAGAGTATCTGAAGCACACAAAAGATCGTTGTATGACCGTAGAAGACATTAGAACCACCCCCAATAAGAATGAACTTTGGTACAAAGACGCCGTCTTCTATGCCGTTGATGTAGAGAGTTTCCAGGATTCGGATGGCGACGGGGTAGGGGACTTCCAGGGCTTGATCGACCGGTTGGACTACTTGCGCGACCTGGGCGTGGACTGCATCTGGATACTTCCTTTCTACTCCACACCAAACCGGGATAATGGCTATGATGTGAAGGACTACATGTCGGTGGATGGTAGGCTGGGGACGCTGCACGACTTCTCCCAGTTTGTCAGGGCGGCAAAGCAGCGTAGGATGCGGGTACTGGTAGACCTGATTGTGCACCATACCTCTAATGAACATCCCTGGTTCCAGGCGGCCAGTGCGGATCCTACCTCTAAATTCTTTAACTATTACGTCTGGCGCAAGGACCGCCCTTCAGAGGCGTCTGCCCAAAACGTGTTCCCGGGGCAGGAAAACAGCGTTTGGTCTTATGAGAAAAGCGCAGGGGCTTATTACCATCACAAGTTCTACAGCTTCCAACCGGACCTGAATATCGCCAATCCGGATGTCCAGCACGAGATTATGTCTATTATTGATTTTTGGCTGGCCTTTGGCGTGGACGGCTTTCGCATAGATGCTGCCACACACCTGCTGGATGGCAAGGACAAGGAAGGAACACGCGTTAAAAAACCAGCTCAATTCCTCCAGGAGTTGCGTGATACCATAACTCAGAAAAGTGAGGAAACGGTACTTCTGGGCGAAGCCGATGTACCACAGGACAAGATCAGCTTATACTTTGGCAAAGGAGAGCGCATAAACATGCTGTTTAACTTTATCCTGGACAACTATATCTTCCTGGGACTAGCCCGAGAGGATGCACAGTCCATTGCCAGTTGGTTAAAAGAACCTTTGCCTCCAGTACAGTGCCAATGGGTAAACTTCCTCCGTAACCTGGATGAATTGGACCTGGAGCGGCTGTCGGAAGGAGAGCGGCAGGAGGTCTTTAAACGCTTTGCCCCTGATGAGAACATGCGCATCTTTAACCGTGGGATCAGGCGCCGCCTGGCACCTATGCTGGGGGGGGACCGGAAGCACATTGAAATGGCGTATAGCCTGATGTTCACCATGCCCGGTTCGCCGATGCTGGTATACGGCGACGAGATTGGCATGGGGGAGGACCTGAAGCAGCAGGGACGAGGTAGCGTACGCTTGCCCATGCAGTGGAATGCCGGGCAGAATGGGGGCTTCTCCACGGCACCCTCCGATAAAGTCGTGTGGCCAATGCTTGATTCAGGCCCTTTCAGCTATAAGAAGGTGAATGTGGTGGAACAACACAAAGACGAAGACTCCCTGCTGTCCTGGATGAAGCGCCTGATCCAGATGCGCAAACATTGCAAGGAGATCGGCTGGGGTGAGGCAAACGCTATCCCGACAGATACCCCGCAGGTACTACTGCATACCGTGGAGTGGGATGAGAGCATGCTGGTTTTCGCGCATAACTTATCAGGAGAGCCTTGTGAAGCGGAGGTGCAGTCCAAGGACATCCATCCCCGCCAGTTTGTCGATTTTTTCTCTGACGAGCTGTATGAGCCGACCAAAGAGGATACTACCCATGTCAAGCTCAACGGCTATGGCTACAGGTGGTTCCGGGTAAACCAGCCCAAAACCCTCTAAGCGTTTACATACTGGTATAATTGCTGTACAACAGTACAGCAAGGGCCGGTAGTTCTATGTGCTGCCCGGCTGTTAGGGTCTCTTCTGCAGGGGCAGCCTCAGCACCTTCTTGCTCCAGCCACTGTTGGTCTTTTGAGTACAGCAGTTTATGCCAGGTGGTGCTACTCTGGGGCATGCTGAAAGGGATGGTCTGCTCCGAGAAGTTAAATAGACACAATACCTCCTGATCATCGATTCTGTCCTGACGGAGCAGTACGAGGCCTTCCTGTCCCAGGGTCTGCACCTGTACGTCTGCTTTGTTGTAGTTCGATAGCGCGGGTTCCCGGCGGCGCAAGCCGATCAGCGCCTGGTACCAGTCTCGTAAAAGAGCATGCTTGCCTTGTCCACGCTGCTCCCAGTTCAGCTTCGATTTCTTAAACGTTTGCTCCGCCTGCGGGTCGGGTGGGTCTCCTTCCCACTTGTAATTCGCGAACTCCTCTTTGCGCCCTTTCTGCACGGCCTTGACCAGCTCTTTATCTGAATGGCTTACGAAGTAGAGAAAAGGGGCTTCCTCGCCGTACTCTTCGCCCATAAAGAGCATCGGGATGTAGGGGGAAACGAGCAGGGCTGCGGCAGCTAACTTCAAACGCTCAAAGCCAACAAGCTGCGTGAGGCGCTCGCCCTCGATGCGGTTGCCCACCTGGTCGTGGTTCTGGGTAAAGGCCACAAAACAATCGCCGGGCACGCCGGCAGAGGAGGCCCCGAAGGTGCGCTTCCGGAACTTTACGAACTCGCCACTGTGTACAAATCCTTCGGCAAAGGCCTTGGCCAGTTGCTCCATCTTGCCGTAGTCCTCATAGAACTTCAGCCCTGCTTTATCCAGTAACACGTACAGGGCGTGGTGAAAGTCGTCGAGCCATTGGGCGTCGAAGCCATAGCCACCCAGTTCTGTTTTCTGCACCACGCGTGGGGCATTCAGGTTGCTCTCGGCAATAAGGTAAAAGGGGCGGTGCATCTGCTGTGTGATGTCCTGCACCTTGCTGCGCATCAGCTCCCAGATAGAAGTGGCGCTCTGGTCGAAGATCATGTGGATAGCATCCAGCCGCAGCCCATCCAGGTGGTAGTGTTCCAGCCAGTAAAGGGGATTGTTGGAGAAGTACTCCCGCACACCGTCTGAGTAAGGACCGTCAAAGTTGATGGCCTTGCCCCAGGGCGTTTTGTACTTGTCGGTAAAGTAGGGGCCATACTGCTCCAGGTAGTTCCCTTCCGGCCCCAGGTGGTTGTACACAACGTCCAGGAAAACGGCTATCCCCTGCGCGTGGCAGGCATCTACCAGTTTCTTCAATCCTTCCGGTCCGCCATAGGACTGTTGTACGGCATAGGGGTAAGTGCCATCGTAGCCCCAGTTCCGGTCTCCGGGGAACTGCGCTACGGGCATGAGCTCGAGGGCGTTGATCCCTGTTTCCTTCAGTTCCTCCAGCCGGGGAATAATGGCTTCGAAGGTACCCTCCGGGGTAAAAGTGCCTACATGGAGCTCGTATAACACCAGGTCCTGCAGGGGCAGGTTCTGCCAACTCGTGTCGCGCCAAAGGTGGCTGGCATGGTCTATCACCTCCGAAGGGCCGTGCACCCCCTCCGGCTGATAATAAGAGGCAGGATCGGGGTAGTCCTTTTCACCCTCAGGCCTGTAAAAATAGCGGGCACCAGGGTATAGGTTGTCCAGCTCTACTGTAAAGTAGCCCCACGTGGCGCGATCCATTTCTACTAATCGGTCTTCCGGCTGCACCAGGTGCAAAACCATGCGCTCTTTCTCTGGTGCCCACACGGTAAAGCGGCAATGGCCGTTACCGGTGTATTCAGCGCCTACTATTTTCATATGCTGACCCCGAAGCAGTTCTTATACTATCGGGCTTTTAAAATTTAAGAAAATGAACGTTAATCCAACTGTATCAACAGCCCTTCGTCGCCACCCATCGTAATGACACCTTCTATCCTGTTGTTTTCCAGGTCCGACTCGGTAGCTAGTATTACTTTCCCTTTATAAGAGATGTTTTTAGGACTAAAGATCGAAGGTTTATGACTCAAGTTCAGGACAATAAGGAACCTCTTCTCTTCATGTTCGCGGATAAAGGCCAGTAGCGGTCCGTCCGTTACAACCGGTACATAGTCTCCTACATGCAGCGCCGGTTCTTCCTGGCGTAATTTGATCAGTCTGTGGTAAAAGGACAGGAAGGAGTAGGGGTCTTCTTTCTGCACTTCCACGTTTACGCGCTTATAGTTGGCTGGCAGGCGTAACCAGGGCTTTCCGGACGTAAAGCCAGCGTTTTCACTCGTGTCCCATTGCATCGGGGTACGGGCAGGGTCGCGGCTCAGGTTCTTGTCGGGCATGTTCAGACCCTGTGGGTCCTGTACCTCGTCGGGCGGAATCGGCACATCGCGCATACCCAGTTCGTCGCCATAGTACAGGGTAGGGGTCCCGCGCAGGGTTAAGAGCAGCATGCCCGCTACTTTGGCCTGTGCCTGTCCTACCCTGCTGGTGATACGCGGTTTGTCGTGGTTACCAATTACCCAGTTAGGCCAACCGCCTTCCGGTATGGCCGCCTCGTACTCATCTATGTGGGAGGTAAGGGTTCTGGCATTCCAGTCGAGGGTAATGAGCATGAAGTTGAAGGGTAGGTGTGCGCCCTGGTTATCCTGTCCATAATAGGTTACCAGGCGGTGGATAGGCAGGTAAATTTCTCCAATCAGCACCCGCTCGTCATATTTATTCATCACCTCGCGCATCATGGCTACGATATCGTGTACTTCTGGTTGATCCGTAGAGTAAGCGGGTATTACCTGCTCGTAGGTGGACTGTTGCGGCTGATAGTTTGGGTTAGGCGGATTGTCCCGCAGTTGCTTGTCTTTGATCATGTGCCACATCACGTCTACCCGGAAACCGTCTACCCCCTTATCCAGCCAGAAACGCATCACCTCGAACATGGCTTGTTGCACTTCCGGGTTACGCCAGTTCAGGTCGGGTTGCTCTTTCAGAAAGGCATGATAGTAGTACTGTTCTGTTTTCTCGTCCCATTCCCAGGCGCTGCCGCCAAACACAGCCAGCCAGTTATTGGGCTCGCTCCCGTCTTCCTTGGGATCTTCCCAGATATACCAGTCCCGTTTCGGGTTGTTGCGGGAGGAGCGGGACTCCAGGAACCAGGGGTGCTCGTTGGAGGTGTGGTTGGGCACCAGGTCTAGGATAAGCTTCATATCGCGCTTATGTACCTCCTCCAGCAGCTGGTCAAAATCCTCCATCGTGCCAAACAGCGGGTGAATGCCCTGGTAGTCAGAGATGTCGTAGCCGTAGTCCGCCATTGGGGAGGGGTAAATAGGCGAAACCCACACAGCAGTGATACCCAGCCATTTCAGGTAGTCTAACCTTTGAATGATGCCCTTTAAATCACCAACCCCATCTCCGTCACTGTCCTGGAAAGATCGGGGGTATACCTGATACACGAGTCCTTTTTGCCACCATAAGTATTGTTGGTCCTTCATGTGCTCTAATTTTTACGTCCTGTTAATTCAGTTTTGTATGTACGGAGACAGTTGAATCAGGATTTTTAAAGACGGGCAAGGAGGTGGAAGATGCTTGTTTTAAGGGGCTTGACGAACGGTTTGTGTAGTTGTTATCCAACCACCCCTGCTCTCCTTGCCTAAGGAGGGGAGTTCTGTTACTACTTTAATAAAGGTAAATTTCTATAGTTTGAGTTCATGCCGAAAAGCACGATGAATAGGGACGTGCCCTAAGAGGAGCAGCAGAGGGCCCGCTTGGGGTGGGGGTGATCGCCTGTGGAGATATTCATAAGAAGATTTCTCCTAAAGCTGCCCGTGTTAAAGCAAGGGCTAGAAGCTTGCTTTGACCTCTTTCATGAGAGGAACGGAAGCAACGGCGCCGCTGCAGTTATGGCAGAAAGAACAAGCTCCCCGCCTTAAACAAGGAGGGGCAGGGGGGGGTTGGCTATGAACTGCTGAAACATTGCTACCAGCAGAAAAGTCCCTAAGCTTTGCAGGTGATCTTGAAGACAGTGCCTTTGTTGGGAGAGGAGATGAAGGTAGACATTGAGCGGCTCAGGGAATTACTGGCGCAGTCAACCCTGGCCGACAAACGGAAAGAAGGATAGTGCCCTGGCGTAAAATGCCGGTTTGCTGTGTAGCAGCTCTTTGGCAAATTTCCTTATACAAGCGAGTTGTTTGTGTCTGTTCTTCTTTATTGCTGCTCCTTTTACAGTAACTTCTTCAGTATGGTACGGGTATTTAGCAGACTTTTCAGGCTATCATAATCACTAGTGCCATAAGAAACCGAGCCTAAGCCGTAGAAATAGATGGTTACAGACTGGAGCATGTCTTCAGGTAAAGGTACTTCCTCCTCCGGGCCATCTATTGCTGTCAGCAGCAAGCCTTTGTTCTTAAAATACACCGCGAAGCACGTGATCAGGCCCTGCTGTAACAGCTGCTCATAATCTTCAAATGTTTTCCAGCTCTTATCGGTCATACCTTTTCTGTATCCTTCTCTTCAAGAACAAAGGTAACCTCGCGATCAGGTAAATAATTCATGGATAAATACTGCTTTTTAGCTACGTGTTTGTGCTAGCCTACTGTTAAAGTACTAGGGTATAGGCCTAAGCTTAGGAGAGGGGGCTATAGGGCGTAAGATGTTGCAGTATGGTTTTTCAGGGCAGCGGGAAGCACCGGTAAGGATCAAACGATGCCTATGCTTATACCCGCTCCAGGGACAAAAGCCAGTCCATGGCTTCAGCCCTGCTCGTGAAGTTTTTAAACTCCATCGGCAGGTTCAGTTCCTGCCTAAGCTCCGCAGACAGTTTAGTGGACTTTTCCTCCCGCTTTAGGTCTACAGTTCCTACCCGGGCCAGTTTCTGCAGGCGTGTTCCCATTAAGTCCATCGCAAACTTGGTGGTGATAGCTTTATAAGCTTCGTCTTCCACTTCTATTACTGATTTACTGGAGTCGAGCAAGAGCTTTTTGATGTCGTACACCCGCACGTTATCCACGATCAGGCCCAGGCAAAAGCTTACTTCCGGGAACGCGAACTCCCGTACGTCAGGCATGCTGGTTGCCAGGATGTCTGTTGTTGGGTCGTAGTCGAGGGTAATGATTCCGTTATAAATCAGCATCTGGTAAATTGTAGCGTGAAGAAATCCCTTCTACGGCATTAAAACAATACGACACGAAGCGCCTCAGTTGTGAAAGGCAATGTAAAGCGGCTTACGGAAATTTCAGGTTTAGGTAAGCAAACTGTAAATAATATATCTGCAGCAGCTTTCAAAGTAAGTTGCCACAGGTGAGCTGCAACTAGCTAGCCGGCTCTTCACGTGTATGCCTGGAAGCCTCCCGTCGTTAGGGCGGCTTGGTTTAGTGTCCTGTGCATGCCGGGTTGTACAGGCGGTTTAGCTCCTGAGCACCGTGTACTAGCGGTGGCGCGCTATGGCAAAGCAACAAGTATTATACGTAACACACGGAAGGTCAATAAGCTAATGGGTTGAAATTTAAACTTATTTTTTGTCACTTTCCTCTTTGCAGTAGGGTGCTGTCTGGCTTTCTTGTTACTGGGTCTCTCTGGGGGCAGTTAGAAGCACAAAGGCTTGCTGGAATAACCAGCAAGCCTTTTATGATGTGTTTAGCGGCTACAGCAACAGCCGGGTCCTGGCTTCTTAAACTGCTATAAACTTCTGTCGAAGCTTGGCGATCCCATCGGCATCTATTTCTTCTCCTCTACCGCAGAGCTTATAAAGCTCTGTTACTATCAGCGGGTCGTTTACAAACACTCTGTCTATGTACTGTCCGTCTTTAAAAAGGCGGCAGTACACCCGATTCGCACTAATTAGCGTTAGCACAACCAGATTGCAATCACAAGCGCTCAGCTTGTCTAAAAATTCCTTTAATTCGCTCATAGGAACGGTAATATGGTAAGTATAAATACAGGGGCATAAAACTACGTATTTATATTTATAATCCGTATTTGTTCAGCGCTAAGAATTTTAAGTTTGCTTAGAGGCAGCGGTCTTTTCAACTGGGTGGGCTACAAATACTTTTCATCGCTGGCTCTACGTAATGGGGGAGTCGTTGCAAGGAATAAATTTCTGTTAACGGAAAGTAACAGAAGCAGCAGGGGTGCTGGAATAAGCTGAGATAACCATTTATGATTGCCTACGTTATACCAGACATAGGAATGCTAAAAGGGTGCACTTAAGGGTGGTGCATCCTTTTTGTTTTTTGCGAGTTCCCTGCGTTCCGTATTCCTCTCATGAATACCTACAAAATATAAAAGCCAGGAGGTGCTATTGCACTACCTGGCTGGTTCGCTTTTCAGCGTTATTTAACAGTGTAGATGTTCCGGGCTGCTAAGTTAGGAGAGTTCATACTTTTCGGACACCAGCCAAGCCAGGGCCTCCTCCGCATTGTCGAAGCTTTTAATCGGGACTGCAAGCTGTGCTTCTCGGCGGACCTCGTTAATAGGTTTCTCGCGTAGTGTGCTTGCTGTTACTACCCGTGCCAGTTTCTTTAAGCGGGTGGTTGCCAGGCTCTTTGCAAAGCTTAGAATTAGCGCCTTGTACTTTGCTTCCGGGATATCAATAATACCGTTTCTCGTGTCTGTGAGAAGGTACTTTACATCGTACAGCTTTACTGTTTCAACAATAATGTCCAGGGTATAGGCTGCCTGGCTTGTTGTATATTCGTGTACGTCAGGCCACTCCACAACCAGAACATCCTGGGCTGGATTATAATCTAGTTTGATAATTGGATTGGGAATAATCATGAGATGGTGTCTTGTCTTAACTCCATAAAGAAGCGAAAAATTAAGAAAGTAATTCCATACCGCAACTTTTTCTATTGATAACCTGCTTGCCACGCATCCTCCTTGCTGCTTCTAAGTGTAGGCTGTCGTTTGGTTTCAAAGAAAAGGCTATGCTGACTTATGCCCCTTGTGCTTTAGCCTGTGTTGCGACGGCCTGTACTAAGCCTGTTAGAGGTAGCAGAATGCTCCTCATCTTAAAGAAGGCGCGGAGTACCCACAAAAGGAGAGCAGGGAAGGGCTGTAAAGCAGAAAAGGCTTGCCGGGTTACCAGCAAGCCTTTTTCTTCTAGTAGCGGGGAGCAGAATCGAACTGCCGACCTCAGGGTTATGAATCCTGCGCTCTAACCATCTGAGCTACCCCGCCGAATTGTGGTGCAAATATAGCGGATAGATTTCGAAATATGCAAGCGTCTTTTCCTAAAAAAAATATTTTATTTTTCAGATATACATTCTTTGGAGAATAAACACTATACTTACTCAGACACTTAGACAGCCTGATTATGACGAGAGCTACGAAGACAAAATTTGTTCGGGAGTACCCGATCAATGCTTCCGCAAAACTTCTTTACCCTTATCTCTCTACAGCAAGCGGCCTGGCCCAATGGTTTTGCGACGAAGTGAACGTGGACGAGGACAAAGTATACAATTTTTTCTGGGACGGCCGCAACCATTTTGCCGAGATGACCAGCCACCGCACCAACCGCTCGGTGCGCTTCCTGTTCCTGGACCAGAATAAGAACACGACGCCGGACGCCTCTTATATCGACTTCTCTATCGAGGCAAGCGAACTAACCCAGGAGCAATTCCTGAAGGTGGTGGACTATACCGAAGAGGAGGACGTGGAGGAACTGGAGGAACTCTGGGACAACCTGATGCAAAATTTGCGTGAAATAGTGGGAGGATAGTAGGCTTCTGTACCGAAAGCTTATCTTTGCATGATTTTTGAGAAACTTAAGCAAGGCTTAGGCGGGTTATCACTTTGGTATACCGCCGCTTTTTGCTCATGAAGAAACTAGATAAGCTAATCCTTCGGGCCTTTTTAGGACCCTTCTTACTTACATTCGCTGTGGTGGAGTTCATACTGCTCACCCAGTACATGCTCAAGTACCTTGATGAGCTCGTAGGGAAGGACCTGGGAGCCGAGGTGTTTGCTGAGCTTCTGTTTTACTTCAGTATGAACATGGCGCCTGTGGCCTTGCCCTTGGCCGTGCTGCTGTCAGCGCTTATGACCTTTGGTACACTGGGCGAGCACCACGAACTCACGGCAATCAAAACAGCCGGCATCCCCCTTACCCGCATCCTGCGCCCTGTGTTTATCGCTGTGTCGCTGCTCACCATCGGCGCCTTTTTCTTCAACAACAACATTGTTCCGAAGGCCAACCTAAAGGCCTATAGCCTGCTGTGGGACATCCGGCAGAAGAAACCCGCCATGAACTTTAAGGAGGGGGCCTTTTACAACGGTATTCCGGGGTACAGCATTAAGGTGAACGAAAAGCTGAACGACGGGCAGACGCTGCGCGACGTGATGATCTACGACCACTCCAAGGGCGGGGCCAATACCACGGTTATCCTGGCAGACTCCGGTGAGATGTACATGGCCTACGACGACAATTACCTCATCCTGGAGTTATTCCGGGGCAATACGTACATCGACCAGAACGACGCCTCTTTCCGAAACACGAACGACCAGTTTGCCCGCCAGCGCTTTGACGAAAGCAAGATTGTTCTGTCCATGGCCTCCTTTAACTTGGACCGTACCCGCGAAGAGCTCTTCTCCGACAATAAGATGATGAAGAACATCTCACAGTTGAAGGTGGTGACGGACTCCCTGCGCCGCTATACCGACCGTGAGGAAACACGCTATGCCCCGAACGTGGATCCGTTTTACATGTACTTTAAGGCCGACACCGGCAGCGTGAAGAACGGCTTACGTTTAACGGGCAAGGCACTGGAGCGGGAACTGCCCAAGCCCACCCCTGAGGTACTGGCCATGGCCACGAACAAGGCCCGTAACATCAAAAGCTTTACGGCGAGTTATGTGGAGCGCCTGAACAACACCCTGCGCGATGCCAATAACTACGAAATTGAGATCTGGAAAAAGTACACGCAGTCAGCCGCTATTATCATTATGTTCCTGATCGGGGCACCCCTGGGAGCAATCATTAAAAAGGGAGGGCTCGGCGTGCCGGTGCTCATCTCCATTATGTTCTTCATCTTTATGTATGTGATGTCGATACTAGGGGAGAAGTGGGCCCGGGAAGGCATCGTGCCGGTGGGAGCGGGGCTCTGGGCCGCCAACATGGTCCTGTTGCCGATCGGCCTTTTCTTCCTGTACCAGGCCCGCAGCGATTCCAGCTTACTGGAAGTAGACTTCTGGCGTAAGCTGGTGACGCGCCTGCGCCGCAACAAACTGTAGCAGTTGCCCTACAAAGATGAAGTAAATATTTTTTTGTAAAAGTAATTTATATACCTTTGTGGCTTGTATAATAAGAGTGGCAAGATAAAACCTAGATTGATATTTTTACGCAATGAAATTAACCACTGAAGCGAAACAAGAAATTTTCGAAAAGCACGGCTTCGCGAAGACAAAGGCTGATACAGGATCAGCAGAATCACAGATTGCGCTTTTCACGACGCGCATCGCTGACCTGACAGAGCACCTGAAAGTTCACAAAAAGGACTTCAGCACGCGTCTTGGCCTTCTGAAGCTTGTAGGTAAGAGAAGAAGATTGCTGAACTACCTGCAGAAAAACAATATTGAGCGATACAGAGCGATTATTGCCGAGCTAGGTATCCGTAAGTAAGCTGCTTATACTTTGTTAGGGAATTCTTTAGTCAGGAATTCCCTAATCTTTTTTATAGCACCCCCTTCCCTTCCTCTATTGCCAATACCGACAGCGGCCACAATGGGTAGCCCTGTCTTTTTGATGTTAAAGAAAACTGAAGATGCCATACAACGCGATTAACAAAACGATACTGCTCCCGGACGGTCGGGAGATCACAATTGAAACTGGGAAGCTTGCCAAGCAGGCAGACGGCTCTGTGGTAGTGAAAATGGGAAATACCATGCTGCTTGCAGCCGTTGTTTCTAACAAAGATGCCCGTGAAGGGGTGGACTTCTTGCCACTTTCGGTTGACTACCAGGAGAAATTTGCCTCATCCGGTAAAATCCCCGGTGGTTTCCTGAGAAGAGAAGCTAGACTATCTGACTATGAAGTATTGGTGTCGCGCCTGGTAGACCGCGTACTGCGCCCGCTGTTCCCGGATGACTACCATGCCGAAACACAAATGACCATCAACCTGATCTCTGCCGATACAGAGATCATGCCGGATGCCTTGGCAGCGCTCGCTGCCTCTGCCGCCCTGGCCGTGTCCGACATTCCTTTCAATGGCCCTATCTCTGAGGTGCGTGTGGCGCGTATTGACGGCCAGCTCGTGATCAACCCGAACGTAACAGACCTGCAGCGGGCAGACATTGACCTGATGATCGGTGCTTCTATCGACAGCGTGGTAATGGTGGAAGGTGAAATGAACGAGGTGTCTGAGGCGGAAATGCTGGAGGCAATCCAGTTTGCGCACGAAGCCATCAAAGTACAGTGCCAGGCACAGTTAGACCTTGCCGAAATGGTAGGGAAAACAGTGAAGCGTACCTACTCGCACGAGACGCACGACGAAGAACTTCGTCAGAAAGTATACGACGCTACCTACGAAAAGGCACTGGAAGTAGCCAGAAGAGGTAGCGCCAACAAAGCAGAGCGTAAAGAGGGCTTTGCCTCTGTTTTAGAAGCGTTCGTTTCTTCGCTGCCAGAGGATCACACCTATGATACGGGCCTGATCAAGACTTACTTCCACGACGTGGAGAAAGAGGCGGTGCGCAACATGGTGCTGAATGACCGTGTTCGCCTGGATGGCCGCAAGCTGGACGAGATCCGTCCGATCTGGACAGAGGTGAACTACCTGCCAGCCACGCACGGTTCCGCCATCTTTACCCGTGGCGAAACGCAGTCCCTGACTACAGTAACCCTGGGTACCAAGCTGGACGAGCAGATGATCGACAGCGCCATGGTATCCGGTACGAATAAATTCTTATTGCACTATAACTTCCCGGCTTTCTCTACCGGCGAGGTAAGACCAAACCGCGGACCAGGCCGTCGTGAAGTAGGCCATGGTAACCTGGCCCTGCGTGCCCTGAAGAAAGTGCTTCCGCCGGAAGAGGAGAATCCATACACCATCCGTATCGTTTCTGACATTCTGGAGTCAAACGGCTCATCTTCTATGGCGACCGTATGTGCGGGTAGCCTGGCGCTGATGGACGCTGGTGTGCCGGTAAAAGGCGCTGTTTCCGGTATTGCGATGGGTCTGATCACAGACGCGGAGACCGGAAAATGGGCGGTATTGTCTGACATCCTAGGCGACGAAGATCACCTGGGCGACATGGACTTTAAAGTAGCCGGTACAAAAGACGGGATTACCGCCTGCCAGATGGACATCAAGGTGCGTGGCTTATCGTATGAGATCCTGAGCCAGGCGCTGCAGCAGGCAAATGCAGGACGCCTGCACATCCTGAATGAGATGGCTAAAACCATTGAAGTTCCTAACCCGGACTACAAACCACATACCCCACGTTCCTTCAACATGGTAATCGATAAGGAGTTTATCGGTGCGGTGATCGGACCAGGCGGTAAAGTGATCCAGCAGATACAGAAGGATACGGGCGCGACCATCATTATCGAAGAGAAGAATGAGAAAGGCCACGTAAACATCTTCGCCAGCAACCAGGATGCCATGAACAGTGCGGTGTCTAAGATCAAAGGCATTGTGGCGCAGCCGGAAGTAGGCGAAGTGTACATCGGCAAGGTGAAGTCAGTACAGCCATACGGTGCCTTCGTAGAGTTTATGCCGGGCAAAGATGGCTTGCTGCATATTTCTGAGATCAAGCACGAGCGCCTCGAAACGATGGACGGCGTGCTGGAGATCGGAGAAGAAGTGAAGGTAAAACTCATCGATATCGATAAGAAAACAGGTAAGTTTAAGTTGTCTCGCAAAGCTGCCTTACCTAAACCTGGCGAATCTGAGCAGAAATAGTAGCATATTCTAACATTTTTAGAACTCTTGGTGCCTGGCTTTGGTTAAAGACATGGTGCCAAGAGTTTCTTTAGTCGCTGCACCTGCACATCTTGATTATATTTAAAGGATGTCAGAACTTTGCACGATTTTCTGTTGTTCAGACACCAAGCCAAATTTTTAATTTTCACATTTTTTGCTATAACATTATACTCTGATGAGACAACTCAAGATAAGCAAACAGATTACAAACCGTGAGAGCCAATCGCTTGACAAATATTTACAAGAGATTGGTAAAGTAGATTTGCTTACTCCAGACGAAGAGGTGTCGCTGGCGCAGAGAATTAGAGAGGGAGATCAGTTTGCTCTTGAGAAGCTAACAAAAGCCAACCTTCGATTTGTGGTATCAGTTGCAAAGCAGTACCAGAACCAGGGCCTTTCTTTGGGCGACCTTATCAACGAGGGTAACCTGGGTCTCATCAAGGCTGCAAAGCGATTCGATGAGACACGAGGCTTTAAGTTTATCTCATACGCTGTTTGGTGGATCCGCCAGTCGATTCTGCAGGCTTTGGCAGAGCAGTCACGCATTGTGCGTCTGCCGCTGAACCGTGTGGGGTCCCTGAACAAGATTTCTAAATCTTTCTCAGAGCTTGAGCAAAAGTTTGAGCGTGAGCCGTCTCCTGAAGAGATCGCCGAAGTGCTTGAACTTACTACCGCTGAGGTAGTGGACACACTGAAGATTTCTGGTCGTCACGTGTCGGTAGATGCTCCTTTCGTGCAAGGAGAGGAGAACCGCCTCTTGGACGTACTCGAGAACGAAGACGAAGAGTCGCCGGACATGGGCTTGATGAACGACTCACTGCGCAAAGAGGTGCAGCGTGCGCTTTCTACCCTAACCAAGCGCGAGGCTGATGTCATTACCCTGTACTTTGGACTAAACGGTGAGCATTCTCTTACTTTGGAGGAGATCGGCGAGAAGTTTAACCTGACACGCGAGCGCGTACGTCAGATCAAGGAGAAAGCGATCCGCAGACTTCGCCATACATCCAGAAGCAAAGCCTTGAAGCCGTACTTAGGCTAACAGGACAGAAAAGAACTTACAAGCCCTGGCCAAAAGCCAGGGCTTTCTTTTTAAGAGCGGTTGTATACGCCTTTTTGCGAACTTAGATGCAGGCAGAGGCATAGATTTTTTGTATACTTGCAACCGAATTTCAAAAGAATAGATCAGAATGGAAATAGAAAGAGTAAAATGCCTGATCATCGGATCGGGACCTGCCGGGTATACAGCTGCCATCTATGCATCCCGTGCCGGCCTTAGTCCTGTCCTGTACCAGGGGCTGCAGCCAGGCGGGCAGTTAACCATTACAAACGATGTGGAGAACTATCCCGGTTACCCAGAGGGAGTTATGGGGCCTGAGATGATGGAAGACTTTAAGAAGCAGGCCGAGCGTTTTGGCACGGATGTGCGCTATGGCATTGCCACTTCCGTGGATTTCTCGTCCAAACCGCACAAAGTAACAATAGATGATTCCAAGGTGATTGAAGCCCATACGGTCATCATCTCTACCGGTGCCTCTGCTAAATGGCTGGGCCTGGAATCGGAAGCCCGGTTGAACGGCAGCGGTGTATCGGCATGCGCGGTATGCGACGGCTTTTTCTACCGTGGGCAGGATGTCGTAATTGTAGGGGCTGGTGACACGGCTGCTGAGGAAGCCACTTACCTGGCTAACCTGTGCAGCAAGGTGTACATGCTGGTACGCCGCGATGAAATGCGTGCCTCCACCATCATGCAGGAGCGTGTGAAGAACACGAAGAACATCGAGATCCTGTGGAATACCGTGACGGATGAGATCCTTGGCGAGCACGCAGTAGAAGCTGTGCGCGTGAAGAACCTGGTGACAAATGAGACGCGGGAGATTCCGGCGAAAGGATTTTTTGTAGCCATTGGGCACGAGCCAAACTCCGCTATCTTCAAAGACTACCTGAAGCTGGATGAGAACGGCTATATCCGTACCATTCCGGGCACCTCTAAAACAAACGTGGATGGGGTGTTTGCCTGCGGCGATGTACAGGACTTTACCTACCGCCAGGCAGTTACAGCGGCTGGCTCCGGGTGTATGGCTGCCTTGGATGCAGAGCGTTACCTGGCCGCGTTAAATTTGCACTAACAAAAAGCGGTTTCGCACATTCTACGCGCACTTTCACGGAAAAAGTGGTGTTGGATGTATCACAATAAAATGGCTGTGCTGCAGTTTAAAGAAGCGAATTGTGTTGCGGAGAGAGTAGCACAGCCAAATTTGATGCAAATGTCAAAGATAAAAGCACCCTTATTTTTTGCACTGTTTACGCTCTTTTTACTAGGATCATCCGGAGACGTATGGGCGCAAAGTAAAGTGAAAGACCTGTTTAAGGTAAAAACACCCAAAATCCAGTACGTAAGGCCAGACACCACCGTCCTGATCAAGTACGAAGACTTTCCGGACGAGGACTCTGACGCCGAGAAGTCTATCTTGTTCAACCCTAAGAAGGAGCTTTCCATCGTAAGCGAAGACACGTCTGAGCTGGACCTGGGCGAGCAGCACATTGTGGAGATGTCTGAGGAGGTACTGCTAGACTCCAGCTGGATCAAGATAGCCGGGTATTATGCGATCTGGGATACGCACAACCTGAACCCTTACAAGATGGACAGCCGCAAACTGAAGGATACGGTGGACATCAAGCTGTACGATCCTACCCAGAACAGAGACTACAACATGCCCCTGGAAAGCACGCCTATCACAAGCCACTTCGGCGCGCGGGGCGGCCGCTGGCATTATGGCACGGACATAGACCTTAACACAGGGGACACCATTTTTGCCGCCTTTGACGGCGTTATACGTATTAACAAGTGGGATGGCGGGGGCTATGGCAATTACATCGTGGTACGTCATTACAACGGCCTGGAGACCCTGTACGGGCACATGAGCAAAGCCATTGCGCAGCCAGGGCAATATGTGAAGGCAGGCGAGCTGATCGGCCTGGGCGGTAGCACAGGGCGTAGTTCTGGTCCGCACCTGCACTACGAGGTGCGCTACCAGGGGAACCCGCTTGACCCCGAGCACCTGTACGATTTCCCGGATTACTTGCTGAAGGGCGATAACTTCCAGATCACCTCGGCCCTGTTCAATTATAATAACCGGGCATCCAGCGGCAGCGTAAGCGGAGGCAGGCGCACGGTTTACCACCGCGTAAAGAGTGGAGACACCTTATCTGGCATCGCGAAGAAGTACGGGGTTTCGGTGGGGCAGATCACAAGGCTAAACGGAATCAGTAGCCGTACTACCCTGCGTATCGGCAAATCGCTGCGCATCAAGTAATCTTAAGAGAAGAGAACATGAAATTAGACATACTGGCTTTTGCCTCTCACCCGGATGATATTGAACTGGGCTGCGCCGGAACGCTGATAGCTCATGTGAAAGCCGGGAAGAAGGTCGGCATTGTGGACCTGACGGAGGGGGAGCTGGGCACCAGAGGAACACCGGAAGGCCGCCTGCAGGAAGCGAAGGATGCTGCTGCCGTAATGGGCATCGGGATTCGTGACAACCTGGGCATGGCAGATGGCTTTTTCCGGAACGACCGGGAGCATCAGCTGCAGGTCATTCAAAAGATACGCCAGTACCGGCCGGAGATCGTGATCATGAATGCTGTGTACGACCGTCACCCGGACCATGGCAGGGGCTCGGATCTTGTTTCGGAATCCTGCTTTAAGGCAGGGCTGAAGATGATCCCTACCACCGATGAAAATGGCAAACAGCAGGAAGCCTGGCGACCGAAGGTAGTGTACCATTTTATACAGGACCGGCTCCTTGTGCCGGATCTCGTGGTGGATGTCACGCCTTACTGGGCAGAGAAGATGCAGGCGATCAGAGCTTTTAAATCGCAGTTCTATAATCCAAAGGATGATTCGCCGAATACCTATATTTCCTCCCCGGAGTTTCTGGACTTTATAGAAGCGCGGGCGAAGGAGCTGGGCCATGCCATTGGGGTAACTTATGGCGAAGGCTTTACCAAAGAACGGTATATTGGCGTGAAAAACCTCTTTGACCTTATTTAAAAGGAAACTGCGTAAAGATAAAACAGGCGCTTACCTTCAAGGCCTGTATTTAATTAACAAGTAAAAAGCCAGGGTATTATTATATGCCCTGGCTTTTTACCTGTTCTTCTTTTAAAACTATTTTGTCCGGTTTCTAAACCAACTGGAACCGCTACTAGTGGAGGTCGGGGCAGGGGCGGAGGCTGCCTTTGGAGCCTTCTTTTCTTCTAACAAGGTGGCAGCTAACACGGCCGCTATTTCCTGTGCTGTTTCACCGGCCTCTAAGGAAAGCACCTCTGGGTTGAAGTAGCGCTCTATGAACTTCGTGTCGAAGTCGCCGCTTACAAAAGCCTCGTGTTGCAGCACAAATTTCCCAAAGGGGAGCGTTGTCTCAATGCCGGTGATCTGGTACTCGTCAATCGCGCGCAGCATTTTGTCGATCGCCTCCTGGCGGTCTTTTCCAAAGGTTACGAGTTTGGCGATCATTGGGTCGTAGTAGATCGGGATATCCATACCCTGTTCAAAGCCGTCGTCAACCCGCACACCCAGGCCCTGCGGCCGCTTGTAGGTCTCCAGCTTGCCAATATCGGGAAGGAAGTTATTGGCAGGGTCTTCGGCGTAAACGCGTAGTTCCAGCGCGTGCCCCTGTATCTGGAGGTCCTCCTGCGTAAAACTAAGAGGGAGGCCTTCTGCGATCAGGATTTGCTCTTTTACCATGTCCAGACCAGTAATTTGCTCTGTTACCGGGTGCTCTACCTGCAGGCGGGTGTTCATTTCCAGAAAGTAGAAGTTCTTTTGCTCATCCAGCAGGAACTCCACGGTACCGGCCCCTACATAGTCACATGCCTTGGCTACGTTTACAGCACAGCGGCCCATTTCTTCGCGCAGGACGGGCGTAAGGACAGAGGAAGGAGCCTCCTCAATCACCTTCTGGTGGCGGCGCTGTATCGAGCACTCCCGCTCGAACAGGTGAACAATGTTCCCCTGGGTGTCGCCCAGCACCTGTATCTCGATATGGCGGGGTGAGCCGATGTATTTTTCGATAAAGACAGCGCCGTCTCCGAAGGCCGAGATAGCCTCACTTACCGCCAGGCGCATCTGCTCTTCAAAGGAGGCAACGTCTTCAACCACCCGCATGCCCTTGCCACCACCACCGGCGCTGGCCTTAATAAGGATCGGGAAGCCCACCTGCTGGGCAATCTGCTTCGCTTCCTCAACATCTGTGATGGCATGCTCGGTGCCGGGCACCATGGGGATATGGTAGCGCGCCACCGCAGCCTTTGCGGCCAGTTTGCTGCCCATCAGTTCAATGGCCTCCGGCGAGGGGCCGATAAAAATAAAGCCTGCTTCTTTAACCTTCGCGGCGAAAGTTGCGTTCTCTGATAAGAAACCATAGCCAGGGTGAATTGCGTCCACCTGGAGTTGCCTGCATACGTCCAGAATAACGTCTCCGCGCAAGTAGGATTCGCTGGACTTTGGACCACCCACACAGACAGCCTCGTCGGCAAAGCGCACGTGCAGGGCGTTTCGGTCTGCCTCGCTGTAAATAGCTACCGTTCTAATACCCATTTCTTTAGCTGTGCGCATAACCCGCAGCGCGATTTCTCCCCGGTTGGCTACCAGTATCTTATTTATTTTTCTCATGCAGACGCTCTGTTTTAGTTCTCGTCAAAGAAAACATTTTGCACCGAAAATAAAAACAAGGTTCCTAAAAACCGCTATGAGTATAGGACATTGATTGTATATGAGTCGAATAAATTTTAACTTTGCTTCGCATTATGCCTTATAATGTTTGAACGGCATTTTGATGTGTTAGAAATTATCCAGATAACTTAATTATTACACAAGTGGATTTATTTGAAAAGTTGTTGACCAACAGAGGCCCGCTAGGCAGCCACTCGCACTATGCGCACGGTTACTTTACATTCCCTAAACTGGAGGGTGAAATTGCCCCTCGCATGCGGTTTAGAGGAAAGGAAGTGCTTACCTGGAGCCTGAACAACTACCTGGGACTTGCTAACCACCCGGAAGTGCGGAAAGCAGACGCGGAAGCTGCAGCAGAGTGGGGGATGGCTTATCCGATGGGAGCGCGTATTATGTCCGGTAACTCTAACTTGCATGAGCAATTGGAGGCAGAGCTGGCAGAGTTCGTGCAGAAGCCGGATGCCTTGCTGCTGAACTTCGGTTACCAGGGAGTGGTGTCTATTATTGATGCCTTGGTCGACCGCCACGATGTGATTGTTTACGATGCCGAGTCTCACGCTTGTATCATAGACGGCGTGCGCCTGCACCAGGGCAAGCGTTTCGTTTACGGGCACAACGACATGGAGAGCCTGGAGAAACAGCTGGAGCGTGCTACTCGCTGGGCGGAGAACACCGGTGGTGCCATCCTGGTGATCACAGAAGGTGTATTCGGTATGTCTGGCAACCTTGGCAAGCTGCGCGAGGTGGTGGCTTTGAAAGAGAAATTCAACTTCCGCCTGTTGGTAGACGATGCCCACGGCTTCGGCACGATGGGGAAGACCGGCGCCGGTACTGGAGAGCACCTGGGGGTGCAGGACGGGATCGACGTGTACTTCTCTACCTTTGCCAAGTCTATGGCCAGCATCGGAGCCTTTGTGGCTTCTAACGAGCAGGTGGTAGAGTACCTGCGCTACAACATGCGTTCGCAGATCTTCGCCAAGTCGCTGCCAATGCCACTGGTAGTGGGTGCCCTGAAGCGCCTGGAGCTACTGCGCGCGAAGCCGGAGCTGAAAGACAAACTGTGGGAGGTAGTGAATGCCCTGCAGAGCGGCCTGCGTGAAAAAGGCTTCAATATAGGTACAACTGAGTCGCCTGTAACGCCGGTGTTTTTGAACGGCCAGATTCCGGATGCAACACAGCTGACGCTGGATTTGCGGGAGAACTACAACATCTTCTGCTCTATCGTGGTGTACCCGGTGGTGCCAAAAGATGTGATTATGCTGCGCCTCATCCCGACGGCAGCCCATACCTTGGACGACGTGAAGGAGACAATTGCGGCTTTCGAAAAAATTGCACAAAAATTGGATAAAGGCTTGTACGCAAGCCCCGCAGTTACCGCCTAGCGGGCTGTAAAGCCATATATTAAAAATCCTTAATTTTTGCTTGTTTTCATGAAATGTGTATATTAGAGCAATAAAATCATATGTTTCACTATTAATAGTAGCTCTAATGAACAACAACTTTAGCAAACTCAAGGATCTTGTGATGTCTCTGGAAAGCGACTTCGAAAAGTTCTACGACAAAGGTAATGCCGCTGCCGGTACTCGCGTACGTAAAGGCATGCAGGACCTGAAGAACATGGCTCAGGACATCCGCAAGGAAGTTCAGGACATCAAGAACAGCCAGGCTGAGACAAAATAGTCTTACTAAGGCAGACAATAAATAAAAAAGGTGATCAGAAATGATCACCTTTTTTATTGTAAGTGTTTGATATGCTGTTATTTGACTGAAACAAGGAAGTAGTTCTTCTTGCCTTTCTGTACCACCAGGTGCTTGCCTTGCAGCAATTCAAAATCAACGGCGTCGTCGGCACCCTGCACCTTCTGCCGGTTCACGCTAACGCCGCCATTCTTGATCATGCGCTTCGCCTCGCCTTTCGACTCGAAGATCTGGCCGCCTGTAA
Source organism: Pontibacter ummariensis (assembly GCF_900188175.1). Taxonomy (GTDB): domain Bacteria; phylum Bacteroidota; class Bacteroidia; order Cytophagales; family Hymenobacteraceae; genus Pontibacter; species Pontibacter ummariensis. The sequence goes on along the minus strand of NZ_FZOQ01000002.1, from coordinate 268,902 downwards.
GCTCCGACAACAGATCCGTAACCGTAGCAGCACCGGCGTAACTTTCCTGGCTTACCTCGATTTGGGGCACTCCCTCGAACACAGATAGCAAAACGTCCTCCCGAAGGCCCTTCAGGGTCTCCAGATCGCCTTTTCCAAATAAAATTTCTGAGGCTTCTACAGCAGAATTATACTCCTCTTCGGAATGCACGCGAATTGTAACATCCTTAGCTAAGGCTTTTTGTAACACCCGTAAATGTGGCGCCTGGTTGTGCTCTTCTGTTATTTTCTGGATCTCGTCCTGTGGTAGCAGGGTATAGACCTTTATTAGCTTCTCGGCCTCCTCGTCAGAGAGGTTCAGCCAGAACTGGTAGAACTTGTACGGGGAGGTCAGGTTAGGGTCGAGCCATACATTGCCGCCCTCAGACTTGCCAAATTTAGTACCATCCGATTTGGTTACAAGCTTACCCACCAAAGCATAGGCTTTGCCGCCATCCATGCGGCGGATGAGCTCCGTGCCGGTCGTGATGTTACCCCACTGGTCAGAGGCGCCCATCTGCAGTTTTACCCCTTTGTTTTTGTAAAGGTGGTAGAAGTCATAGCCCTGTATGAGTTGGTACGCGAACTCCGTGTAAGAAAGTCCTTCGGCACGGTCGCCTTCTTCATCCGCATTAATGCGCTTCTTCACGGAGTCTTTGCTCATCATGTAGTTCACGGTGATATGCTTGCCCACCTCACGCAAAAAGCCAAGGAAGCTGAACTCCTTAAACCAATCGTAGTTGTTGACCATTTCGGCCGAGTTGACCCCGCTGTTAAAATCCAGGAACTTCTCCAGCTGCTGCTTAATGCCTAACTGGTTCTCACGCAGCACATCCTCCGACAACAGGTTACGTTCTGCTGACTTGCCGGAAGGGTCACCGATCATACCGGTGGCGCCTCCTACCAGGGCAACAGGCTTGTGCCCCGCACGCTGCAGGTGCACTAGTAGCATGATGGTTGCAAGGTTGCCAATATGCAGTGACTTTGCCGTTGGGTCGAAACCGATATAACCCGTTGTCATTTCTGCGGCTAATTGCTCTTCCGTGCCCGGCATGAAATCATGGAGCATGCCTCTCCAGCGTAATTCTTCAATAAGGTTCATCTAGTCCTAAATCGTCTGTTCTAGGCAAATATAAAAAAGAGTTGCCAGATTGACGTTGGGAAGGCGGGGATTGCCCCAGGGCTTGTGCAAATATCTGCTGTCTTATATTTTGTTTGTGGCTGCCAGGTAAGCATACACCTATGGAACGGCAGTACGTGCAATCGGTGTAGCAAAGGATGCGCCCTACAAGTCATCGTACTAATTTACTACTACAGGAGGCCTAGGTGCTTCAACTAATAGAAGAATCTGTCTGATCTATGATGCTTCTAATTAACCGTATATCAGTACAGGAAGAAGGGCTCTCTATTCCCTTAGTTGTCTATTGCTTCCCTAGCTCGGCTGTAATCCGCCTGTTCCACTCTTCCTGCGCTTGCTTATTCAGGCCATGCTGTGTTTCGGCATCGTACTGCTCCTGCAGCTTGTTCATTTCCCGGAATGATTCGATGAAGTGGTACTGGATGATGCTGTTATAGTCTGTCACAGATAGAATTTCCGGCTTTATTTTCTGCTTGAAACGCTCGGCCACCAGTTTTACAATGTCGAAGTGCCTTTGTTCGTGCGCCAGGCCGTAGGCGTCTTTACTTCCTTTAACCCAGGAAGAGCTTTGCAACACGTACACCTTCATGTCCAGGTACAGGTGCAGGATGCCGTCCACCACCTCGGTTCTGCCCGCATAAGAAAAGCTGGGGAACACTGCCGCCGCAAACTTGCTGGGCTTGGAGGGGCTGCCCGTAAAGTCATCCCACGTCAGGGGGCGGTCAGGCACGTAGAAAACGGTATCACCGGCAGAGTTGGGCGCATAATCTGAAAAGATCACCTTGATACCCCTGGCTAGCCTTGGGTCTGACCCGGCTTTCTGTTCCATCCAGGTGTTAAAGTAGGAGAGGGAACCTAGCAAAGACTGGCGCAAGGCTGGTTCTACGGCGTTCAGCTGACTGGCAGGCCGGTCGTAGCGTACGCCGCCTTTGTAGCTTGTGAGGGGAATCGTTTCTCCGTTGCCTTGTAGCTCAAAAGTGATGGAAACAACAGCCTCACCTTTCACACGGCCTTTTTCACCGGCTTTTTCGGTTACCTTGTACTCTTGTAAGCGCAGCACGACAGGGCGCAGCCTGGTATTCCGGGGTATGCCTTTCTGAATAAACTGGCGCACTCCTTGCAGGCCTCCTCCCCGTAAGTCGACTGGCTGGGCAGCTACAGGGGAATTACCCCCACTTGCAGTAGGAGGCAGGAGGTAAGCGACCGCCTTACGGTCCTCCCGCTCATCTACTATGCTTTCAATGTAAAACTCCTTGGCTGTAAAGGGGAAAGGTGTTTCCTGTAAAATGATTGGTGCAATATCATTGGCTGACTGATTCGCTGATAAAAGCGTTGTCAGCAACAAGAGGGCAAGTGCCCAAAAGGCCAGCTGGTGCACAAAGCGCCTGGCCTGCTTCCGCTGTTGCCAGAGGGTGCCGGTATGATAGGACGAAATCATGTGCTTGTATTGCATGTATGACGAAACAGGGTAGCAACAGCGCAATCCTGCGGTGGCTTTCTTCTGTAGGAACAGCAATGTTTCCCGATCGGTTCGGTTTTAAACAGTTAAAGCTATTCCTGTTTTATTTATACGCTAAATTGGCTTTGATACTATAAATTTGTAGGAGGAAGGCAGTAGAAGCCATCTGTCCACAAACAGGTAACAGCTAATTAGCTTATGGCTGCTTTCCGGAAGCAGCAGACTACCACAAACCAACCGCTATGGCCCATACACCCGAAGGCATCCTCGAACAACTACAGAAACGGCAGTTTGCCCCCGTATATTTTCTGCAGGGCGAGGAATCCTATTACATTGATCTGATTGCCGACTACATCGAAGAGCATGCCCTGCAGGAGCATGAGAAAGGCTTTAACCAGGTGGTGTTGTATGGCAAGGATGTAGACCTTTCAACGGTTTTGCTGCAGGCGAAGCGCTTCCCGATGATGTCGGATAAGTCGGTCGTGATCGTGAAAGAAGCGCAGAGCATCCAGGACATCGAGAAGGAGGAGGGGATGCGGCAGTTGGAAGCATACCTGCAGCACCCGCTTGCCTCCACCATACTGGTGTTCTGTTACAAGCACAAAACACTGGACGGACGCAAGGCGCTGGCCAAGGCGGTGAGCAAACATGCCGTACTGCTCACGACCAAGAAACTTTACGACAACCAGGTGCCGGCGTGGGTAAACAACTACCTTAAAAGCAAGGGTATGAAAGCTACCCAGCAGGCAGTGCTGCTCTTGAGTGAGTTTATCGGGTCGGATCTGTCCAGGCTTTCCAACGAGATCGACAAGCTGCTGATTAACCTGAAGCCGGGCGCGACGATAGATGAAGGGTTAGTGCAGGAGAACGTGGGTATCAGCAAGGAGTACAACATCTTTGAGCTGCAATCTGCCCTGATTGCCCGGGACGCGTTAAAGGCCAACCGCATCATTCATTACTTCGAGGCCAACCCCAAGAACAACCCCCTGATCCCGAACCTGTCGCTGCTGTTTTCTTTTTTTACAAAGCTTCTGAGCCTCCACGTTGCTGCCGACAAGTCGGAGGCGGGTTTACGGAAAAGCCTGGGCAACCGGGCCTTTTTGGTTAAGGAGTACATGCAGGCACTCCGGGTATTCCCGCTGCAGCGCTGCGCCGATGTCATTCATTTTATAAGAGTGGCCGATATGCAGGTAAAAGGTATAACAGGGGGGGACATGTCAGAAGCAGACATTCTCCGTGAGCTGGTTTTCAAAATCTTACACCCGGTGCCCCGGGCGATGGCTTCCTAAGCTGCCGCTATTTTTATCCACAGATACAATATTACCGGAGGCGCCCTCATTATATAGTTGCTGCGCCATATTTGGTAATATCTTTGCTAGTAGAAATACGGCGATCGGAACAATCGCTTTCTAAATTTTACTAACTTTGAAACTAGTTGTTAGGCTTAAACGTAGTGGTTCGCCCTTTGTAAAGCTTATTAATAACTTTCAGTCCAGAACAATTTGAGTGGCCTTCCGGGGCAAATAAAAATATGAAGATAGCTTACAAAGTAGCACTTGCTTCTGTATTAGCGGGTGGCTCGCACGTGGTGGCGGCACAACACACGCAGGTGTTTAACTCAGAGGAGAGGTACTTCCACGAGGGCCTGGAGCTCTTTGACCGGGCAAAGTATGGCCCGGCGCAGGAAGCTTTCCGTAAGTACATCGAGCTGATGGGAGACAATGCCAGAACGGCGGACGCGCAGTATTACTATGCCCTAAGCGGCTTGTACCTCTTGCATCCGGACGCAGAGCAGCTCGTCCTCAATTTCGTGCGCGATTACCCGACGCACCCCAAAACAGCGCTGGCCAATTACGAGCTGGGCCTGTACTACTTTGACCAGAAGGACTACAAGAAAGCAGTGGAGCTGTTGAAGGACGCCCCGACGCATCTTCTGAGCATCAAGCAGAACAACGAGCTGGAGTTCAAGCTGGGCTACTCCTACTTTGCGACAAAGGATTTTGACAACGCCAAGATCTGGTTTGATAAGAACAAAACGACCGGCTTCCGGAAAGACGAGCACCGCTTTGCCTATGCTTCTAACTACTATGCCGGCTATATCTCTTACCGTAAAGGGGATTATGCAGCGGCTAAAGCCGACCTGAAGATAGCGGAGAAGAACGAGGCCTATGCCAGTATCGTGCCGTATATGATCACCGAGATCCTGTACAAGGAAAACGACATTTATGAAGTGATACGCTATGGCGAAGCGGCCCTGGCAAGAAAACCAGCCGTACAGCAGGCAGATGAGATTGCCTTGCTGGTGGGGGATGCGTATTACCAGAAAGCGGATTACAAAGAGGCGGAGAAGTACTTCAGCAAGTTTGCTTCGGGCAAGCGCTCCCTGGAGCCAGTCGTGCAGTACAAAATTGCGCTGACCGACTACAAGAACAACAACTACAAGAACGCGATAGCCAACTTTAAAGAGATCGCGCTGAAGAAGGACTCCCTGGGGCAGAACGCGGCTTATTACCTTGGCCTTAGCTACTTAAAGGAGAACAACAAACAGTTTGCTTTAACGGCTTTTGACCAGGCCCGCAAAAATGACCAGGACAAGGACGTGACCGAGGCGGCCACCCTAAAGTATGCGCAGGTAAGCTACGACCTGGGTAACTTCCGGGAAGTGATCAACGCGCTGGCTGAGTTCAACAAAAACTACCCGGATTCTGAACAAGGCGAAGAGGCAGACAAATTGCTGAGCGAAGCTTACTTCAGTTCAAACAACTATGCCGATGCGATTCGCCATATTGAGGGCTTGGAGAAGAAAAGCTGGCGTATCCTGCAAACCTACCAGCGGGTAACGTACCACCACGCGGTTAACCTGTTCAACGATGCGAAGTTTCCGCAGGCGGTGCAGATGCTGGACAAGTCGCTGCAGTACCCTTACGATAAAGAGGTAACGGCTGCCAGCCACTTTGTGAAAGGCGAGGCTTATTCTATCGGTAACCGCTACGATGACGCCATCAACAGCTACGCTGCCGTGTTCCGTACGGCACCAACAGCCAAAACAGATTACTACACAAAGTCGCGCTATGGCATTGGCTATGCTTACTTCAACACCAAGCAGTACGACAAGGCCCTGACACACTTTAAGGCCTATCTGGACGCGATTCAGCCAAGTAACCCGAACTACAACGATGCGACGGTTCGCCTGGCGGACACCTACTATGTGAACAAGAACTACCTCGAGGCCCTGAACCTGTACGAGCGGGTGATTGCCTCCAGTTCTCCTGACCGGGACTATGCCCAGTTTCAGAAAGGGGTGGTGCTAAGCATCCTTGGGCGTAATGACATTGCTAAAAGTACGCTCGAAGGGCTAGTTTCCAAGTTCCCTACCTCACGCTATGTAGATGATGCCCTGTATCAGCGGGCCTTGATCGATTATGAATCCGGTAACTACCAGGCGGCGGTGAGTGGCTTTACGAACCTGATCTCAAAGCAGCCTGACAGCAAATTAGTGCCAAATGCTTTGCAGAAACGGGGTACGGCTTACTCGAACTTAAAGCAGTATGACTTGGCCATTGCCGACCAGAAACGCGTGCTGGATGAGTTCCCGGGCTCTAAAGTAGCAAGCGGTGCCCTGTATAGCTTACAGGAGGTGCTTGGCACTGAGAACAGGAGCAACGAATTTGACCAGTACCTGGATAAGTATAAGGCAGCAAACCCGGAAAGCAGCGCGCTGGAAAGCATTGAGTACGAAGCGGCAAGAACCCTGTACTTCAACCAGAAGTACGACCAGGCGGCAACAAAGCTCGAGGCATACATCAAAGCTTACCCTAAGAGCAAGTTCTTGCCGGATGCCCGCTACTTCCTGGCAGACTCTTACCTGCGTCAGAACAAAACGCAGCTGGGCGTGCAGCACATGAAAGATGTGATCGCAGAGAATAAGTCGGAATACGTGAACCGTGCCATACAGCGTGTGGCAGACCTGTATTTTGAAGCGAAGAACTACAAGGAGGCCATACAGTATTATAGCCGCCTGCGTGACCTGGCCACAAACCGCAAAGAGCAGCAGACCGCGTTGACGGGTTTAATGCTGAGCTACTTCCGCACCAATGACTATGCCGCCACCAAGCGCATGGCCAACGAACTGATCAGCCAGGGGAATGCGTCCCTTAATGCGTATAACTCAGCGCTGCTATACAGAGGCAAAGCCTCTTATGCCCAGGGCAACCTGGAACAGGCCCTGACAGAGCTGCGGGAGACCGTGAAGTCCGCCTCTGACATTAACGGCGCTGAGGCGCAGTATCTGATCGCCGAGATCCTACACAAGCAGAAGAAGTACCAGGAGTCGCTGGACGTGGCCTTTGAGTATAACAACAAGTACGCGAACTATGACTTTTGGCTGGGTAAGACCTTCCTGATCATAGCTGACAACTATGCCGCTCAAAATGAGATGTTCCAGGCCAAGGCAACACTGAACTCTATCATCGAAAACGCTCCGAACCAAGAGATTGTAGCTGAGGCGAAGCAGAAGCTGGCCAAGCTGGAGGGGAAAAAGACGAATGCCGACCAGCAGCAGGTAGAGAGCGTGCCCCAGCAAAACCTGGCACCCAACAGCGATACCTTAAACATTAACTCGGCCCCGGCCAACGACTCTACCCAACAAGAGTAAGCGGAGGATCAGAATACCAGATTATTTTAGAACAGGATCATTATCATGAAAAATAAACTAAGATTAGCCTCGCTTGCCATCGTACTGAGTGTAGGGTACAGCTATCTTAACAACGCACAGGCACAGACACAAGGCTGGGGAGAGGGTGCCAAACTGGAAGACGCCGAAGTGGTAGTGGAGAAGAACCGCGTGATTGAATTGCCACAGGCAGCGCGCAACTTCTCTAAATTTCAGGTGGCTCCTCCGGAAACCGGAGACCGCAACGTGCATTACCGCTTTGTGGACTACCGCCTGCCGTCTCAGGACATAGAACTACAGATGCGGGTCCTGACAATAAAGCAGGACGAGCTGATGAAGCTGTATGGCAACTATGTGAAGGGAGGCATCGGGAACTACGGTACCTTATATCTGCAGGGCTACTTTCATAACAAACGCAGCGAAGAGGGAGCCTACGGAGCAGCGGTTAGTCACATCTCATCGGCGAGAGGTCCGGTAGACAAAGGAAACTCTGCGGTAGCTAACAGCAGGATCAGCGCGCATGGCGAACGCTATCTGGGCGACCTGACCGTTGGGGGTAGTGCAAAGTACGCCCGGGATAAGTATCACTTCTATGGCTATACACCTTCGCTCGAAACAACGATAGACAGAGATTCTATTCGTCAGGTATATAACCGGGTGGAAGCAGAGGCGTTTCTGCACAACCAGACGTCCGACGCTCCCTTACAGTACCGGGGAGCGGCGGCGTTCCGGTACCTGAACGACCGCTTTGACCTGAGTGAGCGCAACCTGGGGCTGACCCTGGCGACGCAGTATGCGATAGACGAAGAGTCGGCGTTTAAGGCAGACCTGGACCTGTCCTTTCTCTCTTACCAGGACTCTGCCACCACCAGCCGTAATTTTGTGGAGCTGGATGCCGCTTACCAGCGTCAGCTGAATGCGTTCCGGCTTACCTTAGGAGCTAAAGTGGCCTATACCGGCGATACCATCCATGATGCCCGTCAGTTTAATATATACCCGATCGTACGGATTGCGGCAGAACCTGTAAAAGGCAACTTGCTGGTATATGCGGGCTTAGGAGGCGACTTAGAAAGGGTTACTTTATATCAGCTGACACAGGAAAACCCTTTCCTGGCACCTAACCTGCAGGTAGCCGATATCAACAAAGGGCTGGAAGTATACGGTGGTTTCCAGGCGAACGTGGCGAACTATGTGCAACTGAACGGCCGGGTCGCTTATCAGAATTTCCGTAACCTGTACTTCTATAATAATTCCCGCGCCGACTCCACCAAGTTTGAGTTAATATATGATGATGGGGTCACCAACGTGCTGAATATTTATGCGGAAGCTTCTTTTAATTATTCCGACGAAGTACGGTTGGGCGTAAAGGCTGACTATAACCAGTATAACATAGCTGAGTTGGAGAAACCCTTCCACCGTCCGGAGCTGATGGCAAGCATTTACGGCACCTACAACTTCTACGATAAGATTCTCTTTAATTCGGAACTTTACTATATTGGGAGCTCATACGGCCGTATTTACCGCCCGGACGGAACATCAGTGCTTCGCGAGACCGATGCGATCGTGGACCTGAACCTAAAGGCAGATTACCGCTTCACGAATAACTTTACGGTGTTCCTGATGGCAAATAACCTGTTGGGCCGGAAATACGAAAGGTTTGTAAATTACCCGAACAAAAGTATAAATCTGATAGGAGGCGTTACCTACTCATTCTAAGTGCCTATGGTTGCAACACATATCAAGACACTGCTCTACGATCACGACTGTGTCATCATCCCTGAGTTTGGCGGACTGATCACACGTTACGTGTCGGCCCGGATCAACCCCGTGAAGCACACCTTTGCCCCGCCCTCGAAGAAGATAGCCTTCAACGAGAAACTGGTGCTGAACGATGGTCTGCTCATTAGCACGATCGCGCATCAGAACGGGATCACGAAGGCAGAGGCACAGCAACTGGTGGCAGCGTTTGTGCACCAGGCAAAAGCTCACCTGCATGCCGAGAAACGATTCGAGTTATCAGACATCGGCGTGTTCCGCTACAACGAGGAAAGCCGCTTGGAGTTTGAGCACGTGGAGAGCGACAACATGCTGGAGGCAAGCTTTGGGTTACCGGAGTTAACAGTCAGACCAATCCGGGTAGAGGAACCTGCCGTACTGCGTACGCTGATCAAAGAGCGGCAGCAGGAGAAGGAACCGATGCCAGTGCGCAAGCGCCTGAAGCGGGTATATAATGTGGCGGCAGGTCTGGCGCTGGCTGGTTTTACAGCCTCAGCCCTTTACCTCTTGTCTATCCAGACAGATTATAACCTGGGCAGCCTGAACCCGATGGTATTGTTTAGCGGCACCTACAGCACTGCGGGGCCTGTATCATTTAACCATTATGCGGCGGGCTATGTGCCAGTAACCGAAGCGGAGCGCATGAGTTCTTACAAAGGAATCCTTCCTGTGTCTGCTGTCCCTGTAGAGGAGGAAGAGGAGTGGCGAGCGATGGGTGAGGAACTGATTATTCCGGGCTTTGCAACTAGTGCTTCTATCAACGAAGTGTATGAGGTTGAAGAGCAGGCATCTATAGCTGCGGTTAAAGAGGAAGTTGCAGTTGCACAACCAGAAGTAACTAAACCAGAAAAGCCAACAATTAACACGAAGACAGGTCGTTATTATATCATAGCAGGCGGGTACTCTCGCCAGGATCTGGCAGAGATTGGCCGTGAGGCACTCAGCAAAAAAGGCAACGAGGCAAAAGTACTGGTGCCTTACCCAGGCAGCAAACTGTACCGGGTATCGGTGGCTGATTTTGATAATGCGACCGAAGCGCAGGCAGCGCTAACGACTTACAGAAAGAAATACGGAGAAACACTTTGGGTACTTAATTACTAACATGACATCACTCTTATTACAAATTACCACTTCGGCACCTGCCGATACTGCTGCAGCACTGGTAGAGGGCGCGGAAGCAGCATCAGAATCTGTTTCGCTTATCGACCTGGCCATGGCAGGGGGATGGGCCATGATCCCATTGTTACTCCTGTCGCTGGCTGCTGTTTACATTTTTGTGGAGCGATACCTGACGCTTAAAAAGGCTGCTAAAAACCCTGAAGGCTTTAACGACCGCATCAAGAGCATGGTGCTGGCAGGTGACATTAACGGAGCCAAGCTATTGTGCTCGCAAACAAACACGCCTGTTTCCCGCATGCTGGAGAAAGGCCTGAACCGTATCGGTAACCCGCTAAAGAACATCGAGACATCTATCGAGAACGTGGGTAAGATCGAGATCAGCCGCTTGGAGAAGAACCTATCGGCCCTGGCCACTATTGCTGGTGCGGCGCCTATGCTTGGCTTCCTGGGTACCGTAACCGGTATGATCGGTGCCTTTATCGCGATTGCGCAGGCAGAAGGCTCTGTCAGCCCCAAACTGCTCTCAAGCGGTATTTACGAAGCCATGGTTACCACAGCCACCGGTCTGATCATCGGTCTGCCGGCTTATGTTGGCTACAATTACCTGGTGTCTAAGATCGATAACATTGTGCATGCCATGGAATACTCTTCTATCGAGTTCCTTGATCTGTTACAAGAACCACAACTTTAAGAATGAACCTTCGCTCTAAAAACAGGATCAATCCAGAGTTCAGTATGTCGTCCATGACGGACATCATTTTCCTGTTGCTTATCTTTTTCATGCTTACTTCCAACTTCGTAACACCGTCTGGCTTGCCGGTTAGTTTGCCTAGCAGCAAGACCTCCGACATCGTGATGCAGAAGATAAGCGTGACGATCACAGAAGACCTGCAGTATTACCTGAACGATCAGCCAGTTGCCCTGGAAGAAATTGAGCCGCAGTTAACGCAGCTCCTGCAAGGAACAGAGGAGGGCGCCGTGGTGTTACATGTAGACAAGACAGTACCGGTAGAGCACCTGGTTAAAGTAGCCGGTATCGCCAAAAACCTGAATGCAAGTGTTACACTGGCCACCGTGCCAGCTGAATAATTACGATCTATGGCAATTGCCCAATCACAACAGGAAGAAAAGAACAAGCGTATTGCCGCCGGCGTGAGCGTCGGTCTACACGTGCTTGTTTTGCTGTTCCTGATCTATATGCTGGCCTGGCAAGCGCCTGACCCACCTGCACAGGAATTAGGCATTGAGCTGAACTTCGGTATGGATGCAGTGGGAAGCGGCGATCTGCAAACCAAGGCCACGCCGAACAAGTCGGAGAACGTGCTCGACAGCAAGCCTGCGCCTACGCAACCAGACCCTTTGCCTGAGCCCGAGCCGGTAGTGCAGCCAACGCCGCCGGCCAAGCCAGTGGAGACTCCCAAGGTCGTAACTACGACCGCTGAGGCCCCGGTTTCTGTAAAGGAAGAAGTGAAGCCACAGCCCAAGCCGCAACCTGTGAAGGAAGTAGTGAAAGAACCGCAGCCTAAGCCCGAGCCGAAAGAGGAAGTAGTGAAGAAGGAACCGGAGAAGCCCAAGTCGCTTTACCCGGGCAAGCCCACCAACAGCGCTGGTACCGGGAAGAACGGGACGTCGGACGAGGCTACGGGAAATAACAATGGCGATGATGCCGGCAAAGTAGGCGACAAGGGAAACCCGGAGGGCAAGGTAGATGCGAAAGCCCTGTACGGCAAAGCCGGAGGTGGCGGAGGCGGATCTCTGAATATGCCCGGCTGGCGCTACGACATTGAACCGAAAAAGGACCCGTATGAAAATGAAACGGGGCTTGTTAAATTCCGAATCAGGATAGATGGGGATGGTAACCTGGTGAGCGTGGATGTGCTGGAGAGCACTGTTTCACCACAGGTAGTGGCCTGGTACAAGGACCAGCTCTACAAAACGACCTTCAGCCGCACAGGCAGTGGCACTAGCAGCACTGGTGCTTCGGGCGTAGTTACCTTCGTTATCCGATCGCGTTAAGAGTAGATTTCATGACTTATCAGGAGTGCCTTGATTACCTATACCAGCAATTGCCGATGTACCAACGCATCGGCAATGCTGCTTTTAAGAAGAGCCTGGATAACATCGTTGCGCTTTGCGATGCCCTCGGACAACCACACCATCAGTTTAAAAGCATTCACGTGGCGGGAACGAACGGGAAGGGGAGTAGCTCCCATATGCTGGCCGCTGTGCTACAGGAGAGTGGCTACAAAACCGGCCTGTATACCTCGCCCCACCTGAAGTCTTTTACGGAGCGTGTACGGGTAAACGGGCAGGAGTTGCCGCAGGATTACCTTATCCGTTTTGTGGAGCAGAACAAGGGCCTGTTTGAGAAGATAAAGCCTTCCTTTTTCGAAATGACGGTCGCTCTTGCCTTCCGCTACTTTGCCGACGAGCAAGTAGATGTAGCCGTTATTGAAGTGGGGCTTGGAGGCCGGCTGGATTCCACAAACATCATTACGCCGGAGCTCTCCCTTATCACCAACATCGGGTTTGATCACCAGGCCTTGCTCGGAAACACCATAGGAGAGATCGCGACAGAGAAGGCGGGTATCATAAAAGCAGGGGTTCCTGTTGTGATCAGCACCAGGCAACAGGAGGCGGAAGATGTTTTTGTGGCCAAGGCTGCTCAAATGAATGCTCCCATTTACTTTGCACCCGATCATGTTAGAGTCGAGCGTACGGTGGGAGACCAGAAGCATCAGGTGTTCCAGGTCTACAAAGAAGAGAAACGCTACCTGGAGGGGCTCGAGCTTGACCTGACGGGCAATTATCAGCAATACAACCTTCCGGGCGTGTTACAAGCGCTCGCTCTGTTACAGGAGCAGGGCTATCTTATTCCGGAGCCTGCCCTGCGGTCGGGACTTGCCAACACGAAAAGTTTGACAGGGCTAAAAGGAAGGTGGCAGGTACTAAACGAGGAGCCTCTGACGATTTGTGATACCGGGCATAATGTAGATGGCGTCCGGCAGATCGTGGATCAGCTGGAGGCATTGGAGCCCAAGCAGGTACACGTGGTGTTTGGTGCGGTAAACGATAAAGATGTAAGCGTTATCCTGCAGCTACTACCTAAAAAATACCGCTACTATTTTTGCCAAGCTGCGATACCCCGGGCACTGCCGGTTCAGGAACTACAGGCCAAAGCGCGGGAAGCAGGTATAATAGGCGGGGCCTTTGTAACGGTAGGCGAAGCAATCCATGCGGCGAAAGCAAATGCAAAACCGGATGAGGTAATTTTTATCGGAGGTAGTACCTTTGTGGTCGCAGAGATTGATGAACTTTAATTAATGGGAAGATCTAAACTAGCTAAGTTTGCCGCAATCGGCGAGAGTGAAAATGTCATAGAGCCAGGCGACGAGCGCTATGGCCTGATGAAAGGACAGTGGCGCACGTCTTATTTTGGGAACCAGCACCCGCTTGTACTAGAGGTAGGCTGCGGTCGTGGAGAATACACGGTAGGGATGGCGCGCCTGTTCCCGGAGAAGAACTTCATCGGCTCCGACATCAAAGGGGCACGCCTGTGGAAGGGAAGCACCATGGCAGAGGAGGAGGAATTGCAGAATGTTGCCTTTCTACGCTCCTTTATAGAGAAACTGGATGAAAACTTTGCGGAGGAGGAGGTAGATGAAATTTGGATTACTTTTCCTGATCCCCGGCCCCGCGACAGGGATATCAAACGGCGCCTTACTTCCCCGCGCTTCCTGGAACTCTACAAACAGATTCTGAAAGCGGACGGGGTAGTGCACCTGAAGACGGACAACACGGGTCTGTACCAATATACCCTGGAAGTACTGGCAGAACTAAAAGACCAGATCAAAAACCTGAAGTACACAGCCGACCTGTATAACTCTGACTTGCAGGAGCATACGATGGGGATTTACACGACCTATGAGAAAAGGTATTTGGCAGAAGGAGTGTCGATTAAGTACCTGCAGTTCCAGTTCCAGTTCAAGTAAAAAGGATAGCTTGTTCTTAATTAAATTAAAAGGCCCAGTACAGGATCTGTAACTGGCCCTTTTATATTGGTAGTTCCTATAAACTGTTTGCCTTTAGCCAATTCAGACAGCGCTCGAACCAAACATCTGGGGTCGTAGGGTTCTGCAGTCCAAAACCATGGCCTCCGTTTTGGTAAACATGTAGTTCCGCTGGCACCTGATGCGCTAACAGGGCCTCGTAAAAGGCAATACTGTTCTGTACAGGTACTCCCTTGTCATCAGCGGCATGCACCAGGAAAGTAGGAGGGGTCTGAGGCGAGACCTGCTTTTCGTTTGAGAACTCTTCCAACTTTTCTGAAGAGGCCCCTTTACCGAGCAAGTTAGTAAAAGAGCCCTGGTGGGCGATGGCTTTGTCTGCGCTGATCACCGGGTAGATCAGCAGCATAAAGTCCGGGCGCAGGCTCACAGCTTTGGGCTTCTCGATATACGCTTTCTGAAAATGCGTACCTGCCGTGGAGGCTACGTGGCCACCAGCCGAAAAGCCCATGATACCTACTTTCCCAGGGGTAATATTCCAGTCCTGTGCATTTTCCCGCACGAGCCGCAGGGCCTGTTGGGCATCCTCTAACGGAGCTACCTCCGGCAAGGTAGAGGTCTTCGGATCAGGGAGGCGGTACTTCAACACAAAGGCTGCTATTCCCTGTTCCGTAAATTTCCTGGCCACGGCATGTCCTTCATGCTCGGCGGCCACTATAGCATAGCCGCCTCCCGGGCAAATGACGACGGCTGTTCCGGTGGCTTTTTCTTTTGGAGGAAGATAAGCGGTTAGGGTAGGCTTCCGGATGTTTTTAATTCTTACTATGTCCCCTTGTCGCTCTGCTTGCTCTTCATCCGGACCGGGAATCTCGTGCGGAATCTTACCGGTGTACAATGGGAGCTCAAAAATACGGTCCTGTGCAGAAGCCTTTGAAAAGGGCATGATCGTAAGGGCAAGGCAAGCACAAAGCAGGGAAAACGTTTTCATACCAGTTAGCTATAAATTTAAATCTCTTTGCAACAGGAGGACCTGCATGGCCAGGGGCAAAAAAAAGCGCAAGGTATTGAAGCCCTGCGCTTTTACTGTTTCTGAAGCTATTTTGTTTTTAACTAAATGCTAAGCTTCTTCTATTTCTTCAAAAATTTCCTGTAACTCATCAAAGTCCTTCAGGCCAGGCTTTATCTCATGCCCTCCCTGCAGGCCGATGCCGGCTGGCTTAATTGTTTTTAAAGTAGCCGAAACGTTTTCTTTATCCAGGCCAAAGCCGATGTACAACGTGAACTGGCGGGCAATATCCTGTAGGAACTTAATGTTTGTCTCATCTACCCGCTGAAAATCATCAGAGTAAACGATAAAGGCGTGCACGACCGGGCTATACAACTCCATCATCTCCAGCAGTTCGCTCTCCACGGTATCCTTGTTCACAAAGATTTTCTGGATCACCGGGCATTTAATCTCCTCGATCTCGTCGATCAGGTAGGGCGTGTCCAGTTGTATGTAGTCCAGGCCAAACTCTTCGGCCAGTTCATTGATTAGTTCAGGTCTGGCCCGCGTAAACTCACCTGCCAGTTTAACACCTGATACCCAGCCAGTGATCTCTTTCAGCGTTTCCGGCTGCACCCGCTCCTGGTCGTCCAGTTTCAGGTTAAAACCGATTATATCTACACCCATACCCGCACAGTAACGCGCATCGCTCAGGTTGTTTATGCCATTCACTATCACAGAGGTACGTAAGCCCATGGTAATGTTCCTTTAAGTTATTTTAAATTTCGGTCACCGTTATGGTCGTTCAAAGTAAAAGCCATTTCGCGTACCATGCCAACTTTTTATCCTTTTTTTCTGGCTTTCGGCGGGTTTGGCACAGTCGCTGGTTCCCTGCCACCCCTTTTTTACGATCCTGAATCTTTATAACTCTCTTGTTGTTGCTATATTTGTATCAATTCTAAATTTTTCTACAGAAATATATTTTTTACATAGATGAGTAACAAAAGAAGGGTACTGGTAGCCATGAGTGGCGGCATCGACAGCTCCGTAGCTGCCGTGCTGTTACACGAGGAAGGCTACGAGGTAGTGGGGATGACGATGAAGACCTGGGACTACGCCTCCAGCGGAGGAAACAAGAAGGAAACAGGATGCTGCAGCCTCGACTCTATTAATGATGCCCGCAATATAGCCGTACAATTAGGTTTTCCGCATTACATTATTGATATCCGCGACGAGTTCGGTGACTATGTGATCAACCATTTCACGGACGAGTACCTGGCCGGCCGTACGCCAAACCCTTGTGTGCTGTGTAACACACACATTAAATGGGATGCTTTGCTACGCCGCGCGGATCAGCTTGGCTGTGATTTTATCGCTACAGGCCATTACGCCAACATACGGGAGGAAAACGGCCGCTATGTTATCTCTAAAGGGCTTGATGAAAACAAGGACCAGTCTTATGCCTTGTGGGGCATCTCTCAAAAAAGCCTGAGCCGTACGATCTTCCCCTTGGGCAAACTGCACAAGTCTGAGATCCGGCAGATGGCCCTGGACCGTGGCTTTACAGAACTGGTGAATAAGCCGGAATCATATGAGATCTGCTTTATCCCGGATAACGACTACCGGGGCTTTCTGAAGCGCCGTGTAGAAGGCCTGGAGGAAAGGGTAGCCGGAGGCGATTTTGTACTGGAAGACGGCACCGTGGTTGGCAAACACGAAGGATATCCTTTTTATACCATAGGCCAACGGAAGGGCTTAGGCGTTGCGTTAGGTTTCCCGGCGTATGTTACGCGCATTGAGAAAGATACAAACCAGGTAGTACTCGGTAACTACGACGAGTTGGCTAAAAACGCCATGACGGTAGGTAAGCTGAGCATGTCGAAGTACGAGAACCTGATCGACAGGCCGCTGCATACGGTTACCAAGGTGCGCTACAATGACCCGGGCACTGAGGCTATTATAGAGCAGGAAGGCGATAAAATAAAGGTACACTTCCTGAGCGGTGTGCATGCGATTGCCCCAGGGCAGGCCGCCGTTTTTTACGAAGGCGAAGACGTAGTAGGAGGTGGTTGGATCGAAACTAACTATAACCTGGAACCGGAGTTTATCAAGCTGGACGTGCTGCAGAAATGAGAAAAGCGCTGTTGCTTCTGGTTGTATGGGCAGGCATTGCCGCTGGCTGCGACTCAAAGGAAGAGGAGTACGTTCCGCAATCCATGGGGTATGACTACTATCCTCTAGCGGTCGGGGATTACCGCATCTATGATGTAACGGACATAAAGTTCCAGCACAATGTAGGCGACACGACCCGCTACCAGCTAAAGGAGCGGGTCGACATGACGTTCTACGACCAGACCAACACGCTAAATTATAAGATCAGACGTTCTGTACGTCCGGATGCGAATAGCCGCTGGAAAGACGATTCCGTGCTGGTTGTATCCAAGACGGACCTAATGGTACTGCTCACACAGGACAATACCACCTATGTAAAGCTGGTGTTCCCGGTAAAGGAAGGTAAAGCCTGGGAGGGCGATGCTTACAATAATCGCACCGTTGGTAACGTAAAAGAACGGTACAGCTACAGCAGTGTTGGTGAAAGCTTCTTTGTAAACGGGGTAACATACGACACGACAGTTACCGTCGTACAAGGCCAGCCTACAGATGATATGAACAGGCTGGATGACCGCCAGGAAGTTTATGCGAAAGGAGTTGGTTTGGTATATCGATTGCTTAACCGTGTTGCGTTTTCACCCTGTACGCCAGACCAATGTGAGTTCGGTGAGAATTTCAAACTCGATGGACGAGAGCGGCACGAAAGGCTGGTCTCCTACGGAAAAGAATAAATATGCGTCATTTGCTCCTCTTCTTGTATCTTCTGGTTCTGCTTCCTGTGTTTTCTGTGCTGGGGCAGGTTGGCAGTAGTGAAGAGGAGCAAAAGCGCCTGGTGTATTTTACAGATAAAGAAAGCTCTCCTTTTTCCTTAGCGCGCCCCCTGGAGTTCCTGTCTCCGGCATCCCTTGCGCGCAGAGAGCGGCAGCACATTTCCTTAACCAACAGAGATCTTCCGGTTAATCCGGCTTATGTAGCGGCGCTACAAGAGGCAGGAATAGCCGTTTGGTATACTTCCCGCTGGTTTAATGCGGCCGTGGTACAAGGAACGGCAGAGAAGCTCTCAGAAATGGAATCCTTTCCATTTGTTAAATCTTCCCGAACGCTTAACAAGTTTGCCCTGCCATCCTCTAAAGAGCAGCTGGGAGCCGTAAGTTCTTCTATAGGTGCCGCCCCCTTGCCTGGCGAAGAGGAATATGGCGCTGCTTACCACCAGGCAAACATGCTGGGAGCAGACAAGCTACATGCGGCAGGGTACCGTGGAGCGGGGCTAACCATTGCTGTACTGGATGCCGGTTTTCCTGCAGTTAATACCATCCCTGCCCTTGCTCACCTGTACCAGAACGGGAAACTGAAGGGCACCTATGATTTTGTGCAGAAGCAGGAAGACGTGTATGGCGCTAGTTCGCATGGCACCTCCGTTTTATCCACCATGGCGGCTTATGAGCCAGGTAAAATGATCGGCACAGCCTATGAAGCAAACTACCTGCTTTTGCGTACCGAGGACGCCGCTACCGAGCATAACATCGAGGAAATTAACTGGCTGCTAGCCGCAGAATACGCCGATAGTGCGGGTGCTGATGTTATCAATTCTTCCCTCGGTTATACGACCTTTGATACCCCTTCCACTAGCTATACGTACAGCGACATGAACGGCGACAGGGCGCTTGTCTCGCAGGCGGCGGACTTTGCCGCTTCCACCGGAATGCTGGTGGTCGTTAGTGCCGGAAACGATGGCAGTAAATCCTGGAAATACATCTCGGCCCCGGCAGATGCAGATTCTGTGCTCACGGTGGGGGCGGTAGACTCGGCAGGGGTAAAGGCCAGCTTTAGCGCTTTCGGGCCCACTGCAGACGGGCAAATCAAACCGGACGTAGTAGCCCTCGGCCAAAAGGCCTATGTGCTGAGCACAACTGGCCAGGTGGTGCAGAGCAACGGTACTTCTTTTTCCGGCCCCATCATGGCCGGTTTCATGGCTTGCCTATGGCAGGCGAACAAAGAGAAGACCAATATGGAGATGATCGGTCTGGTGAGGCAGATCAGTAGCAATGCCGGGGCGCCGGATAATAACACGGGCTACGGTATCCCAGACTATAGCCGCATCTTAACGGCATTGCCGCAGCTGCCGACCGGTAAAACAGCTTACATTTCCAATCCGGTTAGAGATCAGCCTATTGTCCTAACGCTAGGGCAGGAGTGGTGGCAGCAAGCGCTGGAAGTGCAGGTGCTGGACGCGACCGGCAAACTCGTGCACAGGCAATCTTTTCCAGCCGCAGGCCAGGAGCAAGTCCTGGATGTACAGGCCCAGCAGCTTTCCAGCGGCTTATACCTGTGCCGCTTGCGCGCGGGGAGCCGTATGACGACGCTTCGCTTTATAAAGTTGTAGTAATCAGTACGCTATCTCCTTTTCATATTACCCCTAAAAAGATAACTTTGCCCGCATGAAACCCATCATCGCTCCTTCTGTACTCGCCTCTGACTTTGCCAACCTGCAATCAGAAGTAGAGATGCTAAACAAGAGTCAGGCCGACTGGCTGCACGTAGACGTCATGGATGGTCGCTTTGTACCTAACATCTCTTTCGGTTTCCCGGTGATGGAAGCCATAAAGCGCTATGCCCAAAAGCCCCTGGACGTGCACCTGATGATCGTGGAACCGGAGCAATACATTGAGCGCTTTCGAACTGCCGGGGCCGATACCATCACCGTGCACAGCGAGGCATGCACGCACCTCCACCGAACCGTACAACAGATACAGGCAAGTGGAGCGAAGGCCGGTGTTGCCCTGAATCCGCATACGCCGGTGCACTTACTGGAAGACATCATTGCGGAGCTTGACCTGGTGCTGATCATGTCTGTGAACCCCGGCTTCGGCGGGCAGAAGTTTATCGAAAACACCTACCGCAAGGTAGAAGCCCTGAAGGACCTGATCATCCAACGCAACTCCCAGGCCCTGATCGAGATTGACGGCGGCGTGAACCAGGATAATGCCCGCTTGCTCTTAGAGAAAGGAGCAGATGCCCTGGTAGCAGGAAGCTTTGTCTTT
Organism: Pontibacter ummariensis; assembly: GCF_900188175.1. Taxonomy (GTDB): domain Bacteria; phylum Bacteroidota; class Bacteroidia; order Cytophagales; family Hymenobacteraceae; genus Pontibacter; species Pontibacter ummariensis. Next base: position 248,575 of record NZ_FZOQ01000002.1, on the reverse strand, counting down.
TCTGCTGCTGACCCGCTGCAAACCATTGCCGCGTTAAAATCATCTGCTAAGTAAAAGCAATTAAGATGCTGAAGTACCTGTCGGTTTATATCCTCTTGCTGTTGCCCTTTGGTGTTTCAGCACAACAGGCGAAAGTAATCGGCAGAGTGCTGAACGGGGAGCGGGAACCGTTGGAACTGGCAACTGTGGCGGTGAAGGGAACTACGGTGGGTACCCAGACAAATACCGAAGGCCGTTTTGAACTGCAGGTGCCGGCTCAAAAGGAGATCGTGTTGTTGGTGCGTTACCTGGGCTACAAGGAGTTAGCACAGCCCTTGCGGTTAGAGGCGAAAGAGGTGCGGGAGCTGCAACTGGTGCTGGAAGCCGATCAAAAGCAACTGAACACCGTGAACGTGCGCGGGAAGAATGATGCCGATAGCCGGGAACAGGTAAGTACCACGAAGCTGAACCCGCGCGACATCAAACACCTTCCTTCTGCCTTTGGCGACTTCAACAAAGTACTGGTAACGCTTCCCGGTGTTTCCAGCAATAACGAGCTATCGAGCACTTATTCTGTGCGGGGCGGTAACTACGACGAAAATCTGGTTTACGTCAACAACATCGAAATATACCGTCCCTTTCTGATCTCTGCCGCACAGCAGGAGGGACTCAGCTTTGTGAACCCTGATCTGGTAGCGGACATTACCTTCTCCTCCGGCGGTTGGCAGCCCAGGTACGGGGACAAGCTGTCATCGGTGCTGAACATACAGTACAAGCAGCCCAAACGCTTTGCCGGCTCTGTTAGCGGAGGCTTAACCGGTGGCACCTTGCATCTGGAGGCGGCGTCAAAAAACAAGCGCGTCTCGTACCTCTTCGGTGCCAGGCACAAGAATGGGCAGTACCTGTTGCAGGGCCTGCAGGTAGACGGGGAGTATAATCCTGTCTTTTCCGATGCACAAGCATATGTTAACATAGATCTTTCGAAAGGCACAGAACCTGTTGGGAAGACTACGCTTGGTATTTTGGCCAGCTATGCCCGCAATAATTTTACAGTAGCTCCTGAGTCGCAGGTCACGACCTTCGGTACGCGCCAGACCCCTTTACGCCTTTCAGTGGCCTTCGAAGGGCAGGAGCTCATGGAGTACACGACCTATCAGACAGGCCTTAATTTAACCCACCGTTTTTCACGCAATTACACGTCGGAACTTATCCTGGCCGGAGTGCTTTCAAGGGAGCGGGAGTTCCGGGATGTGGAGGCTTATTACCGGCTTTGCGATGTGGGAACGAGCGGCAACAACATGGGGGAGTGCCAGCAGGAGCGGGGCTTGGGCAGCCAGTACAACCATGCCCGTAACGTACTGCTGGCCCGTGTTGCCTCTGCCGAGCTACGGAACAGTTGGCAACTGAGCCAGCGCAGCAGCCTGCGCTTCGGCGCAAAAATGGGATCGGAGAACATAAGCGACGAGCTCTCAGAGTACGGTTTTACAGATTCAGCGGATTATGTAAGCCAGACGAATTTCCTGAACACGGCGCTCGATCTAAACACCCTGCGCTACAGCGGCTTTATACAGCACACATTTGAATTAGACTCTTTAAAGACGATTACCTACGGGCTGCGGGCAACTTACTGGGACTATAACCAGGAACTGAACATCTCGCCCCGGGTACAGTACTCCTTCATTACCCGGCACAATCCGAACCTGTCTTTTAAAGCAGCTGTAGGGCTGTATTACCAGCCGCCCTTTTATCGGGAGCTGCGCAATTTTGAGGGACAGCTAAACCCAGCGCTGCAGGCACAGCGAGCCGTTCATTTTGTGGCTGGCGCAGACTACCTGTTCAAATCCTGGGAGCGGGACTTTAAGTTTACCGCCGAGGCCTATTATAAGCAAATGACGAATGTTGTCCCTTATGACGTGGACAACGTGCGCCTCCGCTATTATGCCCGTAACAATGCCAGGGCCTATGCAGCCGGATTGGATTTGCGTGTGAATGGCGAGTTTATTCCGGGTGCAGAGTCCTGGTTAAGCCTTGGCCTGCTCACGACCAAAGAAGACGTGCAGGGAGACTCTATCGCGGTGTATAACGCGGAAGGGGAGCTGACCGGCTGGCAGGAGCAGGACTATCTCCGCAGACCTACGGATCAGTTGGTGAATGTAGGGGTCTTTTTCCAGGACCATTTGCCGGACAACCCTACCGTTCGTATGTACCTGAACCTGGTGTATGGCAGCGGCCTGCCCTTCGGCCCTCCGTTTCGCCCCGAGTACCGGAACGCTTTTGATGGCAAGTCCTACAAGCGCGTAGACATTGGCCTTTCGAAGCTGATCTTATTGGGAAGCGACCTGGTAGCGCGCAAGAACTTATCATTGGAGAGCCTTTGGCTGGGGCTGGAGGTGCTGAACCTCATCGATGCGAACAACCGCGTGTCGTATACTTATGTGACGGACGTAAGCGGGGTAACGTATGCGATTCCGAATTTTCTTACCGGTCGCCGGCTAAACCTTCGCTTTGTTGCTAAGTTTTAAACTTTTACTCTTTTTGAGTTTCGGTGAATTAACTTAGTCGCTTTTTTTCTCACTTTGAAGCATAAGATTCTTAGCTGGCTTTCCGCCTCGCCGGCTGGGTCTTACTTTTCTCCTTGATGAGAATCGAGGGCCCCTTCCCCCACTCGCTGAACACTCAAACAAAAAGTCGTCATTGGTGCACCTGGTAAGCTGATCGGCCCTATTGCAGAAGTAAGGACAGTTAAAGCATCATTAGTTTTCCCGCCGTTGTTGGTGTTTTCACCGACAACAAAATGCGGATAGCGCATCCCTTTATTTAATCGAAGAAAAACATTCTCAGTTTTTCCGGGAAGCGCCTTGGCGGGTTCCGGTGCTCAGCTTGCTGAGCATTGCGATGCGCAAGCGAGCAAAGGAAGACGGCACAGCGCTGAACGGGAAAACGCGCCCTCGCTCAAGAAGGGCCCCTACCCCAGACGTGGAGCGCACATAAGAAACAATGAAAAAGGCCACTTGTAATTCTACAGGATCAGCAGCCCCTACGCTAGCTAAAACAAGAACGGGACAGGAGAGAACAATCAAAACTAGCTTGAAACAGCAGCGGGAGCCCTGTTTAGGCTCCCGCTGCTACTCAAGAAACTACTATCTCTATTTCCTCTTCTTCCACTCATTATAGGCCGCTTCAATCTGCTTGGCGTACTCCTTATAGCTTTCTGGTTCTGCGGTTCCTAACTGCATAGCCTTAGCGGAGAGCGAAGAAGCCATTTGGTACTCGTTGTTATAAGCGTACAACTTGGCCTTTATCCAGTTGTTGTAAAAGTTCTCCTTAATGGAGATGGACTTATTGATCCACTCCAGCGCTTTTTGATGGTGCTCCCGGCGAGGTAACATGTACTCGGCACATTGGGCCCAGGTATACCAGTCGTCTGGGGCAGCTTTCGCCAGGGCCGCGTTGATGTTTGCCAGGGCTTTCTTCTCTACTTCCGTTTCAATTTCCAGGACCACCTTCCTGTTCTCCCAGGTCAGGTTCAGTTTTCCTTTATTCGCGCTGAGATCGGAAAACGTGAACTGCATGGTCTCCTGGAATTCATTTTTCTGTGGTTTTACCTCCAGGTAGGCCACGTCGTTCAGTTCGCTATAGCCTTCCTTACCCCACAAGGTCGTGTCACTGTTCAGTACCACGTACCATAAGGAGTCATTTTGTGGCAGCAAAAAGAAAGAGTAGGTGCCCGCAGGAACCCGCTCGTGGTTTAGGAACAACTCATCTTCAAAGGTAATAAGGGTTGCTTCGTTGGCACCAGCCCGCCAGAGGGAGCCATAGGGTACCAGGTTGCCAAAAACCTTACGGCCTTTCACACTGGGCGCATGGTAAGCAACGGAGATTTCTGTTAAACCAATGGTTTGCTTCACAAAAGCGGCCGGACTTGCCTGTGGCAACACAACCTGTGCGGAGGCCGAAAGAGCGCAAATCAAAAAGAAGAAAAGCAGACCAAACAGATACTTCTTCATAACACAAAAGGGTAAAGACGAAAATAGCTATACCTGAATATGAGAAAAAATGATGCCAGTTTCTTTACAGGTAGTACCGGCATAGGCAAAGGTAGTAAAATAAATATTTAAGGGTGCACAGCAGGGGTAAGCACACTTCTAACAGGCCCCAAGTGTCTGGCTTTTGTCCTGCTGTAAAGGCCTGGTTTTGAGTAAGGCGGAGGTCAAATTTAGCCTTTAAACTAGTTCTAAAACTCATTTACTTAAAATTTAACAATACTTACAAAATTTTGAAACAAATTATTTGCAAGTTTGTATAATGCAAAACTATATTTGGTCAGTAATAGTAAAATTCCTTTTAAAAATTGGTCAACTTGTAAAGACATTCTGATCTAAACCGTCCGGTTTCCAGGAAGCCCTTAGGAAATTCCTACTCTTTTTAGAACAATTCCCAACAATGGCATAAGACCATCGCATGCTCGCTTTGGTAGTGCTACAACTATGTCTTTTTTCAACCTTTTATCCTCAACTTACACATGAATGTTAAACCTTTACTCAAGCAACATGTCAGAGAGTACCTGTTCTTCCAGCGCCTGCTGCTGGTGATGGGACTCCTGCTGCTCTCCGCCTTCGGGGCACAGGCGCAAACTGTTACTACTGATAAGGATGACTATGCTCCAGGTGAGTACGTCATTATTACCGGTTCTGGATGGGAACCTGGTGAAAGAGTAGACTTCCATTTTGAAGAGACTCCAAAGCCTTCAACTTGTTACAACTCTCATGATATTTATTCAGTGGCAGATAGTGAGGGTAAAATTTATAACAATCAATTTCTTGTTAAATCAAACCACATAGGTGTTGCGTTTGAACTCATTGCAACAGGTTCTTCTGGCTCAAGTGCTACTACATATTTTACAGATGCTAATGTTGAATTTTCTGCGACAGGACTTCCATCGCCTTTAACACCAACACCCACAATAAAAGTAAATTATAAGGTTACTCGTAATTCAGATGGGGTTGAAGTTATTAAACCTACCTCTACAACTTTTGCATATGGCCAAATTGCCACGGCTATACCAGTACGGATTGATGAAACCATTACTTATACTTTTGATAATGTTACTTTATCGGATGGTAAAACATATTCTGCTCCAGGTGGTGCGACGAGGGGTGATAACAATGGACAAGGAAAACAATCAATTGTTGCTAATTATAATTTAGCTCTTAAGACAAATCCTAATATATCCTGGACTGCGCCATCCAAGATTGTTTACGGCACAGAGCTTTCTGCTACGCAACTGAACGCTACAGCTGATGTGGCAGGTACGTTTGTGTATTCTCCTGCAGCCGGCACTAAGCTGGCCGCTGGTCAGCATGACCTGAGAGTTGACTTCACGCCAACAGACGCTGCCAACTACAAGACCGCTACCAAAACAGTAAGCATCACAGTAGGCAAAGCCGCGCTGACAGTAACCACTGCTGATAAGAGCAAGGTGTACGGAGAGACCTTTACTGCCTTCACAGGTGATGTGACAGGCGAGGTAGCCGGAGATGAGTTCTCCATCGCCAGCTATGCTTCTGCCGGTGCCGCCGCTGACGCAACTGTAGCCGGTGGTCCTTATCAGATCACAGCCACACTGACTGCCAATGATCGCCTGGCCAACTACAACGTGACCGAAACCTTCGGAAAGCTGAGTGTAGGCAAAGCCGCGCTGACAGTAACCACTGCTGATAAGAGCAAGGTGTACGGAGAGACCTTTACTGCCTTCACAGGTGATGTGACAGGCGAGGTAGCCGGAGATGAGTTCTCCATCGCCAGCTATGCTTCTGCCGGTGCCGCCGCTGACGCAACTGTAGCCGGTGGTCCTTATCAGATCACAGCCACACTGACTGCCAATGATCGCCTGGCCAACTACAACGTGACCGAAACCTTCGGAAAGCTGAGTGTAGGCAAAGCTACTCTTACTGTTACAGCTGCAAACGCCAGTCGTTTATGTGGTCAAACCAATGCTACCTTCACAGGACAGATAGTAGGAATCAAAAACAATGAAGCCATTACAGCATCTTATACATCTGTGGCGACTTCAATGAGTGGAGCTGGGGTTTATGACATTGTCCCTGCTGTTAATGGTACAGAAGCTGTCTTGAAAAACTACAATATTATTCTTAACAAAGGCACCTTGACTATTGAACAGGTAACAGTTGATGCTTCGGCTAATGCTACTCCACAGGCTATAAAAAGCACTGCTACTTTCGTTACTGCCAAGCTTATTAATGGCACAGGCGTTGCTGCTAATGTTCCAGTTAAGCTATACTTTAACGGTTCAACGACTCCAATGCTTGGTGTGTCAGATGCTAGCGGTACAGTAAATATCAATGTGGGTGTTTTGGCAACCGGTGTTTATAAAATTGTGATCGAAGCAGGGACTGGCTGTAGTGAGTCTATAGCTTACTTACCAGTGTATGACCCGAACGGTGGCTTTGTAACTGGCGGCGGGTGGATTATCTCTCCTGAGAAAGCTATCAGAACATCAGCCTATGGTCTAGCAGGAGTAGATGCTACTGGTAAAGCTAATTTCGGATTTGTGGCGAAGTACAAAAATGGAAAGAGTACCTTAGCTGAAGTGGATGGAAACACGGAGTTCCAGTTTAACGCTGGAAAGCTTAACTTTAAGAGCACGTCGCATGAAGCTATGAGTCTTGTTGTTACTTCTGAAAAAGCTACCTATAAGGGTGTTGGTACTTTGAATGGATATGCTGGATTCAAGTTTACAGTAATAGCCATTGACGGTGATGTGAAAGGGAGGTTGAATAATGACAAGTTCCGTATCAGAATATGGGATGCTTCTAATGCTCTTGTTTATGATAACCTAGTTGGTTCTAACAGCAGTGAAGAATACAATGAGCCTACTGATTATATTGGTGGTGGTTCTATTGTGATTCATGATGGCAAGCTCAATGGAGGTTCATCGTCTAAAGCGCTAGTGTCAGACCCTAAACTACAACTTGAGAAACAACTTAACCGCTTCTACAACTACCCGAACCCGTACACCGACAAAACAACCATTGCTTTCACATCCCTAAAAGAGGAAAGCTTTGCCCTGGAAGTGTATGATGTGAAGGGGGCTTTGGTGAAGAAGATCGAAACCGGTGTGACTGAGGTTGGCAAGCTTTACGAGTTTGAGTTTGATGGCCGTAATCATCCGGAGGGCATGTACTTTGCCCGCCTGATCACCAACTCCGGTGTACAGACAATTAAAATGGTGCTGAAGCGCTAGAATAGGGTCTTAAGCCTTTTTTAAACAGCAAGTGCCGGTTTCCGAAAGGGGGCCGGCACTTGCTGTTTAAAAAAGGCTTACGCCAGGGCCTTTCTAAAAACTTTACCTGAAATTTAGTTTTTAGGCAAAACCTGTTACATTTGTGCTACCGTACATGAGCAAGCGCAATTCAAATAGCATCCTTTCTACACCGGCGACTTCTGTTGCCCCGGCTGCGCATGTACATGTTCATCACATCCATCATTCCTCGTAAGAGGAAGAATATCACTATATTGCCCCCAGGGCTTGTGCCCGTTCCATACTTTGCCAGCAGCAAGGCAGGAAATTTTTTGCATACCTTAAACACAAAGACATACAATAATGCTACGTTTAGCTATCCAAAAGTCCGGCAGACTGAGCGAGGATTCGCTTAAACTGATCCGCGAATGTGGAATCTCCTTTATCACCAGCTCTCTGAAGTTGAAGACAGAATCAACGAACTTCCCGCTCGAGATCCTGTACCTCCGCGACGATGATATCCCCGGTTATGTAGCCGACGGGGTTGCCGATATCGGCATTGTAGGGGAGAACGTGTTGGTGGAAGAGGGCAAGCAGGCCCTGGCGGTGGAGAAGCTCGGCTTTTCCAAGTGTCGGCTGGCCCTTGCTGTGCCTAAAACCATGGAATATGAATCGGTGCAGGACCTGAACGGGAAGAACATCGCCACTTCCTATCCCAATATCTTAGCATCTTACCTGGAGGAACAGGGCGTGCAGGCGCATATCCATACCATCAGCGGGTCCGTAGAGATTGCCCCGAGTATTGGCCTGGCAGAAGCCATCTGCGATATTGTGAGCTCTGGCAGTACCTTGATCAGCAACGGCCTGAAAGAGGTGGAGCGGGTATTTAAATCGGAGGCGGTGCTGATCGCTAGCGAAGGCCTAAGCGAAGAAAAGCGGGAGATCCTGGATAGACTGTTGTTCCGCATACATGCCGTACAGCGGGCCAGCAAAAAGAAGTATATCCTGCTAAATGCGCCTAACGAGAAACTGGATGAAATCCGTTCCTTGTTGCCAAGCATTAAATCGCCCACGATCCTTCCGTTGGCAGAGGATGGCTGGAGCTCGCTGCACTCGGTCGTGAACGAGGACGACTTCTGGGAAATTATCGAGAAGATAAAAGCAGCCGGTGCCCAGGGGATATTGGTGATTCCTATCGAAAAGATGATCATTTAAGGTATGCGCAAACTGATAAACCCACCGCAAGAGACTTGGCAGGACCTGGTGAAGCGTCCTACCAAGAACCTGGAAGAGCTGGAGCCAGGAATACTGGAGACCTTCCGCCTGGTGCAGGAGCAGGGAGACGAGGCCTTACGCCAGCTGGCCCAGAAGCATGATAGCGTTACATTAGATAACCTGGTGGCCACGACTGTTGAAATCTCACAGGCAGAGGCTCAGGTGCCGGTTGAGCTAAAGGAAGCTATCCTGCAGGCGTACAGTAACATTCAGTTATTTCATACCCAGCAAGCCGAGCCTGTCAAGAAGGTAGAGACGATGGCAGGGGTTACCTGCTGGCGCAAAAGTGTCGCCATCGAGAAAGTAGGCTTGTACATCCCGGGAGGAACAGCGCCTTTGTTCTCGACCTTGCTCATGCTGGGGGTGCCCGCCCGCATTGCCGGTTGTAAGGAATTGGTGCTTTGCACGCCTCCTTCCAAAGATGGGAACATTCACCCGGCGATTCTGTATACGGCCTCCTTGCTAGGGGTAACACGCGTTGTAAAAGCGGGCGGGGCACAGGCCGTAGCTGCCCTGGCATTCGGGACGGAGAGCGTGCCTGCCGTGCACAAGATCTTTGGGCCTGGCAACCAGTATGTGACGGTGGCAAAACAACTGGTGAGCAAAGCCGGGGTTGCAATTGATTTACCCGCCGGTCCCTCAGAAGTACTGGTGATTGCCGATGCGTCTGCCAATCCTGCTTTCGTAGCAGCCGACCTTTTATCACAGGCAGAACATGGGGCTGACTCGCAGGTAGTGCTGCTCACCTCGTCTGCCGAGGTGCTGGAGAAGGTAGAGCAGGAGCTGCAAGCCCAACTCGAAGTATTACCTCGTAAAGAGTTTGCGGCAAAGGCGCTAAGCAACAGTTTGGGTGTGGTGTTGGGAAGCGTAGACGAGATGCTGGCCTTCTCCAACCAATATGCGCCGGAGCACCTCATCTTGTCTATCCAGAACTTTGAAGAGGTGCTGGACCAGATCACAAACGCAGGCTCTGTTTTCCTGGGCAACTACAGCCCGGAGTCAGCCGGTGACTATGCCTCTGGTACCAACCACACCTTGCCGACCAATGGCTATGCCCGGGCCTATAGTGGGGTATCGCTGGACAGCTTCGTGAAGAAAATCACCTTCCAGCACATCACGCCAGAGGGCTTGCAGCACATTGGTAAGACCATCGAAACCATGGCTGCCGCCGAAGGCCTGGAAGCCCACAAAAACGCAGTAAGTATCAGACTCAAGGAAGTTAACCGTGTTTAAGCTAAACGATATCATTCGCCCGAACGTGCTGAAGATGAAGCCTTATTCTTCGGCCCGTGATGAATTTAAAGGAGCCGCCAGCGTATTTCTGGATGCCAACGAGAACAACCTCGGCAGCCTGGCTGGCGAGAACTATAACCGTTACCCCGACCCGCACCAAAGAAAACTGAAGGAGCGCATTGCCGAAATCAAAGGGGTGCAGCCGGAGCAGATCTTTTTAGGAAACGGCAGCGACGAGGCCATTGACCTGCTTTTCCGGATGGTGTGTCGCCCGGGCCAGGACAGCATGCTGCACCTGCCGCCTACTTATGGCATGTATGAAGTATCGGCACACCTGAATGATGTAACCCTGGAGGCGGTGCAATTAACACCGGATTACCAGATGCCGGTAGAGGAGGTGTTGCTGCAGGTAAAGCCCACGACCAAGATCATTTTTGTTTGCTCGCCGAATAACCCGACCGGAAACCTGATCGAGCCGGACAGCATTGAGGACCTGTTGCGTAGCTTCAACGGCTTAGTAGTCGTAGACGAAGCCTACATCGATTTTGCCCAGGCGCCTAGCTGGACTACCCGCCTGCAGGAGTTTCCCAACCTGGTCGTGCTGCAGACATTTTCCAAGGCCTGGGGCATGGCGGGCCTGCGTTTAGGGCTTGCCTTTGCTTCTCCGGAGATTATTGCGGTATTGGACAAAATAAAGCCGCCCTACAACATAAACGAAGCCACACAGGAGCTTGCTTTACAGGCTTTGGAACGTCAGGAGGCCTTGCAGGATATGGTGGAAGAGATCGTGCAGGAGCGCGAACTCCTGATGCAGGCCCTGCCAACGTTGGCTACCGTAGAAAAAGTTTACCCGTCTGATGCGAACTTTATACTGGTTAAAGTAAAAGATGCGGATGGCCTTTATAAATCCCTTTTAAACAAAGGGATTGTGGTTCGTAATAGGTCCAGTGTTCCGGGATGTTCTGGTTGCCTGCGTGTTACAGTAGGCACTTTGGAAGAGAACCAGGAGTTACTCAAAGCCATAGCAGCGTTTTAAACAGAAGAAAGACTATCAGACAAAGGCCTCAATAGACCCTTGTCTTTTGTCCTATATCCATTGTCTCAAGATGAAAAAAGCATTATTCATAGACCGTGACGGGACCATCTTAGTGGAGCCGAAGACGGATTTTCAGGTGGACTCCTTTGAGAAGTTTGCCTTCATTCCCAAGTCCATCAGTAACATGGCCCGCATTTTTAAGGAGCTGGACTACGAGTTCGTGATGGTTACGAACCAGGATGGCCTTGGCACCGACTCTTACCCGGAAGATACTTTCTGGCCTTACCAGAACAAGATGCTGGAAGTGCTCGAGAGTGAGGGGATTAAATTCGACGACATCCTCATTGACCGTAGCTTTGAGCACGAGGGACTGGCGACACGCAAGCCTGGCGTCGGCATGATGAAGCGTTACCTCGCAGGTGAGTATGACCTGGCGAACAGCTATGTGATCGGGGACAGGCAGACGGATGTAAAGCTGGCGCAGAATTTGGGTGCGAAAGCAATTTTTATCGGCGATACAAAAGCCGAAGGTGCCGCGCTAAGCACGAACGACTGGGATGAGATCTATCGCTTTTTGAAAAGCCCTTCTACCCGCAGTGCTACGGTAAGACGCAGTACTTCCGAAACAGACATCCTGGTAGAGTTGAACCTCGATGGAACTGGCAAAATGGACATCAAAACAGGCCTTGGCTTTTTTGACCACATGCTGGAACAAGTGGCCAAGCACGGCAAGCTGGACCTGAAGATACAGGTAAAAGGGGACCTGCATATTGACGAGCACCATACCATCGAAGACACAGGCCTGGCTTTAGGCGAAGCTTTCCTGCAGGCACTGGGCGATAAGCGGGGCATCAGCCGTTACGGCTTTTTCCTGCTGCCCATGGACGAAACGCTGGCCCAGGTTGCCATTGACTTCAGTGGCAGACCCTGGGCTGTTTGGGAAGGAGAGTTTAAGCGCGAAAAAGTAGGGGATATGCCTACAGAAATGTTTTTCCACTTCTTCAAATCTTTCAGCGACACCTCCAAATCGAACCTAAACGTGAAGGTAGAGGGGCAGAATGAACATCATAAGATCGAAGCAATTTTTAAGGCCTTTGCCCGTGCCATTCGCATGGCAGTAGAACGAGATTTGCAGGATACTTCCATACCGAGTACCAAAGGTGTTTTATAAAAGATAACGCATGCACGCCTAAAAGGCCCGGTGAAAAGCCGGGCCTTTTGTTTTTCCTGTATCGCCTATAGCTGTAATTTGAAAAAGGTAAAGCACTTATTTAGCTTTTGGCTCGCCGACTCTTATGCTATCCTTTCACCTTGATCCTTGGGGAGACACCATTTTGTGAATCTCCGATTGCTTTCTAGCAAAGCGCAAAGTGACAAGAAAATAGAGAGGACAGGGTAGAGAGTGATGACAGAGTAGAGCCGCTTGCTGATCCATAAAAAAAGCCTACCCAGTTTTTCTGTGATGCACCAGGACCCATCCCTGTCAGGAAACGAAATCGAGGGCCCTGCCTCCAGCAGCGCTAAGGGAGAAAACGCGTCCTCTCTAAAGCAGGTGTCCTACCCCAGAAATGAAGCGCAAAGTAACCTCTATGGAAAAGCCTTCGCTACGTAAGATCAGGCGAACGGTAACAGGAAGACTTGCAATGACTTATGCCTTGTGCTTAGCTTAGCCTCAGCCAATCCTCTGCAGCCTCAATCGTTTCAAAGGTTTTAACGATGTCTGTCTCTGTGGTGTGTTTAATAGACTTATCGGTAGAAAGACGGCCGAGGGTACTAGGGGAGTAGACCCAGGCAAAGTGGAGGAGCCCTGCCTGCCGCATGCGGGGGAGCCAGTCCTGTCCTACCCACTTAGAGGCACCAGACCAGATTCCTTCGAGGTTCGAATTATCGTTCAATACCTTCGTAACCCGGTAATGTTCCAGGCACTCCAGTATCCGCTCACATCCTGCTGTTACGGTGTCATAGTTGTTATAGCCGCGCCAATTGGCATAGATCCAATCATCAGCCGGGTTATATTCTATTACAATGTAACTGTCCCTGAAAAGTAATTCCTTTCTAGCAAATTCCATTAAAGCCTATACTTTTGTTAGCAAGAGGACTACAAAAATAAGGATTGATATCGGTAAAAATCAAACTTTACCGGCTTCCTTCCTGTTAGTACGGTACACAAGGCAGTGCAAAATACGCCTTCTGGTCCTGTTGGAATGAAAGGAGCAAAAATCAAGCCTTCCCCTTTGTTTTAGCTTTCTTTCTGCTGAAAGCATCAGGTTTGCAGTTCTTTACGTTCTTAATTGTAGCGGACCTTTGGTATAGTACTTGAGCTGCGTTCCCATAACTGGAAATCTGCTTTCTTTTAATTCCAAGATTAATAACAAAATATGAAGAACCCTTTCCTGCCCATTCTTTGTTTCAGTACCATGTTAAATTTTACTAATGCATCAGCAGGAGAGGTTCCTGATACCACCTCTTTAACACCAGCAGTACAAAAGTTATCCAGGGCGGTCACTTTCGAAACCGTCTCTACCGTGAATAAGGACGATTTCAGGTACGAGGAGTTCCTGAAGTTGCACGACTACCTGGAGCAGGCCTTCCCTCTGTTACATGACCGCCTTCAGAAAACAGTCATCAACGAGTACAGCCTGCTTTTTACCTGGCAAGGGAATAATCCGGACCTGAAACCCATTCTGCTAAGCGCCCACCTGGATGTCGTGCCCGTGGAGAAAGCCTCCGAGGACGATTGGAAAGAGCACCCGTATAAAGGCATTATAAAGGAGGGCTACGTGTGGGGGCGTGGCACCATGGACGACAAGTACCGGGTGATCGCCATGATGGAGGCCGTAGAGCAACAACTGGAGCAGGGCTACGCACCGGACCGCACCATATACCTGGCATTTGGACACGACGAGGAAGTAGGGGGCTATGCCGGAGCCGGCAAGATCAACGAATACTTAGAAGAGCAGGGCGTACAACTGGAGGCTATCTTTGATGAGGGCCTTGCTGTAGCAGAGGATGTGGTGCCGGGGTTAAAAGATCCGGTGGCATTGATTGGCACGGCTGCCAAAGGGAATATCAACCTAAAGTTGACCGTGCAGGGCGTTGGCGGACACTCTTCTGCACCACCTAAAGAAACACCTATCTACGTACTAAGCCGGGCGCTGACTAGGTTACACAACAAGCCGTTCAAGCCCCGCATGATCCCGACAACCAAGGAAACCCTGAATACCCTGGCCGGGGAGTTAGGAGGGAAGTATAAGTTTGCGATGCGGCACTACGGGCTGTTTAAGGGCAAGGTGCTGAAGATGCTGGCCAAAGACCAGGCGACCAATGCCCTGATCCGTACCATCATGTCGCCCACGGTAATGGAGGCTGGCGAAAAGTACAACGTGTTGCCAAGGGAGGCAAGTGCTATCGTCAATATCAGGATCCTGAATGGGGAAGACAGGGAATCGGTGATAGCGCATGTGCGTAAAGTGGTACGCGACGAGCGGGTAAATGTAGAAGTGCATGGCGTGTACACCCCACCGTCGCAGATCACAGAAACGAACACAGCAGTCTACAAAGCCTTAAAAGCCTCCATACACGAGACATACCCGGGCGTGATGGTGGTGCCTGCTTTGTTCCCAGGCTCCAGCGATGCCAAGCATTATACCAATCTAACGGATAACATATTCCGCTTTGCACCCCAGGTGGTAAACCGGGAGAACGCCAAGTTGGTGCATAATGCAAATGAGCGGATGTCGGTAGAGGGTTTCCACCAGGCCATCACCTTTTACGACAGCCTGATACGCAATACCTGTGGCCTGGTAGAAACAGACGCCCTGGTGCAGCAGGAAGAGGAGGAAGGTGGCTTAGGCGTAACAGGAGAGTAAAAATATTTTACAAATATATTTGCTCTTGCAGATTTAGCCTTTACATTTGCAACAGAGAGAGGGAAAAACTCCCCATTATTGAAAAGACAAGATCAGATGGTTCAAAATCTTCATACAGCATGGTGGTGGCACGTTACAGAACATAACGTGAACAGCATTGCTATATACAAACAGAAGTAGAATCAGCAAGAACGATAAAGGTATAAAAGCCCGCTGCTCACGACGAACAGCGGGCTTTTTATTTTTAACCCACAGCAAGGTGATGAAAAAGTATCAGATCAGTACCACGTATAAGCGCCTCCTGGCCGACACCCTGACCCCCGTGAGCGTGTACCTCAAACTCCGGGACCAGTACCCGAACAGCATACTGCTGGAAAGCTCCGACTATCACGGGGCCGAGAACAGCTTCTCCTACATTTGCTGCAGCCCGATGGCCAGCATCAAGGCCGAAAACGAACTCTTGACGGAGTCCTTCCCGGATGGTACAGTACAGCAGACCCCCATAACGGAAGAGGTAAACGTACCCTCCCGCCTGGCTGCTTTTTCCCAGAGCTTTGAGGTGGAGGAGAACGGTTTTAGCTTCATCAACAATGGCTTGTTTGGCTACATGAACTACGATGCGGTGCGCTACTACGAAGACATAGACCTTAACCTGCGTCCTGACCGCCAGCAAATTCCGGATCTGTACTATGCGGTGTACCGCTACATCATCGCCATCAACCACTTCACCAACGAAGCCTACATTTTCTCCCACAGCTATGGTCCGGCAGATAACGAAGGAATTGCCCAGCTGGAGGCCCTGCTGAACAGCCGCAATATCCCCAGCTATACCTTTAATACAGTAGGAGAGGAAGCTTACAACATCAGCAGCGAGGACTTTTTGAAGAACATCGAGAAGGCCATGCAGCACTGCTTCCGGGGGGATGTGTTCCAGCTTGTGCTTTCCAGAAGATTTGAACAGGCCTTCCAGGGAGATGAGTTTAATGTGTACCGGGCTTTGCGCTCTATCAACCCTTCCCCTTATCTCTTTTATTTCGACTACGGCAGCTTCAAGATTTTCGGTTCTTCGCCGGAGGCCCAGCTGGTGATCAAAGACAAAAAGGCCAGTATCTTCCCGATCGCGGGCACTTTCCGCCGGACAGGGGATGACGCAGCAGATGCAGCACTCGCTGAGAAGCTGTTGGCCGACCCGAAGGAAAACGCGGAGCACGTGATGCTGGTGGACCTGGCCCGCAACGATCTGAGCCGCAACGGACACAGCGTACAGGTGGAGACCTTCCGGGAGATACAGTTCTACTCACACGTCATTCACCTGGTATCGAAAGTGTCCGGCACTTTACACAAGCAGGAAGATTCCCTGCAGATGGTAGCCAGCACTTTCCCGGCAGGTACTTTATCCGGAGCGCCGAAGCACATGGCCATGCAGCTGATAGACCGCTACGAAAACAGCAACCGTGCCTTTTACGGGGGCTGCATCGGCTTCCTCGACTTCAACGGCAACTTCAACAGCGCCATCATGATCCGCTCTTTCCTGAGCAAGGATTACAAGCTCTTCTACCAGGCAGGTGCGGGCATTGTGGCAGCATCGAAGCCGGAAAATGAGCTGCAGGAGGTGGATAATAAACTAATGGCCCTGCGAAAAGCATTATCACTAGCACAGGAGATCAACTAACATGGAAGTTTTAGTAATAGATAACTACGATTCGTTTACCTACAACCTTGTGCACCTGCTACAGGAGCTGGGGGCAGAGGTAACCGTGCGCCGCAACGACAAGATCACCTTAGAGGAAGTCGGCAAGTTTAAAAAGATCATGCTTTCCCCTGGTCCGGGTATTCCCGACGAGGCAGGCTTACTCAAAGACATCATCCGCACATACGGTTCCAGCAAAAGCCTTTTTGGCGTGTGCCTGGGGCATCAGGCGATAGGGGAGGTGTACGGCGGGAAGCTGTTTAACAGTAACGAGGTGTGGCATGGTGTGGCGACGCCAGTAAATGTGGTGAGTGAGGATGAGCCTCTGTTCAAAGACCTGCCAGCTTCTTTCGGCACCGGTCGTTACCATTCCTGGCTGGTGGAGAAGGAGCTGCCGGAGTGCCTGATACCAACTGCGATAGACTCCCATGGCCACATCATGGCCCTGCGCCACAAAGAGCACGATGTGCGAGGCGTGCAGTTCCACCCGGAGTCTGTACTAACCGACCATGGCAAGGAAATCATAAAGAACTGGCTGGAAAGCTAGGCCGGAAGAAAGATATGTAGACAAAGGACAAAAGACTTCTCCTGAAGAGAAAAATCTAGCAAAAGTTCCTTTGTCTTTTATCCAAAAGTCATTTGTCTATCAAACATGAAAGAGATACTAAATCACTTATTTGAGCACAAGACCCTGACCAAAGAGCAGGCGCGGGAGGTGCTGGTAAACGTTACGGCCGGCAAGTACAACCAAAGCCAGATCTCCAGCTTCCTGACGGTGTATATGATGCGCAGCATTACCGTGGAAGAGTTGGAGGGCTTCCGCAATGCCCTGCTGGACCTGTGCCATCGGGTAGACCTGGATGCTTACAACCCCATAGACCTCTGTGGTACAGGAGGCGATGGGAAAGACACGTTTAACATTTCTACCCTCTCTTCTTTTGTTGTGGCAGCGGCAGGCGTTCCGGTGGCCAAGCACGGTAACTACGGTGTTTCTTCTTCCTGCGGCTCCTCTAACGTTCTGGAGGCACTGGGTGTCAACTTCACGACAGACACCGATAAGCTGGAGCGTAGCATCGATAAGTATAACATCTGTTTCCTGCACGCGCCCCTTTTCCACCCGGCCATGAAGAATGTAGGACCTATCCGCCGGGATCTGGGTGTCAAGACCTTCTTTAACATGCTGGGCCCGATGGTGAACCCGGCTTTCCCGAAACGGCAGATGGTGGGCGTGTTTAGTTTGGAGCTAGCCCGCATGTATGGTTATCTTTATCAGCAAACAGATACCCATTTCAGCATCATTCACACCCTGGACGGCTATGATGAGGTATCGCTCACAAGTCCTTTTAAGGTGATCTCTGACCGTAAGGAGATGTTACTGGATGCGGAGGCCCTGAACCTGCCGCGTTTACAGCACGAGCAGATAAAAGGCGGCGCAGGGGTGGAGGAATCGGCCGAGATATTTGTACGCGTGCTGAAAGGGGAAGGTACTGCTGCTCAAAAGTCCGTCGTTTCGGCGAATGCGGGCATGGCCCTGCAATGCGCCAAGCCTGAGCTGGAAATACAAGAGGCCGTTGCCCTGGCAACAGAAACCCTGGAGTCGGGCAAAGCTTACCGTCTTTTCCAGGACCTGGTGACCGACCAGAAATTAGCATCGGTTTAAAGCAGAATGAATTTAAGTAGCTTATTAGCACATCCATAAACTAGCATATCAAAGATGAACATACTCGACGAAATAATCGCCTATAAATACCAAGAAGTGGCTGAGCGCAAAGAACTGTACCCGGTGAAGCTGCTCGAGAAAAGCCTGTACTTCGAGAACACCTGCATGTCGCTAGAGCGCTACCTGTTGCGCCCGGACAAAAGTGGCATCATTGCCGAGATCAAGCGCAAGTCTCCTTCCCGTGGCGATATCAACCCCTACGTTTCTGTAGAGCGCACCTCGATTGGCTACATGCAGGCAGGTGCTTCGGCCCTTTCTATCCTGACGGACACCAGGTATTTTGGTGGAAAGAACGAGGATTTGATGACGGCCAGAAAGTATAATTACTGCCCCATCCTGCGCAAAGACTTTATGGTGGACGAGTACCAGATCGTGGAAGCGAAGTCTATCGGAGCAGATGCCATCCTGTTGATTGCTGCTGCCCTGGAACCTGCCAGGTTGAAAGAGCTGGCTTCCTTTGCCCGCTCCCTCGGCCTGGAAGTGCTGCTGGAAGTGCACAGCAAAGAGGAGCTGGACGCTTCGCTGAACGAGTACGTGACGGTAGTGGGGGTAAATAACCGTAACCTGAAAGACTTTAAAACGAGCGTAGACCTGTCTTTTGAATTGGCTAACTACATCCCGAAAGGTATCACCAAGATCTCTGAGAGTGGCATTTCGAATGCCCAGGTGATGGTAGAGCTGAAAGAGGCAGGCTTTCATGGCTTCCTGATCGGGGAACGCTTCATGTACGAAGGCCGTCCGGAGCGTGCTGCCACCGAGTTTATCCGGGAGTACAAAGCACTGTTGGCCAAGAAACCAGTTACCGCATGAAAGTAAAGGTGTGCGGCATGCGGGAGCCGGAAAATATCCGGAAGGTAGCAGCCTTGGGGCCTGATTTTATGGGTTTCATCTTTTATGAGAAGTCGAAACGCTTTGCTGGCAACAGCATTACACCCGAGTTGCTGGCTTCGCTGTCCCCTTCTGTCCAGAAAGTAGGGGTGTTTGTGAATGAGACGAGTGAGTTTATTGGGCAAAAGGTGAGGGCCTTTGGGCTGGACCTGGTGCAACTGCACGGAACCGAATCGCCCCGGCAGTGTCAGGAACTAAAGGATGCCGGGATAAAAGTGATCAAGGCCTTTTCGGTAGGCGATAGCTTTTCTTTCCAAAGCACCTTACTGTATGAGCGTTCCTGCGAGTACTTCCTCTTCGATACCAAAGGCAAAAGCTACGGCGGAAACGGTGTCGTCTTCGACTGGGAGCTGCTGAAAGGAAACTTGTCGGACAAGCCTTTTTTTCTGAGTGGCGGATTGAACCTGGGGAACCTGGCAGGAGAGGAGTTTGAAGCTCTAAGGCCGAAACCCTTTGCCCTGGACGTTAACAGCGGTTTTGAGCAGGAGCCAGGTCTGAAGAAGGTGGAGGAACTAGAGCGACTGATTGAAGGGATAAAAGGAAAGCGCTAAGCTTTAATTAAGCAGCGCGCCATAAGTTTCCGGCCTGCAACTAAAAATAACAAAAAGACCAACAGGTAATAAATACCTGCTGTCATAGATTTAAGTCTAGAAGAATGAAATACTCAGTTGACGAAAATGGCTTTTACGGGAAGTTTGGCGGTGCCTACGTACCCGAGATGCTTTATCCGAATGTGGAGGAACTGCGCCAGAATTACCTGAAGATCATGCAGGAGCCCGACTTTCAGGAAGAGCTGCAGGGCTTATTAAAGGATTACGTGGGGCGCCCAACCCCGCTTTACTATGCCAAGCGTCTTTCAGAAAAGTACCACACCAAAATCTACCTGAAGCGCGAAGACCTGAACCATACAGGTGCTCATAAGATCAACAACACCATGGGCCAGATCCTGCTGGCGAAGCGCCTCGGCAAGAAGCGCATTATTGCGGAAACAGGAGCAGGACAACATGGTGTGGCGACTGCCACCGTATGTGCCCTGATGGGCCTCGAGTGCATTGTGTACATGGGTGAGGTAGATATCGAACGACAGGCGCCGAACGTGGCTCGCATGAAAATGCTGGGAGCAACCGTGGTGCCTGCTACGAGTGGCAGCCGCACGCTGAAAGACGCTACGAACGAGGCTATCCGTGACTGGATCAATAACCCGGAGGATACTTATTACATCATCGGGTCTGTGGTAGGACCGCATCCTTACCCGGACATGGTAGCCCGCTTCCAGGCTGTGATATCGGAGGAAATGATGACTCAACTGCAGGAAAAGGAAGGGCGTGATTACCCGGATTATGTGGTGGCCTGTGTAGGGGGTGGCAGTAATGCCGCCGGTGCTTTCTACCATTACCTGGATAGATCAGAAGTAAAGCTGGTGGCCGTAGAGGCGGCTGGATTGGGCGTAGATTCGGGCGAATCAGCCGCTACCTCCGTGCTGGGCAAGGAAGGGATCATTCACGGAAGCCGCACCTTGCTGATGCAGACCGAAGACGGGCAGGTAACAGAGCCCTATTCTATCTCAGCTGGCCTGGACTATCCGGGTGTCGGTCCCTTGCATGCGCACCTGCACCAATCCAAACGTGCGGTTTTTGAAAGCATCACAGACGAGGAGGCCCTGCAGGCCGTGCTGGAGCTAACCAGGCTGGAGGGCATTATCCCCGCGCTGGAGAGTGCACATGCCCTGGCTGCTCTCGGTAGAATCGGGGCGAAGCCTGAGGATGTCGTGGTGGTGAACCTTTCCGGGCGTGGAGACAAAGACCTGACAACTTACTTAAACAGATTTCACTTCGATGGAGAATAGAATCAAGCGACTTTTTGCAGAAAAGCAGGGAGGCCTGCTGTCGGTGTACTTTACTGCGGGTTACCCGAACCTGAATGATACCGTGCCCATTATCCTGGAGCTGGAGAAGAACGGGGTGGACCTGATTGAGGTAGGCATGCCTTTCTCTGACCCCTTGGCGGATGGACCTACCATACAGCAAAGCAGCGAGATTGCCATCCGGAACGGAATGACGATTCCCATGCTATTCGAGCAACTCCAGGACATTCGCCAACATACACAAATTCCGCTCGTGCTCATGGGCTATCTGAACCCCGTGATGCAGTATGGGGTAGAGCGTTTCTGCCAGAAGTGCCGGGAGGTGGGCATAGACGGTATTATCCTGCCGGATTTGCCTTTAGCCGATTACGTGCGGGAGTACAAACACATATTCGAGGAGCATAACCTGAGCAAAGTGTTCCTGATAACGCCGCAGACACCCGAGCAGCGCATACGCGAAATTGATACACATACCAATGGTTTCGTGTACATGGTATCTTCTGCCTCCACAACAGGCAGCACCAATGGCAAAGCCGTGGCAAACACGGACTACTTCCAGCGGGTTGGGAAAATGGAACTGCGGAACCCTGCCATGATCGGTTTCGGCATTCATAACAACGATACGTTCAGCCAGGCGTGCCAGCATGCAAAAGGAGCCATTATCGGTAGCGCCTTTATCAAAGCAGTCGCACAGGAAGGAAGCCTGCAGGAAAATATCCATTCATTTATTCAAAGCATTAGAACAACAGCATGATCATACAATTACAGCAGGGAATACCTGACGACGCAAAGGAGAATATACTGAGCAAGGTAAAAGGTGTTGGGTATAAGGCCACAGAGGTAAAGACCCAGGAAGGGCACTACCTGGTGGCTATCGGAAAGAAGGAGTTCGACATCCGCACCATCGGCCAACTGAAAGGCGTGGCTGATATTTACCGCGTATCGGATGAGTACAAGCTAATCTCCCGCAAGTGGAGGGTAGAGCCAACGCGGATCGACCTAGGGGATGGCGTAGTCGTAGGCGAGGGGCAGTTCAGCATCATGGCGGGGCCGTGCTCTATCGAAAACGAGCGCCAGATAGAGCTGGTGGTCGAGCACCTGAAAGAGAACAACGTGAAGATCATGCGCGGTGGCGTGTTTAAACCGCGTAGCTCCCCTTACGCTTTCCGTGGCCTGGGCATAGAGGGCCTGCAGATGTTTTACCGTATTTGCCGCGAGAATGGCATCAAGATCATTACGGAGGTAATGCAGGTATCGCAGATCGAGGAGATGATAGACTATGTGGACGTGTTCCAGGTAGGGGCCCGTAACAGCCAGAACTTTAACCTGCTCGATTCGCTGGGTGAAGCGCAAAAGCCCGTGTTGTTGAAGCGCGGTATTTCCGGTACGCTGGAAGAGTTGCTGCAGGCCTCGGAGTACATTTTCTCGAATGGCAACGAAAAGATCATGCTGTGTGAGCGCGGCATCCGTGGCTACGAGAAAGCCTACCGTAACATACTGGACCTGAACGCAGTGCCGGTACTGAAGGAGAAAACGCACCTGCCGGTGATCGTGGACCCATCCCATGGCATTGGCTTGCGGGACTATGTAGCGGATATGGCCCTGGCTGCAGTCATGGCCGGCGCCGATGGGGTGATCTACGAAACGCACCAAAAGCCGGAGGAAGCCTTCTCGGATGGGCAGCAAACCCTTAACTTTAAAGAGTCGGAGCGTTTGATCCGCCGCATGCGGCAAGCCTATGAGCTGCGCGAAAGCTTTTAAGGGAAAGGTTCCTGGTATTTATTTCCTAACTTGCGCGTGCATGAAGGCAGCTACCTCTCCTGGTTTAAGTAGTAGTAGCCCGGGTTAACGCTCGGGGCCGGCGCCTTTGTACCTGCTTTTCTTAGTTGAAACCCACAACGCCTGACTCCCCTATAGGAATCAGGCGTTTTTATTTTTTAAAGCTTAACCGGTTTTTATCGTAGCAAAGGAGTAAAAACAGTAAATGCTGCAGCGATACAAAACAAATTGCACCAAAAAGCGACCAAATGGCTGGGCTTTGGGAAGGCATAGTCTAATCCTGTTCCTGGCAGGGCTTTGCGCTGGTTGCGCATCCATTCGTGAGTCACCGAAGTATCAGTTTGCCACCGGGGATTATAGAGTGAACACGCCCGGTGCCACTGCTGTGCAGGCGTATGTTGACGTAAAAGAGGACAGCGTTGTAGTGTATCCCTTCAACAAGCAGCGCGACGCCCTAACCGAAAGGTTGGATACAGCCCATCGTGTGGTCTTACACACAACGGAAGAAGTGGAGCAGGTAAAAGGAGAGCGGTATGCCTACACCTTCTCCAAGTGGTCTTTTGACATAGATGTGCTGACGATACCTTTTAAGTTTCGGCCCGGGGAAGAAGGCTTTCCGCAGCAGTTGACCACTACGTTTCAGGGCGCAGTGTATGTAGGCGGGCGCAAGGATATTTTCCTGCTTAAGTACAAGCCTACTCCTGTACCCGACTACCATAAAAGCTTTAACCACTTTGGGTACAGCGTGGGTTGGTTCACGGGTATAGGAGCCACGACCATGAATGAGTTTGTGACAAGGGGTGCGGTGCCTTACGAGTATGAGGGGATGGTGCTACTAAACGGGGTAGCAGGCATTGTAGGCCTGAACAACTTTACGCTGGGCCTGGCCATAGGCATAGACCACCTCTTTGACCAGAACAGGGAGCACTGGATCTACCAGCATGAGCCGTGGGTGGGGCTAGCCTTTGGCCTTAACCTGAATTAATGACATGATTTGATTTTAAATATTCGCATGAGCCCAATACTAGAGAATCTCGATTTAAAAGACCTGAAAAACAACCACCCCAGCGACATTGCCGAGGTGCTGAGCGAGTTGAACGAGAAAGAGCGGGTACTGGCTTTCCTGCTGCTGCCTGGCGAGCTGAAGTCAGAGGTGTTCACCTACTTTAACTACTCCACGCAGGAGGAGCTCCTGAAAAAGCTTGGATCTACCGATACGGCGGAAATGCTGGAGAACATGGCACCGGACGACAGAACGGAGATCTTCGAAAACTTCCCGGATCTGCTCATCAAAGAATCCATTAACCTGCTCTCGCCAGAAGAGAAGAGCGTGGCACTGAACCTGCTGGGTTATCCCGAGAAAAGCATTGCCCGTCTGATGACTCCTTACTACATCCAGTGCAAAAAGGGCTGGACCATCAAGCAGGCGCTGGAAAACATCAAAAGGTATGGAAAAAAAGCGGAGACGCTCAATCATGTGTACGTGGTGGACAAAGAGAACAAGCTCATCGACGACATCCGTATCGGGAAGCTGCTCATGGCCAACGAGGATGAAACCATCGAGTCCTTGATGGACTACCAGTTTCTTAGCCTGACCACGACCATGAGCCGCGACGAGGCCATCGAGCAGTTTAACAAGTACGATCGGGCCGTTATGCCCGTCGTGTCAGAAAAGGGGGTGCTGGTAGGGATTGTGACCTTTGATGACATCTTCGATGAAATAGAGCGTCGGGACACGGAAGATATCCAGAAGTTCGGTGGTCTGGAAGCCCTTGAGCTGTCCTATACCGAAACGCCCCTGCTCACACTCGTTAGAAAAAGGGCCAGCGTGTTGCTGATCCTTTTCCTGGGCGAGATGCTCACAGCCTCGGCCATGGGTTACTTTGAAGAAGAGATTGCAACGGCAGTGGTGCTTGCCCTGTTCATCCCGCTTATCATTTCCAGTGGCGGTAACTCTGGCTCGCAGGCGGCCACCCTGATCGTGCGTGCCATGGCTATTAAAGAACTGGGACTGCGGGACTGGTGGTATGTCATGCGCAAGGAGGTGTTGTCCGGGGTGATGCTGGGGCTAATATTGGGTGCCGTAGGATTCCTGCGCATAATTGTATGGCAGCAGGCAGGGTTTTATGACTATGGCGAATACGCCTTTCTGATAGGGCTAACGGTAGGATTTTCCTTAATCGGCATTGTGCTGTGGGGAACCCTCTCTGGCTCCATGATTCCCTTTCTGCTTCAAAAGCTGGGTTTAGACCCAGCCACCTCTTCAGCACCTTTTGTCGCCACCCTGGTGGATGTTACCGGGCTGATCATTTACTTTACCATCGCCGCCAGTATGCTGAGCGGGACCCTCTTATAAAAACAGAGGCAAAGATTTTATTTCAAAAGCTACTTTTATCGTCGGAAGTCCTATATTTGTAATCATGACAGGCACAAAAGCTCATTGGCATCATCATCACGCACGAAACCGTCGTTTCGGAGCTGCCTGCCTATGGATTTGCTAAACGTTTAAAACACATATCCAAAAGCCTGACTCCGCAGAGTCGGGCTTTTTTGTTCCTGCTGCCAGACAAGTATCTCTAGGAGCAGGGGAATAGCTTTGATGAACGTTCCGTGTCTGTTGCCTTTTACCTTATGTTTTAAAAGAAGAAATGAACCTCGTAATAGTTGATTACAAAGCGGGAAACGTGCAGTCGGTGATGTTTGCGCTGGAGCGGCTCAACATACAGGCGACCCTCAGCTGTGACTTTGAGACCATCAAAGCCGCAGACAAAGTGATTTTTCCGGGTGTGGGGGAAGCCTCCTCGGCCATGGAGCAACTCAAGGCCCGCAACCTGGATAAACTCCTGCCCACGCTGGAGCAGCCTTTTTTTGGCGTGTGCCTGGGCATGCAGCTGCTGTGCCAGCACTCGGAGGAGGGAGAAACGCCCTTGCTGGGCATTATTCCGTTGGAGGTAAAGCGCTTTCAAACGGATTTGAAAGTGCCCCACATGGGCTGGAACCAACTGGAGCACCTGGCTTCGCCGCTTTTTGCCGGCTTGCAGGAGAAAGAGTACGCTTACTACGTACACAGTTATTATGTGCCGCTCAGCGACTATACCATCGCGCAAACATCCTATCCCGAGCCTTTTTCGGCGGCCTTGCACTACAAAAACTTTTATGCTGTCCAGTTCCACCCTGAGAAAAGCGGACCTGCCGGCAGCCAGATCTTAAAGAACTTTTTAGCCTTATGATGGAGATTATCCCAGCCATAGACATTATCGGCGGGCAGTGCGTGCGCCTTACGGAAGGCGACTTTGCCCAGCAGACCACCTACGACAGCAACCCTTTGGAGGTAGCCAAGCGTTTTGAAGCCAATGGTATCAAGCGCTTGCACTTAGTAGACCTGGACGGGGCGCGGGCAAAGAAGCCGGTAAACCTGGCAGTACTCGAAAACATTGCTGCCAACACAGCACTAACAATCGATTTTGGAGGGGGGCTACAGTCGGAGGAGGCCGTGCGACAGGCTTTTGAGGCGGGGGCAAGCCAGATCACGGCCGGAAGCATAGCGGTGCGGGAGCCCGAGACGGTGAAGGACTGGCTCCAGCAGTACGGGCCTGACAAGATAATTGTGGGAGCTGACTTTAAGGGGAAACATATTGCCATCAGCGCCTGGACAGAAGAAAGCAACTATGCCCTGCAGGATTTTATAGCCGATTACCTGAAAGCGGGTGCCCAGCTGTTTATTTGTACCGATGTGAGCAAAGATGGCAAGCTGCAAGGCCCGTCCTCCGAAACCTACCGCCAACTGCAGCAGGCCTTGCCGCAGGCTGGTTTGATCGCCAGTGGTGGCGTGACGACGGTGGAGGACCTGAAGGTATTGCAGGAGATAGGGGTAAAAGGGGCCATTATCGGAAAAGCTATTTACGAGGGCACCATTCAACTGAAGGATTTAAAAGAATTTGTATGCTAACCAAACGCATCATTCCCTGCCTGGATATTAAGAACGGACGCTGCGTCAAAGGCGTGCAGTTCGAGAACATACGGGATGCAGGCGACCCGGTAGAACTGGCTAAATGGTATGCCCAACAAGGGGCGGATGAACTCGTGTTTCTGGACATAACCGCCACCAACGAAGAACGCAAAACGTTCGCAGAGCTCGTACGCGACATTGCCCGCCATATTGATATTCCTTTTACCGTTGGGGGAGGCATTGGAGCCGTGGCGGATGTAGAAGTCCTTTTGATGGCAGGAGCCGATAAAGTTTCGATCAACTCGGCTGCCATTCGTAACCCCCATCTCGTGGCAGAGCTGGCAAAGCGGTTTGGCAGCCAGTGTGTAACCGTGGCTGTGGATACCAAACATACCGAAGCGACCGGCTGGAAAGTGTTTGCCCGTGCCGGGACAGTAGAAACCCCACATGCCACAGTAGACTGGTGCCGTCAGGTAGCCGACCTGGGAGCAGGGGAAATACTCTTGACGAGCATGAACAACGATGGGACGAAGGCTGGTTTTGCATTGGATATCACCGGAGCCGTTTCTGAAGCTGTTTCGGTACCCGTTGTCGCTTCGGGAGGGGCAGGTACGATGCAGCACTTTGCCGATGTCTTCCATCAAGCCAAGGCTGATGCTGCCCTGGCTGCCAGCCTGTTTCACTTCCGTGAACTGGAAGTGCCGGAGCTGAAAGCCTTTCTGAAGCAGGAGGGCGTGGACGTGCGCATTTAAATTTACACGCAGGATAGAGCAAAAGACTGTTAAAGGTCGACATACGCTTAAGTTTAACTTATAATGCAAGAAAGAGTGGAACTGGATTTTGAAAAAACGGGCGGTTTGGTGCCGGCTATCATACAAGATGAGGTAACGGGCCAGGTGCTCATGCTGGGCTATATGAACCAGGAGGCACTGGACAAAACGAGGCAGGAGGGGCTGGTGACTTTCTTCTCCCGCTCTAAAAACCGTCTCTGGACGAAAGGGGAAACCTCCGGCAACACCCTACTGGTTATTAGCATTACCCGCGATTGCGATGCCGACTCCCTGCTGATTAAAGTAAAACCAGCTGGCCCTACCTGTCATACAGGCACTACCAGCTGTTTTGGGGAGGAGGAAGGAAGCAACCGCACCGCGGCAATTCGTTTTCTTGCCGCTTTAGAGGAAGTTGTACAGGAGCGGAAGGTAAACCCGGTAGAAGGCTCTTATACGAATTTCCTCTATGAGAAAGGGGTAAACAAAATCGCCCAGAAGGTAGGAGAAGAGGCGGTGGAGACGGTTATTGACGCCGTTGCCGGCAAGCTGGACACCATGAAAGGCGAGGCTGCTGACCTGTTGTATCACCTCTTGGTACTATTGTCTGCCACAGGCCTGGAGTTGAAAGATGTTGTCGAAGTACTACAGGAACGGCATAAGAAGTAACCGAAGAGGCCGCTGAGGGTAAAATTTCAGCGGCCTCTCCGTTTATCTGCCATAAAGCATTAGTAGCTTACAGAAACCGCTTGATCGCATCGCTTACCTCGCCTCCTTTTTCTTCCTGCAGAAAGTGCCCTGTCTTAAATGTCTCTACCTGTGCCTCCGGAAAAGCCTGCTGCCATTTATCTAAAAAATGGCGGGGAAGCAACTTATCTTTCTCTCCCCACAGGATCAGCTTGGGGATGCCCTTCAGTTTCGCTCGCTGCTCCCAAAGATTGGCAAAATAGGGGTTGGCCTCATGCAAGGCACGGGCGAAATGCCAGGTGCCAAGTCGCTTAGTCGACGTATGAAGGGGCTTGAGATAATGGCTGTGGATGTCTTTTGTCAGGTGTCGTCGCTGTGCATATCCTTGAGGGAGCAGTATCCGGGGGGAGAAGCCCAGCTGCAGGTATAAAAACCGACCAATACTACCGCTCATAAACTTACTCGCCTTGCGGATTGTCTTTTCCTCTGCCAGGCTCCACATCCAGGTGTTCAGAATCACCAGCGCTTTTACGTTGGCAGGGTGCCGCAAGGCGTAAGACAGCCCGATGGGTCCCCCAAAATCATGCACGACCAAGGTAACTTGTTTTAACTGGAGATGCTCAATCAACTTTTCCAGGTTATCAGCGTGGGCTGCCGGGGTATAGCTAAAATCAGCCGGCTTATCTGAAAGGCCAAAACCAAGGTGATCAGGCGCTATGCAGCGGTATTGGCGGCTGAGCGACTTAATCTGTTGCCGCCACACAAAAGACCACGTAGGGGTTCCGTGCACAAACACAAGAGGCTCCCCCTCGCCCTCATCCACATAGTGCATGTTGCCTTGCTCCAGCGTGAGTGAATGGGGAGCAAAAGGGTAGAGGATGCGGTCAAGCCATTTGGGTGTGTTCATTTATATTTTCTCTTTTTCTTGTGCGCCTGCTTGTCTGGAGCAAGATAGCTCTTCTGCCTGTCATGTGCCAAATCCTTCGCGGCACATACTGCACCGGGGTTTGCTTTTTACGTTAACAAACGACAATAGCTGTTTCCTAGGGGAAGTTTTACTCAGGATGCACGTAAAGCATCATAAAGCAAGTGCGCAGGCGGTATTTATGGTAAAGGACAAAGGTGTAGGGGGAAAGTTGAAAGGATGGTCGTGGATGGGCTATACCCTGGTGTGCTTTGTGCTGCTGATTTTTGCCGTGGCGCTCTATGCCGATGACTGGCTGGAGGATACACTGCGAAGCGTGGTCCGGCAAAAGTCTAAGGGGGTATATGCCCTTCGCCTACAGGACGTGCGGGTTGGTTTACGAGGGGGCGAAATAACTTTAGCCGGTGTTCGGTTGGAACCCGATTTTCAGCGCTGGCAGGCCTTACCCGATAGTTCCCAAATGCCCATGTTGTATCGCGCACAGGCTGACAGAATCTCTATAGAAGGTTTGAGCATTTGGGACCTGATCATAAGTAGTCCCATCAGAGTGCGCATGCTGTTCATGGAGACCCCGACGGTACAAGCCTACCGCATGAAAGGCAATGATGACGACAAAAACAAGCCTTTGTATGAGCAGCTTTCCGGAAGGCTAAAGCGCCTGACACTGGATTCTCTCAGGATCAATGCAGGGAGCTTTTTCTTTAGATCAGATTACAAGAACACTTATAACGATGTGGCTTTGCAGGGGCTGAACCTGCGCATGCAGGACCTATCCTTGGATAGTGTCGCTTTTGTCGCGGAGGAGAGAGTGCTGTATGCCAGAAGGATCAGAGTAAATGTTGATACAACTGATTTTCTGCTCCCAAAAGGCTTATACCGGCTGAGAACGGGACCCATTGCTGTGGACACTCAAACGAGAAGCCTGGAGGCAAAGCAGGTACAGCTAGTGCCGCTTTTTAGCCCCACCGGAATGGCTAAAAGTGTGGGGGAAGTGGTGAGCTGGATGGAAGGGACCGCACCGCTCGTTCAGTTACAGGATATAGACTTTGGTGCGTATGTCAAAAAGTCCGGCTTTATGGCACGCTCTGTTACGGTACAGAACCCTCGCCTGTATACCTATACGGACCTGAAGCATTTTACCAAGAAAAGTGATAAAGAGCTACCGCATCAGTGGGTACAGCGTTTAGAACATAGGCTGGATGTAGACACCGTCGAAATCAAGAACTTGAATGTGCGCTACGAGGAACTGCAGCTGGAGTCAGACAAAAAGGGCTACATTACCTTTGAGAACACGAACATAACCATGACAAATCTTACCAATGTACCGGAGGTGATGTCCAGGAAAACCCCAGCCGTCCTACGCGCGAGCACGCGGGTCATGGGTTCAACTCCTCTAAACTGTACAATGCGCCTGCCCTTCTTAAGCGAGAATTTTTACCATGACCTAGAGGGGAACATCGGAGCCTTTGACCCGGCAATTCTCAACCCGATCTTAGAGCCGTCCATGTTCGTGACCGTAGAAAGCGGACATGTGCAGGAAGGGCACTTTCAGTTTAAACTGGATGAAGAAGACGCTGAAGGTTCGATGACCGTGCTGTACGACAACCTGGAGATAGAACTGCTTTCTAAAAGAGCAGGTGTACGGCAACCGCTTGGAAAAGAGATTCTCTCAGAAGTCATTAACTGGGTCGCCATAAAAGAAGAGAACCCGGATGAGCCGGGAGAAAAGCCACGGGTAGCGCAGGTAAGGGTAAGCAGAGACCGCAAGAGTTCTGCCCTAAGCTACTGGAAAGACTGCCTGGCTGACGGGTTTTTAAGCTCGATGGGGCTCAAACAGCAGGCAAAAGCACTTTAACATTAATGAAACGCAAGGGCACAAGCTGAAAGGCTGTTAAGACAAAGAGGGCACCTGAGGTCAAAGATTCATAGGTGCCCTCTATTTGTACTCTTTCGGAAGGCCTAGACATTGGTCGTCTTTATAAGCAGCTTCCGGTATTTGGTGAAGATGCTAGATTTGGAGACAAAACCTAAATACTGGTCTTGACGGAGTACGGGCAGGTTCCAGGCGTTTGACTCGTCAAACTTCTTCATCACATCGGCCATGCTGTCGTCATACTGCACCATGGCCGGCGGCCTTACCATCAGCTCTTTTACTTTTACCGTATCGTACTTCTCTGCCTTAAACATGATCTCGCGCACGTTTTCGAGTAGGATAACCCCCTCTAATTTCTGCTCGGCATTTACGACCGGGAACAGGTTCCGTCGGGAGTGCGCGATAACCTGCACGAGTTCCCCCAGGGTGGCGTCAGGTGACACAGGCTGGAACTCGGTTTCGATCAGGTGCCGGATCTTCATGATGCGCAGGATAGTGCGGTCTTTGTTATGGGTTAGCAGCTGCCCTTTCTGTGCCAGTTTCTTTGTATCCAGCGAGTAAGGCTCAAAGTACTTGACCAGTGCATAAGAGGTGGCCGAGACAATCATCAGCGGGATCATGAGGGTATAGCCGCCAGTAATTTCAGCAATCAGGAAGACGGCAGTGAGGGGAGCGTGCATCACACCGCTTAAGATACCAGCCATCCCGACCATCGAAAAACTGCTAACGGGAAGTCTGCTGATCTCGAGCAGATTTACCAGGCGTGAAAAGAAAAAGCCCGTGGTGGCCCCTACAAACATGGAAGGGGCAAAGTTGCCGCCATTCCCGCCGGAGGCAATCGTAATGGTGGTGGCAAACACTTTTACCAGCGCCAGTGCCCCTACAAAACCCAGCACCAGCCACTCATTCGTGCCAAAAAAGGCCAGCCAGCTATCCTGTAGCAGCATCTGGGCATTATTACTTTCCAGGAGGCTCACGCTGGTGTAGCCCTCCCCAAACAGGGGCGGGAAGAGCATGATCAACAAACCCAGCAGGACGCCCCCCACCATAGCGCGGGTATACACTTTGTTATGGTAGCCTTCAAACAGTTCCTCTACCCGCAAGGCCATGCGCGTATAGTAGACCGACATCATGCCGCAGAGAATACCCAACAGCACATAAAAGGGAACATGCGCGGCAGCGAAAAACTCGCGCTGCCCGATGTAAAACAGAATCTCTTCCTGCAGGATGATCTTAGAGCAGAGAGTACCTACTACCGCCGCAATAATGAGCGGAATAAAAGCGGAGATGCTGATGTCGGTGAGCAGCACTTCTATCGCGAACAGCACCCCGGCAATAGGCGCGTTGAAGACGGCCGCAATACCCGCAGCAGCACCGGAAGCCAGCAACAGGGTACGGTCGCGGTAATTCAGGTGATACTCCCTGCCATAATTAGAGCCAATGGCCGAGCCCGTTACCACGATCGGGGACTCCAGACCGGCGGAGCCACCAAAGCCTACCGTCAGGGCACTGGTGATGACGTGGAAGTACATGTTGTAGCGCTCCACCATGCTCGACTTCTGCGATATATTGAACAGGACAGAGGCCGTACCCCGGCTTGGCTTGCCCTGGAACAGGGTGCGGGCCACAAACACGGTGAGCAGGATACCGATGAGGGGGAATATGACGAGCCAATAGGGCTGGTCTAAAAGTCTGTTGCCGTATGCCAGCAGTTCATGGATATAGTGTACAAGGGTTTTTAGCACTACTGCTGCCATGCCTGCTGTGAGCCCTACCAACACACTCGAGATAAGCATAAACTCTCGGTCTGAGGTGTGGCGGCGCAGCCAGAGAAGGGGTATCTTCGTTTTTTTATAATATGGCATTCTTAGCGTCAGCCGGATCAAGAGCTTTAAGTGAGATTTACAAAATTAGGAAGATCGTTTGCTAACCTCAACCATTCCTGAACATACTTCTTATTTTTATTTACACTAAAATTGTGCACTTCCCCTAACTAAAACATTGTTTTTCCTGTTACATTAAAGGCTAAAGCCACTGCTGGGGAAATTGTTAGCGGAGACAGGGGGTAAGATGGCAGGCGGTTTGTTGTGGGCCTGTAAGAGAGGAGGGGCTTTTATTGTGTTTCCACAGGTCGGAAACGAGAACCGCCACTACGATGGAGAGCAGCCAAGGGGCTGAACATGTGTTTGAGGGAAACTGAACAAGTATAGTTTATAAATCTACGCATAAAACTACAGCGGGAGTAGAGGAAAGAACAGGTGAACCGCGCAGCTGAAGCAAGTCCATCTGGGCTAAAAGAGCTGTTGTTCTTCCGGGTAGTAAGATTTTATAACACGCCAAACCTAAGTTCAGTTAAAAAACATCCTCCCTTACCCTCAGTTTATCGGCATGGCGCTTTGGTTTATTTCTTAACCGATATAGAAGAGCAAGATGAGACAGGATGCGCAAGAGTATAATAATTTGATTCTTCTGGACCAGCACGGTCCTTTTCATATCATAGGAGACGTACACGGGTGCTTACAGGAACTGGAGACTTTATTGCAGCGGCTAGGCTACACCGTTAGCTTTCTAGAGCAGGAGCAGCGCTATGAGGTCATACCTCCGGAAGATTACAAGCTGATTTTTGTGGGAGACCTGGTGGACCGTGGGCCTAACTCTCCGGAGGTGCTGCGCCTGGTAATGGACATGGTAGAGCAGGGGATAGCCTATTGTGTGATGGGCAATCACGACGATAAACTCTATCGTAAACTGCAGGGGCGGAACGTACAGGTGCGCCATGGGCTGGAAATCACCATGGCGCAGTTGGAGCGCTATGACCGAGCTTTCCATAGGCGGGTGTGGAAATTTCTGCAGGACTTGCCACACCACATTATTTTAGATGACGGCAGGTTAGTCATCGCGCATGCGGGGCTGGAGGAACGCTATCACGGACGCAAAACAAGAGGTACCCGTGAGCTTTGCCTCTATGGCCCCACGACAGGGGACCTGGATGAGAGAGGCTTGCCTGTGCGACTGGATTGGGCAGCATCCTACTGTGGCAAGGCCATTGTGGTATATGGCCATACACCGGTACATGAGCCTAGGTGGCGTAACAACACCATTAACATCGACACCGGTTGTGTTTTTGGGGGGAGCCTTACCGCCTTAAGCTATCCGGAGCAAACGCTAACTTATGTAGATTCTTTCGAGACCTATGCTGAGCCCCTCCGGCCCTTTGTCACGTACCAGCATCATCACTCTTCTTCTTAAGGGCCTGCTCCCGGTATTTATCCTGGCTCTGGACCTGTTCCAGGTGCTCTTTGGCCAGGTAGTCCTTAAACTCTTTCAGGTTGGTTTTCTGCCAGAAAGGGATCTTGTTCTGCACAGCGGTTCTACCAATGACATGGGCCGCCACCGGGGCCGTCACAAAAGAGAAACCGATCACCAAAAACACCTTCAGCAGGATATCCGACTGGTTAAAGTAAACGCCTATCCCCAGCAGGATCAGGCCCAGGCCCAGGGTAGCCCCCTTCGTAATGGCCGACATGCGGATATAAAAGTCCGGGAAGCGGAGTAGGCCGATGTTGGCAATAAGCATAAACAGCACCCCTGCCAGTATCAGCACACAGCTGATCAGTTCGCGAAGCAGGACAAAATCAATATTCTCTAACATCAACTCTTGTTTATTTTCATCAGGTAATAGGCAAAAGAGATAGAGCCCAGGAAACCAAATAAAGACAGGATAATGGCAACATCTATGAAGTCCTCGTTATTGGTAAACTCTGTATAGATGGCAATGATCCCGATCACGTTTGCCACGATCAGGTCGAAAGCAGCTACCCGGTCTGGTAAGGTGGGCCCCACGGCAAACCGTACTGCCGTAAGTACCAGGCAAATGCTCAGGACCACCATGGCGGTCGTCAAAGTCAGGTAAAAAGGGCTCATTTTGTCAGTTCTAGCAGCCTTCGTTCAAAACCATGCTTGATGTTCCGCTTCAGGCGTTCTATATCGTTCTGCTTCACATACAGCGCATGCACGTACAAATGCTTTCTGTCTTCACTCAGGTCTATGCTCAGGGTGCCTGGCGTAAGCGATATCATGTTAGCCAGGAAAGTAATCTCAAAATTAGTCTTCACAGCCAATGGCAGGGCCAGCACGGTAGGGCGCATGTAGTAGTGGGGGGTCAGGATATCAAAAGCAATCTTCAGGTTTGCAACCAGCAACTCTTTCAAAAAGAAACCGGCAAAATTGAGTGCCTTCGGCAGTTTTCGGAAATAAGAACGGCTGTAGAGGAAAGCGCTTAGCCACAAAACTGCCATGATGAGCAGGAACAGGGCGACAGTGCCTAACGCGTTATAAGGCAAGGGGGAGAGCTCCAGGTAATAGAGTACGTGGGTGCTGAGCGCGGCAATAAAACAGTGTGTGAGAAAAGTTTTCATGTACTTGTGGTCTTCTGTTTTGCTTACTTACTGGCGATGCAAGGTCTTCTCACTTTAATACGGCTTTTATATACGTTTCGCTGTGGAGCAGTTGCGCTGCTGCGGTTTCTGCCAACATAAGGACCGGCGCAGCATAAAGCCCCATTAACAGAATAAACAGCATCAGAAAAATAACAGGCAGGTAAAGCAGGCGCTGGCGGAGGACGTCGGTGCTGGTTTTTTTGACAGGGGGCGCAGGTTTCTTCTTCTTTTTCCAGAATACCTCGTTCCAGATCTTCGTCATAGAGAAAAGCGTGACGAGGCTAACCGCCAGCGAGGTGCCGGCAATCAGGTAGTTCCCGGACGCAAAACCAGCTTTAGCCAGCATTAACTTGCCCCAGAAGCCAGAAAGTGGTGGGATGCCAGCCAGCGACAGGGCAGACAGAAAAAACAGCAGAGCCAGAAAAGGCCTCCGGAGGTAAAGCCCACCCAACTTCTTTAGGGCAAAGGTACCCTCGGCCTGTGCCACCACGCCGCTGATAAGGAAGAGGTTCGTTTTAACAAGCACGTTATGCAGGGTAAAGAAAATAGTGCCTGCCAGCGCCAGGGGGGTGTAGAGGGCCAGCCCCATGAGCATATACCCGATCTGACTGATGATGTGGAAGGAGAGAATTTTCCGGAAATCGATCTGTGCGGCAGCCCCAATTACCCCAATCACCATCGTAAGGCCAGCGAGTACCAGGAACAGGGGCAGGGCAAAACTCAAGCTCACAACAAAGACGGTGGTAAAGAGGCGCACCAGGGTGTAGATCCCCACCTTAGTAATCAGGCCGCCAATAAAGGCGGAGACGGCAATAGGCGGGGTGTGGTAGGAGGCAGGCAGCCAGAAGAACATCGGGAAAACAGCCGCTTTGATACCGAAGCCCACGATAAAAAACACCCCCGCAATAGGGAGCAGGGATAAGTTGGGATGGTTCGCTTCCTGCACCATTTGTGCCAGGGCAGCCAGGTTTAAGGCGCCAAACAAGCTGTACAGCACCCCGACGCCTGTTAGTAAAAGCCCGGAAGCCAGAAAGTTGATCGTGACATATTTGATGGCTCCCTCCAGTTGCCCTCGGGTGCTACCCAACGAGAGTAGGGCGAAGCAACAGATCAGCAGCACTTCAAACCACACGTACAAGTTGAAGATATCGCCCGTCAGGCAGACTCCGCTCACGCCCATTTGTAAAAACAACAGCAGGGGATAGTAGCCGTAGCGCTTACGGGCCCTGTCAAGGCCAGGAAGAGAGAAAAGGAAAACGGCTAAACCGGTAACAGTCCCGGTGAGTACCATCAGGGCGCCGAAGATATCGGCTACCAGCGTGATGCCAAAGGGGGCAGGCCAGTTGCCGATTTGTGTGGCCAGAACCCCTTGCCCAAGTACGTGGTACAGCAGCATGCCTGCCGCTGCTGTCCAGGCAAGCTGGCTGGCTGCGGTGACGGCGGTTTGCAGCTTTATCCACCGCCAGCATAGCAGACAGGCTATGGCCCCATAAAGGGGAATCAGCAGGGGAAGCAGGAGCAAGAGGTTCGGGTGCATGTACGGCGTGTTTGACGGTGAGGAAGACTGGAGAAGAGAGCGGAAAGAGTAAGTTTAGGTCTTGTCCGTACTGTTCAGTTCATCCAGGTTGTTGGACTTAAGGGTTTGGTATACCCTACGGACGAGCACGATCGCGAATGCCTGTATGCCGAAGCCGATCACGATGGCAGTGAGCAGCAGGGCCTGCGGCACCGGATCGGCATAGGGCTCTGTGGCCACTTCCTCCGTTTCCGGGATAATGGCAATGCTGCTGCGCGTAATGCCTCCCACGACAAATAAAAAGAGATTGGTGGCCAGCCCGAAGAGGATGAGGCCGAGGATCAGCTTGAACAGGTGCCGGTGCAGCATAAAGTACAGCCCTACGGCAAACAGAATCCCGATCATGAAAGGTAACAGTATTTCCATCTCTTAGTCTCTGGACATCGTAAAAACCATTTTAAGGACCATTCCCAGTACCAGAAGGTATATACCCGTATCAAACAACAGGGGTGTTCCGAGGCTGGCAAGTACAGGGAGATGGGTGTCTGGCCACCACGCCGTCATATACGGTTCTCCCCTAAAAAAGCTAAATGTGCCGCTGCTAACGGCTATGAGCAGGCCCAGGGCGATCAGAAAAAGAGGACGCAAGCGCAGGCTGTGCTGGCGCCACTGATCGGGAAGTTCTTTTTTCCGGCCCACCAGGTTTGCCTTCAGCATTTGAGAAAGGTAAGCAGGCCTGCTTTGGCCGGGCATGCGGTCAGCTATACGGAGGGTAAGGCTTAAGAAAGTATCAACGGTGTCCTTGGGACCGCGGGCTAGGGTATGGAAAATAAAAGCGATGGACCCGATTAAGCCCCCGATAAAGCCACCCCCCGGGTTGTTGTGCCCCCGAAACAAAATGTACAGGGAGAACAGGAGGAACAGGGGGGTGAGGATACGAATGGCAGTGGCAAAAATAACCGTTCTCATCTTTTACCTCCTTTCTCCGGGTTAAGCCGCAAGAGGGCAAAGATTCCCAAAGCAGCCACAGCTAATACCGTGATTTCACCCAGCGTATCAAAGCCCCTGAAATCGACCAAAATAACGTTTACGATGTTGCGCCCATGTGCTTGCAGGTAGCTGGCCTTGCCATAAAACTGCTGTAGCTCCGAGGTAACGGCGTGTTCCTGAACCAGCAGGAGCACATAGGTCATGAGGCTGCCGAACAGCACGGATACGAAGACAAACTTGTACTTCCTGTACTGGTGCGACAGATAAGTGAAGGCGGGGAGCTTGTGTAGGAGCAGCACAAAGATCACGACTGTCAGCGTCTCGATGAGCAGCTGGGTAGCGGCGACATCCGGTGCGCCGAACAGAATATAAAAGAGGGCCGCAGAATACCCTACCAGCCCCATCACGACAATGGAGGTCAGCCGGGAGCGGGTGTTTAACAGGTAGAGCAGGGCCGCCATCACCAGTACCCAGAGTACCAGCTCATAGAGCCGCACTTCCTGCAGCAAATGTACCCGTTGGCTTAGGTCTATGGCAGGAGCATCGCGCCAGAGCACGAAGACCAGCAGGCAACAGAAAAAGAGCACAATGGTCACCATATAATTCCGGAGGTAGCCTCCCTGTACCCGCCTGGTAAAAGCCTTGGCTCCTTTCAAAAACCCCTTAAAAGTAAGATGGTACAGCTTGTTG
Organism: Pontibacter ummariensis; assembly: GCF_900188175.1. Taxonomy (GTDB): domain Bacteria; phylum Bacteroidota; class Bacteroidia; order Cytophagales; family Hymenobacteraceae; genus Pontibacter; species Pontibacter ummariensis. The sequence continues at coordinate 210,145 of NZ_FZOQ01000002.1, read as the reverse complement.
GGTCCGTTCTGGTATAGCCTTTGGTACGTGATAGGAAGTTGCTGCAAGCGGGGCAAGAGGAAGTAAAGCAGCACCCCCAACGAAACCGTCACCAGGCTTAGGACAAAAATGGTCGTAAAGCCGTGCCACAAGGCCAGGTGCAGCTCAGTAGTAGTGCTGGCAATAACTTGGAAAGCCTGCTCTAAGAGTGGAGCAGCCAGGGAGGACGGGGATAAGCCCAACAGCAGGCCAAGCAAGCCAAGCAAGAGGGGCGGCAGGTACAGACTAAAAGAGGGGGCATGTTTTACAGGAGTAGACACAGAAGCTTTATGCCAGAAAATACCGTAGCTTAGAAGTGAGGCAACAGCAACAAAAGCAAGGCCCGATACAAAGGCCCCGCCAAAGGCCCACCAGGTAAGACGGGGGCTGTGCAGCGTTGCTTCGTACAAGAGTTCTTTCCCTACAAAACCGAAAAATGGGAGTATACCCGCCATAGACAGACCAGCCAGGGTGGCGGCGGCAGCCAAAAGCTTCAGGTGTGGTCCCAGGCCCCGTAGCATTTGAGCATCCCGGGTGCCCGTACTGTGGTCGATGGCGCCTACCACCATAAACAAGGTTCCTTTGTAGAGCGCATGCGCCAACAGAAAGACCAGGAGGGCTTTTAAGGCCAAAGGGGTGTCGATGCCGGTCAGGCTAACCATTAACCCCAAAGCGCTGATGGTGGTATAAGCCAGCACCGCTTTCAGGTCTGTGTACTGCAGGGCCAGCAGGGCACCGAGTAAAGTCGTAGCCGTGCCTACCATTAGCAAGACCATTTGCCATACTTCTGTGCCCCCCAATACCGGACCAAGCCGTGCTAACAGGTAGATGCCTGCTTTGACCATGGTAGCGGAGTGCAGGTAGGCACTCACAGGGGTTGGGGCAGCCATGGCGTTGGGCAGCCAGAAATGAAAGGGGAACTGGGCCGATTTGGTAAAGCAGGCTAAGAGCAGCAGTAAGGTGGCCGGTAAGTAGAGGGGGTGCGTTGCCATAAACTTTTCGCCGTTTAAAAGCGCGCTGAACGTGTAGCTTCCTGTCGCCAAGTTCAGAAGGATCAGTCCTCCCATCAAGGCTAAGCCGCCAGCGCCTGTTACCAGCAGTGCCTGCCAGGCAGAAGTGCGGGCCTCCTCTTTGTCGCTATCAAAACCAATGAGCAGAAAAGAAGTGATGCTCGTAAGCTCCCAGAAAATAAACAGGCAGAAGAGGTTGTCAGAAAGGACGACACCGAGCATCGCGGTCATAAAAAGAGTCAGGTACAGGTAGAAGCGCCCCAGCAAAGGGCTTTCTCCCAGGTAGCCTTTCGTGTAGAGCATCACGAGCGCACCGAAGCCGGAGACCAGAAGGGCAAAGAGCAGGCCCAGGCCATCCAGCCGGAACTGCAGGTTAATGCCCAGGGAGGGGGCCCAGGCATACCCTTGCAACAGGACATTCCCTGCCAACACACCAGGTAATTGGGTGCAGAAGTAGGCAAAAAGAGCCAGCGGGAAAAGCACCATCGGCACCACCAGGAGTTTCCCCAACAGGCGGTGCAACACTGGTGCTAGAAACGACAACATAAATCCGGCGAGGAGGGCAAAGAGCATCTAATTACGTTGTTTAGTAAACATATTCTGGGATTTATACCGTATGTATTTACCAAGTTTACCTGCCTGCGCCCATTTAGTTACAAAGCTTGCCCGATAGCCAGGCCGGCAATTTACTCCATGTCTGACCTTTAAAAGAGACCCGAAATTATGAACACGCTAAACCGATTGATGGTGGCTCTGGACTTAACGCAAATAGACTTAGTCCTGATAGACTACGCTGCCTTTCTAAGTGCTGCTTTAGAAGTGGAGAAGGTGTACTTTATCCATGTAGAGAAAAGCCTGGAGTTGCCTGCTGGTTTTCCGCAGGAGGGAGGGCGAAAGGAAGTGTCGGCAGGCGAGGGAATACGGCAGATGATCAACTCTGAGGTACAACCCGCCTTTGCAAACGTGCCACGCACAGAGGTGGAGATTTTGGTAGAAGAAGGAACGCCATTAAAGGAACTGCTGCGCTGGTCAAAAGACAAGGAAGTAGACCTGATGCTGGTGGGGCGGAAGCTGCGCTTGCGGGGCAGCGGTGTGCTAGGGCAAAAACTGCTTCGTTCCGGCCATCTGGGCGTCCTCTTTGTGCCGGAGTCGTATGAGCCGAGGTTGCGCCGCATCGTGGTGAGCGTTGATTTTTCAGAGTACAGCGAGATGGCCCTGGACCGGGTGCTGCACTCCGCCCTTGCCCGACCTGAGGTACATGTCATTTGCCTGAACGTGTACCAGGTTCCATCCAGTTACCACACCATGGGCATGAGCTACGAAGAGTATGATACCCGCATGCGGATGTTTGCCGAGGATAAGTACAAGAAGCTGACAAGCCACTTCCCGGAGCTGCGCGATAGGGCAGAACTCGTACTGGTGCGCCAGGAGGGAAATGACGACATTGGTGAGCTGATTGTGATGGAGGCAAAACGTGCCAGGGCCGATATGCTGGTCGTTGGCGCTAAAGGGATGACGGCCATGGCACACTTCGTGCTGGGCAGCGTAACCGAAAAGGTGCTGCGCTATGACATGGATATTCCTTTACTCGTCTTTAAGAATAAAAAAGAAGACGTGGGCTTTCTAGACGCCCTGCTCGGCACCACCTGATCAGCCTAGGTCTTTCTGTCAGGCTTTAGCAGGGGAACTGACGCGGAGGAGCAGGTAAGCGCCCAGGCCTGCTACCAGCGAGGCGCAGAGGATGGCCAGCTTGGCCTGCGCCAGAAAGGGGGAGCCCGCAAATGCCAGGTTGGCAATGAAAATGGACATAGTAAAGCCGATGCCTCCTAACAAGCCAGCCCCCAAAAGCTGCGCCCAGCTAAAAGTGTCGGGCTTCCGGACCAGGCCGGTGACAGCGGCAAGCCAGGTTAAAAGCAAGATGCCTAACGGTTTGCCAACTACTAAGCCGAGGATAATACCCCAGGAGATCGGGTTCAGGAAGCCATCGGTCAGGGAGGCGTCTATAAAGATGCCCGCGTTGGCCAGGGCAAAAACCGGCATGATGGCATAGGCAACCCAGGGGTGCAGGGCGTGTTCCAGGCGCTGCAGGGGCGATAGCACCTCCTCACAGTTCTGCTCTATGGTATGCACGGCTGCCTGAAAACTCTCTTCTTCCGGCAGCACCTCCTCCTGTTTGCTGTGCTGCGCGAAATGAAGGGCATGCAACTCGCCAAGCAAAGTGTCTGTTGACGAAATGAACTCCTGCTCTGTTACCTTAGATCGCGCCGGAATGGTAATGGCCAGCAGGATGCCCGCAATGGTCGCATGTACGCCGGACTTAAGAAAGGCCACCCACATGATAAGCCCGAGCAGCACATAGAACCAGATGGCCCGCACCCGCACCGCCATCAGGATGATCAAAATCCCAAAGATGAGGAAACCAACCCATAGGCTCAGGAAGTTTACCTCTGCGGTATAAAAGAGGGCGATCACGAGTACAGCCCCGATGTCATCCACTATTGCGAAGGCAACCAGGAAGAGCTTGAGAGTAAGGGGTGCTCTGTTTCCCAGCAGCGTCAGCACGCCCAAAGCAAAAGCAATATCGGTTGCCATGGGAATGCCCCAGCCGTCTATACCCGCTTGGTTATAGTTGAACCAGACATAGACCCCGGCGGGTACGAGCATCCCGCCCACAGCAGCCACCACAGGGAAGGCGGCGTTGCTGAACGAGGAAAGCTCTCCAGTTAGCATTTCCCGCTTTATTTCCAGGCCTACCACAAAAAAGAAAACAGCCATAAGGCCATCGTTGATCCAAAGGATGGCAGCTTTCGATAAGCCAAAGCCACCTACCGAGATCGTTAAAGGGCTGTTCCAGAATTCCTCGTAGGTGGCAGCCCAGGGGGAGTTAGCCCAGGCAAGCGCCGTCAGCGTTACCAGCATAAGCAGTACGCCGCTAAAAGCTTCTGCCTGTACAAATTCCTGCAGGGGGTGTAAAATGCGGCGCACCAAGGTAAGTCTGGTCATAAGCAGCTTTTTAAAGTTGCCTAATAAGACGCTGACAGGAGATAAAAGTTATTGACGCTGCTCCCCTAGCACTCTTGAGCAAAAAGCCGCAGACCAGTGGAAGGCCTGCGGCGAGAAACAAATGGGAGGGGCAAAAGCTTATTTAACCTCTTTCCCGATGTACCGGGAGTTCATGATGCCCAGGGCGCCCATGTACCGCAGGTTAAACTGCAGCATATCGCCTACTTTATAGTTATGGCCGTTCTGGCCCAGTTCCACCACCAGCATGTCGGAGCTTGCCCCGATCACCTGCAAATCCTCGTCTTTGGGTAGCAGAAACTTGGGGTTGACGTCCAGCAGGCCGAGGTCCAGAATGGCGCGGTAGGAGGTCTTGCCGTAAAGGCTTTCATCTATTTCGTAGCTCTCGCCGCTGGGGTTTTCGGCCAACTGCCCGCTGGGCACCTTGGGTTTTTCTGTTAGCTCAATGATTTCCGTGCAAAGCTCCAGCACATCGTTGTGCATGCCTTCAAAAGTCTCGCCTGTGAAAAGGTTCAGGCCAAAGAAAAGCGCCTCGCCTATCCGGAAGTGATTCACCCCTTTGGGTAGCAGGTGGTTGAACAGCAACGGAATGGTGACGGAAGTGCCCCCGGATACCCAGGGTATTTTCTTGTTGAACGTCGCCTCGATCACTTGCTTGTACAGGCAGAGCTGAATGAGCTTGTCCTGTGTGGGCATTACCCCATGCAGGCAATTAAAGTTAGCGCCAAGGCCGATCACAGAGATGCCCGGCAGTTGGAACACCTTCTCATAAAAGTCGACCAACTCATCCCCCATCACGCCTTCGCGCAGGTCGCCCATCTCGATCATAATGATGATCTTGTGCACTTTCTTCTGGCGCACCGCTTCATCCGATAACAGCCTGATGATGTCTAATTCTGTCTGGAAGCTCACGTCGGCAAAGCTGACTATCTCCGGAATACTGCCCTTGGGGGCCGGCTTGATGTAAACGGTCTGCACCGCAGGGGCTACCTTTTTGATCGCCTTTAAGTTCGTTACCCGTGAGTCGTGGATCTCCTTCACTCCAAGTGCCAGTACCTCCTGCAAGAACAGCTCATTTCCACAAAGCAGCTTCGTAACAACACCCCAGTCTATGCCATGCTCTTTCAGCGTGCGGTCCAGGTGCTCGTAATTATGTTTTAGCTTATCGCGGTACAGCTTTAAAACTGCCATATGTTATCGTTGTAGTCTGTACTCTAAGTATTTGTTTGTGAAACCGAGTTTTTCGTACAGGTGCCGGGCTGGATTATGGGGCTCCACGTGCAGGGCGATGCTGCCGCTCGTTTGGCCGGCTGCCAGCTGCACAAGCTTCTTTCCTACGCCCTTTCCACGTTGGCTGTTGTGCACGGCTACGTAAACCAGAATGTTTTCGGGGATATAGCCGCTCATACCCGTATTATTCAGAATAAGCGCACCTACCACCCTGTTTTGCTCCCGGGCCACCAGCACAGAGCCTCCTTTGCCCTCTGCCTTTGATAGGGCATAGTCTATGCATTTGGCAATATCTTCCCGAGCATCCCCGTACTCATCGAGGCTGTTGTACAGGAAGTCAATCACTTCTTCCTTATTCAGCCCCTCTTGCTGGTAGGGGGTATAGCTGTCGTAGCTGATATTGTTGTTTGCTGCCATGTTTTTTCTTTTTTGTCTGGGTATAGTAAGCTTAACGTGATTTAAAGGAAGGTGTACCGGCTTGGGGTTTCTTTCGTTAGGAAAAGCCCCTGATACTGGGCAGTAGGAAACCTTCGCCTTCTAAGCAGGAGACGATATCCTGCGAAGGCACCTTGTTGTGTTACTTGATAAAAGGAGAAGAGGAGAAACCAGGCTCTCCTCTTCTCCTTTTTTTACCTTTTTTCACCCGCCCCGCTTACATTTTGTGCGGGCACTTCTGGAGGTGTAATGGTTACGGTAGGGATGTCCTCGTTTTTGATTTCCTCCTCTGTATCCTCGGGCTGCGCCGCTTCATCCGTCTCCTGGTCTAACAGGGTGAGCAGGTTTTCGAGTTTCTGTTGAATAGCTGTTACTTCCTCTTTTATCTGTTCTTTGGTTTCACGCTTCATCTTATAATGTTTCGAATTTAAACTGATTTTAGGGGCGTTCGATGTTTATACTTAAAGCTGCTCCAGAAGATTTAAAAAGATCCAGTTTTTTGCAATATCCCTTCCTTTGTTCCTGTTTATCCCTAAATGGTACAATTTTGTCCGCCCACATCTGCTTTCGCAAGTTTACCTTGCACCTGTGTCAGCACCCTTTTGCAAATCTCATTTTTTACTTACATAAGAAGAAACAGCGCTTTGGTATTGAGAGGCGTATCACTAATTTTGTATTACATGGTGATGGGGTACCACCAGAAACCGCCTAAAGCAAAGGCTGATGACTCCTACATGAAGGCAAGATAATATTGCCCAAGCTGTATATTTGTTATCAGTGAACATGAAAAACAACACCCCGCCCCAAAGATCATTCTTCCAGAAGATTCTGAGCCAAGTGCTTTCCGCCGGAGAGCAGGCTGCCGCCTTCCTTTTCACGCTTAAATGGCTCGTCATCTGTACCCTGGTGGGGGTGCTGGTGGGGAGTGCTTCTGCTTTTTTTCTGGTGGCCCTGGACTGGGTAACGGGTTTCCGGGAAATGCATGCCTGGATAATCTGGTTGCTGCCTTTAGGGGGCTTTTCAGTTGGGCTGCTTTACCATTACTATGGGCAGCGTTCCGCTTTAGGAAACAACCTCTTGTTGGAGGAGATCCACCGGCCTCGTGAGATTATCCCCTTCCGGATGGCCCCGCTCGTTTTGATTGGCACCCTGGTCACCCATTTGCTTGGTGGTTCTGCCGGACGGGAGGGAACGGCTGTACAAATGGGCGGAGCAATTGCTGACCAATTCACCCGTTTGTTTCGCTTGCGCCCACGCGATCGTAAGATCTTACTGATCACTGGTATTAGCGCCGGCTTTGCTTCTTTATTTGGTACCCCGCTGGCAGGGGCTATTTTTGGCCTGGAGGTATTTGTAGTGGGCCGTCTCCGCTACGAGGCCTTGTTGCCCAGCTTTCTGGCCGCCGTGATAGCCGACTATACCTGCCTGACCTGGGGTGTAGGGCATACGGGATACGCCATTCCTTTTGTGCCTGATCTTACCCTTTCGGGCTTGGCCTTCACCCTGGTTGCCGGTGCCGTTTTCGGTTTAACCGGGATGCTCTTTGCCAAGTCCACCCATTTCTTCATTCAGCAATTTAAACAGCAGGTGGCATACGCACCCTACCGGCCTCTAATAGGAGGCGCGATTCTGGCTTTGGCGATCTGGCTGACAGGGGCTACCCGGTATATAGGGCTAGGCATCCCAACTATTCTTGCCTCCTTTGAGGTGGCGCTGCCCTGGTACGCTGCTTTTGTAAAGATCCTGTTAACGGCTTTTACGCTTGGGGCTGGCTTTAAGGGGGGAGAGGTAACGCCGCTGTTTTTTGTCGGCGCCACCCTGGGTAACGCCCTGTGGCAACTGGTACCCTTGTTGCCTCTGGCACTGCTGGCAGGCATGGGCTTTGTAGCTGTTTTCTCCGGGGCTACCAATACGCCTCTTACCTGTTCTCTTATGGCCATCGAGCTATTCGGTGTTGAAAGCAGCGTATACATGGCGCTGGCCTGTGTTGTTGCTTACCTCTTCTCCGGCCATTCCGGTATTTACGGTTCTCAGATCATCGGATCACCCAAGCACTTGTTCTATGGGCGCTATAAGGGTAAGTACCTGTCAACTGTCTCCGAAGAAAGAAAAAGAAAGTGACCTGGATGAGTTTCCGACAAGCAGGAGCACTTCTGCTGTAGCCTTCAAGGGGAAAGCACAGGGAAAGTTGGTGATTTTTTGCTTTTGAGCAGGATAATGTAAAGCTTAGGAGGGATTTTGCGTATAGCACTGTATGAAGTAACACTATACCCAAACCCTAAAGCGAAGGTTATGACAAAGACGGGTTTCCTAAAGCTGCTTTGTCTTTTCCTGTTTTCCCTGCCAGTGGTCGTACAGGCCCAAGAGCAGCTAAGCTTCGAAAAAGACACCCTCTTCTTTACATCCAACAGGAAGAAAGTACACCTTCCGTTTAAGCTGGTGCACAACCTTATCGTTATTCCGGTCCGTGTGAATGACTCCAACCCCCTCAACTTCATTTTGGATACAGGGGTAAAGACGCCCCTTATTACACGGCTTTACTATTCTGATTCTCTTAGTTTAGTTGAGACAAACAAAGTCACCATCAGGGGCTTAGGAAAGGGGCACACCATTGAGGCTTTGTACTCTGTCGGCAATAAGATCCTTATGCCGGGCGTAAAAGGAGAGCAGCAGGAGGTGCTCGTGTTACTGGAAGATGTCTTCAACCTGTCCGTTCGGATGGGCATGCCACTGCATGGGATCATTGGCTATGACATCTTTAAGAACTTTGTAGTAAAAATAAACTACAGCAAGGAGCTTATTACCCTATACAGGCCGGACATCTATCTGAAAAAGAAGCGAAAGGCAGAGGAGTACCCGCTTCATATCGAGGACAGCAAACCTTACATTTTTGCAAAAATACGGCAGCACACCGGGGATACCCTGGACGTAAAGCTCGTGATCGACACCGGAGCCAGCAACAGTTTGTCGCTGTACCTCCCTTCGGATAATCGACTAAGCTTGCCCCCCAAGGTGGTGGAAGCTTACCTGGGCCGGGGCCTGGGCGGAGACATTCATGGCAAAATAGGTCGGCTGCAGGCTTTTCAGCTGGGGAAGTATGAGCTGGAGAGTATTCCTGCTTCTTACCCCAACGAAGAAGCCATCCAACTTGCCCTGAATGTGTCGGACCGGAATGGCAACATTGGTTCTGACATCCTGCGGCGTTTCACGGTTGTGCTGGACTACCCGCACCAGCGCATGTTGCTACAACCTAACCGAAAGCTACGGGAGCCTTTCCACTATAACATGACGGGCTTTGAGATAAGCACGCCTTTTCCGGGTACCAATTACTATGTGGTGACGAACGTCGTGGAGGGGTCCCCGGCTAAAATGGTGGGCTTGCAGCCAGGTGACGAACTGCTGTTTATCAACGGACAGGACTGTAGTGAGCTGAAATTGCCGCAGCTCCTGAACTTAATGGACCGGGATGCGGGTAAAAAGCTGCGCCTGCGCCTGAAACGGGAAACGGAGATACTGGACGTGGACCTGGTGCTGGAAAGCAGAATATGAACCTGCTTTAGCGGCGCAATGCCACACCTATCCTTGCTGTAGGTCGAGGTACATCTGGAGAAACAGCAGGAGTACGGCCAGCACGATCAGAAAAAGGGCGGTATACATCCTGCTTTTCGGCACGGGCTTCACGTAGGCGTTCCCGTGCCCGTCTTTTCCTGTCAGTCTTAAATCAGAAAGGATAAGGCCATTCCCGAAGCTGAGCCAAATAGCGGCTGTAAGTGGCTCGCGGGCTACAAATAGAGAAACGAGGCCTATGGCTGAAAAAATAATCCCGATCAGGATTCGAACAGAAATGTTTTTCATGTAAAAGACGCTAAAAGCAACACAGCCCACTTGCGACGGGCATTGGAATGCAAGTTATAGGTTTAAAAACAGAAATGACAGCGGCCGTACCATTAGCGGCTTAAGGTGGTAGGGTAGAAGCCAGGCAGAGGAGAATATTGCTGTTTTTATTTGGCTTATATAAACTTTTAAATAAATTTGAGCGTTGGCTTTGAAATATCAGAACTATTCTGAAAACTTTGCACGACACAATGGGTATAAAAGCAAGTGCCCATTTATTTTAGTTTAACAGTAAAAATGAAAAAAAAGGCGTTTTTATCATCTGACATGATAAAACACTCTCCCATAACAGAGAGTGCGACTTTTTCTGCCTTTGCTCCGAGGGTAGTTTTTAGGACCCTTTTGTCTACAGTCCGCTACAGGCCCTAGGCCGATATGCTTTTCGACTGCCTATGCGGTAGTCCTCTATCCACCACCATTTCCTGAATTGCACAAGATAAGGCGTAGCGCTGGCTATTCCGTCTGCATGCATTTTTTCATTTAGCATTATTGTTTTTAGCTGTGCAAAAACACAGCAGGGGATATATTTTTTCTCTTTAACATGAATCAACCTGCATTCATTGTACAAGTTGCCAACGAGCAACATATTATCCACGCGCTGCAAATTTGCAATGAGATGGAGTCCTCTGCCAAGGCCAGAGGAACGGGAATCGCCAAGCGCTCACCCGATTACATCACACAGAAGATGCTGGAAGGGAAAGCGGTGATTGCGCTGCACCCAGACGGGAGCTGGGCTGGCTTCTGCTACATCGAGACCTGGAGCCATGGCAAGTATGTAGCCAACTCAGGGCTAATCGTGGCACCGGAGCTGCGTAAAAGCGGCCTTGCCCGCCAAATTAAGCAAAGGATATTTGAGTTATCCCGCACCAAGTACCCGGATGCCAAAATCTTTGGTTTAACAACGGCACTGGCGGTGATGCGCATTAACTCCAGCCTGGGCTATAAGCCGGTTACCTATTCTGAGCTGTCGGACGACGAGGAGTTCTGGAAAGGCTGCCGCAGCTGTGTCAACTTTGAGATCCTGCAGAGCAAGAACCGCAGCAACTGCCTGTGTACGGCCATGCTGTATGATCCGGCTAAAGAGGAAAGCTTTATCGCGCTGCCCGTAGTAAACAAGCAAACGACTCCGAAAACTAACAGCGTGCATGAGCGCTGGTTGCGTCACCGGCAACGGCCGGGGCAGTCTTCAAGCGTTGGCGGGGCTGACTTCAATGCCGTTCAAATTTAATTCAAACCATTACCCGAAAAATAGCAACAGAAATGAAGAAAGTAGTTTTGGCCTTTAGCGGCGGACTGGACACCTCTTATTGTGCCATTTACCTTGCCCAGGACCTGGGCCTGGAAGTACACACCGCTATTGTCGATACAGGCGGCTTCTCAGCAGAAGAGTTGCAGGAGATAGAGCGCCGTGCTTATGCCATGGGCGTGAAGCAGCATACGCACCTGGATGAGACAGAGAACTTCTACAACAGCTGTATCCGCTACCTGGTTTTCGGGAACGTACTGAAGAATAACACTTATCCGCTTTCGGTGAGCGCGGAGCGCATTACGCAGGCCATTGCCATTGCCAAGCACACGAAGGAGGTAGGGGCCGACTATGTAGCGCATGGCAGCACAGGGGCTGGCAACGACCAGGTGCGTTTCGATATGGTCTTCCAGGCGATCATCCCGGAGGTAGAGATTCTGACCCCGATCCGGGATAAAAAACTGTCGCGTGAGCAGGAGATCGCCTATCTGAAGGAACATGGCGTGGAAATGGACTTCCAGAAAGCCCAGTATTCTATCAACAAAGGTATCTGGGGTACCTCTGTAGGCGGCAAGGAAACGCTGACTTCACACCTGCCCCTGCCGGAAGAGGCTTACCCTACGCAACTATCGAAGCAGCAGCCAGAGCGCGTTACCCTGCACTTTGAAAAGGGCGAGCTGGTGGGCCTGAACGGGCAGACGTATGAGCACCCGGTGCAGGCGATACAGCACTTGCAGGAACTGGCGGCTCCTTTTGCCATTGGCCGCGACATACATGTGGGGGATACGATCATTGGTATTAAAGGACGCGTGGGCTTTGAGGCAGCAGCCCCCATGGTGATCATCAAGGCACACCACACCCTGGAGAAACACGTGCTCACCAAATGGCAGCTCTATTGGAAAGACCAGCTTTCGGCCTGGTATGGCAACTGGCTGCACGAAGGCCAACTGCTGGACCCTACCATGCGCGACATCGAGGCTTTCCTGGAAAACACCCAGCAAAACGTGACCGGTAAAGTGCACGTGCTGCTGGCTCCGTATCGCTTCCAGATAGAGGGCATTGAGAGCGCTCATGACCTGATGAGTGATAAGTTTGGTAGCTATGGTGAGATGAACCGCGCCTGGACATCTGATGACGTGAAAGGCTTTGCCAAGATCTTCGGCAATCAGACGAAAATGTACCACAGCATTAATAACCCTGAATCGGCATGGGCAGCGGAGTAAGCATAAAAGCAGGCATTGTAGGCGGAGCAGGTTATACAGGAGGCGAATTACTGCGCCTGCTGCTGAATCACCCGCAGGTGCAGGTAACTTTTGTGCAAAGCAAGAGCCAGGCCGGCAAGCCTGTTTATGCCGTGCATCAGGACCTATTGGGCGATACCGACCTGCACTTTAGTGAGGCAATCGATCCGGAGGTGGACGTACTGTTTCTGTGTGCCGGGCATGGCGAGGCTAAGAAATTTGTAGAAGGGCAAGCGTTGGCGGAGCACATCCGCCTGATTGACCTGAGCCAGGACTTCCGCTGGAATGAAAGCACAACCGCGAGGGTAGTTAGCGCGGAGGGGCGGGATTTTGTGTACGGACTCCCGGAACTGCAAAAGAATGCGATAGCGGAAGCTAAAAACATAGCCAATCCGGGATGCTTTGCCACGGCCATTCAATTGGCCCTGTTGCCACTGGCAGCACAGGGCCTCCTTATTTCTGAAGTGCATGTAAGCGGCATCACCGGCAGCACGGGAGCAGGGCAGAGCCTCAGCCCGACCTCGCATTATAGCTGGCGCAGCGGGAATATCTCTAATTATAAAGTGCTCAGTCACCAGCACCTGCACGAGATACGCCGCACCCTGCAGGGAATACAGGAACAGGCGGTGCCCGATATCAACTTTGTGCCTTACCGGGGTCCGTTTACGCGCGGTATCCTTTGCACAAGCTACCTGCATTGCAGCTTAAACCAGGAGGCAGCGCAGCAGCTTTACAAGGGCTTTTACCAGACAGCCCCGTTTGTAAGGCTGAGCACGACTACCCCGGACCTGAAGCAGGTAGTGAACACAAACAAATGTTTAGTGCACCTGGAGAAGCAGGGCGATTACCTGGTGATTACCAGTATGATCGACAACCTGCTGAAAGGAGCTTCCGGACAGGCCGTGCAAAATATGAACCTCATGTTTGGTCTGGACGAAAAGGCAGGACTATGCCTGAAAGCTTCGGGCTTTTAGTACAATCGAACAACCTGTAAGGAATTACAAACAACCAGATAGATTATGTACACCAAGTACTTCATTTACTGTTTAACCTCTTACCTCTAAATTTTCAATCCAATGAATCTTTTTGATGTATACCCTCTCTTTGATATCACGCCAGTGCGCGCGCAGGGCGCCTATGTATGGGACGACAAAGGCAAGCGTTACCTGGACCTGTACGGCGGTCATGCCGTAATTTCCATCGGGCACAGCCACCCGCACTATGTCAAGCGTATTGCCCGCCAGCTATATGATATCGGTTTCTATTCCAACTCCGTTCAAATGCCCTTGCAGCAGGAGTTAGCCGATAAGCTGGGCGTGCTGAGTGGTTATGATACATACAGCCTGTTTCTGTGCAACTCCGGGGCCGAGGCAAACGAGAACGCCCTGAAGCTGGCGTCTTTCCACACCGGCCGCAAAAAAGTCATCGCGTTTAAAGGAGCATTTCATGGCCGCACCTCTGCCGCCGTAGCTGCCACAGATGACCCTAAAATACAGGCACCCATCAACGAGACGGATAACATCATCTTTCTTTCATTAAATGACACCAACGCTTTTGAAGCTGCTTTGCAGGAGCACGGTCCGGAACTGGCTGCTGTGATTGTAGAAGGTATACAGGGTGTGGGAGGTGTACAGATACCAGACAAGTCCTTTTTGCAGGCCCTGCAGGCAGGTTGTGAGCGCGTGGGAGCTTTGTTAATCCTGGATGAGGTACAGTCGGGCTACGGCCGCACAGGGAAGTTCTTTGCCCACCAGCACGCGGAGGTACAGCCGCACCTGATCACGATGGCCAAAGGCATGGGCAACGGTTTTCCAGTGGCCGGTGTGCTGATCCATCCGGATATTGAGGCAAAGCATGGTATGTTGGGTACCACCTTTGGAGGAAACTATCTGGCCTGTGTAGCCGCTCTGGCTGTTTTGGAAGTGATGGAGCAGGAGAATCTGATTGACAATGCGGCACGTATTGGCAAACGACTAATGGAGGTGATCAGTGCCTTGCCGGGCGTGAAGGAAGTACGAGGGGAGGGCTTGATGATCGGAGTAGAGTTAACACAGGCCTGCGCCGGCATCCGCAAGGAGCTCTTGAAAGAGCATGGCATCTTTACCGGGGCCTCCTCAAATAAAAATACGCTACGCCTGTTGCCACCACTTTGCATTAGTGCCCGGGAGGTACAGAAGTTTCTCGAAGCGTTCGAATCAGTTCTTTACAAATCAGAATTACAGTCCATTTAATGAAGAAGTTTACCTCGGTGCAGGATGTAGCCGACCTGAATGGTCTGGTGAAGGAAGCACTGCACCTGAAAGAGAATCCCTACCAGTACAAGAAACTGGGCGAGAACAAGACTTTGGGTCTCATTTTCTTAAACCCCAGCCTGCGCACCCGCCTCAGCACGCAAAAAGCAGCCCTGAACCTGGGCATGAACGTGATGGTGATGAATTTGGACAAGGAAGGCTGGGCGCTGGAAACGCAGGACGGCGCCGTGATGAACGGGACGACCGTTGAGCACATAAAAGAGGCTGCGGCAGTGATGGGCCAGTACTGTGATATCCTGGGCATCCGTTCTTTCCCGAAGCTGCAGAACCGCGAAGAAGACTACAGTGAGGATTTGCTACAGCAATTTATCAGCTACAGCAAAGCACCAATTGTAAGCCTGGAGTCCGCTACGCGCCACCCGCTACAGAGCCTGGCTGACCTGCTCACCATCAATGAAAACAGTCCGGCGGGCAAGCGCCCTAAAGTGGTGCTAACCTGGGCACCGCATGTAAAGGCTATTCCACAGTGCGTGGCCAACTCTTTTGCGGAATGGATGGGGCAGGCCGATGTAGACCTGGTGATCACCCATCCGGAAGGGTACGAATTATCTGAGGAGTTTACCGCCGGCGCGACAGTTACGACAGACCAGCAGGAAGCCTTGGAAAGAGCAGATTTCGTGTATGTAAAGAACTGGTCGAGCTACCAGGACTACGGCAAAGTGTTGACAGACGGGAAAGGCTGGATGCTGACCGACGAGAAGCTAGAGGCAACCCATAACGCGAAGGTCATGCACTGCCTGCCGGTACGGCGCAATGTGGAGCTAAGCGATGAGATCCTGGACGGTGCCTGTTCGCTCGTGTTAGAGCAGGCAAACAACCGTACCTATGCTGCCCAGGCCGTGCTGAAACAAATGCTGGAAAGCCTGTAAAAAGCTAAGGAGAGAAGAGGGGAAAGGGAGCTTTATCTTCCTTTGCCAGCTCTCTACCTTTGTCCTTTGTCTGTAATCCTTTATCCCCTTTTACAATATACATGCAAGAGCTGAACATCGTCAAGATCGGCGGAAATATCTTGGACAATCCCCTGCGGCTGAAAAGCTTTTTATTGGACTTTGCTGCCCTGCCAGGGCTCAAACTACTGGTGCATGGGGGCGGAAAGATTGCCTCTGCCATCGGGCAAAAGCTTGGTATTACGCCGGTGATGGTAGAAGGGCGCCGGGTAACGGATGCGGAAACGCTGGAATTAGTTACCATGGTCTATGGCGGTTTGGTAAACAAGCAGGTAGTAGCCCAGTTGCAGGCACAGGGCTGTAATGCCATTGGCCTGACAGGGGCAGATGCCAACAGCATTCCTGCCACGAAGCGACCTGTACGCGCGGTGGATTACGGATTTGCCGGAGATGTAGCAGGGCCAGAAAGCATCAATGTAAACGTGTTGGAGGCACTGTTGCAGCAAGGATTAACGCCTGTGTTTGCCCCGCTGACACATGATCAGCAAGGAACGATGCTCAATACCAATGCCGATACGATTGCTTCTGTTTTAGCTACCGCCCTCGCTACAAAGTACCAGGTAAAGCTGGTGTACAGTTTCGAGAAGCGGGGAGTCCTACAGGACGCGAATGACAATAACTCTGTTATTCCGGCTATAGATAAAGAGAAGTACAGGCAGTTGAAGGAAGAAAAGGTCGTTTCAGCCGGCATGATCCCTAAACTGGACAACGCCTTTGCTGCCCTGGAACAAGGGGTTAGTGCCGTTGTGATTGGAGATGCAGCCGAAATTAGTGCCATTCTTTCCGAGGGAAAAGCGGGAACATTAATTACCTTGTAAGGGTGGGTTAAGTACTTAACCTAGTACAAACACTTGTTCACAAGATTTAAAACAGGTAAACATGGGTTCAGAAAATAAGAAAGTAGCCATTTTAGGTGGTGGTAACATGGGTGTTGCTTTGGCGAAGGGCATGGTCGCTTCCGGGAAACACGAAGCAGCGGACATTACCCTTACAAGGCGTAACCTACGCCTGCTGGAAGGGATGGCCAGGGAAGGCTATACTATTACCAGTGATAACGTGCAAGCGGTGGAAAATGCCGATATCCTGATCCTGAGCATTTTGCCGCAGCAATTGAATAGCGTGCTGGATACCATAGCTGAAAGCATTAATCCACAGCGACACTTGCTTATCTCTATTGTAACGGGGGTGACCGTCGTGGACATCCAAAAGCGGGTGGGAAAAGACCTGGAGGTTGTCCGGGCGATGCCAAACACCGCCATTGCCATCCGGGAGTCCATGACCTGTATAAGTAGCAGCAAAGCATCTGCCGCCAACCAGGCCCTGGTGAAAGAGATTTTTGAAGCAGTAGGAGAAACAGTGGAAATCGAAGAGGAACTGATGACCTCGGCGACTGCCCTTTGCGCCTGCGGGATTGCCTTTTTCCTGCGATCTATCCGTGCTGCCACGCAAGGGGGGACTGAGATCGGCTTTCATGCGGCAGATGCCTTGCGCATGGCGGCTCAGACAGCCAAAGGAGCTGCTTCTTTACTATTGCACTTCCAGAGCCACCCGGAAAATGAAATTGACAAGGTTACCTCTCCCAAAGGCTGTACCATTGCCGGCCTGAACGAGATGGAGCACAATGGCTTCAGTTCTGCTTTAATCAAAGGCATAAAGACTTCCTCTATCAAAGCAGAGCAGCTATACCACAACGAAAAGTAAACAGGACCCTTTATCGATAATGCTCACACAGGAACTTTACCAAAAAGCTGTTACGCTGCTGAAGAACCTGATCGCGACGCCTTCTTTTAGTAAAGAGGAAGATAAAACAGCGGCGATCATCGCAGCCTTTCTAAAAGAGCAGGGGGTGGAAGTGCAGCAGCAGCAAAATAACGTCTGGGCCTTTAACAAGCATTATAACCCGGCTTTACCGACGCTGTTACTCAACTCACACCACGATACGGTAAAACCAAATGCCAGTTATACCCGGGATCCTTTTGAACCAAAAATTGAGGATGGGAAGCTGTTTGGCTTGGGCAGTAATGATGCCGGGGGCTGCCTTGTCTCGCTCATCAGTACGTTTCTTTGGTTTTATGAGCGCAAAAACCTCCAATATAACCTGGTACTGGCAGCAACGGCGGAAGAAGAGATCTCTGGTAGAAACGGTATTGAATTGATACTGCCAGAACTAGGGCAACTGGAGGCAGCCATTGTAGGAGAACCCACCGAAATGCACCTGGCCGTAGCCGAAAAAGGACTGCTCGTGCTGGACTGTGTGGCGAAGGGGAAAGCAGGGCACGCGGCCCGGGAAGAGGGCGTCAACGCTATCTACGAAGCGCTATCGGATATCCAATGGTTTCAGAACTACCGCTTCCCCAAAGAGTCGGAACACCTGGGGCCTGTTAAAATGAGTGTGACCATGGTACAGGCGGGCACGCAACACAACGTGGTGCCGGACAGGTGCCAGTTCACCGTAGATGTGCGCCTGACGGATGCGTACACGATGGGAGAGGTCTTGGATACCATCCAGCAGCAGGTAAAAGCGGAGGTAACGCCCCGTTCTACCCGCCTGAAACCTTCCTCTATCCCTATGGCGCACCCCCTGGTGCAGGCAGGCCTGAAGATGGGGCGCAAAACCTATGGTTCGCCCACCACATCAGATCAGGCCTTGTTGCCTATCCCTTCCCTTAAAATGGGCCCCGGCTATTCCGGTCGCTCGCACATGGCAGACGAGTACATTTACCTGCATGAAATAGAGGAGGGTATTAAGCTTTATATTGAATTGTTAGAGCAGGTACTGTAACAGGTACGATGCTTAATGTAGAGGGCAAAAAGCCCTGTTGGGATTACCTTAACACTTAGAGAACACCAAATGAAACTCTGGCAGAAAAATACTGGCGTAGCCGCCGAGATAGAGAAATTTACGGTAGGGAAAGATCCTGAATTGGACATGCAACTGGCCCGCTTCGATGTGCTGGGCTCCCTTGCCCATATCCGCATGCTACAAAGTATTGATCTGCTGACCAAAGAAGAGCTGGAGGTGCTGGAGGCAGAACTAAAAGTTATTTACCACCGCATAGCGGCAGGTGACTTTGCCATTGAGCCAGGGGTAGAGGACATTCATTCGCAGGTGGAGTTGGAGCTGACCCGTAAAGTAGGGGAGGCGGGGAAAAAGATACACAGCGGCCGATCCCGTAATGATCAGGTGCTGGTAGACCTGAAGCTTTTTTTCCGTCATCAGCTACAAGAAACGGTAGAGGAGGTAAAGGCGCTGTTTGATGTACTGCAGCAACAAAGTGAGAAGTACAAGCACGTGCTGCTACCAGGTTATACGCACCTGCAGGTGGCTATGCCTTCCTCTTTCGGGCTCTGGTTTGGTGCCTATGCCGAGAGCCTGGTGGATGACATGCACCTGCTGCAGGCTGCGTATAAAATTGCAGATAAGAACCCCCTTGGTTCCGCTGCCGGTTATGGTTCCTCTTTCCCGCTTAACCGCCAGATGACAACCGATTTGCTGGGCTTTGAGGCGATGAGTTATAATGTAGTGTATGCGCAGATGGGGCGGGGCAAAACAGAACGCGTAGTGGCCACGGCGCTGGCTTCCGTAGCGGCGACTCTGGCCAAAATGGCCATGGACCTGTGCCTGTACATGAACCAGAACTTTGCTTTTGTAACCCTGCCTGATAGCCTCACGACAGGTTCCAGCATCATGCCGCACAAAAAGAACCCAGACGTGTTTGAACTGCTGCGGGGCAAGTGCAACAAATTACAGGCCTTGTCTACAGAGATTTCCATGCTGCTCATCAACTTGCCCTCCGGTTACCACCGCGATCTGCAGCTGCTGAAAGAGAATCTTTTCCCTGCCTTTGAAGAACTGCAAAACTGTCTGCAGATGATGGCCTTTATGATGGAGCAGTTGCAGGTAAGGGAGAACATTCTGCAGGACGAGAAGTACCAGTACCTCTTCAGTGTGGATGCCGTGAATGCGCTGGTATTGGAAGGAATGCCTTTCCGGGATGCCTATAAAGTCGTGGGAGAGAGTATAGAAGCCGGTACCTTTGCACCTCCTGCCGCCGTTACCCATACGCATGAGGGCAGCATCGGCAACCTTTGTAACGAACAAATTGCTTTACTGATGGAGCAAGCCTTAAAAGGCTTTAACTTTGAGCGTGCAGAGGCCGCTTTTAAAAACTTGTTGAAGGAACAGTAGAGTCAGAAGTAGAGCTATTGACGAGCCTTTTGTCATGCCCGAGGGACTTGTGTGTGCACAGCACAACTTTGGCCTTCATGGAACGGTCCTGTAGGAATGACGGAGGGCCAAAGGTTCTCCTGAAAGAATAGCCTTAGTTCAGGTGGAAGCGCTGCGTCTCTGTACCTTTCAACTTGCGGGAAGTTTGTAGTAGTGTACCTACGAGTAAGGCCAGCACGATGGCAAGACCGATCACCAGGTAGGAGAGTACTTTTAAGCTGTTCAGCCTCCTTTCTGCAGAGGCGTATAATTCGTGGCCCACTTGCTCCTGTAGCAGACTTAGGTCGTGTAGTGGATCCAGTAAGTCCTGAAATGCCTTCAATCCTTTTGTCTTAAACAGGCCGGTGGCAGCTGCCTTGTCGCCGTTTTTGCTGAGGGAGATGATCTCCAGTTGTACCTCTTCCAGGTTGCTGCTGGCCTTTTTAAACTCCCGGAGGTCGATGCTTTCTTGATTCGTCAGGTAGGTAGTTTCGAACTTGGCCAGCAGGGAGTCTACTTCCTGGTGATTGTTCGCTATTCGCTCCTCCAGCTTTGTCTGTTCTTCTGAACCGGAGAGCAAATGCTCTTCTAAGAACATGCGGTTCTGGTAATAGCGCTCCAGCATGGCAGATATGTCCAGGGCAGGTACCAAGCGATCCTCATACACGGACTGGAACTGCGTACCTATCTGTTGCATGCTGTAGCTTACAAACCAGTTAGCTAGCACAATAATCAGAAAGACTACTCCCAGCGCCAGGGCTACTTTGTTGCGTTGTCCGATTGCGAAATTCCAGCTCATCGTTTTGTTGCTAGCTATTACTGAAGATAAGCATTTTGCTTCACTCTTGCTATATATCAGGTTGTCAATTATCTGGCATCGCCAAAGTGTAAGTACTATCCCTTAATCTTTCTATTACTTATTATTATCTTCTCGTATAAATGCACGTTGTTGTTTTAGCTATCAATAAGTGCACCATTCGTGATCCCAATTAAAATACATACGCAACCCGATGACTCTACCTGTGGACCTACTAGTTTGCATGCCGTTTACCGTTACTTCAAAGACCCTATATCTTTAAACGAGGTCATCAAAGAAGTGCCTTACCTGGACGAGGGTGGAACGCTGGAGGTGCTGTTGGCTTGTCATGCCCTGCAACGGGGCTACAGGGCCCGCATTTACACGTATAACCTTCATATTTTCGATCCTACCTGGTTTAAGCTGAGTAACGAAGCCATTGTGCGTAAGTTGGAGCAGCAACTAACCTTTAAGAAGGGAAGCAAGTTCATCAGGGCTACCCAGGCCTACATCGAGTTTCTGACGCTGGGAGGGGAGTTGCGATGTAAGGACCTGACAAAGGGCTTGCTGAGTGAGTATTTCGAGAAAGGGATACCGCTGCTAACGGGGCTAAGTGCCACCTACCTCTACCAAAGTGCCAGGGAGATGGTTGATGAAAAAGATAACTCTATCTATGACGACGTAAAGGGATACCCCATGGGGCACTTTGTCGTGCTGTGTGGTTTTGGGGAAGACCCGAAATGCATCGTGGTGGCAGACCCCTACCCGGAGAACCCTTACTTTAAGAATAACTACTACGAGGTAAAAGCCTCCCACCTGATTAACTCAATCATGCTGGGCATGGCTACTTATGACGCCAACCTTTTGGCCATTCGGCCACCCATGCAGGAACCTGTACAAGCTTAACCATGCGCAAGATAGTTGTAGTTGATTACCCTAAAGACTGGGGGTTAGCCATAGAAGACATAGAAGTAGTAGAGGCACAGGCTTACTTGACGGATGCAGCTTACACTGATATCCGAAATGCCCGGATCTTTAACCTTTGTCGCTCTTATAAATACCAAAGTGCGGGTTACTATGTCTCTTTGCTGGCGGAGGCGAGGGGGCACAAGCCGATTCCAAGCGTAACCACCATGCAGGACCTGAAAAGCCCGACCATCGTGCGGGCGATTACGGTAGAGATCAACGACCTCATTCAGAAAAGCCTTGCCAATATTCGGTCCAGTAACTTTACGCTCAGCATCTACTTTGGACAAAATGTGGCGCAGAAGTATGAGAAGCTGTGCAAGCAACTGCATGACCTGTTTCAGGCTCCGTTGCTGCGGGCGCAGTTCGTGCAGAAGGAGGAGTGGGTGTTACAGAGCATTTCTCCTATTCCGGTAAATGAGGTGCCCCAAAGCCATTGGAAGTATATGGTGGACTTCGCCAAGGCCTACTTTGCCCGTCACCGCTTTTCCGGCGCGCGCATAAACCGGAAGATTTATGACCTGGCGATCTTAGTAGACCCGGCCGAAAAAGAACCACCGTCCGACAGAAAGGCCATACAGTACTTTCTGGAGGCGGCAGAGGCACAGGGCTTTTATGCGGAGCTCATCACCAAGGAGGACTACAGGCGCCTGCCGGAGTTTGACGCCCTTTTTATCCGCGAAACGACTTCGGTCAACCACCACACTTATCGCTTTGCCCGTAAAGCCCATGCAGACGGGCTTGCCGTGATCGACGACCCCGTTTCTATCCTGCGCTGCACAAACAAAGTATACCTGGCCGAGTTGCTGACGAAAGCGAAAGTACCCATTCCGAAAACGATGATCATCCATAAAGACAACCGGAAGGAAGTGGAGGAAGTGCTGGGGCTCCCATGCGTGCTGAAGAAGCCAGATAGCTCTTTCTCGCAGGGGGTGGTGAAGGCGAAGTGCCGCGAGAGCCTGAAAGAGGAACTGGATAAGATGCTGGCGGACTCAGAGCTTATCATTGGGCAGGAGTTCTCCCCGACAGACTTTGACTGGCGCATCGGGGTGCTCGACAAGCAGCCGCTCTATGCCTGTAAATATTACATGGCCAAGGGGCACTGGCAGATCTACAACTGGGAGGGCAAGAAACAGGACACGGCCGGGGACGTGGAAACAGTGCCTTTTGAGCAAGTCCCGTTTACGGTATTGCATACCGCCCTGAAAGCAGCTAACTTAATCGGGAATGGCCTGTATGGAGTGGACCTGAAAGAGATAGACGGGAAGGCCTACGTGATTGAGGTAAACGACAACCCCAGCATAGAGGCGGGCTGTGAGGACAAAGTGCTCAAGAGGGAGTTGTACGCCACCGTGATAAAATCAATCAAACAGCGTATAGACAATCATAAGAACGGTAGAGTAAATGAGTAGCGAAAAACAAGTGCTGCATCTCTTTGAGGGCTTCGGTGTGGAGCTGGAGTATATGATTGTGCAGCGGGATACCCTGCAGGTGATGCCGATTACCGACAAGCTGATTTATGATGCGGTAGGCAAGTACATATCGGACGTGGAATTCGGGGACATCGCGTGGAGCAACGAACTGGTACTGCATGTGGTCGAACTGAAAACACAAGGACCCGCAAAGCGCCTGGATGGGCTGCATCAGAAGTTTCAGCAGCACGTGCAAAAGATAAACGCGATGCTGAAGAAGTATGACGCCATGCTACTGCCCTCCGGGGCGCACCCGCTCATGAACCCCTATACCGACACCAGGCTTTGGCCGCACGAGTACAACACCGTTTACGAAGCCTATAACCGTATTTTCGATTGCCGTGGCCATGGCTGGGCGAACCTGCAGAGCAACCACCTGAACCTGCCTTTCGCAAACGACGAGGAGTTTGGAAAGCTGCATGCCGCAGTGCGCATGGTCTTGCCGATTATCCCCGCACTCAGTGCCTCGTCGCCTATTTTGGATGGGAAAGTCAGCGGCCTGAATGATACCCGGCTGGAGGTATACCGCCATAATCAAGACAAAATACCCTCTATAGCAGGTAAGGTAATTCCGGAGGCAGTATTCACGCAGCAGGACTATGAACAAATGATTCTGCAGAAAATATACGCGGATCTGGCACCCTACGATAAGGAAGGTGAGCTGCAGGAAGAGTTTGTAAATTCCCGTGGGGCCATCGCGCGCTTTAGCCGCCACACCATAGAAATTCGGCTCATCGATATTCAGGAAAGCCCGGTGGCAGACATAGCTGTATTGCAGGCCGTGCTAGGGGCTATAGAGGCGCTGGTAGGGGAGCGGTGGGTAAACTTAGACAAGCTCAAAGCATGGGACGAAAACCGGCTGGCTGATATGTTACTGGAGGTGATACGAAATGGGGAAGAGGCTATGATAAGAGACAAGGAATATCTGCAATGTTTTGGCTACCATATTTCCGGGAGCTGCACCGTGGGGGAACTATGGAAGCACTTAACGCAGGAGGTAGTAGTAGTGGACGAGGATGAGGTGTCCTATGCCTTGAACGTCATCCTTTCCCGGGGCAACTTATCACGGCGCATACGGCAGGCCACGGGCGATCAACCTTCTGCAGAGCAAATAAGGCAGGTATACCAGCAACTGGCCACTTGCCTGCAAAACGGTGATGTTTTCCTCCCCAATAAATCTCATTGAGACCATGCTGAGAGTCATTATTACGTGCGAGCATGGTGGGAACCAGGTGCCGGACGCCTATGCCGGCTTGTTCCAGGACCGTCAGGACCTTCTTGGCTCGCATAGAGGCTATGACATCGGTGCACTGGAGCTCTTTCAGGACCTCAAAACCTTGGGCAACAAAAGCTTTTACGCGGAGACGACCCGCCTGCTGGTAGAATTAAACCGTTCGCCGCACCACAGGCACCTTTTTTCTGCAGTTACCAGGGAGCTCCCTCAGAACGAGCAAAAGCATATAGTACAGACCTATTATTTTCCGTACCGGGACCAGGTTGAGCATCTGATCCATGACTTTGTGATGGCTGGTAGGCAGGTACTGCATCTTTCGGTTCATACTTTCACGCCGGTGCTGGAGGGAGCGGAGCGGCAGACCGACATAGGTTTGTTGTATGATCCTAAACGAACGCTCGAACAGTCTTTTTGCCGCGCATGGAAAAAACAGCTACAGCAAGAAGAGGCAAGCCTGCAGGTACGGTTTAACTACCCTTACTTAGGCATTGCCGATGGTTTTCCGACTTATCTGCGCCGTAAGTTTACGGAAGGGCAGTATGCGGGCGTGGAGTTGGAGGTAAACCAAAAGTACCCCTTAGGGGATAGGGGCGCATGGGCAAGGGTGCGAGGGGCGATCAGAGAAAGCTTAAGCAAAACCCTTGCTTCTTTTAAAAGCGGGGAACAGTAGAAAATTAATACCTTTAACCTCGAAAAGGATGCTCTTTAAATAACAAAAACCTAACATATAAAGTATTCTTACAAAAGTTTACGAAAGACCTTCAGGCAGGACAGAGTGAAGTGGGAAGGAAAGGCCTTTGGTAGAGCGACGATGTTTTTCCTATCAATTAACCTTATAAACTATGAAACTTAAAAATTTACTTCATTTAGTTGCCGTGCTGGTGTTGGGACAGATGATGTTTGCCTGTAGCTCAGCTAAATACTATGAGTTTGCCCCTAATAAACCGGAAGCCTATAACACAGTCAAGAAGAAGGCTGCCCCTGCCACAGCGGAAATAAAACCTGCCCCCATGGTGGCAAAGGCGATAGTAGAAGCGGAAGAAAACAAAGCCACTACGCAGCATGCTGAACCAGTTATGGAAGCAAGCGCTGCCCCGGCGCTAGTACCCCGCAAAACGACAGCGATTGTAAAGGAGCCGGTGCTGGAAGAAAACCTTTCTGTAGAGAAAAGAGAAATGTCTGTAGCGGAGGCAGAGGCCTTAGCCATGGCCAAGGAAAGGCTGAAAAACATGACAAAAGCCGAGAAAAAGGAGCTGAAGCGCGATCTGAAAGAAGTCATGCGGCAGGGCGGTTCCAGAACTTCCATTGTTGAGATCATTTTAGCGGTCCTGTTACCGCCGCTCGCTGTTTTCTTGCATGAGGGTATCGGCAGTTCTTTCTGGATCAGCGTGATCCTGACCCTGCTGTTCTACATACCAGGTATTATTTATGCCCTGCTTGTTGTAACAGACACCATTTAAAGAAACCCGTTAATAAAAACAAAAGCAGCACCGGGAAGCCAGTGCTGCTTTTGTTTTTACTGTGTACAGGAAATCAATAATTGAACTTTATCTCGTAAATGTTCGGCCACAGCTTGCCGGTTACATACACATTCTTGTTTTCCGGATTGTAAGCGATTCCGTTCAGCTCTAAGGCATTCGGGTTCTTGCTAAGGGCATCATGCTCCAGGGAGGAAAGATCCAAACGGCCTACTACCTTGCCGGTCTCGGGGTCTATCTTCACGATATCGCTTGTCGTGTATATGTTAGCGTAGATGTAGCCGTTAATGTACTCCAGCTCGTTCAGGTTTCTGACAGCGCCTTTGTGATCCTTTACGCTCACCGTTCTTACTGCTTCAAAAGTACTCGGGTCGAGGTAGGTGAGTTGGTTGGTCCCATCGCTCATGATCAGGTAGGTGCTGTCTGTTGTCATGCCCCAGCCCTCTTTGCTAGGGAAGGTGAACTCCTCCAGTTTTTCAAACGTATTCGCATCGTACACAAAGCCTTTTTTGCTCACGTACGTGAGCTGATACAGCTTATCGTTCAGGAAAACGATTCCCTCGCCGAAGTACTTGTTACGGTCCAGTTCTACTTTCTCCTCCAGCTCACCGGTGCTCAGGTCCACCACGCCCACCAAAGATCTCGTTTGGGGGAGATCAGAAGGAGAGCCGGTACTTTCATAAAGCTGCCCGTTGCGAAACAGAAAGCCTTCTGTAAAAGCAGTGATATCATGCGGGTAGGTGTTCACCACACCGTAGTTGATGGTGGCAGGAGCACTTTCTGTAGCATGCGCCACCGCAACCTCATTCTGTTTTTCGTTACTGCAGGCCGTCAGCAGGCCAAAGGCCAGTAGGGCTGCAATAAGCTTATTTTTGTTCACGATTCTGTTAGTGTATATGCTAAAAATTAAATATTTTAACTTGTGATGCAGGCAAGGCTGCTCAAAGATTGTGCCTTGCTGCATGAAGATATAAAAACCAGCAGAAAACGTAGCAATCGGGTTAAAAAAACGGGTAGCGAGGGATAGCCCCTTTGCTCGTTTTCCTTTCACGGGCTTTTGCCAAGGACAACTTAATACGCAGCGTAAAGCGTACACATTTACCAGGTTGCTCATGTGCGTGTAACCAGCCTGTACCTATGCAGGCTAATTTCGTTGTTTTACTTTGTTTAGATAACACGAAGGTAAATCAAAATGGACTACAAGGACTACTACAAGATCCTGGGGGTAGAAAAGTCTGCCTCGCAGGCGGACATAAAAAAGGCCTACCGAGCACTGGCCAAGAAACATCACCCTGACAAAAACAAAGGCGACACCGCCGCAGAAGACAAGTTTAAGGACATCAGCGAAGCCTACGAGGTGCTGGGCGACAAGGAAAAACGCAAGCAGTATGACCAGCTAGGGGCTAACTGGCGCCAGTTTCAAAACGCAGGAGCCGGTGGAGGCCAGTATTATGGACAACCGGGAGGTGGTTTCCAGGGCGGGTTTTATGAGGGAGACCTGAACGACATGTTCGGTGGGGGGGGCGCCGGCTTTTCGGACTTCTTTCAGCAGTTTTTCGGAGGAGGCGGAGGTTTTGGTGGCCAAAGAGCAGGCGGTCGTAGCCGGGCAGTCAAAGGGCAGGACTACGAGGCGGAGATGGAAATCACCTTGCAGGAAGCCTACCAGGGCACCAGCCGCTTGCTCAACGTTAACAACCAACAGTTACGCATCAGCACGAAGCCAGGCGTGGCCGATGGGCAGGTGCTGCGCATAAAAGGCAAAGGAGCTCCGGCCATGGGAGGAGGAACACCTGGAGACCTATACATCAAAGTGCTGGTGAAGCCCGAGCCGCAGTTTGAACGCCGTGGCGATGATTTGTATACCACCCTGCCCTTGGATATGTTTACCGCTATTTTAGGAGGAAGCAGCCAGGTGAGCACCATGAGCGGCGCTTTAAAGCTAAAGATTCCGGAAGGCACGCAGAACGGCAAAACGCTCCGGCTGAAAGGAAAAGGCATGCCCGTTTACGGGAAGGGTGATCAGCACGGCGATCTTTACGTAAAAATAGAGGTAAGCTTGCCTACGCATCTAAGTCACGAGGAACGGGAACTCTTGGAAAAGCTCCGTTCCTTGCACCAGGCAAAGGCAGTATGAGAAACGATACTTCAACCCATAGCCCTTGTAGCCAACTATGTTGATGACTATAGAAGAGACCAGAACATACACCTCCTTAGAGGATTTCCTGGATAGCCTTGCTGACCGGAACTTAACCTGCTATGCTACAGATTTATTACAGCAGCGGGGCTGTGCCAGCATCGAGGACCTGGGAAGAGCCGTGAAGCGGGCCACAGAAGTCTGTAATAGCATGCACCTGCCGCTACGGGAGAACTTTAAAGTGGTGTACCGCTCTCAGAACGGAGAAGTAGTGCAGGACTGGCGTTTATCACCTATGGCTTACCTGCTGATGGTGCTTAACTCCGACTCTCAGAATGACGTGGTGGCTCGCATGCAGGTCGAGATGGTGAAGCGGGTACTTCAGCAGTAGGGGCGGGTACCGGCTGCGGCAGGCTTTCCTGTTGCGCCAGCACGTCTTCCCATCCAAACTGCCAGCAAAGGCGCCGCATGTTGTCTGGTAGCTGTGCTTTGATGCGTACCGTTTTCCCTGTAAACGGATGCGCAAACGCGAGTTCCGCAGCGTGCAGCAAGAGATAAGGGCTATGCAGCTCCTCTAGAAACATCTTGTTATGGCGCCAGTCCCCGTGCCGTTTATCTCCCACTATGTAATGGCGGATATGGGCAAAGTGTTTCCGGATCTGGTGCATGCGCCCTGTTTCGGGCTCTACCTTTACCAGGCTATAGCGAGCGGTAGTATAACGGCCTACCGGTATTGGCAGTTCTACTGTCCCTAAGCGGCAATAGTGCGTTACCGCTTCCTGCGCGGCTTTGTGCTGGTGATCCTTGTCTGGCCGGATGGGGTTATCTATTGTTTCGGCCTCTGGCGTATACCCCCGCACGATGGCAACGTACGTTTTATCAGGCTGCCGTTCTTCAAAGGCTTTCACAATAGGAGAGGCAGCTTCCGGCGACTTGGCAAAGAGCAGCACGCCGGAGGTACCCCGGTCCAGGCGGTGTACGGTAAACAAGTGGTAGCCCAGTTGATCGCGCAGCATTTGCAGGGCAAATTCCTTTTTCTCTTCTGCTATCCGGGTCCGGTGCACCAGCAACCCGTTCGGCTTATTAATGGCCACGTAATGCGCATCTTCGTAAATTATCTCCAGCACTGCTATATTCTTTTTTGCAAAGATACAGCTTCATCCCTAAACGCCTACCGCTTCTGTATATCCGCCGCAAGGCAACAAACCCACAGCTTCTCGTATATTTGCAGGAGTAGAATCATGATCAGGCGTTAGAACGAAGGCAGCGATGGCAATTTCAATGGATAACCTCCGAAAAGGCAAAAAGTACCGCTTACAGAATTACGGGGAAGAGTTTGAGTTTCAGGTGATGGAAATGCCGGAGGAGGGCGTTTACAGGGTAAAAGACCTGAACACGCTGGAGGTCTATCACCTGCACGACCTCATTCGGTACGGCAAAGGGAAAGACTTTGACCTCGAGGAGCTATAAGCGCTTTAGCCCCGGCTAACCTTTCCTTTCAAATCCCAGTGACTTTTCCTGATCACGTTGCTGTTTGGCTCCCGCACGATGGTGCGCACATAACGCTCGCCCGCAATGCTGCCATCCTCGTTTCTTTTTCCTATAAAGAGGGTGACTGGCTCGCCCAGTTCGT
Organism: Pontibacter ummariensis; assembly: GCF_900188175.1. Classification (GTDB taxonomy): domain Bacteria; phylum Bacteroidota; class Bacteroidia; order Cytophagales; family Hymenobacteraceae; genus Pontibacter; species Pontibacter ummariensis. The sequence continues at coordinate 180,871 of NZ_FZOQ01000002.1, read as the reverse complement.
TTGTAATATAGGTGACATCCTTTTTTAGAAGGGTTGTGTCATAACGCTCCTTCGGCTGGTATACTTTATTCAGAACTTTCTCTATTTTTTCGTTTAGTGGCATAATGCTCGTGGTTTCTTTTGCTACATCGCTGCTGTGGCTCATGTACGCAAGAATTGCGAAACACCTTGTCTGGGCTACCACAGCGCTGACCCTTTACCCGGGTTTACGGAACAACGCTGGCGGAGGCTAAAGGCACAGAGCGAAATGGTGCTTGGTGAAACCGACTAGAAAAGGCCAGTTCATCAAGCCCCTTTGCCCATAATCCCTCCCTGTTTCCCCTGGCGTGCCTCTTGAAGGCTGCCTGTACTGGCTGACAATAAGGGTGCTTACCCCTCGTTTATATCAAAACAGTTACAGCTGTATGACCCAACAGAGTCAGCAGGTACACGTATATAAGCCCGAAAGAACGCTGCGTTATGGAACGAAACAAAGCCCATTACTTCGTATATATTTATGGAAACAAGCCTAGCGGGGACGTTCAGGTTGGAGTGGCCGGAAACCTGGTGCAGTTAACACAAGAAAAACACGCTGCTCTGGTGGACGGCAGCGGGGCTGTTCATGCAGGTGTAGGCCCTCGGGATCAGAAGCTGGTCTACTACGAGCATTATGACAGGGAGGAAGTAGCCCGCAACCGTGAACGGCAGATAAAGGAGGGGGGGCAGGACTCCGCTTACCGCTTAATAGATTCCATGAACCCGAACTGGCTAGACCTAAGCGATACTTTATAGCCAACATCTACCGGTCTCTTGCTGGATAGCTTTTCTTGTAGGAGTGTTGAGGTTTTCTGCTTATGCTACTCCTGTTTATCCTTTTGGGTTTCCTGACCTGTTTTCTTTCAAAACCATGCCTGCTGCTTGTCCTGTTGGTTTTGAACACCTTAACTCCCATACAGCGTAGAACAGAGGCACGAGCGGCCTTTGTTCCAAGTGGAGCTTAGGCATTCTCTTTCTGTTCTGTTAACTTTGCAGCCCTCATTTATTTTAGCTGAGCACCTGCTTGTGCTGGCTTCTCTTTCTGATTGGTATCGCATGCTGTTTGGATTTATAAAAAGACAAAACGAAAACGTAAGGCTGCAGATTATGGTGGTAGCGGTAGGGGTACTGCTGCTGCTGAGCAAGTTTGTGGCCTTTTTCCTCACTAACTCTAACGCCATCCTCACTGATGCCCTGGAGTCGATCATTAACGTGGTCGCTGGTGCCTTTTCTTTGTACAGCCTGATTCTTTCTGCCCGGCCCCGTGACGAGAACCATCCCTATGGGCATGGCAAAATAGAGTTTATTGCGGCTACCTTAGAAGGTTCTCTTATCTTGATAGCCGGCGGCATCATCATCTTTAAGTCTGTCTACAACCTGATTGAGCCGGTTGAACTGAACCAACTCGATTTTGGTATTATCCTGATTGCTGTGTCAGGTGCTGTTAACTATGGCGTAGGCTATCTGACTGTAGTCAGGGGGAAGCAGTCTAAGTCCATGGTCCTGACAGCAGGCGGAAGGCACCTTATGTCGGATGCCTATTCAACGGCTGGTATTCTGGTTGGTCTCTTGTTGATTTATTTGACAGGGCAGGTGTGGCTGGATAGCGCTGTTGCCATACTCTTCGGTCTCATTATTTGCTTTACAGGATTTCGTATTCTTCGGGGCTCAGTGGCGGGTATCATGGATGAGGCAGACTATGAGCTGTTGAAGGACATCGTGAAAGTGCTCAACGAGAACCGCCGCCCTAACTGGATCGACATTCATAATCTGCGGGTGATCAAGTACGGCTCTACCTTGCACATCGACTGCCATCTAACGGTGCCCTGGTATCTGAACGTGCTGGAGGCACACGACGAGGTAGAGGCGGTTGGTAAGGTGGTACGGGAGAAGATTGACCCCAGCATTGAGCTTTTCATTCACACCGACCCCTGCATCGAACCTTCCTGTGCGATTTGTACCAAGGAGAATTGCAATCACAGGCAGCACCCTTACAAGGCGCGCGTGGAGTGGGAGTTTGAGAAAGTGATTGCCGACCGCAAGCATAGGCTGGACGAATAGCCGCTGCTGGTGCTGTTACTAAGGAGAAAGTCAGGTATAAGACTATCCTAAACTAATACGAAGCGTTTGCCGGGCAGGGCTTTGACTACCCCTTTAAACTCCAGGCCTAAAAGCACGGAGGCTAAGAGGCTTACCGGAACCTGGGCTTTCCAGCTGAGGTTGTCCATGTGCTCCTCCCGCGACTTGAGTAATACCTGCATGACCTTCTGCTCGTCCGGGTCAAAGTTTGCCGGATCATAAGCGGAGGTCTTTGCCTTGGCTTTGGCTGCCGCCTCGTCCTCCAGGTCCCAGTTCAAGAGTTCGACCAGGTCCTTACCCGAGGTATAGGCTGCCGCTTTTAACGACCTGATCAGGTAGTTGGTGCCTTCCGACACAGGGGACGTAATGTTACCCGGAACGGCCATTACCTCCTTATCATAGCTATGGGCTATGTCAGCCGTAATCAAAGTTCCACTCTTCAGTGCTGCTTCTACCACGATGGTGCAATCAGACATGCCGGCAATAATACGGTTTCGCGCCGGGAAACGGGGAGCATCGGGCTTGGTGCCGAAGGAGTTCTCTGTCAGAAGCCCTCCTTGTGTCAGCATGCGTTCCGCGTACTTGCGGTGCACGGCAGGGTAAATCGTTTCGGGGCCGCTGGCCATCACGCCAATCGTAGGCAGGCCCGCTTGCAAGGCGGCGCGGTGCGCAACAATGTCCACGCCATAAGCCAGTCCACTAACTACCACTACATGATAGGGTTTCAGGTCCTCTACTATCCGTTCGGTAACCGTTTGGCCGTAGTTTGTTACCTGGCGGGTCCCCACAATACTGATGATCCGCTTTTGGTTCAGGTTGCCGTTGCCCCTGAAGTACAGCAGGGTAGGCGCATCTACTTGTTGCTTTAGTCGATCCGGATACTTGGGCGAGGTATAGAAGAGGATCTGGACTTCCTGCGCTGCCGCCTGTTTCAGGATTTCCTCTGCCTGTAGCAGAGCCCCTCTGGCGCCATCCCGGATGTTACGGACAAGCCCGTTTCCGACCCCGGGTATCTTTAACAGCTTTCCAGGGGGAGCGTCAAAAACAGCCTTGGGAGCGCCGCAGTAGCTAACGAGCAGGCGCGTGAGCTGTGGGCCCACGCCCGGTAATTTGGTGAGGGCTACTTCGTAAAGGTTCTGCTCTTCTACCATTACCTCAGATACGGAAACACTATACCTTAGTGTTCAGTTGCTCTTTTATGCCGAGTAAAAAGGCCTTTACTTTTTCCAGTGACTCGATGATCTCGATTTTGTCTTTTGTCTGTACCGGTTTGTTCTTCAGTACCTCTTTGGCACCCTGTATGGTGTAGCCTCGCTCCTTTACCAAATGATAAACCGTGCGCAGCGATTCTATGTCTTTCGGGGTGTACTGCCGGTTGCCTTTTTTATTTTTCCGGGGCTTTAGCTGGTCAAATTCTGTTTCCCAGAAACGGATCAGGGAAGGGGCCACTTCAAACATAGCGGCTACTTCGCCAATGGTATAGTACTGCTTCTCGATTTCTTTTTCTTTATAAGGCATAGTTATTATTCTATATAATATGGCTGTCAGGACTAAAAATCGCGCAGATGCTACTGTTTGCAGCTAAAATATGCTACTTTTGTCTTTAATGAACTTACCAGGTTGCGCGATAATCCGTGTCTCTGTAAGGCAAAAATTCTATATTTTTTGTTCTTAAACAACAAGTATAGCATTTAGTATCTAATGGCTTAATACTCATACATGAACTCAGCTGAGATTAGACAAAAGTTTCTGGACTTCTTTGCTTCCAAACAGCACCAGGTGGTACCCTCTGCGCCTATTGTGGTGAAAGACGACCCAACGTTGATGTTTATCAACTCGGGCATGGCTCCATTCAAAGACTACTTTTTGGGCAATAAACCGGCGCCCTCCAAGCGTATAGCCGACACACAAAAGTGTCTTCGTGTGAGCGGCAAGCATAACGACCTGGAGGAAGTGGGGTATGATACCTACCACCACACCATGTTCGAAATGCTGGGCAACTGGTCTTTTGGTGATTATTTCAAGAAAGAGGCCTTAGCTTGGTCATGGGAGTTGCTGACAGAAGTATACAAATTGCCGAAAGACAGACTGTATGTTTCCGTTTTCCAGGGCGACGATTCAGAGAACCTGCCAATGGACCAGGAAGCTTTTGATCTCTGGAAAACCATGATCTCAGAAGATCGCATTCTGTTCGGTTCCAAAAAGGATAACTTCTGGGAGATGGGGGACACCGGCCCATGTGGACCCTGCTCAGAAATTCATATTGACCTGCGCACAGCGGAGGAAATTGCCCAGGTGCCAGGAAAGGACTTAGTGAATAACGACCACCCGCAGGTAGTGGAGATCTGGAACAACGTGTTCATGGAGTTTAACCGTTTGGCTGACGGCTCGCTGGTAAAACTTCCTGCCCAGCACGTAGATACAGGCATGGGCTTTGAGCGTTTGTGTATGGCCATACAAGGCAAGCGCTCTAACTACGACACAGATGTGTTCCAACCCCTGATTCAGTTCATCGCGAATGAGGCGGGAGTAACTTACGGCGCTGATGAGAAAACAGATGTGGCCATACGCGTAATGGCAGACCATATCCGCGCTATTGCCTTTACTATTGCCGACGGACAACTACCCTCTAACAACAAGGCAGGCTATGTGATCCGTCGTATCCTGCGCCGGGCCGTGCGCTACGGCTTTACTTTCCTCGACTTCAAGAAGCCTTTCCTGTATAAATTGGCTGCTGTGCTGGCAGACCAGTTGGCCCATGTGTTCCCGGAGTTAAAGCAACAACTGAGCTTTGTACAGCGGGTAATTGAGGAAGAGGAGCATGCTTTCCTTCGTACGCTGGAGAACGGACTGAAGCGTCTGGATGCTCTGGAGGATAAGTTTAAGGAAAACAACAATACCATCGATGGCAAGACAGCCTTCGAACTGTATGACACCTTTGGCTTCCCACTGGACCTGACGGCGTTGATTGCCCGTGAGAAGGGACTAAAAGTGGACGAGGCAGGCTTTGGCGTGGAAATGGAGCAGCAGAAGAGCCGTTCCCGTAATGCTTCCGCTACAGAACAAAGCGACTGGGTGGTATTGCAACCGGATGTAACGACAGAGTTTATTGGCTACGACTGCGATATAACAGATGCGCATATTGTGCGTTACCGGCAGGTGAAAGCCAAGAATAAGAACGAGTACCATATTGTGCTGGACAAAACACCTTTTTATGCCGAGAGTGGCGGACAGGTTGGAGACACGGGGTACTTGATATCGGATACCGAACAGGTAGAGGTGCTGGACACCAAAAAGGAGAATGACCTGATCCTGCACATCACATCCAAGCTGCCACAAAATGCAGCGGCTGGCTTTAAAGCAGAGATAAACGCGGAGCGCCGCAACTTCATTCGAAAGAACCACTCTGCGACCCACTTGCTGCATGCTGCACTACGCAAAGTTTTAGGCGAACACGTACAGCAACGCGGATCCCTGGTAAGCGAGAAGTTGTTGCGCTTTGACTTCTCCCACTTCGCCAAAGTAGAAGATGCCCAGTTGCGCGAGGTAGAGCATATTGTAAATGCGCGGATCCGTGAAGCAATTCCGCTGGAAGAGCAGCGTAACGTACCAATCGATGAAGCAAGAAACATGGGGGCCATGGCCCTTTTTGGTGAGAAGTATGGCGAGTTTGTTCGTGTCATCGCCTTTGACCGGCAGCACTCTGTGGAATTATGCGGGGGAACGCACGTCTGGAACACCGGTAACATAGGCTATTTCAAGATTGTGTCCGAAAGCTCTGTAGCGGCAGGTGTTAGAAGAATAGAGGCTGTGACGGCTGAGGTGGCCGAAGACTATGTGCAGCAACAACTAAACGAGCTGAACGCTGTGCGTGAGGTAGTGGGTACGCAAAGCAACCTGTCCGGAGCTGTGCAGAAGCTACAGGAGGAGTACAGAGCCTTGCAGAAGCAACTGGAGCAGCATGAATTAAAGCAACTGGGTAGCCTGAAAGAAAGCCTGGCGCAAAAAGCACAGGCAGTGGATGGCCTTAACCTGGTTGCCGAGCAAGTGGAAGTGAGCAATGCTGATCACCTCAAAAAGTTGGCATTTGATATGCGGCAGGTAGTAGACAACCTGGTGCTGGTCCTAGCCGCTGAAATTGACGGGAAGCCACAAATTGCGGTCATGCTGTCGGACAACCTCGTGGCTGAGAAGAACCTGAACGCCAGCCAGATGGTGCGTGAGCTTGCCAAGGAGATCAAAGGAGGTGGCGGTGGCCAGCCGTTCTATGCTACGGCGGGTGGTAAAGATGCTGCCGGCTTGCATGCAGTACCTGGTAAAGCAATTGAATTAGTAAAGAACTCATTAAACCGATAATCTGTAGTTAAACAGATGGACAAAGCGATTAGAGATAAATATCAAGCTGTCATTGGCTTAGAAGTTCATGCGCAGCTTCTGACAGAAAGCAAGGCCTATTCTTCGGACTCAACAGAATATGGCATGCTGCCAAACACAAACCTGAGCGTCATTACCCTGGCGCACCCCGGCACACTACCACGCGTCAACAAGAAAGTGGTAGAAATGGCTGTTAAGATGGGCATTGCGACGCATTCCGATATCACACGCTATAACGTGTATGCCCGTAAGAATTACTTTTACCCCGACCTTCCGAAGGGCTACCAGATCACACAGGATAAAACCCCTGTGTGCACCAATGGCCACTTGATGGTAAAGGATACGGAGGGGAATGACAAGCGTATTGGCATAACCCGTATTCACATGGAGGAAGACGCCGGTAAGTCCATGCACTTACCCGGTGAGGTAGAGACCTTGGTGGACCTGAACCGGGCAGGGGTGCCTTTGATCGAGATCGTGTCGGAGCCCGACATTCGAGACTCGGTAGAGGCTTATAATTACCTGACGGAAATTCGCCGCTTGGTGCGTTACCTGGAGATCTGTGACGGCAACATGGAGGAAGGCTCCCTGCGTTGCGATGCCAACGTGTCGGTGATGTTGAAAGGCGCTCCCCTCTACGGAACCAAAGTAGAGGTGAAGAACATGAACTCCTTCCGTAACGTGCAGCGGGCCATTGAGCACGAGATCGAGCGTCAGATCATGGTACTGGAGAATGGCGGAAAAGTAGAGGGCGAAACACGGGGCTTTGATGCCAACACCGGTACTACAACCTCACAGCGCTCGAAAGAGACGTTGAACGATTACCGCTACTTCCCGGAGCCGGACCTGCCACCATTGATCATCGAGCACGAGTGGCTGGAAGGAATTAAAGCGAATATGCCAAGCCTGCCACAGGAACTGTACAAGCGCTTTGTAGAAGAGTATGGCCTGCCAGAGTATGATGCAGCCGTATTGACCGATGCAAAAGAGATTGCCCTTTACTTTGAGGAGCTCTGTAAGCACACGACCAACTACAAGGCTGCATCTAACTGGATGATGGGCGCTGTGAAGTCGTACTTGAATGAACTGCAATTGCACATGCACGATTTCCCGTTGGCACCAGTGCAAATTGCACAGATCATTGCGTTGGTAGACGAGAACAAGGTGAGCCACTCGGTCGCATCCAAGAAAATTTTCCCGTACATGCTGGAGCACCCGAAGACAACGGCACAACAGGTAGCTGAGGAGCAAAATCTGTTGCAGGAATCGAATGCCGATGAGTTAACCGACATCATTCAGGGTGTGCTTTCCGATAACCCTGCGAAGGTGGCGGAGTATAAAGCAGGCAAGCAGGCGCTGATTGGCATGTTTATGGGAGAGATCATGAAAAAGACCAAAGGCAAGGCAGACCCGAAAGTAGCCAATAAGCTGCTCCGCGAAAGTTTGAATGCTTAATCAAGGATCAATATGAAACTAAGGAACTTCTTTATTATAGCCTCTGCTGGTATTGCTTTTAGTAGCTGCCAGGGAAACCAAACAGCCTCCAATGAGGACGATCAGTATGTGGTACAGGGTAAGCTAAACAACGCCACGACCGGGCAGGTCTATCTGTACGAGTTAGGAGAGCAGCAGTTTGTTCCGCGCGATACGGCAGAAATTGGCAAGGACGGCACCTTTAGATTTGAGGGAGTCGTGGAAGAGCCTTCGCTGTACCGGCTTACCATGGACCAGCAGAACGGGCTGATGCTCGTACTGGACACCGGAAAAATCATGGTGGAAGCTGATGCCAGTGACATCAACGGAACGGCCAAAGTAGAGGGCTCTGCGGAGACACAGTTGTTCCTGGACCTGAACAAACTCGTGAATGAGTCGCGCCAGAAGCAGATGGCGTTGGAACAGCGCTTTCAGGAAGCTGTATCCAAGGGTAACACAGAGGAGGCGGAGGCTATACGGCAGGAGTACCTGGTGTTGCAGAGAGGGGTGAGGGATTTGCTGGCGAAGCACCCTAGTTCTGTAGTATCGGCCTTTGGTACGGCCACCTTGATAGACCCGCTGAATGACTTTGCCTTTGCAGACAGCATGGCCACGCTTTTCAGCAAGAACATCCCAAACTCGAAGTACACGGCGATGTTGGTGGAGCGGCTAAAGCCTTACCGCAGCACAGCTGTCGGGCAGGTAGCGCCGGATATCACCCTGCCTACCCCGGATGGGGGCTCCAAGTCACTGTCATCTTTGCGCGGGAAGTACGTGTTGGTTGACTTTTGGGCCAGCTGGTGCGGGCCATGCCGTAAGGAGAACCCGAACGTGGTAGCCATGTACAACCAATACAAAGACAAAGGCTTCGAGATCTTCGGTGTGTCGCTGGACCAGTCGAAAGACAAATGGCTGGCTGCTATTGAGAAAGACCAGTTATCCTGGCCACATGTGTCTGACCTGAAAGGTTGGGAGAGCAGTGCTGCGCAACTGTATAATGTGACAGCAATCCCTCAAACAGTATTGATCGATCCGGAAGGTAAGATAATTGCGAAGGGACTGCGGGGAGATGATTTGGAAGAAAAGCTGGCAACGCTACTGAAATAAATAAGCCAAAGCACAGAAGAGAGACAACAGGTTGTCTATAAAGCAAAAAAGGTAGAAGAGGAAAACGCTTCTACCTTTTTTTTAAGATGCTATTTTTTTCTGTTACCTATAGAAACACTTTTTGCAAAGCGCCCCACAGCATTTTTTTATGCTCCACGTCATGCTCTAACATAGACAAAGCCTGTGAAAACACTACCGGAACGTTGCCCACCTCTACAGGTTGATAGAGCGTGAATTTCTCATGCGGTAAGTCGGTGTGCAGGCGGCTGGCAAAACTGATAATGTAATTTGTAGTGGCCACCTGTTGTAACTCTTCGAATTGGGCTATTGCTCCGGATATGTTGTTCACGTAAGCGACATCTGTCGTCTGAAGTCCGATAGCAAAAAGAATCTTCTGCAGGAAGCCCAGCTGCGGCAACTTCAGGAACTCTTCTTCTGAAACAGTAACGAGTACAATTACGCCTTTCCCGTTTTCGCCTTGCACCTTGTACTTGGCAGGGGAAGCGACCGGAACAGGCGCTTTAGGAACCTTCGGTATCGCCGGCGTTGCTTTCTTTGCTTCCGGCTCTGTTTGCTGCCTTTCAGCCGGTGTAACCGTTGCAGGTGGGAGGAGAGCGGCAGCTGGCTCCGCTTCCGACTTTAATAGAGGAGCGGGCGCAGGTTCTTGTTGCGGCACAGGCAGGTCGCCATCCACCCAATAAAGTGTTTCCGGCATAAAGTTCTTCAGGAACTCGTTGTTCATTTCCTCTGCCTGTAGTCCTGCCATGATGTGCTTACTCTGCTCCCTGAGCGCCTTCCTTTATGTCAAAAATAGATCGTAACTCGTTCGCCTCGCTTGGCTTCATGCGGCCCGCTAATACCAGGCGTAGTTGCCGACGGCGCAATGCTCCCTCGTAAAGCTTTATTTCTTCCTCTGTTTCCGGTACCGCTTCCGGTACGTCGATGGGGTTACCCAGTTGGTCTACCGCCACAAAAGTGAAGAAGGCCTGGTTTGATTTTACTTTCTTGCCGCTTGGGATGTCCTCGGAGTATACCACGATATGGACCTCCATGGAGGAGTTGAACGCACGGGTAACCTTTGCTTCCAGGGTTACCACGTTCCCAAGTTTTATACTTTCAGAGAAGGAGACATTATCAACAGAAGCCGTTACCACGATCCGGTTCGAGTGCTTTTGCGCCGCGATGGCAGAGACAATATCCATCCAGTGCATCATGCGGCCGCCCATTAAATTGTGCAGGGTGTTGGTGTCGTTTGGTAACACCAGTTCCGTCATGATGACGTAAGAGTCTTGTACCTTTTTTTGTTTACGCATTGTGTTAGCAATGATGATGGCGCAAAGATACGCTTAAAGCACAAGAAAAGCAGCCGGCGGCCTACATTTCCGCGTCCCAGCCCGATTTCCCCAACAGGGGCACGAACTTGAAATTAGAAAACTCCTCTTTCGTAAATTCGTTTTCCTCCACGCGGGTAATGCGCATCATCTTCTGGCTCTTCTCGTTACCAACCGGAATTACCAGGCAACCACCAATGCTTAACTGCCGCACCAAGCTTTTGGGAACGCCCGGAGCACCAGCGGTCACAATAATTTTATCGTAGGGCGCGTAGGCAGGCAGTCCTTCTGAGCCGTCTCCATGGAAAGTATGGGGCTTTAAGCCATACTTATGGAAGAACAAGAGAGCCTTCTCGTAGAGAGCTCGGTTATACTCGATGGTATACACGTGCGGGGTGATCTGTAGCAGTACGGTACACTGGTAACCCGATCCGGTTCCTATCTCCAGTACTTTATCCGTTGGTTTTAAACGAAGTAGTTCCGTTTGGTAAGCTACTGTATAGGGCTGCGAGATGGTCTGCCCTTCACCGATGGGGAAAGCTTTGTCCTGGTAGGCCTGCTCTAGAAAAGCCTTCTCAAAGAAATAATGGCGTGGTACAGTTTCTATGGCAGCAAGTACCCGTTCATCCCGAATACCCTTTTCACGGAGAGTGTTTACTAAAGCCCGGCGCATGCCTTTGTGTCTGTACGAGTCTGTCTGCATTTATGCTTCTATAAAGGTTTTACTTCTTTCCTTATCTATACGGCGTTTCGCTTGTTTGCGAAAATAAGCAACCCAACTTATAAATACCCTGCTTCTATTTATTTTAAATCCTGAATTTTAGTTACGGCGCTTTAACCAGCTAATCCTGTTACCTTTGGTTTAGAGACTTTCTTTGAACAAAGAAAGGTTAATAGGGTTAATAAGATCGCCTAAACAAAGCTAAAGACAGATGTTTACAGGAATTATAGAGGGCCTTGGCCGGGTAACAGCCATACATGAGGAGAACACCAACAAGCATTTTACCCTTACCTCGCCCTTTACAAATGAACTCAAGATAGACCAGAGCGTGGCGCATAATGGCGTGTGCCTGACGGTCGTGGGGACTAAAGGGGCCGAGTACACGGTAACAGCCATTGATGAAACCTTAAAGAAAACGAACCTGAATGAGCTGAAGGAAGGGGACCTGGTGAACCTGGAGCGTTGCATGCTGGCCAACGGCCGGTTTGATGGGCACGTCGTGCAGGGGCACGTAGATCAGACAGCCGTATGTACGTCCGTCGTGGACGAACACGGAAGTTGGGTTTTCTCTTTCCGCTACGATGCCAGCAAGGGCAACGTAACGGTAGAGAAAGGGTCTATTTGTGTCAACGGCATCAGCTTAACCGTTTTTAACTCCAAAGAAGACAGTTTCTCTGTGGCCATTATCCCTTACACCTACGAGCACACAAACCTGCAGCAGGTGAAGCCTGGTGATTCCGTAAACCTGGAGTTCGATATCATCGGGAAGTATGTAGCCCGGCTACTGGGGAAGTAGCATCCGGTTGCATAAGAGAGTCGGGTACAACCTACGCAATGGATAAGGGGCTATGGGTTCATCCAATCGGTCATTCAATGACAATTTGGTGGTACGTCACACCATAGCCCCCCCAGATGCCTAAGCCCCCCTTGATATTGGACTGTGTGATATTGGGGGAGCTGATAGGGCTGCCATTGCTGTTCTGCTCATTCTCAATGCTACTCCAGAAGCGGAAGTGGGGAAGGTCGATGGCAGCCCAGCGTACGGTTACGGTGTCGCTTTTGCCAAAATAACTGTACAGCTCCTCGTCTATTTCCTCCTGGCCTTTCGGTTCCCCTCTGTCTAAGGGAAACCGGACTGTCCCTCCGTTGACCAGCTCATCATTAAAAACAGAGGAAAAGAGACCTGGGTAAAAGGGCTCACTGTTTCGTTTTGTAAAGTAACGGATGCTGTTGCCCAGGGTGTCCGGGTCAGTATAGCGATACCAAAGCGATACAAGGCTATCTTGCGCAGGATCAGGGTGCGGCATAGTCCAGAGCGAATCAATGGGATTGAGTTGCGGAATAGTGGTAGTGGCGCTCAACTGGTGCTCTTCGTGATTGATATAGAGTTGGTAGCTGCCACCCGTTTCTCCCAGGAGTTTATCCGTGGTGTATACATAGAAAGTAAAGCCACAACAGCCGTTCAATATTTCCAAGGGTATACCAAACTGCAGCGCTGCCAACTGTCTTTGTTCGGCTGGCAACGAGCTAACAGGTCTTTCTTCTAAGGTGTAGCTTTCCCCTGCGATAGAAACCCTTACCTGTGCCCCATGTACAAAAGCCTCCTGCAAGGCTTCCTGTGAGATCTCTGAGAAAACAGGTACTGAGCGTGTCAGTACGACAATGGGCGGAGCCCCTTGTTCAATATGCCCCTCCACCACCAACTGTTCTTTCCCTGTCGGCAGGTCTATGGAGAGGTCCTTTTCACAGGCAGCAAGAAAGAGTAGCAACAGGAAAAGAGGAATTATATAGTTAAGCTTCATGCTATTTCCAAGTAAAGTTCCAGGTAACGGAGGGTAAAGGGAAGGGGATAAGGGAGACCTTTTTAGCCTGTAAACTTATCCCCCTGCTGAAAGCATCCCCCTCATTGTCGATGTAGTACAGCAGGGGGTTGCTGCGGCCGTACACGTTGTACACCGAGAAGGTCCAACTCGAGGTAACGTCTTTCCAGGCCTTCCCCTTCAGGGTGGCAGAAAGGTCCAGGCGGTGTGTCGGCTCCATCCGAAAACTATTGCGGTCCCCGTACTGGTAGTTTACTGTTCCCTCTATGTAATAGCGCCTTTCGGGCATGGTCGTGGCCTGTCCGGTGCCGTAGACAAAGGTGCCGCCAAAGGTCCAGCGGTCATTCCATTTATAACTAGCTACCAAGGAGAGGTCGTGACGTCGGTCGAAGCGCGCCGGGAATACCCTTCCCTGGTTCAGATCAGGGAACTGCCGGGTAGTGTAAGAGAGGGTGTAGCCGATCCAACCCTGCAGGGCACCGTAGTTTTTGCGCAGGAACAGCTCTGCCCCGTACGACTCGCCATGCCCTTTCACAAACTCGTACTCCAGGTCCCGGTTCGAAGGGCCTGGAGCAAAACCCTCCCGGTACTCCAGTTGATTTTCCAGGTCCTTATAATAAATTTCCATTGAGCCCTCGTACTGGTTCTTCTTAATGCTTTTAAAGTAGCCCAGTGCGAACTGTGTGGCTTTCTGTGGCTCTACCAGGGCAGAGCTCGGCACCCACACGTCGAGCGGCAGCGTGGTATAGGCATTTGATACCAGATGCAGGTATTGGGCAGACCTGGTAAAGCCGGCTTTTATCGAGGCCTGCTTGCTAAGCTCATACCGCAGCGAGGCCCTGGGCTCCAGTACATGGTAAGACTTAACGTTCTCGCCACTGCTGTAAAGGGTAGAATCAACCACTGTTTGGCTCTCGTTAAAGCGGTAAAGGCTGAAGGGTCCTACTTGCCGGAAATGACTGCTTCGCAAACCCACATTCACCAATAATTTATCCGTCACATGCCAGTCATCGGAGAGGTAGAGGGCTGTTTCATGGGCATACTTTGTGCGTACCCTGTCGGTGGCAAAGCTTTCTCCCTCCTGGCCTTCGGCCTCTCCTGTTCTGGGGCGAAGGATGTGGTAGGTGTGCTGCACGCCGTACTGCAGGTGGTGCCGAACATTGGGAGTATAATCAAAGTCGGCATACAGGCTATAGTCACGGATGCCTGTTTGCAAAATGGCCTCGTACCCCCCGTAATCCCACGAAAACTGGAAATTATATTGGCTGAGTATACCTGACACATCCATAAACAGCTTGTCGGTAAAGCGATGGTTCCAGCGGGCTGTGGCACTGGCATTTCCCCAGAAGAAATCTGATGAAAAACGGCCATCCGATAGTTTTAAGTTACCCACATCCTTCCCATAATAACCGCTGAGATACAAGCGGTCGTTGCCAGACAGGGTGTAGGCTACTTTACCATTCAGGTCATAGAAGTGGTAGGGAACCCCTCCCTGTTCTGTATTCTTTAGAAAGGGATTGGCGAGCACATCGATGTACGTCCTACGCCCGGAGAGAAGAAAAGAAGCTTTTTCAGGCACTATGGGCCCCTGTACGGTTAGCCTGGAAGAGATTAAGCCTATGCCTCCTTCTGCACGAAAATCTTCCAGACTTCCTTCTTTCATGCCTATATCAAGCACAGAGGACAGGCGGCCCCCATAACGGGCAGGTACACTCCCTTTTAAAAGCGTGGTATGCTCAAGGGCATCGCTGTTAAACACCGAGAAAAAGTTGAACAAGTGGCCGGGGTTATAAATGGTTGCGCGGTCCAGCAACACCAGGTTTTGGTCTGCACCACCTCCCCGAACATAGAAACCGGTGTTACCCTCTCCGCCAGACTGTACCCCAGGCAGAAGCTGTACTGTTTTTAAGATATCTACCTCGCCAAAAAGGACAGGAAGTGACTTGATCGTTTCCAGGGGAAGTTCCAGTTGCCCCAGGGCGGCTGTTTCTGTAAGGAGGGGCGTTCGCTTGGCAGTCACTTCCACTTCCTGCACGCCATAGGCCGTTGGACTTAACTGTATGGTAAGCGTTTTGTTGCTGCTGAGTTCCAAGGGCTGCTCCAGGGCATCATAGCCGATGTACTGGCTAACCAAAGTGTAGGACCCGGCCGGGGCGGATAAGTTGAATGCTCCCTGGGGCCCTGTTATGGCCCCAATGCCTGGCTTCTCTTTCAAATAGAGCGATGCCCCTACCAGGGCATCCCCCGTCAAGGCATCCCGGACCTGGCCGCTTAAAGTATAAAGGGATTGTGCGTAGACAGACGGGCAAACCAGGGCCAGCACCTGAAGGAGCAGGAAAATAAAAAGAAAGTATCGCAAACCTCTTGCTGTTTAGGGTCTGTGTAAGAACAGCCGTTTATGGCAAAGGTTTAACGTTGAAAGGAGGGATATTTGTTCAATAAGATGGTGTAACCCAGGGAACAGACATAAGCCCAGAAGGAGCCTAACAGGGCGCCTGCGATAACATCTCCCGGGAAATGAACACCCAGGTACACCCGGCTATAAGTGACAAGCACGGCCCAGGTTACCAGTACAATCTTAAAGATAAGATAACGGTCAGACAAGACCAGGTTAAAGAAGACGGCCAGGGCAAAGGTATTGGCTGCATGCGAGGACATAAAGCCAAACCTCCCCCCGCAGCCCTGCACAATGTTGATCGCCTCCGCCAACGTCGGGTCGTGGCAAGGGCGAAGGCGGGCAAAGTAGGGTTTAAAAAGGCCGGAGGCAACAAAATCAGAGAGCCCTATGGCCACCACAACCATCAGGATCATCAGTATGCTTTGTTTGCGGTAGCGGTATACCAGGTAGCCGATCAGGGCCAGGTAAAAAGGGATCCAGACCAACTTCTCCGAAAGAAAGATCATCACAGCATCCCAAAAAGGGCTCTGCAAATCGTTCAGGTACAGGAAGACCTCTTTGTCCAGTTGTTCCAGCGTCTCCATTTCCTCTCTACTGCACGTTTAGCCAGTCGACGTCTTTTTTGAGGTAATCTTGCGTCATTGCTTCAGCACTGCCCGGCTCCGGTGTAAAGTTATAGATCCAGGAGGCGTGGGTAGGCAAACTCATCAGGATGGACTCGATACGGCCCTTGGTGAGCAAACCGAATTTAGTGCCCCGGTCATATACCAGGTTAAATTCCACGTAACGGCCGCGGCGCATAAGCTGCCACTGCTTCTCCTGTTCTCCGTAAGGTAAGTTGCGGTTCTGGTTCATGATGGCCGTGTAAAAAGGAGCAAAGGCATAAGCCACATCGCGCACAAAAGCAAAACGCTCCTCCAGGCTTATCTCCGCTGTCGCCATCAGCCTGTCGAAGAAAATCCCGCCCACGCCGCGTGTTTCCTCCCGGTGCTCGTTGTAAAAGTAATCGTCGGCCCACTTCTTGAATTCAGGGTAGTAGCTTGGATGGTGCTTGTCACATACAGCCTTCATTTGCGCATGAAATTCACGGGCCTGCTTCAGGTCTACGTAAATGGGTGTAAGGTCAATCCCTCCGCCAAACCAAGCCTGCCCATTGCCCGCCTCAAAGTAGCGCACGTTCATGTGGGTGATGGGCACCATAGGGCTGTGTGGGTGCAACACCACCGAAACGCCTGTGGCAAAATAATTCGGGTCAGGCATTTGTAGCATCTTCAGAAACTGGGGCGACAACTCACCCTGCACCGCAGAGAAGTTTACTCCGCCTTTCTCCAGAACGTCTCCTCCTTCAATTACCCGGGAAATGCCGCCACCGCCTCCTTCATGCTGCCAGGTGTCGGTGCTAAAGGTGGCACCACCGTCGCAGGTTTCCAGGGCATGGCAAAGATCGGACTGGAACTGGCGCATAAACGCCTCAACTTTATCTCTGAACATTTTATTCACGTATGGGATTGGACATTCACCAAGGTTCTCTGTTGTTTCGACTCCCCTGAATTAGGAGACGTAGAAAATCCGCTGCCATGCCTATATCCGGGTGTAACATAAACCTGACATGGCGCAAAATTACCGAATAATGGGCGGAGAACCTTGCCACGACATGTATTTTACTTAGCAAGCCGAAATTCGTAAATTCGGGCAAACAAAAAAACTATGCCGAAAGACTCTCTGGAAGCCGTAAAGCTGGATCTGGACCTGCTGAAGAAGGCTTACCGCCTGATGCTCACTGCCAAAACCATGGCAGACACCTACGAAGAAAACAAAGCTGTTTGCAGCAAATATGTGCACAGTACTTCGCGTGGGCACGAAGCCATTCAGCTGGCAGCCGCCCTGCAGCTACAGCCTTATGACTATGCCTCACTTTACTACCGCGACGACTCTATCCTGCTGGGTTTAGGTCTGGAGCCATACGAGCTCATGCTGCAGCTCATGGCAAAGGCAGATGACCCTTTCAGTGGTGGCCGTACTTATTACAGTCACCCTTCTCTTAAGCGCGAGGGCTTTCCGACCATACCACACCAAAGCTCTGCCACGGGTATGCAGGCCATTCCGGCCACAGGCATGGCACACGGACTGGCTTACCTGGAAGGGCAGGGTTTGTTGCAAGGCGAGGAGAAACCTGTCGTGCTGTGTTCCCTGGGAGATGGCTCTGTGACGGAAGGAGAGGTTTCCGAGGCTTTTCAGATGGCCGTGTTGAAAGGCTTGCCCATCGTGTACCTGGTGCAGGACAATGACTGGGGCATTTCTGCCACCGGGAGAGAGATGCGTGCCATGGATGCCTTTGAGTTTGCCGCCGGCTTCAAGGGCATGGAGCGCCTGCGGGTGAATGGATCTGATTTTGAGGAGTCGTATGAAGGCATGCGGGTTGCCGTTGAATATGCCCGCAAGGTGCGTCGGCCTATTCTGGTGCACGCAAAAGTACCGCTCTTGGGCCACCACACCTCTGGCGTTCGCCGCGAATGGTACCGTGGGGACAACCTGCAAAAGCACAGTCTGGACGATCCAATACCGAAGCTGCGCGAGGTACTGCTGGATGCCGGACTAGGGGTGGACGAAGTAAAGTTGCTGGAGCAGGAAGCCATGAACACGGTGGCGCAGGATTACCAGCGGGCACTGGACGCTCCTTATCCCGACCCTAAGACCTTTAACACCCATGAATTTGCGCCTACCCCTGTTACCGAGGAAAAAGGCGACCGCCACCCGGCCGGAGCCGAAAAGGTGACCATGGTGGATGCCGCGCTGCATGCTGTGGACGATATTTTAAAGACCACTCCCGAAGCTTTGTTTTATGGGCAGGATGTAGGAGGCGAGTTGGGGGGCGTTTTCCGCGAGGCGGCCCTGCTTGCCAAGAAGTACGGAGATGCCCGGGTATTCAATACCCCCATCCAGGAGGCGTATATCATTGGTTCTACGGCCGGTATGTCGGCGGTGGGCGCCAAGGCTATCGTCGAGATACAGTTTGCCGATTATATCTGGCCGGGCATTAACCAACTGGTAGAAGAACTCTCGAAGAGCTGTTATCTGTCTATGGGCAAGTTTCCCGTGCAGTCAGTAATTCGTGTGCCGATTGGTGCTTACGGTGGCGGTGGCCCTTACCATTCCGGTAGCATTGAGTCGACCTTGCTTAACATCCGAGGGATTAAAGTGGTGTTCCCCAGCAATGCCGCAGACAT
Organism: Pontibacter ummariensis; assembly: GCF_900188175.1. GTDB lineage: Bacteria > Bacteroidota > Bacteroidia > Cytophagales > Hymenobacteraceae > Pontibacter > Pontibacter ummariensis. The sequence goes on along the minus strand of NZ_FZOQ01000002.1, from coordinate 162,326 downwards.
GAAAGGCTTGATGAAAGCGGCTTTCCTGGACCCGAATCCCGTCGTGATGCTCGAACACAAAGGAATTTACTGGTCCAAGGTGCCGGGTACCGAGGATGCCAAAATGGTAGAGCCCGATGAGCACTATGTCCTGCCATTGGGAAAAGCGAACATCGTGCAGCAGGCCGACGAGAAGGAGTTGCAGAGGGGGAACAGCATGACGGTGATTACCTATGGAATGGGTGTACATTGGGCTAAAACCGCTTCGAAACAATTTCCGGGAAGCGTTGAAGTTGTCGACCTCCGCACCTTAAACCCGCTGGACTATGAGACGGTAAAAGCCTCTGTAGAACGTCATGGCAAAGCTTTGGTACTGACGGAAGAGCCTTTGCTGAATTCCTTTGCCGAGTCGCTGGCTGGCCGCATATCCAAAGACTGCTTTCAAAAGTTGGATGCCCCTGTCTTTACCTTAGGCGCTGCCAATTTGCCAGCCATTCCGCTAAATGTGGAACTGGAGAAAATGATGTTGCCGAACCCCGAAAAAGTAGCCGCACAAATAGAGGAGCTGTTAAACTACTAGTCGCTGCTCTTTTACGTACGGCTTGAGGCGCCGCAATTAAAAGGCACCTCAGGTCCCAAAGGCAACCTGCTTATAGATTTAAAGCATCAGCGGAGCGACATGTGAAATAAGATAACGTGGTGTTCCGCTGGTGCTACTTAGAAGGGATAGCCGATGCCGATCTGTAAGGTGCTTTGATTGTTGCGGGTAAAGAAGTCAGAAAACTTAAACTGTCCCAGCCTGAATTTCTCTCCTTCCAGCGCCGTAGGGTCGTACACCTTAGTGGCAAAGTCAAAGCGAAGGATGAGCACTGATAGGTCGAAGCGGATACCGAAGCCGGTGCCGACGGCCAATTCTTTGTAGAACCTGCTTATATCGAACTCAGCTCCTGGGCGTGCAGGATCCTCCTCTAGCAGCCATACGTTGCCGGCATCAACAAATACGGCTCCGTTGATAAAGCTGAACATGTTAAAGCGGTACTCGGCGCTTGTTTCAAAGAGTACGTTCCCGGGCTGCTCTACATAAGAAACAGTATCCGCGATCACCTCTCCATTCTCCAGCATGACAGTAGGTGTATAGGAGCCAAGGCCCAGACGCCGGTACTGCCACGCCCGCACACTGGAGGCGCCTCCGGCAAAAAAGTGTTTGTCGTACGGGATAATACCAGAATTAAACAAAGAAGAAGCGACGCCAGCATTAAAACGATAGGCAAAGTAACGTCGTCCCCCTAGCGGAATATACCTTCTGTAGTCCGGGTTAAGCCGGGCATATTGGAAGGTGGTCAGGTTTCCTATGTTCAGGTCCAGTCCGAGTTCTTTTGTAAGCCCACCCACTTCGGCCAGGGTACGGAAAAAGGTTGCGTCTTTGGTCTGCGTGAAGTCGTTGGTGTTGTAAATAAAGTTGAAGCCGACAAAAGAGATGATACCATCCCGGAAGCTTTCCAGCAAAGACCGGCCTCCTATGGTGTTCTGCAGGCTTTCCTCAAACACAGGGTCCTTTATCTCGCCCTGCACTACGTTAAAATTGATGGGCGACAGGATGAACTGCATGATAGGGGGCTGCAGGGGAGCCCTGTAGCGCTGCCAGATATACTCCAGGCCCAGTTCGTAGGTCTCGCGGGTATATTCCTGCCGGTCAGTGTTCAGGTAGCCGGTAAAGATACGGGTACGGGGTCCAAAATCCGATAAGAGCCTTTTCTCGGTGAAAGGTAGCAGAATCACCGGGAAGGATAAGGCCACCTCGCCACCATACTCCCTAATAATAACCGTTTCATCCGGGTCGGCGATGCTTACCTGCCCCTCTATACCGCCTCTAAGGCCAATATCCAGGTTTTCGGCTCCTCCAAATACGTTGCGAATCCGCAACCGGACACTGGAGAAGGGGCCAGGGGTACGCTCCGTAAAGTTCAGACCCACCTCTGCCGTTTCCTGGAACTTCTTTGCCGGCACGGCATTGATGTAGGCATTAAGCAAGTAGGTCGAATCATTGCCGTCTACCCGGGAGTACACCACGTTGTTAAACTGGAACACGTCCAGGTCAGCGAGTTTGCGCTGTGTGGTAGCCGTACGCAGTTGGCTGTAGGGCTGCCCGGGATAAAGGTCCACCTTCTGGTCCAGGATCAGGGGCGTTATTTTGTGGTCATAGGCCAGGTAATTAATGCCGTTGAACCTAATGGTGTCCCTGGGGATGCCGAATCTGTCCTGGTCAGTTTTAAAGTAAACGTTATTCAGGCGATAGGCCCTGTGGCCGTTTCCCTGTTCCGGGTTCTGGATAATGGTTTTGATCTGAGCCGCTCTGTCAGCAAAGCTTGTGTCTACCTCAAATTCAATGTAAGCCCGGGCGAAGTCGTAGTACCCGCTATTGCGCAGCAGGTTGTACAGGCGGTCACGCTCCTTGGTGAGCTCCTCTTCATTGTACTTCTCCCCTAATTGCAGTAAAGACTGGCTAGCAGTAGACTGCACCAGGTGGCGGACAGCAGAATCCTGTATGCCGTAGGTAAACTCGGTATAGCGATAGGGAATGTTTTCATCGATGTTGAGCGTCACATGCACGAGCTTGTCGTCCTTATCGTCTACCGTGTAGCTGACTTCGTTGTTAAAGTAACCCCTAGAGTTGAGGTATATCTGAATCTGTTCCAGCGTTTCCTCCATCAGGGTGGAGTCGTAAATGGCAGGTGGTTCCCCCAACTGCATCACAAAGTTTCCCTCTTTCTTCTTTTCCTTCAGTCTGTCGATGCGGTTCCCGATCCGGGCGCGGACCTTCTGCACTTTGGCGGAGTCCGTTCCCGCTTCCTCGATCCGGCGCCGCAACCGGGCCTGCTGCTTCTCGATGCGGGCCTGTATTTTCTCTGGGTCGTAAAACTTTTTACCGAAGTTGTAAAGGGACAGGTAAGGGGTAGAGCCCAGCACCATGCGGTTTGGCTTTTGCTGGTAAAGTGCCTGAATGGCAGTGGGGTCTACTGTTTCAAGGCCAGTAGGGGCTATGCTTACCAACAGCCTTTCGTCCTCCCCCAGGTTTCGGGTGGGTACGCAGGCCTGCAGGCACAGCATTGTAAAAGCGAGGGCAGTTATGTATAATCGTAATCTCAATCTTAACTTATGTTGTCGAAAGCTGTCGTAAAGTATATCAAATCGCTCCAAATAAAAAAATACCGTTACCAACACCAGGCCTTTGTGGTGGAAGGAGGCAAGAGCGTGCTGGAGCTGCTTCGCTCTGATTTTGGGTTGGAGCACCTTTTTATAACGGAGCCCTTTTACCGCGAGCATACCAGTTCTTTCCCCAAAGGGTTAGCTTTTGACGTGGTGACGGAAGAGGAACTGGTGAAAGCCGGCACTTTCTCCAGTAACAACGCAGCACTGGCCGTGGCCAAAATGCGGCAATTACCGACCTTAGAAGTAAAACCTTCGGATCTGGTCATTGCCCTCGACGATGTGCGTGACCCCGGCAACCTGGGCACCATTATCCGCATTGCAGACTGGTATGGCATACAAACGGTTGTTTGCTCAGAAACGTGTGCCGACTTCTATAACGCCAAAGTGATTTCCGCTACCATGGGCTCCTTTACCCGGGTGCAGGTACATTACCTCGACCTGTCTGCCTGGTTGCAGCAGCATACAAAGGACACCAAGATCTATGGGGCCTCTCTGGCAGGCGAGAACCTGCACCAAATGCAACTGAAGCCGGAGGGCATTGTGGTGTTAGGCAATGAGGCAAACGGTATCCGACCGGAGGTAGCGGCGCAGGTAAATCAGCTGATCAAGATTCCTGCTTTTGGCCAGGCAGAGTCTTTAAACGTGGCGACAGCCACCGCCATCATCATGGATAATTTCAGACGTAACAGTTAAAACAAAAAAGGAGCCCTGAAGCTCCTTTTTTCTCACCGATACTTTATTCTTAAAGAAACAGACGGAAGCCAAAGCTAACAACGTTTGTTTGCGGGCCTTTGCCTTCTTCGAACAGTTCGTTCATGTTATACTTCGCAAAGAGGTTCAGGCATCCGTACCCTATCACTCCCTCCACACCATAATGAAAGTCCGATAGGTTAAAGTTGTCCCGGTCTTTTTCCTTGTCGTCGTTGAACTTGTACTTGGCGTGGCTTCCCAGGCGGTAGCCTACAAACGGTCCGGCACCAATGGTAAAGCCATCCTTCCCGTTTTTGCGCTCGAACTCCAGCAAAGCCAACAGGGGAACATTAATAGAGGAGTGGGTTAGCTTGGTCTTCTCAAAGTCAACTTCCTCCAGCTCCACGAAGTGCGTGATGCCGTCAACTTCCTCCACGATGATGTCGTCTTCAAACATGTAGTTGTTAAAGGCGAACTGGAGGCCAGACAGTATGTGGAAAGGGCTTCTTCTGCCACCTACCTGCGCATCGAACCGCCAGTTTAAGCTTACGTAACGGGATCCCCAGGGCTTCAGGTCCGGCAGGTTCTCCCCGTCCACGAAGGCGTTAAAGCCCAGGTCCATGTCAAAGCCGAAGTTTACGGGCTTATAGTTCTCCTCTTCTTTTGCTATCCGGATGCTGTCGCGCTCTGCCTTTGTCGGCACGTTCACATTTACTTTGGTGTTATCGCCATCCTCTTCTACCTCCACGTCTATCTTAAAGGTCTTGTTGATGCGGATCTCATGGTGCTCGGTCTTTACTTCGCCTGTCTGTTCGTCCTGCTCCTGCACGGTAACGGTTACCTGGTCGGATTTGCCGTCTGGCGATTTAGCCGTGTTAAACGTCACCGTCATGTCCTTTGAACCCGCAGTTGTATTTTCCATTTCATTCACACGGTCCACGTACTTGTTTAGCTCCCGCATGAGCGAGTCGAGGCTGTAGTGCTCGAAAGCCTGTAGTTGCTGTATGTTTTCCAGGTGAAGGATCATTTTGGCTCCGTTGGCCATCTTTACGATGATCGTGTCCTGCTCACCTTCGTGGGGATGCCCTACGGTAAGACCGCCTTTGGCAGACACACCGGTCACTGTGGCCATGAAAATGGCCATTAAAAGTAGTAATCGTTTCATGGTTTTAAGGGATTAGAGTTGTATTACTTTTGAGATCTTTTGCTTTCCGATCTGTGTTTCAAGGGCTATCCGGTCGGCACGGATGCCCAGTTCTGACAGTTCCACTCCTTCGCCGTTTGCCAGGTTGCGAACCTGTTTAAAGATATTCTTGGCCAGCTTCGCCTTCTTGTCAATTCCGGATGGCTGCTCTGCTTCTGCCACGCTGGCCGGAGAGGCAACGGAGCGCTTGATGGTGATCTCCACCGGCGCGGCATTCAGGTCGGCGTTAGCTGTTTTGGCTTCCGCAAGGCTGACAGTCGCAGTTGGCTGTGCAGCAGGTTCCTGTACTGCCTCCGTGGCTTTGTTTGCCACTTCAGGTTTGTTCACCGCCAGGGCAGGCTGCGTTATTGCCTTAGTCCTAGAGTGCTTAACCTGTTTTGTTGGTCTGGAATTTTGTAAGACTTTTGTGCCAGTCTCTGCTTCGGCTTTTGGCTTATCAAGCGCTGCTACCTGTTTAGATGCAACAGACTTTGCCGCGGTTGCCTCGGTGTTAAAGTTTTTTTCAGGCGGGGCGCTTTCTTTGGCCTCCTCAATACCTGCCACAGTTTCTTCTGGCACAGGAATTTTAAAAGCCGGTGCTTCCTGTAGCTGGAGACGCTCTTCTTTTGTGAGGGTCTCGCTTATCTCCGGGGTGCCTGTTTTAACGTTATAAAACACAACGCCAACAGTCAGCAGCAGGGAGAGCGTCGCCGCCACAGAGGAGTAAACCCACATAAAGCTCCTTTTCTTCTCTTGCTCCTGGGTCGGGAAGAGCAGGAGCGGTTTAGCTTCCTTTTCTTCCTCCATGCGTTGCTGCAGGCGGTTCCAAAGGTCCCCGGGAGGGGGGGGCGTGGAGTTACCCAGGCGCTCCTTAAACAGTTTGTCTATGTCTTCTGGTCTCATCGTGTCCTCCTTGTTAGCTGGCGATAGCCTCCAGGCCCGTTAATCGGCGTTGCAGCATGGCGCGGGCCTTGCTCAACTGCGATTTAGAGGTTCCTTCGGTAATTCCGAGCATGTCGGCTATCTCCTTATGTGAATATCCTTCTATGGCATACAGGTTAAAAACCGCCCTGTATCCGGCGGGTAAAGTTCTGAGCAGCTCCAGCAATTCTTCTTCAGCCAGGTCCTGGTCTGCACCGCCTAAGCCAGCTATTTGTACGCTGCTGTCTTCGATGGCCAGGTGCAAAGGTTCTTTCTTTCGCAGGAAGGCCAGGGCCTCGTTCACCATAATGCGACGGACCCAACCTTCGAAACTGCCCTTTGCCTCAAACCGGTCAATATACTGGTAGATCTTCATAAACCCATTCAACAGCGCTTCTTCCGCGTCCATCTCGTTTTTAAGATAGCGGAGGCACACGCCGTACATCTGCGAGGCGAAACGCTCGTACAGGTGCTTCTGCGCCTTACTATCTGCCTTTTGGCATCCTGCTATCAGTTCCGCTTCTGTCACGCTGCGTAAAGGTTTATCAAATTATCTGTTTAGGCTTTTCAGGAGCTGCTTGTTGCTCTTTACCCCTTAGATGCAAGGCTGCATAAGGAGGTTGCCTGAGGATGTATAAAAATCTTATATATTTTCGTAAGCACCTACTCTGTTACTATAAATATTTGGCTATCAACTATAAAATTACACGAGCAACAAGCCTAGTTATGTCGGAAATAACTAAGGGAAAAGACTGTAATGATAGAAGGGGAGTATGTAAAACGCTGAAATAACTTGGCTTAATGGTGGGTATCCTCTGTTCAGTTACAGGGAGCAACAAATGTAAGGCGTGTACAACAGTACAATTCCTATGGGAGGATAAATTGTACTGAAATTTGGGACAGGAGGGCGAGGCAAGCACAAAAAAAGCGGAGACCCCTGCTAAATGAGGAGCCTCCGCAATTATTCTGAAAACCTAGTTTTCAACTTTTAGCCGTTCTATTATACGAAGAAGCTAAAGAAGATGTTATTGTTTTATGAAAATTTATACAAATTTTTTTTAGACCTGCTGTTCTGTCAGTAGAGGGCCCAGTACTTCCCACACATTTTCGGCCACTATTTTTTGTCCTTCCTCTGTCGGGTGTATCCCGTCGTCCTGATTCAACTTGGGGATACCAGCCACATCCTCTAGCAGGAAGGGAATCAGGGCTACGTTTTCTTCTTCTGCCAGCCGGGTATACATCTCCCGGAATTCGTTGGCGTAGTCCTGGCCCATGTTAGGCGGTATCTGCATACCTGCCAGCACAATCTCTACATCCGGGTACTTCGACCTGACCTTTTCTATGATGGTCTGCAGGTTGCTGTAGCTCTCCTCCAGGTTTATCCCTCTTAAGCCATCGTTTGCTCCCAGTTCCAGCACAAAAACATCGATTGGTTGCTTTAAAAGCCAGTCGATCCGGCTTTTGCCGCCTGCTGTCGTTTCGCCGCTTACCCCGGCGTTAATCACCTTGTAGGGCAGGCCGAGCGAATCAACACGCTCCTGTATCAGGGCCGGAAAAGCCTGATCCGGCTCCAGGCCATACCCGGCAGTCAGGCTGTTTCCGAAAAACAGTATGGTTTTTGTTTCTTCCTTCTGGGCCCTTGCCTTTTCAGCCGAGGCTTCGGTACGGACCTCTTGCGCGGCTTCTGCCTGTTCGGCCTGCTCTACCTCGTTGCAACTGTACAGGGCTGTCAGGGCAGCGAAGCCCAGGGGCAAAAGTTTTCTCTTTATCACGGTAAATGGACTTTGTTTCCTAAATTTATACTTGTCCTGCGTAAAACATATAACGTGCTGCAGCAGTTATTTTGTTTTAGGACTCCACTGTAAACAGCAAATCTGCTGCCATACAGTTATACTATGTTCTGAAGCATTCATCAAAAAAAGAAAAATAAGCGTGTCAACGATACTCGACATACAAGATCTCAAGAAAACCTACGACAGCGGTGATCGGCACCTAACGGTGCTGCAAGGTATAAATTTTTCGATTCAGGCAGGCGACACCTGCTCCATCGTGGGCCCCTCCGGTAGCGGCAAGACCACCCTGCTGGGCCTTTGCGCCGGCCTCGACCGTGCCAGCTCCGGTTCCGTTATTTTAAATGGCATTAAGCTGGACAACCTGTCGGAGGATGAGCGGGCGCAGGTCCGTAACCAGTACGTGGGTTTCATCTTCCAGAACTTTCAGCTGATACCAACCCTTACAGCGCTGGAGAACGTGATGGTACCCCTCGAGTTAAGGGGAGAACGCAATGTGCAGAAACAGGCCATGGAACTGCTGGGCCGCGTGGGCCTGGCCGAACGCCACGACCATTACCCCACGCAGCTTTCCGGGGGAGAGCAGCAGCGGGTGTCCCTGGCCAGGGCTTTTTCGAACAGGCCCACCATCCTGTTTGCCGATGAACCTACCGGAAACCTGGACGAGGAAACGGGCGCGCGCGTAGAGAAGCTTTTGTTTGACCTGAACCAGGAGGCCGGCACTACCCTTGTGCTGGTAACGCATGACCTGGAGCTGGCAGAGAAAACAGACCGCATCATCCGGATCAAGGGCGGAACTGTTGTTTCGGATGAAGTGACTGCCAATTTGTAAAAGTTACTGCCCCCTTGCTGGAATTAAAGGAGTACCTGTTACTTCTTATCAACAACCATTTTGAACCCTACTACCTGTGCCTGATACGAATTCTAAAAACAGCCTGAACTTACCCTGGCTGCTAAAAATGGCCTGGCGCGATAGCCGGAGAAACAGGGGCCGTCTGGCGCTGTTCATCTCTTCCATTGTGCTGGGCATCGCAGCCCTGGTGGCCATCAACTCATTTGCAGATAACCTGAGGACCGACATAGACCGGCAGGCGAAGTCCCTGATCGGGGCCGACCTGGTCATTGCCAGCAACCGGGTACTCGAGCCGGACATGCAACACCTGGTGGATTCCATTGCCATAGGAGGGGAGCGCTCCGATGAGATACGCTTTGTCTCGATGGTTTTTTTCCAGGCCTCGCAGGGTACCAGGCTCGTACAGGTGCGTGCTTTGGAGGACGCCGGGTTTCCCTACTACGGGACTATTGAAACCGAACCCGTGGAGGCCAGCCGCGCTTTCCGCCACGGGGGGCGCAAAGCGCTGGTTGACGAAACGCTCCTCCTGCAATTCAATACCAAACCAGGAGATTCTATCAAGGTCGGCAACCTGACCTTTGAGATTGCCGGGGCCCTGAAGAAAATACCTGGACAGACGGCTGTAACAGCGACCATTGCGCCAGCTGTCTACATCCCGAAGCGCTACGCCGAGGAAACAGGCTTGCTGCAGAAGGGGAGCCGCATTAGTTATTATTTCTATTACAACTTGCCTGTCACTACCGATGCGGATGCCTTAGTCAAGAAACTGGAGCCGCGGTTGGAGGAAGCAGGCTTCGGCTACGATACCGTGAAGAGCCGTAAGGAAAGCACGGGGGAAGCCTATGATAACCTGGCGCGCTTCCTGGCCTTAGTCGGCTTTGTGGCCCTGTTGCTCGGTTGTGTGGGGGTTGCCAGTGCGGTGCACGTATACATCCGGGAAAAACTGGCCACCATAGGTGTGCTGCGCTGCCTGGGTGTTAGTGGGAAGCAGGCTTTCCTGATCTACCTTTTCCAGATCATGGCCATGGGCTTTATCGGCTCTGTTGTTGGCGCTGTTTTGGGGAGCCTTATTCAGTTGTACCTGCCGCAGCTCTTCCAGGCGTTCTTACCTGTAGAGGTAACGCTCTCTGTGTCCTGGTCTGCTATCGCAGTAGGCATTGGCATTGGGGTTGTTGTTGCGGTGCTCTTCGCCCTGCTGCCTTTGCTCACTATCCGCAACGTGTCGCCGCTAATCACCTTACGGGCGGGCATCGAGCACCTGACTTCACAGCGGGATACACTTCGTTGGGGGGTATATGCGCTGATCCTTGGCTTTATCTTTCTGTTTGCTTACCTGCAGCTGGGCACCTGGCTGCGGGCGCTTTCCTTTACGGGCGGTGTGCTAGCCTCCTTCCTGGTGCTGGCCCTGCTGGCCCGCCTGATGATGTGGCTGGTAAAGCGCTTCTTCCCGGTTAATTGGGGCTATGTGTGGCGCCAAAGCCTGGCAAACCTGTACCGCCCCAATAACCAGACCCTGCTGCTGACCGTGTCGATAGGGCTTGGGACCGCTCTGATCGCGACGTTGTTCCTGATGCAGCGCCTTCTCCTGAGCGAGGTCGCTTTTGCCGGAAGCGAGAACCAGCCGAACCTGGTGCTGTTCGACATCCAGAACGCGCAGAAAGAAGAAGTGGCGGCCTTCGCAGAGGCACAGGGCTTGCCTGTATTACAATACGTGCCTGTCGTGACAATGCGCCTGGAGGAAATTAATGGGCTAACCGCAGCCGATGTGCGCAGCGATACCACCCTTGGCATACCGGATTGGGCTTTTACCCGGGAATACCGCGTGACCTACCGGGATACCTTGATAGCCTCTGAAACGGGCGTCGGTGGTACCTGGGGAGGTATGGCTGGTCCGGCGGATAGCCCTATTCCGATTTCGGTGGAAGACCGCTATGCCGAACGACTAAAGGCGGAGCTAGGAGACACCTTGATCTTTAACGTGCAGGGCGCCTTGGTGCCAACAGTGGTAGCCCACCTTCGGGAAGTAGAGTGGAACAGGGTACAGAGCAATTTCCGGGTTCTGTTCCCTAAAGGCGTGCTGGAGGAAGCACCGCAGTTTCATGTGCTCATGACACGCACCCAGACGGATGCACAGTCGGCTCAGTTTCAGCGGGAGTTGGTGCAGTTGTTTCCCAACGTCTCGGCCATCGACCTTGGCCTGATCCTGCAGACCCTGGACGACATCCTGGGTAAAATCTCCTTTGTGATCCGCTTTATGGCTCTTTTCAGTATCACAACCGGCTTACTCGTACTGATTGGTTCTATTAACATCAGCAAGTTTCAGCGGGTACAGGAAAGCGTACTGCTGCGGACGCTTGGGGCGAATAAAAAGCAGATCCTGTCGATCAATGCCTTTGAATACCTTTTGCTGGGTATGCTAGCCGCCGGCACGGGTGTGCTTATTTCAATAGGCGCTAGCTGGGCCCTGGCTGTTTATAGCTTTGAAGTAGAGTTTGTGCCGGACTTAGCCCCCTTGTTACCCGTTTTCCTGGGAATCACCGCCCTAACGGTGCTGATCGGCATGCTGAACAGCAGAGGAGTGTTGAGCAGACCGCCGTTGGAAGTGCTACGCAGGGAAGCAGCCTGAGGAAGGGCTCGCTTGCTTGGGATCATGAACTTGCCGCTTGTATAACAGAAAGCCCGTGATGTTCCGATCACGGGCTTTCTGTTATAACTTATTTAAATTCTATTCCGAGGTTTCGGTATTAGACTATTAAAAACAAAGAGGAGACCTCTATCCGTAAGATCTCCTCTTATTCGCATAGACAACAAATGCCATCTGCTTCTTGGTTTTATATACGGTTGGCTTTTTCGGAAGTTAGCCTCTCACCATAAAATATTTTTAGTCTTTTTCCCTTAATAACTGTCTGTCGCCAGCATGACCAGCGTGCAGTGGTGCAGCGTTTCGATGTTCGCGTTTTCTGCTAACTGCTCTAGTTCGCGGTTCTCGGTTCCCGGGTTAAAAATGATGCGCTTCGGCTTTAGGTTTAAAATATAGTCATACCAGGAGGGCTGGTTCTGCGGCCCCACGTAAAGCGTCACGGTATCCACGTCTTCTACCGGCTCTGTCTTATCATAGATGATCGGCTTGCCACCTACTTCTCCCTTTTTTATCCCAACAGGTACCACCTCATGTCCGTGTTGCTGTAAGCGATGCACCGCCTTGTAGGCGTAGCGGGTCGGGTTATCAGTGGCACCCAATACAACTGTCTTTTTCATCTATCTTTATGCTTACGAGTTCAACAAACAATATACTTATTTTTACCCTATCCCTGCTTAAAAAGTTGGATTCCCTATGCCTGGAAACAAAGGGTAAAAAAGAAGCGTACAGGGGTTTACCTGTTTACCTGTTTACCGCTACGCCCGCTTTCAATGCTGCCATTTCGGCGCAGCGCTCACCATCCATGGCTGCCGATACAATGCCTCCCGCATAGCCGGCTCCTTCGCCACAGGGGAACAGGCGCTTCACCTGCACGTGCTCCAGGCTTTCCCGGTCGCGGGGAACACGAACAGGGGAGGACGTGCGGCTCTCCACGCCGACGATCTGCGCGTCGTTGGTCAGGTAACCGCGCATTTTTTGGCCAAAGGCTTGAAAGCCTTCGCGCAGGCGGTAAGCCATTTCCTCCGAAAACAGTTCGTTCATGTCAACAGATACCAAGCCGGGCTGGTATGAAGTATCCAGGAGCTGCTTGCTTTTCTTGCGCTGGATAAAATCCTGTAACAGCTGGGCCGGCGCCGCCTGGGTGCCTCCTGCCATGGCGCAGGCTTTTTGCTCCAGCGCCTGTTGCATGCGCAGGCCCGCCAGCGGGCCGTACGTATCCAGATCCATGTCTTCCAGCTCAATGGCGACCACGATGCCCGAGTTGGAGAAGCGAGAGTCGCGTCGGCTTGGCGACATGCCATTCACGACCACCTCACCTGGGGCTGTGGCTGAAGGCACGATAAAGCCCCCCGGGCACATACAGAACGAAAAGATACCGCGCTGTTTGTTGTTATAGTAAGTCTGGTGCACCAGAGAGTAGGAGGAAGCAGGTAGCCAGGCGCCCCTGGATTCACACTTATACTGTATGCGGTCGATCAGGCTTTGCTGGTGCTCTACGCGCACCCCCATGGCAAAAGGCTTTGCCTCAATGGTGATGCCCTTTGCATGGAGCAGCTCAAAAATATCACGGGCACTGTGACCGGTGGCTAGTATCACTGCTTCTCCAAGGCGTTTCTGTCCGTCTGCCGTTACCACACCATGCATCTCACCCTGCTCCACGAGAAAGTCCGTGACCCGCTGCTCGAAGAGCACTTCACCGCCGGCCTCCCGGATGGTCTCCCGGATAGCCTCAATTATTTTGGGCAGTTTATTCGTGCCAATATGCGGGTGGGCATCAAACAGGATGTCCTGGGTAGCGCCATGCTGTACCAGTATCTGAAGGATGCGCTGCAGATCCCCTCTTTTCTTGGAGCGGGTATACAGCTTGCCATCGGAGTAAGTGCCCGCACCTCCTTCGCCGAAACAGTAATTCGAGTCGGGATTTACGGTATGATCCTTATTGATGGCTGCCAGGTCGCGCCTGCGGCTGCGCACATCTTTGCCTCGCTCTAATACAAGGGGCTTCAGGCCCAACTCGATACAACGCAAAGCGGCAAACAGCCCGGCAGGTCCGGCCCCCACAATCACCACCTGCTTTGCCTGTGTTACATCCGGGTAAGTGTAGGTAGGTGAAATGATGTCCTCAGGAGGGTTTTCCAGGTAAACATCGGCCCGCACGCGTACCTGTACCTGGCGACCACGGGCATCGATCGAGCGCTTTACCCGGTGCACGTGTTTTACGTCCTCTGGCTTTACCTTAGCGCTTTTCAGGATTTCTCTTTCCAGTTGCTCTCCATCGAAGGCAACTTCGGGTGGGAGCAAAAGCTCCAGTTCTTTCTTCTTCATGTGTGTTGGGTAAGGGAGTTAGCCTTAAACCTTTAAGGTATGGGAATACAAATTTCTTCTGTTAGGGATAGAACACGATGTAGTGGCCGTAAGTTCGGGTGTCACAGGAGCTTCATTTCTCGTTAAAGCTCATCCTTCAGTACTTTATCCACCCAGCCTTTGCCCCATTCATTAAGCTCCTGCTCGGTCCATAGCTCGGGATAAAAAACACGCTTCTGAAAGCGCGGGGGCAGGTACTTCTGCCAGTTGGTGCCACCCGTGGCTTTGATTACCTCCGGGTCCCGCTGCAGGTACCGCACGGCCGATTTGTAGTGCATCAGGGGCCAGTTTACGTTCACGTTGCTGTCCAGCGCACGCATGGCCTTTAGCAGCTTCGGGTTTTGCTGCTCCTCTTCGGGTAAACTTTTGTAAACAGCCCACAGGTTCTTGTGTGCGTACGCTTTGGCAAACTGTATCAGTTGCGCCGTGTACTTTTCCTCGAAGCGCAGCAGGGTAAGGGTCTTAGCCCCAGAGGCAACTTCCTTGGCACCTTCTTTCCAATAGATGCAGCCGATCATTTCCTCCTGCGTACTCTGTAGCCCCAGGGCTGCCCGCTTGGCTTTGTCTACTAGGTTGCGGAGGTCCGTTGAGGCAATTTCTATCATCCGGTACTGTACCGACTGAAAGCCACTGGCGGGCATCAGGGCCATTCGGAAGTGCAGGAACTGCTGCGGGTCCATGCCTTCCACCATCACATCGAAGGAGTTGATCAGATTATCGAAATAGCGGTTTATGCGCTTCAATCTTAACAGGAGCTGATCAAGTTTAATATCCTTTTCTTCACCAATTTGCCTGTACTCCTCCAGGCAAAGCTTAAAGTAAAGCTCTGTGATCTGGTGGTACATGATAAAGATCTTCTCATCCGGAATGTTGGTGCGTGGGTTTTGCAGGCTCAGCAAGGTGTCGAGGTGGATATAATCCCAGTAGTTAAGGAAATCCGTGTGGTACAAGCCCTCCAGGTACGCAGCCAAATCCTGCCCCAGGGGCACATACTTTTCCTCCAGCCGTTTCAGTTGCTCCAGTACTTCAGGTTTAAAGTGATGCTCCATAGCAGCCATTCTTATGGTGTGGTGTGTTTGCAAAATAACTAAATCTGTCCTTGCCGAGGCATGTTAGGGCAAATAAAATGCCTGTTGCTGTGCTTTTACCCGTGACAGGGTAATCTCCGGGTAAAAGCAGCATCGTTTCGGTGCGTTTTGGGAAAAAGCATGGGACAGAGGATTTTACTTTGTGGATGCGGCCTTTGGGTTAGTAGAGGGAAAGCCGGCTTTGGTAGAAATAAGCCCAAATAAACAGTAAAGAAAAGAAAAACTGCCCTCATTTTGCTAAATTTGGTTTTTACGATATTAAAGCGCCTTATTTACTATATATGGCTGAGAAGAGCAGTGTTTTTGACATGATAGGGCCTGTGATGATTGGACCTTCCAGTTCCCATACGGCAGGTGTGGTGCGTATCGCCCGTGCCGCCATCCGCGTGCTTGGTGCTGCCCCCGAGGAGGCAGTGGTTACTTTTTATAATTCTTTTGCCCGCACTTATGAGGGGCACGGCAGCGACCGGGCTATTGTAGCTGGTTTGCTAGACTTCAAAACCGACGACCGGCGGATAAAGGAGGCTTTTGCGCACGCCAAGGAGCATGGGCTGAAGTATACCTTTAAGTCAGTGGGCAACGCTTCTACCATGCACCCCAACACCATCAAGCTAAACTTGAAAGCGGGCGACCGGGAAGTGGAGGTAGTGGGGCAGAGCCGTGGGGGGGGCGTTATCAATATCTCAGAGGTAGACGGTTTCTCTGCCAACTTTTCTGCCACCCAACACACTCTGATCATTGATGCAGCCGACCAGAAGGGAAGTATTGCCTTTATCGCTTCTGTGCTGGCGCATGACGAGTGTAACATTGCCACCATGAGCGTGTCGAGGAAAGGACGAAACGAGCGGGCGCGCCAGTTCATTGAGATGGATTCTGGCATTAAGCCCATTACCCTGGAGTACCTGAAGCAGTTAAGCTGGGTGAAAAATGTGATTTACATACCGAACATCGATCTGTAAAAAAAGGAAACTATGAAAAATTTACCTAAATGCTTGTTGCTGGCCTTAGGTCTTTCGGTTGCAGGCACAGTGGGAGGCTATGCCCAGGAAAGGCCGGCAAACGAGGCCTGGACGCTGGAGGAGGCGCTGGAGTATGCCCGTTTGCACAACCTGCAGGTAAGGCAGTCGCTCGTACAGAAGGAAGTGGCAGAGGTAGACCTGAGGCAGTCTAAATACGCCTTGTTGCCTACTGCCGTTGCCAACGCTTCACATACTTACAATTATGGATCCTCTGTAGACCCCCTCACCAGTGAATTCCGGACAGAGCAGATCCGCTCCAACAACATCTCAGCCTCGTCGGTAGTACCGCTTTTTCAGGGTTTTCAGCTGCGGAAGCAGATACAGCAAAACCGCTTAGACCTGGCGGCCAATACCAAAGATGTAGCGGCAACCCAGAATGACATCATGCTGCAGATTGTGACGGCTTACCTGAACATTCTTTTTGCAGATGAGGTCGCCAAAGCAGCAGAACTGCAGCAGGCCACTACCCAACAGCAACTGGAACGTACCCGCATCCTTTTTAAAGCGGGCAGCGTGGCGGAAACCAACGTGCTGGAACTGGAATCGCAGTTAGCCTCCGACGAGCTGAACCTGATCAACGCCCAGAACCAGATCGACGTGGCGCGCCTGACACTGGTACAGTTATTGAACCTGGGTAACCCGGAAGATTTTGACGTAGTGATACCCGAGATCCCTGAGCCGGCCCTTGATGCGACCATAGTGGCGCCCGATCAGGTATATGATGTTGCCGTACAGGTTCTGCCTGAAATCGAGGCGGCCGACCTGCGGGTGCAAAGCGCTGAGGTAGGCGTGGGAATTGCCCGGGCTGCTTATTATCCCCGCCTGAGCTTTAGTGCGGCCATTTTTACAGGCTACTCCAGCGGGCGTGTGTTCCCTTTTCCGGAGACGATAGAAGGGGTTTTTAACAGGCAGTTGGTTGGCTTTCAGGATGCGGATGGCACCCAGCCCTTTTACCTGTACACACCCGCCAGTGTAAGAGAAGAGTACCTGTTTTCTGACCAGATAGAGGATAACCTGGGTAAGCAGATCCAGTTTTCGCTCACAGTGCCCATCTTCAACGGCCTGCAGGCCAGAAGTGCGGTAGCACGCGCCAAGCTAAACCAGCAGGCAGCCCAGCTTAACGCGGATTTCGAGCGTAACCAGCTCCGGCAAAACATAGAGCAGGCCGCGGCAGATGCCCGTGCGGCACTGCGTGCTTATGTGGCCTCTAAAAGACAGGTAGAGGCCCTGGAGCGCAGCTTCCGGAATGCAGAGCTACGGTTAAATGCCGGGGTCATTAATTCTACAGACTTTAATGTAATCGCGAACGATTATCGCCGCGCGCAAACGGATCTGATCCAGGCAAAGTACGATTATTTCTTCAAACTAAAGGTTCTGGACTATTACCAGGGCAATAAAATTACATTCTAGACAACATGGCTAAGAGAAAATCAAAGCTTATCCCTTTAATCATCGCTGGGCTCCTGTTCGTGGTGGTCGGTATTGTGGTAGCCAAAAAAGCGGGTTGGATCGGTAAGGAAGAAGGGACGGAGGTGATATTGGCGACAGTAGACAGAACTGAGATTGTCGAAAAGGTGAGTGCCTCCGGCAAAGTACAGCCCGAAACAGAGGTGAAGATAAGCCCGGACGTATCCGGTGAGATAATCGAGCTGCATGTGGAAGAAGGCGACTCAGTGGTGAAAGGACAGTTGCTGCTTCGCATCCGCCCCGATAACTATCAGTCGATGGTAGACGCGCAGCAGGCCGCTGTGAACACGCAGCGGGCCAACCTGGCCCAGTCCCGGGCAAGACTGGCACAGGCCGAGGCTAACTTTACACAGGTAAAACAGAACTATGAGCGCAACAAGCCGCTGTACGAGCAGAAAGTGATCTCGGAGTCGGAGTGGCAGCAGATCAAAGCCAATTACGAGTCTAGCGCACAGGAGGTGGAATCGCTCCGGCAGAGTGTGAGAGCAGCTCAGTTTAATGTGCAGAATGCACTTGCCTCTTTGAAAGACGCCCGCGAGAACCTGAACAAAACGACCATTTATGCCCCTGTGAGCGGTACGGTTTCCAAGCTGAACGTGGAGCGCGGAGAGCGCGTGGTGGGTACCTCACAGATGGCCGGTACTGAGATCATGCGCATTGCCAACCTGAACAACATGGAAGTGCGGGTAAACGTGAACGAGAACGATATCATCCGGGTGGCCCTTGGTGACTCTGTGATCGTGGAGGTGGATTCTTATGCCAGCCGCGATGAGAAGTTCATGGGTGTGGTAACGGCGATCGCCAACACGGCCAAAGACGCGGCTACCCTGGAGGCCGTGACAGAGTTTGAGGTGCGTATCCGCTTGCTGAACGATTCCTACAAGCACCTGGCGGCAGAGAACGCGCGCCCTTTTCGCCCAGGCATGACAGCCTCTGTCGACATTATTACAGACAGGAAGTCTGATGTTTTATCTGTACCTTTGTCTGCCGTTACCACCCGCTCTACCGTAATACCCGATCCGAATGAGGAGGAGGAAGAAGAGGAAGAGGCACCTCAGGCTGAAGCTGCTGTAGTGCTTCCGGATCAGGTAGAAGAGGTGGTTTTCCTGTACAACAACACGACAAACACGGTGGAGTCGGTAAAGGTGAAAACAGGCATCAGCGATTTTGAGCATATCGAAATCATCAGCGGGTTAGAGCCCGGACAGAAAGTGGTGGCAGGGCCTTTCAGTGCTGTTTCTAAGACGCTGAAAAGCGGCGCGAAAGTAGCCGTGAAGGACGAAGCGTCGCTGAACAAGCAGGCCATTGCCGCAGAAACAAGTGAAGATTAACGAAGCAAGCCCTTTTGGAAAAAGTAGCTGTACTGGGAGGAGGCAGCTGGGCCACAGCCCTTGTCAAGATTCTCTCAGAGAATAAGTCGGAAGTACATTGGTGGATGCGCAACCAAAGTGATGTGCAGCACCTGATCGAATACAGGCATAACCCGCGCTACCTTAGCCAGGTTTCCTTTGATTTAGAATACGTGAAGCCTTCTACGGACATCAAGGCCGTAGTTGCTGCTTCTGATTGGGTAATCCTGGTAGTGCCAGCCGCATTCGTGCAGCTGGCACTTGCTGATTTACCCCCAGATGCTTTTAAAGGCAAGGTAATGGTATCTGCCATCAAAGGCATGATCCCGAAGGAAAACATCCTGATCACGGATTACATGGAGCGGCATTATCATGTGCCGGCCTCCCACCAACTGGTGGTGGCAGGTCCCTGCCATGCAGAGGAGGTGGCTTTGGAGAAGCAGTCGTACCTGACCATTGGTTCGCATAACATGCAGACGGCCGAGGTCTTTTGTGCCCTGCTACGGAACCGCTATGTGAAAGCCAACCCGCTGGATGACCTGGACGGAATCGAGTACTGTGCCGTGATGAAGAACGTGATCGCCCTGGCATGCGGTATTGCCCGGGGCCTGAACTACGGAGATAACTTTCAGGCTGTGCTCGTCTCGAATGCCATGTTCGAGATAGAACGGTTCCTGGATGCCATTATGCCGATACACCGCGACCTGAGCGGCTCGGCCTACCTGGGCGACTTGCTGGTTACCGCTTACTCGCAGTTTAGCCGCAATCGCACCTTTGGCAACATGATTGGTCGGGGCTATACGGTAAAGTCGGCGCAGGTAGAGATGAACATGGTGGCAGAGGGCTACTACGCCGTGCAAAGCATTTATGAGCTGAACAAAGAACTAAAAGTAGACATGCCGATCACCCAGGCGGTTTACATGATCCTGTATGAGCGCATTTCGCCAGCGGTAGAGTTCTCTATATTGCAGGAAAAGTTTATATAACACTTGCCCCCTAAAAGCAAAGAGCACCGACAAGAGGTGCTCTTTGCTTTTAGGGCTTTACCTGTTGTACTGTTTTATCTCCCATGGCTCGGTAAACGGCCATTACGGTGATGGCGACAGACAGGGTAACGGCATAAACCGAAAAAAGAAGGACAAATTTATCGTAGGGCAAGTGGCTCAGGCGCTTTGCCTCAAACAGGATCAGGGTTAGGCTTGCCAGTAGGGCACCTGATAAACCTAACATCAGGGAGCGGTGCCAGGTGCGGGCGGGAAGTTGGTCGATGACTGTCTGGCTTTTAAGGTGCCAGTGCAGCGGTAATACCTTTTTGGAAAGGAGCGCTTTGCGTGTTGCTTTGGTTGCGATCCATCCCAACACAAAACCCACAATTACACTAAAAGAGACCAGGTGTGAGGCAATGCTTTGCTGCCCCCACAGCGGAACAAGCTCTGCCTCACCCCACAACAGCGAGACCAACGAGGCGCCCAGTACTCCTGTAACTAAGGCCAGGGCAGCACCAATGCTCATCAGAAACTTATAGTTAAGGCTAACAGGCATGAGAATCTTTGTAGTGTCACTATGTACATGTACTCCCGTTAGAGGGCGCAGGGTTACCGACTCAGTCATGTTATGTCTTCTTAGTGCCAAAGCGCATTAAAGCAGTACAATGCCTTGCCGAGTGCCTGCTAAGAGGCTGCCTGTTTTTAAGACTAAAACAGAAGTGAGGCGCGTTCCGCTGTTCAACTCTGACAGCTTTTCTTTTTGAAGAACCGAAAAAAAATATAAATTCACACAAGCATGCAGCCATCTAACGGCTGTAAAAAATCATCCCCCAAACCACTTGCTATCATCCATGATCAGAGTAACATGTGCTATTTTAGAGCAACATGGCCGGGTGCTCATTACACAGCGGAGTGAGGCCATGCGGGAACCCCTGCTCTGGGAGTTTCCTGGTGGTAAGCTAGAACCCGGCGAAAGTGAGCAGGAGTGCCTCCAACGGGAAGTCGAAGAAGAGCTGGGGCTGAAGATACTGCCGGTCACGCGTCTGACCCCTGTCGTGCACCACGCTTCGCATCAGTCGATTGAGCTAATCCCTTTTATTTGCAAGTACGAAGGCGGAATTGTGGCACTTACAGAGCATCGGGCCTATCAGTGGGCAGAGCTTCGGGAGTTGCGTGGCTACGATTGGTGTGCCCCGGATGTCCCCATTGTGGAAGAGTACCTGAACTTAAAGCAGTTGGAGTAAGGCCAGCGCCTGGTTGATCCTTTTACCTCTTCTTAATTTGCCGTACCTTTGCCAGGTATGGAACTTCCTATCTCCTTTACAGACCGCATGCAGCGGTTGCTGGGCCCCGAATACAAGGACTTTCTGGCGGCCCTGCAGCAGCCCTCACCGGTGAGTATTCGCCTAAACAAGGCAAAGTTCGCGGGGCAGCCTGCCCTTGTTCGAGTTCCCTGGGCTAGCCATGGCTATTACCTGCCCGAGCGCCCTTCTTTTACCCTGGATCCCCTTTTACACGCCGGTGCCTATTACGTGCAGGAGGCCAGCTCTATGTTTCTGGAACAAGCCCTGCGGCAGGCGGTAGACCTCGGGCAGCCTTTACAGGTACTCGATCTGTGCGGCGCCCCTGGAGGGAAGTCCACGCATATTGCCAGCCTTATTTCTAAAGAATCCCTCCTGGTCTCGAATGAGGTGATCCGTAGCCGTGCTAGCATCCTGGCTGAGAACATCATGAAGTGGGGGGCAGGGAATGTGCTGGTGACCAGCAACGATCCGCGGGATTTCGGAAAGCTTCCCAACTTCTTTGACGTGATGGTGGTGGATGCGCCCTGTAGTGGCGAGGGGATGTTCCGGAAAGACGTTCAGGCGATAAGCGAGTGGTCAGACGAAAACGTGAACCTGTGTGCCCAGCGCCAGCAGCGTATCCTGATGGACGTGTGGGAGGCCCTGAAGCCGGGCGGCGTGCTGGTGTACAGCACCTGTACCTGGAACGAGCAGGAGAACGAGCAGAACATCGCCTGGTTGGCGGATCAGGAACAGGCAGAAAGCATCCGGCTGAACCTGGAACCTGCGTGGGGAGCTGTGCCAACGGAGTTGAACGGGGTAGAAGGCTACCGCTTTTACCCGCATCGGGTACAGGGCGAAGGTTTCTTTATGGCAGTTGTGCGAAAGGCAGGTGCGTCAGGGGATACCCTCACAGGAAAGTCCAGAAAAAAGAAATACAAACTGAACAGAGCAGGGAAAAAGGAGCAGGCGCTGGTCCAGGACTGGCTGTTGGAACCGGACCGGTTCGAATGGGTGCAGCATGGGGACGTGATCTCCGCTTTACCCGCTCATCTTTTCGAAGCGGCCGACGAAGTTTACCAACAGCTGTACGTGGTATATGCCGGTATAGAAGTAGCCGAAGTAAAGGGGAAAAAGCTCAAGCCTTTGCAAGGACTGGCTTTATCGCAGCACCTCCATCGGGAGGCCTTTGCGAAAGAAGAGCTGTCTTTGGAGCAGGCCTTGCGTTACCTCCGGAAGGAGGACATCAGCGTAGGGGGGCAGGGCAGTAACTGGCTGTTGCTAACTTACCAGGACTTAGCGCTTGGCTGGGCCAAGCAAGTCGGCAACCGCCTGAATAACTATTACCCGAAAGAGTGGCGTATCCGGATGGAACTTCCGCAGGACTTACCTGAGCCGCTACTTTTGTAGCGTTCGCCGTATGAAAGAGCAAATAAGAAGGTCAGGACCAATGCAGTGATAAAAACAGCATCGGCCCTGACCTTTTTCTATTGCTTATCGCCCGGGCGACTACTCTACGAACAGTACCAGCCCTTTTAAGTACTCTCCTTCCGGATGGAAGATAGAGACGGGGTGATCGGCCGGTTGGGAGAGTTGATGCATGATCTTGATGTTACGACCCGCATCTATGGCTGCGGCCATCACAGTGCTGTTGAACAGGTAACGGTCCACTACCTGCGAGCAGGAGAAGGTAAACAGGATGCCTCCGGGCTTGATCTTTTTCATGGCCTCTGCATTCAGGCGCTTGTAGCCCATCAACGCGTTATGGCGCACCTTCTGGCTCTTCGCAAAAGCAGGAGGGTCCAGGATAATCACGTCATAGATATCCTCTTTGCCTTTCAGGAAATCAAAGGTATCCACGGCAAAAGCTTCATGCCGCTCCGGCGCCTGGCTCAGTTCCCCGTTCTTGACGGTTAGCTCGATTGCCTTTTTCGACACATCCACAGAGTGCACTTCTTTTGCCCCTGCATTTAGGGCATACACGGAGAAGCCCCCTGTATAACAGAAGGTATTCAGAACAGATTTGCCTTTTACGTAGCGAGCCAGGAGTTCCCGGTTTTCGCGCTGATCGATGAAGAAGCCCGTTTTCTGGCCGCTCTCCCAGTCCACAAAGAACTGGTTCTCATTTTCAGTCACCACCACACCCCCAGACGAAGCGCCGTAGAGATAGCCATTCTCCACCTCGATAGGGCGCTTGAGCGGGAGCGACTCTGCGCTCTTGTCGTAGACAGCCTTCAGCCTTTTGCCGTATATTTCTTGCAGGGCGCGGGCGATGTGCTCCCGAATGAGATACATGCCGACGGAGTGTGTTTGTACAACAGCAGTGTCTTTGTATACATCCACTATGAGGCCCGGCACACCATCACCTTCCGCATAAACCAGGCGGTAGACATCCGTATGCGGGTTCTCAATCAAGCCCAGGCGCTGACGGTAAGCGTAAGCTTTTTCCACTTTGCTTTTCCAGAAAGCGTAATCCGGCTCCACCTGCTCGAACGAGAAAATACGAACCGCGATAGAGCCGGGTGCGAAATGCCCCATGCCCAGAAACTCGCGCTTGCTCGAATACACTTCTACGATCTCTCCCTCTTCCGGCTCTCCGTCTGCTTTACGGATTGCACCAGAGAAAACCCAAGGGTGCTGGCGTTGTAGAGAGTGCTCTTTGCCAGGGGCTAAGTATAATTTGATGTAAGACATTGCTGTTACTAGATGTTCGCTTGTTTGTTGTCAGAGTCAAACAAGACCCTGTGCAACAACAAAGGTACGTATTTAGGAGCGTATAGGAACACAGGGAAAACTTTTAACAGCGCGGCTTTATACCTGTACGATGCCTAAGTCCACCAATTTAGCATAAAGCTTTTGTACCGGCAGCCCCACAACGTTAAAGTAGGAGCCCTCTATGCGCTCGATCCCCACCATGCCGATCCACTCCTGTATCCCATAGGCCCCGGCTTTATCGAAAGGTTGGTAGTGGGTGATGTAGTAGTCTGTTTCGGCGGGAGCCAGCTTCCTGAAATAGACTTTAGTGACATCGTGAAAAACAGTTTTTTGCTCTTTCGTTAGCACGCAGACCCCGGTAATGACTTCATGCGCCCTGCCAGAGAGAGACTGCAGCATGTGGCTAGCTTCCGTGTAATCGGCCGGCTTGTTGAGCACAAAGTCATCCAGGCACACAATTGTGTCGGCAGTTATCAGCGCTTCTTCCTGCAGGTCCTCTTGGTAAGCGTCTGCTTTATGGGACGCCAAGAATTCCGCCACTTCGGCTTTTCGCAGGTGCGGCGGAAACTCCTCGTGCACCTCTTTCACTTTTATGTCGAAGGAGAGCCCGAGTCCGGCCAGCAGTTCTTTGCGGCGCGGGGAGTTAGAGGCAAGCAGCAGCGGCCGTGATAAATTCATCTTCTTTAATAGAGCTAAATAGAAAACCACAAATTACTTTCGGGTAAAAGAAAGTTGACTTCTGAGGCATAATGGCTCCACTGTAACATACTTTCTTCACCTGTTCCATCGATACATCATTCGTAATGAGCGCCAGCCGTGCTTTGCCGGCGTCTACTTTACTGATGCAGGCCGTGAAATTCCTTTCATACGTCAGGCCCGGGTGAGAGCGCTGTGCCTGCCGGTAAATACCGAGTATCTTCTCAAAGATAAAATAGTGCATCACCGTCAGGTCGAGCTCTTTTACCTCCTTCGGGAAGTTCCAGTCGATCTGCTGGTGCACCTCAGGCTTTAACCGCAGTTTGTAGGCGTTTCCGTCCAGGTAGAGGCCAAAGGCCCACTGTTTCCCGACAATCACCTCATTCAGCTCGTATGGGTCTTCCTTTGGCGTTACCACAAAATACTCCCGCAGCCTGTCCAGAAACTCCTCATCCGTCATCGGGATGTCAGCCAGGAGGCGGTGCGTCGGCAGAATGCGCAGGTCGTCGTGCTCGGTGTTGGTGAGGTACATGAGGTGGTAATTGTAGGGCTCGTAACCGGTGTGCTCCGGGTTCCGGGCCCTCATTTTTTTTCGGTAAGCCAGGGAGCCCTCGTAGCGGTGGTGACCGTCAGCCAGCAGTACCTGCTTATCCTGCAGGGTGTCCAGGAAGAGTTTGATCACCTCGTGGTCGTGTATCACGGCCAGCACATCGCGCACGCCCTGGTAGTCCTCCGTCTCGTAGATAGGCGTTTTGATGCTCTCATCCATGTAGGGCTCCAGCCGAAAGGCGGTATCGGTATACAGGCCGTGTGTCGGACTGGCGTTTAGTTGGGTCTGCTCCAACAACTCAATGCGATCATTCACGGCACTGGGGATGGTGTTCTCGTGGCGCAACAGCACTCCTTCCTTCCAGTCGTAGGCCTTGATATTGCAGATAAACCCTTTCCGGCAATACTCCTTATCGCTGCCGGAAAGGCGGAAGTACTGATAATAAACATAGATACCAGGCAACGGGTCCTGCGCAATAACTCCTTCCTCTTTCCAGGTCTCCAGCAAGCGGGCCGCCGTCTCTGCCGGATATTCCCCCAGGGGCACGGAGAGGTGAATGCTGTTTACCGGGTTGCGGTATAAAGCTTCCCGCTGTTTGGTGGTGACCACATCAAAAAGGGGACTCGTAAGGTTTTCGATGTTCTGGTCGAGGGTGTGGTTGTAACGCCAGGCCCGTAAGGGTAGTATCTCTGCCATTCGTGTGTGTTTGTATAGAACGTGGTTCCGTTGCTCGCCTTTTTGCTGTACTTAGGGTGCCAGCCGCTTGATTTCCCAGTTGCTGCCTTCCAACTCATAGACAATCCGGTCGTGCAGCCGGTTAGGGCGGCCCTGCCAGAACTCCACCCGTTCAGGCTGTAGCTGGAAACCTCCCCAGTGGTCCGGGCGCGGCACTTCGGGCATTTCGGCAAACTTCTGAGTGAAGGCCCTGTCTGCCTCTTCCAGCACCTGTCGGCCAGGGATCACCTGGCTTTGAGGGGAAGCCCAGGCCCCGATCTGGTTGCCTTTAGGCCGGCTGTGGAAGTAGCTGTCCGATACTTCCGGGGCTACTTTCACCACTGTTCCCTCTATCCGCACCTGCCGCTCCAGGGCTGGCCAAAAAAACGTGATCGAGGCGAAAGGGTTTTGAGAAAGCTCCCGGCCTTTACGGCTTTGGTAGTTCGTAAAAAAGGTAAAGCCGTCCTTGGACACGTCTTTTAGTAGCACCACGCGGGCCGAAGGCCTCCCTGCCGCGTTAACAGTAGATAGCACCAAGGCAGTGGGTTCCTCTACTTCTGCTGTAATGGCTTCCTGTAGCCACACTTTAAACTGCTCCACAGGTGCATTGGCCACAGAGTCTTCTGTTAGCTCTTGTTTTGAGTACGATTTGCGTATATCCGCAATATTATGTGTCAGCGCCATATTCTGAGGGTTTGGTCAAAATTATAAAATTATCAGCTGCAGATAAATTTATTTACGACCCAACCTCTTTGGACGAACACAGTAGACAGAGGGCAAAACAACCTGAAGCGATAGCCTCTATAGATTTAGAAGAGCCACTCTGTGCTACAAGTGGCTTTGCTTTGCGTAAGAAGTATAAAACAATTAAATTAAGGGAAACAGGGGTAATTGCGTCCACAAGCTGTTTGCCTTACATTTTAAGTGAAGGAAGATTGATGGAAGAAAACAAGGTGATTAAACCGCAGAACGGAAGCCTGCTGATATCCGAGCCGTTTATGGGAGATGCAAACTTTGAACGCAGCGTCGTGCTGCTTTGCAGTCATAATGAGGAGGAGGGTTCCTTTGGGCTGGTACTGAATAAGCCCTCTAACTTAAAGCTCTCCGACGTGGTAGACGTGTACAACGAGTCTTTTGACGTGGAGTTGGGGGTAGGAGGCCCTGTGCAGTATAATACCCTGCATTATGTACACCGCCTGGCGGATTTGCCAGAGGCGGTGCAGTTGGGAGAAGGGCTTTACTGGGGCGGCGACTTTGAGTTACTCCGCACCATGATAGGGGCAGGGCTGGTGGAAGCAGGGGACATTAAGTTCTTCCTGGGCTACTCTGGTTGGACTGCCGGCCAGCTACAGGAGGAAATTGATAAAAATGTTTGGATAGTTAATAATGAAGCTGCAAATAAATTATTTAATTTAGACGCAGATACCCTCTGGCGCAGCGTTTTGCGCGAAATGGGTGGAAAGTTCAAGGTGCTATCGAACTACCCCGTAGATCCGCGCCTGAACTAGCGTAAAGAACACGCGAAGCAATAAATCGTGGATATAACAAACGACAACGAACGTATGGACACTACCGGAGCTGAGGCTAACAAACCAGAGAACAAGGCTGCTGATCAGGAAAAGGAGCAGGCAGCCGCGCCGCAGAGTATGAATGAACCCAATGCGGCTGAAACAGGAACACGTACACCTGAAGAAGAACAGGCAGGGGTTCCCAAAGAAGAACAACCAGAAGTACAGCCGAATCTGACCACAGAGGAAGAGAGTGCCAGGACAGAGGGCATCACAGAGGCTTTTGTAGAAGCAAATACGAATGTAACAGATCCGGGGGAAGGACTAGAGACAGCTGCCCCTTCTGACCAGAGACAGGATACTCCTGTGCCCCCAGCCACGCAAAGCGCTGGAAGCCCCACAGCTAGCCAGGAGCATGAGGACGAAGAAGAGGACGAGGACACCACTGATTACAGCCAGTTGTCGATGGCAGAACTGCGTCAGCACCTGAGCAGCACGCTGAAAGGGGCTGATGCTATTAAGAAGCACCGCACCATCAACGAACTGTACCGCCAGTATGATGTCAAGTTCCAGGCGGAGCGCTCAGAGGCCTTAGACAGGTTTAAGCAGGAGGGAGGCACGGAGGAAGACTTCGACTACCATACCAGTCAGGAGCACCAGGACCTGGAGAAGTTACTGACTGCCTACCGCGATGCACGCCA
This sequence comes from Pontibacter ummariensis, assembly GCF_900188175.1. Lineage (GTDB taxonomy): Bacteria > Bacteroidota > Bacteroidia > Cytophagales > Hymenobacteraceae > Pontibacter > Pontibacter ummariensis. The sequence continues at coordinate 134,619 of NZ_FZOQ01000002.1, read as the reverse complement.
CCAACAGCGCCAGAACGTAGAGGAGCAGCGCCAGCGCAACCTGGAGCGCAAGCAACAGTTGCTGGACCAGCTGCGCCAACTGGTAGAGTCTGCCGAAACAAAAAACAGTGGCGATGAAGTGAAGAAACTGCAGGCAGAGTGGAAGGCCATTGGGCCGGTGCCGGCAGGAGAAGCGCAGGAACTGTGGGACTCTTACCATGCCCTGCTGGACATCTTCTACAACAACCGCAGCATGTTCTTCGAAATGAAGGAACTAGACCGCAAGCGGAACCTGGATGCCAAGTTGCAACTGATAGACCGTGCGGAGGCCCTGCAGCAGGAAGAAAGCATTAACAAGGCATTGCAGGAGCTGCGCCACCTTCACGAAGAGTGGAAGAACATTGGCCCGGTACCCAACGAGCAGCGCGACCCGATTTGGGAGCGGTTTATCCAGGCCTCCGAGAAAGTGCATGAGCGCCGCCGTGCGTACCACCAGGAGCGCAATACCCGTGAAACAGAGAACCTGACTAAAAAGCGGGCTTTGCTGGAACAACTACAGCCCTATGCCACTTTTAATACCGACCGGATTAACGAGTGGCGCGACAAGACCGACGAGATCCAGAAACTGAAGGAAGAGTGGGATGCTGCCGGCTTAGTGCCGAAGGAGTTTGCTGAAGAAGTGAACAAGACCTTCTGGAGCAACTACAAGGCCTTTTTCCAGCATAAAAACCAGTTCTTTAAAGCACTGGACGAGCAGAAAATGCAGAACCTGCGCCTGAAGACGGAGTTGTGTGAAGAAGCCGAAAGCCTGAAAGACAGCACCGACTGGAACGCAACGAAGGAGAAGCTGATACAGCTCCAGAAAAAGTGGAAGACCATTGGCCGCGTGCCCGACAAGCATTCCGACAAGATCTGGCAGCGCTTCCGGGCAGCCTGTAATGCTTTCTTTGACCGTAAACAGGAAAATGAGCAGAACCGCAGCGCAGAGCTCGAAAGGCTTTCGGCAGAGAAACTGGCTTTGTGCGATAAGATAGCAGATAAGCTCTCGGACCCAAAGGCACTTACCACAGTGGATGAATACCATACGTTTGTCACCCAGTGGGGAGCCACGGACAAAGGGAAACGTACCAGCCCTAAAGCAGAAGACAAGTTCATTGCCCTGATGGAGCGGTACCTGGAACGCATACCGGAGCTAGGTCCTGAGGAACGCAGCGAAATGCTTGTGAAACTGCAGGTAGACCGTATCAAGCACAGCCCTGATGCCGGACACAAGTTGCACCAGCGCGAGCAGGGCATCCGCCGTGAAATTGCCCAGTTGCAGAACGACATTCAGACCCTGCGCACAAACATCGAGTTTTTTGGCCGATCCAAGAACGCAGACAAGCTGCGCGAGGAGTACGAGGGACGCATTGCAGAGGCACAAAAGCGTATCGACCAGCTAAACCACCAACTCCAAGCATTCAGAGCGTAAATTTTTCCCGCTGATCGTCAAATGCTTATCAAAAAGTGCAGAAAAAAGTTTTGGCAGCATTTGCATGGAAGAGTTCTTGGGCCTACTTTTGCAACGCTTTAGAACAATAAAGCAGCACAAAAAGAAAGGTTAAGCCTCCTTAGCTCAGCTGGTAGAGCAACTGACTTGTAATCAGTAGGTCGCTGGTTCGATCCCGGCAGGGGGCTCAACACAAAAGAAGCAGCTGTTTGTACTTCAACTGCTTCTTTCTTAAACATAAAGTACAAGCCTCCTTAGCTCAGCTGGTAGAGCAACTGACTTGTAATCAGTAGGTCGCTGGTTCGATCCCGGCAGGGGGCTCTTCCTGGAAAACCACTTACACCGATAAAAGGCGTAAGTGGTTTTTTGCTTTTAGATCCTTTACAACAAGGCTCCGCTTAGCTTAACAGGCAGAAGCGATCTCCTATACACCATATATGCTTTTGGTCTTAAATGGCTTTAGAAAGACAGTGCAGATAAGCAAGAGCCGTGTTATTTTTCCATATTTTTAAGATAATCGCGTAATTGCGGCACGATTAGCTAACCCACAACTATGCAACTGATAGAGGTAAACACACCCGAACTGGCCCAGGACTTTTTAATGGTGCAAGTCAGGCTGTATAAAAAAGACCCGAATTATATCCGCCCTTTAGACAAAGACATCGATAATGTATTTGACCCGAAGAAGAACAAGCTGCTGCGCAATGGCGAGGCGATCCGCTGGATTGTAAAAGATGACAAGGGTAATCTGATCGGACGTGTGGCGGCCTTTATCAATAAAAAGACAGCGAACACTTACGAGCAGCCTACCGGCGGCATGGGCTTTTTTGACTGTGTCAACGATCAGCAGGCGGCGAACCTGCTGTTAGATGCCTGCCGCGACTGGTTGAAGGAGCGGGGCATGGAGGCCATGGACGGCCCGGTTAACCTGGGAGAGCGGGACCGGTGGTGGGGGCTGTTAGTGGACGGGTTTCACCAACCCACCTACTGCATGAACTATAATTACCCTTATTACAGCGAACTTCTGGAGAACTACGGCTTTCAGGTTTACTTTTATCAGTATACCTATTACCGTACTGTACACGATTCGCTGCCTCCTTCGATACAGGAAAAGGCACAACGCGTGCTGGGTGACCCCCGCTACAGTTTCAGGCACCTGGATAAAAGCAACCTGGGCAAGTATACCGAAGACTTCCGGCAGGTGTACAACAAAGGATGGGCGAAGCATGAAGGGGTAAAGGAAATGAGCGAGGCACAGGCTGCCGGCATCATGAAAACCCTGAAACCGATACTGGACGAGCGCATCATGTGGTTCGCGTATTTTGAGGAGGAACCTGTAGGCTTTTTCATTGCCATTCCGGAGCTAAATAAACTCTTCAAGTATGTGAACGGAAAGATGGACGTGTGGGGCAAGCTGAAGTTTGTGTACCATCGCTGGCGCGGTGCGGGCTCTTCTATGTACGGGATCGTGTTTGGCATCACGCCAGAACATCAGGCCAAAGGAGTAGAGGCCGCCATGATCTCAGCAGCAGGGGATTTTATCATCGGAAACCCGAAAATCCCTTACTATGACATACAGATGAACTGGATCGGGGACTTTAACCCAAAGATGATGAAGGTGGCAGAGCAGATCGGCTCCCGCATTTATAAGACGCATGCCACTTACCGTTACCTGTTCGACAGGACCAAGGAGTTTAAGCGCATGCCGATCATTCGTTAGCAAAGGCATTCGGAAGGTAAAAGTTCTTTTCCAGAACAGGAGCCGATATTTCATCCCAATACCACCCGTTGTTTTCAATCATGGCCTTTAGGGTCTTCCGCCGGTAATTGAGCTGCTTTATCTGGTTCATGTCCGGGTCGAGCAAATAGAGGCCTTGCTTTTCCTGCAGTTCGTCCACCTTCATAGGTGGTACTGAGTCTATGTCATCCGGATCGATAAACGTAGACGTAAGGGAGCTCAGGAAAGAGGTTAGCGCCATGCGCAGTGGAAACAGATACTGTGCCCCCGGTCTTTGTTCCTCGGGGATGTACAATAGCAGGAGGCTGACTGCCTCGTCCAGTATGGCCAGGTTGGGGAGTAAGGCCGTTTCCTTGTCGTTGTTGTGAAAGTAGTGCAGCACCGGGTAAGCGTAATGCATTTGCCCCTGCAGGGCAATTGTTTCTGCCAGATTACTGAACTGTGTCTCCAGCATTTTAAAGTCCTCGCCGTTCCAGTTATTCAGCAGCATGGCCTGCGGGCTGTGGCCAATAGAGGCAATACGTATGCTAAGGGCTCTGCGCTGTGTTACAGCCGAAAGAACCGGTACCATGTACGAGATAGCTATGGTAATGGCGATCAGGCCGGAGAAGGAAATAAAAGCGGTATAAATTAAAAAGGCATTAGTGCCCGCTTTAAAGTCCCCGTTACCCATGGTAGAGAGGTTATAACCGGCAAAGTAAATGCGTTCATACACATTGGCCGGTAAACCTGTTTCTGAACTTACCACGGCCTCTTTATCCGATAAAAAAATAAGGGTGTTCCCGGCCCATAGTAACATTACCCAGGTGACCAGGATGCTTAAAACAATCAGGATACCCGAAGCGCCTAATACTCTCCGGTTGTTTACGAGCTTGCAGATGCTAAACAGGATATTCCACACCGTTGCAGTTACAGTGCCGCTTATTGGACCAGCGCCACGGGGGGCAAAAGTGGTGTAAATAAGATCAAAGGAGGAAACAAGCACTAGCAGGATTCCTCCAATCAGGTATAATAACTCATCCATTTATGATTGGGTGCTTTATTAGGCTGGATTTGAACGCTGTAATTTTATACTTATGCTTTCTGCTAGGGGTTGCCGGCCTATAGCAGGTTTACATTTGCTTACATGGATTCGTTGACTCAAATAGTGCTGGGCGCCTCTGTTGGGGAGGCTGTTGCAGGAAAGAAATTAGGAAATAAAGCTTTGCTATGGGGAGCCATCGCGGGTACTGTTCCGGACCTGGATGTGCTGCTGAGTCCCTGGCTGGACACGGTGCAGGAGCTTTCCTTTCATCGGTCTGTTACCCACTCGTTTTTGTTTGCCCTGCTAGTGTCTCCCTTACTGGCCTGGCTGCTGCGTCGCTTTTACAAAAGAGAACAAGCTACTTTCCGGGACTGGACCTTGCTCTTTTTCCTGGGCTTTACTACGCATGCCCTCCTCGATAGCTGCACAACCTGGGGAACACAGTTGCTCTGGCCCTTCACCGATTACGGCATTGCTTTCTACAATATTTTTGTAGTAGACCCACTGTACACGGTCCCTTTCCTGGTTTTCGTGACAGCCGCCGCTTTTTACCCACGGCACAAGCCCATCCGGCGGTACCTGAACTATGCGGGCCTGGGCATCAGCTCTGCTTACCTGCTTTTCTCTTTTATTGCGAAGGCTTCCGCTAATGAGGTCTTTGAGAAAGCACTACAGGAACAGGACATTAGCTACAGCTCCTATATCAGCAAGCCTACGCCGCTTAACACCCTTTTCTGGGCGATTACCGTGAAAAGCGAAGAAGGCTTTTACCATGGCTTTTATTCTTTGCTGGACGCTGACGAGCAGATAAGCTATACCTTTGAGCCACAGCAGGCGTACTTGTTAGCCCCGTACCGGGGCAGTGAAAAGCTGGAGCGCCTGCTGGAGATCAGCAAGGGGTACTATGCGGTGCGTGAGGCAGCGGAAGGAGGCGTGCTGGTCAACGACCTGCGCTTTGGCATGTACGATGGGTGGCGCGAGGAGGGGGGGCAGTACGTATTTGTGTACCACGTGTGGCAGAACGAGCAGGGAGAGTTGGAGGTAGAAGAAATAAATAACCGGCCTAAGGTAGACCAGGCTTACCTGCTGGATTATTGGGACCGAATAAGAGGCCTAAAGTAAAAAAGGCGCCAGACGGCGCCTTTACAGTTTGGGGGCTTATAAGCTTTCGTAATAGGCCAGCACCTTTGCCCACCCTTCTGCCGTGCCAGCATCTATGTTTTCGCTATCCATAAAGGCTTCCAATTGCTTTTTCTTATCCGGCAGTGCTTTTAGCAGGTTCTTTTTATTTAGCCGTACTTTTTCGATACCAGTCCCCGGCCCTAAAAGGTAAATCTCCTCCCTGTCCTGGAACTCGTCGAACCGGCGGTTAGAGGAATAGCCTCCTTTAAAGTCGGCCTTCACAAACCTCTTTTCCGGCACCTTCACCAACTGCACTTTGGGTCCATCGTAAAGGGCCAGCACCAGCTTCAGGCCCAGGTTCCTGTCCTCGGTGCCCAGGGCGTGGTAGCGCTTAAAAAGGTAGTTCTGGTGCGTCAGGCTGTCTTGTAACTCCAGGCGCTCGATCAGCGCCGCACTGAGTTCGTAAGGCTCTCCCTTCTGGTTCTTGTAGAGCACCATGTTGTCATAGACATTGTACTTCACCTCCACGTCTTTGTATACCATGTTATTCATGGTGACGGACGCTTTACCCCATTCTTTCTTAAAGTAGGGGCTACCCTTTACGCCGGCATACCTGGTGTCGAACACGCGCACCGGAGAGGCCTTGTTGCCGCTACCCAGGTCACGCAGGTTTTGTTCAGCGTCTGCACCGGTCGGAATCGGCACACTTTGGGCCAGGATGATTTGGGTGGTTAAAGCAAGGGGGAATAGCAGCAACAGCTTTTTCATGGCTAGTGAGGGTTTAAAAGGAAATGAAAGAGCTTGTCCAGAAAGCCCTCTTAGTGCAATTTAAAAATATCAGCTATAAATCCACAGGTAAAGAAGCAAATTTCTAATAGCAGGCTACTGGGGCAGGATTATTGGTTGTTTTTGTTTTTCTTCATGTGCCAAACATAAACATAGAGCTATATGTCACAAAAAAGATGGTCGCTGGCGGGTAAAAAAGCCGTGGTGACAGGAGGGTCCAAAGGAATAGGAGAAGCTATTGTACAAGAATTTATCGGGCTGGGGGCCGAGGTGCTGGCAGTGGCACGGAAAGAGGAAGATTTGCAGCGCCTGGCAGAGCAGTATCCGGACGGCTTGCACACCCTGTCAGCAGATGTGAGCACGGTTGCCGGGAGGGAGGCCATCGCAGCCAGGGTAAGCGATACCTGGGGAGCGCTGGATATCTTGGTGAATAACGCGGGTACCAACATACGCAAGCCTACGGCTCAGTACAGCGACGAGGAGTACGACTTTATCATGAGCACTAACCTTCGCTCCGCTTTCGACTTAAACAAGGCCCTTTACCCCCTGCTGCAGCAGTCAGCGCAAGGAAACGTGGTGCACGTGACCTCGGTGGCCGGCCTGACGCATGTGCGTACCGGTAGTATCTACGGCATGACCAAGGCTGCCCTAACGCAGCTTACCCGCAACCTGGCCGCAGAGTGGGCGCAGGACGGGATTCGGGTAAACGCAGTAGCTCCCTGGTACATCAGCACCCCGCTGGCTCAGACAGTCCTGCAGAGTCAGGAGTTTTATGACAATGTGGTTAGCAGAACCCCCATGCGGCAGGTAGGAAAGCCGGAGGACGTGGCAGGCGCAGTAGCCTTTTTGTGCATGCCCGCCGCCGCGTATGTTACCGGGCAAACCCTGGCCGTGGACGGTGGTTTTACCATCAATGGTTTTCATCCCCTTTAATTTGCTTTTCTGAACTAAATTGATTAGTAAGAACAGGGGGGAATACTGGTTTTTTTTGCAAAAAATGCTTACTTTTGTATGATATGGATTTGAGAGCCGAGAACAAAATCGCGCTTTCTTAAACCTTTGAACATGGCTACAAACCGACTGCTTTTTTTACTCGTTTTCGCACTTCTTTCTGTTTCCATTATTTCCTGTAAACCCGCTTGCCCGATTGCTTCCTGCCAGGTGCGCATGGTGCATCCGCACGGCGGTGGGCAGGAGTTCCGGGGACAACCGTTCTGGAAGAAGCAAAACCCGAAGATGGGAGAGAAGCTTCCGAAGGTGTCGAAAGAGACCTCTCCGAAGACCAACGATAAGAGTAAAAATAAGAATTAAGCTATATAGCCTTAAGGCAATTTTGAGTAACTTGCCTTTTAATTACATAAAGACCCTTTTTTATTTTATTTAGACCTTAATCATGATAGAAGGCGAACGAATAATACCGATCAACATTGAAGACGAGATGCGCGGTGCGTATATCGACTACTCAATGTCTGTTATCATTTCAAGAGCCTTACCCGATGTGCGAGACGGCCTGAAGCCAGTACACCGCCGTGTACTGTACGGTATGTCCGAACTGGGGGTATCTTATAACAAAGCCTATAAAAAATCGGCTAGAATTGTAGGAGAGGTGCTGGGTAAGTATCACCCGCACGGTGACTCTTCTGTATACGAAACCATGGTGCGTATGGCCCAGGAGTGGTCTTTACGTTACCCTTTGGTAGACGGACAAGGAAATTACGGCTCCATCGACGGCGACTCGCCGGCGGCCATGCGTTATACCGAGGCGCGCCTGAAGCGTATTGCCGACGAACTGCTGGCAGACCTGGACAAGAACACGGTGGACTTTGTGCCCAACTTCGACGACTCGTTGAAGGAGCCAAGCGTAATGCCCGCCAAGCTGCCTAACCTGCTGGTAAACGGTACTTCCGGCATTGCGGTAGGTATGGCTACCAATATGGCACCGCATAACCTGACGGAAGTGGTGAATGGCATTGTCGCTTATATCGACAACAGGGACATCACCATTGCGGAACTGATGGAGCACATTACAGCTCCGGACTTTCCGACAGGCGGTATCATTCACGGGTACGATGGCGTGCGCTCGGCTTTCGAGACAGGTCGTGGTCGCGTGCTGATGCGTGCCCGCGCTGATTTCGAGACTAGCCCAACCGGCAAAGAGCAGATCATCGTGACGGAGATCCCTTACATGGTGAACAAGGCCTCCCTGATCGAGAAAACGGCTGCCCTGATAAACGAGAAGAAAATCGAAGGTATCGCTGACCTGCGCGACGAGTCGGACCGTGATGGCCTGCGCATTGTGTATGACCTGAAGCGTGACGCCATCCCGAACGTGGTGCTGAACAACCTCTACAAGTACACGCAGCTGCAGTCTTCGTTTGGTGTGAACAACGTGGCCCTGGTGAAGGGACGCCCGATGACGCTGAACCTGAAGGAGCTGATCCAGTACTTTGTGGAGCATCGCCACGAAGTGGTCGTGCGCAGAACGCAGTACGAACTGGATGAGGCGAAGAAACGCGCGCATATCCTGGAAGGCTTGCTGATCGCGCTGGATAACCTGGACGAGGTAATCAACCTGATCCGTTCATCCCGCGACCCGGAAATTGCCCGCAATGGCTTAATGGAGCGCTTTGGTTTGTCAGAAATTCAGGCCCGCGCCATTCTGGACATGCGTCTGCAGCGCCTTACCGGCCTGGAGCGTGATAAAATCCAGCAGGAGTACCAGGAGATCATGCAGCTGATCGATCATCTGACTTCTATCCTGAACGACGAGGGGCTGCGCATGCAGATTATTAAAGATGAGCTGACCGAAATCAAAGACCGTTACGGCGATGTACGCCGTACGAGCATAGAGGCCAGCAGCGGCGACATCTCTTACGAAGACATGATCCCGGAAGAGAACATGGTGATTACCATCTCGCACGAAGGCTATATCAAACGTACACCGCTTACCGAGTACCGTAGCCAGAGCCGTGGTGGGGTTGGTTCCCGTGGGGTAGCTGCTTCAAAGGAAAATGACTTTACGGAGCACCTGTTCATTGCCAACACGCACCACCACATGCTGTTCTTCACAGAGTTTGGTCGTGTGTTTTGGCTGAAGGTGTATGAGTTGCCGGAAGGAGGGAAGACCGCCAAAGGACGCGCCATTCAGAACCTGATCCAGATTGAGAAGGAAGACAAGGTGCGAGCCGTGTTGAACGTGCATGACCTAAAGAACCAGGATTACGTACTGAACCACAACCTGGTGTTTATCACAGAGCAGGGTACCATCAAGAAGACGGTGCTGGAGGCTTACTCCCGTCCGAGAACAAATGGTATCAATGCGATCTCCATTAATGATGGCGACCGCTTGCTGGATGTGCAGTTAACCAATGGTAGCAGTGAGATTGTTATTGCCCTGGAGTCTGGCAGAGCCATTCGTTTCAACGAAGAGCAAGTACGCTCGATGGGACGTAACGCAGCCGGTGTGCGTGCCGTAACCTTAGCCGGACCGGAAGACAAGGTGATTGGTATGGTTTGTGTTGAAGATGATAGCACGGACCTTTTGGTGGTATCTGAAAATGGCTTCGGGAAACGCTCCCTTTTAGAGGAGTACCGCATCACGAACCGTGGTGGTAAAGGTGTGAAAGCCATGAACATAACAGATAAAACCGGTAAGCTGATCGCAATAAAAGGCGTGATCGACACCGACGATCTGATGATTATCAACCGCTCGGGCATCACCATCAGGCTGCGGGTAAATGACCTGCGGGTAATCGGACGAGCCACACAAGGGGTGCGTTTGATCAAACTGAATGAGGGCGATCAGATCTCCTCTGTTGCGAAAGTGGAAATGGAAAACGAGGATGAAGTGGTAGAGGCCGTGCTGGAGCAGTCTGAGCCAAGGCCGGAAGACACCCTTCAACCAGACGTGATGGTGGACCCTGAGAAAGAGGAAGAAGTTTAAAAATCAAAGGCATCGAACTTATTATCACAGTATAAACGTTAAGCAAACAATCACAAACCATTCATTATCAATATGAAGAAAGTACTTTTGACAGCTTTGGCAGCCGCCAGTATCACGGTTGCGAGTGCACAGAACTCAGCCGTGAACAGTGCCATCCTGAACCACAAGAATGGAACACTGGACAAAGCACAGGCTGATATCGATCAGGCGATCGAACATAAAAAGACAAAAGAAAAAGCAAAGACGTGGTTTTACCGCGGCGTTATTTACCAGGATATGATCGGCAACCCGATCTATGGTAAGCTGACAAATGATCAGACGCCACTTGTTGTGCTGGAGTCTTTTGACAAAGCTGTCGAACTGGACGGCAAAGACGGAGAGTTTGGCAAGCAGGTGCCAGAGCGTAAGCAAATGCTTTATGGCCAGGTACTGAACCAGGCAGTAGAGTTCCACAACCAGCAGGACTGGGACAATGCGATCGAGAAGTATGAGCTGGCGCACAAAGTAAGCCCAACTGATACAACTGCCGTGCTGTACGCTGCTTATGCGTCTACAGCCGACCAGAACTATCCGCAGGCTATCAAATTCTACGATACACTGCTGGACATGGGCCACAAAACAGAGGATGTATACAAGGCGAAAGTTCAGCTGATGCAAGCTTCTGAAGCTACTGACGAAGAAGTGATGAAGACGCTTTCTGCTGGCCTGAAGGAGCATCCGAACAGTGTGTACCTGATGCAGGAAGAACTGAAGTACTACCTGAAAAACGACCGTGCCGATGAGGCCATGGCAAAGCTGGACAATGCGATTGCCGCTGATCCAAAGAATGCCAGCCTTTATGCTGTAAAAGGTAACCTGTTAGAGCGTAAGAATGACCTGAAAGGTGCTACAGAGGCTTATAAGAAGGCTATCGAAGCAGATCCGAACAACTTTGATGCGTACTATAACCTGGGCGTAATGAAGTACAACGAAGGCACGGAAGTAAACAACAAGGCGGCCAAGATGGACTACGCTACCTATCAGAAGAAAGGTAAAGCCCTGGAAGCTGAGGCGAAGAAATATTACGAGGAGTCTCTTCCTTACTTCGAGAAGGCCCTGGAAATCCAGCCAAAAGATCAGGCTACTATGCAGAACTTGCTTAAAGTTTATACGCGCCTGAACCGTAAAGCGGACGCTGACAGAATCAACAAAATGCTGAGCAGCAACGAGTAGTAGCTATTAGCGTTACAATAAATACTAAAAGGGGAAGCAAATGCTTCCCCTTTTTTATGTTAAATAGGGTAGGCTACGGCATCTTGAGAATAAGGCTTAATAGGTAGTAGCCGCCACATGGAGGATTAGCATCATAAGAAGCAGGAAATGGCTTGTGTAAGAGGACGTGCGCAGGTAAGTTGGGGGCAATACCCGAAAAAGGATCTGGAGCAGTATAGATCTTAAGCAGAGTGATATGAAGTGGTATAAGTTGCCCTGATTATAAATTATACGCATGGCTCTAATTCAAACGCAGAAAGCTGAGGAATGCCAAGGAGAATAGACGCATGAGCTTGCTAAAGGGAAGACGTGAAGTCCGTAAAAGGACAGAGAATAAGAAACCAGCGAAACATTGTAGTAGGTGAGACAGGCAATTCTTTACAAGGAGAGTTACTAATTCAAGTTGAAAACAGCATGAGATAAAGAGAAACAACAGCGCTTTACTCCATATTTCATATGTTACTTAACATAATATAAATTATAAGACTTATAATGTACGAGGTAAGTCCTCTATTTTAAGTGTCACTTATAATGTACTTTATGTTAAGTACGAATAGGTGTGCTTTTAAATGAAAAAAAGTCGCCGTACAGGACAGCGACTTTTTTCACTAAACTAAACTATCACTCACTCTTAAACTCTTCTTACTAAAAAATATACTTCGTGCTCAGGAAGTTGGAGTTCTCTTCCTTCACGATTTCATTTATCAGGTGTTTGTTGTTCTCATTCAACTTGGTAGCTACCAAAGAACGGATGGAAAACGAACGCAAAGCATCTACCACAGACAATGTGCCTTCGGCGCTGTCTTTACGACCTGTGAACGGAAATACGTCCGGGCCCCGCTGGCACTGGCAGTTGATGTTCACGCGGCTTACCTGGTTCACCAGTGGATCTATTAACGAAGCGGTTTCGGTTGGATCGCTGCTGAAAATGCTTACCTGCTGGCCATGCGTGGATTCGATCAGGTACTCGATCGGCTCTTCCAGGTCATCAAAAGCGATCACTGGAATAATTGGCCCGAACTGCTCTTCCCGATACACTTTCATGTCCTTGTTTACCGGGTAAAGCACTGCCGGGTATACAAATGATTCGAAAGCCGTTCCACCGCCTTCATTCACCACCCTCGCTCCATTAGCCACGGCATCATCGATCAGGTCTTTCAGGTAAGCTGGTTTTTGAGGCTCTGGCAGCGGCGTCAGGGCTACTCCTTTTTCCCATGGCATGCCTATTTTCAGTTTGCCCACAGCCTCACTTAACTGCTGCAGGAACTGGTCTACCTTGGAACGATGCACGAATATGATCTTCAGGGCTGTGCAGCGCTGTCCGTTAAAAGAGAGTGCGCCCAGTACCGTCTCGGATACCGCTAAATCTATGTCGGCATTCTCGGTTACGATAGCGGCATTCTTCGCGTCTAAGCCAAGGATGGCCCGCAGGCGGTTTACCTTCGGGTGCAGTTTCTTCAGCTCGTCGGCCACTTTACTGGATCCGATCAGGGTCAGCACGTTTATTTTGCCGGATTGCATCAGGGCTGGCACAATGGCATGTCCACGGCCATAAATCGTATTCACCACCCCTTTCGGGAAGCACTCTTTAAACGCCTCTAATAAGGGATAGTGCAGTAGTGTTCCGTGCTTCGGCGGTTTAAACAACAAGGTGTTCCCCATGATCAGTGCCGGGATCAGCGTGGTAAAGGTTTCGTTCAGGGGGTAGTTGAATGGCCCCATGCACAATACAACACCCAACGGGGAACGACGGATCTGGGCCACTATCCCCTGCTCTATCACAAAGCGGGACGAATCACGGTCAATATCTTTCAGTGCGTCAATTGTCGCATAAATATACTCTACGGTTCTGTCAAACTCCTTTACAGAGTCAGCTACAGACTTGCCTATCTCCCACATGATGAGCTTCACGACCAGGTCCTTCTGCTCTATCATTTTATGGGTAAACTGCTCTACACAACGAATTCTGTCTTGTACGCTCATGGTAGGCCACTGCCCGCGTCCATTATCATAGGCTGCCACGGCAGCAGCTAAGGACTCCATTGCCTCTATCTCAGTACAAACAGGGTAAGTGCCAATAACTTTGCGTTTATAACCCTCGGCAGTTTTAACAGCCACTGGAGAGTACACGGTATGCATGTCTCCCTCCCACTGTTTCATTTCCCCGTTAGACAGGTATTCACGCTGATGAATCTCCTGTTTCAACTTAAATTCTTCCGGAATCTGATCCTCTTCTACAAAAATTGCCTTTACCTGCTCTTCTGTTGCGTTAGCTGCAAACTCTGTTACACTCATTACACATGTTTTAAGGTGATAAATTACTGTTCCTGGAGCTAAGTGTTGCTCTTTAGGCTGGTGATTGAGTGCTTAAGTTAAGGAGATGTTTTTAATAATGTAAACAAAAAGGAAAAATAATTATCTAAGTTGCAACTAAAAACGGTGCTTTGTGTCAAACTGCTAACGGTCGTTAGCTGAGTTCTATATAGCGGTTTTAGATGCTACTACAGTCACAGTCGTACTTCTTACCGGAGAATATAAAAGACCACAGCGGCTTAACGGACCGCTAGCGTTTTATCGGCTTGTTGCTGAAAAACTTTAGGCGTGGCACCTACCTCGTTTTTAAAGGCTCTGATAAAATAACTGAGGTTTTGGAAGCCGGCCATGTAACAGGCTTGGGTAACAGAGTTAGCTGGATTCTGGAGGTACTTCTTAGCAAGCCGCAGGCGCTCGCGCAGGATAAAGTCAGCAGGTGTGTGTCCGAACTCTTCTTTAAACTTTCTGAAAAAGCTTGCCCGGCTCATACAGGCCTTGTCGCTTAGCCTGTTAACATCGATGCGGGAAGTAATGTTCTCTTTGATATACTGGAGGACATGGGCAAAGCGGTGTGTAGCCGAAAGCTGCGTGCAGTTAGCCTCGAACAGGTGACGGGCCTGTGTCTGCATCAGCCGGATCAAAAGTTCTTTTAGGGCGAGCCCCGCCAGAATATCTTTTTCCCTGGTATGTTCACTCAAGCTGATGCGAATCAGGCGGTTAATGATATCGGCCAGTTCTGCGTTGTTAGCCAGGTGAAAGTACTCCTGGTTAATACGCCACTGTGCATCCTGCTCAACCTTAGGGTACTGCTCGTTTAGCAACTGTAGGGTGCTGTTGATTTGCTCTGCCGAAATAGCCAGGGCTATGCATTGCGTGGGATTATGCTTTTCTGCTTCCGGGAAGTCAATCTTCATTAACTCGTTTGGTGGTACGATCACCGACTCACCCGGGAGGTAGTCGAAGCCGGGCTTGTCGTAAAGGTGCATCACTTTTTTGCCCCGGAGCATGCTGGTCAGCACCCAATCGCCAAACGAAAGGTTTACTCCCCTGGCCTCCTGGTGCGTTTCAAACACGTTCAGCTCACAGGCATCCAATGTGTAGGCCGACCTGTTCTCCACTAGCGTGAATAAGGACCGCTCATCGCGCACAGGTATTGCTTGCAGGATATGTCTGGGTGCCATATGTACTATGAGTGATTGCTCAATATAAAAACCTACCGTATCAATATCAACTTGATACGATAAGAATAGTTTTTGATATAATAGGAAAAGTTTAAGACAGACCTTATGCGGACCTTGCTTCTATCGAACTAATCACCTAAACGATTATACTATGGATGCAGTAGCAATGCCTCAGGAAAAGTCCGCGGTTCTGGAGCGGCCTAAGTTTAAAGAAAAGTATGACCACTTTATCGGGGGCGAGTGGGTTGCCCCGGCAAGCGGCGAGTACTTCGACAACATCTCGCCTATTGACGGCAAGCCTTTTACCAAAGCCGCACGGGGCAACAAAGAAGACATAGACAAGGCGCTGGACGCCGCGCACAAGGCTTTTAAGTCCTGGTCTAAGACCTCTGCGGCCGCCCGTAGCAAGGTACTGCTGGATATTGCCAACATTATGGAGCAGAACGCCGAGCTGCTGGCGCGCGCCGAAACAGTAGACAACGGCAAAGCTATCCGCGAAACCCGTGCTGCGGACATCCCCCTATGCATCGATCATTTCCGCTACTTTGCAGGTGTGATCCGTGCCGACGAAAGCACGATGTCGGAGCATGATACGTTTACCATTAGCATTAACCTGCAGGAGCCAATCGGCGTAGTGGGCCAGATCATTCCATGGAACTTCCCCTTGTTAATGGCCACCTGGAAAATGGCCCCTGCCCTCGCGGCCGGCTGTTGCGTGGTAATGAAGCCAGCTGAGCAGACCCCTACCAGCATCATGCTGCTTATGGAACTGATACAGGATGTACTGCCGGCAGGTGTGCTCAACGTTGTCACTGGTTTCGGACCCGAAGCCGGTAAGCCGCTTGCCTC
Organism: Pontibacter ummariensis; assembly: GCF_900188175.1. Classification (GTDB taxonomy): domain Bacteria; phylum Bacteroidota; class Bacteroidia; order Cytophagales; family Hymenobacteraceae; genus Pontibacter; species Pontibacter ummariensis. The sequence goes on along the minus strand of NZ_FZOQ01000002.1, from coordinate 118,944 downwards.
CTCCCCTCGCGTGGCTAAAGTTGCTTTCACCGGCGAGACCACCACTGGCCGCCTGATTATGCAATACGCTTCTGAGAACCTGGTACCCGTAACGATGGAGCTTGGTGGAAAGTCTCCAAACATCTTTATGCCGAGCATTGCCGATGCCGATGATGCTTTCTTTGATAAGTGTGTGGAAGGAGCTGTGATGTTTGCCCTGAACCAGGGGGAAGTTTGTACCTGCCCGTCCCGTATTCTGGTACATGAAAGTGTTTACGATCGCTTTATGGAGCGCGTTATAGCGCGCACAGAAGCTATCAAAGTAGGTCATCCCCTCTCCGAAGACACCATGATGGGCGCACAAGCCTCAAACGACCAATTTGAGAAGATCCTCTCCTATATGGACGTTGGCAAGCAGGAAGGCGCCGAGGTATTGGCTGGCGGCGGTGCCGCTAAGTTGAACAGTGGCCTGGAAAATGGCTACTACATAAAGCCGACCATCTTTAAAGGCAACAACAAGATGCGGGTGTTTCAGGAAGAGATCTTTGGTCCGGTTGTTTCTGTGGCTACTTTCAAAACGGCAGAAGAAGCGATTGATATGGCCAACGATACTTTGTATGGCTTAGGTGCCGGCCTATGGACACGAGACGCACATGAAATCTACCAGATTCCACGCGCCATACAGGCTGGGCGTGTATGGGTTAATTGCTACCATGCCTACCCGGCCCATGCTCCTTTCGGTGGATACAAAAAGTCTGGCTTCGGACGTGAGACGCACAAGATGATGCTAAACCACTATCGCCAGACGAAGAACATGCTGATCTCGTACGATAAGAACAAGCTGGGCTTCTTTTAACAGAGACTATCTTTTTTAACAGATGCCTGCCACCTTACTTCGGGGCAGGCATCTTACTTAAAGATTATGGAAGAAAACGTTAAACGCGTACTGGTAACAGACAAAGCAAAGGAAGTGATAGACCAGTTGCGGGAAAAGCATGGCCCCCTGATGTTCCATCAAAGCGGAGGCTGCTGCGATGGCTCCCAGCCCATGTGTTTTGAAGAGGGGGAGTTTAGAGTAGGTGAGAGTGATGTACTGCTGGGTGAGGTGTATGGCTGCAAGTTCTACATGGCTCGCGATCAGTACGAGTACTGGAAACATACTCAGCTAACCCTCGATGTAACGCCAGGCCGTGGAGCCAGTTTCTCCCTAGAAATCCCCCTTGGGCTACGCTTCCACATCCGGTCCAGGGTATTCACGGAGCAGGAAATGGCGCAGCTTCCGCAGCTTTAACTTTCAGTAGATGTTGTTTGCGGTAAAGGTTTTCAGCAGCGAGAGGGCAACACGATCGTCACTGGCACCCGGTACTTTTAGTTGCTTGTTAACGGTAGGGTCAAAGTAGCCCATTACCTGCTTGTAATCTTGGGCCGACAGGCTTTTGAAGCCCATAGACCAATCGGGGAAGTCGCGGCTTTGGATGGATACGCTAATCAATTTGATGATTCCCCTATGGCGGGCGTCTTTCTCAATTTTATGGAAGAGCTTCAGTACCTGCTCTTTCTCCCCTTCCAGCACCTGTATAAAATTACCATCGTGGTACAAGAGCATGCCGGTTAAATGAATTGCCTCATTATTCGCCCTGGATTTGACCAACAGCGCTTTCAGGACGTCTTCGTTCACGAGTTCTACGGCTGAACTGACGTATACTAATTGATGCATAAAAATACTTAAATGCGTAAAGATAGGAAGCACGGGGCTATTCTAAAAGTACCGGGCTTCAGCTACAACACGAGCCTTCCTTTGAGCAGTGTAACTTGCTAAAATAAGGGCCTGCACAAATCACGTGTAGGCCCTTATTTTATATTAGTATGTTTAGCAGGTACTTGCAAGCTTAAGACAGGCCCGTCCTCCTTATCTGCCAGCAAGCACTACTTCCGTTTTAGGTTGTCTTGTTTCTTGCAGTTGCGCAAAGCTTTCCTCGTCATCGCCGCCTATCCAGCCAGCAATAGCAACCGCAATGGCTGTGGCGATAGCAATTACAAGGGCGGGCCAGAAGCCGTCCACTTTAAAGTTACCAACCAGTACATCCACCAGCTTTATCATCAAAGCCGTAACAATCAGGCTGACAATGGCTTCTAGAAGGAAGAAAGAGACAAGGTTTAAGACACCACTTAGCAGCCAGCCAATGGTGGCATTAAAAATACCGATCAGGAAAGCTACCCAGAGAGCTGTCCAGAAGCTTTTCACATGCACGCTCGACATCGCATTGGCCAGGAGTAGAATAACACCGGCACTTACGAGTAAATTTACAATAAAGTCCATTTCCTAGTTCGTTTAATTTCACAGCCTGTACTACGTTGGCTGCGCTAAAATTGATTGAAAATGTCTTTTTACTGCACGTATTCCGGCTTTAGCTTGTCCTGATAGTTTGCCTCGAACTTCTGCACCTTTGGCCTTGCCACCGACACTACATAAGGATCGTTGGGGTTACGGCGGTAATAATCCTGGTGGTACGCTTCGGCCTCCCAGAACCTTTCAAAGGGTTGCACCTCTGTCACAATGTCGTTCTTGTAGGCGCCGGACTCCTCGAGTTGCTGGATATAAGTTCTGATAATAGCTTCCTGCTCTGGGTTTCGGTAGAAAGCAATACTGCGGTACTGTGCCCCGATGTCAGGTCCCTGTCGGTTCAGGGTGGTCGGGTCATGGGTGGCAAAGAACACTTCCACCAGTTCCTGGTAACTCACCTCTTCCGGGTCGTAATAAACCTGCACCACTTCGGCATAATCCGTGGCACCCGCGCTCACCTCCTCGTAAGTAGGGTTTGGCTTTTCCCCTCCTGCATAGCCGGAAATAACCGCCTTAACCCCCTCCACGCGCTCAAAATAAGCCTCTGTGCACCAGAAACACCCGCTTGCGAAAGTGGCCTGTGCCAGCCCGGTTGTATCTACTGCCGCCAGCGTCTCCACATCGCCATCTACCACGGCGCTACTGGTGTTGCCCTCGGTACAGGAATTGACAAGTAAAATTAACGGTAATATAAAATATAGTTTGTTTAGTATCATAGCTTCGAATTTGTCGATGTGTTGTGCCTTAACTTTATTCTACGTCATTAGCTAGCCGGCAGGTTTGCAAAAGGCACTTCTTGTACCCTATCGGTTCTGATGCCCAGCCTGAACAAGTAGCCGCTCACGCCAAACAAAAGACGGCAGCTTTTGAGAATCATCTGTTATCTTCCCTATATCTTTGAGTGCACGACCTTAACCTTATTCCCATGCTGCTATACAACAACCAGAAAATAAGCGAAGAAGAACTGAGTGTAGGGCTCTCCAACAGGGCCTTTCAGTACAATGATGGCTTTTTTGAAACTGTTATCGTGCAGGAGGGCCGTTTGCGTTTTTGGGCTTCGCACCTGGAAAGAATACAGGAGGCAGCGGCCGCCTTGCGCTTAGCACTACCCCAATACTTTTACACTCCTGACTTTGAAGATGGACTTTTACAGCTGGCAGAAAAGCAGCATGCATTGGAAAGGGGAAGGCTGAAGCTAAAAGTCTGGCGGGCTGGGGCAGGGCTTTATACGCCACAAAGCAACGCCGCAGACTGGCTGGCGACGGTGCAGCCTGTGTCCGCTGCCCCGCTTACTCCCATACAGGCAGGGGTCTGCCACAGCGTTCGCACTTCTTACTCTCCCCTCTCCTTCTTTAAAGGACCCAACGCCCCCCTATACGTGTTGGCTTCTATCGAGAAACAGGAACGTAAATTGGATGACCTGATCCTGTTAAACCCCCAGCAAGTGGCTGCTGAGTTGTCTGTTGCGAACCTTTGTTGGGTCGACCAGGGAGTGCTTTACACGCCTGCCCTGGATACAGGCTGCATCAATGGCGTGATGCGGCGAAACATCCTGCAGTGGTGCGGGTTTAAGGGGGTAAAGGTGCGGCAAGCGTATTTCGGCGTGGAGCGTTTGCTGAGAGCCGATGCAGTTTTCGCGGCCAACGTGACAGGGCTCCGCAGCATCGCCTCTATTGAGGGTACAGAAGTGAACCTGCATAACACCTTGCTAGACGACATGAAAGCCGACTTGTTGGGTTAATGAACCCCCTGGATACGGCCCCAGGTGCTTTGGGTGCCCCAGATTCCGCGCCGCAGGCATTCCAGTTGTACGATCTGGCTATGGTCTATAAAGAGATTCATTTTGTAACCATAGTTCCGGATATACCATTCAAACACCTGAGGGTCTGCGGCCTCAAACATCAGCTTGTCGGCCCCCAGTTCTTCTATAAACTGTGCGACCACGTCTGTGCGCCAGGGATCGGCATTCTCTGTGATACCCTCGGACTCGATCATGATCAGGTAAGCACCAGCCTCCAAAAAGCGTTTCGCCTGCTTAATGGCTTGTCCGGTATCGCGTGTACCCGCGGCTTTCAGTTCTGCTGCTGCCGTATCCCCACCGGCGCCAAACTGTATTCCTATTTCCGGTTTTGCCTTTAACCCTGCCTGCTGCACCATCTCGATCAAGCGCAACCAGTCATCGGTAGGCAGGGTGATGAAACCCGCGGAGAGCTCGATGATATCGAAGCCCAGGCGCTTACACTCGGCAATGTATTGCGTCACGGCTTCCTTCCCCTGCGTCAGCACATATTCCATGAAGCCGCCAGTCGATACCAGCACCTTATGCTGGTGGGCCAGGTCGATGATCTCTTGCAGGGCCTGGGGCGGCAAAAGGGTAAAAGCGCCCCCTGCAAATTTAAGAGAGTCGATGTAGGGACCCATTGTTTCCAGTACGTCCTGTAAGTAGCGCTTCCCCATCACCGTATAATAGGGACCCCGGATCTCGGTAAGTTCCCCGGTTCTAGGCTTAACGCTGCGCGGGTTGGTTTTCAAAAAGTCCAGGAACTTACTCTTGTTGTTTTCTGCTGCGCTCATGCTCCTGCGTACGACAAGAAGCGGTATGCTGGTTTTATAGGATTTAACTTTTAACCCGGTTGCGCCGCAGGAACGAGACGTGTACGGACAGCGCAAGGGCAGAACATAACAGCCCGGTCGCCACCACCCCGTTCCATTGCCAGAAATGCCAGGCCTGGCTGGCCAGGTAAGTCCCGAGGGCACCACCGGTAAAATAGGTAACCATGTACACCGTGTTCAACCGGTTTCGCGCTTCCGGGCGCAGTGAAAAGATAAGCGTCTGATTCGCAATATGGGTCGCCTGTACCCCCAGGTCCATTAGAATCACCCCTACGACCAAGCCTATGATGCTACCGCTGAACACACCGAAGATAACAAAAGAGACAACGATCAGCAGGATGGTAAGGGTGGTGATACGGAAGGCGTTTCCTTTGTCTGTGAGCCGCCCCATGCCGGAGGCGGCGAGGGCCCCGAAGGCGCCGATCAGGCCGAAGGATCCGGCTACGTCGCTACCGGCATTAAAAGGCGGCTCCTCGAGCAGGAAAACCAGCGTGGTCCAGAAGGCACTAAAGCAGGCATAGCACAAAGCGCCACGGATAGCGGCCAAGCGCAGCAAAGGTTCTTCTTTCGCCAGGTGCGCCAGCGAGCCCATCAACTCTTTGTAAGTGCCCTTGTAGGAAGGGTGCACCTCCGGAAGCAGGAAGTAAAGGGCAAGCCAGAGGGCCACCATCAAACCGGCGCCAATCAGGAACATGGCCCGCCAGCCCAGGTGCTCTCCCACAAAGCCACTCAGTGTTCTGGAGAGCAGGATACCGATCAGCAGGCCGCTCATGACAAAACCCACCGTGCGTCCCCTTTCCTCGGGTTTGGACAGGTGCGCCGCCATGGGTATCAGCAACTGGGGCACCACGGAGGTGGCCCCGATAAAAAAGCTGGCGAGCATCAATGCCTCTATGTTGCCGGCAAAAGCAGCCAGCACCAAGGCAATCACGATGAGTATAAAGTCGGCCATGATGAGCCTTTTGCGCCGGAACATGTCACCCAGCGGAATAATAAAGAACATCCCGACCGCATAGCCTACCTGCGTGAGCATGGAAATAGAGCCTGCTTTTGCCTCGGTAATCCCGAAGTCTGCGGCGATCTTACCCAGTAAGGGCTGGTTGTAATAAAGGTTGGCCACCACCATACCCGTAGAGATGGCCATCACCCATAGGTGCAAACGGGTAAGGACAGGTGTGGCCAAGGCAGTGGAAGGGTTATGCATGATGAAGGTATAAAGTCTCGTTCAGGTGATCAAGCGCGCTAATGTACGCAGCCGACACCATAAGTTGAAGGAAAGACTAGCATGGATGGCCCATTGTTTTTACCTTAGCCACCTTATGCGATAATTACCATGACAGCACCAAACACCATCTTACATGTTGGCCTGATCGGTTTCGGTATGGCCGGCCGTATTTTTCATGCGCCGTTTATCTGCAGTGTGGAAGGCCTGCATCTGGCAAAGATAAAAGCCACCCGGCAAGAAAGTATTTCCTTTGCACAGGCGCATTATCCGCAGGCAGAAGTGGTAGCGGAAGTGCAGGCAATTTTATCGGATGAGAAAATAGACCTGGTGGTTGTGGCCACGGCTAATGCGAGCCATTACGCATTGGCAAAGGAGGCGCTGCAGGCAGGAAAGCATGTATTGGTGGAAAAGCCCTTTACCGTTACCGCTGCTGAGGCAGATGCGTTGATCGCGCTGGCAAAGGAAAAAAACAAAGTCTTAACGGTATACCATAACAGGCGCTGGGACAGTGACTTTAAAACGGTAAAGAAAATTATTGCGAGCAATTTGCTCGGAGAGCTGGCAGAGTATGAGGCGCATTTCGACCGTTTCCGCAACGAGATCAAGCCCAATACCTGGAAAGAGGAGAGCCTGCCCGGTTCCGGTATTTTATATGACCTGGGCTCCCACCTCATTGACCAGGCCCTGTACCTTTTCGGGAAGCCCAGGGCCGTTTACGGCGATATACGGGCGCAGCGACAAAATTCCGGCATCGCAGACAATTTTGAAGTAGTGCTGCACTACGAGCACCTGAAGGTAACGCTAAAGGCCGGGATGCTGGTAAAAGAGCCGGGGCCTCACTTCATTCTTTTGGGCAACGAAGGTGCCTTTGTGAAATATGGCATGGACGTGCAGGAAGCGGCCCTAAAAGCCGGCGAATTACCCCAAAACCAAACGGACTGGGGTGTGGAGCCGGAGGAGCTGTGGGGAACCCTGAACACAACTTATCAGGGCTTACACCTGAAAGGAAAGATCAAAAGCGAGGCCGGCGATTATCGGGGCCTTTATGAGAACGTGCGCAAAGCTATCCTGGGTCAGGCGGAGCTGAATGTAAAACCAGAGCAGGTGCGGGAGGTGATCCGGGTGATCGAGCTGGCGATGCAAAGCAGTGAAGAGCAAAGAACGCTACCCTTCTAACGAATTTAAGCCAGGCAACTGAAGTAATTTTACCTTTCTTACCGGTCTTTAAGACCTGCAATTTTCTTAAGCATGAAACTGTGCGTTATTGGCCTCGGCCTTTTAGGGGGATCTTTCGCGCTTGCTGTAAAGGCAATCCATAAAAATACCTTTGTGCTCGGCGTGGACGCTAATCCTGCCCACGGTCAGCGTGCCCTGGAGCGGGGTATAGCTGATGAGGTATTACCTTTACCAGAAGCCTTAAAGCAAAGCGACCTGGTCGTACTTGCCACGCCGGTGGATGTGATCTATACCCTTTTACCCGAAGTGCTCGACCTTATACCCGATCAGGCCACCGTTGTGGATTTAGGCTCCACCAAAGACCTCTTGTGCCAGGTGGTTGCACAGCACCCGAAGCGTGGGCAGTTTGTGGCGGCACACCCCATTGCCGGTACAGAGTATTCCGGACCAGACGCGGCCTTTGCGAGCCTGCTGGAGCACAAAACCATGATCATCTGCGAAAGAGAGAAGTCTGGCCCTGCCTCGCTCGCTCTTGTGGAGGAGCTTTGCCGCGACTTACAGATGCCATTGCGCTACATGGGGGCTAAGGAGCATGACCTGCACCTGGCTTACGTCTCCCACCTGAGCCACATCAGCTCTTTTGCGCTTGGCTTAACCGTGCTGGACAAAGAGCAAGACGAAAAGAATATTTTTGATATGGCAGGCAGCGGTTTCTCCTCTACCGTGCGTCTGGCTAAAAGCTCTCCTGCTATGTGGGGCCCCATCTTTGCCCAGAATAAAAAGAATGTATCGGAGGCCCTCGAAAGCTATATCAGGCAGTTACAGGAGTTCAAAGCCACCATCGACAAGGATCAGCAGCAAGAGGCAAAAGAACTGATGGCCAAGGCAAACGAGATCCGTCGCATTCTGGGATAACCCTCGCCTTTCCCCTTCCTGTCTGTGTTTTTGGAAATAGCGACAACCTTAGCTTACATTTGTAGGTACAAACATCAAACGAAACACAAAGACACATGGAATCATTAGCAGGAAAGAATGCACTGATTACCGGAGCAGGCAAAGGCGTAGGACGTGCCGTAGCCCTTGCTCTCGCTAAAGAGGGGGCGAATGTGGCCCTTTTATCACGCACCGAGGCCCAGTTAAAGGAAGTAGCCGCTGAGGTAGAGGGCCACGGAGTTAAAGCTGTTGTAGTGGCGGCAGACGTGGCTGATCTGAACGCTGTAAACGCAGCCGTAGAAAAAGCGAAGAACGCGTTAGGAAGCATCAACATCTTAATAAACAGTGCTGGTGTTGCTGCTTTCGGGAAGTTCCTGGAGCTGGAGCCAGAGAAGTGGGAAGAAATTGTGCGGATTAACTTGCTGGGTGTTTACTACGCGACCCGTGCTGTTTTACCGGGTATGATCAAGCGCCAAAGCGGGGACATCATCAACATCTCCTCTACAGCCGGACAGAGAGGCGCTGCGGTAACCAGTGCCTACAGCGCCTCTAAATTTGCTGTATTAGGCTTAACGGAATCGCTGATGCAGGAAGTGCGCAAGCATAACATCCGCGTAACGGCCCTTACCCCCAGCACCATTGTCACCGACATGGCCTATGGACAGAACCTGATCACGGGAGACCCGGAGCGTGTGATGCACCCCGAGGACTTCGCCGAGTTGATCATTGCCCAACTGAAACTGAACCGCCGGGTATTTGTGAAAGAAGCTGGCATTTGGTCTACGAACCCTTAACTAAAACAGGTCCGGAAAAAACTTCCGGACCTGTTCTTTTATAAGCTGACGGATTGTTATGGCTTGCGGTCGCTATGGCCTAAGTCCCTCTCCGGGGCAATCCGGTCGCGGACCAACTGCTTCAACTCTTTTGACTCCGGGAAGCGACCTGCCTCCTTGCGCGAATAGATCAACTCCCCGTCCAGCCGCACGTCAAACACCCCTCCTGTCCCCGGCACAAGGGCAACCTCCCCTAGCTCTGTTTCGAAGGTTGTGAGGAGCTCCTGGGCCATCCAGGCGGCCCGCAAGAGCCAGCGGCATTGGGTACAGTAGTTTATTTCTACGCGTGGTGTCATTCAATAGTAGTTTGGTAGAGCTTATCTGTTTTCTACGCTAACAACACGACCGCTGCGGCCGGATGGGTCGAAAACCTTTAGCTTTACCGTTCCTTTTTCTTTAATGGGCCCGGTATAAACCTTACTGTTAGCCGTAGGCTCTGCTCCGTTGGTAGTGTAGCGGATAACCAAGCCAGGCAATTGGGTGTTGGCCAAAACAGCCCCGTCTTTTATCATGGCCCCAGCCGTCGGGATACGGTAGTTGTAGCCGCCGGCATAGTAGTTCAGACGCGGTAGTTCCCGTTTGCCAAGTATATTCACAAACTCGGACCATGCCTGGTTGTAAGCCGCTTCACTCTTTCTTTCATCCGTTTCCGTAGCCCAAGCCGGGTCTGGTGCCCAGGCTCTTTCGGCTACCCCTAATACCTTCGGGAGCAACATGTACTCCAGGCGCTCAGGCGTTTTAATCGTCTCGCTCCACAGCGGAGCCTGTATGCCTACAATGTTTGCTTTCCCCTTCTCAGTCAGTTGCTCCTTGCCGGCAAAGGTGGCTTTGTCTACCGGGTTGTTGTACATGTCCACTTTCTGATTTTTCATGTAATCGTAAGGGATGAAGTAGAAAGGCTTGTCCACGTCCAGAAAGCCGCCCCAGTACAGGCCTTCCTCCTCGTACGCTTTCTGGTAGGCCAGGTCCATGTACAGGTTTGTTACGTTGGTCAGCACAACCTTATAGCCGGCATTCGCCATTTTGTAAGCCAGGTCTTCTGCCCCTGCCAGGTTATTCCAAACGTCTACGTGAAAATTATCGTCGGCAAACTCGGGGTTCGGCACATAGACGGTACGCCCGTTCTGTTTCACTTTTTTCAGGCCGATCTCTTCCCAACCAGAGAGGTACAGGTTCCTTTCCTTCAGCATGTCGTTTATGTTGCCGAAAAAGTAAAACCACAGGTCGTCTGTGTTTTTAACCGCTGGGTTTTTAGCAATAAGCGACTGTACAGCAGGCGACTGCTCCCACACGCCGCGCGGTACTTCGTCTCCGCCAAAGTGTATCGTTTGGATCGGTGCTCCCGCCTCTTTGTACATAGTGAGTAGCTCATCTGTCACCTTTTCCAGAAAGGCATAGGTGGAAGGCAGGGCCACGTCTATGACGTTGTCGTCCCAGTTCTGCACAGAGCGGTACACCGACTTATCGTTCAGATCGCGTAGCAGGTAGCGCTTTGCCTCTTCCGGCTTGCCTTCCCGCATCAGCCGCTCATAGCGCGCATCCATCGATTTGATGGCGGCACGGGCATGGCCTGGCGTTTCAATCTCTGGAATGACTGTGATATGGCGGTCCCGGGCATACTTCAGGATGTCTATGAAATCCTCTCTGCTGAAGTAGCCACTGCCGCTGGTCTTCCCTGGCTCCGGGCCAGAGCCAAGAGTAGGCTGCAGGTGTTTCTTGTTATCAACCGTGTGTCCGCGTTGGCTTCCTACCGCAGTCAGCTCCGGTAAGCCGGGTATTTCCAGACGCCAGCCCTCGTCATCGTTAAAATGGAAATGCAGCACGTTCAGCTTATACAAGGCCATCAGGTCCAGCACCTTCAACACTTCTTCTTTCTGCTGGAAATTGCGGGCAACATCCATCATGTAGGCCCGGTGCCCAAAACGAGGGGCATCCTTTACCTTCACGCCTGTAAGGATAACTGCATTTTGCGGTTTTGCAAGTGCAGTTGGAGGAATCAGGGTCTTAAGGGACTGGGTGCCATAGAAGGCACCGGCCGGTGTGGATGCGCTGATGACCGCGCCCTGCGGGCTTACCTCCAGCTCATATCCTTCCTCACCTAGTCCTTGCTTTTGTTGCAGGCGGATAGCTTTTCCGGTGCCCGACGTTTTCACGGCTGGCTTTTGTCCGAAAACGGTTGCTAAATGGTCTGCCAGTAACGTGGCCTCCTTCGTGAAGGCCTTATCGGCTATCACAGGAACGGAGGAGGTTAAGGTGAAGGGCTGAGCTGTTTCGGCGTACTGTGCCGGCGTTGGAAACACCTTTGTCAGCTTTTCCATGGGGATGTCTTTTATCACCTCGTTCTGGCGATAAACGTCCTCTGGCTGTATCCATCCTACCCAGTTCTTCTCGGGCCTTTTGTTTGTTTGGCTGCCAATGTTGTAGCCTTTGGCACTGTTGTCGTCCCAAACAAGGTAAAAGCCCTGTGGTGCTCTGGACTGGTTGATCATTTGGCCCGCCGAGACCAGTTCGATGCGCTGGGAGCCCCCTGGCGGTACTGGTTTAAACTTATCGGTAGGCACCATGCGCAGCAGGTCTCCGTTCACATGCTCTACTTTAACCGGGGCATTATCCCCCTGTGCCCTGAAGGAGGGGGATGCGTTAAAGTACAGGGTCCAACCGGTGGCGGGTAAAGGTGCCTCGCCCGTATTCTGCAGGGTAAGAGCTGACAGGGTTTGTGATTTATTCTGATAGTTCTCCGCTAACACCTTCCAGGTCAGGTCTAAGTTCTGGGGAGCTATGCGGTTAGCGCCAAGCTGAGCGCAGGCGACGCTGTAAAGGAAAAGCAAACAGTAAACCGTTGCTAAAAAGGGCTTTTTAATCATAAGGTTCGGTCTGAGTTTAGATAGGTTATAGCAAGGTACTCGTAAAATTCTAACTGTATTGGGGCAGAATAGCGCTCTGCCCCGTTGGGCATTCAGTTCAAAAGTTGCTTCCGCTCTTAGCAGCAAGCAGCCCTCCTGCGTGGCTTGTTCTCTCTCAAATTCTACTAAAGCTAAAAATTTTATGGAAGTATGAAAAGGCAAGTGCTCTGTATCCTTCCTTAACAAGAGGCAGCCAACCTTTTATAGCAGCATACTTATAAGCAATATAAAGTAAAAGTATAAACAGAGGAGGCAGCCCCATGAAAGAAAAAGAATTACCGCAATCGAGAAACCGCCGCCGATTTATAAAGGGCATTACCTGTGCCTTAGGCACTGCCGCCCTGGGCGCTCCCCTCCTGTCGTACGGTGAATCATTGGCAGGCACCAGAAAACCACAAAACAAAAAGCTGGGCATAGCCCTGGTCGGGCTTGGTAACTACAGCACCAACCAGCTTGCCCCTGCCCTGCAGGAAACAGAAAAGTGCTACCTGGCTGGTGTTGTAACCGGCTCGCCCCCAAAAGCCGAAGAGTGGAAAAAGAAATACAGTATCCCCGGGAGGAACATCTACAGCTACGACACTTACGATCAGATAAAGGACAACCCGGACATAGACATCATCTACGTGGTGTTGCCCAATGCCATGCACGCAGAGTACACCATCCGGGCTGCCGAGGCGGGAAAGCATGTGATCTGTGAAAAGCCCATGGCTACCTCTGAGGAAGACTGCGCACGCATGATCGAGGCTTGTAAGCGCAACAACAGGAAACTTTCTGTTGGGTATCGCCTGCACTTTGAGCCACACAACCAGCGGGTGATGGAACTGGGGCAGCAGCAGGTATTTGGTAAGGTGAAGAAAATTGACGGGGCACACAGCTTTGTGGTCAGCAACGACCCGGACAGGTGGCGCCTGAACAAAAAGCTTTCCGGCGGAGGCCCTTTGATGGATGTCGGGATTTACTGCGTACAAGCGGCATGCTATACGACAGGTGAAACACCTGTTGCCGTAACTGCCAAATTCGGAGAGGTAACCCGCCCTGTGTATTTTGACGAGGTAGAGCAGTCTGTTAGCTGGCAACTGGAATTCCCTGGCGGGGCGGTCGCCAACGGAAGCTCTAGTTACAACGAAAACAAGAACTTCTTGTACGGGGAGGCTGAAGAGGGCTGGTGGCGTTTACAGCCTGCTTACAGCTATTCGGGCATAGAGGGGCGCACCAGTAAAGGACCGATGAACTATCCGCAGGTAAATCAGCAGGCCCGGCAGATGGATGCCTTTGCGGAATGTGTGCTCGAAAACAGGGAGTCCCGGGTGCCCGGCGAGATGGGAATGCGGGATGTCCGTATCCTGATGGCTATTTATGAAGCTGCCCGTACCGGTAAACGCGTGTTGATCTAGTAAAAGTACGGCGCAACAAGGTGGGCAAGCCAGCAAGACTTGCCAAAGTTTTAAAGAAGATTTAGCCCGATTTTGAACTTAGCGTTGGAACTTTTAATTTTGCTAACGGTGTTAGGTAAAATAACACACCTACTATGGGAATAGCGGAAAGAAAGAAAAGGCATAAAGCGGAAGTGCGTACCTCCATCCTGGAAGCTGCCTGGCAGCTAGTGCTACAGGAGGGATGGCAGGCCCTTTCTATTCGTAAAATCGCGGAGGCTATTGAGTATAGTGTTCCTGTGATTTACGACCATTTTGCCAATAAAGAGGCTATTCTGCTGGAACTGACAAAGCAGGGATTTCAGAAACTAAACGCGCAGCTAATAAAAGCGCAGGAAGGAGCAGGCAGTACAGAGGAAAAGATAGCGGCCATGGCCTATGCTTACTGGAAGTTCGCCTTTGAGAACAAAGCCTATTATCAGGTCATGTACGGCCTGGGGATTCCTTCCTGCGAGACAGTAAACCAGATAAGCGAACTGAGCACTTTCAGTGGCTTGATCTTAGCGCCCATCAAAGACTTGATAGCTGCGGGTAGCAATCCGGAAACGGACCCTTTCCTGAAGTTGCACACTTTCTGGTCTATGCTGCACGGTTTGATATCCATTAACATGATGGGGAGTGGAGAAGGCAAAGAAGAGCTAAACCAAATGGTATTACAGGATTTTATCCGTGGCTTTGTTACGGGAATAAAAGCATAATTTTTTTGTCTTATCACCTAACACTGTTAGGTTTAATAACACTATTTAATAGTTATTTCAATTCTTACAATTCAATAATTTTCTTTTAAGCAATTATGGCAACAACAAAATGGTCATTAGACCTCTCGCACAGTGAACTTGGCTTTAAGATCAAGCACATGATGATTTCCAATGTAACTGGTAAGTTCACACAGTTTGATGTACAAGCGGAGACAGAGGGTGATGACTTTTCAAATGCGAAAGTGGTAGCAAACATCGACGTAACTTCCATCAACACAAATAACGAGCAGCGGGACGAGCACTTGCGTAATGCAGACTTCTTCGGTACAGAGGCACACCCGAACATGACGTTTGTATCTACTAAAGTAGAAAGAGTAGACGAAGATACCTTTACCCTCTACGGAGACTTAACGATTAAAGACACGACAAAACCTGTAAAGCTTACAGTAGAAGACAACGGTGTTGCGACAGACCCTTGGGGAAACGTGAAGGCCGGTTTTTCTATCAGCGGCAAGATCAACCGCAAAGACTGGGGCATTAACTACAACGCTGCCCTTGAAACCGGCGGCGTGATGTTAGGAGAAGAATTAAAGATTCAGGGCGAAGTGCAGCTGGTAAAGCAAGCCTAGTGTAAAGTCACACCTCTTTTAAAGCGAAAAGGAGCAGCCTGAACAGGCTGCTCCTTTTCTTATGTCCAGCAATTAACTTCTTAATGGTGATGGCCTCCTTCGCCGTGCACGTGTCCGTGGTCCAGTTCTTCCGGTGTTGCTTCGCGCACTTCCTTTACCTTGCCTTTAAAGAAAAGCTCTTTCCCGGCAAGCGGGTGGTTAAAGTCCATCGTCACAGCGTCGTCTTTCACCTCTACCACACGGCCCTGTAACTGGTTTCCCTCGCTGTCGGTCATCGGGATGTAGTTGCCTTTCTCCAGCATGTTGTCCGGGATGCTGCCTTCCACCTCGAAGACGTTCTTGGGCAGGTCTACCACGGCCTCCTCGTTTACGTCGCCATAGCCGTCTTCCGTATCCAGCTTAAAGTCGAAGTCGTCGCCGGTGTTCAGGCCTTCCAGCTTGTCTTCAAACTGCTCTGGCAAGCCGCTCATGCCATGAATGAACACCATGGGCTGCTCCTCGTTAGCTGTTTCAACAAGGCTTGGTTCCCCGTTTTCGTCCAGGATTCGAAGCTCGTAGGTGAGTGTGACCACTCTGTTTTTTTCGATTTTCATAATTTTATCTTTTTATGAAGAATCAGTAAGTTAAGAAATTCAATTGCCAATTCTAAACCGAAGCAGGACGAAGTTCCCTCCTTACTGATTCTACCAGGCCAATTCTCTCAAGCTAGGGCATGCATTCGGTCAGCTCCCAGGCACTGCGGTAAGCACCTATACTTTCTACGTACGTAAGAAAAGCAGCATAGAATGGGTTTTGACTTAAGGTGGCGCTATCCCCCACAATCACCAGCTTTTTCTTTGCCCGCGTCATTGCCACGTTCATACGGCGTATGTCAGCCAAAAAGCCAATCTCACCACTTTCGTTGCTACGGGTCATGCTGATGTAGATAATGTCCCGCTCCTGCCCCTGAAAGCTGTCTACGGTACCCACCGACAAATGGCGCTTCTGCTTTAGCTCGTGCAACAAGGGCAGGTGCTCAACGCGATCCTGCAGGTAATTGATCTGCGCCCGGTAGGGCGCAATCACACCAATCCGCAACGGCTCTGTTCCCTCCTCTTCGTGGCTATAGTCCTTCAGCAGCTGCGTCAGGTGGTTGAGCAGCAGGTTTGCCTCGTCCGGGTTCGCGGAGCTTTGGCTCTCGGGGGTTTCTACCTCGTTATAGCCACATCCTGCCGTATCCACAAACTCTACAGCCAGGCCGGGGGCAAAAATGTCCTTATAGCTGTACAGGTCGCTGCTGTGCACGCTTTCATGCGCATGCAGCTCGCCCTTGTAAAACTGCTGGTTCGAGAACTCCATGATCTCGTGGTGCATACGGTACTGCGTTTTCAGCATCACCGCTACCTCTGGCTGTCGCTCAATGCACTTTTCGAACAAGGTCCTGCTCAGGCCGCCTTTCTCCGCCTCGAAAGACTTCACGGTCGGGGGCAACTGGCAGTGGTCTCCCGCTAAAACGACACGCTTGGCACGGGTAATCGGAATCCAGCAGGCAGGCTCCAGGGCCTGAGCAGCCTCGTCGATAAACGCCGTGTCGTACTCCAGATGGCGGATCGCTTTGTTAGCGGCCCCCACCAGGGTACAGGTAATTACCTGCACATTGTTCAGCAGGTCCTCGGTGATGTACTCCTCGATGCGGTCCGCTTCGTCGAGCAAGCGCTTGCTCTCTGCCTTAAACAGTTGCCGTTGGGCCCGCTCTTCCGGCCCGAACTTTCGCTTGTACTGAAAGGCCAGACGCTTATACTCCTCGGCTGTTTTGCGGTAGTCTTTCAGGTTCTTGTACGAGCGATGCTCCATGATCTGCGCATCCAGCGTATGCTCCAAAAGTACATCCGACACGCGGGATGGATTCCCGATACGAATAACATTCACCCCCACATTTGCCAGTTTCTCTGTCAGCAGGTCTACTGCCGTATTTGACGGGGCTGTTACCAAAAGGCGCCGCTGTGTTTCCAGTGTCCTGAGGATCGCCTGTACCAGGGTGGTTGTTTTACCTGTACCCGGAGGGCCGTGTATGATCGCTACATCCTTTGCCTGCACAATTTTGCGCACCGCCTCATTCTGAGAAGGGTTCAGCGAGGGGATGTCCTCCAGCTGGGCATCCGTAAAGCGGGGCTTCATGTCGCCCAGGATAATGTCCCGCAATTCCGCCAACCTCGACTTATAGGCCTCGGTTACCTTTTTCATGGCTATCTCCATTTCGCGATAGCTCATTTCATCGAAAGTGAGGTCTATGCCCAGGCGCCCGTCGTCTATCCAGTCCGGCAGGTCCTCCTTGTTTGTAGCCAGCTGCACTTTGTTGCGCTTCAGGCCCACGATCACGCCATTCAGGCTCTGACGCTCCCCATTATTGCTGAAGAGTGCCGCCGTTTTGCCAACCTGGAACAGGTGCAGCTGGTCTCGGTCTTTCGTCCGCTCCAGTTCTACCACCACCTTGTTGCCAAAGCCCAGTTCCTCTTTTGTGATGGTGACAGGATACCAGCAAAAGCCCATTTCCTTGCGTTCGGCAATGGTGCTTTTCAAGCTCTTGATTTTGTATTGCTGCCGGTCTTCTTCCTGTTCAATTTTAAGCAGTTCTTCTACCTGCTTCAGTTCATATAGTATTTCGCTCATGTACGTCAAAAAAAGAAAGGCTGGGGTTTGATAGCTCCAGCCTTTTATGATTTTTCTTTAAAATAAAGATGCCAGATCCTTGCTTTTCGCATTCAGGATATAACAATAATGACTGCTGCTAGATTCCTTATACTGCAAATAATCAGTGATTTACAACCTGATATCACCTGGCAAAAAACAGCTTACTGCACTTTCTTCTTACGTGGTTTAGGGGTTGCTTTGTTATTTAGCCGTACCTGCAGGAAGATGGCATAAAGCAAGAGCACAAAGGCGGCCACTGCCAGAATGGCGATCACTTTGTCTTTGCCATAGCGCAGCTCCTCTCCTGCCACTAACTGGGCCTCCAGGTCCTTGATGCTTCGCTCCCGCTTCTTAACCTCCACCTGCAGCGTCTTGATCTGGCTTTGCAGGTCGGCAATCCGGGCATTGATGATGCGCTGGTCCTCTACTGTAATTTTGCCTTCCCGCTGATTCTCGACTGTGCTTTGGGCGATCTTCTTGATACTGGCTTCTTTGATGGCCCCGATCAACTCCGAATCGGTATTGATGATCTTCTTGAGGGTTTCGATGATGTTGAGCAGGTCATTCTTCGACTTTTTACCCCAGAAATTACTGTTCTGCTGGTTGTAAAACTGATACTCCAGCACGAGCTGCTCGCGTTCGCTCATGAGTTCGGCTAACTTGTCGTTCTGGGCCTGCGCTCCTCCTATCCACAGGCAAAGCATGGCCATGGCCAATAGTCTTTTCATCATCTCTCCTGATCTTAATGTCCCAAATACCCACAAATATGGTCAACCTTATCCAAATAGGCCTAATTAATTTTACTTCGGTTTATAAAAAAGCAGGATAAGTACCGGCAGCAGGACCAGGTCGGCCACTACCGCGAAGAGCAGGGTCAGGCTCACGTACAAGCCTACGTAGAAGGTGGCATCAAAGGTAGAGAGCACCAGTGTCAGGAATCCCGCTACCAGGATACAAGTCGTGATGATAATGGCTTTTCCGGCAGACAGGAAAGTCCCCTTAAGGGCATGAGGCAATGACTTCCCCTTCACCAGCTCCAGCTTCAGCTTGCTCAGGAAATGTATGGTATCGTCCACAGCGATTCCAAAGGCAATAGTGAAAATAATGGAGATGGATACTGTCAGGTTTACCCCCATAAAGCCCATCAGCCCACCAATCATTAGCAGCGGAATGATGTTCGGGATAAGGGAGATGAGCACCATCCGGAGGGACCTGAAAATAAGCCCGACAATCAGGGCAATTACCCCAAATGCGATCAACAGGCCCTGCATCATGTTAGTGGTTACGTACTCGTTGTTTTTATCCAGCAGCAGTGCACTTCCCGTCAGGCGCGTTTTCAGGTATGCCGGATTGATGTTCTGGCTGATAAAGTGGCGGAGAGAGTCGTTTAAGACACTGGCCTGGGCACTGCCAATGTCTTTCATCTTGCCTGTCAGGCGGCCTTCCCGGGCATCCGGTGTAACCACGCCCCGGAGTTCGCTCCGGTTCCGGAAAGCCTGCAAGCGCTGTTTAACTTTTAGCAACTCCTGCTTGCGCTCGGGTATCCTGTAGTACTCCTGCATTCCTCCGTTCTGCGCTTTGTTTAAAGTCTTCACAATGGTGGCAGGAGATGAGATAAAGTGCAGGCCGTATTCGCTGTAGAGGTATGCCTCCAGTTCCGCAACTTCCTGCAGCACTTCCTGGTCGTACAGGGTGTGTCCTTCCCCGGCTAAGAGGTGCAGCTCAAAGGGGCGCACACCCGAGAAGTTTTGCTCAAAGTACCGGAAGTCCTGCACAATAGGGTCCTCATCGCCCAGGTCTTCCAGCATGGTTGTGTCCACCTTTATCTGCCATATACCGACAAGGCTAAGCAGCACGATGAACGCGCTTGCTGTCAGGATACCCTTCGGGTGCTTCCAGACGAAAGACAGTAGTTGCCGCAGCAGTAAAGGCCAGGAGACATCTGCGCGCCTGGCCCTGGTGGTGTCCGGCTTGGGGAGTAGCAGCAGGATGGACGGAAGCACCGTAAAGGCGAGCACATAGGCCAGCCCAATGGCTATGGCCGTATAGAGGCCAAAGTTACGTATGGGAACAATGGCCGTGGTCAGTAGGGTCAGGAAACCGATGGCTGTGGTCAAAGAGGTCAGGAAGGTAGCCATCCCCACTTCGCGTACCGTCACTTTTAAGGCTGGCAGTTTTTCCTGTCCGTGGCTGATCTCCGTCATGTAGCGCGCCAGAATGTGAATCACATCCGACATGCCCACCACAAACAGGATGGTGGGCAATAACACCGTCATGATATCAATGGGCGTATTAAAAAGGCCCATCACCCCCATGGCCCACAGCACCGACAGGAGCACCACCACCAGCGGGACCAGCACACCCCAGACTGTGCGGAAGGTAATCCACAGGAAAAGGATGACCAGCAGAATCGAAGCTGACATAAAAATAGCCAGCTCTACCTTCATCTTATCAATAAAAACGGCCTGCGCCAGTGCCTTGCCTGCTATGTGGTACTCCGGTAACTCAAGGGCTTCTATAGCCCCATTAACAGCTGCTATCAGGCTGTCGGCCTCTTCCTTGCTCAGGTCATCCTTTGTCTGCACAAACAGAGACACAGCCGTGGCATCTTCCGAAAAAAGCGTTCCAACCAGTTCCTGAGAGCTGTAGATGTTAACGGAATCCAACTCATAGCGTTCTGGCTCATGAGGGTGCAGGTAAGGGATCTCAAAATAGCCGAAACTCTCTATTACCGGGCTCTTCACGGTGGTAGGCGAAAGCACGGCTTCTATGTTTGGCAGCCTTTGCAATACGTTGCTTAAGCTGTCAACTTTAATCAGGAACTGCCGCTCAAAAATACTCGCGCCCTTGTTGTCCAGCCCGATCAGGAGGTAGTCATTGTCATTGCCGAACTTATCCCGGTAGCTGAAATAGTAAGCCAGGTCAGGATCGCCCTTCGGGAAAAAGTTATCGAAGTTATAGTCGAAGCGCAGCCGTGCGGCATAGTAAATGCTCAGGGCCGAGAGCAGTGCCACGAGCAGCAGTACCAGAAGACTTAATTTCTTAAAGCTCAAAAGATTTATTCGGAAGTGATGAAGGTCATTGGGCAAGTGGCCCGCTATTTGTTATTTCACGATAGAAATAACTGCTTTTAAGTTTTATTGTTCAAGCTAAATATCAAACGCCTCACCTCATGAAAAAATTCGCTCTAGTACTCGCTATGGCTGGCTTGGTTAGTGCCGCTTCAGCAAGTCCTGCTCCTGTTGCTGCAAAAGGTAAGCAACAAACGGAGCAAACCGATAAAAACAAAAATAAGAAAGCAAAGAAGGCTGCCACTGAGAACTGCCACAAAGAAATGGCTGGCTCCGGCATGGCCTGCTGTGCTAAGAAGGGCGAAGCTCCCAAAGCCGAAGCTTCGAAAGAAAGCAAAGAGAAGAAAGCACAACGCTAAGGTCTTCTCAACTTTCAAAAAGGTCTCCTGTCACAGCAGGAGACCTTTTTGCTTGGGACTGATTGTCAAGCTCGTTCCTTTCTCCTGCAAGTGGATGAAGTCAAAGAGGCGCAGGGCGTACCGCAGGGGTTTCTTGCTTTTCAAAGATAATCTTTATCTTTAGCGTTTGACTACCGCACAAAACTGACAAGACCCGAATGAAGCAGTACCTAGACCTGATGCAGCACATCCTCGATAAGGGGGTGAAAAAGGAGGACAGAACCGGTACAGGCACCTTAAGCGTGTTTGGCTACCAGATGCGCTTTAACCTGGCCGAGGGCTTCCCGCTCGTGACGACGAAAAAAGTGCATCTGCGCTCTATTATCCACGAGCTGCTGTGGTTCCTGAAAGGAGACACGAACATTGCTTACCTGAAAGAAAACGGGGTCTCGATCTGGGACGAGTGGGCCGATGAGAACGGGAACCTTGGTCCGGTATACGGTTCGCAGTGGCGCAACTGGCCTACCCCGGATGGTCGTCACATTGACCAGATCAGCCAGGTGGTGAATCAGCTGAAAAATAACCCGGATTCGCGCCGTATCATTGTAAGCGCCTGGAACGTGGCCGAAATCGAAAACATGAAGCTGCCACCTTGCCATGCCTTTTATCAGTTTTATGTAGCGGAAGGGAAACTCTCCTGCCAGTTGTACCAGCGCTCTGCCGATGTGTTCCTGGGCGTTCCTTTTAACATCGCCTCTTATGCCCTGCTGGTGCTGATGATGGCGCAGGTAACGGGGCTGGAACCGGGAGAGTTTATCTGGACAGGCGGTGATACGCACCTTTACCTGAACCATTTGGAGCAGGCCCAGTTACAGCTTACACGGGAACCGCACGCGTTGCCCACCATGCGCTTAAACCCGGGAGTGAAGGATATTTTCAGTTTTACTTTCGAAGACTTTACACTGGAGAACTATACGCCTCATGCGGGCATAAAAGCTCCGGTGGCTGTGTAGCCAGAAAGTTCGTAGGCTAAAGCCAAACCCAAAGCGGCTTCTGTGGGCGTGTAGCCCCTAGAAGCCGCTTTATTTTTACAGCAAGAGCTTTGCTTCTTCCACGTAGGTTATCAGTTCAGGAAAAAAGGCCTGAAAGTCTGCTTGGTAGAAAGCATAATTCTCTGCCAGTTCTGCCGCCGCTGTTTCCATGCCTGACTCGAACTTTGCACGGCGGCTCATCCCGATCAGCGCTTGTTCCACCCCTTCCAGCCTGGCATAGGAGGCCAGCCAGTTCTGTTCGCGCATGTAG
This sequence comes from Pontibacter ummariensis, assembly GCF_900188175.1. Taxonomy (GTDB): domain Bacteria; phylum Bacteroidota; class Bacteroidia; order Cytophagales; family Hymenobacteraceae; genus Pontibacter; species Pontibacter ummariensis. The sequence goes on along the minus strand of NZ_FZOQ01000002.1, from coordinate 96,797 downwards.
GGAAACATGTGCTGTAAGCGCGCGGGTAATACGTGGTAGTGTTTCTGTATCAGGTGATACACCTCCTGTGCAAAATCCGCTAGCGGTACCTTGGCGTAAACCTCAAAATTAGCAGCCAGAAAGTGGTCGAAGTACATGTCTGATACCACCGGGGCGAACTTACGGTACTTGGGGCGCAGCCTTGCCTTCGTTTCCGCTACCACAGGGTGTGTATCGGTATAATGGTCGATGAGGCGGTGTAGTCTAATGCCCTTAGCCACCTCCGGCGCATATAGCGCCAGCTGCTTGCCTTTCACAGCGTCAGCCATGAAATTGCCCAACAACAGTTGCTCGTCGTCTCCTGATAAATATATGTGAGCCAGGTAATTCAAAAGATGGGTATAAAAGGTAAAAAGTATAAACAGCTGGTGTGCCCTCCTGGTTTAACCTGCCTCTCCGCTACTTGTGGGGCTACTGCAGCTCACTAACCAAATGGCTTGTGCCCCGTAATCAAACAAGGAACACAACCTATAAAACTATGCAAAACAAACCAAACAAAACGGAGAAACTCCAGAAACTGGTAGATATAATTAAGGATGTAGAAGTGGCCATGATGACGACCATCGAAGATGACGGGTGCATGCGCAGCCGCCCGATGCGTGCCGTGCAGACAAACCCCAACGGGGAGATCTGGTTCTTCACGGGATATGAGTCGGGCAAGTCGCACGAGATACAGCACGATTCCCACGTTAACCTGAGCTACGCCAAACCTAGCGACGAGGTGTATGTTTCTATTTCCGGAAGGGCATATCTGTCAAAAGACAAAGCCAAGATCGACGAATTATGGTCGCCCACTCAAAAGGCCTGGTTCCCGCAAGGGAAAGACGATCCTAACATTGGGCTCATCCGGGTAGAGGTCGAGAAAGCGGAGTACTGGGACGCCCCTAACAGTACGATGATACAGTTGTATGGCATGGCCAAGGCAACGTTAACCGGCGAGAGCGCAAAAACAGGCGATAACCAGAAAATTAACCTGAAGTAGGCCTTTGCCTAAAGATATTTTAAACCACCTGCCAAACACTTCGCCTGGCAGGTGGTTTTGCATGTAAAAGCCTTTGTTGCGTATCTTAACAGAACCCCTGTCTCAGCATAAAACATAAAGAACAACCCATTGCAAGTTCCTGCCAGCCCCCTTACAGCCCGCCTGACCACCTTCACTCTCTTTGGCATTCGCAGCGGCCATTTACGCTGGGGCTTAGCCCAGATGGGAACCTCCGTACCTAAGCTAAGCCAGCTACCCGGCCTGCAGTTCTTTAAATTACTGGGTAGCGGACATGGGAAAGGCTTTAGCCTAAAACCCAACTTCCGCCGCTATGGTCTTTTGTGTACCTGGGAAACGGAAGAAGCGGCAGACAACTTCTTCCGTCACGGGGACCTGCTGGAGGAGTACCGGCAGCACACGCACGAGATATGGACAGTTAAACTCCACCCCTATCAATCCCACGGGCAATGGGACGGCAAGGAGCCCTTTAGCCCGGCCCTGGCAGAGAAACACTTGCCAGGACCGGTAGCCGTGTTAACCCGGGCCAGCATCAACTGGCGGGCATTGCCGAGCTTCTGGCGTTTCGTGCCCCAAACCAGCCGTTCCTTGGAGCAGGCAAAAGGCTTGCTGTGCTCCATAGGCGTGGGAGAGCTTCCTTTGGTGCGGCAGGCTACGTTCAGCGTGTGGGAGACGGAGGACGCCATGAAAGCCTATGCTTACCAAAACGAACACCACCAGGAAGTAATGCGCCGCACCCGGGCAGAGAACTGGTACAAGGAAGAGCTCTTTGCCCGCTTTAAGCCCCTCAATAGCCAGGGCACCTGGGGCGGCCGTGATCCCTTGCAACAAGTGCTGGCCCAGCAACTGCGCTAGCGGGTTTCATTTGGGTGCCTGCCTACTCTTTCAGAGGGTTTTGATCCGGAGCGACCTGCTGTAGTACCCGCTGCAGGTGCGCTTTCAGGCCATCATAGGGTCGGTAGCCGCGGCTGACCAGGTGGATGTTGGTTCCATTTAACAAGTAGAGGCTCGGGAAAGCGGTTGCCTGTAGGTGACGGGCAATGGTAAAGTCCTGCTGCGTTTTCTCCTGCATTTCCTGGGAGTGGAACTTCTCCAGGAAGGTGTCCTCTTCCACGCCAAAGGTCCTTGCAATGCTGGCCAGCACTGCCGGCTTGGTGACATCGTTGTTGCGGGCATAGAAGGCGCTCTGCACGGCCTCCGCCATTTCCAGTTCCTGCTCCGGTTTCAGATAGCGCATCGTCACAACCGCCCGGCAACCTGGCTCGGTGTCATACACAAAATCCCCCCGGTCAAAAAAAGTATAGTCAAACGGCTGCTCTGTTATTTTCTCCACGTCCTGCCAGTGGTGTTTTATGCTGTCCTTCATCTGTTCTTCCAGAGGTCTTTCCGTGCCGGGGCGCAGGCCTCCCATCACCAGTTTAAACTGCATCTGACCCTCCTGCTCCGCTACCAGCTGTTTTATAACCGGGGCAAAGCCATAGCACCACGAGCACATCGGGTCCATCACGTAAATCAGATGTATGATATCCAGTAAATCGTGTTTTTTCGTCATCTCTTCAGGTTTTTGCAAAGGTATGCTTAATTGTTAAACGTTTAAATGGTCGAACAGATAGCAAAGGCGCTGCAGGGCTAGTTGCGTTAAAAGGGAACTGTATATACTGCTGGAGAACATGCTGTTGAACATTTAACCCTACAGCCATTCAACAAATAAGCAATTAAACAATTATCTTAGCAGTTCAACTAAGCATAAGCGAATACAGATACAACCAATGTCAGAGTATAATTTCAACCAGATTGAGAAAAAATGGCAGCGCTATTGGGAAGAGCATCATACCTTCAAAGCCACTGCCACGAGTGATAAACCGAAGTACTATGCCATGGACATGTTCCCTTACCCCTCCGGGGCGGGGCTGCACGTGGGGCACCCGCTCGGTTATATTGCCTCTGACATTGTGAGCCGCTACAAGCGCCAGAAAGGCTTTAACGTGCTGCACCCCATGGGCTTCGACTCCTTTGGCCTGCCAGCCGAGCAATATGCTATCCAAACCGGGCAGCACCCGGCCATCACCACCGAGCAGAACATACAGCGTTATGTGGAGCAGTTAAAGAACCTCGGTTTTTCCTATGACTGGGAGCACGAGATCCGCACCTCCGACCCGAGCTACTATAAGTGGACGCAGTGGATCTTTATGCAGCTGTTTAAGAGCTACTATGACTACAGCCAGGACAAAGCAGCCCCGATCGAAAACCTGGTAAAAGAATTCGAACAGCATGGCAACAGCCGGGTAAATGCTGCCTGCGATGAGGATACTCCTGCCTTTACCGCAGATGAGTGGAAGGGAATGAACGAGCAGGAACAGTCCGAAATGCTGCTCAAGTACAGGCTGACCTATTTAGCCGAAGCCGTGGTAAACTGGTGCCCGGCCCTAGGCACGGTGCTGGCAAATGACGAAGTAGTTGGCGGCGTATCTGAGCGCGGTGGCTACCCGGTGGAGCGGAAGCGCATGCGCCAGTGGATGATGCGCATCACGGCTTATGCGGAGCGCTTGCTGCAAGGTTTGGAAGACATAGACTGGCCGGAGCCGGTGAAAGAAATGCAACGCAACTGGATCGGGAAATCCATAGGGGCCGAGATGTCCTTCGCAGTTGAAAATACAGAGGAGAGGATCAAGGTGTTTACGACTCGCCTGGATACGGTTTACGGTGTTACTTTCCTGGTACTGGCACCCGAGCACGACCTGGTGGAGCAAATCACGACAGATGAACAGCGCGCCACGGTAGAAGAATATGCGCGGGTCGCGAAGAACCGCTCTGAGCGGGAGCGCATGGCCGATGTGAAGACCGTATCAGGTGCTTTTACCGGTTCGTATGCCATCAACCCTTTTAATAACGAGAAGTTACCAATCTACATTGCCGATTACGTGCTCGCTGGTTATGGTACAGGTGCTGTCATGGCCGTGCCTTCCGGTGACCAGCGCGACTGGAACTTTGCCCGTCACTTTGACTTGCCGATCGTACCGATCTCCGATGCGCAGAAAGACATGGACAAGCAGGCTGACCCGACGAAAGAGGGGCGGTACATTAACTCGGAGTTGGTAAACGGCCTGACCTACCAGGAAGCACTGCCTATACTGGTAAAGTTCCTGGAAGAAAACGGGATCGGTAAAGCTAAGATCAATTACCGTATGCGTGATGCCGTGTTCAGTCGCCAGCGCTATTGGGGCGAGCCGGTACCTGTGTACTTTAAAGACGGAATCCCACACCTGCTGGAAGAGAGCGACCTGCCTTTGGAGCTGCCAAAGATCGATGCCTACCTGCCAACAGAAACAGGTGAGCCGCCGCTTGGCCGTGCCCAGGAATGGAAGTATAAGGGCGAGTACTCCTACGAACTGAGCACCATGCCGGGCTGGGCTGGTTCGAGCTGGTACTGGTACCGCTACATGGACCCTCAGAACGACAAGGCCTTTGCTGACAAAGACGTAATTGCTTACTGGCAGAATGTAGACCTGTACATCGGCGGGTCGGAGCACGCAACCGGCCACTTGTTGTACTCCCGCTTCTGGAACAAGTTCCTGTACGACATGGATTTGGTAGTGGCAGCAGAGCCTTTCAAGAAGCTCATTAACCAGGGCATGATCCAGGGCCGCTCTAACTTCGTGTACCGCATCAAGGACAGCAATACCTATGTTTCCTTTGGTTTGAAAGACCAGTATGACGCCACTCCCCTGCACGTGGACGTGAACATCGTGGACAATGACGTGCTGGACCTGGAGGCTTTTAAAAGGTGGAGACCAGAGAACGCTAACGCAGAATTCATCCTGGAGGACGGTAAGTACATCTGCGGCGTGGAGATCGAGAAGATGTCGAAGTCGAAGTACAATGTGGTGAACCCGGATGACATTGTGGAGCGCTACGGGGCGGATACACTACGCATGTACGAGATGTTCCTGGGCCCACTCGAGCAGTTCAAGCCCTGGAATACCAACGGCATGGACGGGGTAAACAAGTTCCTGCGCAAGTACTGGAAGCTCTTTTATGACAACGAGGGTAACTTTGCCGTATCAGATGAGGCCCCTACTGCGGCAGAACTGAAAACGCTGCACAAGACGATCAAGAAAGTGGAGGAAGACGTAGAGCGTTTCTCGTTCAATACCTCTGTTTCTACCTTTATGATCTGCGTGAACGAACTGACACAGCAAAAGAGTAACAAGCGGGCCGTACTGGAGCCCTTAACCATTATCCTGGCGCCTTATGCCCCGCATATTGCAGAAGAGATCTGGGAGAAACTGGGACACAAAGAGAGCATTAGTTATGCTGCCTTCCCGGAATGGAAAGAGGAATACCTGGTAGAGAATACCTTCGAGTACCCAGTTTCTGTAAATGGCAAGGTACGCACCAAAACCAGCTTTGCCCTGGATACTCCGCGTGAGGAAATTGAGAAGGCCGTGTTAAGCAACGAACAGGTAACCAAGTTCTTTGACGGGAAAGCACCAAAGAAAATAATTATTGTGCCTAACAAAATTATAAACGTGGTGGTATAAAGAGCACGATTTACCAACTACACTTCACAGAGCCGCTCACCCCAAATGAAGCGGCTTTGTGTTTTATGGCCACCCTGATACAAAACGGAAAGGGTCTCTAAACATCTAAAAACAGAAAGGGTGTTCGAAAGCTTCCGCTATTCTGAACACCCTTTCTGTTTTCTTAGCGTAAAGTTTTTCCCTAGGCTCTTACCTCCTCATTCGCGGCAATACGCTCGTCTACCGTTTTAATAGACTCTCTTACTTTGTAAAGCAATTCCACAAGGGTTTGTGCCTCTTTTTCCGTAAGGCCTTGCAGCATGGCATCCAGATGCGGCAAGTCCTGGTCTATGTTACTGATGATCTGCGACCCTTCCTCGGTAATGAGGATGTTAACCAAGCGTTTGTCTGACGGGTTCTGGGTAACCGACACAAGCCCTTTCGCACTCAGGCGGCTTACTAAACGGGACGCATCCGACATTTTATCCAGCATCTTCTCTCTTAAAAAAGAGGTGGACACAGGCTTAGGAAACTGATCCCGCAGTACACGCAGTGCATTGTACTGTTGGGTGGTTAAGCCGTGTTTCTTAAAGAAACTCTCGTATCCGTTGCTCAAGAAACCATACGTGTAGACGATGCTAATACTGGCTTTCTGCCATTCATTTCTAAATGAGGCAATACCTACTTCATTTTCGATAATCATAGTTTGTTTTTAAGGTGAGTACTCAATAATAATTAATTAAATCCATAAATCAGAAGATTTCACCCATATTTTTTAATATCAGGCGCTGCAAAAGTTTAAACAACTAGGGTTGCTACGTTCTATGTTATAGGGCAGGGCATCTGTCGGAGGAGCTAATGCCCTGTACGGAAAGGCATTGCAATTAGGAAACCCGCTGCCTGGAGAGGCTATTATATTTACAGAAGCGGGTAAAATAAAATAGCACAATGTTTAGGTTGGAGCAAGCACCTAAAGCAAAAGAGCCACTTCTTAAGTGGCTCTTGTACGTCTTATAAAGTAACTTTTAGCTCGCGTTGCTGTGCTTTCGGAAGCTTGGCAACTACTAGCTGATAGGAGTCTTCTATCCATTGGCGGAGTAAATTCTCCGGTACTCCCGCTTCCGGAAGCACGGTGTTCCAATGCTTCTTGTTCATGTGATAGCCTGGCTTTACCTGAGGGTATGCCTCGCGAAGGTACACCGCCTGGTCGGGGTCGCATTTTAAGGCTATCCCGTTTGCATAGGCAGCGAGGCTACACAAAGCGAACATTTTGCCGCAGACCTTAAACACCAGGGTATCGTCATCAAAAGGAAGCTCCTCGGTTGTTGCTGGTTTAGCCAGGCAGTACTCCCTGAACTCCTCGATATTCATCCTTACCAATGCTTGATGACAAAGTAAATAATACCCGCCAGGAACATCAGGATAGAAATCTTATTGATCGTGTGCATTGTCCGCAAGTTGAAGTTAGTCTTGCGGTTCGGATCTTTTTTACGGAAGAAGTAGGTAGCTACCTCAGAGAAATCAAACAATCCTTTCATGTATTTCTAAATTTTTTACCCGTTAAAGTGATCAGGAAAAGGCTATGAGTAGCTTCTGCCCTACTTGTAATTAAAACAACCACCGCGCAGAAATAATTTAAATTGCTTCAAATAGTTTGACGGGGCTTTTACCTTTGCAGGGTACCTACCTGCCGGTAAGCGCGTGAACAAAGCCCAGATTTAGCTGTGTATGAGAAATGCGCTACTCCTCCAACCTCACAGGCTCGATCCACTTATTGTCTTCCCGTATCAGCTCTATCAGCTCGTCTACGGCCCGGTCTGCAGGCACAGACTTCTTGATGACGTTTTGCCCGCGGTAAAGCGCAATCTTATCTTTGCCTACCCCTACGTAACCATAATCCGCATCAGCCATCTCGCCTGGGCCGTTCACGATACAGCCCATGATACCGATCTTAACCCCTTTTAAATGATCGGTGCGCTTGCGAATCATGGCAGTGGTTTCCTGTAAGTCGAACAGGGTGCGGCCACAGCTTGGGCAACTGATATACTCTGTCTTGCTCATACGCGTACGGGCTGCCTGCAGTATGCCAAAGCTCAGGTTATTCAGCCTTTCGACCGTCTGCAGCAGCTCCGGCCTGGCTTGCTCCGGCAGCAGCTCCGTGCTTAACAACACGCCATCTCCCAGTCCATCGATCAGAAGCCCTCCTACATCTGTGGCGGCATACAGCTGCGTCTCATCCTGGCTTAGCTCTCCGTATTCGCGTTTTATGATACAAGGGGTCGCGACACCCTGGTTCATCAACCGGAAGAAACATTTGCGTAGTTCAGGCATGGCGTGGGCATTTTGCGTTTGCAAAATGAGCACGGCTGTCTTATCCTGCTTCAGGCGCTCCAGCAGTTCATCGTTCAGGTCATTGAGGGTGAGCAACACAAAGTTGAGCTTTGGGTGGCGTTCTGTTGCGGCTTTGTACTGCGCCTCGCTTAGCAAAGGATGGCGGTCTTCCCGTTGCGGTGCCAGGAGCCAGGCGTCATAGTTTACAATCTCCTTCAGGCCGTTCGGGAGCATGAAGCTGATCGGGGTATCGCCTGTGTAGATGTAGTCTGCCCCCAGATCGTTCATGTTGAACTTGTCCAGCAGCATAGAATACAAATGTCCAATGGCTTTCAGGTCCGCATACTTTATGTCTTCCAGGCGACTCAGGTCAGCTACCACACGGGGAAGGTTCTGCCCGCCCAGGTTCTCCACCTCCTGCGTTTCGCGGCGGTGGTATTGGAAAGGGTTGATGGGTACCTTGCAGATGGGCTTCAAGGGCGTTGCCTTCTCTGCCCGGTCGGTATAACGGTCTATCAAGGCTTTGGCAACGGGCGCCTCAGCCTCGGGCGCTTCCGTGAGAGACACGCGCACGGTATCTCCCAGGCCATCCTCCAACAAGGTGCCGATACCAACAGCTGACTTGATACGACCATCTTCGGCCTCCCCGGCTTCTGTCACGCCTAGGTGTAGCGGGTAGGGCTGTAATCCTTCCTCTTCTAGCTTTTGCACGAGCAGGCGGTAGGCCTGCACCATTACCTGCGTGTTAGAGGCCTTCATGGAGATCACAATGTCGTAGTATCCCTCATCCTCGCAGATTCGCAGAAACTCCAGGGCACTCTCCACCATACCCAGCGGCGTATCGCCGTAGCGACTCAGAATACGATCAGATAAAGAGCCATGGTTTGTGCCGATACGCATGGCCGTGCCATGCTCCTTGCAGATGCGCACCAGGGGCACAAAGCGTTCCCGTATACGATCCAGCTCGGCCTGGTAAGAAGCATCGTCGTACGCAATTACCTGAAACTTTTTTTTATCAGCATAGTTGCCCGGGTTCACGCGTACCTTCTCTACCAGGCGGGCCGCCACTTCTGCGGCATTGGGCGTAAAGTGTATGTCGGCGATGAGGGGTACCTGGTAGCCGCGCTCGTGTAGTTCTGCGCGTATATGCTTCAGGTTCTCGGCCTCCTTAATGCTAGGTGCCGTTATTCGGATGTATTCACAGCCCGCCTCGATCATACGGATACACTGCTCCACAGACCCCTCGGTATCCATGGTGTCAACGGTTGTCATGGACTGCACCCGGATCGGGTAGTCACCGCCCATCGGAACACCTCCAATGTTTACCACACGGGTTTTTCTCCGTTTATATGCTGTAAGGCTCGGGCAATAGTTCTTGTTCATATATAATTGATCCGTCAGCTCGTTTCTTTAACTAAACTGTGGCCTGCTTTGTTCAAGAGGCAAAGTACGTAAAAAATGGCTTTTTATCCGATAGTAGGCTTGGCAAGAGGCTATCAAGTCCTGCACTTATTAAAAGCAGACGCTTGAAAATGGAGCAGCTTACTTTGCATTGCCTTTGAAAATTGACACCTGTAGGGCAGGCACGCGTTTATTTTAGCAGAACCAAGAAAAACCCTCTTTACAGCACATGAAAAACAGCAGCACAAACATACAGCAGGAAGCATACCAAAAGTTACAACCCTTGCTTTTGAAGACAAAGCTTAAGCAGGAGCAACTAAGCAAAGCCATTTTCATTACAAAAGACTCCATTATCAGTTTTCTGAAGCGGCAGGTAGAGCAAGGGAACTGGCAGGAAGTGCAGGAGATACTGAAAGGGAAGCCGATGACGGAAGCGGGAAGCTTTCTTGTAGAGGAACTGCGGGACTCTGTTGTGAGTAAGCTCATCCTACGACTAGGCCTTCGTAAGTTTATTGCCGTCGGCATCGCCCTGGTGCTCCTACCCTTGCTCCTGGCCAGGCTTAGCGGCGAACTACTGTTTAAGTTGCGCAAGCGGGAGGCAGAGGCTTAACCAAGACAAGAGCAAAGAAACCAATAGCGCCTATCTTATTGCTGCAGGCACTGTTGGTTTTAAATCAGCAAAGGCACCCGGAAGGGTGCCTTTGCTGATGAATCAAGTTATAGGGGCTTAGTGACGGAACAACAGTTCGCGGTACTTAACCAGTGGCCAATCCTCGTCGTCCACCATCAGCTCCAGCTTGTCTACGCTGTAGCGGATAGGCTCAAAGTAGCTCAGCACCTTCTCGTTATAGCTGATTGCCCGCTCACGCGCATCCTCTATCTTGTTGGCAACCTTGCGGGCCTCGATCATCTCATTTACGTTCTTCTGGATCGTTGTGATGTGACGCGACATTTTCTTGATCGCCTCTAACGTGCTCTCTGTGTACTCGTCCTCCAATCCCAGCTCTTTCAGGCCTCGGATGTTTTGAATCAGCTTGTTCTGGTAGGCGATCGCCGTAGGAATTACGTGGTTCACCGCCAGGTCACCCATCACACGCGACTCGATCTGGATTTTCTTGATGTACTCCTCCAAAAGGATCTCATGGCGCGCTTCCAGCTCCACCTCCGTGAAGATGCCTAATCTTGTGAAAAGTTCTTTCACCTCTTCGCGGCCATACACGTCCAGGGCAAGCGGGGTGTTCTTAATGTTAGACAAGCCGCGCTGAGCCGCTTCCTCTTCCCACTCCTGCGAGTAACCATTTCCTTCGAACCGAACGGCCTTGGATTCTACTACATACTCCCGCAGTACCTGCAGGATAGCATGTTCTTTCTTCATGCCGCTCTCTTCGATCAACTGGTCTACTGTCTGGCGGAACTGCACGAGTTGGTCTGCCACGATGGTGTTCAACACCGTCATAGGGGCAGATGCATTAGCAGAAGAGCCTACGGCACGGAACTCAAACTTATTTCCTGTAAAGGCGAAAGGTGAGGTTCTGTTACGGTCGGTGTTGTCCAGTAGCAATTCTGGTATTCTGTCGATGCCCAGTTTCAGGTACATGTTGTCCCCTTTCTCCATCGGCACCTTCGAGGTACGCTCAAACTCATCCAGCACGGCCGTTAGCTGCTGTCCGATGAACACAGACATAATGGCCGGAGGTGCTTCATTGGCTCCCAGGCGGTGATCGTTGCTGGCAGAGGCAATACTGGCGCGCAGCAGGTCCGCGTGCTTGTTTACCGCTGTGATCGTGTTAATGAAGAAGGTCAGGAACTGCAGGTTCTCTTTTGGCTTTTTGCCCGGGCCCAACAGGTTCACGCCTGTGTTCGTGCTCATGGCCCAGTTGTTGTGCTTGCCGCTGCCGTTTACACCGGCAAATGGTTTTTCATGCAGCAATACTTTAAAACCATGGCGTTCTGCTACGTTGCTCATCACATCCATCAACAGCTGGTTGTGGTCTATTGCAAGGTTAGCGTCTTCAAAGGTCGGCGCGCACTCAAACTGATTCGGTGCCACCTCATTGTGTCGGGTTCTCAACGGAATACCCAAGCGTAAGGCAGCACGCTCAAAGTCAACCATGTAGGCATGCACGCGGCTAGGGATGCTACCGAAGTAGTGGTCTTCCAGCTGCTGTCCTTTGGCAGGCGAATGGCCAAACACCGTACGGCCGCTCATCACCAGGTCCGGGCGCGCCTCGTAAAGGGCCTTATCCACCAGGAAGTACTCCTGCTCGATGCCCAGGGTCGTGCTTACTTTGGTTACGTCTTTGTCAAAATACTGGCAAACGGGCACCGCAGCGTCGTTTAACAGTTTCAGTGACTTTAACAGCGGGGTCTTATAGTCCAGCGCTTCTCCGGTATAGGCCACAAATATGGTGGGGATACAAAGAGTCTTGGAGTTAGTGCCTTCAATGATAAAAGCAGGCGAAGAGGGGTCCCAGGCACTATAACCACGGGCTTCGAAAGTATTGCGAATACCACCGTTCGGGAACGAAGAGGCGTCCGGCTCCTGCTGCACGAGGGCACTGCCTTTAAAGTTTTCTATCGCTTCTCCGTCGCCGGTCAGGTCAAAGAAAGAGTCGTGCTTTTCAGCAGTGGCACCTGTCAGGGGCTGGAACCAGTGCGTATAGTGTGTTGCTCCTTTGCTCATAGCCCAGGAACGCATACCGGCTGCTACTGCATCGGCAAGTTCCCGGTCTACCTTATCTCCCTGGTTAATGGCTTTACGCAGGCGCTTAAAGCTGTCAGAAGAGATAGAGGAGCGCATAGCCTCCATGTTAAACACGTTCTCTCCGAAATACTCGGAAATCTTACTGGAAGGGAATACTTTTTCACTTGGTTTCCGCTGGCTAACGATTTCCAGCGCTTTGAAACGAATTACTGCCATGTAGTTTAATGTGGGTTTGGGTTAACTTGATAAACCAAATATAGGCATAAAACCTAATCTGCAAGCAAAAAGGGGGGATATTTTAGGGGTAATGATAAATAAAAGGGTAGAATACGCCGTAAAACCCTGCTCTGGTAAAGGGGTTTTGCCATAACATAACCTGTTTTAAAAAATATCCCCCCTTTAGAGCACAGGTGCCTTTTTGGGCGCAGGAATTATCTTTGTCAGGCTCTTGTTAAGGAAGGCCTGGCTTTGTTTTATATTTGCGCCGTGAAAAAACGCATGTACTTTCCGATCCTTTATTTTCTGTTCTGGGTCTTTTACTTTTTTATAGCAAGGGCTGCTTTTTTAATCTACCACCTGGATCAGACAGAGCAGCTTAGTTTGGAGGAGGTGGGCAATACGTTTCTGTATGGCCTGCGCCTGGATTCCTCCTTTGCCGCTTATGTGTCCGCCATCCCCTTTTTTCTTGTGCTGCTTGCTACCGCATGGCCCCGTCTCCAGGTAGCCCGGGCCGTACGTGTCTACACATACTTCCTGCTTGTACTACTAACGGTTTTGCTCGCTGCAGACCTGGAATTGTATACCCACTGGGGTTTCCGGCTCGATGCCACTCCCCTGCAGTACCTCCAAACCCCCGGCGAAATGGCGGCCTCTGCTGCTACGGCACCTGTCTTTTTCCTGGGCTTTCTAACACTTGTTCTCAGCCTTTGTTTTATCCTGCTTTACAAGCGATACTTTGATCTGAAGTTCTTTTATATTTATTCAAATCGCTGGGTAGCTAGCAGTTATATTTTGGCAATGCTGGCCTTGCTGGTATTGCCCATGCGGGGCGGATGGCAGCAGATCCCGATAAACCAGAGTGTGGTGTATTTTTCGGATAAGCCTTATGCCAATCATGCTGGCCTGAACATGCCCTGGAATGTGATGCACGCCCTGCTGAAGTATAACAAGACCAGCCAAAACCCTTACCAGTATATGCCAGCCGAGGAAGCACAGGCTCGCGTGGAGGGACTTTATGATGCTGTGTCTGACTCAACAGTGCGCCTGGTGCAGGAGGGCAAGCCGAACGTGTTATTTATCATCCTCGAAAGCTACACGGCTAAGTTCATGGGCAGCCTGGGTGGAGAACGGGGCGTAACCCCGAATCTGGACAGCCTGGCCGCTGCAGGCGTTTCTTTTACCAATATTTACTCGGGAGGAGATCGCAGTGAGAAAGGGATGGTGGCTTTACTCAGCGGTTATCCCGTGCAAACAACCACCTCCATCATTAAAACGCCACGCAAAACAGAGAAACTGCCGCAGTTAAGCAAAGTATTTGAGCAGCAGGGCTACCGTACGGGCTATTATTATGGCGGCGAACTGGAATTCGCCAACATCAAATCCTACCTGCGCAGCGGAGGTTATGAGCGGCTGATAGACAAATATGATTTTGACCCTTCTACCTATAACTCGAAGTGGGGCGCACACGACCATGTGCTGTTCGAGCGGGTGCTGCAAGACCTAGAGCAGGAACAAGAGCCGTTTTTTACGACGGTGTATACCCTCAGCAGCCATGAGCCCTTTGAGATCCCGATTCCGGCCAAATTCCCGGGCACCGATGAGGAGGCCAAGTTCCGGAACAGCGTGTATTATACCGATTGGGCTTTGGGCAGGTTTATCGCAGCGGCGAAAAAGCAAGCCTGGTGGGACAATACCTTGGTGGTGATCGCGGCAGACCACGGGCACCCCCTGCCGGGCCATGACGCGAATCACGTGCCCTCTAAATTCAGGATACCCTTTATTTTATCAGGAGGCGCTCTGACAGGGAAAGGCAGGCAGGTAAACACCGTTGGGGCACAAACGGACATTGCAGCCACCCTGCTGGCACAACTGAACTTGCCACACGATGACTTTAAATGGAGCCGTGACCTGCTTGCTGCAACGCCTTATCCTTTTGCGTTCTATGTTTTTAACGATGGCTTTGGTTTTGTAAGTCCAGCCGGTGTTTTGACTTACGACAATGTCGCCCAGAAGCCGATCACAAGAGCCCCTGGTGTGACAGACGAGCAGGTAGAGATTGGGAAAGCCTACATGCAATACTCGTTCGAGGATTTTGTGCAGAAATAAGCTGTGGAGCTTTCCATCTGCTTCAATACGATTGGGTTAGGAAAGGGCACTTCATCAATCCGTGTAGCGATAGAACCCGCTGATAGTTAAATTTTTAAACGTAAAGCCCTCATGCTCCCATTCAAAATTTGTTTTCGTATCTTTGCAGTCTGATTATGAAAAAAGTAGCTTTTTATACCTTAGGATGTAAGCTGAACTACTCAGAAACCAGCACCATTGGGCGTATTTTCCAGGAGCGCGGGTTTGAGAAAGTGGAGTTTACAGATACCCCGGACATTTACGTGATCAATACCTGTTCGGTGACGGATAATGCTGACAAGAAGTGCCGTAAGATCGTGAAGGAAGCACTGAAGCATTCTCCCAATGCCTTCGTCACGATTGTTGGGTGCTATGCCCAGTTAAAGCCAAAGGAAATTTCCGAAATACCAGGCGTAGACGCAGTGCTGGGGGCCGCGGAGAAGTTTCAGTTAGTGGATATACTGGAAACCTTCGAGAAAAAAGACAAGGCGCAGGTATATGCCAGCCCTATTGAAGAAGCCAATACCTTCCATAACTCCTACTCTTTTGGTGACCGTACCCGCACGTTCCTGAAAGTGCAGGACGGCTGCGATTACTCCTGTACCTTCTGTACAATTCCCCTGGCCCGGGGCAACAGCCGTTCTGATACGGTTGAAAACGTGGTCCGGGCTGCCGGAGAAATTGCTGCCTCCGGCGTAAAAGAGATTGTGCTCACAGGCGTGAACACGGGTGACTTCGGGATACAGGACGGGCAGCGCGTCACGTCTTTCTATGAATTGGTACAGGCCCTGGATCAGGTGGAAGGCATCGACCGTTTCCGCATCTCTTCGATCGAGCCCAACTTGCTGAAAGACGAGATCATTGCGTTTGTAGCGCAGAGCAACCGCTTTATGCCCCACTTCCATGTTCCCCTACAGTCTGGCTCCAACAAGCTGCTTAAACTGATGCGTCGCCGCTACCTGCGGGAACTTTATGCTGACCGCGTGGACAAGATAAAGAGCCTCATGCCCCATTGCTGCATTGGTGTGGATGTAATTGTAGGCTTCCCCGGTGAGACGGAAGAGGACTTTCTGGAAACGTATAACTTCCTGAACGAACTGGATGTGAGCTACCTCCACGTTTTCCCCTATTCGGAGCGGGAAAATACGCTGGCCCCTACGATGCCGGGCAAGGTGAGCATCAAAGACCGTAACCGCCGGGCAGACATGCTCCGCATTTTATCTGAGAAGAAAAAGCGTCATTTCTATGAGCAAAACATAGGGCGCGAGTTCACCGTGCTTTTTGAGGATGACGTGAAAGACGGCGTGATGGAAGGCTGGACCGAAAACTATGTGCGGGTGGCGGCCAAGTACGACCCCGTGCTGGTGAACGAGACGAAACACGTGCGCTTGACGCATGTCAATGCCAACGGGCTCATGGAAGCCGAAGAAACTTACCACGAAGTGCTCAAGCATTAGGTAATTGGCAAATTAAGGTGCTATATTTAAGGTGATATCTACCAACCAAACAAAATAAAGAAATAGTGAAAGCTTTAAAGATTACACTTGGGTTAGCAGTTGCTACATCATTCTTGGCTGCCTGCAATAACTCAAAACCAGACACCGTAGTTACTGGTACAGAAACAGCCGGCGAGCTAGGTGCTCCTGAGATTGTTTATGTAAACTCTGATTCGCTTCTGGCTAATTACGAATACTTTACAGATGTTCGTGACCGTCTGCAGGGAAAAGCAACAAGATCAGAGCAGGACCTTCGTGCAAAAGCCGAAGCTTTCCAGAAAGAAGTGGCAAAATATCAGCAGACAGGCGCTAGCATGAGCCAGTCTGAGCGGGCCGCGACAGAGGAGCGCCTTGCCCAAAAGCAGCAGCAACTGCAGGCCCTGAGCCAGAATGCGGGCAATGAGCTGGCTGGCGAGGAGTCAGAGGAAATGAAGAAGATCTACGACCGCGTAGAAGAGTACCTGAAGCAACTGAGCGAGGAAAAAGGCTACAAAATGGTGCTGACATACTCGCGCGGCAACAGTGCCATCCTTTACAGCGACCCTTCCCGTGATATCACGGAAACGGTGGTGAATGCCCTGAACGAGGCTTATGCCACGGAGAAAGGGGAAGCTGAAAAAGCTGCTGCAGAGAAGAAATAAGGAAACATTCAGCCCTTACATAAACAGAAAGCCCTCCGCGGATAAAGCGGAGGGCTTTCTGTTTTACTTGCGGCTCGTTTTCTTATTCGTACCGGAGGGATTCAATGGGGTCTAGCTTGGAAGCCCTGAAAGCCGGGTAGTAACCCGACACAACGCCCACCAGCACGCAAATGCTCAGGCCCACCACCACCCACAGCCAGGGCACTATAAAGCCACCCTCTCCTATCAGGGAGGCGATGCCATTCCCCATCAGGATACCCAGGATGATGCCGACCAGGCCGCCTAACAGGCAGATCACCACTGCTTCGATCAGGAACTGTTGCCGGATCTGATGGGAAGTAGCTCCCAGGGCCTTCCGCACCCCGATCTCACGTGTTCGCTCGTTAACTGATACCATCATGATGTTCATCAAACCTACCGAGGCGCCCAGCAGGGTGATAAAGCCGATCACAAAGCCCCCCACTTTGAGGTAGCCGGAGATTTCATCCAGCCGTTGGACCATGGAATCGCTGCGTCTTATCTCAAAAGAGGCTTCCTGCCCCAGTGGGTCCTGCCGTACACTGCGCATGATACCGGTTGCCTCCCCCATCACATAATTCAGTTCTTCCGGCCGGGGGATAGCTGTCTTGATGTCGTAGTTTAACACAGCGTTGTTTGTCTGCGGGATCTGGCGCCCTGTCTCCAGCGGAATGATAATGCGGCGGTCGCCACTGCCCCCCATGCTGCTCCCTTCCTTTTCCAGTTGCCCTACGATTTTAAAGCGCCGCCCCAAAAAAGTAATGTACTGCCCCAGCGGATCTCTGTTCTTGAAGAGGTTCGTGGCCAGCTCGTCGCCTATGATGGCTACGTTTACCCCCATTTCCTGCTCAAAGTTAGAGAAGTCTCTCCCCTTTGCCAGGTTCAGGTTGTTGTTCGCCAGGTAATTCGCATCCCCGGCCACGATGTTGATGTTCGGGTTTGTCTTCTCCGTCTCACTTTTCACCACGGTGGCCCCGGAGATATAGGCGGAGAGGCTTACCAAGGCCTTTTCCGACATCCTTTCCTTGTACTGCGTTGCCTGCCGGTAGTCAATCTGCGGATACACCTTCTCAACCCTTCCGCCACGGCTGCCCCTGTTATCATTGCCTTTGCGGCGAATGTCGAAAGAGTTCGCGCCCAGGTTCGAAAAGGTCTGCGTTAAGGAGTACTTCATGCTGTCCACCGCTGTCAGTATGCCGACCAACGACATGATGCCAATGGAGATGATCAGCCCTGTTAACACCGTGCGAAGCAGGTTCCCCTGGATGGCCCGCAGCCCTTCGAGTATATTTTCTATCAGGTTCATCCGTTAAAAAATGTGCGCTTTTGATTTTTTTTACGTTAGAATAAAAATGCAGCTTTGCTCCTAAGTTAGCCGCATTTTCCGAGAAAAGAACCAACTTTATACTATTCAACCTATTCTAAAGACGAACCCCATGTTTTTTCGTACGACTGCTCTCTTTCTTTGCTTCCTGCTGATACAACTAAGGGTTATGGCCAGTACGGTTCTGGTTCCGATGGATGAGGCGCAGAAAAACCACCTGAAGTCTTACGGTGCCGCCTATTGGGTACTGGGGAAGAACGTGCCGGTAGACTGGCTCCTGAATTACCGTGGGGGGAGCTTTGCCTTTCAGCACGCCCCGCAACTGGAGAATGAACTGATCGTGCGGGGCATCAGCTACAAGGTTATCTCGGACGCCCAGTACAACAGTATCCTGAGCGAGATCAGCCAACCTGAGGCAAACATGGATGTGATGAAGCTGGAGAAGGTGCCGAAAGTGGCCGTTTACTCCCCAAAGTCCAAAATGCCCTGGGATGATGCGGTTACTCTCGTGCTGACCTATGCCGAGATCCCCTATGATGTGATCTATGACGAGGAGATCATGAACGGTGAGCTGCCGAAGTATGACTGGCTGCACCTGCACCACGAGGACTTTACCGGCCAGTACGGTAAGTTCTATGCCAGTTACCGACACTATCCCTGGTACCAGGAGCAACAAGCAGAAGCCGAGGAGTCTGCCGCAAAGTATGGCTTTGACAAGGTGTCGCAGCTAAAGCTGGCGGTGGTAAACAAGATCAAGGAGTTTACCGCAGGTGGTGGCTTCCTTTTTGCCATGTGCTCCGCCACCGATACCTATGACATTGCCCTGGCCGGTGAAGGGGTGGATATGATAGAGGCCATGTTTGATGGCGATGCGGCCGACCCTACAGCACAGGAGAAACTGGACTACGGCAAGACTTTTGCCTTTCAGGATTTTAAGATCTCCCGCAACCCCCTGGAGTATGAGTACTCCAACATTGACGTACAGCCGCAGGAGCGCCCTGTCACCGAAGCCAACGACTATTTCCAGTTGTTTACCTTCTCTGCCAAGTGGGACCCGATCCCTACTATGCTCACACAGAACCATGCAAAAACCATCAAAGGGTTCATGGGCCAGACAACAGCCTTTCGGAAGCAACTGGTGAAGCCGGAGGTGATCGTGATGGGGGAAAACAAGGAGCTGGGCGAAATACGCTACATGCACGGCACCTATGCCCGGGGCACCTGGACCTTTTACAGCGGCCATGACCCGGAGGACTACCAGCACCTGGTTGGCGAAGACCCTACGGATCTGGCAATGCACCCCAACTCGCCGGGCTACCGGTTGATCTTAAACAACATCTTGTTCCCGGCAGCCAAAAAGAAAAAGCAGAAAACCTGATAAGTCCTGTAGATGTGGGGATCTGGAAATTTTAAGATGACCAAGACACTAAATAAAAAAAGAAAGCTCCTCGGTGACTAGCACCGAGGAGCTTTCTTTTAGCTTTATAGCTTTCCAACTACACCATCTTCAAGTTTCCAGATCTACTTAATGCATTCTGTCCGGGCGTGGCTCCAGGTTCCGGATAATTTCTGCTTCTATGGCGAGCAGCTCTTTTAAGCGGGCATCCACTTCTTCTACGGGCATGTACTCTTTGGCCAGCTTTACGAAACTCACGTAATGCCCCGCCTCAGAAACCATGAGCTCGTAGTAAAACTTCTGGAGTCCTTCGTCCTGTATGTTTTTCCAGAGTAATTTAAAGCGCTCGCAGCTGCGGGCCTCAATCAGGGCGTTTACCAAGAGGTGGTCCATGAGTTGACGTTCCCGCTTGTCTCCTTTGCGGATGTGCTTGGTTAGCTGTACCACATACTCATCCGGTCTGTTACGGCCCAGGCTGTAGCCCCGCTTCTTTAATTCTGCCAATACCCGCTCAAAGTGACTCCACTCCTCGGCTACCAGGTCTGTCATCTCCTCTACCAGCCGGGTTTTGTCCGGATACTTCACAATTAAGGAAATTCCTGAGGTTGCCGCTTTTTGTTCGCAGTAGGCATGGTCAACGAGAATATCTTCTATGTTCTTCTCGGCAATGTTCACCCAGCGTGGATCGGTGGGCAGCTCCAGGCGCAGAATGGTTTTGGTAGGTTGCGTCGTAGACATGGTGGTTTGGTTACAGTTAAAGATGTAGCTCTACAAAAGCTTACAAAGCTCCGTTAGTCAAAGAAGAACCACTTCAGGCCAAAGGTAAAGCTTCGGCGCATGCCCGGGTAGTACGGTGTTACAAAGTACACCGGCTCTTGCAGGTCGTAGTTAACGTGGCTCATTTTTAAAAAGAAGTTCACAGACTTGATATCGCCATTCAGGAACACATCAAACACCGGGTAACCCTGTACCGGGAACGCGTCCTGTACGAAGAATTGCTGCGTAACCGGCATGTACCCATCGGCATAGTAGCGGCTTGCCATTGTTAGCTGCATCCCCAGCTGGCTGAAAAGCGCGTCTTTAAAGATACTTGTCTCTACGTAGAGCTTGGACTCCAGCAACCACTCCGGTATCCGTACCTTATCGGCTTCCTCGGTGTTGGTATAGGCGGCAAAGTTCTCGAAGTGCAGGGCGCCAAAACGAATGTGGTGCTGCAGGTTCGCCCCCCAAAACCGTTGGTTGCCACTTAGCTGGTAGGGCTGAAACTCCTCTCCAAAATAAATGTACCGCTTGATGTTGGTGTAGTAGCCATTCAGCCGGAGAAACTGTCGCTCGCCTATCTTACCCACATAACCCGCGCCGATACGGTCTGTTACGGAGTTATCAAAGTCATTGTCCCAGATAAAGTGGTTGCTCAGCATAAAGCGCTCGACCAGGGAGGGAGAGCGGAGCACCCGTGCCAGGTTCGCATAAGCACCACCGATGCGGGCAGTACCAACTACCCTGTAGTCGCCTGCCAGTTGGTATTCCCCTTCCCCTATGAGTTCTGCCAGGTTCTTGTAAAACAGGCGGATCTTGCCTCCCACAAATACCTGGTTGTATGCCTCATCCACGCGTAAGTTCTGGAACACGGCTGAGTCCTGCCTTACCTGCTGTAGCACGCCATAGTCCATGCTGGCATTGCGGAGCCTCACATAGGCCCTGTAAGACGACAACTTGTTATTGCCTGTCATGCCCCAGGTGTTCTCTATTTCGTTGTAGGTTGTAACGTCACTTGTCCTGGTCCTGCTAAAGAGTGCCTGGGGGTAAAACAACAGCCTTTGGTAAGTGGCGTCAGTGCCCGGAGTTGCCCAAGGCAGGGCGTCATCCACGTACTCGTTGTTTTGTCTGCGCCAATCCAGGGCATGATACACTTTCAGGTCTTCTTTGGCCAACTTATAGATCTGCAAGGCGTGAAAACTATGGCGGGCCTCGCGGTTAACTGCCTGTGATAACCAGACGTCTTCCCCCTCATAGCGGAACAGCAGTTCGGGAAGGGTGTCGTTTACACCCGGACGTATCCCCCCTGTTTCTATCTGCTCCACTTTCATGTAGCTGTAGTTGGCGAACAGGTCGTATTTGTCGTTCTTTGAGCGGTAATGCGAAAAGAGCTTTACAGCCTTGTTATTGAGCAATCCGTTTTGCCTGCGGGTGGTGGCGCCGGCCCCAATTTGTTGCTCGGCAGATATAATCTGATAGGCCACGCCCACGTTCAGGCGGGGGGTAATGTTCCGGGTATGGAGTGCCTCAAACACTTGCTCACCCCTTCCTCCCTGTATGTAATACAAGTGGGTGTAGGGCGAGCGCGTATTAAAATAATTCACCCGGTAAGGATCATAGGCATAACGGTCGAACACGTTCTTGCCCAGCCTCACCCCTATTTTATAAGGCATCTCAAACAGCAGGGGCTGTGCAGCTGTGCCGATGTTCCCCAGGTGCTGGTAAAAAGAAGTGTCGTTGTACCAGAAACGCTCGTTATGGTAGTTGTTCAGTGTGGTATCAATGGGGATTTCCTTGTAGCGCCCCTCCAATACGTCCATCTCGAACAGTTGAAGGGTTGTTTTCGGGTTATAAAACAGCTTGGTGGAGTCGTCAATGATCTGAGCAAAGGAGTGTTGCCCTACTAACAGCAAACCAAATACTAGAAGTATATAGGTGTATGTCTTTCTTTTCACACGCCAAAATTAGTGAATAATATATTATTTCGGATAGGACTACTTTTAAACGGTAGCGGAGGGTCCTTTCTTATAAAAAGACCGGACATGTTGGAGGATCAGCTCGTCAAAGGCATGCTGCCCGGACAGAAGTTGCACTTCAATTGGAACGTAGAAAAAAGGGAGTTCCTGCGTCAGGTCCTTTAGCGCCTCGCCGGCCAGTTTCACCGCGTCCTTTCGTGTCGTCATCAGGGCGGCCCCCGAAAAGCGGGAAGTAGTTAACAGTTGCATTAACTGCAGCAAGTCTTCCTGGCTATAGTCGTGATGATCCGGAAAAGCAAGGTGCTGCAGGATGTCATACCCTTGAGAATGCAGGTACTGGAACAAAGAACTGGCATTCGCAATGCCGGTAACCAGTACAATGCGCTTGCTTAGCTGTGCTTCAGCACCAAAGCTTACAGGAGCACCATAGGCGAAGGCAGAAAAGAAAACAGGCGTGCCAGGCTTGGAATAGGTCTTGACGCGCTTGCTTATTTTTTCCTGCTGGTCTTGCCCTAAAGCAGGCGGGCACTTTGTGACGATGACCAGGTCGGCCCGCGAGGCCCCCTGCCTTGTTTCGCGTAATAGGCCGGCAGGCAACACGAGGTCTTCGTAAAAAGGTCTGTTAAAGTCGGTTAGCATCAGGAGTAGCGAAGGCTTAACCGGGCGGTGCTGCATGGCGTCATCCAGCACGACCACCTCTACGCCCGGTACCCGTTGCCGTATCTGTTGAATTCCCTCTACCCGGCTTTCGGCTACGGCCACCGCTACCCCCGGAAAATCGCGGTGGTACTGAAAGGGCTCGTCGCCGAGCAAGCTTGCGGTGCTCCGCTCATCAGCCAGTATAAAACCTTTACTCTTACGCTTATAGCCTCTGCTCAGCGTAGCAAGCCTGTAAGAGCGAAGCAGCCGCAACAGGTACTCGACGTGCGGTGTTTTGCCAGTGCCCCCTACCGTGAGGTTCCCTACAGCAAGAACGGGAAGCTCAAACTGCTGAGAGGAGGCAATTCCTTTATCGTAAAGAAAATTACGGGCAGTAGTTACTCCTCCGTATAGCAGGGAGAAGGGCCAAAGCAGCTTTTGCAGATATTTAACCATGGGCTTGTTGCTCTGGCAAATTTAAGAGTAATTTTAAAGGCAGCCGCTAAAACCGAAACGAAAGAGACAAATGACAAAAATAAAGGACATCGTCCAGGCGCTGGAACGCCTGGCGCCGCTCCGCTACCAGGAAAGCTACGACAATGCCGGCCTACAGACCGGTGACGCCGAAGCAGCGGTAACAGGGGTGCTCGTAACGCTGGACTGTACGGAAGATGTAATCGACGAAGCAGTAGCGAAAGGTTGTAACCTGGTCGTAGCCCACCATCCCGTCATATTTAAAGGCTTAAAACAGCTGACAGGACGTAACTATGTAGAGCGCACGATCATAAAGGCGATACAGCATCATATTGCTATCTACGCCAGCCACACCAATTTAGACAATGTGCTGCATGGTGTAAATACTAAGATCGCAGACAAACTTGCTTTACAGAACCAGCGGATTCTGGTAAACAAACCCCAGACCCTGATGCAGCTCGTCTTCTTTGTGCCCGTGGAAAATACGGAGGAAGTCCTGCAGGCCCTGCACAAGGCTGGAGCGGGTAACATCGGGGAGTACAGCAACTGTAGCTTTGCCGTAGAGGGGACCGGCAAATTCAAGCCCTCTGCTCAGGCGAAGCCGACGATTGGGGAAGCCGGGAAGCCAGAGCAAGTGCGGGAAAACCGCGTCGAGGTCCTCTTTCCGGCTTACCTGCAAGGCAAAGTGATGGCGGCTCTACAAGAAGCACACCCCTACGAGGAGGTCGCGCACTATTTGTATAACCTGGAAAACAAGAACCAGGAAGTAGGCATTGGGATGCTGGGCGAACTGGAGGAACCGCTCGCTGAGGAGGCTTTTCTGGCTTACCTGAAAGAGAAAATGCAGCTCAAAGGGCTACGCTACACGACCATAGGAAACAAAACCGTAAAACGGGTGGCCGTGTGCGGGGGAGCCGGAAGCTTCCTCATCAAGGATGCCATCCGGCAAGGGGCCGATGCGTTGGTTACCGGCGATGTGAAGTACCATGAGTTTTTCGACGCAGAGGGGCAACTGATGATCGCGGACATCGGGCACTATGAGAGTGAGGTGTTTACAAAGGAAATTTTTTATGCCACAATTTCGAAAAACTTTACTAATTTTGCAGTCTTAATATCAGAAGTAAACACAAACCCTGTCAGATACACTTTTTAATACATGGAAAGTACTGTAGCCAGCAAACTGGAAGCTCTTATGAGGCTTCAGAGCATCGATTCACAACTTGATGAAATTAGAAGAGTTAGAGGAGACCTCCCTGAAGAGGTTCGTGACCTTGAGGATGAGATTGAAGGCTATGAGGTAAGGGTTCGTAAGTTTGATGATGAGGTTGCCGGACTGAATGAGAGCATTGCACAGCGCAAGCAGGCCATCAAAGACGCTGAAGGCCTGATTCGCAAATATGAAGAGCAGCAGCAGAATGTTCGCAACAACCGCGAATACGATGCCATCACCAAAGAAATAGAACTGCAGAAACTGGAGATCCAGATCAGCGAGAAGAAGATCAAGGAGGCACACTACCAGATTGAGCAGAAGATCAACGAGATCGAAGGCACCAAGAACCGCCTGGAAGAGCGCCGCAAGGACCTTGACAATAAGAAGAAAGAACTAGAGCAGATCGTTTCTGAAAGCGAAGGCGAAGAAAAGGGTCTGGAGCAGGAAAGAGAAAGCGCAGCACAGGATATTGAGGAGCGTCTGTTAAGTGCCTATACCCGTATCCGCAGAAACGTACGCAATGGCCTGGCTGTTGTAACCGTGAAGCGCGATGCCTGTGGTGGCTGCTTCAACACAGTTCCTCCGCAGCGCCAAGCAGACATTGCCGCCCAGAAAAAGGTGATCGTGTGCGAGCACTGCGGTCGTATTTTGGCTGGTGTAGAGCAGCGCGTTTACTAAGCTCGCAGAGTAGCTAAAGAATCTTTATGGATACAGAAAAAAGGATGGCTTCGCCCATCCTTTTTTTATTGCCCCAAGGCAGGCCTGCGCAACAGGTTCCTCCTTTAACAAAACGTAGAGAAGAGACACAGGTGCGCTGCACCATATCTTTTGCATAACATGTTTACGCATACCATCACGGCTAAAGAGCTGCCCATCCCATTGGATGAGTTCCGGTTAAAGGCGCTGGCCTGGGCAAACCAGTACCCTCATGTAGCCTACTATAGCCCGGGGCACGCAACTTACCCGCACGGTGGCTTTGCGCATTTGCTCGCCGTTTCTTCCGGCAGCATTCCCTTAGATGAAGCCCATGCTTTTGATAGTCTACGGCACCTGCTACAGCAGAGGCAGGGCTTGCTGTGTGGGTTTTTAACCTATGATCTGAAGAACCAAGTTGAGCGGTTAAGTAGTCAGCACCCGGATAAGTTGGGCTTCCCTTCTGTTCATTTCTTTTCGCCAGAAGTCTTCTTTTACTTTAAAGAGAATAGCATAAGCATCTGTACGCCTGCTGCTCACGCGAAAGACGCTTTGGCGGCCATACTAGCTGTTCCGACGCCACAGCCAGCTAGTCCTAAAAAAGTACAGATCAGGCAACGCGTTTCCAAAGAAAAGTACCTGCATGACGTAGCGCAGATGCGGAAGCGGATCCGGGAAGGAGACGTGTATGAGTTAAACTACTGTATTGAGTTTTATGCGGACAATGTACAAGTGGCGCCTCTCCCGCTCTACCTGGCCCTGCACCAAGCTTCCCCTACTCCTTTTTCCGGTTACTTTAAGCTGCACGACAAATACTTGCTGTGCGCATCGCCAGAGCGTTTCCTGAAAAAGGAAGGGAACAAGCTAATCTCACAGCCTATCAAGGGAACCATCCGACGGGGGGTAACGCCGGAAGAAGATGAACGGCTACGCCAACAGCTGCGGCATGATGAAAAGGAACTGGCCGAGAACATGATGATCGTGGACCTGGTGCGCAACGATCTCAGTCGTTCCTGTGCCATCGGAACCGTGCAGGTCGAGGAAATGTTCGGAATCTATGGCTTTAGGCAAGTGTGGCAAATGATCTCTACCATAAGCGGTAAGCTACGGCCGGAGATGGACCTGGTGGACGCCTTGCAGGGGGCTTTCCCCATGGGCAGCATGACGGGGGCACCCAAGATCAGCGCGATGCAGCTTATTGAAGAACTGGAGTCTACGAAACGAGGCCTCTACTCCGGCACCATCGGCTACATAAAGCCTAATGGCGACTGCGACTTTAATGTGGTGATACGGAGCATTCAGTACAATGCCAGTGAGGGCTACCTGTCATTTATGGTAGGCAGCGCCATTACCTATGATGCGGATCCCGAAAAGGAGTACGAAGAGTGTTTGCTGAAGGCGCAGGCCATGCTGAAAGTACTGAACCAGGCTTGGTAGCGGTGTCTTTCAGGGGTAGGTTGGCTGAAGCACCTTTTTTAAAAGCTTAGGGATAAGCCTCTTGTCGTTTGCCTGTTTTGGCGGTTTTTACTCATCGACCATAATTCTTTAATTGCGTCTGCCATTCTGTCACACCTTTGAGAACATTATAGTATATTTGTAGCTGTAACAGTAAAAATATGGATCCAATAGTAGATTTAGATTTTATCGACAACCGCACACCTGAGCAGGCCGCTGCCTGCGAAACGAAGGTTAGTGAAGAAACCAACACAGGAAAGGCGCGGAAATTATATATAGAAAGCTACGGCTGCCAGATGAACTTCTCTGACAGTGAGATTGTGTCGTCCATCATGTTTGAGCAGGGCTTCGATACCACTTCCAACATCGAGCAGGCAGACCTGGTGTTTCTCAATACCTGCTCCATTCGGGAGAAAGCCGAGCAGACGGTGCGTAACCGCCTGGGCCAGATCAACTATTACAAGAAAAAGAAGCCCGAGATGATGATAGGCATCCTGGGGTGTATGGCGGAGCGCCTGAAAAAGTCACTGCTGGAAGAAGAAAAGATTGTGGACCTGGTCGTAGGCCCGGATGCCTACCGCGACCTGCCGAATTTGATCAATGAGGTAGACGGCGGCCAGAAAGCCGTGAATGTGTTGCTTTCGCGCGAGGAAACCTATGCAGACATCAACCCCATCCGCCTGAACAGCAATGGCGTCAGCGCCTTTATCTCCATCATGCGTGGCTGTGATAACATGTGTTCTTTCTGCGTGGTGCCGTTTACCCGGGGCCGGGAGCGCAGCCGGGATGCCTATTCCATCGTGCGCGAGGCACAGCAACTCGTAGAGAACGGCTACAAAGAGGTTACGCTGCTTGGTCAGAACGTGGACTCTTATAAGTGGGCGTCCGAAGATGGAACAGAGAGCGTCAACTTTGCCCAGCTACTGGAGAAAGTAGCCCTGGTAAGTCCGGATCTGCGTGTGCGCTTCTCTACTTCTCACCCGAAAGACATTACAGACGAAGTGTTGCACACCATGAAGAAGTACGACAACATCTGTAAATACATTCACCTGCCAGCGCAGAGTGGCAACTCACGCGTGCTGGAACTCATGAACCGTACCTACGACCGTGAGTGGTACCTGAACCGGGTAGACGCGATCCGCGCTATCCTGGGCGAAGACTGCGGTATCTCTTCGGATATGATCGCCGGTTTCTGCACTGAAACCGAGGAAGAACACCAGGACACGCTTTCGTTGATGGACTACGTGCAGTACGACTATTCCTACATGTTCTTTTACTCTGAGCGCCCTGGCACTTTGGCGGCCCGTAAGCTGGAGGATGACATTCCGCTGGAAGTAAAGAAGCGCCGTTTGGCAGAGATCATCGAGAAGCAGCGGGAAACATCCCTGAACCGCAACAAGCGCGATGTCGGGAAAGTGCACCGCGTGTTGGTGGAGGGCTTCTCTAAAAAGTCTGATGAGCAATTGAGTGGCCGCAACGACCAGAACAAAGTGGTCATCTTCGACAAAAAGCATTATAAGAAAGGGGACTATGTAAACGTGTTTGTGCACGATTGCAGCGTGGGGACCCTCTTCGGGGAAGCGGTAGGCTAGATTTGGAGATTAGAAAATTTGAAGATTTGAAAATTGTACTCAACAGAACGTTTTCAAATTCATTTTCAAATCTGCACATCTTCAAATTTACAAATCAAGAAATGCGCAACATCGATATACAAAGCATAAAACAACGGTTTGGTATTATTGGAAACTCTCCTTTGCTAAACCATGCCATACAGGTAGCCGTGCAGGTGGCTCCTACAGACATGACGGTGCTGATCACCGGTGAGAGTGGTAGCGGAAAAGAATCCTTCTCAAAGATCATTCACCAGCTTAGCCCGCGCAAGCATGGGCAGTTTATCGCCATTAACTGTGGCGCTATACCGGAAGGCACCATAGACTCCGAATTGTTCGGCCACGAAAAAGGCTCCTTTACGGGTGCGCAGGAAGCACGCAAAGGTTATTTTGAGGTAACAGACGGGGGCACTATTTTCCTGGATGAGATCGGGGAAATGCCACTGGGTACGCAGGCACGCCTGTTGCGCGTGTTGGAGAACGGAGAGTTCATCAAAGTGGGCTCCTCTAAGGTACAGAAGACCGACGTGCGTGTGGTTGCCGCCACGAATGTGAACCTGATCAGTGCTGTGGAAAAAGGCCTGTTCCGCGAGGACCTGTACTACCGCCTCAACACCGTGCCCATCACGGTTCCACCACTACGTGAACGTGGGGAAGATATTCACCTGCTGTTCAGAAAGTTTGCCTCTGATTTCTCTGAAAAGTATAAGGTAGCCCCTATCACTTTAACCCCAGATGCCGTGCAGGAATTGCTTAATTTCCGCTTTCCGGGGAACATACGCCAGCTAAAGAACATTGTAGAACAGATATCGGTGCTGGAGTATGACCGGGAGGTAGATGCCCCTAAATTGCGCGCTTACCTGCCGCATGATCAGGTTAGCAGCCTTCCTGCCGTACTGGCAAGGGAGCAGGGAGGCGACCAGTCTTTTTCGGAGCGGGATTTGCTGTATAAGGTACTGTTCGACATGCGCCGGGATGTCTCCGAGCTTAAGAAGCTTGTCTTTGATATGCTGGCACATCAACCAAACGACGAAGAGCTGCTGAAAGAGCACGGCCACCTGTTTGAAAATATCGAGCAGTTTAACGGGCGCAGCTATCAGCAGGAGCCGGTACACAAGGAGCCTTATTACTTACCGATCAAACAGACTCCGGCAAGAGACTACGAGGAGCATAAGGTAGAGGACATCTCGCACGAGACAGAGGAAGAAAGCCTTTCGCTCGAAGACAAAGAGCGGGAACTTATCCTGAAGGCACTGAAAAAGCATCATAACAAACGGAAGTACGCGGCGCAGGACCTGGGCATCTCTGAGCGTACCCTGTACCGCAAGTTAAAGCAGTATGACATTGAAGACTAGAACCCTCTTATTAAACGTTGCCTTGGTGCTACTGCTGCTAGTCTGCAATAGCTGTGGCATTTATTCTTTTACAGGTACTACCATATCCCCGGATATCAAGAGCATCACCATCCAGACGTTCGAGAACAGCACCGGTGAGGGCCCCTCTAACCTGTCGCTGATCGTGACAAATAACTTTAAGGAGTACTACCGCCGCAACACGAACCTGATCCTGGCGCAGGGAGAAGGAGACTTGCAATTAGAGGGGCAGATTGTTAGCTTTACCTATACCCCTGCCGCAATACAGCGCGAGGGGCAGCAAGACATTGCCGGCCTGAACCGCCTGACACTGGGCGTGCAGATCCGTTTTGCTAATGCCAAGCAGCCGGAAAAGGACTTCGACAGGCTCTTCTCTATCTCCCAGGATTTTCCGCAGGACCTGGACATCACGCAGTTGTCCACGGCACAGATAGAGCAGCTGACAGAACGCCTTGTTGCGGACGTGTTCAATAAAACCGTGGCAGACTGGTAGCCAACAGCTGTAACAATTAGCCAAGCTAGCATGAATAAATCAGCTTTCCTGAAACTGATACAGCAAGTATCGAACATCTCGGACCAGCAAACAGAAGAACTGGAGAAGGTGGCCGCTACTTTCCCCTATTGTCAGACAGCACACCTGCTTTTAGCGAAGTCGGCCTACGACAAAGGGAGTATGCTCTCCACGCAACGCTTACGGCGGGCCTCTGCCTATGCCACCAATCGTCAGCTGCTCAAGCGCATTATTTATACCGCCCCAGCACCGGAGCCTGTTTTTGACGAGCAGGCCATTGAGGAAGTTCAGCCTGCGGAAGAAGCAGTCATACCAGTACAGGAAGACACGCTTGTCTTTGTAGAGGAGGAAGAGCAGGAAGAAAACGTAACTTTTCATGCGGAAGCAGCTGAAGTGGTTCCTGATGAAGAGGAGGTCCTGGAAGAGGAAGCGCCCACAGCTATCCCTGAAACAGCCTTGCGCTACGAGCAAGAAACAGCGGAAGAGGCGGAAGAAGATGAAGCACTTTTTGTGGATGAGAGCTTAGAAGAGTTTGCCGCCACAGAGGATATTCTGGAGCAGCCCATGGAAAAGCTGAATTCAGAACTGGCCTTGCTCCTGACAATTAACAGCCTCAGCCCCTCCTTTACCGACCTGTTGGCGCAGCGTGCGGATGAGGAAGAAACAGAAGAAACAAGGCCTGCCGCAGCGGACTTGGCGGATGAAACGTTACAGCTGGCAGCAGATGAACTAAGGGCAAGGCAAGAGGGTTCAGAAGATACGCTGGCGCAGTTGATAGAAGAGGAAAGCCGGGCATTCGTACAAGCTTCTTACGCCTATATAGAGGAGTACTCCCCTTCTGCCCCTGCAGCGGAACAGGACGACCTGGAGGAGGAAAGGCTAACGGAGCGTTCAGCTGACTTAGGTGAGGGAAAGGTAACGGCGCCCGAGGAGGCAGAAATCAATTACGCCTTTGGCGAAATTGACCGGATGTATGCCGAGGACTCGCTGGGCTACTGGATGGCCTCCAGCCGCATGGGGGAATCCCTGCAGTTAAAGGATGAAGTAACCCGGCAGCGACCGCAGGGCTTCCATCCGGAGTTGATCCTGGAGTACAGTAAAACCCATGAACTGGAAAAGCCTGTAGAGCAGGCTCCCCTTTCGCTGCATAACCAGCTGAACATCATCGACCAGTTTCTGCGCTTAAACCCGCGGCTTAAGACCATGAACAACATTAAGTTGAAGCCGGAGCCGCAGGAGGATTTGTCGCTGAAGAGTACAAAGATCAAGAAAGGGGTCGCTTCCGAGAGCCTGGCCAACATCTTTATAAAGCAAGGCAAGGAGAAGAAAGCCATTAAAATATATGAGCAACTCATTTTGAAATATCCCGAAAAAAAGAGTTACTTTGCCGAACAGATCGAAAAATTACAAAACCTGAATTAACATGTATATCGCCCTTATCAGTATCATTATCTTTGTTTGCGTGCTGCTTGTGTTGGTTGTACTTGCACAGAATCCCAAGGGAGGTGGCCTGTCCAGCCAGTTTGGCGGTAGCACCAGCCAGTTAATGGGCGTAAAGCGGACAGGAGATCTTCTTGAGAAATTAACCTGGGGTTTTGCCATCACCTTAGTCGTGCTGACCCTTGGCACACACATGATGCTGGATACGGCTGGCGAAGGTCAGATCAGAAGCATTAACGAAGAGCGTGCGCGTCAGTCGCAGTTACCTGCGGCACCAGGTGCTTTGCCAGGCGCTGTGGAAGAGAACGCGACGATTCCGGATGCTGGTGACATCCCTGAGATGGTCGATACTGCAAACGACGCAGAATAAAAAGGAGCTTCCCTCCTGCTACAATAGCAAAGCCGGTCCCTGTGACCGGCTTTTTTGTTTTTTGTCAGTGACAGGCATGACAGATGATGCGAAAAAAGTTCCCTCATCTGCCACATTTTCCCGAACCTGACAGGTGAAAAGGCGTTAAAGACTGAAATTTTGGCTTAAAATGGCAGGAAAATGCACTTGGCACAGGAAATGATAGTGCAGAGGTGTTATTAACGCATTAAAAACAATATAACCTAATAACAAAAACTATGTCAATCAGCATTAAACCATTAGCAGACAGAGTAATTGTAGCTCCTGCTGCAGCAGAAGAAAAAACCAAGTCTGGTATCATCATCCCTGACACTGCTAAAGAAAAGCCTCAACGCGGAGAGGTAGTAGCCATTGGCGAAGGCAAGTTATCTGAGCAGGGCGCTCTGATGAAGCCACAGGTACAAGTGGGCGACCAGGTGTTGTATGGCAAGTATGCCGGTACTGAGATCTCTGTGGAAGGTAACGATTACCTGATCATGCGCGAGTCTGATATCCTGGCAATCCTTTAATCCCAAGAAGTAAAACTTAATCCAAAAGAATAAGAACTATGGCTAAGAACATCACATTTGATGCCGACGCACGTCACAAGATCAAGACAGGTGTTGACAAACTTGCAAATGCTGTTAAAGTTACCCTCGGCCCGAAAGGTCGTAACGTAATCATTGATAAAAAATTCGGTGCCCCTACCATTACGAAGGACGGTGTATCAGTAGCGAAAGAAATCGACCTGACAGACCCAATCGAGAACATGGGTGCCCAGCTGGTAAAAGAGGTTGCCTCTAAAACAGCTGACCAGGCGGGTGACGGTACTACTACCGCTACGGTACTGGCGCAGGCTATTTACACGGCCGGTATCAAGAACGTAGCTGCCGGTGCTAATCCAATGGACCTGAAGCGCGGTATCGACAAGGCAGTTGGCGCTGTTGTGGCTAACCTGAAGACCCAGTCTAAGAAAATTGAGAACTCTTCTGAGATCTCCCAGGTAGGTACTATCTCTGCCAACAACGACCCGGAGATCGGTAAAATGATTGCCGATGCCATGGATAAGGTTGGCAAAGACGGTGTGATCACCGTAGAAGAGGCAAAAGGTACTGAAACGGAGGTGAAGACTGTGGAAGGTATGCAGTTCGACCGCGGTTACCTGTCTCCATACTTCGTGACAAACGCGGAGAAAATGGAAGCCGACTTCGACAACCCTTATATCCTGATCTACGACAAGAAGGTTTCTACCATGAAAGAACTGCTTCCAGTACTGGAGCAAGTGGTTCAGACAGGTAAAGGCCTAATCATTGTGGCGGAAGATGTAGATGGCGAGGCGCTGGCGACCCTGGTGGTAAACAAACTGCGCGGCTCCCTGAAGATCGCTGCTGTGAAAGCCCCAGGCTTCGGCGACAGAAGAAAAGCCATGCTGGAGGATATCGCTATCCTGACAGGCGGTACTGTGATCTCTGAAGAAAGAGGTTACAAACTGGAGAACGCTACACTAGACTACTTAGGACAGGCCGAGAAGGTGATCATCGACAAAGACAACACCACGATCGTAAATGGTGCTGGCACGAAAGATGACATCGTAGCGCGCGTGAACCAGATCAAAGCGCAGATGGAAACAACCACCTCTGACTACGACAGAGAGAAACTGCAGGAGCGTTTGGCCAAGCTTTCCGGTGGTGTGGCTATCCTATACATCGGTGCTTCTACGGAAGTAGAGATGAAAGAGAAGAAAGACCGCGTAGATGATGCCCTGCACGCGACACGCGCTGCTGTGGAAGAAGGTATTGTTGCCGGTGGTGGTGTTGCCCTGATTCGTGCGATCGAGGCTCTTGAGAACCTGGAGGTAGCGAATGCTGATCAGAAAACAGGCGTACAGATCATCAAGTCTGCGCTAGAGTCTCCACTGAGAACGATCATTGCCAACGCTGGTGGTGAAGGTTCTGTCGTGGTACAGGCTGTTCGCGAAGGCAAAGGTGACTTTGGTTACAATGCCCGTGAGGACAAGTATGAGAACCTCTTCGCGGCCGGTATCATCGACCCAACGAAGGTAACGCGCCTTGCCCTGGAGAACGCCGCTTCTATCGCTGGTCTGCTGTTAACGACAGAGTGCGTTGTTTCTGAGGACCCAGAAGAAGAGAAAGCAGCTCCAGCTATGCCAGGTGGCATGGGTGGCATGGGCGGCATGATGTAAGATCATACGTCTGATAAATAAAAAAAGCCTCTGAGTTAACGCTCAGAGGCTTTTTACGTTTAGCCAAACCGCTTGTACACCAAACTTGGTTCGTTATAGTAGCGCCACTCGGCAGTTTCGCTTAGAGTAGTTCCCGGATCTTTATGGTGATGTCATGCGGGGCTGCTTCATTCCCCCCGAAGTACGGGTAGAGCTGTAACCCATCTGCCTCTCCGGAACACCCCCTTGGCATGGTTATCCTTTTTCCATTGGCCTCGAAAACATACTGTTGCTTCTCCATGCGCAGTTCGCAGGTAATCGGTTCGCCGATCGGTACTGCCCCAATAAGTTCATAAGACAACTCTTTGTCCTTGTACGTATAGGCAAGCAGTTCTAGCTGCTCCTTGTACCATCTCCAGCCAAAACGGGCGCTGTTGGTGTGATGGTCTGTTCGGCAGTCTGACATGCCGTACAGCTTGTTAATATCGCCCTGGTTCTTTTTTAGCGTGGTCGTATAGATGGCCGTACTGTCGAAGGTGACCTGGAATTTCATGCGCGCAGTACTTAGGATGCGGATGGGCTTGTAGTCGGCATAGTGCCCTCCTTTTTTAAGGGTGTAGGTAACCAGAGCCGGAGCGGGATTCAACTCATCCGCAATGTTGGGGACAACCTCTGTTACTAAAAGGCACGAGTTAAGCGTGCAACAAACACCTGCTGCCAGAGCCAGCCAGAGGCGGCGATAAAAAAGTACCATTTGGGTAATTGTATAAGTTTGTATGTATTTAGAATCTAGTTATCGGTAGCGCTGCCTAAACCTCACAGAAGCATCTGCTAAAGCTATATAGCAATATCTAAATTTATAAATACAAACAAAAAGGCCTTTGCATTTTTTTGCAAAGGCCTTTAAAATATACAATTAATAGCGATTTAGTGAATACCGTGCATCCACTTGCGCATTAGCGGCGTCAGAATTAAAGCCAGCACCGCGAAGCCAAAGGCTACATAGGCTATTTGCTCAAACACCGTGGTATACACCAACAGCGACTCGGCCCCCGATACTTCCTGATCTCCGCTACCGCTCACGGAAGTGAACTTCGCGATAATACCGGCAATATGGTGGGCGAATGACGAGGAAAGGAACCAGATACCCATGATAAAGGACACGATTTTAGCCGGAGAAAGCTCTGTTACCTTTGAAAGCCCCACAGGAGAGATAAATAACTCACCTGTCGTAATGAACATGTAACCCGCAATCAGGAACCAAACCGATACCTGGCCATTCGCGTCAGCAAAGTTGGCGCTCCAGGAAAAGATCAGGAAGCCTAAGCCTAGCTGGGCAATACCCAGGGCAAACTTAACCGGCGTAAAGGGGTTCATGTGCATCTTGGACAAAGACAGCCAAAGGGCAGAGAACGGAAGGGCAAACAGGACGATAAAGAATGGGTTAATGGCGTTTGTCTGGGCCGCATTCATCTCCCACACAAATAAGCCCAGGTTCAGGTCAAGGTCTACATTGCGCTCCGCAAACAGCGTCAGCGAAGAGCCTGCCTGCTCAAAGAAAGACCAGAACACTGTGATAAAGAATGTGAGCAGGATCACCACGATCAAACGCTGGCGCTCTACCTTGCTTTCTTTAACTAAGTTGATGAAAAGCACGATGGCGATGGCCGGAAGCAACACATAATACATCGCATAGTCGATCAGGTGGCCGTCCAGTTCGGTGTCTCCAATGCCTGGCACTTCCAGAATACCGTGGTAAAGCAGGATGCCAAACACCGGAAGCGAAAGGACAGAGCAGACCACGACCCAGGCCCCTCTTGAAATACCGGCTACTTTTTCTCTTAGCCGAACCGGGTTTGGCGGATAACCATTCTCACCGAAAACGCCCGTTCTGGTACCGTTCCAGAACATCAAAAGGCCCAACAGCATACCGACACCGGCAGCTCCAAAGCCATAGTGCCAGCCATACTCAGCACCCAGGTAACCACACACCAATGGAGCAAGCATAGCTCCGATGTTGATACCCATGTAAAAGATGGTGAAACCGGCATCCCTTCGGGCATCCCCCTGCTTGTACAGCGTGCCTACCAGGGTAGAGATGTTAGGCTTAAAGAACCCGTTTCCGACGATCAGCAGGGCCAGGGCACCGTAGAAGAAAATAGGTTCCTCTACTGCCAGTGCAAAGTGACCGATGGACATCAGCACAGCGCCCAGCATAATGGACTTCCGATAGCCCAGCAGGCGGTCAGCCAGCATCCCGCCAATCACAGGCGTGGCATAAACTAGGGCACCGTATGCTGCGTAAATACCGAAAGCGACAGAATCACTAAATAAAAGGTCATTCACCATGTACAGAACCAACAGGGCACGCATTCCATAAAAGCTGAAACGCTCCCAAAGCTCTGCGAAGAACAGGTAGAAAAGTCCCTTCGGATGCCCAAACATTTCCGGACCCGTGGGGTCCACATCCAGCGGAACGTCTCGCTCCGTGTTCATGTCGGCAATGGTATGTTCTTTTAAAGACATAAATGTTAGAAGATTGGTTGTTTAATTTTAAATGAGCACACTTAAGTAGGTAAATATAGCTTTTTAGAGCCATACGGACAAATTTAATCAATTTGTTTCCTGCCTATACGACTTCTAGAATAAAAGTGAGTGAGCAAGCACATTTAATGTGTATTGTACTTATCTTTGTCAAGCTATTTAGCGTAGCAAACAGTAGACCAAAAACAAACCTATAAACCTAATGAAAGAATCTGGAGTTAAACGAAGTGCACAAGATTTACATGGCCTGGGCATAAGGCCTGCCCAAGAGGTGCTTTGGAACCTTAGCCCTGCCGAGCTGGTGGAGGAGGCTGTAAAGAACGGGGAAGGTTACCTGGCAGACACCGGGGCGCTCATGTGCGATACAGGCAGCTTTACTGGTCGCTCACCCAAGGACCGGTATATTGTAAAGGACGCTAAAACAGCAGACACCGTGTGGTGGGGCGACATCAACATTCCGTTTAGCCCCGAAAAGTTCGACCGGCTCTATGATAAGATGGTCCACTTCCTGCAGGACCGCAAGTTGTATGTGCGCGATGCCTATGCGGGGGCTCATCCGGATTATCGCCTGGACCTGCGCATCGTAAATACCCAGGCCTGGCATAATCTGTTTTGCCATAACATGTTCCTGCGTTTAACAAAAGAAGAGCTTGAGCAGCATCAACCCCAGTTTACCATCCTCTGCGCCCCGGAATTTGAGGCGAACCCTGAGGAAGACGGCACCCGCCAGAAGAACTTTGCTATCATTAACTTAAGCAAGGGCATCATCCTCATCGGCGGCACGGGGTACGCCGGGGAGATGAAGAAAGGAATTTTCTCCGTTCTCAACTACCTGTTGCCACAGGAGCGGGATACGCTGTCGATGCATTGCTCGGCCAACATCGGGCAAGATGGAGACACCGCGATTTTCTTCGGGCTGTCGGGCACCGGTAAAACAACGCTCTCTGCTGATCCGGACCGCGGGTTGATCGGGGACGACGAGCACGGCTGGACAAAGGACAGTGTCTTTAACTTTGAGGGGGGCTGCTATGCCAAAGTAATTGACCTGACGCGTGAGAAAGAGCCGCAGATCTGGGATGCCATCCGCTTTGAGTCTATTGTGGAGAACACGCGCTTCTACCCTGGTACACGTACGGTAGATTACACCAACAGCTCGGTTACGCAAAACACGCGCACTGCTTACCCGATCTATCATATAGATAATGCCGTTATCCCTTCCAGAGGGGGCGTGCCGAAAAACATCTTCTTCCTGACAGCCGATGCCTTTGGGGTGCTCCCTCCTATCTCCAGGTTAAACACCAGCCAGGCCATGTACCACTTCATCTCTGGCTATACGGCCAAAGTAGCCGGCACCGAAGTAGGGATAACAGAGCCACAGACTACTTTCTCTGCCTGTTTTGGGGCGGCTTTTCTCCCCCTGCATCCCACGAAGTACGCCGAAATGCTGGGCAGAAAGATGGAGGAAAACCAGGTAAATGTGTGGCTGGTGAACACGGGCTGGACAGGTGGCCCTTACGGTGTGGGCTCCCGCATGAAACTGCCTTATACGCGCGCTACCATTACAGCTGCCTTAAAGGGCGATTTGGATAAAGTTCGCTATACCAAGCACCCGGTGTTTGGCGTAGAGGTTCCTGCCTCCTGCCCGAACGTGCCTTCCGAGATCCTGAATCCGCGCGATACCTGGGAAAACAAAGAAGACTACGACAACAAAGCCACAGACCTGGCCGCGAAATTCGTGAAGAACTTTCAGAAGTTTGCCGATGATGCCAGCGAAGAAATAATGGCAGGGGCACCTTTGGTGGAAGAAACAGCCTAAGAAGCCTTCCTGGTACCTCTCGCAAGCCTCTCTGCCTTGTGCAGGGAGGCTTTTGTTTTCCCTTCTTCCACACCTGTCTCAAATTTCATACTTTCGTATAATAAACCGGCGGGCATGTTGCTGCTCTCGCGGGTGGCTTCTCAAAGACTGTATTTGTGCCACCTCCGGTAATGATAGACGAACAAAAGGAAAAGCAGTGCATTTATTCTATACTCCAGACGTAAAAGGCGAATTTTATACATTAAGCGAAGACGAGTCAAAACACTGTACACGCGTACTGCGCCTGCAGCAGGGAGACACCGTATATCTTGTAGATGGTGTGGGAGGCCGGTACACGGCGGTGATTCAGTCAGCCACCCCTAAAAAGTGCCAGCTACAGATCATTGACAAACAAATTGAGTTTGGAAAGGTGCCGCACACCTCGCACATTGCGGTGGCGCCGACGAAGAACATGGACCGTATGGAGTGGTTTGTGGAGAAAGCCATCGAGATCGGCGTGAGTGAAATTACGTTTCTGCTCTGCGAGCACTCCGAACGCCGCCAACTCAGGCTCGACAGGCTGGAGAAGATTGCCGTTAGCGCCATGAAGCAGTCTCAGAAAGGGTACCTGCCCCTGCTGAACGAAATGACTCCTTTCCACCGCTTTGTACAGAAGACAATCCCGGAGCATACGTATATCGCCCACCTGGAAGAGGATGCCACGAAGAGCATCAAGGATTACTATGCCTTCGGCCAGCCACACGTGATCATGATCGGTCCGGAAGGGGACTTTTCAACAGGGGAGATCGCGGCAGCCTATGAAGCAGGGATAAAACCTGTTACGCTAGGGCAAAGCCGCCTGCGTACCGAAACAGCGGCCTTGGTAGCCTGCCACACGTTAAATGTACTACACGACATCTATGCGCCGTTATAAGAATAACAGCCAACGCCCGAACTTATGCTAAAGCACCTTCTAGTTTTATTCCTGCTCCTGGCAGTAGCCAGTCCTTCCTTATTCGCTCAGAACTATAGCTTTAAAATAGCGAAGTTAAAGTATAATGGCGGTGGCGACTGGTACGCAAACAAAACATCGCTGCCCAACCTGATTCAGTTTTGCAACCGCAACCTGAACATGAACATCGCCGCTGAACCCGCTATTGTGGAAGTCGGAAGCCCGGAGCTTTTCAGCTATCCCTTCGTGCATATGACAGGGCATGGCAACGTGATTTTCTCAGATGCCGAGGCACAGAACCTACGCAACTACCTCCTGAGCGGAGGCTTTCTGCATGTAGATGATAACTACGGCCTGGACAAGTATATCCGAAAAGAGATGAAAAAGGTGTTCCCGGAGTATGAGTTCGTCGAACTTCCCTTCGACCACCCTATTTACCGGCAAAAGTTTGAGTTCACGCATGGCCTCCCGAAAGTACACGAACACGATAACAAGCCACCCCAGGGCTTCGGGATTATACACGAGGGCCGGTTGGTGTGCTTCTACTCCTTTGAGTCAGATCTGGGGAATGGCTGGGAAGA
This sequence comes from Pontibacter ummariensis, assembly GCF_900188175.1. Lineage (GTDB taxonomy): Bacteria > Bacteroidota > Bacteroidia > Cytophagales > Hymenobacteraceae > Pontibacter > Pontibacter ummariensis. Next base: position 57,002 of record NZ_FZOQ01000002.1, on the reverse strand, counting down.
CCAGGAGATTTACAACGATCCGGAGCCGATCCGCCAGCAGGCCTTGCGCATGGGGGCAAACCTGGTAACCTATGCTGTTACGCAGAACTTGTAGAAAAATGAGCTTGTTCGTGTTTAGCAGTACAAGTCACCCTTATAAGGCAGCCAAAAAGTCAAAAGAAAACACCCTGATAAGTTAGCAGTACCGGTTCCAACCACCCCCTTCCCCCTCCTTATCTAAGGCGAGGAGCCTGCTTTTTATACTTTTGGATGCTAAGTGTTATAGCAACCCTCTTAGTGCGTTTTATCTGTAGGGTTTAACTAAAAAGTTACCTGCAGGCAGCAGAATTGCCTGAGTGTTTTATATACTTGAGTAAAGCTTGTCTAAGTAGTCCTTTTCGCAGTATCCAGTAACAGGGTTATCTTAGTCTTATACCATCACAAGAGCATGTTCTGTCTTACATATTTCTAAAAGCCACCCTTACCCTCACAAGAGGGGAATAGGCTTGTACTTGGTGAAGAATAATAACTGCTGTTGGTCTTACTACAGAGCTCATGCTTCGACAACAGTAGTAACAGGCTCCCCGCCTTAGACAAGGAGGGGTTGGGGGTGGTTGGAACCGGTACAAGAGATAGCAGTAAGACAAGTTCTGATAACCTCACTCGTTTCGGGCCCACATACCAGTCGGACTGTTCGCTAGCTAAAACCACTAATACTTCCTGTTAAAGATCTCGCTTAGAATAATGGCATCTCGTGCGGTAGTTGGGTTACGAAGCATTCTTGCCATCCGGTCGGATGTCCTTTCAGTGCCTCTGGCGTACGGATCAAACCTTCTTGGTGGTGTCTCTTGCTGCAGCACAACCACCTGCTTTCTTCCTGGTATTGTTTTCTCCTCCAGTGAAACGGCTGCAGGTATCGGCTTCTCATAGCTTTTGTACTTCGGCTTTTCTTCGGCTACGGGCACCAAAGGTCTAGCTACTTCCCTGGGCTTTTCCGGAGCTGGGGCTACAGGTTTCTGGCCCTTTTCTCCCATGCGCTCTGCCTTCGGCTGCAGTTCCCGCAGAATGTCCTCAAAAGAAGTCGCAGGCCTTGGGGGTGCCTGCGGTGTTCTTCCCTGCCTGTCCGCCTCTTTTCTGCTTGGCACGTCCGGCGTGTTAAAGGCTTTAAACCACTCCCTTATCAAAAAGAAAGCGACTCCGGCTAATATGAGTAAGATGACCAGTATTACCTCCATAAAAATCTCTTCTAATCAAATATAGCAAAATCACGCTAAAAAGACGCTTCTTTAACCTTTAATTATACAAGTGCAAGGTGCATTTGTATCAAAAATCATTTTATTTTTGAGCTTAGCTTACACAGTTTCCGCACACGCGAATGCAAGTATCAAAACTAGAGATCAAAGGCTTTAAGAGCTTTGGCGACCGGGTCGTCATCAACTTCGACAACGGAATTACGGGGATCGTAGGGCCAAACGGTTGTGGTAAGTCCAACATCGTGGACGCCATCCGCTGGGTACTGGGAGAGCAGAAGACACGCAACCTCCGCTCCGACAAAATGGAGAACGTGATCTTCAATGGCTCCAAAACCCGGAAACCGGTGCAATTGGCGGAGGTATCCATCACCTTCGATAATAACAAGGGAATTCTGCCTACGGAGTATTCGCAAGTTACGGTAACCCGAAAGTACTACCGGAACGGGGACAGCGAATACATGCTGAACGGGGTGCCTTGCCGCCTGAAGGATATCAACGAGCTCTTCCTGGACACCGGTATCGGTTCTGACAGCTACGCCATCATCGAACTGAAGATGGTGGACGAGATCCTCAACGACAAAGAGAACTCCCGTCGCCTTTTGTTTGAGGAAGCGGCCGGTATCTCCAAGTTTAAGGTACGTAAGAAGCAAACGCTTAAAAAGCTGGAAGAAACAGATGCCGACCTGGAGCGTGTGGAGGACGTGCTGCACGAGATCGGCAAAAACATGAAAACCCTGGAGCGGCAAGCCAAACAGGCCATTAAGTACTTCCAGCTAAAGGAGGACTATAAGAAACACAGCTTGGAATACGCCCGCCGCAACATAGCGCAGTACCAGCAAACCCTGGAGCGCCTGGAGCAGGATGTGAAGCAGGAAAATGCCTTGAAAGAGCAGTACGTGACCGCTGCTACCGAGGCAGAGGATGCCATTGCCGACCAGAAAGAAGAACTGAACCAGACGCAGGAAAAGCTGGCCGAGATGCAGAAAACCATGCAGGTGCAGACCGCCAAGCTGCGCCAGCTGGAAAACGACATCAAGCTAAAAGCAGAACGCAGCGCCTACCTGAAAGAGCGCATGCTGCAATTGCGCCAGCAGATCAGCCAGGATACGGCCAACGTGGAGCATACCCAGGAAAGCATTCTGGAGCTACGCGATGAGTTGATGACGGTACAGGAAACCTTTGCAGAGGCCGAAGATCACGTCAGCGAACTGAAAGAGCAGCTACAGGAGGCAAATGAGCAGAAAGAAAGCCTGCAGGATACCTTCCAGGAGCTGACACGCCAGCAAAAGGCAAAGCAAAACGAAGTCTACCAACTGAACAAATCTCTTGAGATCAGCCAGGTACAGATACAGAACATCAACCAGGAACTGGAGCGCCTGCACTTGCAGCAGCAAACAGCTGACGAAGACGGCCGCGTATTACAGGAACAGCTGCAGGAAGCACAGGCCGTGCTGGAAGAAAATACAGGAGAGTTAGTTCGCCTGCAGGCAAAGGAGGAAACACTTCAGGCAAACATAGAACAGACAGAGGCTGCCATAGAGGAGCTGAAAGTGCAGCTGGTGGAACTGAACCGTACGCTGGATGCAAAGCAAAACCAGTACAACCTGACCAAGTCGCTGGTAGAGAACATGGAGGGTTTCCCCGAGGCCATCAAGTACCTCAGCAAGTCCGACACCTGGTCTAAACCGGCTCCTCTCCTGTCCGACATTCTCGTTTGCGAGGCTGAGTACAAGGGCCTTATCGAGAGTTACCTCGAGCCTTACATGAACTTCTTCGTAGTAGAGGAACTACAGGACGCCGTGGAAGCCATTGGGCTTTTGAAGCGTGAGAATAAAGGGCGTGCGAACTTCATCATCCTCTCCGAAATAGAGGAAATGGAGCCAACGGCTACCTATAGCGAGGGTGAACTGAAAGCTGCCTACGAGGTGGTGTCGGCTGATAAGAAATACAGCAGCCTCATGAAGTACATGCTGCGGAACGTGTACATCAGCGATGATAGTGAAGATGAATTATACGGAAGCGATTACAAGACCATCATCCTGAAAGACGGTAGCGCGATCCGGAAACCGCTGAGTTTGTCTGGTGGCTCTGTCGGCCTTTTCGATGGCAATAGGCTGGGCCGGAAGCAGAACCTTGAAAAACTGGCGGAAGAGGTGGAGGAACTCACGAAGCAAGTGGACCTGCAGCAGAGCCGCATTACAACGCAAAACCGCATTCTACAAAACTACAAGGCAGAGTCGCAAAAGGATGCCATCAAGCAGCTGGAGAAAGAGGTGGCAAAGCACCAGCAGGACCTGCTGACGGTGCGCATTAAGCATGAGCAGCACCAGCAGAACCTCCGTAACTTCGACCAAAAGAAAGACGAATTGCAGGAGCGCCTGGTTGAACTGCGGGAGCAAAGCCAGGAAGTATCCCCGCAGGCAGCGGCCGATCAGAAAGAACTGCAGCGCCTGGAGGCTGAGCTGGCGGAGTTTACCTTGCAAATAGAAAGGCAACAGGAGCAGATCGCTGTCATCTCAGGCCGCTATAACCAGGAAAACATCCAGTTCCACCAGCTTAAGAACCGTTTCGCCTCCCTGCAACAGGAGATCAGCTACAAGCAGAAAACGGTGGAGACAAACCAGGAGCGTATCGAACACCTGAAAGCAGAGCTGGTTAAAGCCGAGGAAGAAATTAGCACGGCCGATACCTTTATTGAGGAGAATGAAGCGGTGGTAGAGGGAATGACCGAGGCAAGGCGGGAATTTGCCCGTGAGTTGGAGGACATCGAGAAAGAATACTTCAGCCTGCGCGGTGAGCTGGATGAAAAGGACAAAAGCATTCGGGACTTGCAGCGCAAGCGGCAGCATGCCGACGAGCTCCTGATGCGCATGCAGCAGGCCAAAACAGACACACAATTAAAACTCGTCGCGATCAAAGAGCGCTTGGCAGCCGAGTTCAGCATCTCCGACGATGATTTCTCCTCTCCTGTTCCGGAAGAGGAACTACTCATTCCTTTGTCTACCGAAGAGCTGAGCCAGCACATTGCCACCGTAAAAGGGCAACTGGATAAAATGGGGCCGGTGAATGCCATGGCTGCCGAGGCCTACGAAGAGATCGAAGAAAGGAACAGGTTTATCACCGAGCAGCGCAACGACCTTTTCAACGCAAAGAATGCCCTGATCGAAACCATCAACGAAATCGACACCGTTGCCAAGGACAAGTTTATGGATGCCTTTAACCAGATAAAGGATAACTTTAAGCTGGTGTTCCGCAGCCTGTTTACCGAGGAAGATAACTGCGACCTGGTGCTCCTGGACCCGAAGAACCCGATCGAGTCGAAGATCGAGATCATGGCCCAGCCGAAAGGCAAGCGACCATTGACAATCAATCAGCTTTCTGGTGGAGAAAAGACCCTGACAGCGATCTCCCTGCTGTTCTCCATCTACCTGCTGAAGCCGGCTCCGTTCTGTATCTTCGATGAGGTAGACGCCCCACTGGACGATGCGAACATCGATAAGTTCAACAACATTATCCGCAAGTTCTCTCACGATTCTCAATTCATCGTGGTCACGCATAACAAGCGCACCATGGCCTCTACGGATGTGATGTACGGCATCACCATGATTGAAGCGGGGATTTCCAGGGTCATCCCTGTGGATTTGCGACAGATAGCTTAATCAAAACATGAATCATAAAAAAGAGAGAGGGCCGCTATTCGTAGCGGCCCCTCTCCTTTTATGATTGCTAATGATTTAGTTGCTTGTTTATGCTTGCGCAGGGACTGTTTATCCTGTAGAATCACAAGCGGCCTTTTTTATTTCTAGTTATGTGCGCTCCACGTTTGGGGTAGGGGCCTCCCGGAAAAACTGGGAATGTTTTTTTCTTCGATCATAAAGCTACTCCGTAATTTCGACGAAAGGAGAAATCTGGAGATTTATGAAGAAACACGTGCCCTAAGTAAACTGGGGTAGATAAACCTTAACCCGCTTTCTACTTTAATCCTTTTACAGCACGCCTTGCTCGGGGAACTTGCCTTGCTTGGTACGGTAAAAGGCCATGATCTTTTCTATGTCTGCGTCTATATCCCCGGTGGGGTAAAAGGTGGGGCCAATGCCAGCTTCTTTTTTGGCATAGTCTAAATAACCTAACACAATCGGTACCCCTGCTCCTACGGCCACATGGTAGAAACCTTTCCGCCAGCGCGGCTGGTACTTGCGGGTACCCTCTGGCGTAACCATTACGCACATGTCGCCGGGCGTCTCTTTGATGATCTTGATCATCGCATCTACCAGTTTCGTGTTCTTGGAGCGGTCCACGGGCAGCGCGCCCATCGACATGAGCAAGGGACCGACAAGGGGGAACTCGGTAAATTCCTTTTTTATGGTGAAACGGATGGGCGCATCCATCAGGTAGAAAGCAGCACGGGCATAAATAAAATCCCAGTTGCTCGTGTGGGGGGCGGCGATCATGACGGAACGGCGATTCTCCGGTGTGAGATTCCCGTTCAGTTTCCAGCCAGCAATTTTAAAAATGGCTTTAGAAAGAAGTTTTGCAAACATGTTGTTAAACGACTACGAACGCGTAGCCGGGCCAAAAGCTAAATAATACCTATACACAAATATAAGCATTATAGCGTTTCCTTAATAACATGTGCCCGCTTACGAAGCAGATAGGCCTGCACACCAAAGCCAAACATGGGGCCGATCGTAACATTCGATAAATCGTCTGCTGTTTCTCTGTAGTAACGAAAGCTGATAAGGGGTTCGAGGGCTATCTTTTCATTGATAAAGTGGGAGTAGCCGACCCCAATCGTTCCCTGGTATAAGTCTATCTTTTCGCCGGTCGAGAAGTTAAAAAGGCCCATCTGCAGGCCAAGTTCTCCAAAAACACCGTTGTCCAGGTAGTAACGCGTAAACGGACCGGCCAGCAACATGGTACGCCTGTATTTCTCCTCTCCCTGTTCTGTGGTGACAGCATGCCCCACATGATTCAGTGTCACGTCCAGGCCAACAGCCCAGTCGTGCATCACAAAATAAGCGCTCTTACTCTGCAAATTGGCCGTGGTGTTTCGTCCTTCCTTCGTGGCACTCGGGTAGTCCAGCTCCTGGCTGGTCTTATAGGCAGATGCGTTAATGTTTCCTCCAAGCATGATCGACGCCTGCTTCACTTTCGCTTTGATCAAAAAGCTATGATGGTTTTCTTGGGCCAGGGAAGAAAAAGACAGAAGCACAAGGGCAGAGAAAAGTAGTTTACGCATATGGTTTCTTTACTATAGAGCAAAACACGTATATTAAAATTAAAGATAGCGATAAACTTAAGAAAAGCAGAAAAATATAAATGAATAAATCTTTGCCATGGGATGGCTGCTATAATATATAATTTTCCTTATATAAGAGAAGATGGATGGCAAGGAAACGTGTTGTTAAACCACCTACTTCCGCTTGCGTGGCAAAAAGAGAAGCACGTTCCTGGACAACCTTTTATCGCAAATAAAGGAAGCGTTAAACGCTCTTTTCCAATAGGTGCAACAGGTGCCTCTTCATCTGCATCGTGTGCCGGTACCCGATCTCAAATATCTCATCGGCTTTCCGAAAGCTGGACAGCCGGTAGTAGCGCAAATCCTGCGGCTCCAGCAGCAAATCCAGCAGCGGCAAGCGCAGTTTCACATTGTTGTTAATGGCCAGGAGCACGGTCCGCTCAATCATCCCCCGCAGCGAAGAGACGTGTGCCTGGTGGTTGATAGGATTTACGTGCACCCCGATTTTTACATCGCAATTATTCAGCAGGGGCTCTACGGGCAGATTGTTCAGCAGTCCACCGTCATTCAGCAGTTTCCCCTCGTATTGAATAGGGTGGTACAGGATCGGAACAGCCGAGGAAGCAATGAGGGGCTTGATGAGCACGCCGGAGGAGAAGTAAGCCGTTACCCCTTCGTTCATTTCCGTCGCGCTAATGACCACGGGTATCTTCAGGTCTTCAAAGCGCGGCGCATCGCCTAAGTGCTTGCGGTAAAGCTTATCCACTTCATCCAGGTGCAGCAAGCCAATTTTCCCGAAAGCAGGCCGCACAATCTGAAAAATACTTAGCTCTTTTATGAGTTGCAGGATCTCAGCCGGGGGGAAACCGTAGGCGTACAGAACACCGGCAATAGCACCAGAGCTCACACCGGAGATCATACAAACGGAAACACCCAACTCGTCTAACGCTTTCAGAACACCCAGATGGGCAATTCCCCTGGCACCTCCGCCAGATAAAGCCAAACCTACCCGCACTTAAACTTCGCTTAAGCTAAAGGTTCTTTCCAGGCGCACGCCCTTCTCGGTGTGTTGCACGGTACAGCACTCGTTCACCGGGTCGTGCTCAAAGAACAAGACGTACTTTTCATCCGCCGCCTGCTTCAGGAAAGAAGCCTTTTCTTCCAATGTCAGCAAGGGACGGGTGTCATAGCCCATCACGTAAGGCAGTGGCAGGTGCCCGACAGAAGGAAGCAGATCGGCCATAAAAGCCAGTTTCTGTCCTTTATAAGGAATGATAGGCACCATCATTTTATCAGTATGCCCATTGGCATAAAAGATATCAAATTGCGGAAAAGGTGAAGGAGCCGTTGGATCTACAAACTGCAGGTGCCCACTCTCCTGCATCGGCAGGATATTTTCCTTTAAAAAGGAGGCCTTTTCCCGGGCATTGGGTTGCGTGGCCCAGTCCCAGTGGTCGGCGTTAGACCAATACGTAGCATTCGGGAACACGAGTTCCAAAGCGCCGTCACTGTTCTTATATTGTACGCCCCCGCCGCAGTGGTCGAAGTGCAGGTGTGTCAGAAACACATCCGTGACCTCCTCCGGTGCAAAACCAGCTGCCCGTAAGGACTTGTGAAGAGACGCATCGCCGTGTAGGTAATAATGGCTGAAGAACTTCGCATCCTGCTTCTCCCCGATGCCATTATCAATTAAAATAAGCCGGTCCCCATCCTCTAGCAGCAGGCAGCGCATCGCCCAGGTGCACAGGTTATTTTCATCCGCCGGGTTCGTCCGCTGCCACAGCGTCTTCGGCACCACGCCAAACATGGCCCCACCATCTAACTTGAAAAAACCTGTGTCAATTACGTGTAGCTTCATTTGCTCTGTTGCGGTTAGAATTTGTGTTATGGTTCAGGACGGAAGACTTCTCTTACTCAGCAGTTGGAAGTGCCCCCCCTCTCTGCTAGCACACGCTTTAAATAGCACGAGTACCCCCATAAGCCTCACACCCATGCAAGGAAGCAAGGCTCTCTTATTTGTTATCCTGTACGGAGTCTGCAAATTACTTGCGGGCGGCCACCAAGATCATTGCAGGATGACAGGGAGAAAAGCTTTCGCTTCCCCTACTTTTAAACCTACTCTTATCTGTTAACCCACCCCTAACCCCTCCCAAGAGGGGATTCCCTAATCAGTTAGAAGAAGAAATTCCCCTCCTCGGAGGGGTTAGGGGTGGGTAATCTGTAAGCCCTATAAGAAACCTTGCCTCCTGGCTAAGGAACGCTAGTCTTCCAGCACCACGCCCATGTTCGAGAACTTCTCGATGCGCTGCATGATGCGTTCTTCGGCATCTATACCCTCTAACTCGTCTAAGAGTTTTATAATAGCCTTCTTCAGCGTACGCATCATCTTCTCCGGGTTCAGGTGGGCCCCACCGAGCGGTTCTTTGATGATGCCATCAATCAACTTGTTCTCCAGCATATCGGTTGCTGTGAGCTTCAGGGCCTCAGCCGCTTGTTCCTTGTAGTTCCAGCTTCTCCAAAGGATGGAAGAGCAGGACTCAGGGGATATAACGGAGTACCAGGTATTCTCCAGCATCATCACCCGGTCACCAATGGCAATGCCAAGCGCACCACCCGAGGCCCCCTCTCCTATGATGATACAGATCACCGGCACCTTCAGCATGAACATCTCTTTCAGGTTGCGGGCAATGGCCTCGCCTTGTCCGCGCTCTTCTGCTTCCAAGCCAGGGAAAGCACCCGGGGTATCAATCAGGGTAACAATCGGTTTTCCGAATTTCTCAGCCATTTTCATCAGGCGCAGCGCTTTGCGGTAGCCCTCGGGGTTTGCCATGCCGAAATTGCGCAACTGGCGCTGCTTCGTGTTACGGCCTTTCTGCTGCCCGATAAACATCACGCTACGGCCATCCACCTCACCGAAGCCCCCAACCATGGCTTTATCATCGCTAACCGTTCTGTCGCCATGCAGCTCTACGAACTTATCCGTGATGCCCTGTATATAGTCCAGGGTATAAGGGCGCTCAGGGTGACGGGACAACTGCACCCGCTGCCAGCGCGTCAGGTTGGCATAGGTTTCCTTTCTTAAGATCTTAATTTTCTCTTCCAGGGCCTTTACTGCCTCCGTAACGTCCACCTGGCTTTCATCGGCCAGTTTTTTCATCTCCTGTAGCTTGCCCTCCAGCGAGGCAATGGGCTGTTCGAAATCTAAAAGCATAAGTTCATCGCTAGTTTAAGATACAAATTTAAGAGTTTATGCCAATGCACGTAGTCCCGCCAGCTATTTATGCGCCAAATCAAAAAAAGTCGCCTTGGAAATGAGGGAATTAAGTAGATCGTTAAAAAATATAGGCCTAAAAAGATGCTCGGGGCTTGCACAATCAAAACGAAGGCTATACATTTGCATCACTTTAACGAACAGCGTTAAGGAAAAGAAACACGGTCTGGTAGTTCAGTTGGTTAGAATGCCGCCCTGTCACGGCGGAGGTCGCGGGTTCGAGTCCCGTCCAGACCGCAGGTAAAACTGCGGTAACGCAAAAGGCACAAAGAGTGCTAAGTTAAAAAGTATTGGTCTGGTAGTTCAGTTGGTTAGAATGCCGCCCTGTCACGGCGGAGGTCGCGGGTTCGAGTCCCGTCCAGACCGCAGGTAAAACTGCGGTAACGCAAAAGGCACAAAGAGTGCTAAGTTAAAAAGTATTGGTCTGGTAGTTCAGTTGGTTAGAATGCCGCCCTGTCACGGCGGAGGTCGCGGGTTCGAGTCCCGTCCAGACCGCGAAAGCCTGAGATGAAAATCTCAGGCTTTTTTGTTTTTAGGCTGATTAGCGTTCTATCAGGAACTGAAAATATTATATACTCCTAAGAGAATAATTATATCTGCTCTGTCTAAGTCTTCCTGTTTCTTAAACCTTCTCCTTAAGCTTAAGTAACCTCTTTGCCCTAAGCCCCTATTCATAGGACCCGAATTCTACTATTCATTTAGTTTTCAATAACAGTCATCTCTTCTTTCAGCGGGATCATTCTCAGACCTTGAGCTGGCTGCCGTACCTGCAGGTACTTGTTCGGAGACAACATACCTAAGCTCACGTGAAACCTGCCATGGTTGTGGTAGTTGATGATGTGGTTGAACACCTCTTTCGCCTCCTGGAGGTTTCAAATTAATACTTAGAACAGACAGCGCTCTCCACGATGGAGTGGTAGGACTCGATGTAGCAGTTCTCTTGTGGGTTGGCCACGTCGTGAACTCATGGTCGATGCTCATTTCTTCCAGGTACTCCCGAAACAAACCTGCCTCAAACTGGCTGCCGTTGTCGGTTCTAAGGCTTACCTTCTGTGGCATGCTGTAATGGTACAAAAATCTCTCATCAGGTCTATCACCTGGTACTTGTTGATACTCCATTCCCACCTGTAACCCAAAATACCGCGGCTGAACATATCCAGCACCGTTATTAGCAAGGCGTTCCTGTGCTCCCCGTGGACATAGATGTACTTGGTGACGGTCTGCATGCACTCACAGGGCTGAGAAGGGTTTTGTAACAGGTACTTTGCAATCCTCTTTGCCCTTCTCTCCCTTCTGATACGGCTGTTGAGTAGCCGGGTCTCTTGCATCAGCCGATACACTTTCTTGCCGTTGATGATCAGGCCCTCGCTGTTGTTTAGCCATCCTCTCACCTTTTCGTAGCCGTAGTCGTCGAACTCTTGTAGGAGCAGCCAACTTATCCGGTCCAGCATATATTCGTTGCTGTAGCGGATGCCTTGCTTGCTCTTTGTGCTGGTGCTGGCTTTACGGCCCCTCTTTCCACAAGAGGGAAGGTAGTAATAGGTGCTTTTGCTCAAGCTGCACAGGAGCAGCACCTTATAAAGCGGGTATCACTGCCGGATAGACTCCTTGGCGATCATAATCCGGTCTGCCTTCTGACAGTGCTTTTCTTTAAAAGCTCTTCCTTGATGTGCAGCGCCAGCTCTTTCTCTGCCAGCAATTCCTTGAGCTGCTGGTTCTCCTCCTGGAGGCGTTTTACTCTCGGGTCCAGCTTATAATGCTTACTGGTTAAAGAATCCTTGCCGCCCGTATCGTACTTTTCCTTCCACTGCTAGAAGGTGCCCGTGTAGATGCCGTGCTTACGGATAGTGGCTGTTATTTCTTCCTTTTCTGCCTCTAAAAGGATCTTGAGTTTCTCGTCTGTTGACCAGTGTCTTCTTTTCATTGCTCGTACAAGTTATCATTTAAAACTTTTAGAATCTTTGATCCAGCATTTTAGGGGGCTAAGAATATTGATATGACTCTTTTAAACAATTTTAATATCTTACATATTACTCTACTCTTATCAAGCTAATGAGTTTAAACAAGCCTAACTACAAATACAAGCCTCAATTAGATGGGCTTAGAACATTGGCTGTTGCAATGGTTATTATGTCGCATTGGGCACCTAACATGAGCATCTTTGGACGAGGGGCCCATATTGGTGTTCAGTTGTTCTTTGTTCTAAGTGGTTATCTTATCACAGCGATTTTAATTGATGCTAGAGCCAAGGCTGAATCTATAGGATCAGGAATGGGAATGACTATAAAGAGTTTTTATGCTAGAAGATTTTTGCGCATATTTCCTCTATATTACTTAGTATTACTGTTGATGCTTGCTATTGGTGCACCAAATATCTTAGAACATCTTCCATGGCACGCAATTTTCTTTACTAATATTAAAATAGCGGAAAATGGTTGGATAGGTGAAGCATCTCATCTATGGTCATTAGCAGTAGAAGAACAGTTTTATCTTATATGGCCGCTTGTGATATTGCTCACACCTCGCAGGTTCCTGTTGATTACTGTCATTTCATTTGTGTTAGCATCTCCTCTTTTCAAGGTGCTTTATGGAATTTATGAAGGAGAAATGATGGTTAAAGTCCTTCCTATAAGTTCTTTTCATTCTTTGGGAACTGGTGCCCTACTAACCTTCATAGATAGAAGTAACTTCAGAAATATGCAGAGGACAATCGCAATGGCTTCTATAACAGGCTTAATAACATTACTAGCCTTATTTTTTTCGGCCAGTTCAAACCTTTGGTTTGGTATTGTCGATGACTTTGCCCTTACCCTCTGTTTGGTTGGTTTAGTTTATGCTGCATCAAAAGGTTTTAAAGGTACGATAGGTAACGTCTTAGCCTCTCCTCTTATGCTTTATCTTGGAAAAATAAGTTACGGATTATACCTTCTACATAACTTTGTTCCATTCATAAACACTACATGGCTTAATATTATAGGTGCACCACCTATGGAAACATTAGGTCCTTATGTTTTTTTTGCTTTAAATTCATTAGTGCTACTACTTTTAAGCAGCCTTTCATGGCACTTCTTTGAAAGCAAGTTTAATGTTTATAAAAAACACTTCCCTTATACTCAAAACAAGGTTTTGGTACCCACCTAATATTTAACACTGTTTTGGTTTCTAGAAGAACTGCGTCAACTTTCGCAGAGGCTTTAAATACCGAGTATAGAAGCGAGGGCGCAAACCATTTACTAGCCAGGCGTTATAGTCCTCGTTATTTGCTCTGATCCTGTTTTTTAGGGTACTATTGCTCTTTCCGCCAACGCGCATCCGCACAAGGTACGCCGGCAAGTATGCCGTGCTAATGCCATGCCTGTAGAGGTAACGCAACATAAGCTCATAATCAGCTGCGCTTTTGAAGGCAGTATCATATAGACCCAGGCGCTCATATACCTCCCGCTTCACATAGAAGGTAGGGTGCGGTGGCATCCAGCCATAAACAAAGCTTTTCCGTTTGTAAATCCCGGATTTCCAGTTGCGGACAATCTTATCGGGCTTCTCCCGGTCTACATATACAAGATCAGCATAGACACAGTCACTGCTTGCCGCTTTAAAAGCCTCTGCTACGGCTGTTATGGCCTCCTTAGAATAGAAGATGTCATCGGAATGCAGGAAACCTATCACATCACCGGTAGCCATTCTGATCCCTTTGTTAAGGGCATCATACAAACCACCATCTTCTTCTGAAATAAATTTCGCAATACGGTTACCATAGCCCTTGATAGTCTGCACCGTACCATCGGTAGACAAACCATCCACCACAATATATTCTATATCCGGATAAGTCTGACCAAGCACCGATTCGATGGTATCAGCAATAGTTTCCCGGTTATTGAATACGATGGTGATAATGGTAACTTTCATCTTTACTAGAAGTCCTGTAGGCTTAGGAAAACACTGGGCACTATCTAATCAACTATCCTTTTCCGCTTTGCTTCGGCAGGATTACCCTGGTAAATCGTATAAGCATCTAAGTCTTGTGTTGCTACAGAACCCGCTGCCAGCACACTATGGGAACCGCACGTTACACCCGGACAAATGATGGCTTTTGCTCCTATCCAGGTGCCCTCCTGCAGCTTTATCTTTCCTACAACTAAATCGAAGGCAGGACTTTTATAATCATGGCTGCCCGTCAGCAGCATGGCTCCCTGCGAAAGTGTTACGTTGTCGCTTATGTTAACCTCTGTCAGATTATCTATCCAAACCTTCTCCCCTAGCCAGACATGATTCCCGACCCGTAGCAGCCAGGGATATTTGATGTTTGCTCCTGGTTTGATAACCACTCCTCTTCCAATCTGTGCTCCGAAAAGCCGGAGCAACCAAACTTTCAGTGAATTAACTGGATTGAGGGGATTCAGAAAAAACAGCACGTTCACAAAATACCAGAGAGTGCGTTTAAAGTGGCCTCCCCCTGAATTAAACCAGCTATTGTCATAAGTAGAAAGATCTACTTGCTTTTGCTTGTCAACGTAAGATAACATCTGTTTAATAGTAGAAACCTCATCATGCCCTTGCAGGTTATCATAAGCCACTGCACTGGGCTTTCCTTACTGAAACATCTTTTGGTTTAACGCCAGGGCCTGCTTGTTTTGTAGGTGCTGCTGTCCATAAAGATAAGCCTGTTCAGACCACCTATCATACTTTTGTTGATTCATTTCCAGAAAAAACTGAACAGCACCTACAAAACGATCCATATGATATAAAGGCAGATCAAAACCAACTGAAAGCCGCTCCAGTTGCTGCCAGGGTGTCTGATCACTGATAATGACAGGACAACCATAAGAAAAGCTTTCGAATATCACATGTCCGAAGTTTTCACCTCGTGTCGGCATCAGTAAAACATGATGATCTGTCAGTGCCTTAGCGACCAAGGCACTCTCCAGGCTTCCCTTATACTGGACTTTCACATTATCAGGAAGACTGGCTATCACCTCCTGACACTCCTCCCAATAAGCGGCATCATACACAGGTCCGTAAAGGTCAAAAGTTATACGCCCTACTCCCTGAAAGCCTTGAAGCACCTCCAGGGCATATTTCGTGTTCTTCTCCGGTGAAATGCGGGCAATACTTACTAGTTTGAGTTCTCCCTCACGCTTCTCCCGGATTACAAGCGGTGGAACATTATGTCGTCTGGGTAAATTAGGCGCTACTATTACAGTTGACGAAGCCCCTATTGTGTGATAAACATCCTGGCGCTCTTTCTCATTTGTAGCATGAAACCGTACATTCTTGTAAAATCCTAGTTTCTTCATTAGGAACAGGAAAGGCTTTTTCTTCCCTCCTTTCACCTGTATGGCACTAGGGGCCAACATGCCCCGTGCTGAAACGATAATGTCCTGCTGCTTTAACTGCTTTAAAATTAAGAGGGGTAGTATCGAAAAGTAAAAAGAGTAAACCCCATTGATAAAAGACAGGTCCGGTTTCAATTCCTGAATGACTCTCTTCAGGTTTTGATAGCCAAGCTCTGTATCAGAAAAATAGTAAACCCAGACATGCTCTTCCAGGCGATTCCAGGCATTGGACGTAACACCTGCATGAGGTTTAGACTCACAGTAATCTCTATCGCGGGTTAGTACATAGAAGTCGCATTCTTCTTTTAGATGCGCCACCAGGTTAGCACAGGACTGTATCGGTCCGCCCGCCTTGTATCCAGGCAAGTACCAGTCGATGGTTATCAGTATCTTTTTACGACTACTACTCATTCAATTCTCCTATAAAGCTGAAGATACTTTCCAGCAATCTCCTGCGGGCGGTAACGTTTCACATTCTCCAAGCCATTCTGTATGAGTCGGCTTCGAAGCTGTTCATCCTGCAAGAGCCTTTCAAAGCCCCTGCGGATGTCCTTCACATCATAGGGGTCAACAAGGAACGCCGCATCACCAGCTACCTCCGGCATGGAGCTAATGTTACTCGTTAACACGACTCTGCCTACAGCATTTGCCTCCACGATGGGCATCCCAAAGCCCTCAAAGGTAGACACAAAACTCACTATATCAGCTCTTCTGTACTCCTCCACCAATTGCTCCTTAGTTAATGCCGCCTTGTTCTCGAAGGGGACATGATACTTCTGCAGCAAGTTCCTTTGGCTTTCGGATAATTCCCCAATAATAGTGAGTTTACACGGAAGCCCGGCTACTGCTTTTATGATATTTGCCAGGTTTTTATTCTTCTTTGTTCCAATTTGCAGTATGTTTGGTTGGATCGTGTTGAAAGGCTTCGGGGAGTATGTGTAGGCCTCTGATACTGGGTTCGGGATAACCTCTATCTTAAAGGGATCTACTGCAACCTGTTCCAGCAGCCTTTGCTTTGTTTGCTCAGAAACAACCGTAATGAACTTCACGCGCTGCACCGGAAGCTTTAGCCAGAGTAACCTTAGGAGATAGGTTGCCCAAAAATTACTTCGGTGCAAAGACTCTACATCGTGTATGGTTAGAACCGTGTTGTTTTTAGGAAGGGCTAAGGCAATAAAATTCACTTCCCCTGTGATATGATTTACGTTAAGACTTTTATTGCATCGCACCTCCTGTAGCATTTTCATACGGCCTAGCCAGCCCTTGCTCTCTCCTTGAAGGGTGTACAGTTCCGCCTCCTCCTTCATGTAGGGATACAGCGTTTGGAACAGGTTCTCCACACTATAAGCACCACGACGCTGCGGCCTTAAAAAAAGCTTTATCTTGCTCAAAGGAGGTAATGATTTATAAACTGACATATAAACCTTACCCCTTGCATGAGGTAAGATAATTACATTTTAAGACATTTTCTTCTGTCCTTTGTCTAACGTCTTGTGTCTTTAAAGCTATATCTCCACCTTTAGCACCTTTCTGAACATGTATAAAATCAAAAACATGACGATGCTAGCCTTAACAAGATAATTAAGGGTAGTGGCTAAATCTGTCTCTGCTTTTACTACCTGCAGGTACAGGAATGGTATCCAGAAAATATAGGTAGGATTCTGAAGGCTTTTCACCAACAAAAATCGGAATGCCAGGCTAAACACAATACCAATCAGGAACATAAAAAGAATGCCCCCATTCTTTCCATAATTACCGTAGCCTTCGCCCAACAAACTGATATTCATGCTGGTGCCCGGTTGCAAAACAATCCCTGTGAACCTCTCCATCTTTGCAGCACCACCTGCCACAATAGCTTTATCAGGAACTATAAAACGAGGTAGTAAGGTAGAACTAAAGGCTGCTTCAACTGTCTCGCCTTCTGCAAATGGTCGGACGTAAGGGACGTAGTTCATTACCCGCGTAATAATCCAGCCTTGGTTCAACCTGGTAATTGCTAACTCATTTGACTTAGTTTCCAACAGTTTTTCAGGAGACCATAACCTTTCGGCTATCATTCCAAAGAAGAGCTCAGATTGACCAATGGTACTCAGAGAGGTATTCGTCCAGGCAATATTCCTGTACTGGTACTTAACGGACTGCAGTACAAACACCAGAAAGAAACCAACCACGACGGCCATAACTTTCCTGGTGAGGCTTACCTTATTCTTAATACAGTAAACAAACAAAAAGAAAAAAGTCCAAAGTAGCAGGTCATGAAACAAGGCATGGGCTAAGGCATCCAGCACCAAGGTGGCAAAAACAAGGTAAAGAAGCGTATTGTTTCTCGATTCATTCAGGTATAGGTAGAAACACCCAATGAACTTAAGCTGGGAGAGTAAGTACAGAAAGAAGAAAAGAGAGTAAGGAGCAAACGGCGTTATAAAGGAAGCAAAGAACCCGATACCTATCAGGTAATAAGCTTCCCTTACCTTATGCCTTACATTTTCACTGAGGTCATTAATCACCATTTTAGGAATATGCCTCACTCCGACAATTGGTATTAACAGGCCCAAGTGAAAGAGAATTACACCTGGTATAGCAAAGCTCAGATAAGCTTCTTCCTGAACCTGCATTCCATAAAAAGGGTGATTAATGCCAGTATAATAACTTAATATCGGGCCTACAATCCATTGCAGACATGCAAGAAAAATAATCACAAGGTTAATGGGGATGCCTTCTCCAAAACTTAAAAGTAGGCTGTTTAGGATATAGAGCGTAAATAAAGCTCCCGTGGTAGCTAGAAAAGACAAAGATGAAAAAGACAACAGGAGTACGCCCAGCAAGAAGAGACCAGCCAGTTGAAAAATAAACCTGTTATAAGTTTGACTTTCTGTTCCCATTTTTTATCCTACATACCGCTCCTCTTGCTTACTTGCCTTGCACTTCGGTCAAAATTGCTTCACAAATGTGTTGGAAACTCCAGTTAGCAATAATTGTCTTGGATACCTTTCCCATTGCAGCCAGTTCTTCTTTTGTTTTATTTAAACACTGCTGTAAGGACTCTTCCAAGCAGTTTATGTTGCAAGACTCAAAGATAAACCCATTTTTACTTTCCTGCACTAAGTCAACAGCCCCTCCTACTTTGGTGCTAGCTATAACTGGGAGTCCGCTTGCCATGGCCTCATTCATACACAAGCCCCAAGTCTCACCAGGGCCACTTGAAGGCAACACCAGTACGTCTCCAGCCCTGTAGATCGCAGGCATTTTGTTCTGATTTTGGAAAGGGAGAAAATAAATATTTGGTTCACCTTCCGCCTTCTTCTTAAGTTCTCCCTCTAGAGCCCCGTTGCCCACTAACAAAAGGGAGGATTCTTTTTTATTTAATTTCTGGAAAGCCTGTATCAAAAGCAAGGGATTCTTCTTTTTCTCAAACTTCCCGGTAAACATAAAAACAGTATGTTCTTTAGGAATGCCTAGTTGGTTTCTAATCTTTTCACCCTCCTCCTGATAAAGCAGGTCATTTCCAAAACGTTCATTATCTACAGCATGTGGTGCGAACACAAGGTTCTTCTCTTTTACGCCATGCTTTAAAAAGTATTGCTTGTTATTAGTTCCTACAAAAAAAGCTTTATCTATATAGTGGTAGGTCCAGGTTAAAGCAAGTCTTCTCATGAATAGCCGCCCCCCCTTTTCCTCATCCAGTAAGGTGGAATCCCCCCTGAAGTAGATTGGCACTTTATTTTTAAAGTGCCTCAGAACCTTTAAGTGGCTTTTAAAATTCCACCCGAACACTAACAGGTTGGTGGGCTGAAAGGCTTCTAACTCCCGAATAAGAGTTGGATTAACTACTCCTTTAAAATAGGAGGTGCCGGGATCTTTCGATGTGTTTGGCACGAACCGAAAATCATAGCCCTCCAGAAGTGGAATGCCCCAGTCTATCTTTTTACCGAAGCCTTTGTCTATAATGTCAACAGAAGTCTTGCCCAAAGTATAGAACACTCTTATTAAAAGCGCAGGGTCTGAAGCAAGCATTCTAAATACAGGGGCATTATACTGAATTGGGTGTGTAGTGATGATTGCTAAACGCTTCATACTAATTCATTCAGCTTTTGAACCAGCGCATGAGCGGATGCTCTAGCAGAATACTTCAATAGGTTCCTGAAATCAGGTTTCCATTCAGCATCACCGGTAAAGAGCAGATCTAGCTTTGCAGATAAATTCTTCTCAAGACTAAGGTTCTTAACAGATGGAACATACTCCACCGTAAAAGTATTCGCCTTACACTCTTCTAGAACAGTAACAGCGCTGCTTTCATGATGAAACATAGCTAGTACAGGCCTTTTACTTAGTAGAGCTTGGAATATTTTAGAAGCGGTATAATGTGGCTCTGTACTACCAATAGCCATCACAGCATAGGCTGAAGATAAAAAATTAATTACATGTAAGTAAGGGTACCGCTCCCTATGCTCATGAACAATGTTTTCTATACCAAACTGTTTTGCATAATCTTGGATGGAAATTCCTGCATAAGGCCCTGTACCAAGAAAGTATAAGTGCTTACTTTCATCCCATTGCTGCTGATTTACTTTTTGACTAATAACTTTAAAAAGTGTTTTAATAAACAGGTGAGCATTTGGCAAAAAAGCACCAGCATAGACCAAAGGTTGACATCCTTTAATATCAGCCCAAGGCAACACTAAATTTTCAAGGACAACCTCATAGTCGCGTGGATCATAACCGTACGGCATTCCAACATGGGCTATTTCTTTACCCTTGAAATTTCGTTCTATGACTGGACGATAATAAGCTTCTGAAACACCAGACACTAGACGGGCTCTCTTGACGGCAATCGGCTCTAATAACTTTGCAACTTGTAAACTTAACTTAGAGCGCCAGTCTCTACGGTTATGAATGTCTCTAACCCATGGATCTATGTAATCTATTCCGTAAGGTACAGAAGTTTGTTTATTAATAATTCTGCCTAATAGTGATGTGTAGAAAGAAGGAACTGGTATCCATATAAAATCAATCTTTCGGCTCCTAATCAATTGCAAAGCCGCTTTGTACAGAAATGGAAAAGCTCTCAGGCCAATATCACCAATTAACCTTGGTCTGGGTACATGATAAGCCTTTACAAAAATAACCTCTATTCCTTTTCCTACTATTCTGCTAATTTCAGGGTCAGGGTCTTCCTCATAAAATTCAGGAAAAACAGTTAGCACAATAGGTTTCCAATCAAACTCATGAAGATAGTTTGCAATTAACCTAGGTCGATGTACTCCTGCTAAGTTAGATGGAGGCCAGTGAGGATATATAATGATTAAATTCTTCAAAAAGGGTCTACTAAAAGAAATACAGCTTAATTTTGTTTAAGCCGAAGGTCTTCTTCAAGCTTTTTGTTATAATTTTGCTCCTTAAAATTAATTTAAAAAAATTCTTTAAATTATTTGCTTGAGACAGTTCATATATGTTTGATTGATTATTTCCGCTAGCAATATAGATGTTACCATAAAAAGGCAATGGTTCTAACTCCTCATTATTATCATGAAATATTTTGTTTCTCAGATACCCATGATTACAAAAAAGAAAGAAATCAGACGCTTTAGTGCTTAAAAAGTCAGGAATTATGATTAACCTATCTCTAATAATATGGGTAGAACCATTTATTAAATTCATTTTAGAAGCTTGCTTTATAAGATAGTTTTTGCCTTCAATATATATGTAACCTTTATCTATAAACCAACCAGGTTTGTTAGCATTGCCGTTAGAGTCCACAAAACTTGATAAATTTCTATGAACTAGGTCATCTGAATCAACTTGCATAATATAGTTACAACCTAGTTTTTTTGCCTCTTTACAGCCATACATAATTTTCCTCCCTTTATCCATCTCACCTACTACCCATTTAATATCTAGTTTTTCCTTACTTACGGGTAAATCATAATTTATATCCTTATATTCTAGAAAAGGATAAGGAAACTCAAACATGAGTAACTTATCACTAGAGATGCTTAAATTTGGTTTATCTGCATAAACAAGAATTATTTTAAAGGTTTGATTCTCTTGGTTTAAAAGAGACTTAATTGTTCTTTCTAACAACTGCTCTTCTAGCTCCCAATTTTTAGAACTTTCTTTTGAGCGCAAAGGAATTATAAAGCATAACATAAAGGATTAGCTCTTTTGTTTTATTGTAATTAGAATTAGCTTCATCAGTTCAATTTACTAAGGCTTAGATTTTGCTAAGATAACTTCTTGTTTTTAGTAATTCGCTTTTAAGCATCATGCTTAATTGTCTGCTGTTCTTCTGAAGCCCTCCTATCTTCTGGACCGGTCAAAAGTAGATAGTTTTGGTTTTAGTACATTATTTTGCATTCACTCCTCGGATGTCCTGTCATCCAACGAACTATGGCGCCTTAGGTGGTTATACTCCTACCTCCAGGCCTTAATCTTTTCCTGTTTATCCTTAAGAGTCTAGTGACTGGAACCAGTTCACGTTTAGGCACTCATCTCGGAAGCTACCGTTGAAGGACTCTTTAAAGGCGTTATCGGTGGGTTTTCCGAACCTGGAGAAGTATAGCATCAACTTGTTATCATAAGCTCATTTTTCCAGCGCCTTAGGGGATAAACTACTACCGTTGTCCCCCTGTACACATACACTAGAGGAGCCTTTTGACATCCTGCCTGAAGTGTTCCAAAGCTGCTACCACGTCTTATCTCTTTAGTGACTGGCCCCAACCAGGATGCTTGGGCATTGGCGGCTTATAACTATCGATATAGTTAAGGGTTGTAGAGCTGATTGGCTACAAAGTCCATCAACCTTCACTACAGAAACACCTGTCTAACTGCTTGAGGGATAATATAAACTGCGTCTCTGTGAACTTTGATCTTTTCTGGGCAATTCATTTACTTTTTAGTGCAACAAATTTACCGGTTCCTCTAATTTATTATGGCCCGGCTTTTCTGGAGGGAGGCACTTATCAATATATAATTGTCAGACTCTAAGCCACCCTAAATCTTTAACTTCCTTCCAGGCAGTTGCTCTGCGAAATCTGGTGAATGAATTATTGTGCACCTCTTCTACGCTAACTTCAGGAAAATATTCTGCTCCTATATCGTTTAGCATAAAAAAAGCATTAAAACCATACTTATGTCCTCCAATAAGCCTA
Source organism: Pontibacter ummariensis (assembly GCF_900188175.1). GTDB lineage: Bacteria > Bacteroidota > Bacteroidia > Cytophagales > Hymenobacteraceae > Pontibacter > Pontibacter ummariensis. Next base: position 34,779 of record NZ_FZOQ01000002.1, on the reverse strand, counting down.
TAACCTTTACCTGCTAAAAGATTTTTCATAGCTAATAATGAAACAGACCTGAATTCTTCATGTTGATTTCCATCTCTATAGTAAAAGCTTTCATTATATGGAATTGTTAATGCTAGATCGCTAGGTATAACATTGTGTGTTTCACAAACTATCACACGTGGCTTTATTACGTTTATGACTTCCATAATATGATAGTCGTTACCGTCAATGTCTAAACTAAGCAGGTCAATCTCACCTATAAAGCCACTTTCTGAGATTAAGGTGTTAATATTATCCCTTGTAAGCCAGGCATGGATAAATATTGGAGGCTGAAGGAATGTTGACTGATGTGAGGCATAAAAATTTACACCCCGATCTACTGAGCCCTTATCGCCATCGAAGAGTAATCCTTCCCACCCATGGTTAATAATTAAATTTGCAGCCATACACTGCGTACCGTCACCAGCACATATTTCTACAACACGCTTATTCGTGGTTCCTATTATTGAGAATATATACAATAATATACCATCTTCTTCGAATTCAGAATGTACTCTAAAACCTACATCTTTAAATGCAGGCATTTCCTCAGGAGTTAGCAACTTTTTCATCAGGAGGTATTGATTAGCAATCATTGCTTGTTCCACCTGTGTATTTTGAACTTGCTGTACCCTGGAGAAAGCATCACTAATAAATCTTTGGGCTCTTTGCTTAATTCTTGTGATCATTGTTGTTAGGGTAATTCTTATGCTGAATCAGATGAAAATTGTTCAGATATAGATATAATAACTTAGACAAAGTGCTGCCATACTTCTAATATTTTCCCTGACTCCTGTTCCCATGCCAGTTCCCGGGCCTTTTCTTGGCGACACATCTTACCCTTCTTTATCTCTTCTGCATTAGTTAAAGCTGCTTGAATTGCTACCTCAAAATCTTCTGAAGTTTGTTCCACTATTTCCCCGACCTTCGGGTTCTGGGCTATAAAAAGTTTTTGAGCTTCTGTATCCGTTGCTAAAATATACAATCCCGCCTGGCTATATGCAAATATTTTATTGGTAAGGCACTTCTCCCTGTTAGAATCAGCTGCACTAAGTTCAATAGCTAAGCCTATATCAAAGCTTGGCAGTATGGCGTGAAGTTCCTTTTGTCTCATTGGTAATACATAAATAAGAACTTTATCATACACTTTAAGAAAGTTATTATAAAATGCATTATTTAAACTACCAATCAAGGTTAAGCTAATTTGTTCTCTGTATTTATAAAGTACAGGCACAACTAACTCAAGCCCTCTGCCAAACGAAATATTCTGCGAAAACCACACAAGCGAAAGCTTTTCAGAAACAATTTCTTGTGTAACTTTAAAATCCTTAGATGAAAAAGAATTATTAATCAGGAAGTGTTTTGGCTTTATTTTATCTTTTAGAAGATCCTGAAAAGCTTTGCCAATTAATGGGCTGGCATAACTGACATAGGCTGCAGCAGGGAGCAGGTCTTTCATCAGGTACTTTCTTCTATTAATTTCATCTTCACTATCTACTCCTATCGTCTCTCCTGGATGGTAATCTTCAAGATCAAATGCGAAAGGCGTGTTATGTAATTTAGAAAAACTATAAGCGGGGTAGAGTGCTGCCAGGTTATGAGCTATAATCAGATCATATTTATAGGGGTGCCACCTTATAGCAAGCCATAACAGCAAGCTTCTTTTAGAGTGGGCGAATGCATTCAGCCTTAAACTGCCTTTATATGGAGGATAAAAGAGTCGAGCCAATCTCTCGATCAAAGAGCTGAATAGCCAGGTAAATAAGGCTTCCTTACCAGTAGGTAGTATTTTAAATACAACGTCAGGCATAGAAGTACGAATCTCTGCATCTATGGCATCACTCCAGTTTGAGAGGTTAAAATAGAATACTGTACATTTATAGCTTTGTCTTGCAAGCTCCAGTTCTTTAACTAAGCGTGGGTTTGTAGCCAGGTTGTTGGATGTAAGGAACAGTATACTTTTCATGTGCTCCTTTCTCTCAGATAGTACCTGATTAATCGGGCAATTTTCCAGCCAAAGGCATATTTAGTAAACTCAACACACTTACCCCCCAATTTTGGAGGGGCAACCGTAGCACCAATTGACTTATACCTTCTATAAGCCATTCTAGAGATTAATTTATACTTAGGATAAGTATAAACTGCAAAATGCAAATATTGAGTAGCTATAGCTTTATTCATATTACCACCACAGGTACTCTGCTTCAGGTACTCATATTTTAAATCAATAGATAGTAATGCATTTTGAATATACTTTTTATTGGTGCTGTTACTCAGATTGGATTCACTGGTCGATCTTCGATAATAATTATATACTCCCGGTACATACACAACACCTGAACTAGCTAAGACTACCCTGGCAAAAAATTCACCATCATCATCTAGCCAAATATAATTACGCCAGCCGCCAACTTTTTCAATTAAAGCTTTTGGTACAAGCCATGAGTTAGTCTGAATAAAATTTGGCTTTCCATTTCCTCCATAAAGATTTATTAAAAAATCAGCGGGGGAGTCAGAGGAATAAATAAAGTCCGATTGATCAACTGACGTATTACCTAAGCATAACTCTTCCTCATTAAAAAACTCTATGTAGTAACATACAGCTACTTTACTTTCTTGATTATCTAAAGCTTTAACCTGTTGCTCAATTTTTTCTTCTGATAAGAAATCATCGACATCAAGAAACTGAACGTACTTACCTGTTGCATTCTTTAATCCTAAGTTTCTTGCTGTTGCAGCACCAGCTTTATTTTGCCTTAGAACAATGCAGGTCTCAGACTCATATGTCTTCGCCAGTTCATAGGTATTATCAGTAGAGGCGTCATCAATAATAATTATTTCTGTATTGTCATAAGTCTGCCTTTGAACTGCAGAAACAGCAGCAGCAAGAAACTTTGCACTGTTATAGACAGGAATAATTATGGATACTAATGGTTGCTGCATAAAATAGTATCACACTAATGGAAAACTGCTAATAAAGCATCTTTCATATTAAACTGGGCCAAGCGCACTGCTGTACTAGTCATTCTCAAATCTTTAGTTTTCCAAAAGAACTTTAAAATATTAGTAAGGAACCGCCTCCTATTTTTATTTAATAAAAATACTATTTCTCTCTCACTTAAAGGAAGATCTAACTCAGTTAAAGCATCCCTCAGGTATCGGTAACTATTATAAAGGTAAGAATACTTGTTGTTGATTTCCTGGCCGTCATGAATCCTGTAATCAACAGGCGGAAATGGAAAGATGACCGTATCTGTTCCAGATGCAGCCTTAAGATTATAGTATCCGTCATTAGCTGGTCCATACTTTGTCGGAAATCCTCCTATCTTCCTAAAATAACTATTCTTAATAACTGTACCACCCGGACCTATTAGAAACAGAGGCTTATGAAAGAAGTGCCACTTTATGGCTTGTTTGGGATTCAGAACTTCATTAGTCTTTATATAAGGACATAATATGCCATAGGATACGTTGGGGTATTGATTGAACAAAGCAACACACTTATCTATTGTATCAGAATGCAGAAGATCATCTGAATCAACATAGATTAACAACAAACCTTTTGCATAGCTTGCAGCTTTGTTTCTATTTGGATAATCACCTAAATTGGAATCATTTTTGTAAACCTGGATTCTTTTATCTTTCTTTGCATATTTCTGTGCTATATTGAAGGTACTATCAGACGAGCAGTCATCTGTAATTATTAATTCCCAATTCGTATAATTTGAAGCCAGCACACTTTCAATTGCCTCAGCAATGAATTTTTCCCTGTTAAAGGCTGTCATTAGAACACTGATGAGAGGCCTGTCTTTCATATAATAATAAAGAACAAAATACAACTATAAATTAGCAGATTTGTAGTTGTTTTAAGTTGGTCATCAAATTTTATGGAGAAAACTGTTAAGTTAAATTCTTTATAGTATCTCTTAAAGCAAACCCAATCCTCTGCCAATCATACTTGCCTTTAACAAGGTTATAGGCTTGGGTCCTGATAAAATTAAATTGGATTTCCTCTCTTAACAAGCTTAATATATTTTCTGCAAATTTTTCCGGAGTGTCGCCTATTAATAAATTCTCTCCATGAGTACAGGCTATACCTTCTGCACCAACTGTAGTTGACACAACCGGATTGCCCATACTCATAGCCTCTAAAATTTTTAGTCTGGTACCACTTCCGCTTAACAGTGGCGCAATAGAAACGCCAGCGGTTTGGTAAAAAGGAACTACGCTCTCTACTCTCCCTAAAAAGTTAACCGCCGGATCTTCGATTAAATTCTGGTAAGCACTAGTCTCCAGTAGGTTACCAATAACATTCAATTTTATTGTAGGCATTGCATCTTTCACCAGAGGCAGTACTTCTCTGTAGAACCATAGCAATCCTTCCCTGTTCGGAAGATAGTCCAGGCTCCCGCAAAACAGGAGCTCTCTGTTCAAATGCTTGTCTTTGCTATCATCAAAAGGTCTCTCCTGGATATCTACTCCATTAGGAATAACTGTGCCTGTTAAGTTGTTACCATTTAGCTCTGACAGCAGTATATTGTCTTCTTCACTGCAGCAGAAGTAGGCATTCACCTTTTTATGAAGTGTTTTTTCCAGCGAAAGCGCTGCCTGTGCGTAACCTGCTAACTTCTGACATCTTTGAGTTTTTGCCTGCTGCATCCACAAAACTGAATCTACATTATGGGCATCATATAAATGTATAGCAGAAGGTAAACTGCGGTGAATGATATCCCTGAACAAACCTAGCGCCTCCAAGCCTTCATAATAAATAATATCAAACTTTACCTGTCTGAGAAGGTTGTTTAGAGTAAGATATGATCTTAGTAATGTTTGATTGGCAGTGGATGAAAATGATCTGACAATAATTCGATGATTTATAGCATCAGCTAATTTTAATGGAAGTAAGTTAAAAATTGACTTATAATGCCCTCTCTCCTCGAAATTTATAAATTTGATTTTCGGGGATAAACTTGTGCCATCAGGAGCTTTAAATTCTTCCGGAGGCTGGCAAGTTAAAACATACACCATATGCTGCCGCGACATTTCTTTTAATATATGGAAACATCGCAAGGCTCCACCACTAATTGGCGGGTAGAAAGGGTATGGTATAATGGTAAGTATAGTAGCCACAGAAGTAATAGTTAAAAATCCTTAACAGTTTTAGATGTGCTTTTAATAGCTACTCATCCTTTTTTTCATCGAAATAATAAACTGCTTGTTTAAGTAGGTTATAAGGTAAAACCCACTTTTCAAACTCCTGTTATTTTCAAAGTAACGTTTTATATTAGCTACATTTATTGTAAATCCATTAACCCAAGGTGCTGATTTAAAAGACCATATAACCAAACTCTCATAGATCTTTTGAGAATGGTTCCTTTTAATTAAATCTTTCAGAATAAGATGTGCTTCTTTGTTCAGAAGCTCGATTGAGTTGGTAACATTTGAACCATGAATTCTGAAAAAATTGAGATCCTGATTAAGCCAGACAATATCACTTGTCAAACAGATGTTTATCCACAGTTTCCAATCACCAGAGTTTCTTAGTGATGTGTCTATCCAGTGAATATTATTTATAACTGGTTCTCTTCTAAAAAGAGCAGCGCTGGCATTCGGGATTCTGCATGTATAAAATAAATATTTTAGGCAGAATTGGAAACCATTAAATGTAGTGGTTTTGTCGGCCTCTTGTTTTATTTCATAGGCTCCAATCCAGGTATTGGTGTTGGAAGTAATATAACCTGCTCCATCTATCACGTGAGAATTACAAAATGCCAACCCTACATGCTCATTATCTTCTAGCAGTGGCACCATCTTTTCCAGGAACTGCGGATCTGCATAATCGTCGCTTTCTGCAAACCACACATATTTGCCTTGTGCCGCCTTTATGCCTTTCTCCCATTGCTTAAACGTGCTTCCGCTGTTCTCATTATTATAAATTATACTGCTAACTTTAGGGTGCTCTCTATATAATTCAATAATTTCTTTGCTATTGTCTGAGGAGCAATCATCCAGAATGATTAATTCAAAATCCTGGAAGGACTGGTTGAGTACACTATCAATCCGTTGCCTGAGGAACTTCGCATGATTGTAGTTTGGAAGAACAACTGAAACTCTATACACTGTATTTGGAAGCCTTTAACTATTTATTATTTATGACTATCTTCTAGGAAGTGCCCCTTAAAGGATACAGCATTTATTTGAAAATTGCTCTTAATAAGCTATAATGGGTTCCAAAAGCAAAGGGTTTACTCTTGAAAAGCTTAAACCAATATGATAAAGTTAACAGCTTTAGCTTATGGGTTATTGCAAGTCTAATAAAACTATAAAGGTTTAAGAATTCCATTTTTGCGCTTGTATCAGAGCCTGGAAGCACGGAAATGGGAAGGGCATTAGTATATTTATTGTGCAACACCGATGAAGCAACTACCCAACCTTTATTCAACGAACCAGGAGAAAAATGCTCAATAAAGATTTCTTTGGTCACAATAACTTTAAACCCTTTCAACTTAACCTCAATAGATAAATTCAAATCGTAACAATGAAAGCCCGGAATAGATGTGTCGAAACAAATACCCAGGCTCTTCTTTGTAGCCATAAACACACCATCTACTACAGCTACTTCCTTTATTCTTTCACCCGCTCCCCAGCCTGCACTTTCAATTCTCTTTTCCCCATTTCCGTGTTGAATCAAATTAATAACCGCGTCTCCCTTTTCAACCCCCCACCAACCAGAAGGTGCTTTTGTCTTATATAGTGCACCTGCTATTCCAATACATCCTACATCAGAGTTTGTACTAAAAGTGTTAACTAAAATTTGGCCCCAATCTTGAGTATGAAAAGCAACATCTTCGTGGACAAAAACTAAGAATTCATACTTTGCTCTTGCAAGTCCTTGATTATACGCCTCACTTATACTAAAGGCTCCCGCAGAATTACTAATTTTTATGACTTCATGTTGGACCCCAATTTTTTCTTTAATATTCAAACACAATGCGTCAAATAGGGAATCATCTTTTGAACATATAATAATGGAAATCATAAGTAAAATAATTCTTGGTTAGGTATTGCTAATTAATAATATATCACGTTAGAAGTGAATACTTTTGGAGTATCTATGATCAAAGAAATGAAAAGCATCAGTAAAGATTGCAATTATCTATTTTTATAGAAAACATCTTTCAAAAATAAACGAGAATACTTTATTATTGCTCTCAGAGGTCTATCCCTATCTGTTTTATTTATTTGGAACACATATTCAAGGGCTTTTAATTGATCGTTAATAAGTTTATAATGATCAAACCAACCTATATAAGATGAAGCGTGCTTCTTAATAATGTATTCAAAGTTCTTATGGTAAAGATTAATTGTTGATTCTATCATTGAACCGTTCACGATACGATAAAAGTATAAAAATTCTTCTAAAAATTGAAATTTAAATTCTTTTATGTGCGCATGAAGCCATAGTTCCCAATCTTCGTGCCCTGGTACAGGCATGTTTTCATCATACCCACCTGTACTGCTCCACACTCTTTTATCAAAAATGGCACAAGCATCTATATAATTGCCGAGAAACAGATCTGCTCCACAAAACGCCCTAGCTTCAAATAGTCTAGCCTTATTTAGATCACCAAAAAAAATGGGCTTTGCATAAACAATATCCGCTTTACCATCTTTTAAAATCCCTAAAGATTTATAAACATAGGCAGGATCAATCTTATTATCAGCATCAAGGGGCAGTATATATTTCCCCTTTGCATTCTTAATGCCGATATTTCTTGAATAAGCTAAACCTCTATTAGGATGAGAAATAATATTATAATTAAGTTGCTTTAGTTCCGCAATTTTTTGAATTGTATAAGAATCAGTAGAGCCATCATCAATTATGATAATTTCATATTCTACACCACTTAACAACTCGACACTATCTATAGCTTCCTGAATAAAGTGTCCGTGATTGAAACAAGGGATAATAACAGAAATGTCCATTCAAGATAAGTCTCCTTAAGATCAATTAACAAATATTTGTATGCTAAGAATTCGCTATGGCTCTCATCTATTTCTAGACTAGAAAGCCTTCCGACGTTACTTTCTCTCATTTATGAGTTACTTATTAAGCGTATTGATTTGTTGTAACAAAACGTCGTTTCCCCTACTCTATTTATAGAAAACCCATTGCGAATTAATACACTGTCAATCTGTTCTCTACATTCAAATTCATCATGTATCTCAATACTCAAAAATCTAACATATTTCTTTAAACATTCTAAAAAATCATCACAGTTAAACAATTCAACCTCTGAGCCTTCAACATCAATTTTTAATACATCAATAAAATCACCAATCTTAAATTCTTCGATTATTTGCTTTAAAGTAATAGTAGATACTCGGTTTTTAATATCTTCACCGATTTTAACACTTTTAGCCCAGCTCTGACCATCTCTAAACTCATTTGAAATATTCAGTATATCTGTATTGTTACTCCATAAAGCCTTATTGATTAACTCAATCTTTTCTGATAGATGATTTTGTTTAATGTTCTCTTTTTGGTGCAAATAATTTTCTAAATCAGGCTCAATGGATATAATTTTTGCTTCAGGAAAATAATACATGAAGAACAAAGATGTATGTCCAATATTAGAACCTGCATCTATTATAAAATTTACTTTGTTATTTTGGTTAACCTCTTTTACCAACTCAATTAATGGATGATACTCTTCTTCTTCAATTACCTGCAAGAATACACTTAAATCACTAGTTAGGGGCCTTAATAAGAATTTAAAGTCTCCTTTTGCTCGTCCCCCGCTGATAGAATATAATTCCTTGAATCTTTCTATTTTATAACCTTTAAGAATTAGATTAGAAAGATCATTTTTTATTGGTAGATATTTTTGACTAAGATTTAACCTATTCAAAAACATTTGCAGAGCAGCTCCTAATGTCAAAATAAGAATTTCTCTAAAACGTAATGCTCTTATTAATTCTTTACTGAATAACTCCATTTAAATAAATTTTAGTTACATCTTTTCCTATCAACTGTAAGTTATCATTAATTGAAAAGCTAATAGAGGTAAGTTAAAAAATTGTTTTCTTTAACTTACCTCTGATCCTCTCCCAACTATAATCTTCAGATGCTCGCTCTTTTCCTAATTTAGAAATTCTTATTGCTAACTCATAATCCTGTATTAGGGTGACTACATCATTAGCAAAAGTCATATCATTGGGCGCAATTAGCAGCTCTAACCCGTTTGTAAGCAAAAGCCCTTCTGCCCCTACTTCAGTACTCACTACTGGCTTCTCCATTGCCATTGCTTCCAGAATTTTTAAGCGGGTTCCACTCCCAGAGCGTAAGGGCACTACCACTATCCATGCTTCATTGTACAGCGGGCGCATATCTTCCGGATCAGAAATAATCTCTACCCCTTTCATACCTACAAAATCTTTAAGAGCCTGTTTAGCTCCTGCTCCTGCAATTTTAAAAGTACATTCAGGAAACTGCTTTAATATCAAGGGAAAAATGCTGTCTATAAAATAGGCCACTGCATCTTTATTCGCTTTATAGCTCATTGTCCCTGTAAAGAGCAAAGATGGAGTATGTGTAAGACAGGAGGCAGGAGTAAAGTATTCCACATCTACTCCGTTAGGAAGTACTTCAACATTCACATTAGGTAAATGTTGAAGTACTTCTTTCTTATCTGTCTCTGAGCAGGTAATTACCAGATCGCATTTTTCAAAACCTTCTAGCTCTATCCGCTTCATTGCCAATGCCTGCATTTGATACCAACGCTTCTCAAGTTGAGTTTTAGCAGTGGCATTTAATCTTTCCAGGTACTTGTATTCTATGTTATGAGCATTACAAACTACTCTTATTCCGGGTAATAAATACCTAATGCTAGTGAAATAAGGGAATAAACTGCTGAAATCAATCCATAATTTATCGGCCTTTTTCAATTCTCGTAGTATATCAGGCATTATTTCCTGAATTTGATCATACCGTTCCAATGTCTTTACAGGGAAATTATATCCTAAACGGTAAAGGAATAAGGCATATTCAGCTAAAGTGTGCTTTACTATTTTGTAGAAGAACTTATTTAGTGGACTTTTGCTGGCTATTGTGGTTGTAACATAATAGTCTGCAGTAAGTATAATTTGCCTTTTACTAAAGCTCCAGGGGAAAAATAGTAATCTTATGTAGTAAAGTAGTATAGCTAACTTATTTTGGGCAGATGATGTAAATCTTTTGGTTGATGTAACTACAGCAGTACAACTATCTAATAAAACAGCGGGTAGTTTTACTTTATCTATTGGGAACAGAACGAATAAATGGCAGCAAGAGACTTCTGCCACTGCCCGGGCAAAATGGAAAGTTCTGTTTCCTCCGCCGGTTGGGGGCATAGGTGGATCTGATGCAACAAAAACTACTTTAGGCTTTTTCAATACCTGAAATTAAAAACTATTGATACTGTAGCAGTTTTGTCTAAGGAAATCAATCATAATAACTCTTAACCTGCCTTTATTACCAGCTTAATTAGACTCCTTAACATAAAAGCATTAAATTGTTTGTCTTTTATTAGCTGCTTTATTCCAAAAAACACATTTCTCAGGTTGTTGTGCTGAAACTGGAAGTTAATATACTTTTTTATAAAATAAGTCCGTAACTGCTTCTTTGTTATATACTTCTCATTAATTTCCCAAGGCCTGTTCAGGGTATAAACAGGTGTTTTATTAGCCGTTATTGTTACCCAGTGATCTATGATTGCTTGGGGTACCTTTGCAAACCTTTGTACATCGCATATTATACAATTCCTTTCGTAGTGAAAACTATGGATATTATTTACAGTTTTAGAATCATTATGCAACCTAAAGTTCACTAATGTTTTCTCTATTTTAGAAAATTTACCTTGTCCGTTTAAAAGCAGATACCGCACCCACATTTCACCATCCATCACATAATGTAGGTTCTCTGGTATCGGACCTAATTCTTTAAACTTATTCGTTTTAAAAAAAGTAGATGGCTGACCAATCTGACTTAGTTCTATTGTCTTTACAATATCTTTAACTACAAGTGTACCTGCAAATATTTCTTCTTCACCACTTCCATTTCTCAAATATCTTTCGTAGCCCGATACAACATGAAGCGAAGAGTTGTCTTTAAATTTTGATGCAACCTCAAATAGAGCGCCTGGGGTATAAAAGTCATCACTATTCAGCCAGTTGAATATCTCACCTGTGCATTTCTTTAACCCTTTATTAATGGCATGGCTTTGACCATTATCTGGCTCACTTACCCAATAAGATATCCATGGCTCATACTTCTTTATGATCTCTAAAGTCTCATCTGTACTACCACCATCAATAATAATGTACTCCAAATTCGGATAGTTTTGTGCTAATACCGATCTGATGGTTTCTTCGATGTATTTCCCTTGGTTGTAAGATGGGGTAATTATGCTGATCTTAGGCCAATCAGAATTAGCTGAAAAAGTAGGCACATCTGTATCGGTAGACCACGGCCACACATCAGAAGTAACTGCGGGTTCGGGAAGATCAATCATTTTTTTTGGGAACTTTTTGATTCGAGATGTTAGTCAATATTTTATTCTTAATAATAAATATTGTTATGTTTGTCTGCAATAAACATGTAGCAGAAAGGATTGTGATTTCAAGTAGTTTTTCTTGCTCATATCCGGTATTAAGTTAATAATTTTACTACTCGGTCCTAATTGGGGCCATTATAAGTACTCCCTTTCTGTAGGACCACTCTGTGCAGTCATTAAGCTGATTCTCTACTTGTAAACTGCCCCACTAAGGCAGCCTGCTGCTTGTACACCTCTACCGAAATACACCTTCCGATTCCCTATGGTTGTAGAACTCAAAGAAGCTCTTCACCTCCTGGTACAGTTCCCATCCGTCCTTTGCCGGGTTCATGTAAACATAGTCCTGCTTCAGCGTCCGCCACAGTCGCTCGATGTAAATATTGACCAGCGCTCTGCCCTTGCCGTCCATGCTGATCGCTATTCTTTCCCCCTTCAGGTAACCCACCCACTCTTTGCAAGTGAACTGGCTGCCCTGGTCGGAGTTCACTATCTCCGGCTTCCCGTGGCGGGCAATCGCCTCCCGCAGCACAGCAAGGCTTACCTCGGCCTCCCGGTTGTTGGAAAGGCTCCAGCCAACAATAAAGCGGCTATACACATCAATGACGGCCGTCAGGTACATAAACCCTTTCCCTATGGCGATATAGGTGATGTCTGTTTCCCATACCTGGTTGCAGCGCCCTATCTCCAGGCCCCTAGCAGATAAGCGTGTGTATACACAGCTTGGCCCAGCCGGCTCAGGTTCCTTTTGGAGTAGATGGGCTTCCAGGCCCATGTGCCTCAGAAGCCTTCTGCCCCGCTTGTGATTCACCCGATACCCCTCGTCCCGCAGGTAGTCCAGCATCTGCAGCACCCCACGCGTAGGCCTTGCCAAGTAGTGCTCTTCCAGCAGGGGCATGTTAGCCAGGTTCTCCTCGCTCTCCTGAGCGGGCGCGTAGTAGAGGCCGCTGCGGTGAATACCAAGCAAGCCACACTGATCAAACTGATAGCGTATGCTGAGCTTACTTGTCGGTTCCACCAGCCCTCTCAGCTCTGTCAGAGTCCGAGCCTCCCCAAGCTTTTTTTAGAAACTCCTTCTCCAATTCCAGTTTGTTTATCTTGGCGTACAGCTCCTCGGTGTCAGGCTCTTGTGAGGCCCCCTTCTCCTTCTCGTAGACAAGGGAGGAGTTCTCCAAAAACTCCTGCTTTCACTTGCTGATCATGTCCGGGTGCACCTCAAAGCGCTTGGCCAGCTCCGCGAGGCTCTCCCGCTCTTTCAAAGCCTCCAGGGTTACCTTGGCCTTAAAAGCCGCGCTGAATTTCCTTCTTTTCCCTTTCATTCTTCCACTAAGTTAAATGTTATACTTCAAATTAAAATAGTGGCCCTAAAGCTGGGGAATATTATAGGTTGAAGCAGTTGTTGGGCTTTATTATTGGGATAATAATAATTCCACTGCCTGAGCAAATAAATTAATATCAATTATGATATCTTCTTGTTGAGGTGGAATTCCATCTGTAATTACAGTATCACTTATAAGATAATTATATTTATGTTTAAGCATTAATGCTTGCAAAAGCAAACCATGATCATGATAGTATTTTGGGAATAACTCTAATATTTTTATCCCTGGAGCGCAATAGCACATATTTATCAAACCAGCTCCATGCGGTGCAACTAAAACCGAACATTGATTAAATAATTCTATTTGTTGATTTACTGAATAATTTTCAAGATAGTGAATTTCAAAATTTTTACTCTTGAGATAATCAATGACAATTTCTTCGTTTATTACTTTCCTGTATTTTGCTTGCTTACGTGATATATAAATATACTTATTCCCTTTTTTTGGTAGAATTAAATCATTATAAATATTACTAATCCAATAAGGTAAATATTGTTTTTGATAATGAATAACATTCCGAAACTTTACGAGCTCCCAATTATTAATTAAAGCTGGTGCAATCAAGGTTTCTGCTTGTATAGTCGTTCCTTCATTGAGAATAATAACTTTGTCACTATTAATACCAAAATACATTAGAAAATCTTTCTGAAAGGCAGTATTCATTGGGTAAATGTAATAGTCAGGTTTAATATCGAGTTTTTTGAGCATAAACAACCTTGCAGAAAACTCAACTAAGAAATGATAATAATTATTTTCAAGTCCCGACAATGATAGATTAACTACGCTTCCATTAATTGATACTACATTGCTTAATCTTTTTATACTTGAATTTAAAAATGGATTGATTTTTTGAGAAGTTAGCTCTAATAATACTTTGTTATCTCTGGTGTATACTTCTTCATAACCAATAACGCATTTCCCTAGATTTACTTTTAAAACATAATAGTCAGGTATTTTTGCTTTGTATGAGTTAAATCCTTCATGAGTATTACCAAAAATATCTCGATATTCTGGCATATTAAATATCTCACTTTTCGAGAATGGGACTATTTTTATGTCCTTACTATTTGTATATACACTAATTCCAATTATTTTTTTTATATGAAATATCCTTAAGGTTTTTTTAATTACATCCTTAATGTTTCTCATCCTTAATCTTCATTTTTTATAGTACTCACTTTCTGTAGGACCACAGGGTGTTGTTTCTAATTTGATTCTCTACTTGTAAACTGCCCCATTCAGGCAGCTTGCTGTTTGGAATGCCGCGCTGAATTTCCTTCTTTTCCCTTTCATTCTTCCACTAGGTTAATCGTTATACTTCAAATTAAATAGTGGCCCTAAATCTGGGAAATATAATACTACACGCCAAAACATATAAAAGGTATAACTGGTAACAAGAAGTAATAACCACCTAAACCTATATGGAAACAGGAAATAAAGGAATACAACAACAGGAAAAAAGACAGAAACTTATATGAGTTAAAGAGCATACTATAACAAGTCAAAGCTATAACAACATAAACGGAATTTATGCCAAGTATCCTAATAAGCCGAATAATTATTAATAAAGTATAGTTAAACCAATTTATTCTTTTCAGAAAGTTGCTTAATTGACATTACAATATACCTTGATACTCCACTATCTGATAAATTATCATTCCACCATTTTATTGATTCCTGCTGTAGTTGGACTAGTCTTGCAGGCTGCTTCAAAAGTGCCTTAGCTACTGCAAGACCCTCTCTCCAGTTCTCTACCTGTATTATTGGAGATTTCTGATAAAAAGGAACATTTGGTAAGCCCTCAGAGACCACTATACAACCACAGCTTAATGCTTCTGTTAGTCTAAATGTTTCAGTACTTTCAAAACCTTTTGGACTTAACACAATTTTACTTCTTGAGAGAATAGATGAATAAGTCTCAATATCAAGACCTGTTTTAAAACCTTTGTTGAACTTGACATACCACCTTTTAGAAGTCGATGTAAAATCTGTGCCAACAAGTTTAACTAATTGTTTGCGCCAAGTAGGACGAAGCATTAATCTATAATATAAAAAGTCTGGAACAAGAGATAGATAAGAACACTCTTTATAAAATCTCCACCTACTATAATTTAGATTTCCAGAGAAGAATACATCGTATTGCCTGTCTTCCAACTTAATCTCAGAATTTGCTTTGAAACAATTTACATACCCCAAAGGAAAAGGGAATATGTTTGAGTTGTGCTTGGAATATTTCGAGCCTATATAGCTTTTAAATATCGCAAAGTACTTCTCAGATAAGAAAGCTGGGGAGTGAGCAGCCTCATCTGATATATAAATCAAAATTTTCCTTTTCTTGTTTTGGATTGAAGCTGAAGCAGGAACAGAATTATTATGGTTTGAAAAAATGTAGAAATCAAATTCATTGAAATTATCTCCCATTCTTTTTTGACATAATCTTAGAGTATTTTTTAAATACTCTTTTTCATTTAAATTTTCGAATATGTAAGTTGAATTACTATCCATATATACATTCGAAAAATTTAAAATTTTGTTCATATAAGAGCCTTCATAGTAGGATAGAAAATGAAAACATATTCAGACTTTGATTATAACATCCTAGCTTTTATTTATATAGATTAAAGATTAAACTTAAATAGTTACACAAGTGGCCTTGTTCTAGGCTGAGTCTCATAAATAGTTTAACAGGAGAGCTACAAAACTATAAATTGTCTTTATGAGCTAATCTTAGAGCTCCAATTGGTAAAAGTTTATCATTTTCTGAATCATCAGCTATAGCCTAATTAAGCTATACAATCAAATTGCACTTTTAAGAACACTTTTATATAAATTAAGGTATTTTCTTGTTTGGTTCATTAGGGAAAAGTGTACAATAGCTGACTCTCTGATCTTAGTATTTGAAAAACATTGTTCCGAGAGTAGAAACCTTTTAAGAGTACAATAAAATTCATCTACCTCAAAGCTTTGTGATAGAAATCCATTGAAACCATCTATCACAACATCTTCCATTATACCAACAGGGGTAGAAACAACAGGCAAACCACACAGGAGCGCTTCAGCAGCGCATAAACCAAAAGATTCCTCATTACTAAAACTCAAGAATGCATCAGCAGCCGAATAAGTTAGTGTAAGAAAGCTTTCATTATCTATATTACCTAAATAGGTTATGTATGGTCTCGTTATGTTACTCTCAGTTCCAACTGCCAAAAGCCTGAATTTACAATCTTTAGCTAAATTATCAAGAGAAGAAATTAACAGATCAAATCCTTTAGCTTTTCGGTTTAGATTTGATGCAATGCAAATGAAAACTTTTTCATCATAATCTAGGTTTAAAACTCTTCTAGAAAAAAGCTTATCATAAGAGTGATATACTTGTTCATCAACTCCGTGATAAATCACTTCCTTCTTCACTTTGCTTATTACATTATGTTTTAAACGCTTATGAAACCAGTTTGATGGGGAAACAAAGGTTACATCGCTGTTAAAAATAGCGTCTCTTTTTATTTTTATAAACTCATCTTCATATCTTTTCAAAATTTGGCATTCGATCCCTAATGTATCAGACTGCAAATGGAACCCACCTTGATCAGGATTAAAATCATGCAGTGTCCATATTATTGGCTTATTAATATTTTTAAAAAAGCTTGGGTAATCTACAAAGTTTGCAACCCAATGTAAATGTATGACATCTGCCTGCTGAACTAATCTATGCAAGTGAATCTGATGATCAGATAGAGGAGACGTAAAAAGTTCATAGCTTTCTTTAACCTTACTAAGGTTTAGTAACAACCTTTCATTATAGCTATATCCTATGTTAAGCTTTCTTAAAAGCCTTTTAAATATAGATGGATAAATTCTTTCTTGTGAAGGAAATTTATAAACATCCTCTACTCTATTATTAGTCTGTTTTAAACAAAGCAACTTTGAACTTACTCCTAACTTAAGCAGGCTTGAATGAAGCCTTGATGCAGCCCCTCCAGCACCACCTGAATCAAAAGTAGTAATATGTAAAACTTCCATCATCAATCATTTTTCAAAGACAGCTTCGACTTTAAATAATTTTATAACAAATAGAAGCTTGGCAACAAGATTTAATAAAAGATAAGCAGACACTCATCATGCACCATTTCTCAAAGAAAGAATTACCTTAATTCTCCTTAAGATACTAGTTATTTTGCTTTTTCGATCTAAAGGTGGTCTTGATAAAAAGATATAATTAAAATAATCAGTATCTGCTTTATCATTAATATCAATAGACAATGGCTCAATAAAGTTGCTTAATCTTTTAGGCCTCATTGATTCTAGTATTTTACTGCGTGCAACAGTATGCGTGGCTCCCTCCCCAAATCCAATATTTTGAATTAGGTTTTTATTTGGAATAATACATTTCCCTTTATAGTACCAGATTGACAATTGCCATTGATAGTCCCATGTGTCGATAATACCTTCTTCTATACTACTAAAAATAGACTTCCAATAATTTCTCTGAAGATCTTCTTTTAAAGCTAAAAAAGCAATATCGATCTTGACGGGTGACCAAGAAGCTATATCATAATTATATTTATTCCAAGCTCTTTTCCATGTAGCCCAACCCCAAACGTGGGCAAATTTTGAAAAATAATAGGCCCCATCACCAACTCTTTTGCCAAACTGAAAATTATTTCCACTAATATGCATAATACCATCGTCACTTTTGTACATCTGCAGCATATTCTCGCAAAAATGAAAGAAACTAATATTAGGCATGGTATCATCTTCCAGAATAATTCCTTGTTCAACATTGTCGAAAAACCAAGTGATAGCACTAGAAACAGCTAGCCCGCATCCGAGATTCTCTTTTCTAAATAAAGTATAAAGCTCACAGTCCCAATCAACATCTGTCGCAATTTTACGAACAAGTTCACACTTTTCATTTTCACCATCCTTTGCTGAACGAGGGCCATCTGCAGCTACAAACAATTTCTTTGGCTTAGCTTCACGTATTTTTTTAAATACTTTGCGAGTTTGATCAGGCCGATTAAATACTAGAAACAGTACTGGGGTGTTAAGCATAAAGACCTTTTAAAATAATTTTATCTTTTCGATAACATCTTCTTAATCTTGCCTAAATTAACTCGTGTTCTTCTATAAAGGGTAATCCAATGGTAGCGTGGATAATATATGGTGGGTCCTTTATAAAACTGTGAGTAATAGCATTTATAAGAAGAATAGAAATCATTTTGATTTTCAATTAAACTTCTCCGATAAAGATCAATAATATCTTTAAGATCAGGCCTTTCCTCAAAAGAATATTTTGAGTACGTAGACACATCATCCGACTGCGGTTTTACACCACTAAAATGATAAAAAATTAACTCATACTTGTGATTGATGATGTACTTATTACCTGATTTTTCCGTGATTACTCTCTCATGCAAATTCCAGCCAGCCATATTATAACCAGGGCTCATTTCAATTAAGATTTTTTGGAAAAATATGATGGCTAAGTTTAACCATTTCTGATCGTAAAAAAGATGCATATCATTATTCCCATAACACTGATGCACCAGTCGTTCTTGCCACCACTTTAAGAATCTAAAGGACTCGTCTTTTTTAGAAATACCAATAAATCCTAAATTAAAAGTACCTCCTATCAAAAAACTCCTCTCAAGTTGCCCATAAGGATGATCTTCACTAGGGTTCAATATATGGGGAGTTAAAACTACTGTATGAGATTCTAGGTTTATAAATAATTCTTCCAAACTTCCCAATACCATGATGTCTGGATCAAAATAGATGATATTCTTTACACCTTCTTCTGTTTTGAATATATAATCAATTATAAAAGGCTTTACAGCTGTGTTTAATTCTACTATGTTGTAGCGAAAAATCATGCCACTGAAATCAGTAACAGGAACGTTTTCTATTTCTACCGTCGTGAAAGGAACCCTTTTCTTAACATCCTCTCTTCCTTGTAGCTTATCTACCAAGTATATTCTAAATGCTACCTCCGGATTAGAGCTTTTTAAAGAATTACCCAGAGTAATAGCTTGGGAAAGGTAATTAATAGAACAAATAGTAAAAGCGATGCTTGTAGACACAGGTAATATAAGGAGATGAAGTTATGAGAATGATAAAATAAGTAATTATCTACTATGCAGGTAGTGGAATACTAGTTGAATTCTGTCTTCTTACTTTTAGTTTCATAGCACGTTTCTCTATAAGATTCCAAGATAAAAAGCCTGCAAATAATGCTAGGGGCATCGTAACCCAAGTTAGAGTTAGATGATTTAGTTCAAAGTACCGCAAAAGGACTTGCTGTATAACAAATCCATAGATATAAACTCCATAAGAAAGATCTCCAATTTTATAGTTGAGCCCACCTATCCATTTCGTGTTACCTAAACCTGCAGTTAAAATAACAACCGGAAATACTAAGGCCTCAATAAGCGAATAGCTTTTGAAGATGATGAATGTAATTGCTATTATAAATGCTATCCATCCTATTATACCCTTAAATCTTAAGGTATTTAAGTTAAAAGCTGACAACAAAGCTCCGGCAGTAAAGAATAACCCAAAATCGATAAGAGCAGCTGGTCTAAAACCTGTCTGTCCATAATCGCTCTGTTGGCTCGCAAGCTTTATAATAAAAGGTTCAATGCCGAAAAAGCTAAGTATATTATTTTGAAAATATTCACTTACATGCCACTTCAGAAAATAAAGAAGTAAAAAAATAGAGATTAAAATAGCCTGTATGAGTACTATTCTCTTCTTGATGAAGAAGAGTGAACTGAGCGCAATGTAAAACAGAAACTCATATCTTATAGTCCAAATTGATCCATTTATATAATGAGGGTATGGATTTCCTTTTATCGTATCTAAAATTGAACCTTGAAATGGGGTACAAGGCATTAGATTCTTTAATATATAAGTATAAGGTTCAGATGTTAGAGTAAAATAACCGATAACACTATATTTTTTTGAAAGCAAAGAAAAGCCTATAGCTGTTAAGATTAATACAACAATCAGGGCTGGATAAATTCTTAATATTCTTTTCCTGAAATAATCAAAAATACTAATACTTCTATTTAGACTTTCAAAAATCAAGTAGCCACTTATAGTAAAAAAACCACATAGCCCAACCCTTGAAAATGTAATTTGGCTTCCTGTGAATTGGTATAAACCATCATTGTAGAAAACTCCTGTTAACGTATAAGAGTGGGTTATAATTACAAATAAAGCAAACAAAAGTCTTAAAAAACCAAAGTTATTATAGTGAGTACTTACCATATAATAAGAATAAATTCAATAATCAACAAGTTAACCTATTGTAATGGAACTATGGTTTATGCTGTTAATGGAACAGTTACAATAGCCTTTCTCATGACACCTTACCTTTTTCTACAAACTCAAATATAAGTCAGCAGTAGCTTTTAATATACCTAAAAGACTTTAAAATAGACAGTCTAAAAGGGGTCAATTAGATTCTTTTGAAATTACCTCCCAATATTAAACCTAAGTAGTTTAACCAAGTACTTATGATAACAATACTTCACGAAAAGACGGAAAGGATTCTTATGCTCCTTCTCGTAAAAAAGCTTTTTGTTGTAAAGCAAATCATAATTCCTAAGGAGTAGTTCCCTGTGTTTAATATGGAAATAATCTAATACTCTTTCCACTTTATTTCCTTCGTTTGCGTTAACAATTACAGAATTTTGCCTGATTCTATAATCATATAATACCTCCTCTATAAAATGAAATTTCCAGCCTTTTGCTCCTAGCATTATCCAGAAGTCCCAGTCCTCGTGGCCTATTAGTAACCTGTTTTCATCAAAACCACCTACACTATCCCAGGCAGCTCTTCTCACCACAGCACACATATCGATGTTATTGCCTTTGTGTATGGTAAATAGATTAAAGTCTCCAGGGGTAAAGCGTGCTTCCGTAGAATCGCCAAAGAAGCTTGGTGCTCCATACACCACTCCAACTTCTCTATTATACTTCATAACCATTAGTGCCTTACTAATATAGTCAGGTCGTATTTTGTTATCACAATCAAGAAACAAGAGGAATTCAGTCTGAGATGCTCTTACGCCTGTGTTTCTTGCTGCTGCAGGACCTTTATTTTCCTGGTGAATAACAGTGATATTCTGTGCCTTGTATTGCTCTAAAAGGTCTTTTGTATCAATATCAGTAGAGCCATCATCCACTATAATTATATCATAAGGGTAAGCGCTATTTTGCTGGTGCACGCTTTTTACTGCATCAGGTAAAAATTCACCTGAATTATAACAAGGGATTATAACTGATATGGTAGCTTTAACTGACATGGAGGATCTTATCTTAAATCAGCCTTCCAGCTCTTGATTTATACTTCTGAAAATAGTCTCTAAAGTTAATGTCAAACTTTAGCCGATACCATGGATAAAGGTAAGCTAACCTGTCAGGTAGAGGTAGCTCCCTGGAAAAGTTCAGGTATTCCCGGAGGAGGTCATCATTTAAGCTTTCCTGAGCCATTCTCTTATATGTCTTTGTATCAGCATGCAGGTCAAACACACCAAGCTCAGTCTCGGTCTTCATAAGTTTGGCACCCCTAAAGGCTCTTAACAAGAACCAATAATCCATGGTCTGGTGATTATCAATGGGAAACTCTCCGGCTTTTAATTGGAGCTTTCTTTTATAGAAGTAGCTGACGGGGTTAGCAGGGAATTTATGCAGCCAGAAATGAGAAACAGACTTATAATCATCTATTGGCTCCCTGAATGCTTCCCTGTCACCTAAAAGAATTCTAAGCTTCCCACATACTACATCAGGTGACTCAAGGCAAGAGAATAATTTAATTACTTCACTAAACGCATTTATGCTATAAAAATCGTCTGAATTAAGGTAGCCAATTATATCACCGGTGGCCAAAGCAAAAGCCTTATTCATAGCATCAGACTGCCCCTGGTCGGGCTCAGAAATCCATTTCACGTGACTGTACTTCTTCAGTATTTCTACAGTCCCATCAGTACTTCCACCATCAACAACTATATGCTCCCAGTCCGAGTAATTTTGCTGTAGCACAGATTCTATGGCCCTCTCAATGTAGGCTTCTGAATTATAGCAGATAGTTAGGATGCTTAATTTCAAACCAAGGCGCTTTTATGTTTTGCCGGTAAATCCTTTGCGGAAGTTAAACTCTCTTGATACAAATCCAAGTAAGCTAAAGCCTGTTTATCTGCAGCATACTTGCTTAAAAAATCCTCCCTTATCTTTTCTTCAGACCATGAGCCCTGCCTATCAAAGAACAATTGAAGTGCTTCGGATAACGACTCCGGAGAGGTATCTTTTGCAAGAATACCATTGTAGTCCTGAATGATTGCATCAGGAATACCGCCAACAGGAGTTGCCACTACGGGAGTTCCACAGGCTAATGCTTCTAGCATTACATTGGGTAAATTGTCTTCCCGGCTAGGTACTACAAAAACATCGCACGCTGAGTAAACAATAGGTATCAAGCGTTCATCCTGAATGGCATTCAGGTACACAACATTATTTTGCTGTTCAGAATTATATGTGCCTACAGCACAAAACACCAGATTCTTGTGCCCCTTGAAACTATCCACCATCTTCAGTAAAAGGTCAAACCCTTTTCTATAGACGCTTAATTTTTCACTAATAAATAAAACTATCTTTTTGTCCTTCGGCAGCCCCAGCACTTGCCTCGAAAAGGCCTTGTCCAGAGGTTTGAAAAGATATGGGTCGATACCGTTTGGAATCAAAGAATGCGAAAAGCTCCTAAATACTGTACTCTTTGATGATATCTCAAGAATCCATTTAGATAAAGCAACTATATGAATATTCTTAGCTGAAGATAGAGCTGCTTGTTTGATTTCAAGATACTTTAGATCCATATCTGCTAAATGTGAATTTGATAGTGCATCGCCTTGATAGTGAAACCCTCCCTGGAAAGGATTCATGTCATGCAATGTCCAAATAAGGGGCTTATTATTCCTTTCAAAAAAAGTGGGGTAATCTAAAAAATCAGACACCCAATGTAAATTAACGATGTCCGCACTCTGGTAAGCAGGATGCAAGGTTATATCATAAATAGAAACAGGAGAAGTGAAAGCCTCAAAGTTGCCATCAATAACCTCTTCCTTCTTTGAGCTTTCTTTACTCTGATTGGAAGGTCTCAAAACCTTATTCAAATATTTTGACCATACTCTTCTATAAAGAGGTAATGGCGGTGGTGGAGCTGGGGCTGCCTTTCTCATGATCTCACCAGCCTCAGAGTTCAGGTACAAAAACTCTGATTCAACTCCCAGAGCCTGTAAGCCTTTATGAAGCCTGAAAGCAGCAATCCCGGCCCCGCCAGTTTTATAAGTTGATATGTGCAAGACCTTCATTGCTTTTCGTAAACAGCTACTATACTATGCCCTTTGATACTTGGTTTAAGTAGTCTCAATAGACTGTGGAGATTACTTTTTAGACGGGGATATTTTTTTAAGAAACGACTAAAAGAAGAATTATCTACTTTGTAATCAATGATAGAGAGATACCAATCCCAATGATATTCCTGAAGCGGCTCAAAGTAAAACTTCTTTAATTTAATTGGGAATAAATCTTGAAGTGCCTTTAGGGACGCTTTGTTCCACATCCCCAGATGATGCGGCGGATAATTCAAAGCTCCTCCATAATTAATATGGAAGAGAGTACTATCGTTATTTGGTACTGAAATAATTAGCTTCCCTCCTCTTTTTAAACAATCAATTTTAGCATTTATAAAGCCTCTAACATCTGCAATGTGTTCCAATACCTGGAAAGAACATACCAGGTCAAACACATCTTTGTTAGTACTAGAAAATTTAGTTATGTCTGAATCATATACCAGATAATCTTCTGCTTGTAGCCTGCTAACAGCATCAGAGTTCAGTTCAAGGCCAACAACATTATCCTTCCCTACCTTACTACTAACTTTTTTTAGGAATCCTCCGGAACCACAACCTACCTCCAGAACTTTTAAGTTATTTTTTATATAATTTAGAGACACCTCATGTTCCCACTTCCATGGCATATAGTACCAATCAAACTTTTCCAGGCCTTGATAAAACTTATCATCTCCCGTAACATGAAATGGATGAAAGAATCTGTACTTATATTCTATATCTTCATATAGAGCCAAGTCAATATTATTCGGTAATAATGGAAGAACATCAATCCCAAAAGACCCCGAATATGCCTTTACAAGCCATTCCCGGTCTACTTTACCTATTAGCCTTGATGCCTTTCCAGAAAGCGGAGAATTTACCATAGATTTCTTTTACCTTAAGACTTACATGTGACTTAGCCTTTAAAGCAAACACATTTTCTGATGATGTGATATCGGCTTTTTTATTCCTCTTAAAAGTTCGCGGGGAAGATATGCTTTCCAATTCATGATGAGGAAGGTTATTGAATTTATGCGTAACATCGAAAGTATGCGTTGCACTCGGCCCGAAGCCTATATTAGAAACTAAATTAACATTTGGGTAAATGCAAAGCCCTTTATTCATCCAGATGCAAAAGGTCCATTGGTAATCCCAGAAGTCCCACTTATACTCCTGATCAATGTTCTTATTCTTTAACAAAGAAACGTATAAATCATACCACCCTCTACTAATACTCCTGGGGAAGTACTGTTTCAAAGCTTGCCTGACTTCATTGTTGTTAAAAGACTGCAAGTTAAAATTATACAGCTCCCAAGCCCGGCGCCATGTTGCCCAGCCCCATATATGGTTATATGCTGAATAAAAGTAAGAGCTATCTCCCCACTTTCTGTCAAGAAAATTGTTCCCCCCGATATGCATAACTTGTGGGTTATGCCAATATTTCTGCAGACAGTATTCAGCAAATCTGAAAAAGGAAAGAGAAGGCAAGCAATCATCTTCCAAAATGATGCCTGCTTCTTCGTTTTCGAAAAACCATGTTATAGCAGTTGATGGTGCTACACCACAACCCAAATTTTCGTTCCTTAACAGAGTACGAACCTCACAATCCCAATCAATATTATCTAGAACACTGCGCCTGGTTTCTTCACAGATAGACCTTTCTCCCTTCTTTTCTTTTCTTGGGCCATCTGCAGCTAAATAAAGCCTTGAGGGTCTGGCAGCCCGAATTTGATCAAAAACTATTTTGGTTGTTTCTGGTCTATTAAAAATCAGAAATAAAATTGGAGTATTAAAATAACTGCCTTTTTCTTCAAACATAAATAAAGGCTTTATATTGTTTAATAGTATCTAAGCTATGCAATCAAACTTAAATATATTGGCCCTACTTAAGTCATTCTGCAGCTTCCTCATTCTCTGATTCGAAAATAAGTGTATTAACGGTCTTAGATATTAGTTTGTAACCCTTACCAGCAAGAAATTTATAGATACCGGAGTTAAAATCATCTAGCAAACTAGTAGCTATACTTTCTATTAGCACATACTGTGGCCTGTACAATTCCCAATTATTCGATTGTAGCACTTCCAGGTCTACTCCCTCCACATCAACATTCATAAAATCAATTTTTTTATTCTCGAGATGTAGTTCCGTTAGAATAGACTCCAATCTTCTGGGCATTAAACTTATCGTATTAACTATATCATAATGAGGACACTCCTTTATTACTCTATCAGCATTTTTTTTATCTAGTGTATTAAGAGCAGACTCGTTGAACATATAGTAAGTCAGACTGTCAGTTTCAGTGTCTAAGATAGGAGTTTCTATATTAATATCTCTGGGTCTTCGCTCGTTAAACATCTCCATACTTCCGGGAAGTGCATCAATATTAACACCTCTCCAGCCCCGTAAATAGAACTTATAAGTATTAGAGAATCTAAGAGGGTGATGAGCGCCTATATCTATGTAAAACCCATTAACCCTATGCTCCATTAAGCGGTTTAAAATTAGATCCTCTCCCTCCTGAGAATAAGATAGATTAACATAAGCGTCCTTTTCTATAGCCTCCTCTTTTGCTTTCTCTAATTCTTCTAACAGTGGCTTCCTGATGTCTGATATGACCGATTTAGGAAGGTTGCGTATAATTAGCTTCTTTAGTAACTCCTTGAATCCCATATTCCTTTCATTAAAAATGGGGTGGTAATTTTATTGTTAATCTTTGATGTCCTAAAGAAATCACCTGTCTCAATATTTATTATTCCCAAGGGCTCTGAAGGCCAATCAGACTCTTCACCAGCAACTTCTATTCGTCCTCGCACCACCAACTGACCTGCAGAAAATGGGAATTCTGGTATTACGCAATAGACATTTATATACTCGGAGTCAGAGATTTCAATATAATAGTCTTGGTAAGAACTATACAGAGCAGCCAGAACTTCATCATAGGCATTATGAAATGAAAACCCTAAGTCAATTTTAGTAGCTCTGCTTACAGAAGCTCTCAGTTTGAATACCAAAGTTACATTATCTCCTGTTAATACAGTATTTACTACTTCCCCGTCTTCATTACGTAGCTCCATGCTTAAGAACTGAACTACGCCAGAACCGGATCTACGCTTTGATTTAGATAAGTCATAACTTGTCTTTATTGTGTTATTTGAAGTAAGATAACTGTTAACAACTTCGGCTGTATCTCCATTCTGTTGTATTGATCCATTCTTCAAATGTATAACCCTGTTGCAGAGATTTCTTACAGCTGCCATACTATGGCTAACAAAAAGGATGGTTTTGCCTTCATTGATACTTACATCTCTCATCTTTCCAAGACATTTCTGCTGAAACTCAGCATCACCAACAGCCAAAACCTCATCAACAATAAGAATTTCAGGATCCAGGTGGGCAGCCACAGCAAAAGCAAGTCTTACATACATTCCTGATGAATACCTTTTGACAGGAGTGTCTATATATCGATCTACTTTAGCAAAGTCAACAATCTCATCAAACTTTGATTTAATTTCAGACTTAGACATTCCAAGAATAGAGCCGTTCAGGAAGATATTGTCTCTTCCGCTCAATTCAGGATGAAAGCCGGTACCAACTTCAAGAAGACTGGCAACCCTACCTTTTAATTTTATAGAACCACTTGTTGGTGTTGTGGTTCGACTTAAAATTTTAAGCAATGTTGACTTGCCAGCCCCATTCTTGCCGATAATACCTAAAACCTCTCCTTGCTTTACTTCAAAATTTATGTCCCGAAGAGACCACACATACTCACTATTACCTACAGTCTCTCGGTCATTCTCTTCACCTACAAGCAAATAAGGGTCTTCTTTGCCTCTCATGCGATGCCACCAACGGTTCAGATCATGGGCAAGAGTGCCGGTGCCTACCTCGCCAAGCCTATATTGCTTCGACAGGTTTTCTACTTTAATGACTGACTCTGACATTCCTATATAAAAAGAAAAAGTAGTAATGAGTTTAAATTTATTAATATATGATACTATACAGTATCCATGAAAGATCGCTCTACCTTATGGAAAATTATTAGCCCAACTAGAAGAATTACCAACATAAATCCAAAACTATACAAGATAGAGGAAGCCGAAACAGTTCCCTGCCCGAACAAAGCATAGCGGAAAGCTTCTACAAGTGGGGTAAGAGGGTTCCATACTATAAACCAACGATAACTTTTCTCGACTAAAAAAGATAGCGGATAAACCACAGGTGTGGCATACATTAAAAGCTGCACTCCAAAGCCAATCAATACACTAAAATCCCTGTATTTTGTAGTGAGGGAGGAAATAATAATGCCAAGCCCAAGCCCCAGACCAGCCAACACTACCAGAAGAAGAGGTAATACTAGTAGACTCCAACCAATATTAATCGAAACTCCCTGAATTGAGAAGTAAATGAGAAGGCTTAATAACAATAGAAACTGGATACTAAACTTTACCAGGTTTGAAAGCACAGTGGCTAAGGGTAAAATCATTCTGGGGAAGTAAACCTTCCCGAATATACCAGCATTCGCTACGAAAGTATTCGAAGTACCGTTCAGGCAGCTGGCAAAGTAGTTCCAGATAGTTATACCACTTAAATAAAAAAGTATGGGCGGTATACCATCTGTCGGGATATTGGCAATATTACTGAATACAACCAAGAAAACAACAGTAGTAAAAATAGGCTGAATAAAATGCCAAAGGGGGCCTAAGATTGTTTGCTTATACTGCGCCTTAAAGTCCCGCTTCACAAAAAGAACCAATAGGTCCCGATAATTCCAAACCTCCTTAAGCCTAAGATCAAAAAGGCCGCTTTTGGGCTCAATTACCAGATCCCACTTTTCTTCTGCTTCGGGCTCAACGATCAGTTCAACCTTCTTTTCCTCTTCTAATAAAACAGATTGCATCACTAAATTTTATGTTTTACTCGTGGTAGTTAAGGATTCTGTGCCCTCCATCGAGCAGGTAAGTGTCGCGCTTGAAAAGCTTCACGTCTGCCTGCATCATGTCTTTCACCAGTGCCGGCAGGTCGTACTTAGGCTCCCATCCCAGCTTGGTTTTGGACTTGGTGGCATCTCCTATCAGCAGTTCCACTTCTGTCGGGCGGAAGTAGCTCGGGTCCACGCACACCACTCCTTTTCCTATCTCTACCTGGTATTCGGGGTTGTTGCAGGCAGCCACATAGCCCTTCTCGTCCACGCCCTCTCCCCAGAACTCTATCTCGATGCCCACCTCAGCAAAAGACATCTTCACAAAGTCTCGGACAGTAGTGGTAACGCCAGTGGCGATGACGAAGTCCTCCGGCTCGTCCTGCTGCAGGATCCGCCACATGGCCTCCACGTAGTCCTTGGCGTGCCCCCAATCCCTTCTTGCCTCCAGGTTACCCAAGTACAGGCACTCCTGCAGGCCCATGGCGATACGGGCAGCGGCCCTGGTGATCTTCCTGGTCACGAAGGTCTCGCCCCTGAGCGGGGACTCGTGGTTGAAGAGGATGCCGTTGCAGGCGAACATGCCGTAGGCCTCCCGGTAGTTGACCGTGATCCAGTAAGCGTAGAGCTTGGCCACCGCGTAAGGGGAGCGGGGGTAGAAAGGAGTGGTCTCTGACTGAGGCACTGCCTGTACTAAGCCGTACAACTCAGAGGTAGAGGCCTGGTAGACCCTTGTCTTCTCGGTCAGGCCCAGTATCCGGATCGCCTCCAGAATACGAAGCGTGCCAAGACCATCGGCGTTAGCCGTGTACTCGGGCGTGTCGAAGCTCACCTTCACGTGGCTCATGGCCGCCAGGTTGTAAATCTCGTCGGGCTGGGTCTCCTGGATGATACGGATCAGGTTAGTAGAATCTGTTAAATCCCCGAAGTGCATCTTGAAGTTGACGTTCTGCTCGTGGGGGTCTTGGTACAAGTGGTCCACCCTGTCGGTGTTGAACATCGAGCTCCTCCGCTTCACCCCGTGCACCTTGTAGCCTTTGCCCAACAAAAGCTCGGCCAGGTAGGCCCCGTCCTGGCCCGTGATACCTGTTATCAGCGCTGTCTTCATATATTGTTTAATGTGTGCTTCTAATTATGAGTTTTGAATGGTTTTCAAACAACCTGTTCTTTTAAACTTCAGAAGCTTTATGTATCAAACCACCCCTAACCCCTCCTGGGGGTAGGGGCCCTCTTTAAGTCCAAGGAGGAGAGTAAGCTCCTCCCTAGCCCCTCTCTATGTTTTTTGTCCTTTGTCTTTCTTCTTTTATCCTTTGTCTAACTATCCAGAAGTCCTTGATCGCGCGCAGCGTTTAGACCTCTGTTAGCTTGCGCCACCAGGGCTTGGGCTCGAGGTCGTCGGCATAG
This sequence comes from Pontibacter ummariensis, assembly GCF_900188175.1. Taxonomy (GTDB): domain Bacteria; phylum Bacteroidota; class Bacteroidia; order Cytophagales; family Hymenobacteraceae; genus Pontibacter; species Pontibacter ummariensis. The sequence continues at coordinate 5,074 of NZ_FZOQ01000002.1, read as the reverse complement.
TAGCCGTAGCCATAGCCGTAGCCATAGCCTTTGTTCAATTCTTTCGGATTCACATCATTGAACAGGATCGCAATATTCTTGATCTTACCGGCCACGTATTGCTGCTGTATGTTGTCAAGGAAGTTTTTTAAAGAATAATTCTCCCGTACCATAAAGATATTGGCGTCTGCTAACTGCATGAGTTCCAATCCGTCGGATAGAATACCAATAGGGGGCGTATCCAGAATGACGTAATCGTAACGCTGTTTCAGTTCCCCGATAAGGTAATCCAGTCGTTTGCTCAATAGCAACTCAGAAGGATTGGGGGGGATTTCGCCGGCTGGGAGAATGTGCAAGTGCTCCTGTATGGAAGGGTGAATAATTTCTTCCATGGCAGCATGCCCGGCTAAATAGTTGCTTAGCCCAATATTGCTGTTTATCCCAAAGGAGGTATTGTTGTTGGGCTTGCGCATGTCGGCATTAACCAGCAGGGTTCGTTCCCCGGAGATGGCAAAGATGTAGGCCAGGTTTTTGGCACAAAAGGTTTTGCCTTCGCCACTGATAGAAGAAGTGATCACAAAGATCTTCCCTCTTCCGGTGCCTGTACTGGTCATAAAGCGCAGATTAGAACGCACCGTCCGGAAAGCTTCGGCCAGGGCAGAGCGAGGACTTAGATCACCCAGGTAAGAGTTGCTGCGGGAATTGTGGCCGACCAATCCCAGTAAAGGTAAGGTCGTAGACTTTTTGAGATCCTCTGCGGTGCTGACCCTGTTGTTCAAAAGGTCTCTGAGCAAAATGACTCCTACCGGGATACCTAAGCCTAAGAGCAGGGCTACGAAATAATTTTTAGAAGAGGTCGGGGCGATCTGCCCTCCTACATAAGCTTCATGCAAAATGGTGACGTCAGATGTGTTCGCCGCCTTCGCAATACCCGCTTCCGCACGCTTCTCCATTAAAAAAACATACAGCCCCTCGCTCAGGCCATAAAGCCGCTGGATGTTGATCAATTGTCGTTCAGCAGCCGGAAGCTTCCGTAGGGAGACAGATGCCCTGTTAATGCGGTCATTTAAGTCGCGGAGGGCAATGTTATTGGCGCTTTCGATACTGGCTAAATTTTCCAGCATGACGGCCTTTAACTCGCTCAGCTGTTGTTTTTTTGCAGCAAGTTCCTCCCTTACCAAAGGGTTGGCTTTGTTTGGACTTTTAGACAACTTGGAAATGGCTGCCTGCAACTCCACTAATTGGCCTGTTAACCCGTTCAGGATTGGATCTGAGATGCCTAAATGGGCCGGCGCCACGATCTCTTCTTCCTCTTTCCCCCTTTTTAAATAATTCCGCAGGTACTGGTAGTACTTCTCATTCACCAGTAAACCTGCCTTCTGCTGTTCCAGGCCCTGTATCTCCCCGGCGATTTTGCCTCCTTCTCCACTGAGGTCCAGGGAGGCATTCCGCTCTTTGAATTCCTCCAGCCGGGATTCAATAAAATAGAGGGAATCGCTGATCTGCTGTAACTGCTCGTCAATAAAGCGTAGCGTGTTAACGGCATTCGTATTTTTGATGGCCAGGTTGTTATGCCGGTAAGTCTCCATATGGGCATTGAGAAAGTCCATCTCCTTTTGCGGGGTAGGCCCGGTTAGCTTTAAGGTCAGGGCCGAGGCACCGGCCCCATAAGGAGATACTTCTAAAGCCCAAGCGTAATGGTTTGCTAAGGCCTTCAGGTCGTTCACCTGGAAGAGCAGTTCGTTCGGCACATCCTGGGGCTCTGAAGAAGTCGTGCGAAGTGTAAAGACAAAACCATTGACCTCAGCCACTTCCCCTGCTTTAAAGCGCCGCTTGGTCAATAAGGGCTGCCAGCCCTGGTTTTCAGATGCCAGGGTGTAGTGTAACGGATCCGAGAATTTCACCTTGAACAGAACCCCATACGGGATATGCGCAGACGCAGAATCTACTTCTACTACAAAGGGAGACAAACCACCGTACACTTCGGTCAGTTTGATATTCCCCTCCTGGAAATAAGACACCCCGAAGTCCAACTTTTGCAAGGTCTGTAACGCCAGGGCTGGCATTTTCAGGACAATGGTCTCATTGGTCAGACCTTTCGCTCCCTGGAACACCTCCGCCCCATACAAGATAGCAGCGGCAGAAGCACCCTCTTCGACCGGTTCGGTGATCATTACGGCAGACTGCATGGTATACAAAGGCACCGTATAGCGGTTAACCAGGAAGGCAAGGGCAAGGGCAATAACTACAGAAAGAGCCAGCAGGTACCAGTAGCTTAAAACTTTCCTGGCCAGCTTCAGCACGTCCAGCCCATTCTCCTGTTGTATGTTCTTCTGTGTCTCCAAAGGGGAAAGCGTAAATTCGTTGTTACTGTGTAAGTCTGCTGATCAGGAAAAAGACCGAGGACACTAGCCCTACAGTGAGGCCCACATTCCCGATCACGTTCTCCCGCACAAATTTAGCCGGCAGGGGATCCACTACCAGCATGTCATTTGGTTGCAGGTAAAAGTTCTGGGTGGCCATCGTCTTGTCTTCCAACAAACTGATGGTGTACAGTTTGGCCTGCCCGTTCTCAGAACGGATAAGCCGGATGCGTCCGCGATCTGAGTAAGGACTAAAGCCCCCCGCCATAGCGATGGCTTCCAGTACATTTAAGTTATCCTGGTAAGTGGTGTATTGCCCCTGCCCGCCTACTTCACCTAAAATGGTAAAGCGAAAGGTGAGCAGGCGCAGATTTACAGTTGGTTCCGTTAAATAGGGCTGTAAGGCGGTGGTTACTTTAGACCGGGCCTGTGGCAGGCTAAGGCCATGCAGGCTAATTTTACCCACCACAGGGAGCAGCATGTTTCCCTCGCTGTCCAGGGTGTAACCATCCAGCATGGGGCCTGAACTACCAGCTCCTCCCTTGCTCAGGAAGTCATACTCGGAGGGGGTCGTGCTTTGCACTTTTAAAGAAAGCACATCGCCTGGCTTTAAGAGGTACACAGGCTGCTTGAGTTCATAGGTCTTTAGTAACTCGTCTGCACTGGCATGCTTTCCCAAAGCCGGTTCTTGCTGCAAGAGCACGATTTTCTTTTGGGACACACAGGAGGAGAAAAACAGGACTCCCAGCATAACCCACAATGCGGAAAGGGTGTGGCGCATTATGTTTCGCATGTATAAATCTAACCTAACACTCAGCTCTATCAGAGCTATCCATTTATTCTAAGTTGGGAATATACTAAAATTATTTTCAAGCCTCCCTTCGATTCAAACAAAAATTTATGAGATATTTCATTTACACTCCTTTCATAGGATAATAGAATACTAGGTACTAACAACTTATAGCAGCTAAAAGCACTTTAAGGTTTAAGCGCTGGGGCAAATGCTACCCACCCCTACCCCTCGCAGGAGGGGATTTTCCTGTAGTAGCTAATTCATCTGTTGGAACCAGGCTTCTGTTTTCGTTGTGTCGCTGGGATGGTAGCTTTTAATGCGCTCCACCCCTTCTTTGACTCTTCTATAGAGGATCACCCCTTTGCGCGCTGATGCCATCACGCTAATCTAACTGATTGTTCAGCTTAGTGTCAATCCTTCGGTTCCCGCTGTACATTAAAATGACACCTGCACTCCATTGGAGATCGTGTACACGAAGTTGGTGACAGGCACGATGGGCTCATCTTCGTAAATGCAGCTGAAACTGGTAACAAGGCTGAACTTGTTTGTTAGCTTCACGACCAGGCTGATGTCGCCACTTACCCGGTTGCGCAGTTCCTCCAGGTCCTGGTCGTAGCCTACCTGGTAATATACAATGCCCTCGGTACTGACGTGCTCGTTAAACTTCGTTTTCATGCTGAAGTAGTTCGTGGACTTGAGCAGGTCCGAAACGACGATCACTTCCTCCCTATCCGGCAGTTCCCACTCCTCGTGCTCGTGCATCAGGCCAGTGCCCACATAGATCGTAGACTCCTTCCCTTTCCGCAAGGCATAGCGCAGTCCGCCCCCTACTAAGGTTCGCAGCTCCAGGCCCCGTGCCTTATCGGTTTGCGCCTGCACGAAGGCCTCATAAGACAAACGGCGGTTGCGGAAGAAGTTTACCCGGAAGTGCGAATACCCGGTACTGGCCACCACATTGCGCAGTTCATCCGAATCATAATTTATGAGCAGGTAGTTATAATAGTTCAACAGCAGGTAACTGTGTCTGGCTGAGATGTAGGCCAGGTCTCCATTAAAGGTAAGCTGCAGGTAGTTGTTGGGGTTGTCCTTCCCGGCGTTCCGGTTAAACATCGAGAAGCTTAGTCCGGCCTTGCCCGTCAGGTAATTGATGGAGTCCTTAGGCGGCCGAAAGCGCTCGATGTTCAGGATCTGCGCCTGTAGGGGCTGAAAAAGGCCTATGGAAAGTGTTAGCAGCGTTAGGAGAAGAAAACGACGTAAAGCGTGTTGCATCAAGAAAGGTTCTTATTCAGGTTTCGTCCGACATGCCATGATGCCCAGAGGCAAAAATAAGCCTTTCTTTTGAATAGGGCCTTTCTCCTTCGTCAGAATCAGGATTTACAGGATTAGTGGGATAGACAGGATAGGCCATGCAAGGGCTAGGATTACAGGCTTTAGCGGACAAGTTCATCTTGAAATCCTGTGCCATATACAGGTGGTATGATTTTAAAGGATTTGCTAAGGTTGTTGATTTACGAATGACCAAATGACACTATTATGTTTCTGAGGCCCCACTACCTGCCTTCTATTATCTTGGTCTTAAGGAGATATCTAAACAGAATTCCAGATGGATTTCTCGCAAATCTCGAAATAACACAGTAGATAGTGATGCTAGAGAAGGTCAAGGTTCTGCTGACCGAAGGAAAAGCCTTGTTCAGTTTTCCCTTGAGGCGTCTTGTTAACAGCTCTTATTTTTTTATGCTGAGGTGCCAAACGAAGTAAAGCATCTAACAGCAGAGCTGATAAGACCCCTTACCCCCTGGCAACTTGAGACACAAAACGCTGAGAGAAAAAAGGCACCCGCTCTTAGAGGCTGTTTTGATTTCATTTATCTAATTTCTTAAGCATGATATGTATCATGGTAATCTGAATCATGGTCTCGGCTGATTTAGTGCTGCGTTCA
>NZ_FZOQ01000068.1 GCF_900188175.1 Pontibacter ummariensis | reverse complement strand
AAAACGCCCCTGATCAACGCGCAGCTTTAGACTTTACAGGCCTTAATGAAGAAAAGAATACAAAGACACGTGCGGGTGGCCCGCTATGTCTTTTATAGAGAGACCCTGATTGACTACAGGGAGCACTTCTGGACCTTTGTTGGTTCTTTTATAGGGATAGGGCTCATAGGTTTCATCAACAGTGAACATTTTTCAGCTTTTGACAACCTGTTCCTGATAGGTTCTTTTGGGGCCTCTTCCGTTCTCGTGTACGGTCTCATTAACAGTCCCCTTGCCCAACCTCGTAACTTGATTGGTGGACACCTTATATGCGCCTTGGTGGGCGTGTCTGTTCACCGCTTAATTCCAGGCGAACTGTGGCTGTCATCCGCTTTGGCGGTGTCTCTTTCTATAGTGCTGATGCAAGCCACCAAGACTCTTCATCCTCCCGGAGGTGCCACAGCCTTGATTGCTAATATAGGATCAGAGAAGATCCGCAACTTGGGCTTTCTTTACGTGTTTAATCCGGTGCTATCAGGGGTTATTATTCTTTTGTTAGTGGCTTTGGTATTCAACAACATCACTTCCCGCCGAAGTTACCCACGGAATAAAGACTGGTATAAGCTGTGGAAGAGGAAGTACCGACAGAAATAGAGGTTCCCTTGCCTCGCCAAGTTATAGTGGTTGCTTTCTTTCCAAGATAAGCTGCTGCAGCAAAGCACCGGTCTTTCCTGCCGTTACGTCCTGCAGCGAATAATTGTCCAGAAAAGATATAAACCGCCTGTAGGCATCATCCAGGGCAAGTTTTAAAAGGCAGTTCCCTTCCAGGGCACAGTGGGGTGACTGGCAGTTTATCAGGTCTTCGTTTTGCTCCAGCAGCCGTACCAGCTGCCCTATCCTGATGCTGGCGGGGTGGTCTCCCAGGCGAAGCCCTCCGCCCCTGCCCCGCTGTGCGGCAATAATACCCTTATGGGAAAGAAACTGAACCACCTTCACCAGGTGGTTACGGGATATGCCGAACTGTGCGGAGAATTCGGTAATGGTCGTGGCGGCGTTCTCTTGCTGCTTTTGCGCCATGTACATGCATATCCGCAGTCCGAACTCAGTGAAGCGGCTCAGTTTCATTTGCCCAGGTGCTTGGTTTAGGAAAGGACAAGGTTAGCAGGACCGAACTCCTCGTAATGTATCGCCTCGCGGCTTACCCCCATTGCGGCCAGGTCCTCGAACTGCTTTCGGATGAAGGGGGCTGGCCCGCAAACGTAATAGTCCGCGTCCTGTAAGAGCGCCTGCTCTTTCAGCCTGTCCAGCTCCACAACCCCCTCATAGTAGCCTTCCACCGCCATGTCCTCGTCCAGGGAATCATAGAAAATATGCTTCTGCAGCCTCCCATGCCTTGCCTCCAGGGTAGTGATTGGCTCATTAAAGGCGTGCACCCTCCTGTTACGGCAGCCATGCACCCAAACGATCTCTCTGTTGCTTTCTGTGCTGGCCAGGTACTCCAGCATGCTCAGCAATGGCGTCTGCCCTACTCCCCCGCTGATGAACACCACGGGTGTCTGCTTGGCTGTGTCCAGGGTGAAGTCCCCGGCAGGCGGAGCCACCTCCAGCACGTCTCCCTCCTGCACAGCGTCGTGCAGCCTGTTGCTGATCATGCCATCGGGCTCGTCTCCGGCACCGCTTTCCCTTTTGACCGAGATCCGGTAATAGCTGCCGTTCGGGGCAGAGGACAGGCTGTACTGCCGGGGCTGGATCAGGTTCAGCTCGGGCAAAAACAGGCGGACGCTGATATACTGCCCTGGCAGGAAGTCGGCTACCTTGCCTCCATCGGAGGGGTAGAGATAGAACGAGGTGATTTCCTCCGACTCCTTTACCTTCTGCTTCACTATAAAGGGCCTCCACCCGGTCCAGCCGCCTTCTTTGGTCGCCGCCTCGCTGTACAGGCTCTTCTCCAGCCCGGTCATCAGGTCCGCCAACTGCTGGTAGGCTGCTGCCCATGCTGCTATCAGTTCGTCAGTGGCGCCTTCCCCCAGTACCTCTTTAATGGAAGCCAGCAGGTGCTGGCCCACAATCGCGTAGTGCTCCGGCCGTATGTCCAGGCTCACGTGCTTGTGGCCGATTTTAGTAACGGCAGAGACTAAAACAGAGGGGTCCTCGATGTGCTCGGCGTAAGCCAGCACCGCCAGAGCCAGTGACAGCTGCTGTTTTCCGTTTCCCTGGTTGCCCATGTTAAACACGTTCTTGAGCTCGGGATTGTGCTTAAACATGCGGCTGTAGAAGTGCGTTGTAAGGGCAACCCCATGCTCTCTCAAGATCGGCACAGTAGCCTTGATAAGTTCTTTTTGCGCTGTTGTCATCATGCGGAATATTTAAAGTTGTATCAAAGTTGCAACTTTAAACACGCGCTAAAAATGACATTCGTCAGTTTTGCAGGG
>NZ_FZOQ01000075.1 GCF_900188175.1 Pontibacter ummariensis | reverse complement strand
CTCCATCCTTCTACCATATTTTGTAGTTTAACCAGTGCTTCTCCCAAGAGCTTTGCTCCCGGCAGTGGCTGTTTCTTTGTTTTCTGGAAGCCTGCCAGCTTGCCCAGTGCCATCACTGCCTCTTCGAGCGTCTTGACGGGCTTTTGCGCGCTTGCCTGCAGCAGGTTCACTTCCACTGGCTCAAAGTATTCTTCCGCAGGAGCCTGCGGCTTCTCCCGCACCAGGTAGGTGAGGTAGAGCACCCGCCAAGCCACGATGCTGTAGAAGGAGAGCGCGTTAAAGAAGGTGTGCACGTCATCGAACTGCAGCCTCTCCACTTTAAAGCCTCCCGACTTGAGCACGTAGTGGAACTGCTCCACCCGCCAGCGCAGCGCATACCACCTGACCACCTGTTTAGCAGCCACGGCATCCTCCACCGGACAAGTGGTGAGCAGCAGCCAGCAAGCGGCCTGAGCGGCATCATAAACAGAGTTACCCTGCTCATCGGTGGCGGCCACCTCTCTGGCCATAACCAGAGACAGGTCCCGGGCCTTATCCTGCCTGGTGTCTTTGGGGGGCAACACAGCTACTTTCCCCGCCTTCACCTCCAGTCGCAGTCTGACAGGGCGGTTGTTTCGCCTGGCCTCTGTCTCCAGCTCCCCCTGCTCTGCCAGCAGCTCCATGGCTTGTTGCAGGGGCACGGCCCGCCCTTTGTCCAGCACTTCGATGTAGCGGGGCTGACAAACCCTGACCACCAGCTCCACGTTACCGCTGCGCCGGGCACAAAAGAAGCTGAAAACGTCGGCCTCCCTGTCCTCCACCAGCACCACCTGCTTGTCTATTGCGCCCAGGGCCGCGTTGACAGCCGCCAACGCCTCCTCCCATTTAGCGGACTCATTGTCGAAGGCGTTGAGCCCGCCCCTTGTCCAGTTGCGCTGGTAAATAAGCCCCTGCGGGGTGCCCCGCTGGTCCATGGCCAGCGCGTTGTGCTGCAAGGTGCCCTTAAGCTTGCCCTGTATCAGGCCAAGGCCCGAGAGGCTATGCTGGCTGTTGAGATTATAGTAGGTGGTGTCCTGGCTGACCACTATCACCTCTCCGCTGGCGGCCGCGCATCTGGCAACTGTTGCCTGCACATGGCCTTTCAACATCTTTTCTGTATCCATCTCTTTCTTGGCAAATATGCCTGCTACAGCTTGACGAAACGTGTTGCCCAGCGCCCTGGAGAAGGAGCAGCCTACAGCGTCATAAACAGTTTCAGCTGCTCTCTTCAAACTACTTACGTTGCGACCGTGAATCTCACTAAGTGCTACCCCAAACTCTGATGATGCCCACATAACCCGCTTGTTTCTTCCAAAACAATGCCCCCTCAAAATCATTCTAATTTTTCCCTA
>NZ_FZOQ01000043.1 GCF_900188175.1 Pontibacter ummariensis | reverse complement strand
GATAGAAGATGACGTCGTGAAGTACTTCTTCTTTTATGATCCAGACGGAAATGTTCTGGAAGCTTGCCAGGTGCACGAGTCATAAAAGTTGGGAGGTACGCTTCCTGTTCTAGAGGAAGGCCCCAAAAGGTCTAAGAACTCATCAGTGCTGGTTCATGTCGTGTTTTCTTTGAGCATGTAAAGTGCCCCTGAGCCCCGTCTTGCAGAATAGGTTCCGCCCGTCTCACCCACACTTGTGTGCAAACAAGGGGGAGAGTGCCCGGCTTTGGTTTAACCTCCCCGTGCTTCAATAGGTAGCTTGCGAAGATTTAAGCAGTTACATGTTTTAGTTAACTTGCCCTTTAGTTAATAATCGGTACCTATAGGCTTTTTCAGCCAGGAAGGTCGAAAAGCTACTTCTATGAAATTGTTAAGGGACATAATCATTGAGAAATCCGGGCTAACAGAGGAGCACTATGCTCAGTTTGCCGAGACCTTGAAAACGGTTCACCTTACCAGGAAGGAGTTCCTGCTCCAGACAGGTACTACCTGTTCATTTCTAGGGTTTGTAGAAGAAGGGGTCTTACGGTCTTTTATCCAAAAGGGAGCTAGCGAGTCCAACGTTGACTTTTATTTAAGCGGATCCTTTGTGAGTGCTTATACAAGCTTTTTGACTCAAACACCTACGCATGGCGCCATTCAGGCACTGTCGGATTCCAAAGTACGCTTACTCTCACGTTCAGCCTACGATGAGCTGCTAAAACGAGACCCCTGCTGGTACAGGTTTGGGAAGTACATCTCAGATGATTTGTTTATCAGGAAGTGCAGGCGAGAAACAGCTTTGTTGATGGACTCCGCAAGTGAGCGGCACAAGCTATTACTTGACAGCTATCCTATGATTGAGCAGCTTGTTTCACAATACCATATTGCTTCTTACCTGGGAATAAAGCCAGAATCATTGAGCAGGTTAAAATCCTTAACATACATCAAGGAACAATTGTAAGTCCTTTCTCAACTTTGCGTCATGGAATTAAACTTAAGCGATGACGAAGTCAAGGAGGGCTCTTTTACCAAAGTATGTAACGCTCCTGTTTTTATGTGCCGCCATGAATGTAACCGCTCAGAATAACATGAAAAGAAACAACTTGCTGCAGGTAAACATGGAGGAACGGCCTCTATCTACTGTAAAAGTAGTGGAAATAGAGTTTAAGGGCGGGCAAAAAGGTGCTTATCATAAGCATCCCTGCCCAGTGGTTGGCTACATAGTGGAAGGAACGTGCCTACTACAAGTTGAAGGAGAACCAGCAAAAGTCCTAAAATCCGGGGAGGCTTTCTTTGAGCCAGCAGAAACGCCTATTCTCCATTTTGATAATTACTCGGACAGTGCGCCCTTACAGTTCATTGCTTACTACCTGTTACATAAGGAAGAAGAATTGATAGAATTGTTGCCTAAAGTGGGAAAATAGCTTTCGCTAAATATTTCTTAGCAGAAGCAAGAATACCTTCTAGTCAAGGCAGTTTGGTGTCGGGTAACCAATTGAAAAAACAACAAATATTCATCAATGCCATTCGTAAGAATCAGTTTACCGAAAAAATTATCGCAGGAAGTTAAAAGCAATGTTTCTTTCGCTGTCCACCAGTCACTAACGCAGGAGTCTAATATTCCTGAAAATGATTATTTCCACATTATTGAAGAGTTAGAGCCCTGGCAAATTAAGTATCCTGTGTCTTATTTGGGTGTTACACATACGGCTGATATTATCTACATCCAAATTATTGCCGGCCTTGGCCGGACGTTGGAGCAGAAGAAGAATTTGTATAGCGAGATTGCACATCGAGTTTCGACCTCAACTGAAATTACGAAGAACAACATAATTATAGTGCTACTAGAAAATGCTGGAAGGCAGAACTGGTCATTTGGGAATGGTGAAATTCAAGAACCACAACATGCCATATAAATGAGAATTTTCAATATCGATAAAACCTTACGTAGTGTTCAGCAGGACCTAAACGTAGGTGTTAAACTTGCCCATTTGACAGGGGATGAGGACATGTCGGTTTTTGCGCTTGAACTGAACAAAGGACAGTCTATTCCAGCCCATTACCATGCTAAAGGGATCGAAACATACTTTATACTTTCTGGGGAAGGGATGGCATCAACAGGGAGGATGCAAAATGGTCTCTTAACATGGACGAGTGAAGTGCATGTAGAAAGTGGCGACTGCTTTACCATCTATCCTTATGAGGTCCACAAGTTTAAAAACTTGTCCGACCAGGTATTGAGGATAATAGCAACTACACCCTTGAGCCACATTGGGAGCGACAGGTTTTTTGTGGAAGAAATGAGCGTGTAACAAAATCAATTAAAGTATGATCGCTAATACCCCGCCGCCGCCCTACTATGCGGTAATCTTTAGTTCCGTAAGAACGGAGGAAGACAAAGGCTATGCTGAAATGTCTCAAAGAATGCTTCAGTTGGCCTCTGAACAGGATGGCTTTCTGGGAGTTGAATCAGCCCGCAATGAACTTGGTCTCACAGTATCCTACTGGCGCGACAAAGAGGCTATATCACGCTGGCGCAATCATGTGGAGCACACAATAGCGAGGCGCAAAGGCCGCTCAGACTGGTACCGGGACTTTAAGACCAGGGTCGCTTTGGTAGAGCGGGATTATGGCAGCACAGAAACTTAAAGTCTGTTTGTCCGCATTTTTTCATTATGAAATTAAGCTCGGCACAGAAAGGCTTCGCTTCTGCGATGCAGCTGCTATTGCTATGCGTCCGGTAACGTATCAACTGCCTGATACCGCTGTAGTCTGCACTGTCCCTCGTGTTGCTGTTTGTTTAAGGTGAGATCTAAACACAGCTAATCCTGGGGCGGTGCCTTTTCTTTTGCTTCAGAGGAGACTATGCTTGCCTGCTACAAATGGTTCCTCTACTTTATGGTTTTTAGGCAGGAGGTGAAAGACATGAGCCTTTGCTTAGAGTCTGTCTTTGTAGGTATATAAAAGACGTTTAGAAGCCCCCGGCACATCAATAAGCACGATCCTACCTCTTTAAAATCACCCCCTTTAAAGCAACAGAGCATGAAAATCGCAATCATTGGGACAGGCCGTATGGGAAAGGCCTTACTCAAGGCTTTTTACCGGGCATACCCAAGTCAGATTCTCTTCGCCGGGCGTAAGGCAGAGGAGGCACAGCTTATAACCAGCGAGCTCAGTCTGACCATACAAGCCGTGCAACTGCAGGATGCCCTCCAAGCAGACATTATTATTCCGGCGCTGTGGTTTAAGGACCTACAACCATGGGTTGAGGCACACCGGGAGCAGTTGAGAGGAAAAATCCTCATTGATATCACCAATCCCTTCAATGCTACTTTTGATGACCTGACAACCGGCTATGGGACTTCCGCGGCTGAGGAGCTGCAGCGGCTGGTTCCGGAGACGAAAGTGGTGGGTGCTTTCAAAAACACCTTTTGGGTGGTGTTTGACCAGCCGGAGCACAGGGGAATTCTGAGTGATGTTTTCCTGACTTCTGATGCCCCGGATGCACTTGAGAAAGTGCGTCAGGTGCTAGAGCCCCTGCCTTTCCGACTCTTCGACGCCGGTAAGCTGAAGAATAATCGTACCATTGAACGGATGACCCTGTTGTCCAGGGAACTGTCCTTGAAAACCGGAACGTACCCACGCGTCTCTTTTCACCTGTGGGGAGTGTAAGAGGGACAGGAGAAAGGAAACTATAAAAGCATCTGCTGCCGTGCTTTTGCACGGGGGTAGATGCTTTACTTTATCCAAGGCTTTTAAATAAGACGGAGTGTTGGCAGAGAGGCCCCCAATAAAGAAAAAGACGGGCAACTTACCCGCCTCTTAACACTACTACTATATATCAACCATAAGGGGTGCTACGAATCAGACACTAACCACGATCGGGGCAGCGGAAAGCTCAAGCGAACCGCCCTCCGGAACGAAGGCATGTTGCTGATTGTGGGCTAGGGCACTCTCCACAAGTGCCTCTTTCACACTGGGATATTCTTCGTAAACTTGCGGTTTGTGAAAGGTGCCGTAATGCATTGGCACCAGGATATCCGCCTGCAGTATCTTTGCTGCAACCACAGCCTGCTCCGGGGTGAGTGAGGCAGGCAAGGGGTTATAGCCCACAAACGCATAGTCGACAACAACACCGTTGATAGGCAGGAAAGCCGCATCTGTTTTGCCGTAGGTTCTGTTAATCTCCCAGAAACGACTATGCCAGATAGTGTCGCCGCCATGAAAGAGCTGCTTTCCATGCATATCCCGCACCACCCAGGATACCTGCTCATGGCCTATGCCATCAAGCCCGAATACCGGGATGACAGTAAAATCCCCAAAAGAAAAGGCCTGGTTGAGTTCCAGTATCTGCAATGGAAAGCCCTGTGCCTCCAGTTTCTCGGCCGCAGAGGTGTGGCACACAACCCTTCCTCCCGGTTTCAGGGCCTTCCGGATGCCTTGGGGGTCGAAGTGGTCGGGGTGCAGGTGGGTAAGCAGCACTAGGTCTGCCTGTACTGAAGACGAGAACGGTATCACAGCCTGCAAAGGTTTTCCCATGTAAGGCTCCATGCCCGAGAAGTCTTCCACTGCATCAATTAATAAGGTGCTTTGGCCAGATACAACCTGTAGTCCAGCCCAGCTTAAACGGGTAATTATCATAATTTTGGTTTAGAATGGTATAGTTTTATATCGCTGCAGTTGCGGACTGAGGTCCCTTGGTTGGAGTTTTGACCGTTGCCAGTACGATTCCGCTTATAATAAACGCGCCCCCTAGCAGCTGTAGCTGCTCTACCGCCTGTCCCATACTCACCGAGATAAGCGCGGTGTATAAAGGGGCCAGGTTTGTAAAAAGGGCCGCCTTGTCCGGCCCGACCTTCGCAACGCTGTAATTCCAAACGATGTAGCCTAGAACAGAACCTCCCATCGTCATGGCAACCAAAGCCAGCCAAACCGGGTAAGGCGTGACCGTGAGGGAGGCGACAGGATCATGCTCAGAGACGGTTACGATCAGCAGTAGCAGGGTTCCCACCACCGTACTCACGGCGGAAACGGCCAGGGAAGCAGCATCGTGCAGGTAGCGCCGCACAACCACGTTTGCAAAGGCAAAGGACAGGGCTACCAGCAGGAGCAGCAGGTCCCCTGTATTAACCTGCAGGTCCGCCAGAGCCCGGGGGTTCCCCTTCGAGATTATCAGCAGCACGCCACCCATTCCCAACATAACGCCCAGCCATTGCAGAGGTCGTACCTTTGTCTTTAGCCAAACCATGGAGAGCAGGAGCGTAACCAGTGGGTTAAGGGCCAGCAGCAGCGAGGCATTGGTGGGGGATGTGGTTTGCATGGCTTTAAAAAAAAGATAATTGTAGCCAAACACCCCTAGTACTCCCACAGCCGCCATAGCCGGCATGTGCCTCCATAGGCTACCCCACGTGGGGCGCTCCCAAATAAGGAACATGGGAATCAGCAGCAGCGAAGCAATGATGAACCGGACGGAGCCGACAATGCCTGGAGGTAGGTGCTGCACGCAGTAGCGGGCTAAGTGGAAGTTCATGCCCCAGAACAGGGGCACGACCCCGAGCCACACATAAACAGGTATGCGCTTCATCGAGTGAGGCTTCAGCTTATGTTCCGTAATAGAACTTCTCGTGGATGATCTGCCCGTTCTCCCACTGCTGCACAGCCACTTGGTGAAACTTGCGCTCTCCCCACTGCCGGTGCTGGTAATGTAGGAACCACTCCACCACGCTCCGGTTCTCTGCCAGCGTTACGGATTTTACTTCGGCACCGAGAAAGGCGGTGACATTACTGAAGAACTCCTGCTGACGGTGCAGGTTGTCCAGTTTTCCCACGGTTGGCTCATTATCGTTTTCCTGCATTACCACATTGGTGGCGTAGTGCTTTTCAAAGGCCTCCAGTGCGCGTCCCGCCAGGATAGCCTGGTTAATCTCCGCCACGTTTTCTGCTAGTTGGTTTTTCATTGTTTTATTCTTTAGATGGTATAATGAGCTTGTGATGGATAGAGTGTTTCTTCGTTGTACAGGGGACGATGGCTCTTTATTTCTTTAAAGTCCTCTGTGCTTATGCTGTACCCGAAATGGTGCACTACCTGGTCCAGCACGTGCGACTGCTGTGCAGCGGTGAAGGCGGCACTGGCGTCTTCGATGAGAATGGGGAGATAGCCTTTATCATGGGCCTCGCGCAGGGTACTCTCCACGCAGACGTGTAGGGCGTAACCAGCTATAAAGATTTCAGTGATGTCTTTATGGCGCAGGTACACATCCAGATTAGAGCCCGAGAAGGCGCTGGCGCCAGTACGGCCCTGCACCACAAACTCCCCTTGCAAAGGTTGCAAAGACGGATAGAACTGGCTGTTCCAGCTATCTTCAGGAAAGGTCCCAACCCTTGGGATAGCTTCGCGGAGGCCGGCCTTACCGCCCGTTAGTTCCGGGTAACCCGCCTGGAAGCGAAGGCCGGAATGAATGATGCTCAAGCCCTGTGCACGCGCATGCCGAAGGGCCAGTTCTATGTTTCTCAGGGAGGATTCAAACTGTTCCTTGTGCTGCATTAGGTGGTGAAGCTTGCCCTTCGGATTTAGCCACTCGTTCTGGCACTCGATCAGGAGCAGGGCCTGCTGGGAAGTAAAGTTTTCATGCATAGTTTTCAAGGTTATGTTTGTACAGAATAGTCTGTCTATATAGCGGCGCTTTTTAGCCATGCCAAAAGCCTTCGTATGTTAAGATTAGGGGTACGCGTGCTGCTGCTACCAATACTGAGTAGCGGCAGCACGAGAGGACAACCAGGAAAACTTAACCTTTGTTCTCCTTTTTAAGGAGAGCAAGGGATGCTGCGCATGCCGCCTCCACTGGCCACAGTTCCTGGTGTATCTGATAGGATATAATGGCACCTTCGGAGAGGACTAGCAATTGGTCGCCAAGTTGTTTCTCCTGCGGTGTGATATTTTCAGGATCTTCTGCCATCATGCGGTGATAGAAAGCCCGGAGCGAACTTTTTACTCTTTTCACCTCGGCCAATATGCGGGCATCATCCTGCGGCCTTACCTCTGAAACAATATTCTGAAAGGCACACCCACGAAAGTGGCCATTGGTCAGAAAGTCGGTGATGTACTCGTAAGATTTAATAATCGCCTCTTCCCTTGTGCGGGCAGTACCTACTGCTTCCCTAAACGTTGACCTGGATGCCCTGTACTCCAGGTAACTGATGCACAAGTCCTCCTTTGACGGGAAGTGTTGATACAGACTGGCCTTGGCTACCTCGGCCTCCTCAATGATCTGATTGATTCCTGTATTGCGATAGCCTTGGTTATAAAACAGCTCATGGGCTGTGTCTAATATTCTCTCCCTCACCTTCTTCATGCTTCAAATATACAAACTGTTTCTAATGTAGACTAGTCTGTCTAGTGATAATATTTTTAATGCCTATCGGCACAATCTCTCACCGCAGGCATCCCCATAGGAAAGTAACTCGCTTTTAGAAAAAACCCTATTAGGTCATCTCCAGGTGGCGGTTTGCTTGGCTGGCGGGCTCCGAGATAACCAAGAACTCCAATGCTTGCTCGCCCTGGTTTGCAATCAGATGCTTCGCTCCCTTGGATACATGCAGCGCCTGGTGAGGGCGTAGGATGTGCCGCCGTCCTTCTACTACAAAAGTAGCCTCACCTGCCAAAACGTAGAACAGTTGCTGCGCATGGCAATGGTAGTGGAGCTTCTCAGAGGTACCGGGAGGCATCTTCTCCTGAATAACACTTAAACTATCCGTTTTAACCAAATGCCAGCCGTCACAATCCTCTCCCCAGGTGTAGTGCTGTATGTTCTCTGTTGACAGGATCATCGTGCAGTAATTTTATTACTAGATAAAGGGTACTCTTTCATAGTTAAATTTTATAGGTACTGCTTTATTTTCTTAGGCCAACTATTGGAGTAGCAACAACGGTGGCAAAAGCCTAATTGCGGTAGTACAGGGAAAGCGCATGACGCGTGTTGTTTCCTTTTAACTATTGGATTGGCGGGGGTACATTTTCCTGTAATAGAAAGAGAGCCCCCCGTGCTTTCTGACCTGCCTTCTGAAGTGGCTGAGGAAGCGGGCGTAGTTGCGCCTTTTAGAGAAGTCCCACTCCTGCATGGCCACGTAGAGGCACACGGCCATCACGTGCACCCCCCCGTCCTGCCGGGCCCAGTAGTCGGCCACATCCCTGCCCATCCCAAACCTGTGGTTGAGGTGGTTTTCCAGGGCCTGCACCGCCCCCTCCTCGAACAGCCCGGCGTAGGAGTTGTAGCCGCTGGCCGCCTCCCGCCTCTCGAAGGCCGCTGCCCAGAGGCTGTCCCGCTGGAGCTCCCGGACGATGGCCTTCACCCTCCTGTCCCCGGGCCGAAAGGGCGGGTGCATCATCTCGTGCACGGCGTTGCGGAAGACGGTCGCGAAGGGCCAGTGCACGTCGGTCAGAAAGCGGGTGCCGATGATCTTGATACCGTGGGGCTGGGAGAAGTAGAGCATGTAAACCGTGATCGTGTCGGAGGGGAGCGGGGCGCCCAGGTGCTCCTCTATCGTGGGAATGATGTTGTAGGCCGGGAGCCTTTCTTTGATCTGGCCGATGCTCTGCTGCACCCTCGCCGCGTAGGTGCTCCGGTAGTAGTCCTCAAAGCCCCTGTTGATGAAGAAGTCCAGGACGCGCAGCAGGTCGGGGCGCACCCGCTCGAAAAGCTCCCAGCTGTTGTGCGAGTAGTAAGGGCTCTGCCGGAATCCCCGCTTCAGCTGGGCCGTGTCCTGGGTTGCCTCCCGCAGCTGGGGAAGGGTGGCCGCCTCCGTGGCCGAGTACAGCAGGCAGAGGTAAGCCGAAACGATGCCTTTGTTCTCCTCCTTTATCTCCCGTCGCAGGCCCTGCAGCGCCTGCACCACCTCCGGTCCGGGCTTGAAGCGCTCAATGATCTGGCCGTACTCTGGCTCGTAGTACTTCAGGTAGTAGGGGTCCCCGGAGAGGGTATTGAGCAGGCAGAGGAAGTCGTATTTCAGGGAGCCCTGCAGGTCCCAGTGCGTCTGGCTGTGAAACGCATCCGCCTGCTTGTGCTGCGCGAAGGCAGCCAAAGATGTCAGGAGCATGCAGGTCAGTAGTAGGCTTATTTTTTTCATAGTTTTGTCTGTTTATGCTTTTAGAAGGCCTTTGAGCAAAAGGTTGAAGCGCTCCGGGGAGACATTGCCGCCTGTAACCGTGGCTGCTATTTTCTTTCCTGGCGCCTGCACTTTGCCGGCTAAAAGGGCGGCCACGGCTGCGACGCCGGAAGGCTCCGCAACTAAATTTTGCTCCTTCTGGAGCCAGTGCATGGCTACCATCATTTCTGTCTCGGTGACTGTGATCACCTCATCCACAACTTCCATAAAAACCGGGAAGGTGATGGTGGCAGGGTCGATGAAGCCACTAAGGCCCTCGGCAATGGAAGGCCTCAGGAACACTTCTGCCGTCCTGCCATGCCTGAACCATTCTGCAAAGGTTGGGCTGTTCTCAGGCTGTACAGCTACCAGCCTGATGCCCGGGTTCTTCGCCTTCAGGTACAGTCCCATCCCAGCTGTCAATCCCCCGCCACGGGTACAAACGATAGCCAAATCCAAGTCTGGCAGCTCCTCGAGGACCTCCAGGCCAACACCCCCGGCTCCTGCAATCATGTGTGGGTTATTATAGGCTGATACGAAATACAACCCTTCCTCCCCGGCAGCCCGCAGCGCCGCCTGCCGGGCTGCCTCTATGTCCGGATAATAGGAAATAGAGGCCCCTTGCTCCAGCATGTAGTTTACTTTGGAGGTATCGGCCCCCTGCGGGAGATAAACATGCACAGGCACGCCGGCCGCTCTTCCAGCGTAGGCGAGGCCCATTCCATGGTTCCCGGCGGTCGGGGCTATAACACCCAAGGATTTCTGCTCTTCTGTTAGCGAAGCCATGACCTGCAGGGCTCCCCTTGCTTTAAAGCTCCCGGATACTTGTTCGTTTTCCAGTTTCAGGTATACATCCGCCTGGATGAGGTTACTCAGCTGCTGGCTTCTCTTTAGGGGTGTCCTGCGCAAATGAGGCTGTGCTCGACGGAAAGCCTGTTCTACCGTTGCTTTGTTCATTATGCTTGTCAATTGTAAGGTATAAAGCTATTAGAGCCAATATTTGGGGTATCGCCTGGCCTTGGAGGCATTGTTAAAGAGTAATGCTACCACTACTAGTACCAGAGCACCGGACAACACCGGCGAAAACAGAAAAGACCACTTGGCCTTGGCCAGGATCACCACGATGGGGTTAGCCCCTGCAGGCGGATGTGTCGTGCCAGTGAGCTGCATCATTCCGATTGCCAGGCTTACGCCAACAGCAAGGGAGAACCAATCAGTGCCCAGCAAATGCAGGCACAGCAGCCCGATAAAGGCGGAAAGAAAATGACCTCCGATGATGTTTCTTGGTTGTGCAAGCGGGCTATCGGGGACGCCGAAGGCAAGCACGCAGGTGGCTCCGAAAGGGGCCATTAAGAAAGGGACTGCACTGAGTTGCGTTAGCATGGCGATCAGCGCGATGGCAAGCAGTCCCCCAAGCGCTGAGAAAGCCGCATGCGCAAGGGCAGGAGGTTTAGGGCTCCTTTCAGCCCGTCGGAATTTGTGAAGGTAAGTTTTTAGCATAGTTGGTGTAATGTGCAACCACTCCTGTAGTGGCTAATGTGTGGCAGTTATGATAATTAGATAGAGAAGTGAATGTCTAAATAGGAAACCCTCTTAAGATTCGGCTCCCTTCTTTCCCAGCTACAAATCGGAGCACGGGGTGGAGCCTTATTTCCCTTCTGTTTCATACAGTTCAACGACCATCTCTATCTCAACCGACAGGTTCCCGGGAAGGGCTGCCATGCCAACGGCTGCGCGTGCGTGTTTCCCTTTGTCCCCAAAGACATCCACTAATAAATCGGAACAGCCGTTAACTACTTTGGACTGCTCTGTGTAATTTTCTGCGGAGTTGACCATGCCCAAAACCTTAACAATACGTTTCACCTTATTCAAATCTCCTCCGGTGGCTTCATGCAGGGTGGCCAGCAGGCAGAGCGTCGCTCTTCTGGCTGCCTCATACCCCTGTGAAGTTGTCAAGTCTCTCCCAAGCTTTCCATGATCCACAGCAGTGGAGGGACCACAATAGGCGTGTCCGGAAAGAAACAGCAGGTTGCCAGCCTGCACGTAGTTGACAAAGTTAGCTACTGGCTTTTCGGCGGCCGGAAGCTTTATCCCCAGTTCCTGTAATCTTTCTTGTGGGTTGTGCTGGGCTTGCCCATATGTTAGGAACGGTAAAAGAACCAAGGGTAGGAGCAGGGCTTTCTTCATGTTTGGTAGCATCTGGCGTGCCTTATGACTAAAAATAAATTGATTCGCCGTCGGCTGGTACAAGGCAGCGATCGGCGAGTTGCTGCTTGGAAAGGAACGTGTTTAACTTTGACCGGGTAAGGACGCAATGGTTCACCGTGTCCATGTGCACAGCCACGAGCCGGGCGGTAGGAGCAGCCTTCATTACCTGCAACAGATCTTCGCCCGTCATGGTGATCGGGTCGCCCTGCAGGAACTGCGCAGCCCCGGCGTTTACGACCACCACATCCGGGTGGTACGCCTGCAGCGCTTGTTGTACCTCCTTACACCAGATAGTGTCTCCGGCGACATACAGGCGATGGCCAGGAGCCTGTAAGACAAAACCTGACACGGGTCCCATCTTCATGCCGATGTCTCCCGTGCCATGGCGGCCCTCTGTTCTGCTGAAATGAAGCTCTCCCCAGTTATGCTTGTCTTTGATGGGCTGCACCTGTGTAAAGCCCTGCGCCTTTAGTTTTGCCTCATCCTCGGGTTGGCAGAAGAGCAATTTGTCTTTAGGGACACGTTTCTGTGCCTCATCGTCCCAGTGGTCCCGGTGCGTATGGGTGACGAGGATGGCATCGGCTGTAGCCAGCAAGTTACCCAGCTCTTGCTCGGTTAGCGGAAGGGAGGTCATGGGTATTGGCCAATTGTTAGAGGCATTCTGTACTGGCTCCATTGCCCCTTTGGGACTAAGCATGGGGTCCACCAATATCTTTTTATCATTCATTTCCACCAGCAGTGTGGCATGACGAATCAATGTTAGCTTCATCTTTGTTCTTTTCTGTTCTTGAAATATTCCGGTAGCGCTAGCAGTGGAGAGGGCCAATAACCCGGCCAGCGTCCCTACTTTTAAAAATTTACGTCTGCGCATGGTCTTAAAACCGATTAGGCTTGTCTGCTTGCCCCGTTACAAAGGCAAGCGCTGTTTCTGTAACTGAGAAGTTCTGGATGTCGCGGGTTTTGCCCCCTCATCTGCCGATTGCGCATTTTCAACGTGCCAGGACTTAAAGAAGGAAGCCTGCGTGTCCGTGCGATCTATGGTACCTGTCCTTGGACTATTAGCCGAAAGGATTCCCCTTCCTGGAGTACCCGTAAATCTGTCGGGCTATGCTGTAGCCTTTCTTCCAGAAAGCTGATGGGTTCTGTGTAGTGCGAGAAGGTGTGGTGATGCACAGGAATGACTGTTACAGGTTGCACTGTGTCCACTACTTTGGCGGCCTCCTCACTGTCGAGCGTCATTAGCCCCCAAGGGCCGCCCTTACCGACAGCGCCCAAGTGTGGAACCAATAAGTCTATCTTCCCTAACCTTTCCTTTATCTCCCTGATGCCCTCAAACCAGACCGTGTCGCCTGTCCAGTAAACAGTGTAGGTAAACTGGTCACTTGTGTACTGGAGGGCGTAGCCATTCACCACGCCTAAGTCATTATTTGTTGCCGGGTCGTGTGAGTGGCTGGCGGGAAGGCTGATGATCCGAAGAGTCTCACCCTGCTTTTCCAGTAAGGTTACTTCCCACCATCCCAAAGGTCTTCGGTTGGTGAAGTTTTTAAGCTTGGGAGAATCTACCTGATCGACCGGGGCAATCAACAGTAGGTCCTTGGGGAGCCTGTCACGGGCAACTTCGTCAAAGTGGTCGCTGTGCAGATGGCTTAGCAGGAGCAGATCCAAATCGCTGAAATCCATGCTCGGTAAAGGGGTTGCCCGTGCTATAGGGACATTGTCTTTGCCAGAGGAGGGATGCCCGTTCATCATAAAGGCAAAGGGACCTTCTGCAAACACCGGGTCAGACAATAGCCTGAAGTTGCCGATGTCCAGGATAAAGGTCGGCCCCCCTAGCCAGGTAAAATTGAATTCAGGTCTCATAGTTTTATTGCTTGTGTGTCGGTTCCTCGTGTTTTTGTTAAGAAGGCTTTCTCAACTTGCCCAAAAGTTCAGGGGAATGAATGTGGCGCAAACATAGTAAAATAAATTAAGAACAGACAAGTCTGTATGTTTTATTTTGCTGAAGTATCTGTACCTGAAAATAAACAAACGTTCTGACAGGAATTGATTGTAGGAGAGGTACACTTTTGAGGCATGTGCATTAGCCCTTTTCAGGCAGCGCTGGAATAGCCTCCCATGCTGTTTGGGCCTGCCTTAAGTTGTGCAAGTTTCTCAGCTGAATACTGCGTCTAGCAGATGCCTTTATTTTTACAGGAACAGGCCATCTTACCTGAAGAAGGAATACCACCGTTCCTGTCGCTGGGTCTGCTTACATCTCACCTTAAACAAGCAACATCAGAACGGTGGTTTACCAATTTATAAATCAAGGAAAGAGAATACTCATGCTTTAGAAAACAACGTCTCTTTGTCGCACTGAGCATGCGCTGCTATTAAGTAAGGAGCGTAACTTTTAGCAAGATTGCTTATGAAAACAAAACCTGTCTAAATATTGTGGCACAGGCGTAGCATCGCCTGTTTCCGGGTGCGAGACAGGCGCTTCCCAGCTTCTCTTCAGCGGAACATAGCCTGTCCAAGCCTTTCGGTGCGCCTCGCCCTTCACGTTATTTGGCTGGCCCTGTCGCATCTTTGCAGAGGCCTCCTCCAGCGGAAAGCAAACAATAGCGGTTATCTTAAGCTCCTCCGGTGTAGGAAGCTTGATGTCATCTTCCCATCGGCCGGGCAGCAGCTTATCGGTAAAGGCCTTTAGCACTTCCATCTTCAGTTGCTCATCGGCCACTTCATATGGTGTGGAAAAGGCGATCACAGAGCGGTAGTTGAAAGAATGGTTGAAAGCTGTATTGGCCAGTACTAACCCGTCCAGGAGCGAAATCGAGAGACATACTTTCTCATTTTGGCATATCTGTCGGATAAAGTGGCTTTTTACAGAACCGTGAATAAAGATCCGGTCATCCAGACGAACGAAGCCTGTTGGAATCGCGCGGGGTACGCCCTCTGCTATATAAGAAACGGTGACGTCCAGCGCCTCGTCCAAAATGGCGTGTATTGTTTCCTGTTCATAGGAGCCACGGTGCGGATCGCGGCTAATCTTGGTTAGCGGGCTTACTTCATAGGTTGCCATAGCTTCCTTCCTTAGCGCTGGATAACATGTTTTCTGTTCTTACAATAGTGGCAAACTCCTCGTGCAAGCTGGCAAGGGAGATGCGGTGGATCTCCTCAGACTTGTAATGTTCTCCTTCTGGCCCAATGCGGTCGAAGGTAGCGGTGGCGTCAGAAGCTACGAATACTTCATAGCCCAGATTACCAGCCATGCGGGCGGTCGTGGAGACACAGTGGTCGGAGATAAAGCCTACGATCAACAGGCTCTTAATTTCCTGTTCATCCAAATAAGCTTGTAAGCCTGTGCCGATGAAGCCACTGTTTACCTGCTTTTCGAACAGCGGCTCGCCCGAATGAGGACGGGCGAAGTCCATGATCTGGTTGCCTGGGTTCGTGGCATGCAGCAGCGAGCTCGGGTTTTTAGAGTTATGCTTGACGTGAATGACAGGCCACCCTTTGCTACGCCAGTCGGCCAGGAGCAGCGTAATGTTCTGCTCAGCCTGCGGATTGTTGCGGTTGCCACCCCAGTACGCTTCGTCTTTGAATGCTTCTTGTACATCAACCAAGAGTAGGGCTGTTTCCTTTTCTTTCATGCTTATTTTCCTTTCGTTTTAGACAAAAATAGCTGCTTGTTGGCCTATCTTTGTAGGCCAGTTTTTGAAAACTTACTAGTCCAGTGAATGAACCTGCCCTACCTTAATGCCATCGAAATAGATAAAGAGAAAGCCGTCCCTGTATACGTACAGCTAGCACACGGGCTTGCGACGCTTATCAAGCAGGGCGTCCTGAAGCCAGGGCAGAAACTCCCGGGATCCCGGGTGCTGGCTGCGACACTGCACGTAAACCGGAATACTGTGGTGTTGGCCACCGATGAACTGCAGGCAGAGGGATGGGTAGAAACCCGAGACCGTAAGGGCCTTTTCGTGAACCAAAGCCTGCCACTGGTGCAGGGTACTGGCAACGGGGTAGGAGCGGAATCCTTTTCAACAGCGACCGGTTTCCTGCTGGAGCAGAATCCTGTGTTGGAGGCCCCGGAGGTGCTTCGCCTTAGCATGGAGTTTAACGACGGTGTCCCGGACCCGCGTTTAAGCCCCCTCCACGAGTTGGGCCGTGAGTACCACCGCTTACTGAAAAAGGCAAACCCGCTGCATTTGTTCAGTTACTCAGATGCCCAGGGAGACATGTACCTCCGGAAAGTACTGAGCCAGCAACTCAACGAACACAGAGGCCTGCAAACAACGCCTGATACCCTTTTTATCACGCGGGGCAGTATCATGGGCATCCACCTGCTGGCACAGGTCATCCTTCGCAATGGAGACAAGGTAGCCGTGGGGGAGCTAAATTACCGAACAGCCAACCTAAGCTTTGAGCAATGCGGGGCACAGTTACTACATGTGCCGGTGGACGAGAAGGGAATGGACACAGTGGCCTTGGGAGAACTACTGAAAGTGCACCAGGTGCGTATGCTTTACATTACTTCCCATCACCATCACCCCACCACTGTGACGCTGGCCCCTGAAAGGCGCCTGCACCTGTATGAACTGGCGAAGCAATACCGGTTTTGCGTACTGGAGGATGACTATGACTTTGACTACCACTATGAAAACAAGCCAACGCTGCCCATCGCGAGCATGGATACACAGGGACTGGTGGTCTATATAGGGTCTTACTCCAAGGTAATTTATCCCGGTATTCGTGTTGGTTTTGTCGTGGCGCCGCAAAACCTGGTGCAGGAGATGATCAAGTACCGCCGCATCATGGACCGGCAAGGGGACCACCTGGTCGAAAGGGCTATTGCCAACCTGATGCGCGACGGCACCATGCAACGGTACCTGCGCAAGAGCAAGAAACTCTATAAGAAGCGCAAAGAGTACTTTTGCCAACTGCTGCGGCAGGAGTTCAGCGATTACCTCGACTTTCAGGAGCCGGAGGGGGGGATGGCAGTTTGGGTGAAGTTTAAGGACACATTTCCTTTAGCAAAAATAGCCGCTGAGTGTAGGGCAAAGGGGCTCTATCTTTCGAATGGCAACGGCTACAATGCCCCGAACCGTAACACAAATTCTTGCCGGATGGGCTTTGCCAGCATGACAGAGGAAGAGATACTCCGGGCATGTAAGGTGTTAAAATCAGTGTTACAGGGAATGTAGCATCGCCTGCAACAGTGTGAACGAAGGACTTGCCAGGTTTGCACATTATGGTGTGACGAAGGCGACCCTTTGTCTCTGACTGGCCCTATTTCGCCTATATGAACTGGAACTACATTGGAGGCAGGCAGATCTATTTTGTTTGTCCTACCAGATATATTTCCTTGGGCACTCTTTATATTAATCAATTCTCTTTAAACCTCCTTTATTATTATCCGTAGGGCTAAATTGTTATTTTGTAATATAAGTAATTGATCACTTTTTATGTGTGAAGTCTTTGTGTTTTATAATAACTATCTTATATTTAGTTATTAAATACAATAAAGGTGAAGTAGCCTGGCTCTTGGAGGAAAATCGATTGTTGCTATAAATTGTAGTAGCAAAATGGGGTATATAGGGTAATATCTAGTAATGTTCCTTTAATGTGTTCCTGTGATGGTAGATAAGCTTTATTATGAAAAAGAATCAGATTATAAGTTTAGTGTAGTTCTTGTGATGTGATTGTGAAGGCTTCTAAAAAAATAAGGAGAATTACACAATAGGAAGATGTTGAGAAGGAGCAGGCGCTATTAGCGGGTATAGATAGCTATAAATGCACCGAAGCTTTAACAGTAAATTATATTAGTTGAGCATTACTTAATTGCTGATTATTTTTTGTATTGCCCAATAACCGTTGATCCGTTTTCTCTAACTGTAAACCCTTGAAAAGTATGTATTATCCTAAAATCAGCGGAGCATGTAAGGTTCCTAAGTACAAGCAGATTCTAGAAGCAATTATTGCTGACATAGAAAAGGGAGTTCTAAAAAAAGACCAGCAACTGCCCTCTATCAATGATTTAAGTGCAGAGCTGTGGTTGGGACGGGATACGGTGGAGAGAGCGTACCGGGAGCTGAAGGGGCAGGGAATTATTACATCGGTGCAAGGAAAAGGGAATTTTGTAGCCGCCAGTGATGCTAAAAAACTAAAAATACTGTTAGTGTTTAACAAACTTAGTTCTTATAAGAGAATTATCTATTATTCTTTTCTTAAAACACTAGGAGACAAAGCTGTAGTTGACTTACAAATTCATCATTGCGATGTTAAGGTTTTTAGGGACATCATCGAAAATAATTTAGGGAAGTACAATAATTATGTCATCATGCCACACTTCTTTGAAGATGTGGACCAAAATGAGTATAAGCAAATAATAAAAAGCATACCTACAGAGGAACTAGTACTTTTGGACAAGGATGTCCCTTCTTTAAACTCTAAGTATCTAGCAGTCTACCAAGATTTTGAAAAAGACATATTTAAGGCCCTTCAATCAGCATTAGATTTGTTAAACAAGTACCAAAAGATGACCTTAATTTTTCCAACTGATGAACATTATCCTAAAGAAATTTTAAATGGATTTAAGTACTTTTGTTTATGCTATAATAAGAACTTTTCTATTATAAATAGGCTTTCAGAAGAAGCCCCGCAATTAGGAACAGTGTATATTGTAATAGAAGAATCAGACCTGGGAGGGCTGTTAAAACAAATTAAATTATCAAATTTTACTCCAGGTAAAGAGGTTGGCATAATCTCTTTTAATGATACTACCTTGAAAGAAATCCTTTCTGTAACCATTGTCACTACAGACTTCGAAGCGATGGGGAGTACCGCTGCAAATTTGTTATTAGACAAGAAGCAGGTTAAGGTGAAGAATTCCTTTTATATGATTCGGCGTGCTTCCTTGTAAGTCTGTGGACTTTAAATAGGCTTTTGTCACAGTATAAAGGAAAATTGGACTTGTTTAGTTTTGACTTTTACAAGGAAACAAAAATGCTATATGAGATTCTCTTGTATTATAACAGCCTAGCTTTCTAGTAAAGGCACGAATATAACAAGGGGCAAGACAGATGCAAGATTACCTGGTATTCTTGTCTGGTTCATCAACGACTTGACTTATAGTGTTCTATTCTGTATAGGGTTTTCTAAATATCTTACGAGCATCTGTTGTGATATAGCTCCA
>NZ_FZOQ01000071.1 GCF_900188175.1 Pontibacter ummariensis | reverse complement strand
AACCAACAGAAAGCCTGGGGCATGGATGTCCCCTCCAACAGCAACGGGGCCGCGTACGCCGACCTGGACAACGACGGAGACCTGGACCTGGTGGTCAACAACATCAACAAAACAGCCTTTGTGTACCAGAACCAGGCGGACAAGCAGCTGCGCCACCGCTACCTGCAGGTAAAGCTGGAGGGCCTTGGACAGAACACAGCCGGTATTGGGGCGAAGGTGACCCTTTACAAGGGCGGAAAGCAGCAGTACCAGGAGCAAATGCCCACCCGGGGCTACCAGTCGAGCGTGGCCCCCGTGCTGCACTTCGGCCTGGGCCGGAACGAGGCCGTGGACTCGCTGCGGGTGGTGTGGCAGAGCGGGAAGCAGCAGGTGCTGCGGGAGCTGAAGGCGAACCAGCTGCTCACCCTGCAGGAGCAGAGCGCCGCCTCCCCGTACAGCCACCCCAAAGCCGGCACCCCTGCTTTTGCGGAGACGAAGTCGCCGGTAAGCTTTGCCCACCAAAAGAGCAATGTGAATGACTTTAAGCGCCAGCCCCTGCTGGTGAACCCGCTCTCTTTCGGCGGCCCGAGCATGGCCAAGGCGGACGTGAACGGCGACGGCCTGGAGGACGTGTTCGTGGGCGGCGCCGCCGGGCAGGCGGGTGCCCTCTTCCTGCAGCAGGCCGGCGGGAGGTTCAGCCTGAAGAAGGTTGGCGCCTTCGAGGCCGACAAAATGAGCGAGGACGCGCACGCCGCCTTTTTTGACGCCAACCAGGACGGCAAGCCGGACCTGTACGTGGGCAGCGGGGGCTACGGCAACTACATGCCCGAGGACGCGCTTTTGCAGGACAGGCTGTACCTGAACGACGGCAGGGGGAACTTCACGAAGAGTACGAACGCCCTGCCCAGGATGCTCACCAGCACCAGCTGCGTCAGGGCGGCGGACATCAACGGCGACGGCTACGAGGACCTGTTTGTTGGCGGCCGGGTGATCCCGGGCCGCTACCCGGAGGCCCCCAGGAGCTACGTGCTCCTCAACGACGGGGCCGGGCGCTTTAAGGACCGGACCGCCGCTGTGGCCCCTGAGCTGCAGCGCATCGGGATGGTGACCGACGCGGCCTGGCATGACCTGGACGGGGACAAAAAGCAGGAGCTGGTCGTGGTAGGGGAATGGATGCCGGTAACGGTGCTGAAGAACACGAACGGGAAGCTGGGCAAGGACACCGGGCGGTACTTTGACAGGCCCTACAGCGGCTTTTGGAACAAGCTGCTGGTAGGCGACTTCAACCAGGACGGCAGGGCAGACCTGGTCGTGGGCAACCTGGGGGCGAACTCCCAGATCAGGGCCTCGGAGAAAGAGCCGGCCGAGCTGTACTACAAGGACTTCGACGACAACGGCTCTGTGGACCCTATCCTCTGCTTCTACATAAAGGGGAGGAGCTACCCCTACGTTACCCGGGACGAGCTGCTGGACCAGATGAGCGTGATGCGCACCCGCTTCCCCAGCTACGAGAGCTACGCCGACGCCACGCTGCAAAACATATTCTCCAAGCAGGACATAGAGACAGCGGGGCGGCTGTCGGCCAACTACCTGAGGACGGCTTACTTCGAGGGCGGGGTGAACGGGAAGTTTAAGGAGAGAAGCCTGCCGGCCGAGGCGCAGTACTCGCCCGTGTACGCCATCGCCTCCCTGGACTATAACAAAGACGGCAGGCAGGACCTGCTGCTGCTTGGCAACATGAACCAGGCCCGCCTGCGCTTCGGCAAGTACGACGCCAACCACGGGGTGCTGCTGGAAGGGCGCGGGAGCGGGGAGTTTGTTTATGTGCCGCAGGGCAAGTCCGGCCTCCGGTTAAAAGGCGACGCCAGGAGCGTGCTGCAGGTGAGCAACACGCTGCTGGTGGGCATGAACCAGCAGGATGTAAAGGCCTATAAACTCAAGTAACATGAAAAAGCTGCTATCTTTTCTCCTGAT
>NZ_FZOQ01000017.1 GCF_900188175.1 Pontibacter ummariensis | reverse complement strand
TGTTTTGAGTCTGTGCTTACCCTGAATCTCTTTACCATCCTGGCCTTGATCTGTGCCTGTTTCATCAGCCGGGCTACCCTTGGCCTTGAAACCTGGACTTGGTTGGCTCTCAGGGCCTGGCTTATCCTGGGTGAACCATAGCGCTGCCTGCTCTTCTTGTGCTCCTGCTTGATCAGAGACAGTAGCTCCTGGTTTTCTTTGGCTCTTTTTGATACTGTCCCTTTTAAAGAACTATAGTAGCCGCTCCTGCTGACTTTAAGTACCTCACACATCTTGTCAACGGGGAATCTGGAGCTTTGACAGGCTATAAACCTGTAGATTTCCCGTCTCCCCTGGAGAAGATGCTGATGGCCTTTTTTTAAGATGTCCCTTTCCATCTCCACGTCTCGGAGCTGTTTCTTTAACCTGGCTATCTCTGCTTCCTCTGGCGTATGCCTGGGTTTTCCATGGCCTGTAAAACTGCCTTCTGGCTTTTCTAAGTACTCAGGGCGCCAGCGGTAGATGAGCTCAGCACGGATGCCCAGCTCCTTGGCTAGCTCCTGTATGCTCTCCCTGCTCTTGCTGAGCTCTACAGTCATCAGCTTGAACTCCTTGTCGAAATTTCTCCTCTCTTGTGACATAGTGTTAAGTTATTAATTTTCGCTTAACTCTCTATCCAATTAAAGCTAGCAACTCCAGATATAGGTGAAACATGAAGCAATATTTCTACCTAGTCCTTAGCCTTTCTGTTTGTGAAAACATTTGATTCTTAACTCAGTAATTCCCGAGTTCACCTTAAAATAGAGATTAATTAGAACAACGATAATTTGAGTGAAGGAGCAGGTCCTAAAATAATGCTATATAGACCTCCCCTAGCTATTGAGCGTCTTCTCCTTGGACAGCGCAGCTTCTGACAGGGTATTCGGCCGAAGCAGTGCCTGCCTGCGTGCGAACACTCTTTGTAGTAATGCTCCAGGCACAGGCTCAGGGCTCTCCAGGGCCACCATCTGCGCTTCGGTTAGACCCAGCCTTACTGAGCGCCCCTAGGGGGGAAGTGAAAATGCCTTTCTTCTTTAGCTTATTAGAGGCCCTTAGCTGCCCAAAGGCTGGCTGCTCGATGGCTACACCGCCGCTTCTTCCACGCCTGTTCTTTCCGGTTCTTTGAGCGATTGTCTCCGCAGGCCTGGTGCGCCGTTCTGTTCGTAGTTCTGCTGAAGCGGCAGAAAAAGTCCCTGCTGTGTCCGGTCACCTTGCATGCCTGGGACACGTTAATCAGCACCTAGGCCAGGTTTAGTAACCTTAGCTTGTTTTTGACGATTTGCCTTGCGTAGTTATGGTATAATCGGGTTTAGTTAATTGAAATGCCTCACATTTAGCATAATTAAACAGTCAGAGAATTTCCTGATTATTCCATTTTAAGCAACTGCTTCACTAACATCCTTATCTGTCTTACCTTTAAGCCCAATTGAGTCCTTCTTTCTGATTATAATTAAAGGGAAACTCCCATATTTTCCAAAAAAATTAGGGTACTTATCTTCCAGATCAGAAATAGCTTTTAAAATATGCTCTCCTCCTAGCTGTTGATGGATGTACAGTCTTATGAAGTCCACATGTAGGCTTTTCTGGCAATTGTACTCTATGTGCCAGTTACCAGCCTTAACCTTATTAAACCAGGACATTGAATGGGGATAAAAGTATAAAGTAGGTTTTAACTGATCTTTCGGAAGCGATTTTTGCATTCTGTCATTTATAATCTTCCTAATCATCTTTATTGCTCTGGTAGGTAGGAGGGATATATTCATAAGCAACGAGTGCCATCCCCAGTTATAGGCAATCACTATGTTTGCTTCCGGTTTGCATACTCTGACTAATTCCTTCAAAGCTGTTTCCTGCTTATCCTTATGAACATGATAAAGTGTATGTAGGGAGATTACATTGTCACAAGCATCATCTTGTAAGGGAATGTTAGTGATGTCTCCCAAGATAAAGATGCCATGCTTACTTCCTATGTTCTTCCTTGCTTCTATAAGCGCTGTAATAGAAAAGTCTATGCAAACCCTGTATTGGTAGTTCCTTGAGAAGTTGTGATAACGCTCGTTATGCAGAGCTCCTGAAGCAATATCAAGCAAATAAGTACCTGAAGAAAGGTACTGCTTTATTCTTTCCTCGGCTCTGACCTGATACTCCTTTGCTATCTCCCGCTGGTCTACAAATATCTTTGTATCCTCATAGGCTTCATTGTCTGCTGTTTTCTTCCACCCAAACTGGTTGTAAAACATTTGCACGCGCTGCCTGTCCCACTTTGTATCGTAAACCTGGGGGCTTGTAGAGGTGATGCAAAGTTCGGGAAGAAGTATAAAGATGTTATCGATAATTGGGTAAAAGTACTTTCTGTCTGGAGTAATTAAGCCTTTTTGGTCCCACTTCTCGTTTAAGGCGTCCTCAATAGTTGCCAACTCTTCCTTTAGCCTAAGCGTGTTGTTGTCCGCCAAGCCCGAGAGTTGAGAAGGAACCAAAACTTGGTTACTGATTGGGCATTTTAGAATCTTTAAAACATTTTCCATTGGAAGGGTTGATTGATGTTAAAGCATACATGCAAGACTGTTGAGAGACTACTGCATAAGCATATTAATCAGTTGATTTATAGAAGCTAAGTTAGCGATTTAGTTGAGAAAACAACTCTGCCGTAAAAAGGATTGGAGGTATGTCATTGTAAAGAAAAAGGTAAGGCAATAGGAGAATGTAAATTCTCAAAGGCTCCGAAACTCACCATCGCACGATGGGCAGACAAACAGCGCAAAGACAGGGCACTTATGCAGGATATATGATAAAGCTTTTGACTATGAAAAGGGCTATGAGCAGCTATGCAGCGAGCATGTTAAAGAACTGATGCAGGCAACAACGGAAAGTAAGAGCATGAGCTACTATGAGAAAGAACAGCTCTTTTACAAGCAACCAAGAAACACAAAAGATGAAAGCCAACGCGCAAGAACCTGAAAGCATGAAGGTAATTGCAGAAGAAGCAAAAGGACAACAAAAAAGTTAGATCACTTTAATGGACAGCCAACGCGGTCCTGTTACGTGGACAAGGGCACAGGAGAAGTTTGTGTAAACGCTTATAATACAGCAAAGATAACGGGACATGAAGATTGACCCGAACTGCTTTACCCAGATGCGGCCTTAGACGCGTTACCTGAGCATAAGGAACAGAGCCCTGACAAGCGGTAAAAATATAGGCCTTAAAGATGCAGCAACTATCCCCTTTACCCTTACTCCTGGTGTGAGAGAAGAAATGATAAATGCCCTTCATTTCTATAAGGCTACCTCGTACCTGAACTTTACAGAGTAAGAGAGCAGGACTATAAATATTCTTGCTTGATCAGTTGGAGAAGGAAGGACCAGAAGGGCAAGCCAGCAATACAGACAAACGGTAAAGCAGTACTCTCTAAATAACCTCTAAATTTTGTTCCCCGCAAAACAAAAAAGGGCTGTAAGTATTTAACTTACAGCCCTTTTTCATATAATATAGTACCAGGAGCGGGAATCGAACCCGCACGGCCTAAGCGGCCACAAGATTTTAAGTCTTGCGTGTCTACCAGTTCCACCATCCCGGCAACCTTCAGGCTTTCCTGAAGTGTACTCCGCAAAAAACAAAGACGTTGCGAGCACAACGTCTTTGTTTATCTTTTGCTGAGCGGGAAACGGGATTCGAACCCGCGGCCTCGACCTTGGCAAGGTCGCGCTCTACCAACTGAGCTATTCCCGCTTTTTTGTTTTCCCTAAACCGCCGTAGTGATTTAGTGATGCAAATATAGAGACAAAATCTGACTTGTCAATACTCTCTCTAAAAAAAATCCTCCACCACCCCTTCCTTCCTGATTATCAGCCACAAAAATTTTAAAGCGTATTCACCCTGCTCTTCCAACCCCAACCTTTTAGGCATTCTGCGTTACCAATACCTACCTTAAAGGAGAAAGAAAAGGCCTTTTAGTACCTCCTGCTCAAGAAACAGAAGCCCTAAAAGGCCTTAAAACTTTAAGCCGCTACACTAACACTAGCGCGCTACCGGGTCGTTCTGCAGCAACAATTTCAACTCATTCAACTTCAACAGCGCTTCCACAGGCGTAATGGTGTTGATATCAAGCTGCTCCATGAGTTCTTTTACCCGCTCCAGCTTCGGATCGTGAATCTCGAACATGCTGAGTTGGTAGTCGTTCTTCGGGGCCGACTTCAAGCGTTGTTTGGGTGCCTGCTCCGAAACCTTTTCCTTCTCCAGGTGGTGCATGATCTCGTCAGCACGTAGTACTACGCTGTTCGGCATACCCGCCATCTGTGCCACATGGATGCCAAAGCTGTGCTCGCTGCCTCCCTCTACCAGCTTGCGCATGAACAGGATTTTGCCGCCTGTTTCCTTCACCGATACGTTGTAGTTCTTCACGCGGGGCAGGTCCTCGGCCAGCTGGTTCAGCTCGTGGTAGTGCGTGGCAAACAAAGTCTTTCCTTTGTGCTTCGTATGGTTGTGCAGGTGCTCTACAATGGCCCAAGCTATCGAGATACCATCGTAGGTACTGGTACCGCGCCCGATTTCATCCATCAGCACCAGGCTGCGGTCCGAAAGGTTATTCAGGATGCTGGCCGTCTCGGTCATCTCCACCATAAAGGTCGACTCCCCCTTCGACAGGTTATCCGAAGCGCCCACACGCGTGAAGATCTTATCGATAATACCCACTTTAGCAGCCTCTGCCGGCACAAAAGAGCCGATTTGGGCCATCAGCACGATCAGGGCTGTTTGGCGCAGCAAGGCGCTCTTACCAGCCATGTTCGGCCCAGTGATAATGATGATCTGCTGCTGCTCGTTATCCAGGAAGATGTCGTTCGGCACGTAGGTCTCCCCCAGCGGCAACTGCTTCTCGATAACCGGATGGCGTCCTTTTTTGATGTCCAGCACATGGCTGTCGCTGACCTCCGGCTTCACATAGTCGCTCGCCAGGGCGATGCTGGCAAAAGAGCTCAGGCAGTCGATCACACCGATCACTTTGGCATTCTGTTGTACCTGGGCTACATAGTCCATCGCATGCAGTACCAGCTCGTTAAATAGGCTGAACTCAATGGTGTAGATCTTATCCTCTGCGTTCAGGATCTTCTCCTCGTAGGTCTTCAGCTCCTCCGTGATATAGCGCTCGGCATTCACCAGCGTCTGCTTGCGTATCCAGGAGCCAGGCACTTTGCTTTTGTGCGCATTGCTCACCTCCAGATAATAACCGAACACCTTGTTATAGGCAATCTTGAGAGAGCTAATCCCGGTATTCTTGATCTCGCGTTGCTGCACCTGAGCGAGGTAGTCTTTCCCGGAGAAAGCAATTTTTCGCAGCTCGTCCAGTTCCGCGTGCACTCCGTCGTTAATCATGTTACCCTGATTCGTGAGCATCGGCGGCTCCGGCTTCAGCACCCGCTTGATCTCTTCGCGCAGTCCGTCACAAGGCACCAGCTGGTCTGACAGCTTTTGCAAGGCCGGAATACTGCTGGCGGCCAACATCTTCTTGATGGGTTGAATCGCATCCAGCGCTTTGGCTAGCTGTACCAGTTCCCGTGGGTTTACGCGCCGTACCGCCACTTTAGAGATCAGGCGCTCCAGGTCGTTGATCTGCTTCAGGTGCTGCCAAAGCTCATCCAGCAATTCGTCGTGCTGTGTCAGGGCCTCTACCGTGTCTAAACGGCGGCGTATCTGCGCCACGTCCTTGAGTGGCAATACCACCCACTTCTTCAGCAGGCGGGCACCCATTGGCGTTACCGTCTGGTCCAGTACATTAATCAGGGGAACACCTTCCTGGTGCTGCGGAAACAGCAGTTCCAAGTTCCGCACAGTGAAGCGATCCAGCCACACATACTTGTCCTCCTCCAGGCGGGAGATGGTGGCAATGTGGCTCACCTCCTTATGCTGCGTTTCGGAGAGGTAATGCAGGATAGCACCCGCTGAGATGATAGCCTCCGGCATACCTTCTACGCCAAAGCCCTTGAGCGAAGTGGTACCGAACTGCCGTGTCAGCGACTCATAGGCAAAGTCGTAGGCGAAGACCCACTCTTCCAAAGCAAAGTAGCGGAAGTCCGGTCCATAACGCTCGGTAAAGGTCTCTTTTTCGCGCTTACAGAACAGTACTTCGGCCGGGGCCAGGCTTTGCAGCAGCTTACCAATGTAATTCTTATCCCCCTGGGCGGTGATAAACTCCCCGGTAGAGACATCAAGGAAGGAAATGCCTGTTTCTGTTTTCCCGAAGTGCACGGCCGCCAGGTAATTATTACTGCGCCTTTCCAGTACCTGGTCATTAAAAGAAACCCCAGGCGTTACCAGCTCAGTTACGCCCCGCTTCACGATGCCTTTCACCGATTTGGGGTCTTCCAGCTGGTCACAAATGGCCACGCGCTCTCCGGCCCGCACTAACTTGGGCAGGTAGGTATCCAGGGAATGATGCGGAAAGCCGGCCAAAGCCGTCTCAGAGGCAGAGCCGTTCCCCCGTTTCGTCAACACGATGTCCAGTATTTTACTGGCCTTGATGGCATCTTCGCCAAAGGTCTCGTAAAAGTCCCCTACCCTGAACAGCAACAGCGCCCCCGGATGCTTCGCTTTGATGGCATTGTACTGTTTCATCAAAGGGGTTACTGTGCCTTTGCCTTCTCCTTTCATACTGTATACTTTGTCGGAGGCATGGCTACCTCCAATTATGAGTTATAATTTATAATGGATGTGGCTCAAAACAATGAACCCACCCCTAACCCCTCTAAGGAGGGGAATATGACTACTTTATGCTAACAGATATCTTAGTCCCCATGCCCTCTATCAGGCATTCCCTAGAGAGCGTTTCTTCTGAATCTAAGACTGGCGATCTTTTGATTTCTGTACAATCTGCCGGACCTTTGCACTTACACAGGTCTCCTCTACCATAAAGTCTTTTGTCCTGTGTCTTTTATCACAAAAATAATGCGTAAACTTTCCATGGACGAACTCAACCGGGACTCGGTTGAAGCCTTCAAAAATAAGAAAAAAATACCGTTAGTCTTGGTACTGGACAATGTGCGCAGCCTGAATAACGTGGGCTCTGTTTTCCGTACTGCCGATGCCTTTATGGCGGAAAAAGTGTACCTGTGCGGCATCACCGGCAAGCCCCCGCACCGTGACATAGAGAAAACAGCGCTGGGTGCGACAGAGTCTGTGGACTGGGAGCACGTGCCTGATACCCTTGAACTGGTAAAGCGCCTGCAGGTAGATGGTTTTAAGGTATGCGCTGTGGAACAGGCAGAGCGCAGCACCATGCTCCATGACTTTCAGCCAGAGCCGGGGCAGCATTATGCCTTTGTGCTGGGCAACGAGGTGTTTGGGGTGGAGCAGGACGTGGTAAGCACCTCTGATATGGTACTCGAAATCCCACAGTTCGGCACCAAGCACTCGCTAAATATCTCTGTGGCTACCGGTGTGGTCGTGTGGGATTTTTTGAGCAAAACACTGGCTCAGGAAGCCTAAGCTCACGCGCAGCAGGTAAACCTCTCAGCGGGGCAGTAAACGCCTTACTGAGAGGTTTTTCTTTGGCCAGTTCTGAACAAGGGGAACGGCAGGCTGTTCCTCCTATAGCCTTTAAATATGGTAAAAATTTGACCTGGGACTAAACCTCAGCCTGTTTCAACAGTCGCACTAGTGTGCCTTCCTGTTAAAAACACCAGCGGTAACTATACGAGAAGGCAACGTATTACTAGCAGGGTCCTGTGGCCCTACACTCCGAGCACAAACACCATATAACTATGAAAATTAAGCAGTACCAACGCATACTCTTACTTCTTCTCCTCTCCCTACCGCTACACCTGTGGGCACAGGAGACGCCTGTCGGAGGCAATGTAACCGGCATTGTGGTAGAAGGACCTCAGAAAACGCCCCTGGGCTTTGCCAACGTCGTACTCCTCACCCCCCGCGACTCTAGCGTTGTCGCCGGAGCTACCACCGACATCAGCGGTAAGTTTTTGCTGCAGCCCGTGCCTTTCGGCAAGTATATCCTACGGGCCTCTTTGGTGGGCTACCCTACCAAGTATGTCACGAACATTACCGTTTCGGCTGATTATCCTTCGGTAGCACTGGGTACCATTACCATGGAGACCAGCAATACCCGCCTGGACGAGGTAGAGATTGTGGCGCAACGCGATTTGGTAGAGTATGACCTGGACAAGCGGGTCGTAAACGTGAGCCAGGACATCGCCTCCAAAACCGGAACGGTGGCCGATGTGCTGCAAAACGTGCCCTCTGTTACCGTGGATATTGACGGCAACGTGAGCCTGCGCGGTAGCTCTAACGTTACCATCCTGGTAGATGGCAAACGTACCTCCTTGGCAAACCTGAGCCTGGACCAGATTCCGGCGAACCTGATCGAAAGCATAGAGCTCGTGACCAACCCCTCTTCCAAGTATGACCCGGAGGGAACATCAGGCATCATCAACCTGATCCTGAAAGAGGAAAGAGAACCAGGGCTGAATGGCTCTGCCTCCGTAAACGTGGGCACTTACGAGAACTACAGCACCTCTCTGAACCTTAACTATCAGGTGGATAAGTGGTCTATTAGCGGTGGCTACGATTTCAGGCACAGAACACGCCCCGGCGTCAGCTCCAACTTCACGACCTACTATACCGATGACCTCCCCTATACTTTCCTGGATCAGGTGCGGGAACGGGACAACCTGGACCTTTCCCATAATTTCCGGCTAGGCGCTGATTACCAGCTGACGCCTAAAAAGGCCCTGTCAGCCTCTGTCTTCTACCGCACAGAAGATGAGGAAGGCTCCGGTGACCTGCTGTATCGCTTTCTAGACGAAAACCGCGAGTTGGTTGACACCCGCACCCGTGTTTCAAAAGACAGCGAGGAGGGCTATAACATGGACCTTAACCTGGGTTATCGCCAGACCTTTGAGCGAAAAGGGCAGGAATTAACAGCAGACTTAGTGTACGCCACCAACGCAGATGATGAAATAAGCGAATGGGAAGACGACGACCTGGGCGTGCTGATCAGGCAAAACACATTGACGGACGATGAGAACACCCGCTTTACGGCACAAGCCGATTACATCCACCCCATCTCGGAGAACAGTAACCTGGAAGCCGGCTTCCGCAGTTCCTTTCAGCGGCTGGATGAGGACACACGTTTTTTCGACTACAACTATGAAATAAATGACTTTGTGTTTAACGACACGATCAGCAATCACTTTGTGTACGACGAGCAGGTGCATGCGGCCTATGCCAACTACAGCAACAAGTACAAAAGCTTCAGCTATCAGGTGGGCTTACGGGCCGAGCAAACCTTCACCACATCAGACCAGCGCACGCAGGACATGGTGTACGAGAACAACTACTTCAGCCTGTTCCCAAGCTTGTTCATTACCCACGACATCAACGAAGACAATAAAGTACAGTTCAGCTACAGCCGGCGTATTAACAGACCCAGAAGCCGCTACCTAAACCCTTTCGTGGATAGGACCGATAAGTTTGATGTGGATTTTGGTAACCCCCGCCTGAACCCCGAGTTCATCAACTCGCTGGAATTGGGCTACCTGCGCTACTGGGATAACTCCTCCCTCAACTTCAGCACCTTTTACCGTCACACCACCGACCAGATACAGCGACTCCGAAGACCGGCAGTTGTCACAGAAAACGGTGAAACCTATACCCGCCTGGAAACAACCTTTCTGAACCTGTCCAGCGGCTCGTCTTATGGCGTGGAGATAGGCGCGACGCACTCGGTAGGCAAATGGTGGCGCTTAAACGGAAGCGTGTCCGGTTACAGAACAGAGCTGAATGACTCGCAGGGCGACACAGAGCTGAGCAACAGCCAGCTTACCTGGAGCTCGCGGCTAAACTCTACCATGACCCTGTGGGACGACTGGCAAATACAGGTCAATGCTTTTTACCGGGCACCCCAGGCGACCATACAAGGCCGTATGGAACAACTGTTCAGCACTGACCTGGGCATCAACAAAGACGTACTGGATAAAAGGGGAACCATTAGCCTGCGTGTCTCAGACATCTTTAACACCCGTGAGTGGAACTTTGTAAGCTACGAGGAGGGGGTCTTCCGGTCTGTGAGTAATAACAAACGCCAAAGCCGGATCATCTACTTGGGCTTTACTTACCGCCTCAATAATGAGGATAACAGAGAGCGCAACCGTCGGAATGATGATGACCAGGGCGGCGGGGAGGACTTTGATTTTTAAGGACTATATAAATCGAGGCAATGTCTTAACTGATCCTGAGGCGGAAAAAAGGGAGAAGACAAGGGCAAGAGCACCTTCCTGTTTCCTTTCACCGTACCTCTAACAGTCCAAACAACAGAACTCATGAATCATGAATGACGCCCAACTGCCTCTATTCCCGGTTGTGGACCTGCACTGCGATTTGCTCGTGTACCTGACCGACGTACCCGGTGCCTCCCCGGAGAAAGTGGAGGAGATTGGCTGTGCCTTGCCTGCGCTTACCGAGGGGAATGTAAAGCTGCAGGTCATGGCCATTTATTCTGCGGCGGCGCCTGGCAGTACAAACTTCGCCGCCCTGCAGCGCGACATGTACAAGCAGTTAGCCACAGACGACAACAACCTGCTTCCGGTGACAGACGTGGAGAGCCTGCACCAGGCGATGAGCTCCAAAGAAAGGATCGGCATGGTGGCGGCGATCGAAAACGCTGCCGGCTTTTGTGAGGAGGACGAGCCACTGGAGGAAGGCTTCAAGAAGTTGGAGCGAATCATTGCAGACTGCGAACGGATACTGTACATCAGCCTTACCCACCACACCGCTAACCGCTTTGGTGGCGGCAACATGGCTTCCCACGGTATCACCCGCGACGGCAAAATGCTGCTCGATTACCTGCATGGCCGTCGCATTGCGGTAGATCTGTCGCACACCAGCGATGCCCTGGCGCAGGACATCCTTACCCACATCGACCAGGAGCGTTTAGATATTCCTGTTATCGCCAGCCATTCTAACTTCAGAACCATCTGGTCCCATAACCGTAATCTGCCCGATGAGCTGGTGCAGGAGATCGTTCACCGGAAAGGCCTGATTGGCATGAACTTTCTGCGTGCATTCCTGCATACAGATGACCCCGACGCCCTGCTGCACCACATCCTGCATGGTATTGGCAAAGGCGCAGCAGATGCCCTCTGTTTTGGGGCCGACTACTTCTATACGGCCGATCATCCCGACCCGAGCCGCTTTCCTTTCTATCACAAAGAGCATGAGCAGGCAGGCACCAGCTACAATTACCTGCTTAGTCGGTTAAGACCTTTACTCTCAGTACAACAGTTAGAGAAGCTGGCCTATCAGAACGCTGCTAATTTTATCCAACGCATCTGGTCTTAACCAAGTCTCTGCCTGCCATAAGTACTGTTGGGAACAGCCACCATCCCTGGTTCACCACTTGTTAGGCGATTTTATCCTGTTTCAAAGGCAAGATGAAAGGCCTTCTGCACGTTTACAGGAAAAAGCCAAACTTTTTTCAATTTTAGTGAAGATTTTATAACAGAAGATACAGCAACAACAACAGCACGCCCCTCTCTGCATAAACAACTGTAAAACAATTATTTAAAACGCACGTAAGCATCCATTACTTCCCCCTCTGGTGGCGAATGCGGGCCAGGCTGAAAGGCCTGTGGCTTAAAATTATATATAGATTGTTTGCCATACGTAACCAAACCCCGTATACGCTTGAATAGTATCTGATATTGCGCCGCACAGGCCATCACGTAAACCATAAGCCGTAAGCCCATGGATGCTCAGGAATACTCGCCACACTACGTACAGATCAATGAACTCTACATTGACACGGTAGTGATAGATGATACCGAGTTTATCACACTCTGGTGCTTTACCGTGCTGGATGACGAGTACAAGTTTGTGTACCTGGGTTGCGATTTCAGCCAGCTGAACCAGATCCTGATTGCTGCCGGCGAAAAAGGCAAGGAGATCGCGCTGCACATGGCTAACATCCTGAACGAGCCTTATGACACCCCTACCCTGATCCCTATCAAAGAGCAGTTCGGGGAATACCTGGAGCTAACAGGGCATGACATTATTGTGTATGAGCCTTTGGCGGTGGAGGACGACCTGGAGGCCTATGACGATGAGGACGAAGATTTGCCCATCGAGCAGCTTTTTGGGGGCAAACCGAACAAAACACGGCAGAAGTACATCATTTACCAGCTCGACAAGTTGTACCCCTCCAAGATCTTTGAACCCGAAAAGATCGTGCGGGAAGAGCTGGCCGAGTGTTTTGAGGATGACTCCCTGGAGCTGGCGCAGCTCTACTACGACTACCTGAATGCAATGGAGAATGGCTACTCTGAGTGCGAGGCCAGACAGGTTGCCGGGCTGGAGCGCGATGTCTTTTTCCGGATGGCCCGCAAAGCGTCTGACCTCTGGAAGTAGCCGGTACTTTAACCAAGGAAACGCCCTCCAAAAGTTGTACCCCATTTATGCTAGGCAATCTGCCTGCTTCAAGTATCCAACTCACTTCAGGGCTTAACGTCACTTACCGCCACAGCTAACCGCTTCGAGCATTCCTAAACTCAAGAAATTAGCGGCTCCGGGAGCCCCTTACCGCTCTCTGCTCCATTCCAGGTGAATGAATCGAATGTTGCTGCCTCTCCTCCTATCATTCTCTGCACATCCACCTCTCCTCCTTTTTCTCTTGTAAAAAGTAGGCAAGCGTCCATATTACTGGTTCAGGATAACAGAGCAGGTAAATTAATAATCCTTTTAAGGGGCGGAGTAACACAAGCTACAGGCCCTATGCTTTGCTAGCAGCAGCTAAACTGCTCAGACTGAACATAAGCAAACTGAATGGAAGCGCTAAAAGCAATTGAACTTTACCATTCTTTCTTATCTTTAGCCTTTCAGCATAACCACAACCACCCTTTATGAATAAACGATTGCTTTTCGTGTTGTCGGCTGCCCTGCTGGGCGGTACAACGATGGCGCAAAAACAACCCATGACCACCGATGATGGCCTGAACATGACCTCTTTAGGCAATGCCATCATCTCCCCAGACGGCAAATCTGTTATTTACGGAAAGTCGGAATTGAACTGGGAGAAGAACAAGCGGGAAACCACCTATCACTATGTTTCCTCCATTGGAGGGGAGAGCTACCAATACCTCGGAGAGGACGGCGGCTCTGACCTTAGCTACTCCCCGGACGGTAAGTACATTGCCCTAAAGCGGAAGGCAGACGACCACCAGCAATTGTTCCTGTTACCCACTGCTGGCGGTGAGGCCATACAGCTGACAAAGCATGAGAACAGCGTTGGCAAGTATGTTTGGAGCAAAGACAGCAAGAAGCTTTACTTCGTGTCCTCGGTACCACGCAACAAAGAAGCGCAAAAGCTTTACAAAGCTGGTAACGATGCCTTGTTCGTAGACGAAGGGCCGAACGGACAGACAGAGGGCGCCTGGGAACACCTGTGGGTATTTGACCTAAACAGCAAAAAGGCGAAGAAGCTAACCAAGAACGAACAGCTGATCGGCGACTTTGACGTAGCACCAGACGGCAAGCGCATTGTGTATACCGGCCGCCAGGAAAACCGCCGTAACCAGCGCAACCTCTCTGAGATTTACCTGTTGCAGCTTTCCGGCGACACGGCTACGGTACAGCTCACCAACAACAAAGCCCCGGAAGGCGACCTGAGCTGGGCCCCGGACGGCAAAAGCTTTGCCTACACCGCTGCCGACGACAAGGAGTGGGAGCTGCGCAACGACAAGATCTGGGTGATGGACCCGAACACGAAACAGAGCCGCATGGTGTCTGGTAAGTTCGAAGGCAACATCAGCAATTACTACTGGGCACCCGATGCCAGATCTATTCTTTTCACCGGCTTACAGCGCACCAACACCAACCTCTATCGCCTCCACGTTGCCAAAGGCGACGTGAAGAACCTGAGCAACCGCACCGGTACCTGGCGCATCTTAGGCATTACACCAGACCGCAATAAAGCCGTACTTAGCTTTAGCGACTATAAAACACCAACAGATCTCTATGTATCAGGCTTAGACAAGTTTAACCCGACAAAGCTCACGAACCTGAACCCACGCATTAGCGATTCGCTGCAATTGGCTACTGCCGAAGTAGTACAATGGAAGAGCAAGGATGGCCTGGAGGTAGAGGGTTTACTGTACTTGCCAACTGATTACCAGAAGGGCAAGCAACACCCTTTCCTGCTGCACATACACGGTGGTCCGGCGGGCGTGTTTACGAACTCCTTTAACCCCGCTTACCATGTTTGGGCAAACTTAGGCTATGTGCAATTGGCACCAAACGTGCGTGGCAGCAGTGGTTATACCGATGCCTTACTGCGTGGCAACATGGGAGACATTGGCGGTGGCGATTATGAGGACCTGATGAGCGGCGTTGATAAGCTGGTAGCCGAAGGCATGGTAGACAAAGAGAAGATGGCCGTGCGCGGCTGGAGCTACGGCGGCATTTTGGGAGGCACCACCATTACCAAGACCACCCGTTTCAAAGCAGCGTCCCTGGGAGCTATGGTTTCTGACTGGGCCTCTGAG
Organism: Pontibacter ummariensis; assembly: GCF_900188175.1. GTDB lineage: Bacteria > Bacteroidota > Bacteroidia > Cytophagales > Hymenobacteraceae > Pontibacter > Pontibacter ummariensis. The sequence goes on along the minus strand of NZ_FZOQ01000017.1, from coordinate 107,473 downwards.
TACGGCATCGGCTTTAACCACGATGTGCGCCTGTGGTACATACAAGGCACCCCTTGGGAGAACCCGGAAGGTTACCGCCAGAAATCCGTGCTGACACACGCCAAGAACATCCAGACGCCAACGCTTATCTTACACGGCTTAAGTGACGTGACAGACACCGAAGCGCAAAGCATGATGCTGTTCACAGCATTGAAGGACATGGGCAAGACAGTACGTTACATCCAGTTCCCACGTGAGCCACACGGCTTCCGGGAGCCACGCCACCAGCGCATCCGTGACATCGAAGAGATCAAATGGATACAGAAACACACCCTGGGCATAGACTGGCAGGCACCGGAGCGTAAAGAAGACGCCAAGAAGAAACCGGAAGAGAAAGCACAGGCCTCTGCAAAGTAGGCCACGGTTTTTATAACAGGCACTTTGTACAGGTGCAAATGTACAGCTAATACCAGCGGAATAAGTCCCTAAAAACAAAGCGAGGAAGCCACATGGCTTCCTCGCTTTGTTTTATAATAATTACTCTTAAAGTTGCTCTTCTGCTGTTACGGCTGTGGTATCGAGCCGTGCCAGTTCATTTATTTCCTCCCGCAGGTGGCTTCTCATCTGCATCAGCCAACCGCGTATGTGCTGGTCATCGGCTTTCAGGATCGCTTCCTTGTACCGGCTTAGCTGCGCCTTATGTGTGCTGATAACGAAATCACGGTAGCGGGCATCAAACTCCTCTCCTTCCAATAGTTTCAGGTCCTGCACCAAACCCCAGTCAGCACCGCCTAAGGTATCGGGCAACTGTATGTTCTTCTGCTTCGCCGTCAGGCGTTGCAATTCTTTTAGCGCGTCGCCATGGTACTGTATGGCTTTCTGTGCCATGGCCCGGATTTGCTCTGTTTGCGCCTGCTCCATGGCGACTTTGCCAGCCTCTACCTGCAATAGGTTACTGCTGGCAGCATAATCCCAAAAAGCGGGGTCTTCCTCTAAAGTACGGGTTTCAGTGATGGATATCATCTCTGTTGGCTCACTGTCAGTGGCAGTGCCATCGCATCCCAACATGAGTAAAAACAAGAGGCCAAATAGGGTGGCTAAAACTTTGTCGAAGAACATATATTCCGGTGCTCGCATCAATTAGGTGTGTTACCTATACTACGAAGCCCGCCTGAATAGTTCAGGGCATTTTCAGTTTCTGCAAAAAGTACAGCACAAGCTTATTCGGCTGCTATTCCTCCTACTATGTCCATTTAGAAAGTGTAGCTCTTGCGCACCACCGTCAGGTTGCTCGTGTTACCCTGTTCGGCTATCACGTGGGCAGGCTTTGGCTCTTTTACAAGCTGCTGGGGTAACCCGACGCTCTGATCGTACAGGTAGAGCGTGAGCGGCATTTCTGGTTTAAGACGTAATGCCAACTCCACTTGCTTGCTTAAGGGCAGGCCATGCAGACGCATAGTATATACCGGCCCCTGCTCTGTCTCCGTTGGCTTCAGCTGTAACTCCTCTCCCCCTACGCTGGCACCTAAAAGGGCCTCCGCTGTTTCTGGCTGTAACACCACTTCGAAATGGGCTGCCTCGCGTGGCGAGTGAAGGCGTAGACGCAGCAAACGCTCACCTCGCACCACCGTGTCTTGCAGCACCTGTGCTGTGGGAGCAGGCACGTCTACTGTACTTGCTTCATTTTTCAGGTAAGGATATCCTGCATGCGGGTATAACTCTTTCAGAGGACCGGTTGTTGCATTCGGGAAAAACTGCTGGTTCCATTCATCGGTAGAGGTGAAGGAAGAAGCCCAGTAAGCCTTATCCGTGTCCTTGTTGAGGTAATAACTTACATGGCTGTGCAGCGGGCGCTCAGAGGTAGGCTGCTCCTGGTTTAGGGCAAGTACCACTGTACCCACGCCCAGTACCAGCAGTACCAGCGGAAAGAAAGGTACACCGCGCCAGCTAAAGCCCTGATGAATCAGGACAAACAAGGGTAACAGCAGGCCCAGCAACAGTACAAACAAGGCCACCGAAGCCACAGGCAGCTGCAAGGCAAAAGCCACGAACACAAACTGCAGGATCGGAAAGACCAGGAAGATGGCAGGCACGACAGACAAGAGCAGGACAAGACTAAACAGCCAGCCTTGTTTCTCCTTTTGATGCAGGCCTAGCAAGAGTACCACCAGAGCACCTGCTAGCGCAAACAAAAGCGGGAACACCAACAGGTAAGTGGCAGCGGGCACTGTAAGGTACAAGGCCAGCATCAGCACAAACCAGCAGGTAAAGGTGCCCGTCAGCAGCGAGAACAGGCGTAGCCAGCGCAGCACCAGCCAGCTGAACAGCACAAACAGGCCCAAAGCCAGTAGCAGGTAGGCTATAAAGAAGATACCGGAACTGTATACCCCGTTAAAAGGATGCGTGTAAGGCAGCTGCTCCAGCACCAGGCTATTGATAGGCAGAAACAGGCCGGCTACAAGGGCCAGCAGTACCAGGTAGGCGAAGAAGCCCAGGATACACTGCCCTACTGTCAGGGCGCCTCGTTTCAGCCCCACAACGTAAACTGCCCCTAACAACAGCGCCGTTATTCCTACCCACAGCAGGTTCAGCCCCAAGGGGTAACGCACCACGCGGCCATCCAGCACACTAAAAAAGACAACATCGGGAGCTTTGGTATGGGCCAGCGAGACATTGCCGAAGTGCCGGGTCAGGGCCAGCATGTTACTGCCATGTTGCTGCAGGCTGCCCTGGTCCAGGTTTTCAGGTGAGTCAGTGCCTTTGTGGTAATGTACAAAGCCATCGATAAAAGCGGCGTTAAGACCTGGGTAACCGGCATTTTTAAATACGGTGAAATCCGTGTTGTTCGGCATGCGGCGGTACACCTCGTACATTAAGGAATGGATAAAAGGATAAGGAGCGACCTGGGCGTACTGCTCTGCCAGCCAGCCATTCTCCGGGCTCATCTCAAAGGTCATGCTCGGGCCGGCGTTACCGCGGGCCTCCAGGTTCAGCACCAGTGCCACGTCTTCCAGCCAGGGGTGTTTCATAAAAGCAGCAGCGCCGTACAAGCCGTACTCCTCGCCATCCGTCAGCAGTACAATCACGTCGTGCTCCAGCGGCTCTCCCTGCTTCAGGGCACGCACTGTTTCAAGTATCGCGGCTACCCCGGCACCATCATCCCCGGCTCCAAGCGTGTTGGGCTGCGAATCGTAATGGGCCATTAACAGGATCGCTTCCTCCCCGTCACCAGTGCCTTTTAGCCTACCCACCAGGTTGTACACATGCCCTACCAAAGAAGCTCCCTCGATAGGGTTCAGGGCAAAGGTATCCTGCACCTGCGGGTTCAGGCCCAGTTCCTCCATTTGCTCCAATAGGTAAGCCCTGACTTCAGCATGGGCAGCGGTCCCCATGGCGCGCGGCTCCTGCGCAATCTGCCGTACATGCTGCATGGCGCGCTCTGCAGAGAACGCAGTAAGTGGCGCTGTGGCTGGCGCAGGCGCAGGAGCTTGTAACAGATAAGAGCTTAGCCAGGCAAGGCCTGTCAGCATGAGCAGTAAAAAGAGGGCAAGTATCGGGTGGTGTCGGCGCATACGAATTTCATCCTCATATTCAGGAGGCTAACCCAATATATAAAGAAGTTCTTATACGCTGCTCTTAGAGCAAGCTGTTTCTAAGGTCGACAAAAGCAAAGCGGCACCCCCTGCTAGAGAGAGTGCCGCTTTCCGGAGCTTTACTGGTCCTCCTGCTTTACTCGTCATTCATCGGCTCCTTTATCTGGTCCTCACGCAGGCGCACTGGCTCTGTCTTTTTACGCAACTGCATGTTGAGCACCTCCACCATCAGCGAGAAGAACATGGCAAAGTAGATGTAACCTTTCGGGATATGCTGGTGCAGGGCCTCCACGATCAGCATCACACCAATCAGGATCAGGAACGACAGGGCCAGCATTTTTACCGTTGGGTGCTTGTTCACAAAGTCACTCACAGCCTTAGCAAAGATCAGCATGATGATCATCGCGAAAACTACGGCAATAATCATAATGATCACCTCCTCTGCCAGCCCCACGGCTGTGAGGATGGAATCGAAGGAAAACACGATGTCGATCAGCACGATCTGAACGAGGACTTTACTGAGGGTCACCTGCGCTTTCGCATTACCATGGCCTTCTTCCTCCCCTTCCAGCTTGCCATGTATCTCAGTCGTACTCTTAGCAAGCAGGAACAGGCCACCACCGAAGAGAATGATATCGCGCCACGACACAGGGAACTCCTCCTCCGTAAACGGCAGGTTAACATTAAACAGCGGGGCACTGGCTCCTACTATCCAGGAGATGAACAGCAACAGGATGACACGGAAAACCAACGCCAGCCCCAGACCGATCACACGGCCCTTTCCCTGTTCTTCCTGTGGCAGTCTGCCCACCACAATCGAGATAAACACGATGTTATCAATGCCGAGCACCACCTCCATAAAGGTTAGCGTCAGCAGACTTATCCAGGTGTCTGGATTAGCAAATATTTCCATAGTTAGGTTTAGTATTAGTGAACAGCCACTTGTAGGCTGGGGTTGGCTTAATGGCTAAGAGTTGTACAGTTATCTGAAAAGCTACAATAAAGCGCAGGCCAAGGCCTTTCCAGCATTAAAGGATGTTTAACAAGTAATAAATAAAATTAAGACTTCATGTTTACGTACTGCAGCGGCATTCCGATCTCTTCTGCGTTGCCCCGCAGCAGTGCAATCACCTCCTGCAGGTCATCAATCTTCTTTCCTGTTACCCGGATGGTCTCATCCATCATGGCCGCCGAAACCTTTAGCTTGCTGTCTTTGATCAGCTTCATGATCTTTTTAGAGGTTTCCTTGTCGATACCCGCCTTCACCTTGATGTCTTTCTTCACCATGGCACCGGACTGATAGGCGTCCTTCGAGAAATCGAGGGCCGTGGCATCCAGGCCCTGCTTCACCATCTTGCCAATCAGGACGTCCTCTGTGTGCTGCAGGCGCATGTCGTTCTCCATGCTGATGTGCACTTCACTGGCCTTTTTATCATACTCCAGGCTGCCCTTGGTATCGCGGAAGTCGTAACGGTTCATGATCTCTTTACGGGCTGTATTCACGGCATTGTCCATAACCTGTGGATCTACCTTGCTCACGATGTCGAAAGATGCCATAGTTTTGTTCTTTGTTTTTTATCTTTAAAATTGTTTTAGACGCTTTAGCGCAAACAAAGTTATTTTATTTTAACCACTAGTCAGCAGGTACTATATAGAAGAACTTTAATTTTTACCCTTGCCCCTGCCAGGGTAGCAAAGCCGCTTTTAAGTGCCTGCAAGAGAAGTCGACTAGCCGCTTCTAAAAAGAAAGGTCCGACCATGAAGATTATTACCCCTGCCACTGCCGAAGATTTTAACAAGTATTACCGTCTGCGCTACGAGACCCTGCGCCAGCCCTGGGGCCAACCGGAGGGCAGCGAAAAGGTGGAAGACGACGAGACAGCCGTTCACGCCATGTTGGTGAATGATGCAGGCGAGGCCATCGGTATCTGCCGCCTGCACCTGAACACACCTGAGGAAGGACAGCTCCGCTTTATGGGTATCCGGCAAGACCAGCAGGGCAAGGCCCTCGGCAATTTACTGATGGAGCACCTGGAGGCAAAAGCCCGGGAGATGGGCGCCAACCGGATGATGCTGCACGCCCGTGAGTACGCTGTAAACTTTTATCGCCGCAACGGGTATGAAGTGGAAGAGGAATCATACCTGCTGTTTGGCACCATACAACACTACAAAATGGCCAAGCAGCTGTGATGTATATCTACAGCTATGAAAAAACAAACCAAACTATTGCTGGGAACAACGGCACTAGTAGCAAGTGCTGTCGCCTTAAACATCCGGAACCGCAAACAAGCGCCCCTTGATACAGTACCCAACGTAGACCTGAAACGCTATGCCGGGCGGTGGTACGAAATTTCAAAAATACCCCAATACTTTGAGAAAGGCTGCCACTGCGTATATGCAGAGTATACCCTAAATCCGGAAGGGTATGTGGAAGTAAATAACGCCTGCCACAAAGGAAGCCCCTCCGGCAAGCTGGACGTGGCAAAGGGCAAGGCCTTCCCGATAGAGGGAAGCCATAACAGCAAGCTCAAAGTACAGTTTTTCTGGCCCTTTAAAGGCGACTACTGGATTCTGGAACTGGACCCGGACTACCGGTATGCCCTGGTGGGCTCCCCCGACCGCAAGAGCCTCTGGATCTTATCCCGCACGCCTACCCTTGACAGCGCTGTGTATGACCTGATGGTACAACAGGCAAAAAGCAAGGGCTTCCCTGTAGAGCGCCTGTGCCTGACAGACCAGAGTTGTTACACTTAGCTTAGTGACGGAATGAGTACAGGCCTAAGAGAAATTTATAACCTGATAGATAGCAGCCGTATGTACTGTAACAGCAACTTAACGGAAAATCATGAGCAGTTATCAGTATAAAATTTACTACCCGGCCCAGTACCAGGAACAGCCAGACAAAAAGTGGCCCCTGATCCTGTTCCTGCACGGGGCCGGCGAGCGCGGCAATAACCTGGAACTCCTGAAGCGGCAGGGCCTGCCGGCTTACCTGGAGGGCAAGGAAGACTTTCCCTTTGTTGTGGCTTACCCACAGTGTCCGGCACGCGCTTACTGGCAGGTACCGCTTCTGAACGAGTGGCTGGAGGAAGTGCTAACTAAAGTACGGGCCGATGAATCGCGTATTTACCTGACAGGCATTAGCATGGGCGGCTACGGCACCTGGCACTGGGCAGCAGCTAACCCTGATAAGTTTGCCGCTGCCTTACCCATTTGTGGGGGAGGTGATCCGAAGCAGGCTGATAAGCTCACCCATTTGCCTATTTGGGCTTTCCATGGCGTAAAAGATGACATCGTGCCGGTAGAAGAGACGCTGGATATGGTAGAGGCTGTGCGGGCATTAGGGGGAAACGTGAAACAAACGATTTATCCGAACCTCTACCACGACTCCTGGACAGCCACTTACAACGACCCCGAAGTATACGATTGGCTGTTACAGCATCAGAAAAAGGAGCAGTAAGAAGCTTTTCAGTTTTCTGGCTGATAATCCAGGGGCAGCATGTCGCCCAGTTTCTCCCAGCCCCAGTAACCTTCAAAGAGCAGGCCCAGCGGCTCATAAAAGCTCCCGTTCTCATCCAGAACTACCTGGTTGGTGGTAAGGGAAACAACCGAGGTCTGGTAGCCAGGTTCTCGGGTCCGAAACATGTTCTCCTGCCGGACATAAGCTTCTTCCTCCATTTCGCCGGTGTACACCACCTGGAAAAAGTCATCGAACTTCAGGATGAGCTGCCCCTCCTTCTCTTGCAGGTAGGCAGGGTAAGGCACCCGGTTTGTATCCAGTCGGGCAATAAGCTTGGGCAGGCTCGCCCGGGAGAGAACACTGGAAGTTGTATCGTCCAGCTTTAAAACGGCACCGCTTACAGCGCTGGCCTTCGCTTTGGCCCTGGCTGCAGCAATTTCCTCGTCACTTGGTCGGCTCGGGTTGGGCACCCGATACAGCCTGCGCAGGTTAAAGCCCTGCTCTTCCAGTTGCCGTTGCCGAAGTGCACGCACAAAGTGCATCACAGAACCCCTGTAGGCCTGCCGCCGCTGCTTGTTCCACCTGCGCTGCTTTCCCTTGCCTCCCGCCATCGGCTTAAAGCTCGGATATCCCAGGTAGGCGGTATAGCCATCATGGGTGTACAGCTTAAACTCCTGCAGCAGGTAACTAATGGTATAGCCAAGAGCCGGGTTCTCTATCTTCAGCACGTCTTTTGCCTTCACCTCCAGTAAGCCGGCCTGCGGGTCGAACATAATGGTGAGCACCTCAGGGTTCAGCAATTTGCACTGCCGGGCGACAGCACTCATACCAATAAAGTTCTCTTTAAACACTTCTAGGTTCACGTACCACTGCTCGTCGCGCGCGGCCTCCACCTGCACCTCCTTTAAGGCAAAGGCTTTTTTGGTGAGCTTAAACAGAAAGGACGGGGGCAGCTGCTCTGTGTTCACCTGGTAAACAATAGGCTCATAGCCCAGGTACGACACCACCACGTCATACCTACCTGCCGGCAGGTTAAGCGAGAACTCGCCTTTCTTGTTAGTAAGCGTTCCTTTAGTTGTGGTGTTGATAAAAACTGAAACTGCCTCGAGGGGTTCGTTTGTCTTGTCTTCCACTACGCGCCCCTTCAGCTTGTACTGGGCAAGCACCGGAAGGCTAAGCAGCAGCCATGTTAGCAGAAGTAAGGCTTTCTTCATAGGCAGTGTAGTTGCTCGCACGGCAGAAGTTAGCCAGACTCGACCTGCTTTCAAAAACTTTAACCTTTCTTTAACCCTTGGCGCTACCCCGCCTGCCGCTTTTCCTGTATTCTTTTTACCATCTTGCGCATCAGGCTTCGGGGGGCAAGCCTTGCGGAGAAAGCTGTAAACTTGTTCTGGATACCCGGTATCACCACCACTTCCCCGTTCAGCACGCCCTCGTAACCTGCTTTGGCCACACTGCGGGCACTGGCCACCAACTGGCTCGAAAAAAGCCCCGAGCCTTCCAGGTTAGCACTCGCCTTAAAGTCTGTTTCGGTAGGGCCGGGGGAGAGCGTGGTCACTGTCACCTTACTGTCCTCCAGCTCTGTTGCCAGGGCCTCTGAGAAGGACTGCACGTAAGCCTTGCTGGCGTAGTAAACGGCCATAAACGGACCAGCAGGAGGGAAAGCTGCTGTAGAGGAAACATTCAGGATCTTGCCCGTTGCCTCCTCCGGTAGTTGATTCAGAAACAGCTTGCACAGCGCGGTAAGCGATGTGATGTTCAGTTGGATCATGTCCAGCTCTTTCTGTAAGTCAGAATCCTTAAAAGCCCCGTAGTACCCAAAGCCGGCGTTGTTAACTAACACATCTACCTGCCTGCCCTCCTGCTTCAGCGCCTGAAACACCTTCTCCGGCCCGTCCGGCTTGCTCAGGTCCTGTGCAATAACCCTGGTATATACTTTATACTGGATAGCAAAGCGCAAAGCCAGGCTGTTCAGCTTCTCCTCTGACCGGGCCACCAGCACCAGGTCGTGCCCATCCTGCGCAAATAGTTCAGCCAGTTCCAGGCCTATTCCGCCGGAGGCTCCTGTAATTAAAGCAGTGTATTTCTGCTGTTTTTGGTCTGCCATAACGTCTCTTTTTAATTTACCTTGCATACGTGCCAAGAGCAGACAGGGTGCGTAGACCTTTTCCCTCTACGGCTCATCGCTATTTAGAAAGTGCCACAAAGCAAGAATGCCCCCGCACTGGCATAAAGCCGTACGGGGGCATTGCAAACAAACTATGTAAGGCCTTTCTTACTGCGCAGGCTTAATGGAAACCGGCAGCATCAGATTTTCCCAAAGCAACACAATGCCGTCATTCGTCACATCGTATTTCAGGCGCTCGTTCATGGCAGTTGACTTTTGTGGCTTCGCAGTTACGCGCAGCGCATCCTGCTGCTGATCGTACTGCGTGCCCCACTGGTCTGCTACTTTGTTAAAGATAACCGTCCACTCGTCTTCGCCAGGTATAGTATAGAAGCTGTAGCGTCCGGCTGGCAGGCGTTGGCCCTCTACCAACACATCCTGATCCACTTCCACGGTAGTGGCCTCGTTGGCTCCAGAGCGCCACACTTCTCCGTAGCGCACTAAGTCGCCCCATATCTCGCGGCCGTTTACAGCCGGGCTGCTATAGTTTACCACCACTGTTGCCGGGCCTACCTTACCCGTGGCCGTAGCAGGCGGGCTAGCCCGGTTGGCCTTTGAATCCTGGGCCCAGGCGCTTGCCGAGATCAGCACGCCTAGCAGTAAAAGAGTCAGTAAACGTAATCCCTTTGTGTTTTTCATAGTTAGCTTATTTTGTTTTAGCAGAAAGATAGAGAAAAGGAAGGAATCTTAAAACAAGATTATCAAGTAATTAGCCAACGGATGCAGGATCCTGTAGTAGCGACCACCCGGTAAATACCGTATAGGAAGAGCGATTGCCTCTGGAGCCTGAATGGGCCGCAAGGCGAAAACCTATTTGTGAAGAAAGCATGCCATCCTATAACAGCAGAAACTTTAAAAGGAATTATAACAGACCAGGCCGAAGCCGCACAGTCAGAAGCAGCCGGAGCGGGTACTCGGGGAACGGGTATCCTGGTCGGGCACAGGAACGGATACCAGGCCGAAGCGGTCGAACCAACAGGGCCAGGCGAGGGGCACAAGCCCGCAACCGGAGAAGAGAGTCGGCCACGGGCGCAGCCGTAAAGGGAGCCGAAAACAGGCTCAAGAACTTCCGGCAGGCTTCTATCCTGGCGGTGGCCATCACTGGCTTTATCATGCTGATGTTTGCCCCCGACGAGGCGGGGCTAGCCGCACAAGATACAGCACCACAGGAAGAGGCTGTGATGGCAGATGCTATCGAAGCAAATGATGAAATGGCCGTAGATGACCCGGTAGCAGAAGAGATAGCGGAAGGGGACAGTACCGTTGCCCTGTCCAGCAAAGAGTCTGCGGACGAGGCCATTGGGGCATTGCACAACCTCTGGGAGGGCTTCCTCTACAACCTCCCCAAGATCCTGATCGCACTCGGCACCCTGGTCTTTGCCTGGATCATCGCGCGCCTGCTAAAGCTTATGCTACAGCGGGCCCTTGGCCGTTGGGGTAGCTCCAACGCCATCATCTCCATTGTATCTATCTGTGTCTGGCTGCTGGCCGTTGGAGTGGCTTTAAGTGTAGTCGTAGGCGACATTCGGGCACTGGTCGGCTCGCTGGGCCTTGTTGGCCTGGCCCTCTCCTGGTCGCTGCAAACCCCCATTGAGAGCTTTACCGGCTGGCTCCTCAACTCCTTCCAAGGGTATTACCGCGTAGGTGACCGCGTGCGAGTGGGCGATGTTTTTGGGGACGTTTACCGGATCGATTTTCTTACGACGACTGTCTGGGAGATCGGAGACCCCTACGAACCGGGCTTTGTGCAGGCCGAACAACCCACAGGCAGGATGGTTACCTTCCCGAACAACGAGATACTGACAGGCACTGTAACCAATTTAACCGGGGACTTCCCCTACGTTTGGGACGAGCTGGCAGTGGCGGTCGCAAACGAGTCGGACATGCCCCTGTCTCTGGAGGTGCTGGAGAAAGTGGCCCTTAACCTCCTTGGCGGGTACATGGTAGAGCCCGCGCGGAAGTACGGCCAGCTGCTAAAGCGGGCAGGCCTGGGGGACAATGTGTCTGAAAAGCCTCAGGTTTTCATGTCGCTGCAAGACTCCTGGACCAACATCATTATCCGGTACCTGGTAGGGGCACGGGAGCGCAGAAAGTGGAAAAGCGAACTGACACTGCGTGTAACGCAGGAATTGAGTAAGCCCGAGTACACCAACAAAATTATCCCTGTTTACCCTCGACAACAAGTGCAGTTTATTAACCCGGAAGGGGTGCCCGTAGAAGTAAAGAGTTTTCGAAATGATGGGGAAGCATAAGCCGCTATGGCATCAGTTGTGATAGCTGACAAATGTCTTGATTGGCAAGTTATGGCTGAAAGCTGTAATTTAGGTTGCCTGAAGCCTACCCTAACCGGCTCCGAGGCTCTAGCAAAAGGAATTGGAACAACACAAGCAGCCCATAGCACCCGCTCCGCTTAAAACACGGCTGGCCCCTACTCCGAGTGGCTACCTGCACCTGGGCAATGCCCTCTCGTTTGCCCTGACATGGGCCTTGGCCCGCAAGAGCCATGGCACCCTTGCCCTGCGCATTGATGACCTGGACAATACCCGTTTCCGGGAAGAGTACCTGCAGGATATTTTTGACACAATCCGCTTCCTGGGCATCGACTACGACGAGGGGCCTCAGGATGCCAGAGACTTTCTCGAGCACTACTCCCAGCACCGCCGGCTGTCGCAGTACCAGGAGATGCTGGAGCAGTTATCCGCCCAGGGCCTGCTGTACGCCTGCCCCTGCTCCCGTAGCCAGATCACGGCTGTCTCACCACAAGGCCTCTACCCCCTCACTTGCCGCGCCAAGGGCTTGCCACTAAGCCAGCCTGGCACTGCCTGGCGCATTCGTGTTCCAGAAGACACCGTTATCTCTTTTCAGGACCTGTTGCTTGGCCGCTGCCACATCCCCCTGGGTCAGGAAATGCCTGACTTCGTGGTGCGCCGCAAGGACGGCGTTCCTGCTTACCAGGTTGCCTCGGTGTGCGATGACCTGCTCATGGGTATTACTCATTTAGTGCGGGGCCAGGACTTATTAGCCTCCACTGCCGCCCAGCTGTTCTTAGCGCAATGTGCCGGAGAAAGCTCCTTCGCCACGATGCAGTTTCTGCATCACCCGATCCTCCTCGAACCGGATGGAAACAAGTTGTCGAAGTCTCACGATTCTCTCTCCATTAATCAAATGCGAAAGCAGGGCTTGGCGTCACAGGGTCTGTGGCAAAAGATTGCGCAGGTGCTGGGCTGGCAGGACGCAGAGATCGGGGATGCCCAGTCCTTTCTGGAAAGATTCCGCCTGGCAGACGTCCCGTCCCAGCCGCGTAAAATATCTTCCTCCGACTGTTAAGTTCAGCTGCTTTCAAGGACACATGCAAGTTAAGGTGTTAAGGCTATCTCAGGAGACAAGCCCGTGTCCTTAGTTGGAATGGTCATGCAGGATTTTCCACCCGGACTTAGTATTGGCAAAAACCAGGGAGTAGCGCCCGCTCTGCTTGGTTGAGTCCGTAGCGGTAAGGGTATAACGGCCTGTTACCAGTGCATGGCTTTCTCCTAGCGGGCGCACTTCCAGACTGTCAAAGCTTAAAGCCGAGGCCGGTTTGCCATCAATAAACACTTCCTGGTAATATGCTTTCATCTCCTGTACGCCTATAGGCCCTTTAGGCGTCATAAACGTGCCGGCGCTATCGTACATGGTGATAAATTTATCCAGGTCACCCTTGTTCCAGTCTGCCGTGGTCGCTTCCAACGTAGGGATGATAGTAGTAAAATCTGCAGCTGCTACCTCAGCAGGGTGGTCTTTTGGTGCGCTACAGGCTACAGTCAGAGCAGCGGCAGCTAGTAAAGCAAAGTGGTTGGTGCGATGGAAGAACTTCATACGATAGCGATAAGATTTAGAGTTCAGGATGAAAGAAGAATAAATATATGCAAAACTTAATATTTTTCCTATCCGCCCCTGCTACTCACCACCTGCTTCAAGCCCTGCTCATCTAGTAGTGTTGCAGCGCTACCACCTTTGCACGCTTATCACCTCACCCCTACTTTTATTACCTAATAAACAAATTTTAATTATTTTTTATGTAAAATTTGCAAACATAAAAGCCATTACTTACGTTTGTCATACTACAACACAGCAACACACTGTAGGGTGTTGAAACTGGCAGACAAGCCCTCCTATCTCGGGGGTGAAGGTTATGGGACAAAGCACTTTTAAAACCTATATAGAAGATATTTGCCTAACCACTTCGTGAAGGTTCGAATCCTTCCCCTACAGCACAAAAGCCGCTCCGGTGACACCGGGCGGCTTCTTTCATTTTATGGCAGGCAAGGCTGGCAAGGTCTTTCTCATTCCTCAGCTTTTGACCAATTGTGGGCCTTTAGCTATACCTCAGATAAAGCCGGGGCCTTCTCTTGCCCCGGCTGCGGCTTTAACGATACAGGCGAGGCAGGTGTCTGTTGCTTTACCCATTCTTCCTGTAGTTGCCTGGATGTTTTCGTACTGCCATCCGGACTCCACCCCGGCGGGTAAAACACATACTTGAACTTGTCCTTCCAGGACTTTGCGCGCTTCACGTCGTGCCAGATATCCGCGAACTCATGGAAGTTTAGTTTGATAGGGTTGTGAGAGTCTGGTCCATGCAACACTCCGAACTTAGGAGCGATACGTTCCTCCCGGCTCTGAAAGGTCCCGAACAGTTTGTCCCAGATAATAAGTATCCCCCCGTGGTTTCGGTCTAAGTACTCTACGTTGCAGGCATGGTGCACCTGGTGCACACGCGGTGTGTTAAAAATCTTATCGAACCACTTTAAGTCGGGCACGAGGGTAGAGTGTAGGAAGAACTGGTAAATAGAGTTAAAGGACATGCACAGGGCGATCATGATCGGGTTAAAGCCTAGGATAGGGAGCCATATCCAGTAAATGGGCTTGTAGAGGAAGATCGTCCAGCCGTTACGAAATGCGGTACCGAGGTTAAACTTTTCCGAAGAGTGGTGCACCACATGAGCTGCCCAGAACAACCGGACCGTATGGCAAAAGCGATGGTGCCAGTAAAAGTTAAAATCGTCGCCGATCAGACACAGGGCCCACACCCACCAGGCCCATCCCAGTCCTTCGTAGCCCAGAAACTCCTCGCGTAAGGGTTCGAACAGCTTGTAAAAGACAAAGAGAAAAGCGATCTGGTAAGTCTTGGTTAAGGTGTTGATGACAGCAGCTCCAATACCGACCCAGCTACTCGCCATCGTGTCCTTTACGTCATACAGCTCTCTGTCCTCACGGTAGCTGATATAGGCCTCCGCAATGATGAGTAAAAAAAAGATAGGGACAAAATAGGCAAAGGGGTTGGGAAGGTTCTCCAGTAAGATTTCCATTTAAGGTGGGGTAAACGCGGATGCGAAATCCTGTAAAACGTATGATTCACTCTAAATTAAGCAGATAATCCGGCAATTCCCATTGCACAGCTATCTCTCCAAAACTAAGTACATGTACGAACCTGGCAACTGTAAGTATACAGAGCTCCCCTAACCGCTTCCTATACAGCATGGTAGTGATCACGTTTCCTTACTTCCTGAGCGGCTGCTCCGCCTGGCCAGTGCCTGTTAGTTTTCTGAGTGTTTCCTTGTAGTGGGGGTGCGTGGTACGCAGCAACTCATCCCAAAAACGGAAGTAAAGCCCGTAGTTGCCCCTAAAATATTTGTGGTGCATGTTATGGTTGGTAGAGGTGTTCAGCCATTTCCCCAACCGGCTATTCACCAGCCAGGCCGGGTATACCTCATACCCCAGGTGCCCATACACGTTGTACACGGTCATAAACAGCAGGAAGAGCAGGATCGCCAGCGGGTGGATTGGTATCAGCAGGGCGATGACGATAATCACACTCCCCTCCACGACCGCCTCCAGGGGGCTAAAGGAGAAAGCAGCCCAGGGCGATGGGTTTGTTGACTGATGGTGTGTCAGGTGGAACAGCCGGAACAGGCGGGGGTGATGCATCAGCCGGTGCGTCCAGTAAAAGTAGGCATCGTGTACCAACAGGGCCAGCACCACGCTCAATCCCAAGTAAGGCCAACCGTGGTCAGCTACTTCTGTGTAGATCCGGGTATAGGGCCTGATGGCATCAGAACTGAGCACAACACCTATAAAGGCAAAAACGAAGAAAGTGAAAAAGGAGTACCCTACCTCCCGCACATAGTCTTTCCGCTTCGGGAAAAGGGCCTGTATCTTAAGTTTTGCGAACCGGGCGGGGAAGAGCTTGTAAAACACCACAAAGGCCAAACCGGCTATCACGACATACCGGATGGTGAGCAAAAGGTAAAACCACCAGAACTGCTTGCTGTCCATTGCTGATTAAACTATAAAACCAATGTAGACACAAATTTAAGTACGAACCAGGTACCTGCCACCTGGTTAACCTGACAACGCCTTTAACAGCTGAATTAGTTTTTAGAAGTTGTGTTCCATCGCTTTTTACAGGACGGGAAAGCCGGATACCTGTTACGCGCAGCAACCGCAAAGTACCCAAAGCATTGAAAGGCCCCTTATATCAAGCAAGAGCTGAATCACTAATAGATTACGCCTGAAAGGCCAGGCACAAGGACCTGTTCACAAGGTAAATCGCCTCTCTGGACTCCTTCAGGTAGCGGGGCATCAGCAGCACAAAATCATGGATCATGTTCGCATACTCTTTGTGCACGACGGGTACCCCAGCTGCTTTTAACTGCCGGGCGTACAAGTTACCGTCATCCCGTAGCGGGTCGTGCTCGGCGGTGATGAGCAGAGCAGGCGGAAGATCCGGGGACAAGCTTGCAAAGATCGGCGAGCAATAAGGGTCTTTTCTGTCCTGCCCCGCCGGAAGGTAGGCGTTGCCAAACTGCGTGAGCATGTCCTGGGTAAGCAGGTAGTTCGTGTCTTCCTCGTCCCGCGACGGCAGAGAACCACTGCAGTCCAAGGCAGGGTACAGCAGCGTCTGGTGCAGGATCTTCGGCCCGCCCTGGTCCCGTGCCATGAGCGACACAGCAGCGGCAAAGTTTCCGCCGGCACTCTCGCCTCCTACGGCAAGCCTGCTACCGTCCCCTCCCAGGGCAGAGGCATTCTCTGCAAGCCACGCGGTAGCTTCATAACAATCGTGTAGCCCCTGTGGGAATGGATGCTCCGGGGCCAACCGGTACTGCACGGATACGACGAGGCAGGAAGACTGCTCCGCAATTTTCTTACAGAAATTGTCCCTTGCATCGTAGCTCCCTAATGTAAACCCGCCTCCATGAAAGTACACCCACACGGGCAACAGCCGGTCCGTTTCGAATGGCCTGAACACCCGAAGCCCTATTTCGTGCCCCTCCTGTGCCGTGAAACCCGTGTTTTGTGGTGCTGGCACTGTAGGCGAGCTTAACCCTGCAAAGCTGTCCATAAACTTCATGAACCTGTTGGTGGATGCACACCGCGCAGGCAGCGGCAAAGAGGTTCTCTTTCCGCCCAACCTGGTAAACCCAGCAAGTAGCTTTAGCGGTAAGGGGAGATTTGCCATACGTGTCAGATTGCGAGGGCTATGAAAAAGTCAGGTTTTGTATACGCCGCGCCGGCTGAACAGATACCTGTGCTTTCCCTCGACGCAGCCGAACAACAGGTAAACTGCTGTCCCTCCAAAGCCTCCCAGCCACTACCCCAGCTCTTCCCTTCACGTAAATTCATACTCCGTTACCACCGGATTAACGGAGCTGTTCGTATGCAGACACCAGAACACTTTTAATAAGACAGCAGATGCAGCATACACCGAACAAACGCCCGGCCTTGTTACTTTTTGACGTGAACGAGACCCTACTGGACCTCTCCGACATGCAACAGGCGGTAAACAAAGCCTTTAACAACGAACTGGCTTTCAAGTTATGGTTTGCCCAATTGCTGGAGTACTCGCTTGTGGAAAGCGTGACAGGCCAGTACCACGACTTCAGTGAGGTAGGGCAGGCTGTAATGCGCATGACAGCGAAAATGACGGGGCAGGATGTGCCGGAGGAAAAGCAAAAAGAACTGGTGACCATGGTGAATGCCTCCAAACCGCACCCAGATGTGGTTCCTGGCCTAGAGAAGCTACAGCAGGCCGGGTTTAGGCTGGCAACCCTCACAAACTCTCCTGCCAAGACAGGAATCCCACACCTCGAGAAGGTAGGCCTGAAGGATTTCTTCGAAGATACCCTGAGCGTGGACAGCGTGGAGAAGTTTAAGCCACACCCCAGCCCGTACCAGTATGCGGCAGACAAGTTTGGCGTGAAGCTGGAAAACCTGATGATGGTTGCTGCGCACGGCTGGGACATGGCAGGAGCCACCCGCGCAGGTGCCCGCGCAGCCTTTATCGCCCGCCCCGGGCATACGCTTTACCCGCTGGCCCCCGAACCGGAACTAACCGCACCCACCCTCTCCGACCTGGCCGACAAGCTAATACAGCTGGAGGAATAGTTCTTCCGGTTACCAGTAGCACTGTTCCTGCTACCAGTTCTTCCGGAACACCTCTGGCCTGGGCAGGCACTCTCCCATGTCATAGTGTGCTTTCGGTCCATCGCCCAACACGCAAACCCCTTTATAGAAGAGATCCACCGTTTGGGAGAACGTAGGGTCCTGCACCATCTTTTGCCAAGCCTGGTGCATGTCCTCTGACCAGTAAATATCGTCGTGCACAATAAGGGCACCGGGCTTTAGCAAGGGGAGTACCCGTTGGGTGTAATGCAAGGTGGCTTTCTGCTCGTGCTGCCCATCTATGAAGACACAGTCAAAAGAAGCTTTCTCTTTAAGTAGCACATCGATCGCCTCATCAAAGAGCATGTTCATGATGCGGTGCTTGTCCGATATCCGATCCATGTTGAGTTTCGCGATCTCACACAGGGCAGCCGAGCCTTCTATAGTGACCAGTTCCGTTCCGGGCACCGATAAAAAGTAGCAGCCGGAAAAGCCCGTGTTGGTGCCTAGTTCCAGGATTCTTTTTACGCCTGCTCCCGCTACAATACGGCGCAGCAAAATACCATGAAAGGTGGAGGAGCCGGTTTTCATGTGCGCCTCTACCGAGTTCCCTGTATACTCTCCTGGTAAAGCCTTGCCTTCTTCATCTGTTTTAAAGGTGTTGGAGTGTGGCGAAGTATAGCTGTAAATCTCTTTTGCGGTACTTAAGGCAGGTATCTGGGAGCGAAAGCGCTCAATCTCGCTGGCGAGCTTCTTTTCCTCCTCTGTAAAGGTGTGGTAGTACAGCAGTTTGGCTGCACCATGAAACTGCTGCGGTAGCCGCTTCAGGAAACTGTTTTTAAACTTACCGTAGTTTAGCACCCGCTTTACCAGGTTATCCACGTAAAAACCAACTTTTTTCATAGTGTAAATAGTGTAATATCAGGATTGTAATTACAGGGGTATCCGCATCAAGCACTTTGGCCGAACGAATAAGCAATAGATTTGTTTGCTTGTGCTCTCCGCGACGGGCTAAGGTAAAAATAAGTTAACAGTACTGCTGAAAAACGAACGAAGACCTTACTTTCTGCTACAGCATTCTTCATTTTCATTAACTTAGGAAACGACTCAGGCCGAAGTTGAGCCTGTAGTAGATGTTAATGCGCCCCAATCCGGCTTGTGACCTTACTATACTTAACCTGATCAGCCCACCCATTTAACTTATTATATGAAAAAGTTCTCTATTACTCTCATCATCTGTCTGCTAGGATTTGCAGTCCACTCTGCAAACGCTCAGGCAAAATCCTCCCCGCTTATGCTCAACCACATTGCCATCTACGTACAAGACCTCGGGCAGAGCACAGACTTTTATGAAAACGTACTGCAGCTAGAGAAAATACCCGAGCCCTTTCACGATGGCCGGCATACCTGGTTTACGCTTGGCAGCGCAGGGCAGCTGCACCTGATACAGGGAGCCACTCAGAACATCCCCCGCGATAAAAATGACCACTTGTGCTTTAGTGTTGCGTCCATAGAGGACTTTATCGCCAACCTCGACAAACACCAGATCGAGTACACAAACTGGCCGGGTACCGCCAAAGCCCCTACTGTTCGCGTGGACGGTGTGAAGCAGATTTATTTCCAGGACCCAGACGGGCACTGGATCGAGATCAACAACGACAGGCCTGGGAAATAGGGATGCCGGAGAATTACTTAAGCTGCTATGCTTTAGTTTAGGCTAAGAATTTAGGGCAGAAGCAGGAACCGCTTTTGCCTGAACGCCTAGGCCCCATCAAAAGAGTGCTGATGCTATCGCTTCCTGAAAGCCAAAGCTTATTAGCCCCTGCAATAAGTACTTATTCCCTTCCCTCCCCCGCAACCTTCTCCTCCTGCATGCTGTTCTGAATAAGATATTAAGTTATAGTATCTTTGTATAGAAGAACTATAAACGACAGAGCACGATAGTTCAAAAGAGCTTTAGGCAATAGCGAATAAAAGAGCTATAGCTTAAAGCT
The DNA here is from genome assembly GCF_900188175.1 of Pontibacter ummariensis. Taxonomy (GTDB): domain Bacteria; phylum Bacteroidota; class Bacteroidia; order Cytophagales; family Hymenobacteraceae; genus Pontibacter; species Pontibacter ummariensis. Next base: position 87,862 of record NZ_FZOQ01000017.1, on the reverse strand, counting down.
GTTTTGCGTGTTTTGTCAGGTTGGTTAACATGTCTTAAAACAGAATACCTTGAAAGTTAAAGATTTCTTAGAGCTTTACCGCCTCGACAGCATGGTGCAAACCATTGCCGAGCGGCTAAAGACAGATAAACCTTACCGCCTTCAGCTTAAAGGGCTATCAGGTAGCCTAGATGCCGTGCTATCCTCGGCGGTTTATACCCTGAATTACGGGCACCAACTCTTCGTGATGCATGACAAGGAGGAGGCAGCCTATTTCTATACGGACCTGAAGAACCTGCTTGGCGAAGAGAAGGAAATCCTGCTTTTCCCGACCTCCTATAAGCGCCCTTACAGCTTCGACGACACCGAGAACGCCAATATCCTGATGCGGGCGGAGGTACTGAACCGCCTGAACCAGAAAACAGGCAAAGGCGAGTTGATCGTGACGTACCCGGAGGCACTGACAGAGAAGGTGATCAATAAAAAGTCGCTAGTCGAGAATACCTTGGGCGCTAAAATTGGCGAAAAGCTGGACACCGCTTTCCTGAGCGAGATGCTGGCTGAGTACGGTTTTGAGCGCACGGAATTCGTGTACGAGGCGGGCCAGTACGCGGTGCGCGGGGGCATCGTGGATGTATACTCCTACGCCAATGACCTGCCTTACCGTATCGAGCTTTTCGGCGACGAGATCGAGAGCATCCGCACCTTCGATCCTGATACGCAGCTATCGGTAGAGACGAAGCGGGCAATTTCCATCATCCCGAACGTGCAAACGAAACTGCTGCAGGAAACACGTGAGGCTTTCCTCGACTTCCTGCCAGATAACACGACGCTTTGGTTCAAGGACGTGCGCCAGACGCTGGACGTGATTGAGGAGTACTTCGAGAAGGCGTCCCATAACTTCGAGAAGATGATGGCCAGCAGCGGGGGCACGCAGATCGTATCGGACCCGGAGCAGCTTTTCCAGACGCAGAAGCAGTTTAAACAGCTGCTCGAAGGCTTTAACGTGGTAGAGATAGGCAAGCGCTTTCATTACCGTAGTGCCGAGGTGATACAGCTACAGGCCAAGCCACAGCCATCCTTTAACAAGGATTTCCAGCGACTGGTAAAAGACCTGCACGAGCAACAGGGCGCTGGCTTTGTGAACCTGATTGCCACGGATTCTCCGCGCCAGATCAACCGCCTGACGATGATCTTTGATGAACTGGACCATGACGTGCGTTTCCAGCACCTGCCTATCTCCCTGCGCGAAGGCTTCATCGACCAGACCCTGAAGATTACCTGCTATACTGATCACCAGCTGTTCGACCGGTTCTACCAGCACAAAGCCAAGGAAGGGCACTCCAAGACCAAGGCCATGACACTGAAAGAGCTGCGTTCGCTGCAGCCTGGTGACTACGTCACGCACGTAGACTACGGCATCGGCCGCTTTGCCGGACTGGAGAAAGTGGAAGTGGGAGGCCGCCTGCAGGAAGCAATACGCCTGGTGTACCGCGACGATGATCTGCTGTACGTGAACATCCACGCGCTGCACAAAATCAGCAAGTACAGCGGCAAAGAGGGCGGCCCGCCAAGCATGAGCAAACTGGGCTCGCCGGAGTGGGAGAACAAGAAGAAGAAAGTTAAGAGCAAGGTAAAAGACATTGCCCACGAGCTCATCAGCCTTTATGCCAAGCGTAAGGCCGCACCAGGTTATGCCTACTCTAAGGACGGTTTTCTGCAGGCTGAACTGGAGTCCTCGTTTATCTATGAGGACACGCCGGACCAGGCGAAGTCTACGGAGGATGTGAAAGCCGACATGGAGCAGCCACACCCCATGGACCGCCTTGTTTGCGGTGATGTGGGCTTCGGTAAAACGGAGATTGCCATTCGTGCCGCCTTTAAAGCAGCGTGCGACGGTAAACAAGTGGCCGTACTCGTGCCTACCACCATCCTGGCCATGCAGCACTACCGCACCTTCCGCGACCGCTTGGAGCAGTTTCCGGTTACCGTAGACTATGTGAACCGCTTTAAGACAGCCAAGGACACGAAAGAGACCCTAAAACGACTGGCAGAGGGAAAGATCGACATCCTGATCGGTACACACCGTATCGTGAGCAAGGACGTGAAGTTCAAAGACCTTGGGCTGATGATCATCGATGAGGAGCAGAAGTTTGGGGTAAAGACAAAGGAGAAACTGAAGGAGATGAAGATCAACGTGGACACGCTCACGCTCACCGCCACGCCTATCCCCCGCACACTGCACTTCTCCCTGATGGGTGCCCGCGACCTTTCCGTGATCGCCACGCCGCCGCCAAACCGCCAGCCGGTAAAAACCGAACTGCACGTGTTTGATGAGGCGCTTATCCGTGACGCCATTGTCTATGAGATGAAGCGTGGCGGACAAGTGTTCTTCGTGCACAACCGCATTAAGGACATCGAGGAAATTGCCGCTATGATCCTGCGCCACGTACCGGACTGCAAGGTTACGTATGCCCACGGGCAGATGGAGCCAGAAAAGTTGGAGAAGCGCATGATGAAGTTTGTGAACGGCGAGTACGATGTGCTGGTCAGCACCAACATTATCGAGTCGGGGCTGGACATCGAAAATGCCAATACCATCATCATCAACCGGGCGCACATGTTCGGCCTGTCCGACCTGCACCAGATGCGTGGCCGCGTGGGCCGCTCGAACAAAAAGGCTTTCTGCTACCTGTTAACACCACCTGTGGCCGGGCTGCCTTCGGATGCCCGCAAGCGCCTGAGCACGCTGGAAGAATTCTCCGACCTCGGCGAAGGCTTTAAGATTGCCATGCGCGACCTGGACATCCGCGGAGCAGGTAACTTACTGGGGGGTGAGCAGACGGGCTTCATCACTGACCTCGGCTTTGAGATGTACCACCAGGTGCTGGATGACGCGATTAAAGAGCTGAAAGAAACAGAGTTCAGGGAGCTATTCCTGGGCGACAACCTGGAGCAGTTTGTGGAGCCGGTACGCGAGTGTACGATCGAGACGGATATGGAAGTGCTGATACCGGACTGGTATGTGAGCAATATCTCTGAGCGCCTGAACCTTTACAGCAAGCTTGACAGCACGAAAGACCTCGAGGAGCTGGAGAAGTTGCGCGATAGCATCGTAGACCGCTTTGGTCCTTTACCAGAGGCCGTGCAGCAGCTCGTGGAGATCGTGAAGCTGCGCTGGCAGGCCCAGCAGCTGGGCTTCGAGAAGCTGACCATTAAAAAAGAGGTGATGAAAGGTTATCTGCCAAGCGAGAACAACGACAAGTACTTCCAATCCGACACTTTTGGCAATATCCTGAAGTACGTGCAGCAGCACCCGCGCCGCTCCCGTTTAAAGGAGTCCAAGCACAAGCTGATCGTGATCGTGGAGGACATTCAAAGCCTCGCCGACGCGAAGGAAGTGTTCGAAGGCTTCGGCATTGCCATCAATGTGACGATCTAGTCAAAAAAAAGCCCTAACCGTTTTTCTCGGTTAGGGCTTTTTTCTGTCACTGTACCTGCAGGCGTAGAGGCTCTAGTCGTTTCAAGAGTTCAAAGGCTTTGCTTGCCTAACACTTTGCTCTCCTATTAGCAGCTTTGTACTACCGGCTAGTGTTTATATTCCAGTTTTTACAACATGGTTATAGGGTGTAAGGTAGCCCTCCTAAAAAATAATTTTAAACTTTTTAAAAAAGCCGGGTTACCTCTGGCCTGTTTGTGTATGAAGGTCAAAATCGAGACCAAAACACTTAATCACTAACACAAAAATGAAAAATTTATTCCAATTCGCTATCGTAGCTCTTGCTCTTACTGCTTTCACTGCTTGCAACGAAGAAGCTGCTACTACTGAGGCTGAAGCTGTAGAAACTGAAGTTGTTGAAGAGGCTCCAGTTGTTGAAGAGGCTCCAGTTGTAGAGGAAGAGGTTGTAGTTGACTCAACTGTTGTTGAGGAGGCTCCTGCTACTGAGGAAGCTGCTCACTAATAAGAGCCAGAACTACAGCAGATAGCTTATAGTTCTAAAAGCACACAAGCGGGCCCCGTGCAATTGCGCGGGGCCCGCTTGTTTTTTGTGACCGCTTATGATGGTCGTACTGCTACTTCCGTTTTAGCCCCTTCCCTATACCTGCCCCTAAAAGAAACGTAGAAAGCTTATACATCCTCTTTTAACTTTGTATCGTGATAGAATAGGATATAGCACCTTCGCACCTAAGCCGGCACGACTAGCACAACACCACCTGTAGCCCTTTCCGCTGCCCTGTTCATAACGTTTTGTTACGTTTTTGTGTACTATCTTTACCTAAGCCTAAGCTTTTCTATCCCCTCCATGGAACAACCAACTATCACACAACCCGCTGTAGACTTTGGGCAACTGTTCCAGAGCTTACCCGGGCTTTACCTGGTTTTGTCGCCAGACCTGTGCGTAACGGCCGTAACAGACAGCTACCTGCAGGCCACCCATTCCAGCAGAGACAGAGTAGTGGGGCAGTACCTGTTCGACGTGTTTCCGGAAAGCCCCACCTTAAAAGGCCTAGGCCTACCGGACGCGATCAGGAACTCGCTGTTGCACGTTGTGAAACACAAACAGCCCCACCTCATCCCGTCGCTGCGCTACGATATCCTCAACAAGGCAGGGAAATACGAAGAACATCACTGGCGCCTGAACAGCATCCCGATCCTGAACAGTACAGGAGAGTTGCAGCAGATCCTGCATGAAGTGCGCGATATCACCGCGCAGACGCTGCATGAGCAGGAGGCCCATGAGGCACAGTACAGCCTCCGGATCTTGTCGGAGGCTGCAGGGGGCACGATTTGGGACTGTGATCTGAAGCAAGGCACCATTACCTGGAGCGAATCTTTTAGAGAGTTGTTCGGTGCCCAGAACGGGCAGCTGGAGCAGGAGACTCAGGCGTGGACAGAGCGCACCCATCCCGACGATGAGGAAAGAGTAAGAAGCCTTTTTAAGAAAGCCATGGCGGCAAAGGAAAAAGCCTTTGCCCTGGAGTTCCGCTTTCGCCGTTTGGATGGCTCTTATGCCGATGTGCTGAGCAACGGGTATATCGTTTATGATGCCGCAGGGGATCCTTTGCGGGTTATTGGATCTGCCGTGGACATAAGCAAACATAAGGCGCGGGAAAGGCAGCTGGCGGAAGCAAACGAGCGTTTTCAACGAATCGCCCTGGCTACGAACGATGTCGTCTGGGACTGGAACCTGGAAGACAACATGATCTGGTGGAACGAGGGGTATAAGACGCTTTTTGGTTATGAGGAAAGCGAGATAGACCCTACCGTTGCCTCCTGGCTAAATTTCGTGCACCCGGAGGACTTACAGCAGATAGAAAGCTCCATTTATGCGGTGATTCATAATGGCGGCGAGCTGTGGGAGGGCACCTACCGTTTCCGTTGTGCCGATGGCTCCTATAAGTTAATACTGGACAAAGGCTTCGTGATCCACAACAGCAAGGGAGCCGCTACCCGCATGGTGGGGGCGATGGTGGACATCACCGAAAAGCAACGGATAGAGCAGGAACTGGCCGCTACCATGAACAGGCTGCAACAGGTGTTGGAGTCCTTGCCGCTCTTAACCTGGACGGCTACTCCTGATGGCCTGGTGGACTACTATAACCAACGCTGGTACAGCTTTACGGGCGCAAACCTGGATAAGATGAAAGACTGGGGGTGGCAGCGCTTTATACACCCCGACGACCTGGAGAGAACCACTGCTCAGTGGCATCATTGCATTGCCACCGGCGAAGATTTTATGTCGGAGAACCGGTGGCGCTCTGCGCAGGACGGAACATACCGCTGGTTCCTGGCCCGTGCCGTTCCCCTACGGGATGCTGATAACCGCATTCGGATGTGGGTAGGCTCTCATACAGACATAGAGGACCACAAAAAAGCGGAGGAAGAACTCATGGAGAAGAACCTGGAGCTGGAGCGCATTAACCGGGACCTCGACAGCTTTGTGTACACCGCCTCCCACGACCTTAAGCTGCCCATCGTGAACATGGCCCGCATCTTTGAGGAGCTCGTTCAGAACGCCGCTTTCAGCGACCCCGACGCCCCGAAGCTGATCGAGCTTTTTAACCGGTCCCTACAGCAGCTCCACAACACCATCCATGATCTAACAGAGGTGGTAAAGGTGCAGAAAACAAAGCACCGCAACCTGGAGGAAGTTAACCTGGCGGAGCTGACCGAAGACGTAAAAGTAAGCATACAGGACATGCTGCAGGATACCGGCGCCCAAATTCACACTGACTTTTCCGGTGCCCCTACCCTGCACTTTACCCGCGCCAGCCTAAAGAGCATCCTCTTTAACCTCCTTAGCAACGCCATCAAATACCGTGATTTTCAGCGGGTGCCGGAGGTCTGGCTCAGGTCCGTACAAAAGGGCCGCTTTGTGGAACTGCAGGTACAGGACAACGGCCTGGGCATCGACATTAACAAGCACGAGAACAAGCTGTTCCAGATGTTTAAGCGCTTCCACAGCCACGTGCAGGGCTCCGGCCTGGGCCTTTACATCGTAAACAGACTAATGGCGAACCACGGCGGCTACATCAACATAGAGAGTAAGCTGAACGAAGGAACTACCTTTTACTTATACTTTAAACAAAAGAAAGCGTAACAAAAGCAGGAAGAAAAGAACCATGAAAAAGTTGAATACTATTCTGCTTGTCGACGACGACGATACCACGAATTACCTGAACCAGCGCCTGCTCTCCCGTATGGAGGTAGCCCCGGACATACGCGTTGTAACGGACGGCGAGGAGGCCCTGGAATACCTGAATAAAGCCTTTGCCGGGTATCAGGACTATCCCCGTCCGGACCTGATCTTTGTGGACATTAAAATGGACGGCATGGACGGCTTCGAGTTTTTAGGAGAGTACCAGCAATTTACCCCCGAGGAGAAAGGCCGAACGGTGATGCTGATGCTCACTTCCTCTGCCAGCTTTTACGACCTGGAAAAGTTGAAGGAATACCCGGACGTGCGCAAGCACTACTCCAAGCCGCTGGCCGAGGCCGACGTGCGCGAGATCATGCAGGAGTACTTTTAAAGCAGGCACCCGTCTTAACAGTGTCTCCGCTGAGATACGCTGCTTTGTTTGCCAAGGGCCTGTTTTTAACAATAGCCTCCTAAACCCCGTAAATATAAACCCGCCCCCGGCGGATTTTAATAAGTGTGAAACAATCTAAACAGGAAACAAGCTATGGCAAATAAACACATGGACCTGAACAACAGGGAAACTGATAACCACCGCATTGGTCGGGAATTGTATAACAGAGACCAAGACCAAAAGCACAGGCAAGACAACGACCAGGAACGGGACCGCAGATACGGCAACCACAACACAAGCGAGTGGGACAGCGGTAACTTCTTCCATACCGGGCCAAACCCAAGAGGAGCACAGGACCGGGAGCGTGATAGCTACCGCAGAGGAGGCGTGAGAAACAGCACCTACAATCAGGGGCAGAACGCACACTTAAACGACCACTATGGCAGCCGCCCCGATAGCCCTTACCGCAATGAGCGCGCTTACCTGAACCACGGTGACCGCGCGCAGCAGTACAATCAAAATGACGAGCACTACATGCGTCGGCCACAGCAACCGGGAGGCGCTTTGCAAGGCAATCGCAATGAGGTGAACGACTACCAGAACGACCAGTGGCGCGAGGGCCCGGATAGCAGAAGCCGTTATAAAGAAGATGACTACCGCTATGGCAGTGGCTCCCACAACTGGTACCGCGAAGACCGCCCTTACTATGAAAGTAATGAAAGCCGTCGCAGACGCGAGCAAGACCACCGGGGCTTTTTCCAGAAGTTAGGGGACACGTGGCATGACATCTGGCACTCCGATGATCGCAACTTTCAACCGCGTGACCGCGATCGGTCGCCTTCTGAGCAAACCAGTTCCAGAGAGCGCCACGGCTATGAGGCTTACCGTAACCGAAACTACAACAAGGCTTATGAGAACGGACCTAAGTGGGCGGACCCATCGGACACACAAAGAGACAACGAATCCAGAGACATCAACAGAGACCAACGTTATCGCCGGTAAGTCCGTATACGGACAAGATTAGGTAGATTTGGTAGTAGATTAGTTTTTTGAAAGGGAGCCGGTGGTAATAGCCGGCTCCCTTTTTTATGCGCTCCCCCCGGCCCTCTCAAACATAGTCGGTAGCAGGTCGTACATGATAACAGGCAACAGGGCAAGCAGCGACTTGAAAAGCTCGTAAAAAAATTGTAAATTCAAGACCATTTTAAGAACAGAAAACATGCAGCACAACGAAAATGATAAAAGACGCCGGGGCGAACGTACCCGACGCGAAGCGCCTCCCTACAATGACAGATATTTCAACGACTTCAGAAGCCGTTGGGGAGAACCTTCCCCTTCGATAGAACTGCACCAGTACGACTGGCAACCACGCGAGGTAGGACGGTTTCCGGAGGAAGGACGGTATCACCAGCACCGGGACGAATGGCTGCCTAACCAGCGCCGGCAACAGGCACCGCGCCCTTCAAACCAACAATACCGCGAGCCGATCTGGCGGCAGCAGGACGTACATTTCGACAGAAGCAATCAGCGGGCAGAGGATCGCTGGTACCAGGACCCGCTCATGCCACACCCGGACAAACGCCGCCGTCGCAGACAAGGGCCACCCGACCAGCACTGGGAATGACGCAACCACTAAGCTGAAGTTTATCGAGGACAACGATACCTCATGCCAAAAGCCGGAATCTTTCCGGCTTTCGCTGTTTTAGAACTTACCCCTACCTTAACTAATGCAATAACAGCCTCTTTTGCTACCACAGCCTGTTCCGGAAGGGAATGCCTGTGGTAGGTCAGCAATCCTTTGTACCTTTGCTGTAAGCAATTAAGCATGGAGACACTGGAGCGTTTGTTACAGCAAATAAGAGGCTGCCGCATGTGCGAAGAGCACTTGCCGCTAGGGCCCCGTCCTGTTCTACGGGCTAGCAGCACCGCAAAGCTTTTAATTGTGGGGCAGGCACCCGGCACCAAAGTGCATGCCAGCGGTATCCCCTGGGACGACCAGAGCGGCAAACGCTTACGGCAGTGGCTGGGTATAGCCCCCGAAACTTTTTACGACGAAAGCCGAGTAGCCATCATCCCGATGGGGTTCTGTTACCCGGGCAAGGGGAAGAGCGGCGACCTGCCGCCGCGTCCTGAGTGCGCCCAACACTGGCACCAGCAGCTCCTGGCACTCCTGCCCAATGTTCAGCTTACGCTGCTGGTGGGCAAGTACGCCCAGGATTACTTTCTAGGCGAGGCGGCCCGCCCTACCCTGACCGCAACGGTGGAGCACTGGCACGAATACTTGCCTGCGTACATGCCTTTGCCGCATCCGTCCCCCCGCAATCAGTTCTGGTTTAAGCGCAACCCTTGGTTTGAGGCGGATGCTGTGCTCGTGCTGAAGCAGCTAACAAACGAACTACTGTAAAGAACCAAAACCTGTTGTTCCCGTTGTTTGAAGCAAATCCGACCTAGCCATACACACCTATGATCAGTTACCCCAGCAGTAAGCTGCCAGATTTTGGCGCCTCCATTTTCTCCGTCATGTCAGGACTTGCCAACGAGTACAAGGCCATCAATCTCTCGCAGGGCTTCCCGGACTTTAACTGCCCTGAGTCATTGATGCAGCTCGTGACAAAGTACATGCACGCGGGCTTTAACCAGTATGCCCCCATGGCGGGCATGCCCCAGCTACGCGAGAAGATCAGCCTGAAAACAGAAAGAATGTATGGCTACCGCCCTAACCCCGACACAGAAGTAACCGTGACGACTGGTGCCACAGAAGCGCTGAACGCCGCTATTACTGCGATGGTAAAGCCAGGAGACGAGGTGGTGATACTGGAGCCCAGCTACGACTCCTACGTGCCTGTGATACGGCTTTGCGGGGGATCCCCCATCTATGTACCTCTGGCCTTGCCGGACTTCCACGTAGACTGGGGCCTGGTGAAGCGGCGCCTCTCCTCGCGCACGCGCCTGATCATCATTAACACACCGCACAACCCAACCGGGGCCGTGATGACGAAAGAGGACATGGACAGGCTGGCTAACCTGATCGATGGCACAGACATTATGGTGGTCAGCGATGAGGTGTACGAGCACATGGTCTTTGATGACAAGCAACACTACAGTGCGCTTCAACAGCCCTTGCTGCGCGAGCGGAGCTTTGTGATCTCCTCCTTCGGTAAGACCTATCATACCACAGGATGGAAGGTCGGTTATGCCGTGGCACCGCCACCGCTTACCAACGAGCTGCGGAAAATGCACCAGTACATCACTTTCTGCACAGCTACCCCCTTTCAGCTCGCCCTTGCTGATTTTATGGAGGAAGAGGCCCACTACCTGAACCTGCCGAATTTTTACCAGGCCAAGCGTGACCTTTTCTACGACCTGCTCCGCAACAGCCGTTTTGAGGCCAGCCCCTCATCAGGCACTTATTTTCAGCTTGTAAAGTATGATAAGGTCTCGGATGCCTACGATCTTGACTTTGCCAGGCACCTGACAAAGGAGGTGGGTGTAGCAGCCATACCGGTGTCTGCTTTCTACCACGATAAGACCGACCACAAATACCTGCGTTTCTGCTTTGCAAAAAGCGAGGATACCTTACGTGCCGCCGGCGAAAAACTGGCGGTGCTCTAGCAAACCGATAAACAGAAAAAATTTCTCCCGAGACACTCTTTGGTTAGCAACATGCACAACTTAAACATTACCGTCGTTCAGACAGCCCTACACTGGCAGGATGCGGTGGCAAACCGCAGCATGTTTTCCGAAAAACTGGCAGCAGCGGCCCCTACAACAGACCTGATCATATTGCCTGAAATGTTTACCACAGGCTTCAGCATGGAGGCCGAGCCTCTCGCAGAGGAAGCGGAGGGCCCCACGCTTACCTGGATGCAGGAGGAGGCCCGTAAATACCAGGCCGTTTTAACAGGGAGTGTGATGGTACGCGAAGGAGGGAAATTCTTCAACCGCCTGTACTGGGTCCGCCCCGATGGTAGCTTTGCGAAGTACGACAAGCGGCACCTCTTCCGGATGGCAAAAGAACACCATACTTATACAGCCGGAAAAGAGCGGTTAATTGTAGAGCTAAAGGGCTGGAAAATACACCCGCTTGTTTGTTACGACCTGCGCTTCCCGGTGTGGAGCCGCAACACGAATAACGCGTACGACCTGCTACTGTATGTGGCCAACTGGCCCAAGGCCCGCAACCAGGCCTGGCGGCTTCTGCTGCAGGGGCGGGCCATCGAGAACCTGGCTTATGTGGTGGGTGTGAATCGGGTAGGCACAGACGGCAACGGCCATCCTTATTCCGGAGATTCCGCTTTTATACACCCCAAGGGCTATCATTTACTGGAGACAAGCGAGGTAGAAGGGATACACACCCTAAAGCTAAACAAGCAGGAACTGGAAAACTTTAGAGAGGCCTTTCCCGCCCACCTGGATGCCGACCCCTTTTCGCTGTAGTGAGCGACAGACTGTCGCTAGCCTGCCCCATGATGACGACGGCCAGGCACCAAGCTGTTCGGAAACCTGTCTTTCAGGAAGAGTTTTATTCTCAAGCGGCAACATCACTTTTCGGCAAGCAGTTCGTGGTTAGCGGGGTCTTTCCAAGATGACAAAAGGGAGCTAAGTACCTTTGTATACCATCAAAGCCTGAAGCTAATCCAAAGCTCCCCTTACCTCGGATAGCACGTCCTGCTCTGCCACTTGCTTGTACTGCAGTTGGGGGCGCGACTCGAAGATACGGAGCAGGCGGGGATACTGGCCTAGCAACAAAACCAGCCTGTTCTGGCTGCTCTGCAGCAACTCTTCCAACAGCGGCATTACGTTTATCAAACCCGCAGCTGCTTCATCCGCCTTAATGCACACGACCGCCCTGTCTGCCTCACGCAACAGGCGCAGGGCATAATGCTGCAACAGCTCGTCGGAGCGCCCGTCGATATCCAGTACTGCCAAATCCGGCAATAGCTGTTTGAGCTCTGCCAGCAAGGGTTGCTCGTAAGTGGCAGAGGCAGAAAGCTGAATGAGAAGGAAGGCCTGCATTATCTTATGATTATCTTTTTACTAGCATGTTCTCCACTTTTAGATGTCGCCCTGATGATGTACATGCCTGCCTTAAATTGTTGAAGTGGCAAGCCATGCTCTTTACCAAATACTCCCGGGGCTTTGTACACCAGCCTTCCGATGGTATCATACAGATGTAGTGTAACAGGTTCAGTGGCTTTTATCCGCACCCCTACCGAGGATGATCTGTCTGCCGGATTGGGATAGACCGACAGGGTCAGCCCCTCGGTTGGACCTGCTGGGTTTGAAAGGTTACCCCCTGTTTGCTCCAGCAAGAACAAGCCGCCCGCCTGGGTCCCAACGGTTATGTAAAGCTTCCCTTCACCTCCTAAAGGAGCCACTGCCAGACTGAGCCCCCGCCCAAAGCGGGACACCTGGAGCCCTTCTGTCAGATCGTTTTCCAGTAACTCCGCCTCAGCTGTAAAGGTGCCACTAAGATCTTTCGTAAAGTTCCGGTACACGCGCAACTGCCCGCTATCGTCTACTACCAACAAATCAAAGGCTTCATCACCATCTATATCGGCGATTGCCGGAGAAAGGTTGCGCCGTGAAAAGTCTACCCCCAGGCCACCTAATCCTCTGTTTTCTAAGACATAAGCAGGGCTGGCTGCATTGCCCGTATTACGGTAAAAAGCTAGGCTGCCGTCACTCCTGCCCAGTAGCATGTCCAGATCGCCATCCTTGTCCACATCAGCAAAAGCAGGGGAGTCGCCATCTCTTAAGGCTTGTACCTCCTGTGCCTCTGCAAAGCTAAAAGCAACGGCTTGCCCCTTCGCGGACTTGTTAGGAAGGTAGACGACACGCGCAGTGTTTGCTTTCTTTTCCCCGAACGTCAGTACCAGGTCGGTAGCGCCATCCGCATTCATGTCCGCAAACGCTGGCTTCAGGTTAACCAGCTGCCGGCTTCGCAGGCTCAGGTAATCATCTGTTACCAGCTCAAAAGCCGGTGCCGTGGCAGTACCCGTATTACGATAAAAGCTAAGCGAAGCACCATACACACCCGCACGGTAAGCAGTTCTATTGCCCAGTAAGAGGTCCAGGTCGCCGTCAGCGTCCAAGTCGGCAAAGGCAGGAAAGGCTCCTTCGCTCTCGTCAATCATCTGCCCCTGCAGGAAGTCATCCTGCACGTACTCAAAGTCAGGCTGATCCGCAGCACCGGCATTGCGGTACAACCAGGTAGCATTTTCGAAGTTAATGTTCACCAGATCCTGAGTGGCCTGAGGCGCTACCAGCATGTCCGGCACACCGTCAAAAGTTACATCCTCGTAAAAGGCAGCCGGATAAAGGGGCATGGCCACAGGGTTTGTGGCAGGGAAAACGGGAGAAAAGCTCCGCATCAGGGCATTCGTTGCATCCCCCTCGTTTTCCATCAGCACCAGGTTCTCACACTGCACCCCTCCCATCACCAGGTCTTTATCCCCGTCGGCATTCAGGTCTAAAAGTAAAATGGAGGAGCCGCTGTGGCCGGTATGGAGTGGAGCCGCCACCCGGCAGTAAGCATTAAAGAGGTAGTTGTTACAGCCATCGCACTCTGTGATCTTACCCCACCAGCTTGTTTGCTGCTCAAATGCCAGCGTGCCACAGGCAAGCCCTTCCTCGGCCTGCGTATTTCTGTACAGTTCCAGGGTATAGCCCTGCGAAAACTCAGGGAACAGGATGTCCAGGTCACCATCCCCATCCATGTCCACAATGCCCGGCACGTCAGCTGAGTTCATCTGCATGTTCACCTGATTCTCGTTATAGAAAAGCGCCTCCTCTGCCAGGGCAAACTTTAGCTGCCCTCCAGCTACCTGCTCCTGCTTAAACACCCGGATGCCGAGGGGGCTACTCGTGAAAATGTCCTGCAGCCCGTCACAGTTATAGTCGCGCAGCAACACCCAGTACTCCAGGTCAGCCGGGAAGAACACCTCGTACTCCGGTGCATAGCGGTACTGCCACTTGCCACTCTCCTGCACAGCTAGCCAGGTAAAGACTTTATTTAGCTGCCGGTCAAAAACAAACAGGTCCTGCTGGCCGTCCTTGTCCAGGTCGATAGTCGAGAACTGAGGCGTATTGAAGCCCCCGCTCCAAGGCGCGGCTAACTCTCCTGCAGGGGTGGATACAGGCACATCGTGCCGATAGCGGAACGTCAGGGGTTCCTGCCCATAGACAGTTACAGCTGTAGAGAGGAGTAGAATAAGGGTAAAGAGCTTTTTCATCGGCTGTCGCGGCAAAAACTGCCACGTATTAATTTAAGCGGCTGCACTTACAAGCACTGTCGCTTTTAAGGTTTTGAATGTATATTGCCAGTGTAAGAAAGGCCTTCTTATAACGAACTTTTCTTGCATAAAGCATCTGACTAAGATAAAATTACGCATTTCATGCCGAATAATATTGAGTTTCTGTACCAGAAGTACTTGGCGTGCCGCCACGTTAGCACCGACTCACGCGCCGAACAAAACGAAAGCCTGTTTTTCGCCCTGAACGGTCCTAATTTTAAAGGAGCCAAATTTGCACTGCAGGCCCTGGAAAAAGGGGCCAAGTATGCCGTGGTCGACGACCCGCATATGGCTGCAGACAATGTGTTCGTGGTAGACGACACCCTGCAAGCCCTGCAGGACCTGGCGCGCCATCACCGCCAACAGCTAAGCATTCCGGTCATCGGCATTACGGGCAGCAACGGCAAAACAACCTCTAAAGAACTGGTTTATGCCGTGCTCAGCCAGAAGTACAACACGCTTTATACACTGGGCAACCTGAACAACCACATTGGGGTTCCTTTAACGCTGCTGCGCATTAAGCCGGAGCATGAGATGGCAATCATCGAGATGGGTGCCAACCACATTGGAGAGATTGCCCTTTTGAGTAGCATTGCCCTACCCACCCATGGCATGATTACCAACATCGGGAAGGCCCACCTGGAGGGCTTCGGCAGCCTGGAAGGCGTGGCACGTGGCAAGAGCGAGCTCTACCGGTACCTGGAGGCACACAGAGGAACCGTGTTTATAAATACCGGCAACGAGATTCTCATGCGGTTAGGCCACAGCGTTGAAAACAAAATAACCTACCCGGCTCAGGGAGATTATTACCACAGCGAGTTACTCGAGGCCTCCCCTTACGTGGTATACCGCGACGAGGAGGGGAATGAGGTACAAACACAGCTGGTAGGAAGCTACAACTACGAGAATATGGCAGCGGCGGCCTGTATTGGTAAATTCTTTGGTGTGCCACTGCAGAAGGCGAATGAGGCCATTGCTAGCTATAACCCGGTCAATAACCGCTCACAAGTACTGCAGAAAGGCAGTAACACCGTTATCCTGGATGCCTACAATGCTAACCCGACCTCTATGGCCGCCGCTGTGCGGAATTTCGGAGGCATGAAGGCGCCACAGAAAGTCGTGATACTGGGTGATATGTTTGAGATGGGAGAAGAGAGCCAGGCAGAACACAGGGCCTTGGGAGAGGTAGTGGCGGAACAACCTTTTGATACTGTCCTGCTTTGCGGCAAGGACATGAAATACGCCGCAGCCGTTAACAGTAAGTTTCTCCATTTCGAGACAAAGCAAGAGCTGCAACAATGGCTGCAGGAGCACCCGATCACAGAGAGCTATGTACTGGTGAAAGGCTCCCGCGGCATGGGCTTGGAAACCTTATTGGAGGTGCTGTAAATCACAGATCGGGCAGAGCGCCATATTAGCAGGATTGAAATAGCGCAAGCGCCCTCATGTACGGCAAAACTGTTACCACAAAACAACTTTAGGAGTGTTTTAGGGTTTGTCTGTAGAAATTGTCGTACTAAAGCAGATCGCTATTCAGGCAAGGCACGAGTAATGCTTGCGCCAGGTAGCGGAGACGGGGTGATTTTCGATAAGGAAATTCAACAGTAAAAGCGGAGGGGCTGAGCATTTACATGTTCAGCCCCTCCGCTTTTGTTCGCTCTGCTGTCCTTCACCAAACCTAAAACGGCGAGCCAAAATCTTTTAGCAGGGGTAGTACTTCGTCCTTGGGAGATACCAGAGGTTCTTCCACACCCCAATCTATGTTTAAGCTAGGGTCATTCCAGAGAATACCTCCTTCTGCCGAAGGGGCATACAGGTTCGTACACTTGTAAAGAAAGGTGGTGTTGTCTTCCAGGGCAACAAAGCCATGGGCAAAGCCTTCCGGTATATAGAACAGGTTATGCTTTTCGGAATCCAGAATGCAGGCAACATGCTGTCCAAAGGTGGGGGACTCTTTGCGTATGTCCACCGCTACATCGAGGGCTTTTCCTGAGGTTACCCTCACCAATTTTGCCTGCGCGTGCGGAGGCTTCTGGAAGTGAAGCCCGCGCAGTACCCCCCTTTTTGAGGCCGACTGGTTATCCTGTACAAAAACTGGCTTTATGCCGAATGGCTCGAACCATTTCGTACTGAAAGTCTCCAGAAAATACCCTCTGTCGTCTTTAAAGACCCGGGGCTGAAACGCTACCAGGCCCTCTATGTGGAAAGTTTTATGCTCCATGCTGTATCTTTCTGGTTAAACCCGCACCTGCGATGTCACTTCTTCTATTGCCTGCAGGTACTTCTGGATTACCTGCCGTACATCGAATCGGGTGACGGCTATCTGCCGGCTGGCCTGCCCCATGCGCTCCAGTGCTGTATCATCCAACTCCAACAGCTGCATCATCTTGGCAGCAAGATCGGGCACATGGCGGACCCGACAAAGCAGGCCATTCACGCCATCCTCCACTACCTCCCGGCAACCCGGCACGTTGGTGGCAATAAGGGGCTTCCCCATGGCTGCCGCCTCTAAAAGGGTACGCGGGGTTCCTTCCCGGTACGAGGGCAGTACTATGCAGTCCGCCGCTCCAACCACCGAAGCCACCTCGTCTGTTGCACCCAGATACTCGATTACCCCTGTTGCCAACCACTCCTCTAACTGCCGCCGCTTTACCGCGGAGCGGCTACGCTCATCCACCTGCCCCAGCAACTGGCACCTTACTTCCGGGTAGCGCTCCTGCACTAGCCGGCTGGCCTGCACAAACTCGGCGATGCCCTTGTCGAACTGCACCCGCGCCACCATTAAAAAAGTAAAGGCCTTGTTCCGTTTAAAGTCCTGTGCCGGCACAAAGGCCTGCAGGTCGATACCAGACCCCGGCAGTACTTCTGTTATTTCTGGCCGCACCAGCTTATGCCGTAGAAAAAGCTGCCGGTCGTCCCTGTTTTGAAAGAAGACCTTGGCCGGGTAGCGGAAGGAAAACCTGTAAAGCCGGAGGGCAACGTTAGAGACATAGTCCTTGGTAATAAAGACGGTCCCGAGCCCCGAAACGTTATTAACAGCCGGTATGCCTGCCCAGTGTGCCGCGATAGCCCCGTAAATGTTGGGTTTGATGGTATAGTGCAGCACCACGTCTGGCTGTACTTGCTTGTAGGTTTTGTACAGGCGCCCAATCAGGAGCAGGTCGGTGAGTGGGTTTGTCCCGTTCTCCATCTCTACCGGTACAAAGCCACAGCCTGCCGCCACCAAGCGGTCTGAGTAAGCATCCCGTGGGGCAATAGCCACCACCTCGTGCCCCGCCGCTAAAAAGGCCTTCAGCAAGGGCATCCGGAAGTTGTACACATTCCAGGAGGTGTTTATAACAATGGCAATCCGCATACAGGCAGTTTTAGCTCCTAAAGATAGCGTACATCAGGCTAAAAGCCGTAAGTTATCCATTTTAGGGGTAGCATCAGGAAATTTAAAGTAAATTGCCCTGGTCTTTGTTGCCGTTTCCAGTAGGGCTAACTGGCCTGCTGAAAGCCGACTGCCATGGACCCGGCAGCAAAGACATAAACCGGGAGTCAAACTTAAGCTAGTACACGCTGACCCTTCCTGCCCGTATAAACGTTATGATGAATAGTCTCTTCCGATGCCTGCCATTGGTAGGCTCGCTGAGCAGGAAACGGAAGCGCCTGCCACTTATACTTTGACGCTTAAAGAAAGATAAATGGGTAAAAAGCAATTTTACGAAACCGCTAAACCACAAGAAACAGCCATACTGGTGGCTGTACCTAACTACCGCCAGACAGACGAGCAGACCAACGAGTACCTCGACGAGCTTGCTTTTCTGGCGGAGACGGCGGGAGCCGACACATTAAAGCGCTTTGTGCAGAAACTCGACAAGCCAGACGTCCGCACCTTTGTGGGCAGCGGCAAGCTGGAGGAGATTAAAGCGTATGTAAAGGAGTACGAGGTGGACATGGTGATCTTTGACGATGACCTGAGCCCTTCGCAGGTACGGAATATTGAGCGCGAACTGCAGGTAAAGATCGTGGACCGCAGCTTACTGATCCTGGATATCTTCGCCCTGCGCGCCAAAACAGCACAGGCACACGCGCAGGTCGAGATGGCACAGTACCAGTACCTGCTCCCACGCCTGACGAACCTCTGGACCCACCTTTCCAAGCAAAAGGGTGGTATCGGGATGAAAGGCCCTGGTGAAACAGAGATCGAGACAGACCGTCGTATTGTGCGCGACAAGATCGCCCTGCTGCGCGACCGCCTGACTAAGCTCGAAAAGCAGAACTTTGAGCAGCGGAAATCAAGAGCCGCTGTTGTACGGGTAGCCCTGGTGGGGTATACCAACGTGGGCAAGTCTACCTTAATGAACCTGCTCTCCAAGTCGGACGTGTTTGCCGAGAACAAACTGTTTGCGACCGTAGATGCCACTGTGCGGAAAGTAGTGCTCGGCAACGTGCCTTTCCTGCTCTCCGATACCGTAGGGTTTATCCGTAAACTGCCCACCAAACTCATTGAGGCCTTTAAGTCTACGTTGGATGAGATACGGGAGGCAGACCTGCTTGTGCACGTGGTGGATATTTCTCACCCTTCCTTTGAAGACCAGATAGAAGTTGTGAATAACACTCTACGGGATATCAACTCTGCCGAGAAGCCAGTACTACTGGTTTTCAACAAGATTGACCAGTACCTGGAGCAGCGCGAGAAGGAACTGCAGGAGGAGGGGGCCGACGTGCGCCCATCGCTGGATGACCTGCGCAGCACGTATATGGCCAGGGAACACGCCCCCGCCCTGTTCATTTCCGCCACGAACAAGATAAACATCGACGAGCTGCGCGATGAATTGCAACGCCGGGTGTCCGAAATCCATTTCGAGCGCTACCCAAACAACGTATAAACACATCAGAGTGTTAAAAAGGGAGCTGCTGTTACAGCAGCTCCCTTTTGGTTTTATAGCCTGGCACCAGGTATCGCTCCTACCATAACCAGCCCGCATGGCTGGTACAACCATTTCCTGCCACAGACAGTAAAGACACAAAGCCGCGAAGGTTGACGAAGCCTGTTCGCCGGCTTTGTGATATTTCCCTTATGAAGAAGCTATATATCCTGAGGCATGCTAAATCCAGCTGGAAGTACGAGAACTTAAGCGACCATGACCGCCCCCTGAAAAAGCGTGGCCGCAAAGACGCTCCGCTAATGGGACAGGAGTTGGCCGCACGGGGCGTTATGCCTGACCTCATCATTTCCAGTCCCGCTGTACGGGCCCTCTCTACCGCCACACTGGTAGCCCATGAAATGGAATATGACCCAGACAACATCCGGGTAGATGAGCGCCTGTATGGGGCCGACACAGATGACCTGCTGGAAGTGGTGCAGAAAGCTCCGGCAGACATAAAGTCCCTGATGATCGTGGGCCACAATGAAACGATCACAGAGTTCGCCAACCTGCTCTCGCAGGAAGTAATTGCCCGCCTCCCCACCACAGGGGTTGTTGGGCTCTCGTTTGACTGCGACAGCTGGGACGAGATAGGCAAAGAGAATGCCACCCTACTCTTCTACGACTTCCCGAAAAACTATAAGTAAACAGCCTCCGGTACTTCCCTGGCAAGCTCTACACAAGAAAGCGCAGCGGAAAAGTACTGTACCGGACACCGAAAGCACGATGGAAAAAGAGAAAGAAAACGAGCAGAAGACCCAGGCAGCGTACCCTTTTATTAACAGAGAGCTGAGCTGGCTCGCGTTTAACCACCGGGTACTGCAAGAGGCAAAAGATAAGCGCGTACCGCTGTTGGAGCGTGTGAAATTCATGGCCATCTTCTCCTCTAACCTGGATGAGTATTTTAAGGTGCGGGTCGCCACCCTCAAGCGCCTGATCAAGCTGAAGAAGAAAACCCGCCAAAAGCTAAGCCAGGAGCCATCCGAGATATTCGACCAGGTGATAGAAGAAGTACACCGGCAGCAGCAAGAGTTTGGTGAGGTGTTCCGCGAAGGCATCCTGACCGGCCTGCGCGAGCACAACATTCACTTGCTGACCGAGCATGACCTGAACCCAGGCCAACAGGAGTGGCTAAAAGACTACTTCGAGGAAACGCTAGCCCCCCTGCTGCTACCCATTATTTTAGACGAGACAGAAACACACCTGTTCCTGAAAGACCAGGCCGTGTACCTCAGTATAAAGATGTGGGAACCGCAGGAAGAGGACTGTAAGCCGGAGCGCATCGCTATTTTGGAGATACCCACCAAGAAGCACGGTTCCCGCTTCATCAAGCTGCCCACCGTCGATGACCACCGTTATGTGATGTTCATCGACGATGCCATTCGCTTCTGCCTACCGCTCATATTTCCCAAATACAAAGCCTTTGAGGCCTATGCTGTAAAGGTATCGCGCGATGCGGAGCTGGACATTGAGGAGGAGGTATCCGGTAACCTGATGGCCAAGATCCGGAAGAGCCTGAAGAAGCGCGAAACAGGTTACCCCGCCCGCCTGCTCTATGATCCGGAGATACCACAGGACCTGCTCAACAGCATGATGGACCATACGGGCATTACAGAAGAGGAACTGGTGGAGGGAAGCAAGTACCATAACTTCCGCGACTTTTTTCAGTTCCCCGACTTTAACCTGCCCGAGCTGAAGTACGCGTCGCAACCCACCCTGCTTCACCCCGACCTGGAAAAGGAGCCAAGCATGCTGGAGGCCATGCAAAAGCAGGACTACATGGTACATTATCCCTACCAATCCTTCGACTATGTGCTACGCCTGTTCAACGAGGCCGCCAGAGACCCGAAAGTAACGGCGATGAGCGCCACCCTGTACCGGGTGGCCGACAAGTCTGCTATTGCAAAAGCCCTGGCCAAGGCAGCCAAAAACGGGAAGCTAGTGACTGTAGTGGTAGAGCTAAAGGCGCGCTTCGATGAGGAATCGAACATTTACTGGGCGGGCAAGTTACAAAAGGCAGGAGCAAACGTCATCTACGGTGTGCCGGACCTGAAAGTGCACTCTAAGCTGGGCCTGATTACCCGCAACGAGGGGGGCAAACTGGTGAACTATGCCTACCTGAGCACCGGAAACTACAACGAGCAGACCGCCAGGATTTACGCTGACCATGCTCTCTTTACTTCTGACAAGCGTCTTACCCGGGATGTGGAGCAGGTCTTTAATTTCCTGATTGACAGGCACCCCGACAAAGAGTTTAAGCATTTACTGGTGGCGCCCATCAACATGCGCGAGAGCTTTTCCAAGCTGATCGACCGGGAGGTACGAAACGCAAGGAAAGGGCTGCCGGCCGGCATGACCCTGAAGATGAACGCGCTGCAGGACGGCCGCATGATCAAAAAGCTCTATGCAGCCAGCCAGGCAGGCGTTAAGATCAAACTCCTGGTACGGGGCATTTGCTGTCTGGTGCCCGGCGTGGAAGGGCTGAGTGAGAACATCGAGCTTCGCAGCATCGTGGACCGCTACCTGGAGCATGCCCGGGTATACATCTTCCATAACAAGGGAGACAAAAAGTACTATATCGCCTCTGCCGACTGGATGACCCGGAACCTGAACCGCCGGGTAGAGGTGGCCTTCCCGATCCTGCAGCCTAACCTGATTGAGCAGATACAGCGCATCATCGACCTGCAGCTAGCCGATGACACGAAAGCCCGTTATATAGACAACAGCTACATACAGCCCCACTCCCCAACAAACGTCCGGTCGCAGTACGAAACCTATGACTACCTTCGCAGCTTGTTACCTGAAGGGATGCAGCCGGAACGGGAGGAAGAATAAAAGAGAGGGTAAGCCAACAAGCTTACCCTCTCTCTTTTTGCATGTTCCCATCCTATCAGTTATTGCTTTTCTCTACCCATTTACGCGGTGGCACCAGGTAAAGCTCCACCCCTATATAGCCTGTACCTGCCAGGTCGTTGTTTATGATCTCATTCCGTGAGCCGACATCGTCGAAGAGGCGATTGCGGAAGTATTGCCGGAAGCCTCCTTCCACAGAAAACCATAGGAAGTCGTATATTTCTCTTTCCAAGCGCACCAAGGCCTTAATATCGGTACGTCGGAGCTCCAGGTCCTCAAACTCTGATAAGGGCGGCTCGTCTACATAGAGGTTGTAGCTGGCTCCCTCCAGCCGGTATCCGGCGTAAAGCAGTGTCTTTTCATTGGCGTTATAACGGACGCGCGCGTTAGCCGGGAAAATGGACTCCACCCCCCACCTATCGTTGAAGGTACGGTTATACAGTACCCCCGGGTACACGTTCTGCCTGCCAAAGGTGTAGCCTAATTGCAGGCCTACGCCGATAGCATAGTTCGGTGTCTTTTTCCAGCCATACGCCAGGTCCACGGTAGCTTTCAAATAATCTGAAATATTGATATCATCGCGGGTATAGTCGCCATTCAGCTCTCCTACCACGCGTACCAGATAAAAATTGTGCACATCTATAGAGTGAAGATAGGCCAGTTGTAGCCCTATACTTCTCAGGTTCTTATCCTCCAGGTAGTGGTAGATAGGATAACGTGCTGGCGTTGTAGCATCAAAATTAAACTCCTCTATGTTATAGGTAAAACCCAGTATTACCTTGTCTTGCGGCTTGTTCAGCAGGGGTGCAAACGCTCTGAAGTCGAACTTGTTGTAACGCTTCACGCGCCCGTTGCCGTCGCCAATGCGCGGGTCCTCGGAGTCTGAGTCTATGTCAAACTGCGGCAGGCGCTCATAGCTGGCCACAATGCCGCGACTCCGCCCCATGCCGTTCACTCCTGGTACTGCATACTCTTCCAAAGTCTCTGTCTGAGGTTCCTGCGCCTGCACCTGCTGCACAAACAACAGCACAGACAGTACACTTAGCAGTAGCGTTAGTTTTCTCATAGTTTTTTCTTGCGCACAGTACCCAGGGGGATACCTTTCGCCACAGTGGGTATGGTCGCTTTCGTTTTCCGTTTTTAATAAAAGAAGCCAAAGTTTAGCATCCAGAAGCCTTCGTCCTCCCCTACAGCGTAGGAAAGGGAGAAGATCGTTCGTTTGTAGAAGCTCACCCAGGCGCCTCCCCCATAGGCTGTATGCAGACTACGGAAAAAAGGTTGCTCTGGGTCTTCATCGGTATACACCCGGCCCGCGTCAAACAACCCTAATACACCAAACTTAGCGGGGACGAGGTAAAGGTTTGTTCCAAACAATTCTACACGGGCCTCGCCGTTGGCATACAGGCTGCTACGGCCTGCAAAGCGGGTACGGCGGTATCCTCTCAGGTTCTCGGTGCCTCCTAACGTGTTCGCCTGAAAAAAACGGTAATCACCAAAGTTATGGGCCGCCCCGATCCTACCGGCCCATGTTAACTGAAAGGGGAAGTTTGGGCTGAGGTAGAAACGGAACTCAGAGTTGATGTTGGAGTAAGAGAGCCCCTCTCCCCCGATCTGTTGGTTATAGCTAAACGTATTGTACCAGCGCATACCGATATGCGGGTTGGCTTCCACGCTGCCGCCCCCGATCACCACCAGGTTCATGTAGGCTTTGGCCCCGGCATAGTGCTGCACGGCAAACTCACCCGCCTCGGCATCATAGGTGCCTTCGCGCAACAAGCCGGCACGGGCAGCCTGCAGCAGAAAGCTTTCCCTGTCAGGTCGGTTCACTTCGAACCTATCGTATGTTGGCCCCAGCCCGATCTTTATGAAGGCGACCGGTTGCCGGTAGAGCGCGGCGTTTAGGGTAAGGCGCTCGTAGCGTACGCGGTAAAAGGCATCATCCAAGCCCGCGTCCTGCTCCGTTTCGTTGCCAAAGCCATAGAAGTTTCTTTGGAACTGTGGCCCCTGCCACTGCGCATCCAGTGCCAGGTTCCAGTCGCCTAGCACATTCCGCACATCTCCTGTGTACTTCAGATCAAAAGAGCTTGTCTGGAAAGCAAAGGCGGCCTCCAACAGGTGCTCAGAGGCGTAGGGGTTGTGCCGGAACTTCTGGGTGCGCAGCAGGGCACCAGCCCCCAAAAGCAGCCCATCCTCCACATTATGTTCCACCGAAAAGCGTGGCCCCAGGTAGGGGATCTTGTAATTGGCCCGGTCGTAGAGGTTTACCTCGTCGTAGGGGTCTGTCTTGTCCTTTGTCTCACTACTGAAATCAAAGATGTTCCCCTCCTCGGTATCATACACGATGGTGTGCTTCTGCAGCCCGCTGACGTGCGACTCATCTACGATGAGGTCCTGGTCTCCCCCGGCAATGATACGCACGATAATACTTTCATCTACTTCCCCAGTTACCAGAAAGGCATCCTGCCCATCCATCCCATAGATGCGCACCTCCTTTGTTTCATCTGTATAGAAAGTGCGGTTATAGATTTCCTCCAGCACCTCCCCCTCTTTAGAAGTTTTATAGCCGGTGATCTGGGTTTCCTCGTTGTTAAGCCTGTTTATCAGAAAGCGCTCGTGCTTGTCGCTACCCGAAATGTCGACATACTGTACCAGGAAGTTGTAATACTCCTCGGCGGCCTGGGGCAGCTTGTCACGCCTCGACCGGAGCTTGGCTTTTATTTCGGCTGCTGATATTTCCTGTACCGGCGCCGGCCACTCCTGTACCGCACGCTCTATTACCTCGTCGGTTATACCTTGCTTGATGTCCTGCGCTATCCGCAGCCACTCCTGCCGGCTTACCTTCGACGTGAACGTACGGTCGAGGGTAAGGCCGTTGAGGTTAAGCCCGATAATGTCTCTGTACTCATAGTCAAAGCTCCGCACGTTGCGAATGCCCCACCTGCGCGTTGCCAGCCATGGCAACACGCCATCGGCTTTAAAAAAGGCCTGGTCCCGGTCTTCCGGCACCGGCACGTAGAGGTCCCCCTTGCCGGGCTTTTCCTGCTCTACCCAACGCCACTGTCCCTCGTGCCGGTCCCAGTCGCCGATCAGCATGTCAAAGAGCCGCGCCCGCACGTATTCCGACTGGTCCACGGAGTTATCGTTGTCCTCTTCCAGCTCCTCCAGCACCTTGTCTGTGCCCACCAGGTTGGTGGCATAGCCCAAGCTGGCCGTTTCTTCGTGGTTCTCGTCAGGGTCTTCTTCCAGGTAGGCCAGCATGTCGCCGAACTCATCCCTGTACTGGCGCAGGTATGGGGTATTGGGGATGTAGACTAACCGGGGGTTCGTGTGGTAAACACCGGCAGCATCGGCCAAAGGGGGGACAATAAGTGCACCGTAAGGGTGCTGTGCCGACACCTGGTCTTGCAGCAGGTCTTGCTCCAAGGTTTCGGGCAGGTAGGGGGCCTCTGCCCGCGCCAAGTCTTTGTCCACGCTGCGCAGGGTATACTCCCTGGCATCCGGGTTGCGCACCTTCAGGGCCATTGTTTCCTTACCCCCTCCTTTCTGATAAGGCGTAAGGCCTCCAAAGGCGTTCTTCATATCCAGCAACGGCACCTCTACCGGGGTGTTCCACACATCGCGGTAGTGTTTCCCCTGCAAGGCCTTTCGCACGCGGCCCGCCTTGTAAGCTGTGCTTGCGGCCAGCGTAATGGTGCTGTCTGCGTAGTTCGTGCTGTCTTTCACCGGTGGCCGCTCCTCGCGTGGCTCTTTTGTGTAAAGGGACGTACGGTACATGAGCTTTCCGGTGTCCCCGTCATCAACCGGTACCCAGAACTCGGCCCATACCTCCCCGTTCTCATGGTAGGTTAGCTTCACAAAGCCCTTCTCCTTCTGCAGGTAAGCGGCCCCGCCCCCGGGCTTTACGTAGTCGGTCTTGCAGCCGGAACCGCTGACAATGTGTGGCAGGTCTCCGTACTTAAAGTACTCCAAGGCGTGCTCATGACCCGCCGCGTACACCACGTTGTCGTATTTATCAAAGATGTCGAGCAGGCTCTTTATATAAGCCTGGTATCGGGGGTGTGGGATATCCTGTAGAATACCGCCGTACTTTCTGGCAAAGGGGTAGATGGAGCCGATGACAGGCAGCGGCATGTAAATCCACTCGCGGAGCATGGTCAGCGGAAAGAGGTGATCCCGCAGGGTAAAGAAGCCCCCATGCTCGCCCCGGGTCATAAGCGGGTGGTGCGCCACCACCAGTATGTCGCTGCCGCTGTTCTTCTCTATGATGTCCTCCAGCTGCACCAGCATTTCGCCCTCTGTGGAGGCCCCACACCCGCTGTTATCCCCGTAGGGGCGGTTAAAGGGATGCAGCCACCACTCTGAATCAAGGGCAATCAGCACCAGGTCATCGCTAAGCCGCACTTCGTAAGGACCGGGACAGCCATCGCCGGGCACGTAGAAATCTCCCCCCACCACGATGTCCTCATCCGTCAGGTACTCGTTCACGAAGCGCTGCTCCCGTATCACAGCCTCCAGGCCGCCGCGCCCACTGTGGTTCCAGTCGTGGTTGCCAGGTATCATGTACTTTTCGCCGGGGTAGCCTCTCAGAATATCCAGTTGTGCTTGCAAGCGCTTCTCCGACACCTCGCGGTCGTACTTATCGGGGGCGGGCAGGCCGTTCATGTACACATTGTCGCCCAGAAAAATAGTGGCACTGTTCATCCCGGCCTCCATCATCATCTTGCGCATCAGCAGCAACGACGGCTCCCCATCCAGGTTCGGGGCTCCCACATCCCCGATCAGGAACACGTTGTACAGCACTTCGCTGTCCGGGGCTGGCTTTTCCTGTGCCCAGTTCTCGGCTTCCGGGCTATAGTACGGCTCGTTGGTAACGCAGCCTGTAAGGGTAAGGCACAAAGCAGCCCAGCCGAAAAGGTAGTGGAGCAGGCGCTGCTGTTTCTGGAGATTATGGGTCATGGTTATAGAATACGCTAAATTAGCTCGCCTGCGCGGTGCCTCCAGCCTCTCGCTGTTGGAAAGGCTTACGTTGTAAGCAAGGCCGGCCTGTGCTGTCTCGGCGATCTAACTTCTACTGAAATAACACAGGCACCTCTCTGCAACCTTCTCGGACTGGCCCCAAGCCCCACTCTTACGTAATAAACAGGAAGGCTTTTGCAGACGGTTGGGCTGAGTTTGATTAACGAGAGAATTTAGGTTTAGTTATTGGCAGCCCTTGCACCTCCAACCGCCCTCGTTATTGACTGCTTCACTAACAAAAGGAGGCTTTTTACCGTAACGGCAGATAACCGAGTGTCCTACAAAACACCTCACCCTGACCCTTCTGTCGGGCAAGGCCCTGTCTTCCGCAGCTCGCTCGCCTGACACCGAAGCATAAGCACTATGGAGAACCCAAACATCATCAAGCAAGCCAGTGAGTTTGTATTCACACTGTTCAAGGAAAAGCTCTCGAAAAAGCTGGTGTACCATAACTATAGGCATACCCTGGAGACGGTAACCGTGGCGGAGGAGCTTGGGCAGATGAGCGGGCTGGAGGCGGATGAACTACAGGACCTGGTATTGGCAGGCTGGTTCCACGACACCGGCTACGTAGAAGCTTATGAGGGCCACGAGGAGGAAAGCATACGCTTTGCCACGGACTGGCTGCAGGAGCAGGGCTACCCGGCTGAGCGCATTCAGCGGATTGCAGACTGCATTATGGCCACCAAGCATAAGATCGAGCCGGTAGGCCTGTTACAAGAGATACTGGTGGATGCCGACCTTTCTAATATCGGTAAGCCGACTTTCTCCGGCACCGCTGAGCTTTTGCGTGTGGAGTGGGAGATCTTTCTGGACAAGTTCTTTTCAGACAGTGAGTGGGCCCAGTTTCAAATGGACTTCCTGCTCTCCACCACTTTCCGCACGAGCCAGGCGCAGCACAAGTTCGCCGCGCAACTGGGGCTGAACATACAGGAACAGCGCGAAAGCCTGAACAAAGCCCTGAAGAAGAAAAAGAAGTCGGACAAGAAAAAGCGGGAGACCCTGGCACAACCCAAACGGGGCATCGAGACCATGTTCCGTAACACGTACCGCACCCACCTCGACCTGAGCGCCATTGCCGATAACAAAGCCAACATGATGATCAGCCTGAACGCCATCATCATGTCCGTTGTCATCACTTACCTGAGTGCCAAGTCTTCCGTGATCGGGGTGGAGTTTACCCAGCACCGGACGCTAATCGTTCCCATCGGCATGCTGTTGCTCACGACCTTGGGCTCAGTCGTGTTCGCCATTATCTCAGCCCAGCCAGAGATAACAAGCTTCTCCTTCAAAAAGAAAAACAAGAACAGGACAAAGATTACTTCCCGCAACGTGAACCTGCTCTTTTTCGGGAATTTCACCAAGCTTCCCCTCGAAGACTTCCAGGCAGGCATGCAGGAGATCATGCGCGACAAAAAGTCGCTCTACAACAACATGATCACAGACATTTACTACCTGGGCGAAGTGTTGAGCCGCAAGTACAAGATCCTGCGTATCTCCTACACCATCTTCATGGTAGGGCTTGTACTTACCGTGGTGGGTTTCGGTATTGCCGTGGCGTCTTACTAAACCATGATAAAGGCAGGACAAGTACCGGTTTCTTGTTTCATGGACGGAATTCCCGTACATTTGCGCCAGCATTCCCCAGGCCTTGTAGTTCAATGGATAGAATAGGAGTTTCCTAAACTCTAGATCCAGGTTCGATTCCTGGCAAGGCCACGACTTCAATACTAAATTCAGCGAAAAGCCTGCAAACTCACCGTTTGCAGGCTTTTTGCTTTTAGAGGCTTTTCGAATCTTTTAGCTTTTCCCGAAATAAAGGGGAGCGATTCGGTGAGTCTTTTCAAGCAACTTTATTTACTCACCGAATCGCCCTTAACCTACTGGTGCACAAGCAGTACAAAGCCTGTACATCTTGTCTCGGTCCTGCTGCAAGGCTATCTTGTTTCACCTTTAAAGCAGCTAAAGCCATGACAAAGCGCATCAGAGTCCTCTTCTACCTCAAAAAGCCCAAGAGCTACTCCTCCGGCCCTGTGCCCATCTACCTCCGCATCACCATTGACGGGAAAAGGGCCGAGATCAGCACCGGCAGGGAGTGCGAGCCGAAGAAGTGGAACTCCTCCTCTGGCCGGGCCTCGGGCACAAAAGAAACCGTTGTTTCCCTGAACGCTTACCTGGAGACCCTGCAGGCGAAGGCCTACGAGGCCCACCGCCAACTGCTGGAGGAAGGGGAAAGCATCACCGCCGAGGGCGTCAAGCTCCGGTTCCTGGGCAAGGAGGAGGAAACGAGGACGCTTCTAAGGGAGGTGGAGGAGCACAACCGCAGGATGGAGGCCCTGGTGGGCGTGGAGTTCGCCCCCAACACCCTCAAGGGCTACAAGACGTCCCTGAGGCACCTGAGGGAGTTTTTAGAATGGCGGCACGGCAGGCGGGACGTAGAGCTAAGGAAAGTGGACTTCTCCTTCGTCTCCGACTACGATTTCTACCTCCGCAGCCAGTGCAGGTGCTCGGCTAACTCCGTGGCCAAGTACATCAAGCACCTGAAGAAGGTGCTCAACGCCTGCCTGGCCCACGGCTGGATAGACAAGGACCCCTTCCTCCACTACAAGGGGAAGGCCAAGCAGGTGGAAAGGGTGTTCCTCTCGGAGGAGGAGCTGGAGAGAATAGCGGCAAAGGAGTTCCCTGTAGAAAGGCTAAGCCAGGTAAGGGACGTCTTCCTTTTCAGCTGCTACACGGGCCTCGCCTACGTGGACGTCCAGCAGCTCAGAAGGTCAGACGTGAGGAAGGGCGTGGACGGGGAGCGGTGGGTCTTCAAGCGCAGGCAGAAGACCGACACTCCCTCCCGCATCCCCCTCCTGCCCGCCGCCCTTGCCATACTGGATAGGTACAAAGAGCACCCGCAGTGCCTCTACAAGGACCAGCTGTTGCCGGTGTTGAGCAACCAGAAGATGAACGCCTACCTCAAGGAGATAGCCGACGTGTGCGGCATTGTGAAGCCGGTGACCTTCCACACCGCCCGCCACACCTTCGCCACCACCGTCACCCTGCTCAACGGCGTGCCCATGGAGAGCGTCTCGAAGATGCTCGGCCATACCAGTATCAAGACCACGCAGCACTACGCGAAGGTGCTCGACATGAAGCTCAGCCAGGACATGAGGTTACTTCGGAACCGGTCTCAGGAAAAGTAGCAGCGGAGGATCTGGCAGGTGTAAGTCCTGTTATTTAAGTCCATAACTTCACGCCTTTAGCCTTGACGTGAGCAAAATGTTTAGAAGACATAACACATCCGGCTATTTGGGCTTGTAAAACTGCTCTTAAGTCTATGCCTGAGGCAGATTCAAAAAGGTTTCGACTTGAAGCTGGACTTTCTCTTACGGAAAAGGTCGTTAAAACAAGAGGGGCATTGCATCAATGCCCCTCTTGTTTTAACGACCTCTGGAATTAATTTAATGCTGTACTACCACTTGTTGCTTAAAAACCTCTTCACCCACTAAAATGTGCAGGGGATATGTGCCACTAGGAACATTCTTTACCTTCAACACCACCTTCTCGCCTTTTCTGTTTTTACCTGACATAAGCACTTTCCCTTTGTTACTTAGTAGCCTTACCTCATATTCCTCTACGCCCATTGTTGCTAAGGCATCCGTTCCTCCCCCTGCGTCATCAACAGGTTCACTACTAACAACCAACTCATCACTAACAGGGTTAGGATAGTAAGAGTAGCTGTAGCCTCCATAACAGGCAGAAGAGGACCTGCTGATGCCTATAGTGTTAGTATAGGAACAGTTACCACAGTAGCTACAGGCTTTCACACTCAACCAGCCAGTAGTGCCGCTAAAATCAGACCTAAACTGAAGCGTGATGGAGTTTGTATTTAGCCCTCCACGCACCAAATAAAATGCATTTTTGTCAAAATCCCAACTTACTGTGCCATTAACTGGTGGTGTAACTTCCCAATACCCTCCATCGCAGACAACAGTAGGGCCCTGTATATATGGTGGATTAGGAGGGGTACAATCTTCCTGTATAACAATGTCATCTACAATATAGTATGATAATACTGAGCTTTCCCCACTTGTAGCTCCACCAGGCACGTTTTTAACATGTTTGGATTCCGCAGATAGTGTTTCGTCAAAATTTCCTATAGCAAAATATTTTATATCTTCCGTTGGGGGAGTAAAATATCCGCTGATTTTGGTCCAACCGGTTTTATTGTCATAAAAAACGTCTGTGGTCTTTATCTGATCAGGTAAGGCAGCTCTCTCTAAGGGTGTTTTATTTGTTATCTCTGTTAAGTCACTTGTCAAGTACATACCTAGTGTACTAACTGCAAGTGCGTTGTCGTCCTTCAAGCTTACCCAAAACTCAATATAATGAGGTACTCCTTTACGTAAAGGCGTAGAAAGGCTTTGATAGAGATATTCACTTTTATCAATATGAGATTTATTAATGGCTACAAAACCACTGTAAGCATTGCCTCCAGATCTTACTCCCTGGAAGTTAACATCTGGATCCACCACAGAGTCAGAAGCACAAGTATGGTAGTAGTCTGATGACTCAATTGACAACCATTCCGCGGCAGGATAAGGATTCATTGAAGCAGTAGCCCAAACAGGGCAAAAACCAGGGTCTCTTTTTTCCTCAAAACCTGGGTTATTTACAAGATTTGGCCCGAGATACTGCCCGTAAGAAGTTAAGCAGAGGCATAACAGACAACAAGTCAGAAGTAAGTTGATCTTCATAAGAGATAAATAAAAAGTTAAACATATATTGACTCATAAACTTTTATAATCATTCAAAACTTAAAAAGCGTCCTTATCCTAACTGTTAGAATGTTAACTAAATAATTTTCTAGAGGCTACAGGTAATTATTAACTTGATATTATTTCTTCAGTGTAACAGGGCATACTCATCATCTTCGCAATACTTTAGAAGCTTTTACTGTAATTAGCTTGTATGATTGTCTG
The DNA here is from genome assembly GCF_900188175.1 of Pontibacter ummariensis. Classification (GTDB taxonomy): domain Bacteria; phylum Bacteroidota; class Bacteroidia; order Cytophagales; family Hymenobacteraceae; genus Pontibacter; species Pontibacter ummariensis. Next base: position 55,807 of record NZ_FZOQ01000017.1, on the reverse strand, counting down.
TTTTCATTGCATGAGCTTTTACAAGTGCAAAATGCTTACAAACCCCATTTTAATATAATAAAATACAAAACGGTGCTTCAGCACCTATCTTTACTCACAAGCGTAAGTATAGCTGTAGTTGCGCTCGACATAGTTGTTTCTCGGGTAGCTTTGGTTAGAGGAGACGGGGTAGCCTTCTGGGGAGTAGGTGAAGGCAACCGAGTAAGTGTGGAAAGACTTAACGGAGCCGTCATCATAGTTTGCCTTCATGCCGACGATGTTGTGCTGGTGGGGAAAGCCGAAGTCGAGCCTGGTGGCCAGCAGGGCGGGCAAGGCTGCATAGGGATACCTCTTGTTGTCATAGCTTATCTCTATTTGGTAGGGCTTCAGCTGCTCGCTGTTCTGGGTAGGGCCGTAGGTCACCCTGACTCCTGTCATCAGGCCGTCAGTGTACGTGTACTCATGGGTCTCGAATAGCTCTCCGCTTAGAAAGAGCCTGGAGGACTTTAGCTCCTGGGGGGCAGCATACTCGTACTCCGTTCTGCTTACCTCCGTTTCAGTACCGTCTGTCATTATGGTAATCCTCCTTTCAATTACCTGTCCTAAGCTGTTGTACAAGAAGGTCTTGGTTGAGGGCTGCGAGTGATTGGTGGAGGAGGTTGTTGCCTCCGCTATCCTGCCCTCGCTGTCATAGCTGTAGGTGGTCGTGATGAGGGTCCCTGCAGAGGCTCCTTCCCCTACAACCTCTTCTCTTATTTGCGTCAGTTTGTTGTCACTGTCAAAGATGTAAGTGGAGCTGTACTGCCCAGAAACCTCATTCTGGTCTCCGCCAGTGATGGTCTCAACTGAACTCTGCAGGACACATGTCTTATGCTCAATCTCCTTACCGCAGGAGAGCAGGAAGAGGCAAAGCGCGAAGGGGAACAGATATGTTGTTTTCATGATTAGTATATGAAGGCAGCTAAATTCACATACTAATTACCAAATATTCATATATATTACAAATGTTAATCAACCTTTATTAGGCTCTATCTAATAAACAGTATATAAAACATAGCCCTACTATTAGTAAAAGGCTTTTAGTTTTTTCTCTTTAGATGCTGTACTTCATTGACGTATAGTATCAAACAGCCTACCTCATAAGTGTTAGGCTTCCCTTTACCACTCTACTAACGACCTTTCTCTCCTCTCCGCAGTCGAACCGTATCACATAGAAGTACACTCCGCCTGGCGCGCCTTCCCCGTTCCAGTCCAACACGCTCTCGCTGCTTCTGAACACTCTCTTTCCCCACCTGTCAAAGACCTGCAGTGCATAACCTTTCATCTCGGCTGCCCCCTGCAGGCCGAAACTGTCGTTCTTGCCGTCATTGTTCGGGGTGAAGATGTTGGGCACAGAACTTTCATTAACCTCTCTGCAGCGGACGTAGCCATGAGTCAGGTCTTCACAGTCAAGGACAGTGACCCTCACTGACTGCTTGCTCTCAAAGCAGGCGTTGCGAATTGTCACCTCATATACGCCCGAGGCATAGACTTCCAGCTTCGGGTCCCTGTTACCGTTGCTCCACTCATAGCTTGCTCCAGGGCTTGTGGCGTCCAAGGTAAGGCGCTGGCCCACACACAGGACTGTGTCACGCCCGATGGAGGCGGTTATTTCCTCTGCCTTGCCCAAACGCACCTCGTCTCTTAGCTTACACCCCCCCTGGTCGACCTCCACCCAGTACTTCCCTGGCTCCCTAACCTTGAGCGTTGCCCCGGTGGAGCCGTCGCTCCATCTGTAACTCAGCGCTGCTGGGCTAGTGGCGTCAAGGACTATTTCCTCGTTCCCGCACAGCACCCTGTCAGGCCCCAGGTCAACGGGTGTGGCAGGGAGTATGGTTACCGTCCTTGTGACAGTTTTCACCGGCCTGCAGTCTTTCAGCGAGAAGAGGGTGAGAGAAACTTCATATGTGCCAGGCGCGCTGTACACGTGCAGGGGGTTCAGCTCGATGCTGGTGTTGCCCGCGCTTTTAGGGTCTCCGAAATCCCAAGAGACGCTGTACGGCCCGTTGTCCTTCAAATCCGCCTGAAAGGACGTGTTTTGTGAGAAGCACGTGTTCTCATAGACAAAGGACACCTCTCCGCTACTTTGCGGGCAGGACGTCTCTGTGCCCAGCCCTCTGAAGAGGCTCTCCACAAAGTTTGGTAGCCTCCAGCTGCTTACCCCGCTCCCAACGTCCGCCCCGTTTAACTGGAAGTCAAGGCGCTGCCTTTTCTCGTTCGGGTTGGTTATCACGTGCAGGTACTTTCTGCCGTGATTAGAGATGTACAGCTTCCCATCAGGTCCTATTTGTATGTCCCCCACGCCCTCCGAGCGACACTCGGAATTCGGCCCCCTGTCGCTCCCGTCCTTTGAGTTGTCGTAAATTACGTGGTGGGACTTGATGATGTCTGTTGCCTCCAGGTCATACTGCACGAGCTTGGCGCACCTGCCGTCCAGGGCCCTCCAGAAGCCGCTGCTAACATACAGGCTTTTACTGTCGGGCGAGAAGCTGGCGCTGTGATAGTCACTGGTATAGTTCTCCGCGCTGCCGAACAGGTCCTTAGGTATGCGCTGCTGAAAGGTCACCTGCCCTGTTCTCTGGTTAAACCAGAACAGCTGTGAGTCCTGGTCCTTAGCCACGGATACCAGCCTTGTCCCGTCAGGGGAGAACTTCATGTCCCCGTAATATTGAAGGGCTTGGGCTTGGCCTGCTCTGGAAACAACTGGCTTGCTGCAGATACCCTGCTCTGTTACCAGAAATGCGTAGAACCTGTTCGTGTTAGCCTCCTGGCCCATAATCCAATAATCCTCCCCGTTGCAGTGCCTGACGGCTGCTACCCGGAAGGCGGCACTGCGCATAAGTTCGCCTTGCCTGCTGACTACTCTCCCTGAGCCTGCCCCCCCATTCATGTCGACCTCGGCGTAGTGAAGAAAAATCGGTGGCCCCATCTGTGTAACCGTCACTATGTAGTAGATGCCCCTGTGTCCTGGCTTAGGGACTACAACCGTGTTATAAGTAGCGCCTCCATTAGGATAGAGGTCTCCGTTCTCCATAATCTCCCCGCTTCTGTTGTACACCTTGTCGCCGTCCGTGGCAAACAGAAGATTCCCCTCAACGTCCGAGGCGGAAGAGGTGATGTCGTGGTAGGAGGTCTTAAGTGGAGGAACAAAGTCAAGGGTGCTTGGAGAGCCCGTCCCGAAGTTTAGCCCCGCCTTTTCTCCGAAATACCAGTAACTGGCCTGCCCCTGCGCTAAAAGTGGACTGGCAAGGGTGAGGAGGAACAGTATAAGAACTCCTTTCAACATGCGCAGTACTGTTGTAAACAACTGGGAGTTACTTCTCTTATTTAGAGAAAACATTATACAATAATAAAGTTACATACTAAGAATATAATTTTACAAGCGCCTCCACAAACTTGAGCAGAACAGGATAATAGAAGAACCTATCTCTGTTTGCTCTATAGCTCCTTTTTGCTTCGTTAAATACCATAACAACTCTTAAAAAAGTAGATCGTCTTATCAACACTTCCATCTTTTCTATAGTTTGTCTTTTATATTCCCGCTAATGCTTAAATATAATTAAACAGAGGCAAGCAATCCATGATTATAAAATGAGTCAAAAAAGAACGGAAAGGTTGCAGGAGAAGCTAATATAAAACCGTCCGAATGCTAAACAATCTCACCTAGCCACCTTTAGAGCTGTTTAGCAACAGTTTCCATTTCGGTTTTACCTTTCAACAAAAAAACGCTTTTTTCATCTACTGGTAAATCTAATAAAATTAGAAGCGGATCTCAAGAGATAACTAGAGTCTATTCCATAAAACTAAAAGTACTTCAGTTGAAAGGTCCTGAGCCAGCTAACATAGTTTAACTTACAACAAATTAAAGTTCTCCTAAAAAGCTACAACATTTTGAATGAAGTGTTTATGAGTCGGCTTCTATATGCTCTAACCAATAACTTATACTGTACTTTTTCATACAAAGGGGAGTTTTGAGTAAAGTGTAATATTGAGACGGTCAGGTCATATGTATGGCTGTAACCAATTGAACTAGATTATACGTTGACTGTCTCACTTTATTATAAAAGCCATTGCTCTTTACAATAAGTATACATAGGGAGGGCAAAGCTCGTCCACGATCAAACATTTACCTCGCTACAACATTACTTTAAATATAGCACATTTAGTTATAGCACAAGATAAAGAGAAACTACTCTTCTCCAAACGTGAACTTTCACACAATGTTAGTGTGTTATTTCCCTGTGATTAAGGGAAATAACACACTAACATTGTGTGCTTTTACCCAAGATTTGTGTTATAATCCACGTTTTTACCAACAGGCCCTTACTCATAACATTACTTATCAGCCAGTTACAAATACACTTCTGCTTAAAAGCATGTGGCAGGAATTGCGATGTAATATTGTTTACCCCTATTTAGGGGAAGTAATTTTATAACTAAAACCCATTCTTATGCCAATCTTATTAACACGACAGAAAGATGATGTTCTGGCTAAATCTCAGCCCTGCGACTTCAGTGATCCCTCCCTAAATCAAATCGTGGAACAGCAGACCACAATTGAAGAGATGAAAAAGCGCTGTGACCGGTACAAGCAATTGCTTGCTTCCCTACAGCCTCCACAGGATAACACAATGATCAGGGCAGCAAATTTCACCACTGATTCAGTGCTACAAATGATCCAGCAAAGCCCAAGCAGTTCTTTTATCCGAGTTTACTATGGCATAGAAGAAAGTGGGGAACATGTACTGTTCATGGCTCCAGTCACTGAAGCTGGTACCCTGGCAGCTGAAGAAGAGACAATATATGTGGATGATTGCTGTCGATGCCCTCCCCTAAGTAACTGCCCGGCAGACGGTCTCCTCGAAGAGCAGCCTTAAGAAAACATAAGCAGAGGGCCGGAGCTTCCGAGTCCTCTGCTTATATTGCAATCCTATGTGGGAAGTGAACTTCTTTTTTGGACTTTTGCTGCTTAATCTTATTCTTTGGGCATTAAGCTTCAAACGCTTGCATGAAGCGCTAAAGGCATTAGGATATCCCTTGCTTGCCACACTCTTTATTGAAGGATATGCCGCCTACCTGTTATTTAATAACACCCGTAACCTGTACTTATATCATATCCTGACGCCATTACAGTATGCACTCTTTTCGGTAGTTGCTTACAAAGCCCTGACAAGTTTTACCTACCGCAGAGCGATTCTTCTCTCTATCCCTATTTACCTGCTAATCTCTTTCTTCATTACACTCTTTTTACAGGGGCTGTCAGAATACAATTCTTACGCACTGTCTATAAAAAACGCACTGCTTGCCTGCTGGGCTCTGCTTTACTACAGAGAAACCTTTGCTGATCTCAAAGTGGTTAGACTCGAAAAAGAACCCTTATTTTGGGTAAACACGGGCATGTTCTTTTACTCACTCGGAAGCTTTTTCGTCGACGGGCTTATGAACCAATTGTTAGTACAATCTTATGAACTAGCCCACACTCTTTACTATATAAATGTGTTTCTGGGGTACTTCCTTTACATAAGCTTCCTGATTGCGTTTCTGCTTTCTTTAAAAGCTCGTGCTCGAACCGTAGAGTTATAGCTCGTTCTTACTTATAGTAGCATGCCTGATACTTTTTTGATTATCTCAATTGGCACAGTCCTCTTTATCCTGTTAGCCATTTTTATAACCTTTATGACATTAGCATACCAGAGAAAGCGCTTGCAGCACCAAGATGAGGTAACAGGCTTGGTTGAAGCCTACCAAAAGGAAATTCTTAAAACGCAACTCGAGATGCAGGAACAAACCTTTCTTGCTATCTCTCAAGAGATACATGATAATGTAGGTCAGGTTCTATCCTTAGTAAGGCTAAACATGAGCACGATGAACGTCGCAGAGAATACGATATTGCAGCAGAAAGTTAATACCAGTAAGGAGTTACTTGACCAAGCAATTCAAGATTTACGGAATCTGTCTAAGATATTGAACAGCAAGTACGTATCTCAGCAAAGCCTCTCGGACTTGCTGAAGTTTCAGTTAGGACTGATTCAAAGAACTGGTGCAGTTGAAACTGGGATTGAAGTTCACGGTGAGGTTAGGACTTTAGACTCTGAGAAGAAACTTATTATATACCGAATTGCCCAGGAAGCATTAAGCAACATTATCAAGCATGCTGATGCAAATAGCATCAAAGCCAAACTCACCTATATGGCTGACAGGCTGTCTCTTAGCATTACAGATGATGGCAAGGGTTTCATTGCGTCTTCCACTTCTCCCGGAGAAGTCCTGGCGCAAGGTACAGGTATTCATAACATGTATTACCGAGCAAAATTAATCGGCGCTACTCTCCACGTTGAAAGTAAGCCAGGCTTAGGCAGCCTTGTTCTCCTAGAACTTCCATTTAATTAAGAATATACTATGCAGACAATTAGTACAACTAAAGTAGCGCTGGTCGATGACCACAAGCTCTTCCGCAAAGGAATCATGGAGTTAATTAACGGGTTTAGCGGTTATAGCGTCACACTTGAAGCTGAAAATGGAAAAGATTTTATTAGGAAACTTTTTCCAGAAAACATCCCCTCCATAGTGCTTCTGGATATCAGTATGCCTGTAATGGATGGCTTTGAGACCGCCAAGTGGCTGCAGGAGAACCACCCTGATGTTAAAATACTTGCCCTGTCCATGAGTAATGATGAGGAAACCGTGCTTCGTATGCTCAAGTGCGGCGTAGACGGTTATATCCTTAAAAACGCGGATCCCTCTGAGCTACGAATGGCGCTGGACGCCTTGGAGACAAACGGAAGTTACTACTCAAACAGTATAAGCGACATTCTCAAAAGGGATCTTAAAGGCAACAAGCAAGGCATCGTTCATCTGACAGACAGGGAAATCGAATTCCTTAAGCTTGCCTGCACCGAGCTTCCTTACAAATCCTTTGCCCCCATCATGAATGTTTCTAAAAGAGTAGTAGAGTCAACCAGAGAAATCTTGTTTAAAAAACTAGAGGTAGTTTCCAGAATAGGTCTGGTTACCTACGCTATTAAATATGGAATTGTCAAGCTTGACTAGAATAACTATAGCTGTTTTCAAGCGCACTTAACACAAATCGGACTATATCCCTATCCTCTACAGCTACTGCATTATTCACTACCTCTCAATGTACAGGTTACTCCACTATTCTCTATCACTTGTATCCTACCCTGATCGCACCTAGGATAATATAAAGACACCACCCAGATAAAGTTTTATCATGGTGGTGTCTTTTCTACTACTTTGTAGCCATACCACTTTCTAAGACACTATGTTCATCTACAGACCAGCTATATACCAATGAAGCGTCCCCTGTAAAGTTCTTCTCCCTATCAATTTCTCCCTGTTCTTCGAACTCGCTTCCAAATCGCTCAAAGGCACTTAGAAACCCAAAATCCCTGTCTGGTATGCTAGTCAGTATTTTACCAACTAAGGGAACAGCCCTTTTAGCAATAATTAACCAAGGCACGGTTGCTGTGCCAGCAATCCCCTGCACGATGCCAAAAGCGTCCCCTCCTATACCGCTCTCTACCTCCTTTAGAATTTCACCTAAGTTTCTCGTAGACTTTCTGGTGTGCCTTAAATAAATATGGACGTTCAGTTCCCTATCTTCAGGTATTTCCCTGCTTAACACGAACAAGCCTTCCGCACCCACTTGATCTGTGTCAAAAGAGTAGGAGTTGTTATGCCTGGGGGACAACCTGAAGGGTTCCTGAGGCAGAGTGGTTAAGATCATTTTGTCATTGCCATCGGGATGCTCCGCTAGGATAACGAAATAAAGTCTCCACCTTTCCTTCGGCCGGTGTATCCGAACCTTGTCGATTTCAAGTCTTACACGTATCATAATAATAATTTAAATGGTAAAACAATTCTATAGTACAGACAAATGATGTTGGGCAGACACAATTCTGCCGCTGCCTTCAAACAAGACATCTATAAACCAGTCCCAAAACAAAGCCCCGCATCAGAAAGCAATTCCCTGTGATAGAACAGGGGTCACAGTAAAGCATTTCTTGTTCCAGAATCCTGCAAAGCTTTCTCCACAATGTGTAGCCCGAGGCGACGATAGCTTTCAAACTGGGACTCATCGAAAAACTGATCGCCAGTAGACTGATGTGGAAAGGCAGGGTTTGATATAGCATATTCTCTCACATCCACAGGCTCATCTCCTGTAAGTGATGACTTAAAGTACACTAAAGTGCCGGATGCGCCCTGAGGCGGATCTCCAGGATATCTGATCTTACCTATTGCATAGTGATGTATTGAGTACTTTGTGCCTGAATCGCGTTTGGTAACAGGTGTTAGGTCTATCTGGATCTCAACTCCAAAGTCTATCCTACACCGTCGTATAGCATTTGAAAGCCCTTCACAGGTAAATAGGCTATCCTGCTCTCCGTCCCCCAAGACAATCAACCGACAACGCCGCCGTACCAACTCATAAAGTCCCATATTGTCAAAGTGTCCGCCGTCGGATAAACATATATAATTATCTTTCGAATTTGATTTACCGGCCATTTCATACACCACATAAGCAAGGCCAAGTCTTGGGTCAGGCCGCTTCCAAGTGCTTCGGCGCGGGTTGCCCATCCACCACCCCAACCGAACGTTAAAAGCCGTTAGTAAAAAGGCAGTTGCAGCGGAGGAATGGTGGCCTTGATTTGGGTTTGCCGCAGCTCCTGATATGGCCATTGCTGTACCTACTGCAGGTCCTCCCGGATATGCATAACTGTGTGTGGGTCTATAGCCATACTCATAGGACTTTGTAGCCGACATGCCTAATGCCCTTGTTCTGCTAAAGTCAAAGCCACAGTAAAGGGGTGTGAATACAAAGGCTTCCCCCTTCCTGTCCTGTCTGTCCAAGTCAGACACTTGGGTCGCATTTAATGTTGCATTAATTATAGGATAAGGGCCACTGTACTTTTCGCCGGACAAGTCGGCGAGTTTTAGATCATCAAGCTTATCAAAACCAGTAAATGTGTTCGCGGTTCTTTCCCTGTTTGTGCGTCGGCGCGTTGCCCCTAAAAAGGCTCTCACCAGCCTGTTCCGGTAAAAGTGATGCATTGAGAACTCATTCACTCCAACTCGCCAGGTAAGCAAAAGGGACAGAGAGCAGAAGACTGCTGTCAAGCATAACGCCCAAGATAAAGGAGGAACCTCATCAGGTGAGTATTTCAGCCATGGGTACCTTAGCAACCAATAAACAATGTTAGAAGCAACAATTAAGAATCCCAGCCCGAAAAGATAGGGTGCGACGCGAACAAACATGTCGAGAGGAGAAGGGCCTCTGTTAGCAAGTTCGTGCTGTGGTGAGGTTCGGGAACTGAAAGCAACCTTAACAGCCAGCCCGATTATAACGGCCCAGCCGCCTGTCACCGCTACAAGCTTAGAACTCCACTTTATTACCCCATGCACGAACAATACCTCACTTAACAGGGCCGCGCCGGCTACTAACAACCAGGCAAAAGACACTCTGTGAACCAAAGCACCCATCCGCCCCCACCATTCGCGCCGTTCATCAGGAAAAAGACGCCCCAGAAGGGCCATACGGGCCACCACCGTAAGACTAATAACCTCCAGTACCAAAGGTATGCCAACTGTAAAAGCCAAGTAGTAGCTGGGCTCACCAAACTCCCACCCCTTCACCAGCTGCATTAGATCCCAAACAAAAGCTAGCAGCACTAACCCTACCGAGGCAGAAAGAGCGGAAGAAAAGATAAGGAAAACATAAGCTAATGTTCGCTCATAAGAAGTTTTATAGTCCGGAAAGCAGTCATCATAACGCCCCAGAATTGCTACTATAAGCAGACCGGCAAAACCTGTCAGTGCTATTGGCAACAGCACCTCCATCCGTCCTGTGAACACCGAACACCCTTCCGTGTTGCACTCTTTACCGTACAGCCAGCCGCTTATTAAATAAGCAGTAACTACAGCCAGTATCATCAAAGCGTTGGATAACAAGGGCATTTTTTCAGATGGAAAAGGGTTGGGGGGGCCTATGCTCCTGTTATATGCATGCATTCCCCATCCCGCAAGCGCTGAACCTAATATTAACATAACAGAACTACACCAGAAAACGATAGATAGCTGCGTAGAGGAGGTTCTCTCCAGATCAAGCCACATATACATGAGTAAGCCGCCCAGGCTAAGTACGCTACAGAACAGGAGCAGAATGATAAGCTGGTTAATAAGGGTGTTCCGGAACCATGTAAGTCCCATTGTCCAGGAATCGACTGACATTATACCTGTATTCGGTGTCAGGTAATTGCTGTGCATGCGTAGCCACCTGATTGGTCGTACCTCTTCGCCTTGCGGATCTCTGGACTTATCAGGATTCAAACGATCAATAACTTTGAAGACATCCCCGTCCCGCTGGATCCACGCCCCTAGCCAGGAACCGATATATCCTCCTCCAGAAACAGTTGACATGTAATCAAACGTTGACAACAGCCCTGCTTTAGCCAACCCTTGCAGTATTCCCAGGTTAAAGGTTGCGGAGCGGACACCACCGCCCGAAAGGGCTAAAGCTCTAAGATTCATATTCTCCGCAAACCTAAGAGGATCAGCGTCATATACTAAGCAGCGAGCTTGATGACGAGCATGACGTGACCTCTCTATTTCTTTCAGTTCGTCTCCAAAAATCATCTCGAACGGCAAGGGCACCTCTTGGCTGCGTAAACTCCTCAGGAGTGCATCCTCGTTTACAAGCAGCTCCTCTGGGCCAACGCTCGGGCCCTTTGGCCTCCATTCCCTGCAAAATTGCCTCTCCTCCTCCGTTAGCACACTTCTCTCCCTCCCCTTAAACAGCCACCATTCCTGAAGGATTCTTTGTTGCTTTGCGGTATAGTCACCTCCCCCCATGGCCAATATGATCAGTAGTGGCAGATACTCTATGGCATAGGTAAAACCTACACGGTCTTTAGGCTGATTATATAACAAGGAACGAATTGCCTCCCTCCACTGGTGAGGGGCCGGGAAAGTATAATCATCAGCGGCAAGTATCGCTTTGTCTTTTCCCCTTATAAGGGTGTTATAGATCCTCAGCTGCTTCTGTATGTACTTTCGTCTCTTATGAAGCCGGGACAGAAGCCTGCTGGCTCGAAGTATAAACATGTCTTCTGCCATACCCCAATCAGGCTTTTTCTCACACGTCCAAACAAGTTCAACTACCCGTTCCCTCAGCCTTTCGTTACTTGAAAAAGCATCCCTTAACTGGCTTGCGACTTCTTGTATCGGTACTTCCAACAGGAGGGCCAGTTCCTTATCTGAAGGGGAAGCTTCTTTTTCCTGCCTCATCACGTCCTGCATGAGAGTGACGTAAGCAACGCTTCTGGCGGTTAAATCTAGTACAACACCCATAATTGCTCATAGGATAAAATTTCTCAGCTACCTTCACAATATATCTATCACTTATCCAGGCGCAGCATTAGTTAGATATGCCTGTTACATGTGCGCTGTTTCTGCAGGGACAAATTGTTCCTCTTCCCTGTAACTACTACAAGGGGCGGAGGGTGTCTACCGGTAGCACCTTAAAGCCCCTCCTCTTAGTCAACTATTATAATAATGTAAATATAAAATTTTAATTAAAACCATTAATGTTAAAAACACCTGTGATTTTTCACATTTACACCTCAATATGAGTGCCCTACTTTTGCTTTTAAAACATGTTGCCAGGAATGCAATTAGGCAGCAAATAACATATATGATGAAAGAAACGCCAGTTTTTGAATTAGGAGTGGTAGTAGCACACAACTGTATCCGCACTAATAACATATTGTTAAACAATGGCTACACAAACATTTAGAACTGAAAACCAGGGTTATTGGAGAGATCGGAATAAGAACGGGTTTCCTAACCACTCAAGGGTTTACTTTGTTTACGAGGCGAGTTACAACGCTAATAGTAACACAGTTCCCTTGAGTCATCTAATTTATATTGGCGAAGCCGGTGACGTAGGAGGCAGAACTGCGTCCCATGAAAAGTGTACTGACTGGTTGAAGTATGTTCAGAAAGACAACGAGCTATGCTTTTCTACAGCTTGTGTCCAGAGCCAAGATAGAATAAGAGTAGAGGCAGCGTATATTTATAAGCATAAGTCACCAGTAAATACAGAGTACAAATATGTCTTCCCCTTTGATCAAACAACAGTTATTTCTACTGGTTAAACGCATTTTTAGTAACAAACTCTACAGTCACCAAGACCTATTAACGACGTATTTCAGTGCAGGGAAAGAGCGACTTGTGACACATATTAAGTAAGAAGTCAAACTAAGTAACGGAAGTTCTATTGATTTTATCAATGCTTAAGCTTCTAATAAATAAAGTTCTATACCATACAGCACAAGTAGCAAAACAAGGTTATCAAGGTAAAAAACCACTAAACAATGAGAGTGAAGTCAATAAAAGAGGTAGTCAACAGACTACCTGTATCAGGAGATAGGGTGATAGACATTCAGAACAATACTGCTATTTATGAAAGTGGCGGAGAGCTGGAACTAAAACCCGGATCAAGACTATCAGTAGGCGATAAAGTCAAATCCGTGTACCACGAATACAATGAAGAAAAGAGAGAGTTCTTTGTTGGCGTTGATCATGCAGCTCCCGAAGATAGTGTGTGGGTTGATGGCAACTACTTCTTAGAAGTAATCAAAATAGAGCGAAAAAGGAAAATAGATATCGTTTTAGCTTAGCTAGTTAAGAACAACAGGGACAACTGTCACACAAATAACGCTGAGTTCACAAAAGAGAGGTTCAGTCAAAGTATAAGCTATGTATTTGTAAACCTTTCCTATGCTCCTTTATTAAAGCGTAAAGTTTGGGCCGCATGACAAAAGTAACAGGTGTAGAGGCCTGCTCCTTTCGTATATGACTTATGGGAAAACCTATATAAGTCATATACGAACTCCTGCTCCTGTAACCTTCGTTTGCTTAACAAACTGAACAATAAGCATTTACTATACTGAACTAAAAGTATCAAGGGCTCATGCTGCTGTATCTTGTACAGTTGAGTTGGTCGTAATGTTGCTTATGTCACCCATAAAGCATTGTTAAAGAAATATGAACGAAGAAGACAAAAAAGAATTCAAAAGAAAGCTGATGGAGCAGTACTGGGTTGAAGACAGACACCACATGCTTGCGAAAAAAAGTAAGAGAGAGGCCAAGAGCATTGTAGAGTCTTTCAATGAAAGCGAAGTTTACCAAAACGTAAACATCAGACAATACCAGGAGGATTATATCTCTGACTACCTGATGTACTTGTGGGAAATAAGCAAGCCAAGTTTCTGGGCTCATACGAAGGCGTCCTTAGACCTAGAAGAGGGTCTTTTATGGGGTGGTGACATGCCACACTTTAAGATTTTGTGTACCGTTAAAATACCCGACGATGTGTATCAGGATGTCTTAAACTTCGCTGTGAACTACAACAAAGGCTTTGAACAAGATCTTGAGGCTATCGGTTGTGTGGTGAGGGCCCAGGTCGTAAAATTTAACAGGCTGGAAGAGACACAGAAATATATAGCTTTACTGGATGGGCAAAAGCAAGAGGCTGCGCATGAGCGCATAAGGGAGATGCTGCAACGGGACTGTCCTTACACGTTTTTCTAGCATAAAACAGCATGCACTATAACCACTTCACAATCAACTATATTGAAGCTGTACAGCGAAATCTTAACATTGAGATGACAGCAGACGGCACTCATGTACTTTTGAAAGAAAACATTAATGAAGAAGCAGTAAAGAAGCTAAAGGAAGATCTCCAAAATATATGGGCTACTAGCGCCAGTGCAGTAACAGTAGTAACCTCTAAGCAGGATGCTTTCCTACAAGCCGGACTTTTTGGCCTGGTAAATGACCTTGAAGCTGCCCTTAAAGTAGGATTCCTGTTAGCTGACAGGGTGGTGCTTATGGATTACCTGTTTGAGCGGATACTCTCTAGAAAGGAATTTAAGTTTATCAACCTGGCTCACTTAGGGGCAACTGCCTTGTCTCTTGTCGCTGCGTTACCCTTAGCAAAAGCAGGCAGAGTGGTGATCGTACCCAGCCCGTTTTACTGGAACGAAGAGACTAAACAGGTCATAATGGAAGTCGCAGATAAGACAGCGCTTTCACCTGAATTAGTAAGCCTTTTAAACACCCTATCTATTACCAAAGCCTGTCACCTTCAGCCTTTCACAATAGCAGAATCACATGACACCTATAACGCAATAATTAATAGGCAAATTGATCATGTTGAGTCCATAGGTAGAAGTGGTGGTGAGGTTGCTTATAGAAGTATCCTGGGGGCTCTTTTAACTGAAAAACTGTTAAAAGAGACTGAATTTTACGTAGCCCTTGACATACCCTTATCTCAATACGTTGCGATTGTTTCCTCTAAAAAGGACTTCTATACGAAGTACCTTTCCAGGATTACTTCCGGAGGCATTCTAAATGGGGAGAACAGTGTAGAAGCTTTAGCTGCCACACTCCATAAAGACATCATTGAAATGAACAAAAGGCAAGTAACACTTTTAAACAAGATAATTGCAGTTGGTGCTGGAGTAGGTAGCGCCTCCCTTGCCCTGACTGCAGCTGTTACAGCAGAATCTGCTCCTTTAAGTGTAGTCAGTGCTGTACTTGGCTTATCCTCTACGCTTGCAAGTTTAACAAACTTAAAAGACTGTGAAGAACCAGCCATCATTAGTGTTTTTGACAGTCTATATCACTGGTAACCTTTTCATCTAAAATAACCTGACGTTGCCTCAGACCAACAAGGAATTCGTTAACAGAAGCGTTGGATCTATACCTCTAAAAACTGCTACGGCTAAGGACCTAATATAATTTAGCTACATTCCCAACATTAACACAAGTAACAATTACATTAGAGGAGTGACTTCTCTCCGCCTCTTATCGGGATTTGAGCTTTTGAGCAACCTAGATTAATTCGGGATCTGGAGTTTTACTACCCTCTTTACGACTTTCCCTTGAGGGGTAGTAAAGACAAGCAGATACAGACCATCAGCTAAACCAGATAAACTTATTTTGGCATCAGATTGATCTATGCGAATACAGTCTATTACTTGCTGTCCAACGGCATTTATGACTTGCAGGCGAAGGTCTTGTACACACTCCCCTTTTAAGTTCACTTGCACTGTGCTGTTTGTAGGATTGGGATACAGTTCAACTGCTGGTATACAAGTCTCCGGCTCCTGTACTACTGGCTCCAACCCATTAAAGTATGATTGAATGAAATTGGGAAGCCCTAAAGCCACATTGCCACTTCCGAAGTCAAACGATTTAAAGTTGACCTCACAACTATACCCAGGTTCGTTAGGCCTCTCTATAACCAGCATGGTGTGTGCCTGCGGTTCGTTTGGCTCGTTATAAACATGATAACTTGTCCCGTAGATCCTGCCGTCCGGGCCTATCTGAAGGTCGTAGTACCCTGTACCGAGTGCCGAGGAGGGGATGTTCGTGTCAGGGTTGCCTTGGATAATACTTTGACCTGAAGCGATGACCGCCTCTTCGCTATCCCTCGCCAGGTCATACTGCCGGATCACATCTTTGGCAACAGTTCTGGCAGGACTTTGGCAGCTGACGTACAGCTTTGAATTATCCGGCGAGAAAGACAGTCCGTACTGCGCCTCCAGGTAACCTAAATTGACATAGTTAGAAAGCTGGCCACTGGCAGGATTAAAATCAAAGAGGTCAAAAGGACGCTCCTGGTTTGCATCGACGGCACAAGCCAGTTTCTTTCCGTTCGGGGCGGCCTTCATCATGCCCCTGATCTCACTGTTGTCTGCTTTTCCTGCATACACTTTACTTTCATGCGTGGACCCAATGTGCTGTATGTCCGGCTCTGAGATACCATCAGCTGTAACAAGTCTTATATAGAAAGCATCACTATTCCAGGCATGGGTAAGCAGCCAATAGTCCCTGCCATTACTATGCGGTATAGCCGTCATTTTCTCCGTAATGCTCTGCTGAAGCAGGATGTTCTTTTGATCGGGCACCATGTCCCCCCTTCCACCATCCAGGCGCATGTCCACCAGCGAGTAGCGCAACTCACAGCTGTATTCAGGCTCTATTGCATCAACGATATACCCAAAATCACAATTATGCTCGTCTGCTGGGGGGCTAAAGTGTATGGAAAAGACATAGTAGCGGTGTCCATTGCCAGGTACAGGCACTATAAGCGATGGCTGGCTTATGGCCGAGGGGCAGTTTTCCTCAAACTCGTTACTTCCGGGCATCAGGCGGTGTTCCTTATTCCAGATGTTCCTGCCATTCGTGTAAAAAAGTAAGTCTCCCGTTTCTTTGTCAGATATAACGGTGGCAGCACTCTCTGTAACCAGGGCCCCATCAAGTAACGGAACAGCCGCGCCACTGCTAAAATCCAGCCCTGCCCTGTTACCAAAGTACCAGTGCATAGCCTCCTTCTGAGCCCAGGCACCTCGGCTTAGTAAAAATAGTAGAAGCAAAAGGAGCAGACTTCTCATAACGGTGCAGGCTTTCTGCAAGATAGGAAAAATGAGATATAACCCTGTGAAAGCTACCGGGTTATATCTCATTTACAGGTAAGTTTATTAACGTGTTTCAGGAAACAAGAAATTTTTAGACCGCTCCCTTATTACAGCGTTCCCATCTTTATGTATGGGAACAATATTTACATAAACACCTGACGCAGCGTCTTCATTGGTCTTTATGGTGAATGTGGCTGTGGTAGAAGGAGGGCCTGGTTCATCCCCGCTTTGGTTCCCTTTAGGTGCATCTATCACAGTGAAACCATCAGCAAACTTAATCCTAAAGTAAGCCGGAGATCCACTTTCTACCCGGATTAAATAAATGCTGTTCGCCTTTATCTGGGACTGGTCCGTCACTTCATGTCCGCTTAGATCCACCAACTTCGCACTAAAGTTCGTACTTGCCTTGGTGCCCGCCATTTGCTTTATGTCAGCACTATAAAGGCTTACGTTGTCTACCGTTACCTCTTCTCCCTCCTGTTCGTTGCAGGAGAGAAGTAACACGATCATAGGGATAAGTATTAATATGTTTCTCATGGTCTTTTAGCTTTTATTTAAACAATAACTCTTCAAAGTAACTGATCACGGGAATATGACCGAGTCTTTTTTATGGTAAGAATAGGGCATTGGTGTATAACATTCAATTCTCATATAGACATCAGGTAAAAAGTCAGCCCCTGTATAAGTCTTTATATCAAAGTTTATTTTATTATAAGCAGCATCCTTGGCTACTTCTTCTGTGGAGTAAGTGACCCAGGTAGAAGAGGATGAGAAGTAACCATAAACAAACCCATCGAAACGATAGGCATGAATAAGAGGGGTATAAGAGTAAGGAGATGTATCCAGTGCTTCTATCTGCACATTGTAAAACTGGCCTTCCTGCAAGGGCGTCCCAGCCGCAAGAACAGGGCCTAGTACACGAGGGTTAGCAGAGGTTATCTGGCGCACGCTTATACGATAGAAACCGTTGTTACTAACAGTCTGAGCATGCAGGGAACCAGCACAGATAGCAAGCAACACCATGAAGAGAGTTAATCTTTGTTTCATAACAATAGTGGTTTTAGTGAAGAATTATACACCTGTAGCGTCTTGCACCACTCGTCTTGCAGAATGATCTTTTACGCCTACAGCAAATGGCGTCTCATCTTATGGCTTAGCTAAACTCTCAGTAGCGGACACATGAATTTGCATAAAACACGCACTAATTACACTTTTAAACTCCACGAATAATCACAGTGACTTTCCCCATGCAAAACACTGGTAGCCAGCATAATTGTTGCTGTTGAAACTACTTTAGTGCACCGCGATAAGCTTTAAAGGGAGAGCCCTTTCCTCGGCTGTTGGAAGTGAGCGTGCCGGCAAGTTGGTGCAACCCACTGTAGATAGGTTTTGACAGGTAGTAGCTAAAAAGGTTTGCGCAAGGGTGCAGTTGCCATTACTTAAAAGGTCTTGTTAGCATCAGTAAAGACAACTATAATGAAGTTCAGGACATCCTGTTCAGATAAGGACACCATCAGGGTGGGAGTAACCTGAAAGCGCTCTTTACATTTAAAGCTGAAACGGCACAGTCCGTTTCCTAAAATTATATATCTTGTTTGTGCTTTTGAATGCATCACAAACAACTACCCTTACATGGTAAACGCCCCCTTAGTAAACAAGCTCGAACTGCATTACTTCTTCTCCGACTCCTCCCATTCCATGGATGCTTTCGTTCGGAATAAGTGCGAGTCGGAGCTATTAGCTATCATCCGGGAGATCTCTTCTATTACAGGCATCGAGATCAGGATAGAGACGGAAGCGTATGCAGAAGGAGGCCTGCGAGAGCGGTTTAAGCTCCTCGCGAAAAACCAATTTGTCTTAACGACGCTGTTAGCCATTATCACCAGTGTAGCTACTACTGTGCCCAGTGGATATTTACTACATAAGCTTACTACTGACCCTGAAGTAGAGGAGCTGGAAAAGCAGAAGCTCCGTAACGAAGTAGAGCAGGGAAGACTGGAGCAACAGAAAATAAAGACCGAGATAGAACGCAACGAGCTGGAAAACCACAGGCTCCGTTTGGACATGAGGCAGCATGAACGGGAATTGAACGAGGCAAGCCGGGTAAGCCCTGTCATAAACGTGACTCAAGTCGTAACGCACATCAACGATACCAGCTATAAGGTTCTGAAGCATAGGTCCAGCTTTTACAAGGCCCTCAACAGCTACCCGAAAGTTACCCAAGTCTCTTTTACTAGGCTGACATCTGACAACCAGGAAGCAGGAGCGCCTGTAAGCGTAGTGTACCAGGATTTCAGCCAGTTTATAGTATCAACAGATGAGTTACCCCCAATAAGAGATGAGCAGGCAGTGGTAGAGATCATCTCCCCTGTTCTAAAACCAGGCAATTACAAGTGGAAAGGAATATACCTGAAAACCGGACACTCTATCGATTTCTACATGAAAGATCAAGACTTTAAAGAAGACGTGGTGAAAGCCCGGATACCATTTCGCAATGGAAGCCGCATTGCTTGTGTGCTAGACATTTCAAGAAAACTATCAGAAACTGGTGAAGCGGTTAACACTACCTATGCTGTGTCTATTGTAACAGCAACGTTTGAGGGTGGAACGATGATAGAGACAAGCCAGGGAAGAAATTACAGGACCTCTAAGAATCAGCTGAAACTAACGTTTGAGTAGGAACTGTTTAGTTGTAGTGGTCCTACAGATTCGCTGCACTAATAGACCTGCCAAAAGTCTTAAACAGTCTAAACTATGAAGCAACCAAATGCCATTCATTTCAAAAATAAACTCTCTGAAGCCTTTATCACAAGGCCAAGCGCTCTAATCAAATCTTTCAGCTTGTTGGAGCGCAGGGAAACGGCTTTACTTGCCAATTTTAGTTCAAGGATAAGCGGTGTCGGACTGGGTCAGTCTGGAAACGGAGATTACTATATTAGGCTTTTGACAGTTTCTGCACTTGACCGGAACGACGTGATGCAAATCAGTCAATCCATAGGAGTAAAACCCAATGATATAAGCATTGAGGAAACAGGGCCTATTCATTTCTTCAACGCTCCAATCCGAACCAGAGCAAGGCCTGCCCCGCCCGGAGCCTCTATCGGGCACTACCTGATTACTGCCGGGACATTCGGCTGCTTGGTACAAGACAACAACGGCAATGTATTTATCTTGAGCAACAACCATGTAATGGCAAATGAGAATGATGCCCATGTTGGTGATCCTATCCTACAACCAGGCTCAACTGATGGAGGAAGTGCTCAGCATGATATCGTTGCCTGGTTAAAATCTTTCGTCCCTTTCGACTTTAGTGGACTAAATCAGGTTGATGCAGCCATTGCCGCTCCTGCCAGTTCAAAGGCTGTCACTAACATTATTCCTCATATAGGTCAAATAAGAGGAATAACAGCTCCCCGCAATGGCATGAGAGTTGTTAAATTTGGCCGGACTACCGGCTTAACTTATGGAGAAATAGTTTCGCGCGACACGGATATTAAAGTTGGATTCGGTAACGGGGTTATAAATTTTGAAAACCAGTTTGAAATCTCCTCGAGAGATAGTACATTCTCTGCTCCAGGAGATTCGGGTTCATTAATTGTTGAAGAGAAAACTAATAAAGCTGTAGGACTCCTTTTTGCGGGTTCGGATAGTGCTACTTTTGCAAATCCAATTTCAAACGTTTTGCAGGCTTTTGACGTTGATATAATATAGACAGTTCTAGTTTTGTGAGTATGGATGCAGTTGAAGTTAAACGTTCCCTCTTTAATCAATTCAAAGATTATAAGGATTTCGTAGGAGTCGGGATAAAGGAGAGGAATGGGAAAGAGTATGTAGTTGTAAAGCTGTTGCATCCAGATGCTCCTTTTAAAACAAGTATACCTTCTACAGTTGGAGATATTGATGTGAGGATTGAGGTATCAGGAAATATTTTGGCTTATTAAGCCTGCTTCTTTGAAACCTGCTTAGACGGATCACAACAACATAATAAATCCCCCGTTCGCCTCCTCGGCCCCCTTCGAAGGCACTGAGACATAGGTTTTCTTAAACAGCAAAAGTCCGGCCTTCTAAAGGCTGGCCTTTTGCTGTTTAAGCACTTTTTTACACTTATATTATCCTTATTTATACATTAAAATTCATATCTACTCAGGAGCAGTGACTACCAAGCACTCATGCAATGTAAAATAATATTTAATTTATGCAACTTTGTTACTTTGTTAGACTATATAAAAAAGATGCTTCTTGCCAGATCAATATATAAAAAGCATCTTGTATAAGAGCTTTTTAGCCTTAAACTTCTAAAAAGGCAGGCAGTAGTGAAGGGTAAGTTTCACCTAAATGAAATAGCTATCCTTTACTCTACTATTCATAAACTTAAATGATGTATAATGGCTCAACAATTAGGCTATGGTAGGAAACATCTATATCTGTTATCATGAATGGGCATTTGAATATGAATGCATAGAAGGGGTGGTCCTCAACACCTGTCCTCCACCGAACGCGGTGTACTATTATCCTTCTAGAAATCCCATTTATCTGGAAAAGAATAACTACATCAAGATTGGTGAATGCGATACAGCCATTACGTTGATCGGGCCACACAGTTTTGTAAGAAATGTAAAACCGTACATTATCATGAGAAAAGATGAAGCACTCTCTTATTACAGGTATTAGTTCTTTTGCTTTGATGCTATGGGCCAGCTCATGCAATACCCTGAACCCATTTAGCCAGGAAAAGCTAACAAGCTACCACAAGAAAATAAAAGATGTACATGCACAAGAAACACTCGATGATGCTAAGAAGTACGTAGAAATTACCAGCACATATGCTAAACCAATTCAAGCAGCTTCTGAGAAAGAGCCTGCAAAGAACGTGTTTGATTTGCATCCAGAGGGACAGGAAAAGCTTCTGGAGGTCCTTGGAAAGGAATACAAAGGAAAGCCTGAAGACTTCCTGAAAAAAATTGCAGTTCCTATCGTGTACTCTCCGTCCTCAACAGTTGAAGGGATAAAAGACAAGTCAGAAGTACAGGTCAAACTGCTCCTGGACATTTCGGACAATAAAAACAATGATATAACAGCCAACAGGATAAGCGAGATAAAGGTGCGAATGAAACTGGTCAATGATAACTTTCAATTCGTTAAGTTTAATAACATTCAAACTAAGTATGACATCGTTGATTTTGGCAAAATAACCAATGAAAATGCTCGTAACTTTAGCTTAAACGCCGGGGCGAACGTTTCTTTTGGCACAACAGGAACCTCCTATAATGATAGTGGCCTCTCCACGGGTGGGTCTACTTCGACTACTACTCCAACAGTAGGAGGATCCTACTCATTATCAAACAAAACAAATGAGGAGGTAACACTAAGTAAAAGGATACTGTCACAAACTGGCGCTCTCACTAACAGATTTGGCTTCATTTATCTACAGGGTTCGCCTACAAACAATTTGGAGGGCCCTCTGAACATCGAACTTACTGTCAAAGCAAAGGAGAATGTCGAGCACGAATTTGCCAAGGTGTCTCCGCTTTTTAAGGGAACTCAGCCAGTAGATCCTAAGCTTGTCAATACTGAGTTCGTTTTTCATGCCATTCCAGTATTGGGTAAAGATTCGGTTCTGAGCGTAGAGGTGTTATACGACTACGTTTATAGAGAGGTCAAGCGGAATAGCCAGACTGTCACAGAATCCGATGACGTGATATTTTACAACATTGGAAAACCAAACAAGGGAACTTACCACACTTTGATCCGTCAAGCAGACTTGCCCAATAAAGGGTACACTATCGTGGACACTGACAGCAACAAGTACCTTAAGATTGAAGACAGACCGGCAAAAGGGAGACAAAGCCAGATTGTGAAGAGGCTTCTTTTTGAGACAAGGGAGGAGGCAGCCCTTTTTCTACGATGGTTTAACCTACTAAGGCCGGATAGCATTCACAATAAGAGATTGATGTTGGGAAATGGCTTTCTCGGCTCCGCAAGCAGTAACGTTTCTTTAAGGATATCCGAAGAAATACTAGCTTATTAACAAATGCTCTTTTAAACAGAACAAGTGCTAATAAGAAATGTCCACATTTCCTAAACAGGAACATCTGAAAGCACTACATCCTCCTTGATCATGCTGGCAACGTTGATGGTCGGCAGCATAAGTTGGTTAAAAGGCGTTTTCTCTGTCTTGGCGTGTAACACGCCGCGTGCCGTGCCAACAGTTAGCATCGCAAGATGAGCAGCGAAGCCCTTCGGCAGTGTTATAACACCTGTTTCATTACTTTTTAACTCTCCCCAACTTGAAGGGTCTACTTCAAACTGGCATCCCACCTCTATAATAAGAATGGGCTTCTCCTCCTGGTCAAATTCAAACTTGGAGAAGTTTGCTATAACGCGGTGCGCTTGATCAACGCCGAAACGTAAAGATGCTTTGATGCCTATTTCCTTCCCCTCAGCAACAGCTTCAGCAACAGTGGCAAACTGCTCTGTCGTGATCTGCCGTAAGGTGAACCCCAAAGGTTGATTTTTATTCTCCATTAAGCAGCCTCCTTGTAGTTATTGTTTTCTTCCGGCTCATAGATGACAGTACTTACCGGGTAAGCTTTTCTTTCTTCCCGGGAAACTGTCACCGCTTTTTCCTTTAGGGTACCAGTGATTAAATACTGCTTTAGCATGTTCCCAATAACTTCGCTCTGTGAAGTCTTAAAATTTAAAATCAGGTTTACTTTACTTGATTTAATTTCTAAATCAAATTGCTGTTTTGGTACATAAATCGTTGGTGACACCCTTTCCTTAGGTGTCTCAAAAAGGATAATCCCCAGTGCCTTTTCAAGTTTGGAAATAGTCTCAAGGGTCAGGTTCTCTTTCCCCTTTACTATTTTGCTGATCTGCTGATCCGAGACATCCAGTAGTTTGGCTAATTCATTTTGCTTCATCTTCTTTTCCCTCAGCGTACGTAAAACCTTCAAAGCAATGGCCTGGGATTTTTTCAGCCACTCTTTATTATCCTTCCGCCACTTAGCATCCTCCATCCATTTAGAGGGTTCCTTGGAAGTAATCTTGTTGAGTTTTTCCCTAATATTATCAGTTGCCATTTCTAGAAATCCAGTTCTAAGCGTTCAAAGTCACTTTCATCAATCAGCCCTTCTTCTTTCAAGAAGTACCTGACCCTGTCTAATTTCATTAATTCTTTCCGGGTATGAGCTCTTTCACCCATTTGGAGCGTAAGCTTTATAGCTCCTCCTGTGATAACAAAGAGATTAGGAGCTATCCGAATGGCATAAATGCGTAGCCAACTTTTTCTCCTGCCTCCGTATGCTTTACTTCTCTGAAGGGAAGTGGTTTTATAGTCATTATTGTCAAGGGACCTGAAGATAGCTTCCAGGTTATCCGATCCATCAAACTGCCTGTTTTCAGCCAGTTCATAAAGTTTGTCTTCCAATGCCTGTGCTTCCTCCAGCGTGACCTCTACGGCCTCGCTGACTGTCATATTCCCGTAAAACCCACTCTCCAGGTCTAGTCGGTTCTCCTCAAAAAAGCGCTCCAGGTATTCTACGTCTCCCCATAAGCTGAAAGCTTTTCTGAACTCGTCTACGTTTTCCTCAGTCTCGTCACCTTCTTCATCGAACAGTACAGCAAAAATACTAGGTTTTGGGTCAGCAAATATAGGGACTAATTCCATTAATTCAACTTATAGGTTGACTCTAACTTATACTCAACTACAAACAAATTGTTTTAGTTCGGTAAGGAGCTATAACATGCCAGAAATGTTGACTCTTGGGCCACTTTCCTCAACCTGAAAACTGGAGAAAGGGACGTGTGTTAACTTCCTTATATTTTGGCTATTGCAATAAATTTACAACCTACCTCAAAGGCACGCCTTCTAACGACACCAACATTCAGACTCTTTGATAAGATCTTAAACGACTTGATAAAGATGTTACTTTCTAAAGGATAAATATATCCTCTGTTGTTCTATACTACATCATGTCGGTTATTTTAACTAACTTCACATATATATTATATAAGCAATACTTATAGAAGGCATATGGGCCTGACAAGCTCAAAAGGCTGTTACTGCCAAATACTAACTCTAGCTTATCTTGTAGGCAACAAACTGAGTGACAACAGAATAAAACAACACACGCCATGTCATCTTAGAAACGATAAACACAACACTACTTTTTATACGGAGAGAAAGCCGTTTTTTAACAGGACAAGAGATTGCTTACCAACCAATAGCCCTGAACAAGCACTTAGCTTGTTACATGCCCCTCCATCATCTACAACAAGTTCCTATGGAAACAATAAACTCCCTGCTTTACCAGGTAGGTGCCATTTTGAAAGGGTATGCCGTTTTAAAGCAAAATAGCCAAGACCACTTCAACATCTTTAAGATCTTACAAATGCAGAGTGATGAGGTTCGCCTACACTCTACTTTACTGGCAGAACTACTTAACCCAAGAGGTAGCCACTGCAAAGGAGAAGCATTTCTGGAAAAGTTTATCGCAACTGTCACCCCTTCTCAGTGTAAGGAGTTCAACTGCCGGCATACCAGAGTAACAGCAGAAAAGTTCATTGGCCCCATAAGCCCTGACCAAACCCAAGGGGGGCGGATAGATATATACATGGAAGATAATGTGGGGCAGGTTATCTTGATCGAGAACAAGATTTATGCTGGTGATCAGCCAAAACAACTTCTGCGGTACCACAACCACATTAATGAAAAGCCGGGAACGATTCTATACCTGACTCTAAAAGGAGATGATGCCAGTGGAGACAGCAAGGGCCACCTTGTGGAGGGGAAGCACTACAGCAGGATATCGTACAAGCGAGATATACTACGCTGGTTGGACGAATGCCACCAAGTATCCTCAGACGCACCAGTACTGAGAGAGACCATTAAACAATACAGCGATTTGGTGAAACATTATACCGGGCAAACTACAGACAAGAAACTACACATGGATATCAGAGAAACGTTACTGCTCAGCCCCCAGAACCTGACGAGCGCATACTACATTGCCTCTAACTTTAAGCATGCTAAACACGCCCTTTTAAAAGAGTTCTGGAGCGAGGTGGCGGAGAAGTTGAGAAAAGAACTGGGGGAGGCGTATGATGTGTACTTTAAGGAAAACATGGATAAGAATTATCCTGCTTTGTTTGTAAACGAGAGGAGTTACTTCACTCAGTGGCAGGTCCAATTCGTTCTGGAGCCACTAAACGGCAAGAGCAGCTGGATGCGCAACTGCCTATACTATGGCATCTGGTGTAATCATCAAAAAGCAGAAGTGCAACAAGTGCACACAAAGCTTCTGAAGCTCTTCAACCAGAAAACCAAGAATCCTAAATGGTGGCTACAGTTAAACAGGATCGGTGATCTAGACTTTGGCAATATCAGTACTCTGAAGCTTGTTTTACCTGGAACGCAAGAAAGAGAGGAACTGCAGGAGCAGATCATCAAAACCTTCCAGGCATATATTCTGGAGAATGCAGCCCTTATGAAGAAACTGGTGGAGATACTTAAGCCCGTGGAAAATGTGGCTCAGGCAAGTACGGGAGCAACATACTAGCCTAAAAACAAGACAACAATTTTCCCTTTTGATACCAGCAACATGCTTGATATCCCAATACCTAACATCACAGCTAAAGTAAGCACAAGCACATCCCCAACACAGGCAGATATGGCCATCGTATCTGTTGATATGCTTGGCACAGCTGGGGATTTAAATCACTATGTGTTATCGGAATATGGTTACAACACAGCGTCTTTAAAAAACCTATCCCTAGGGAAAGGATATGCATTACTCCATGAGACTGGCCTAAAGCCGATCTTACTGGTTGTTACTATTGCCTCAGGAGATACGCTTGCTGACTTAAGCAAGAATCTTAAGAACGCAGTCATTAACAGCCTCTCGATTCTACGCAGTAAAAAAGTCTGGCTCCCCCTGATGGGTACAGGAAGTGGTGGTTTGAAATTGGAAGAGAGTTACAATGCCACTACGCAAGTTCTAAACAGCATATCTAATAAGTTACTGGGGAAAGATATTGAGTTTGTACTTTCTATACCTCCCTCTAATGAAGGAAAATCACTGTACGACAAGCTCAACAAAAGGAAGATATATGAAAAACTTATTGGAGACGAAGGACTAAACGAAATATTAAGGGTCAGGCAGTTAATCAAGCGGTCAAACCGTAGATTCTTTTTGGCTAATCCATATAGTTCTAGAGAAGCGAAGATCAACCGACTCTTGCAAGAAAGAGTAAGGAAAGCAGAGACAGAGTTAATAAATGTTAATCAGATTGAGAAAGTTAGAGAATTAGACATAATCTTCTTGATTTCTAATGACAACACAAGTACTGTAAATACTACCCGTATAGAGGCAGTAGGGCTGGTCGCGGAAAAGTTAGAAAGTGAGCCTTCCTTAAAAATTGAGTGGAAGATACGAAAACTGAAGCTAGAACTAACAGACCTAAAAAGTTCTAACAGTGTTTTAACCTCTTTGAGCACGGATGAGGCAGTAAGGGTTTTCTCTCGTATTGACCTGAAGCTGTGGGAGCATCTTTTAACACCTCCTTCCCCATCACGCATAGCTGGACTGATCAGCGACACTGACTCCGGAGAAGATCACATGGATATTTCCAAGGACGTCATGGCTTTTGCGAGAGTAATGGCTGCTAAAAGTTTTCAACCTCCACTAGCAGTTGCTCTACTGGGTAAATGGGGATCTGGCAAAAGCTTTTTCATGCGGAAGCTCAAAGATCAGATCAGCCTGCTTTCTGCACATCATAATCATAAAACGTATTGCGAAGGCGTTGCCCATATACATTTCAATGCATGGTCTTACACAGACGCAAACCTGTGGGCAAGCCTAGTCTCCAAAATATTTGAAGGATTGAATGAATATATTTCTGAAAACACGAACTCTGACAAAGAAAAGAACGAGGTAG
Organism: Pontibacter ummariensis; assembly: GCF_900188175.1. Lineage (GTDB taxonomy): Bacteria > Bacteroidota > Bacteroidia > Cytophagales > Hymenobacteraceae > Pontibacter > Pontibacter ummariensis. The sequence goes on along the minus strand of NZ_FZOQ01000017.1, from coordinate 28,346 downwards.
AGAGGAAACTGAATCACGAACTGACGATCGCCAAAGAAGAGATCGCGGCTCTGGAAAATCAGAAGAACTCAATCACCGAGCAGATAACTAGCTTAAGCAATAGAAAAGAGCAGCTAAGAAATGAATTAAAGACCAACATTAGGCAGATCAGAAACAGTAGTGTCTGGAATGCCATTAGGAAGGTGGACGAGCAATACAATGCAGAAGACGCCATCAAGGCTTCTTTGGAACACAATGAAAGTTATATCAAGTCCATCGAACAGGTAGAACAGATAGTCCCAAAAAGCTATTGGAAGAACCCATCAAAAGCATATGCCGAGATGAGGTCGAAGCGCACATTTATTCGAGAGTTCTTTAGAGCTGAAAGTCTTATCAATAATCTGCTATGGTTATTATTAATCATGGGTTTAATCATATCTGCACCTATATTAATAACATTTTTAGTAAATTGCCTCTTTGATTATGACTTTTCTTTATCACCTACAAGCCTAGCTTTACTTGCTACTGCAGGTGCCTTTATAAAACAAGCAGAGCTTACATATCAAAGACTTCACCCTGTTGTTGCATCTTTTTGGCAAGTTAAAGAAGTTTATGAGAGAACAAGGAACGAAGCCATTACTAAGTTTGAGCAAGAAGAAAAAGCTATAAAACTTAGAATTGAAAGGGATAAAGCCGAACTGACAGTCATTAATCAACAGCTACAACAGGCTAACACTTTAAAAGCCGATCTGGAGTTTAAAATCAACAACGCACTCGCTACTGAAGCCCTCTATTCCTTCATAGAAAAGAGATGCAACAGTGAGGACTATAAAAAGCACCTCGGTATCGTTTCCACCATACGAAAAGACTTCGAGATACTGAACGGTCTGTTCTCAGATCATGCAGACGAGGCAGAAAAGAACCAAGAGGCAGAAGACTTTAGAAAAAAGTTCAAAAAGCCATTAGAACGCATCATTCTTTATATAGATGACCTGGACCGATGCCAAGAAGAAAACGTGGTACAGGTGTTGGAAGCCGTCAATCTTCTTATGGCGTATCCTTTGTTTGTTGTTGTGGTGGGCGTTGACCCTCGTTGGGTAAAGAATGCTTTACTAAAGAAATACTGTCTTCAGTTCACAGGAAACTTGAATGAAGAAACCTTTAAAGGATTAGAAGTGATTGAGTCAGCTGATTATCTTGAGAAGATATTCCAAATACCTTTTCACTTGAAGGATGGTTCAGACCAAAGCGTAAAAAACATGCTGAAGAAGCTTGCTCAAGCTACGCCTAATGTCACCACATTCCCTGAAACTTCCCCAGAGGATTCTTTAAGCCCGGCAAACCTATCGCCAACACCCACTAGAGAACCAGAGATTGATACTGACGAAAAGGAAGGGCCTGTTGCGGCACAAGTCAAGATAGTTCCTATCAAGGATGAGCGGCCGGAAGCGCTTGTAATAACGGATAAGGAGATAGAACTCATGCAGGACCTTTCAGGTATCATCGGGAACAACCCGAGAGCTATCAAGCGCTTTGTTAACATCTTTCGTATCATCAAGGCACACGAAGACTTTACTTATGATTTTAACAATGAGGAAAGGGAGACTTTGGTCATCTTCTTTTTACTGGCTCTCCCAATTGGAAAGTACAGGCTGCTCTCTCAACCTTTCGAGCAGTTCATTAATCAAGAAGAGAACCGAGATAAGACTCTGTATGCATTTTGTGACCACCAAAATAAGGTGGTAGGCTTAAATGATTTGAAACAAGAACTTCATGTGTTCCTTTCGGATAAACAGAGTTTCAATGCACTTCAACAGGCTCCAATCAGCTCCTTTAATCAGCATAACCTGTTCATAAAAAGATTCACGTTCCATAGTTTATAAATAACATCCTTCCGTTTCTATGATTGGACAAAAGTATCGGGTTTCGAGAGAGGACAGGAGGTAGACTGTCCCTTCTGTCTGCTTTTAAACTGTCTCGATTTTAGGGACACTTACAAGGTTCCAAGCACTCTAAATAAAAGTGGTTGAAACCTAAAAGTTTAATAACTAGGCAAGCGCCGGGGTTACTACTTCTTCCTGCCCTAATGCGACGCCGTAAATACCATAAAGAAAGCTATCAATTTCATTCTTATCCTCTATTTCAAGTAAAATTTTTCTTTGATACTCATCAAGCTGACATACCCCAAACTTTTTGATATGATTCTTCGCTAAAGCAAAGTAGTTATGAGCATAAGGCTTGCTCATATTAGAAAGGTAGTACCAGAAAATATTACTAGATAATATCTTCTTTAATAATTTTAACTCTTCCACATCATTTGATACTACCGCATAACCATTATAGAAGAGCAAGTCTTGGTTCTCAGTAAGAACAAAATAAGGTTTATCTGATATGTACGGGAACAATAGCTTTGCTCCTCTTAGTGCTAGCGCTTGGTTTCTACCAAAAGCGAACCAGGCTCCATAGTCCCCTTTGCCGTTATCTCTGTTTGATAGTCTTTCTCTGTTGCTGGCCAAGTAATTATAGGCATCAGGAAAGGTAGCCCTAAAGTATCTTTCAGAGAACAGCTCTAGCGTATACTCTTGCACTTGGTCCTTTTCCAGCGTAAGCCCATGCTGTAGATATCTCCGGTATGGAAAAATGACCTGCTCCTCTAAGAATAATAGGTCTGACTCATCTTTAATGATACTTGGTTTGATACCAGTCACACAAATACCTCTTTCAATAGGAAAACGTTCTCCAAGTCTATTTTCTAAAATAAAATGTGTTTCTGTTTCTCCTTTGGGGCGAAAGACAAAAACATCGTTTGCTAAGGTTGCAAAACCATTTCTTATCAGGTACTCGCCTAATGGCTTTCCGGTACTTTCAATTATATTGATGTTTGCCAATATTTGGCGCTGGAGAAGGTTCCAGCCGTCTATGGCATGTAAAGAAGTATAGGCTATTTTATAAAAATCTTGGTCATTTAGAGCTGGTAAACTTTTACTGCTTCGCTTTATGTAGTGTAGATTCACAGATTTTCTTCTTTGTAAGAAGCAAATACAGGTATAGGTTGTTCTTTTGTGAAAGAGTTGTTCACCTCCAAAATCTATAAGGTAAAACAGAGGGCTTTCGTTTACAAAATACTGCCTAAGCATCCTCCCATTAATGCTCTTGATAAAAGAGTTGACAGTTATATAACCAAGAACCCCATTTAGAGCAAGTGCCTCATACCCTATCTGAAAAAAAGCTATGTATAAATCTGTGTTACCACTTTTTGTTACAGACCAATTTGTTAAAAGTGCTCTGCTTTCTTCATCTACCTTTTTTACTGTTACATAGGGTGGGTTGCCAACAATAACGTCAAAACCACCATTTTGCTTTATTGAAGGAAACTGCTCTTTCCAATTAAAACTAAGAGAGTTCCCAACTTCAAGATTAAATTCAAACTCCTCAACATCCTCTCCTTCAGAGATAGCAAGTAACGTAAGTAAAATTTTAGTTCTTTCAATACTGTAAGAAGTAATATCTACCCCAAATAGATTATTTCTGAATATATCACTATATGTGAAAGATGTAAATCTTCTTAAAATTATGGCAGAATCAAACAAAAAGCCCCCACATCCACATGCAATATCAGCCAATCTTACGGACTCTAAAGCAACTTTCGATAATGAGAGGGAACTCTTTATGATATACTCTCTAATATAATTAGGAGTGTAAACTGCTCCATTAACGATTTTATCTGCAGGGGAAATTACAAATTCAAAAATTTCAATAAGATCCTCTAGAGACAAAGCACCTCTATTACTTTGAACAAATTCAATTAGCTTAGTTAGCACTACATATTCCTCATCAACTGGTTTTATTAAATATTTGAAAAGAAATTTGTTATTCTGGATAGTTAAGCTATTTAATTCTAAAAACAGAGAGACTAAAAGTCTGTTAACTGTAAAAGTTTGAACAGAATATTCAGTTAATAATTTGAAAATACCTTTGTTAATCATTAACAAATTTTATAAATATTGAGGACATACTGTATTACTCTGCCAAGAACAACTATTAGGATTAAAACTGGCACTCCAATGATTAGCTAGTGCATATGCATAAGGACGCCACAAATGTTTTTGTGCTTCTACAACGGGACTTGTATATGTAGGCATTTTACACAAACCTTCCCTTTTTCTACCAAAGAAATTTGATAAGACAAAGTCGACCCCTAAGATTGCATCTAATGGGAAATGCATGATTCTAGGAGTACCTAAAACAAGATGTGATCCATATTCAAAGTTACCGCTTGGCAAATGCAAATTTCTACCACCATACTGAAAATGGTACAAAGGGTGCATTTCATTCGTATTAATACTATTACCAAGGTCTCTATCTAAGTGCCAACTAGAAACCATCTTTTTCTTGTTCGCATCTTTTCCACTTGTAATAATATTAAACTCCAAATACGACAAAGGGTCTGTAACTACAGCATCTTCTGTATAATTACCAATAACAACTGCATTTATAGCAATGGTATCTACACTTGAATCACTTGGCTTAATTTCCCTTGGTTGGTTTGCTTGTCCCATTGTAAACATCACTGTGTTCAAAGTATACCCCCATGAATTCGCATAATCGATGTTTACCCCTTTTACACTTGGAACTGGGCCCTTTAAACATTGATTAGATGCTTCTTCATATGGTTTTTTATCTCTAATTACTCCTTTCTTATAAAGCTCTTCACCAAACTTTCTTAACCTTTCTGATATCTCACGCTTATATTGTGCTCTAAAAGCCTTACTCATTACTTTCAGTATATTCTCGTTAGCCGTTAATCTCTTTAAGCCTTTCCCTTTCTATAGGATGTGGAAATATATTCGATGCTTTACTATTAGGATCTAGTGCCGCTTTGATAGAAATGTACTCACTATCTTGCCATGCAAAAGGCTCCCTAGACATCTCAGTTAACAAGCCATCAAAAGGATCCAACGGTTGTTGATAAAATTTACAAACAGACCAGAACCTGGTACTGTATTCTTTATCAATAGATTTAGCAACTTTTAAGTTAAGTCTTAATTCTTCGTTTAAAACCCCTACCCTGTCAGCAGCATTTAAAAAGGCAAGACTTCCAGGTGAATTAGGTAAATTGTTCCACCACTGTTCAACAAGATGCCACCACCATCTTTTCCAGCCTTCACTAAATGGACCGGTAAACCTAAATTTTTCTAAATCTCTATTAATCAACTTTGTGAAATCTTCGCAATCAGTATCAACACCTAATCTGGCAGCTAAAAGCTTTTCATCGACCAATGGCCCCGCCTTTTCTAGCATCTCACGCATTATAAAACGAGCATACTCATGAACAGGTAAAGGGTCTTGCCTCTCACCAAAAAACTTGATTAATCTAGTATCTAATTGATCAATATCTGTGTCTGGCAAACAAAAGAACTTTCTGAGCTGAACTCCAACACCTTTAAGATTCTGTTTTATTTGATCAATCTTTATATATCCAACCGCTAAAGAGTAAAGCTCTAATGCTACAGTTTCAGATTTATCAACCAACTCCTCATCCTTTAAATATTTCTTATCAAAAAGATCATGACTTGTTGCATCATTGCTATATGAAAACTTAAGCTTTGGGTAAGTTGAACAAACTACAATTGGAACATCCCGAATCTCATTTTCAGTAGCCCTTGTTCTTAACTCTTGTGCCAAAGAAAACGCCCGATATTCAGCTTCAGACTTTTCATCTAACCTTAAGTCCAAAAGGAGACCATCATAGGTCTCGCCTTTAAGCCTTTCCAACTCTGCGCCAAACGATTTTGGCTTTACATGCTCAACTTGCAAATCTTCAATTTCATCAGACAACAAATCTACAATGTCTACTGTCTTCTGCTCCTCTTGGTCATCTAAGTATAAATATTTCATTGCTATATCTTTTCTAAATCTTTATCTGTAGCTTCTGGAATTTCTATTCTTATGCAAGTGCTATACCCAGAAGGTGCATCCATTACCTCAATATCACCTTTATATGCTTCAACTATATCTTTAACTATTTTAAGCCCTAAACCAGTACCAAGAATCTCGTCTTGCTCATCAGTTGCATGGCCAACTGAGGTTGAAGTTGTGTAGAACGCTTCAAAAATTTTATCTCTATTATCTTCAGGTATTCCATCACCATTATCTATAAATTCAAGGTAAATTTTTCCTAATTCTCTACCTATCTTTAAATGAATCTTACCTTCACCTCCTGCTCTTTTGATTGCTTTTAACGAGTTTGTATAGAGGTTATATAGAATAGTTGCCCATTCAGAGGAGTGCATCGGAATTGTAAAAAGAGAGGTTCCTTCAACTTCTGGTTCCTGTATCTCTACATCAAATTGATCCTTATCTAATGAAATAACTTTAAAAAATTTTGCAACAACTACAGGAACCTCCTGAGGAATAAGTTCTCGAGCGACATTTTCAGATACCGTTTTGTCGAAATAAGAAGTATAGATACGTAGAGATTGAACGTTACTGTATAGCCTGTTTACTCTCTCTTGATAAACGGGATCATCTTTGAATTTTTTTGCCAAAAGTTTAACAGAAGCATGAATTGATGCTAAGTAATGACGGATTTCATGAGTAAAGATACCAATAGACAAGCCTAAACTAGCTAGAACTCTTAATACCCCCACTTCTTTAAACTGTATTTCTTCTTCCTTTTCTTGTTCGACAATCACCTCTTCTAAAGATGAAATAGTTTTTTCAAATGTTTTACTTCTATTAACTAATTCTATTACTAATTCATCCTTCGATTTATCAGAAAAGTTCTCAATTAGCTTTGTTCTGTTTTCTACACCTTCATTCTGCTTCTTGAGTTCTTCTGTTATAGTTCTTAAAATTCTAATAGGCTTCTCATATCTTTTCTCCCAATCCTTCTGTCCAGTTCTGATTTTCCTATCTCTAGCATTTCCAATTCTAATGACGCCAGTAAGTAATCCACGATAAACAAAGTCTCTTAACTCATCAAAGCTTTCTGTTTCTAATAAACCTTCTCGACTAGATGTTTCTTCAAAATATAAGCCCTCTGGATCTTCTACCTCCACAAAACCAAAAAAAGCTGCGTTCCCATGAGGTGGCAAGATAGACCTTCTCTTTTCAGATTCATCAAGCCCTAGCCAGTCATCAAATTCTTCTCCATAAGGCATTACCCTGAACCCATTTCGGTAAAGTCTTATTCCTCCAAATTTAGCAGAAATACCCCTTAAGCTTGCTTTTTGCTGGTTCGGAATAAATTCAGGTGCATTGATAAAATAATAAGCTTCAAAGTCAACATTTTTCAGGCTGTTGTACTTTTCGTCTGGTTTATCTTTTGAAGCACCTAATCGAACTGTTTCATTAATGTCTAGCCTTTCACTTATTATGTTGATGTAGCTTTCTCCTTTATTACTGACACTCCCTTTGAATATACCAACAGCATAGTCTAAAATCATGCTTTTATCATCAGCAATCACATGCCTATCTGAGCCCTCTTCTTTAAAGAAGCTTGCCTTAAATCCAGGATCCTTTAGATATCTAACTCTTTCTTCATCTTCAGTTGCTTTTTCCTTCGAGAGAGGAAAAGGCTGTATCAAATCTGAGACGTACCGATATACTCTTTCGATACTTAGCCTAGTCCATTTATCCCTCAGATCATCAATAATTAAAGTCGTACCCTGTTTTTCTTTTTTATCAATAACTTGTATGCTGTTACTAATGGAGAACAAATCTTTATCACCAGAATAATCATTCCAATCAATCATCACCTTCAATCCCTTATCGGAATCAGCTTTCTGAGTAACAATAGTAAATTTTTCACCAAGCCTCTGCACAGAAAACCTTCCTATACCTTTCCGGCCTGCTCTGCTTCTCTTATAAACTGGTGACTTTGGATTATGAACTTTATCAGTAGATGATATTTTCATAAATCCTTTTACCAACTCCTCTTTTGTCATACCTATACCATCATCAATGATAGTAAGCGTTCCACCCTCCTTATCCGTGTTGGAAAATATTAGATTTACCGTCTTAGCATCTGCATCATAGGCATTTTTTACTAATTCAGCGACAGCAGTCTCTTTCTTCCCAACCAATTCTCTTCCTAATCTATCTACAATTCCAGCATCTACAGAAAACCTAACGTTACTCTTATCATGAGAAGCTAAATCAGCTGACAGTTGCATAATTTTAGAATAGTTGTTGGGCTCATTTTCAAGAGTTAATGTTAGCTCTTTTCTTAGTTGCTCTTCCGTTTTCATAAAGAAGTTGAAAATATAAGGGATGCCAAAAGTCTAAATTATTCAGGACTTTAGCACTTGGTTTACAAAACAGAGAAAGCCAATTAGCGAAACTAACTGGCTTTCTCTGCTTTTAAAAAAAAAACAATATATTAAGTAATATTAACAATTACCTTTTAGTTATTGAATTTGTCACCCCTCAACTCATTTATCTGCTTCACCAAATCCTGTATCGCCTTATTAGCATTGGTAAGCAGCTCAACCTTCTCGCGCTCACTTTGCAAAAGCTTCTCGAAAAGCTCAGCGACCTTTTCAAGTGGGTTGTTATTGTTGTTATATGTTGCTTGATAATTCTGATGACCATTGTTTGCAGCTTGGTCATTAAAAGTCATATTCGTCTGAATATTATAAACAGCCTTCTCCTCATCAAAGCTTTTGATAAAATCAGCCGTCACGCCTAAACCTTTCGCCAGTTTCTCCAGCGTTTCTTCCGGCATGCTTTCGCTCTGCTCCAGCTTGGAGATGTTCTGCTGGCTCATGCCCGTAACATCAGCCAAAGCCGTTTGCTTCATGCCTATAATCTCGCGCACACGCTGTACTTTCCTGCCCAGGTGCTGAGTCCTTTTTGGTTTTTCATCAGTGGCTGTAAACATGGCTTCTCAATGTTATGATGTTTTGCAAGTGGTAACATACCACTACTAAGTGGTTAATTACCAGCACTTTTATTATATCTTAAGTTGTGATAGTGATATCTTCGTGAAGGTACAAAAAATAGCTGAATTAGCTTATTGCCTGAAACACAAATTGGAGTGTTTTTATGCTCCTCCTATAAAGTAAAATACAACTACTTGGTAACCAGCAATACCCTGCCTGTGCCAAGGCTCCCAATACAAAACAGTCATGAGATACAAGTATAATCGCTTAGAAGTGCTCAAAAATTTCCGATCGGTAGTCGTACTTGCGCGCTTGTCTCCTGGCTCTTTCTCCGAAGTACAACTCCGCAAAGACTTTGCTACTATAAAAGCAGGTTGCCTTCAGTTCTTTTCTCATGTAGCAATGTATTTCACCACTGCCCTAACTTGGGCTCTCCTCATCAAGCCGCCAGACTGAACCTCCCTCCTCTTTTCTGCCCCTAGTCTGGTTGCGGCTCACACCATGGCGGACACCCTTCTGACACGGCAGCTAAACGGCTATCTTCCTGCCAAAAAGTGCCGATAGAAATCCTGTTGCCTAAAATTCATAAAACCCTAACACACAAATGGAAACAATCAAGTTCGACCAAAACCAAAAGCTACTTACCACCCCCGAGGAGGTAGTTGCTGATTTCTGCACCGCCCCTAACCGTGATGAAGCCCTGGACGACCTCTGGGTGTGGCTACATCCTGTACTTATGGATGCTTTCAGGGAACAGAACAATGCTCGGCTGGACCAGCTGGTAGCCTTCTACAATAAGCTGGAGCAGCTCATCAACGTTTTCTACTTTACCCGCAAAGACCGCAGCCTGGTTTAGATTACCTGCCATGATAATACTATCCTCTCTAGCAGAGCATCATCCCCAGGACTGGACCCTGCTTATATCACCTCCCGAGTGAGATAAACATTCCCCTTCCCGCCACACGGCAACACAGCTTACACGTGCCTAGCGGACACCTTTGTGCCTTTTCCCCTTCCTGCAGCTCAAAACTGGTTTTGTGTTGCCAGGAACCCTTTTGCCCAAATTTTACCATCAAACCTATTTACACTATGTCGCAAAAACCTATTGCTCCTGTTACCAAAGACCCGGTCCAGGTACTAGGCCAATTCTATAAAGCTTACAGCGAAGACGAGGCCCAGCGATCTCTCTGGCACCTGTTCATGCTGGCGGTAAACGGTAGCTTGCGCGAGCTCCAGCCTCAGCATACGAACAAACTCATAGCCTTTCATGAGAGCCTGGAAGAGGTTGTTTCAGCCATATACCAGCTACAAGACAAGTTAGCGCCTTCTAGCTGTGCAGTCTCCGCCATTGTGCAACCCTCACTTAACTCGAAACCATGACCATAACATTAAAAAAATGCCTCCCAGGGCTTCTTTTGCCCATTATTTTCCTCTTACTGGCTCTGCTGCTACAACTGCTGCCAGGCTTCATCCTGTCTGTAGCAAGCGCCCAGGACAGGCTGGTAAACGAAGAGGGCCTCTTCCTCGGGCAGAGCCTGCCTGATGTCAACATACCACATCTTCTTAACCACCCTGCCCCTACCGCCAGGCTTTCAGACTTTAAAGGAAAGTTGCTGCTGCTCAACTTCTGGGCCACCTGGTGCAGCACCTCCAGAGGGTCGATTCCCAGGCTGGAGGACCTGCAAAACCGGTTTGGGGACCAGTTGCAGGTACTGCTGGTGTCCAAAGAAGACAGGGCGAAGGTGCAGGCCTATTACAAGAGCCGGGAAAAAGAAGGTAAGACCTCCCGGTGGCTTCCAACCGCGGTGGAGGACACTCACCTGTCCGAACTCTTCCCCTACCACCTGGTACCACACGTGGTATGGATCTCACCCGGCGGTAAGGTAATGGCCATTACCAGCGAGTACCACGTCACTCCCGAGAATGTCCGCCAGGCCCTAAAGACAGGCACTCTGTCCGTTCCTGTAAAGAAGGACATTAGTCTACAAAGCCCTCTTTTCGCAGATCGTGACCTTCCTGCCGGTAACCTCGTCCATTTCTCTGTATTACTCAAGGGAAAGATAGACGGTTTACCAAGCGGCACCAGGCTCCGGAAGAAAGGGGACACCGTGGTAGGCAGGGTGATGACAAACAAGCCCCTGCTGGACCTTTATGAAACGGTGGCCCTGCACCAAATACCCTCCTACAATCAGAACCGCCTGGTACTGGAAGCCCGGAACCTTGCCGCCCTGCTACCCGAAAAGTCAGACCTCAGCCACGCGGAGTGGAAACGTCAGCACCTCTACAGCTACGACCAGATCGGCCCAGTATCTGAGGCAGAAGGCATGTACGGGCGCATGCTGTCAGACCTTAACCAGTACTCCGGCTTCCATGGGACCATAGAAAAGCGTCCCCTTACCTGCCTGGTTTTGAAGCTATCGGGCAGCCCCCGGAAGATCAAAACCAAAGGCGGGCCACAGATAAGCACACTCTATCAGCCGGGACCTAAGCGCATGCGCAACGCCCCGCTTTCCTTCCTGGTCAACCAACTGCTCAGTGAGGAGGGCATTTCCTACCCAGTGCTGGATGAGACAGGGTACTCCGACCCGGTGGACCTGGACATCAGCTCTGACCTGGCGGACCTGCCAGCCCTGCGGAGGGAGTTGCAGCGCTATAACCTGGAGCTGGTGGAGGAGCAGCGAAACATTTATGTGCTGGTGATCCGCGACAGGCAGGACACGCCGCCCCAGTAGGACCAGCTATACACATACCTCTCTCCCTTTCACATTTAACTATTTCTAATCATCTAACTCAATCAACACATGAAAAGAGTACTACTCCTTTTGTGCCTGCTGGGCTTTATGCTCCCGGTCCTGGCGCAGCAAACCTTAAGCGGCAGAGTCGTTTCCGCCGCCGATAGCTCACCCCTGCCCGGGGCAACCGTTAAACTAAAAGACAGCAACGCAGGCGTGACCACAAACGCGGAAGGGTTTTTCTCCCTTCCTGTTAGCAAAGACAAGCTTGTCCTCGTGGTCTCCTTCGTCGGCTTTGCTCACCGGGAAGTGCCTGTAAACCTCCCGCTGGAGGAGCCGCTCGTGATAGCCCTTTCTGAAGACGACCGCAACCTGCAGGAAGTGGTAGTTTCCACAGGGTACCAGAATATTCCGCAGGAGCGCGCTACCGGCTCTTTCACGCAGGTAAGCAACGCTACGCTGAATGAACAGGTAGGTCCTGACGTGCTCAGCAGGCTGGAGTCAGTGGCCAACGGCGTAACCGTAGACCGGGCGGGCCTGGAGGATCAGCTGATGGTGCGCGGCCTCAGTTCCATCAACGGCCCCCGCTCCCCGCTCATCGTAGTAGACAACTTCCCGTATGAGGGCGATATCCGCAACATCAACCCCAACGATGTGGAGAGTGTCACGATTCTGAAGGACGCAGCCGCCACCTCTATCTGGGGGGCACGCGCCGGGAACGGTGTCATCGTCATCACCACGAAGAAGGGCCGCTTCCACCAACCCCTCACTGCCACGATCAACGCCAACGTTACCCTTAGCGCGAAGCCGGACCTCTCCTACCTCCGCCAGATGAGCTCCTCTGACTTCATTGACGTGGAGCAGTTTCTCTTTGACAACGACTACTACAGCTTCATGATTGGGGGTTACGGCTACCCGGTGCTCTCGCCCGTGGTGGAGCTTCTGGACAAAAAAGAGAAAGGTACGTTACCCGCCGATGAGGTGGAGGCCCGCATCAACGCCCTGCGAAACATAGACGTGCGGGATGATTATGAGCGCTACATCTACCAGCGTGCCCTGCGCCAGCAGTATGCCCTGAACCTGCAGAGCGGGTCTGATGTGCTGGCCTGGAGCCTCTCCGCAGGCTATGACCGGAACGTTGACCAACTGGCTGCCCAATACGACCGCCTGAACCTGCGCTTCCAGACCACCATTCGCCCGGCCAAAGGCCTCACGGTGACAACAGGAGCCTACTATACACAAAGCGAAAGGACCGGTGGCAAGCCCGGCTACGGGGAGATCGGACAGGCAAATTACTACATCTATCCCTATGCCCGCTTTGCTAATGAAAACGGCTCCCCCCTGCCTGTTGCCCGGGACTATAGCCAAAGCTATAAGGATACGGCAGGTGGGGGGAACCTGCTGGACTGGAACCTCTACCCCCTGGAAGACCATAAGCACGTGCAGGACACGCGGGACGTGCAGGACGTACTGGCCAACCTGGGAGTGACTTACCGCTGGAAGCATGGTCTGAGCGCTGAGGTAAAGTACCAGTATGAGCGCCAGCAGTCAGCCCGCCGCCTGTTGCAGGACGAGGGTAGCTACTATACGCGCAACCTTATAAACCGGTACACTCTTCTGGATCCTGAAACAGGGGCTTACAAGTACACCATCCCTCGCGGCGCCATCCTGGACAGGACACAGAGCCTGCTGGAGTCGCAGAACCTGCGGGGCCAGCTCAACTTTGACCGTAACTGGGACAGGCACATTCTCTCGGTGATTGCGGGAGCAGAAGTGCGAAGTGCCCTCACCGTGGGCTATACCAGCAGGCTCTACGGCTATAGGCCGGATAACCTGACCTTCGGGAGCGTGGACTATACCATCCCTTACCCGGACTTGGTGACCGGCGCAGAGCGGTATATCCCCAATATGGCGGATGAGGACGAGGTACTAAACCGCTTTGTGTCCCAGTACGCAAACGCCGCCTATACGTATGGTGGCAGGTACACCCTGTCGGCCAGTGCCCGACGGGATGCCTCCAACCTCTTTGGACTGCGCACAAACGATCTCTGGACCCCCCTCTGGTCTACGGGTCTTGCCTGGGATGTGTCTCGTGAGCCCTTCTACAAACTGGGCTTCCTGCCTTACCTGAAGCTTCGCTCCACCTACGGCTTTAGCGGCAATACCAACCCGGCCTTTACCGCTGTCTCCACCATTACCTACCCGGCCAGCTCTCCTTACACACAAATGCCTTACGCCCGGTTCTCAACCTTTGCCAACCCGGACCTGACCTGGGAAACAGTGGGCATGTGGAACACGGGCCTGGACTTTGCCATCAGGGGGAACCGGCTCAGCGGTAGCATCGAGTACTACCAGAAGAAAGCCCATGACCTCTTTGCCATGTACCCGGTGGACTACACGACCGGCGTAGGCGATCAGGTCATGCGAAATGTAGCGGAACTCAGTGGGCACGGCATAGACGTAGCCCTGAACAGCATCAACCTGGACGGTGCCTTTCAGTGGACTACTCAGCTGAACTTCAGCCACAGCAAGGACGAGATCACAGACTATTACCTGGGCACGCCTCTGGCATATAATCTCGTGACGCCAGGTTACCTGGTAACAGGGATAGAAGGAAAGCCCGCCTACTCCCTCTACTCTTTTAAGTGGGCGGGACTGGACCCGCAGACAGGGGATCCTCTGGGGTACCTGGACGGAGAGGTTAGCAGCGATTACTTCTCCATCAACTATGGGGAGGCTAACCTGGATGACCTGGTTTACCACGGCTCTGCCATCCCCACCTTCTTCGGCTCCCTGGGCAACACCTTCTCCTGGAAGGGGTTCTCCTTAACGGCAAGGCTCAGCTGGAAGCTGGGCTATTTCTTCCGGGCCAACTCCATCAGCTACTCCACGCTGTACAGCAGCTGGGGCGGCCACTCCGATTTTGCGCAGCGCTGGCAGAAGCCGGGGGATGAGCAGCATACGAATGTTCCCTCCATGACCTACCCGGACAACTTCGCCAGGGACTCCTTTTATGCCGGATCAGAGGTACTGGTAGAGAAGGGAGACCACATCCGCCTGCAGTATGTCTCTGCCAGCTATACACTACCGGCAAAAGGCACGAAACAGGGTGCCCTCAAAGACGGACAGGTGTATCTCAACCTAAGCAACCTGGGGATTCTCTGGCGTGCCAACAGCCGTGGGCTGGATCCTGACCGCTACAACTTTAATGCCCTGCCCGATCCACAGAGCATTTCCCTTGGCTTCAGGGCTACTTTTTAACAACCATCATCAAAGAACAATACCTTATGAAACGTTTACAAATTCTAAAAAGAAGCATGTACGCCACGCTGCTCGTAACATCCCTTTCATTGGGTGGCTGCGAGAGCTTTCTGGACGAGAAGCCGGACAAGGCGCTGGCGGTGCCTACTACCCTCTCCGACCTACAGGCACTGCTCGACGACTACAACAACATGAACAACGATCACCCCGCCGGCTCTGCCGAGACCAGCGCGGACAATTACTTCCTGCCTTCCGCCACATGGGCTTCCATGAGCAACGAAGCAGAGCGTCGGAAGTACACCTGGGAGAAAGACAATCTCTTTCGTATCGGATATCGTCCGAATGACTGGTACGAGGCTTACCAGACGATATATTATGCGAACACAGTGCTGGAAACTGTTCCTTCGATTGAGCGGACGGCAAACAACGCTCAAACCTGGGATTACGTGAAGGGGCAGGCGCACTACTACAGAGGGCTTACCTTGTTGACAGCCGCCTCTATTTGGGCACAGGCCTATGACGAGCAGACAGCAGGCAGCGCACTGGGGCTCCCGCTGCGCCTGGGCACTAACTTTAATGAAAAGCTGGTCCGCGCAAGCATCGATGAGACATACATTCAAATACTCCAGGACCTGAAGCAGGCAGCTGCTCTGCTTCCCGAAAGGACAACGCACGTGATGCGGCCTTCCAGGGCGGCGGCCTACGCTGTGCTGGCCAGAGCCATGCTCTACATGAGACGCTATGAGGAGGCTGGCGCCTATGCGGACAGTACCCTGATGCTCAACGACAAACTCCTGGACTATAACACGCTCTCAGCCACGGCAGCGTACCCTTTGCCCAAGTTCAACCCGGAGGTGCTGCATGAAAGCATGACGGGAGCTCCGCAGCCCCTCTCTACCAGCCGGGCGCGTATTGACACCCTGCTCTACAAGAGCTATGCGGATGATGACCTGAGGAAGAAGCTTTTCTTCAAGAAAGCTTCGGATGGCTACTACTCTTTCAAAGGGAGTTATGAAGGAAGCTCCAGCCTTTTTACAGGCGTTGCCACTGATGAGGTTTACCTGATACTGGCCGAGAGCCAGGCACGGCGCGGAGACGTGACAAGCGCCATGGCCACCCTGAACACACTGCTCCGAAACAGGTGGCGCACCGGCACCTTTACAGACTTGGAAGCGGGCTCTGCGGATGAGGCACTGGCGCTTATACTGCAGGAAAGGAGAAAAGAACTGCTGATGCGCGGGCTGAGGTGGATGGATATCAAACGGCTGAACAAAGAGGGAGCCAACATAACACTAAAGCGCGTCATAGAGGACAAAGACTATTTGCTCCCCCCAGGGGACTTGCGCTTTGCACTGCCTATTCCAGAGGATGTGATTGAGCTTTCAGGAATGCAGCAGAACCCGCGCTAGTAGGAACTGCCGGACAGAAAAGGCCAGGAGGGGAAGTTCCCTCCTGGCCTTTTGGCTGCTTAGTCACGCTGGCCAACGGCTTCATCCATGATCTGCTCCGTTGTTCTGGAGTTCAAGTAGCTCTGCAATTGAGACTGACTCGTAGCCTCTGACAATATACTGCACGGCAGCGAAGCACTGTCTTCGCATCCCTCTGGTACTGCAGACAGGGAATAAAACGAGGCTGTCTTAACTTGATTGATGTCAGAGCCTGTGAAAACCCACTCCTGTGCTACTGGCGCTTTGAACGCCACTGTGCCTGCTGCCACTACAACCGCAACGATGGCCATGGCATTAACTTTAAATCTCTTCATGATTAAAGAAAGGTTAAGTATAAAAATGACTTATATTTATCTGCCGCCACTTGGGTAGGCAGCTTCACCTGAGGCGGCGTCTCCCCCGGAGTCACCACTTCTTTTTTGCTTCCACACAAACACCCCAACACCTGTCAGGATCGTAAAGAACAAGTTAAACAAAAGGTGTCCCTCCCAGCCCAGCTGACTGATGACACCACCACAAGCACAAGGAACATCATCCCAGACTCCCACTACAGCCAGCCCTACATATCCTGTAAAAAGGAGCATTAACAGGAAGGAAAGCCAAATCCCTACTCCCCTAAACCGCTGAAAAAGCAACAGTCCTGCGGCTATCAGTTCTATCAAGGGCAGGCCCCACACCAGGAATCCAGGCGTCCAGCTTGGCAAGGGCTGCCGATGTAACTGTTCATGGAAGGCGTTAAACTCCTGGAGCTTACTAACGGCCGCGTATACCCATAAAGCTACCAGCAGAACAGAAATCAACTGAATGACAAAGTTTTTTTTATTCATAAATGACTACTTGAATGCTAGCTTGCTTTGGCTCGGAGACAGAGAAAAGTGCAACCCTTTCTAAACATTAAAATTCGCTGTGTCTCCCTTTCTTTAAGTTAAGATAAAGGTAAAGAAGAGCTAGGAATTTACTATTTACCCTATGTTATATAGTCAATTATGGAAGGTTAAAAAAGTGATTCACATGAAGATTCCCGGTGCCACGCTCCTAAGGGTGACCATTGTCTTTGATGAGACGGCTGAGCGACTGCGGGGTGATTCCCAGGAATGAAGCAATGACCTCTTTCGACACCTTTTGCTCGATTCTCGGGCAAGTACACAGTAAATCCACATAGCGTTCCCAGGCAGAACAGGTAAGTAGGTCTAAGGTACGCTTCTTATGGTAAGCACTATAGTGCAGTGCAAGCAAGCGTACCAGGGCCTCCGTGGGGGGATACTTTTCAAAGACCGTATTTAACTGTCCATACGAAAGAGAGAGCAACTTGCTTCCCGGTAGCACCTCCAGGTACAGGTCCGAAGGCTCTCGAAGAAAAAAGCTGTTGACTGCCACGGCAAAGGACTGCTCATCCCACAGAAAGATGGTTATGTCCCGCCCTGTCTTTGCATCATGATAGAAGCCTCTGGCAAAGCCTTCCACTACAAAATAGATATGTTCTGCGTGCTGCCCGGCGCTCAGCAGCAATTGCCTTTGGGCGTAATGACTGACAGCAATATGCTCACGAAGGTAACCTTTTACCTCCTCCAACAGGTCCTTGTCTCGCAGGCTACCGGGAAGCGGGCGCATATTGCCCACTGCCTGGCAAAGTTTTTCTATATCCATAAGCTGTTAAGTTTGGTTTCAGTTGAAGTAACAAAGCCCTTTGCGTAGGCTTCAGAAAGGGCCGCGGATGTAACACGCCAGACTGCTTTAAGCATAGAGCAGGATTAGCAGCTTTAGGGATTGAGCAATATCCTGTGTTTCTAGCAGCTGCAAAACGAAGACAGGCACCAAAGCAAAGGCCTGCATGAAGGGTACATCTTCCGTCACATCACCTCATAAATAACCTTAGAAAAGCCTAAAGCCGGGCACTAAAGTTTAGACATCAATTTATAACCCAAAGTTGAGCCTTGAGAAGACAAATTGCAATGTTTCTGTTCCCATTGCACAGTGTGACTTTTCACATGCCTTGTAAGAAATGACTGCCTCGAACACTTCTTTACTAAGCACAACTCCATTCTCCAGAAGTGGCTGGAAACAACTAACGAAAGGCACAGGCTAAGCTAAGAGAAAAGCCATCGCCTTATCCTGAGGGTGGGAGTAAGATCTTCAATCGCGAAAGCTGCTACGAGCGGAAGGCAGGGCCGATCAGGAAGAGCCCGAGGAACGAGGGCGGCTGGCTGCGCGGCGGCTGACCCGCAGGCGAGCATAACGTGGGATGCGGCTGGGCTGTAAGTGCTATGCAGCTTGTCGGAACAGGACTTACAGCACAGAGAGAGCAGCCGTGAGGAGCAGCGCAACGTGTGGAGACAGCCAAAGCTTTACTGCCACGGCTGACTTAAGGAAGCGGTGGCAGTAAAGCGGCAAAGCAAGACCGAACGAGGCACGAGTGAGCCGAAGGGAAGCCTTGCTTTGTTGGCTGACGCAACTAAGTGAGCAGCACACGAACCCCGCTATACCACTCCACCCAAACTTGAGATATAGAAGGAAAGTAAAAGTTGCTAATCACGCCAGTTGGCATAGGTTTCTATATTCATTATCGCTCAAGCCAAAGCACTAAATAACAGAGGAGCAGCACGACAAAAATACCTATAATAATGTTTGATGTGCTATACATGAAAGAATCGCTTTTGCTTAATTTTCTATTCCCTGTCCACACCTCTTTGAAGCTTTTGGTATCCTCTCCTTTAAAGAAATTAATGACAACTGTAAAACACCATCTTGCTAGTGCACCTATAAATTCTAAAAATATAGAACCGAAAAAGCCTTGTAACATAACCTTAAATCTTTAGATCAATCAATCATCATTACTGATTTCAGATGCCGACTGGATAATACCAGTAGATAGTCCAAACCAATCTTGAATAACATATTTGTTTAAACCTCTATTAATGTAACCCCTCAATTTTGGTGGAGCTTTTAAAATCAAAGTCCCTTTAAATAATTTGCTAAACTGAGCTGCATTTAAGCTTTTTACACCGGAAAGCTCAGAAACCGGTAGAACGCTTACTAAAGTGCTTACTCCTGCATCAGTAATTTCATTAGGAGTAGTTCCAGACCTATCCAAATGCATTCTGTTTTTCCCTAATTGAAAAGTTACATAAACATCATCTGCAGTTTGATAAGACATTTCTGCTAACTGCCTTATACCTATTGGTAATTTAGCAATCTTATTTTTTAACTTACCAAAAGTGTTAGGCTGGTAAGGCTTAATCTCTCCTCTATTTATAGTTGGCCATTGCTGGTTATTCTCTCCTCCTGTAGAATTTGACCCCATAATCCAATCATTGGAATTGTTGCTCTGTTGTGACTGTTCCGACTCCTCCGCTTGGTTATCAGGCGTGATAGTAACTTCATTTAATTCAACTACGTCACTCTCAGTATTGAATGTTTTCCAATTCTCAGAATTCATGTTGTTCACGCGGATCGTATCCATCCCGAAGGGATCTACATAGTTAAGTGGATTATTCATTACATAGTTGTAAGGCGTCAGATCCCAATGTAGATCAGCCAGCGGGTCCACCACATGCCACCTGCCGATCTGGGCATCGTACATCCTGGCACCGTAGTCGGTCCAGCCAAGTCCCAGCTCGGTCTGCTTCTCCTTCCCGTTGTACTGGAAGAAGTGTGCACCTGCACCAGTTTTGGCCTATGGTGCACTTGCCCTTATAGCATACTTTTCCCCAAAGAACGTCCGGCTCTTAAAACCTACTATAAATATAGTGAAGTCTGTATCCATTCCTATACCTGATCAAAAAGGTACACCTATGCCCTATACCTTGGCTGGCATGCCGAACACCAGCTTACATTTAGCTGTATGACGCAGTAAAGCAAGGGGGTATCACGTTTTTCTGGAAAACGGAATACCAGCGGTAAAATCTTGCTCTGTTGCCTGTATTCGCAGTTTTTACCTGATTTTGGCGTTCCACTGGTGTTCCCTGGCGTTCCATACTTTGCTTGTCGCGGTCTTAGCTGTACCTTGTGTTCCTATCTTTCACTCCGGCTCGTATGTGATTTTTCACACTGCCATACCTATTTTACCCGTCTGCTACAGGTATAATTGGCTGCTTTGCCCTAAGATGGTAATTTACCAGCGCGTACCGCACCCAAAGCCGTAGTATTTTACTTGCCTGCTGTTTTCTTACTCAACTGAAAACGCTATATTTGGTACTATGGAAGCAACTATGAAACCTTCGCATATCGGTCGCAAGATCAGCCGCATCCGTGAACTCCGTGGAATTAAGCAGGAAACGCTTGCCCTTGAGATGGGTGTGAGCCAGCAAACTGTTTCCCGAATGGAGCAGAGCGAGAACGTGGAAGAGGAAACGCTGCAAAAAGTAGCAAAAGCCTTAGGCGTACCTGCAGAAGGTATAAAGAACTTCAATGATGAAGCTATTCAAAACATCATTGCTAATTCCTTTACCAGTCATGACAGCTCAACAATCAATGCGATAAACATTAGCCCTACATTTAATCCACTTGATAAAGTAGTAGAGCTATACGAGCGCCTGCTGGAAAGTGAGCGTGAAAAGGTGGAGCTTCTGAAAAAGATGATCAAAGAATAATAGCACCAAAGTATAAGGTATAGAGCCCAGCCTCAATAGGTTGGGCTTTTTTGTATCTATACCTTACCTGAACGAGCAAAGTATATGTATAACCTTGCCGCGTTCAGTCGGGCCAGCGGCACGGCTGGACGTGGCAAGGCTCCTGGGGTAGAAGGGGCCGGAATAGCCCCTTGGCCTTTGTGCGGCTGGCTGATCAGCTGCTATCAAGTATAACTCCAACTATAAAACTCCAACTATAAAACAAAAAGCCCGCGGTTGATTCCGGGGGTTGGGGGTAAGATTTCAAAGCGCGAAGCCGCTGCGAGCGGAAGCCAAAGCCAACCAGGAAGAGCCCGAGGAACGAGGGCAGCTGGCTGTGCGGCGGCTGACCCGCAGGCGAGCATAACGTGGGCTGTGGGTTTTGTTTTTTCACCTTCCTGCCGGAGGCATTTAACAACTCTAAAAACAAAAAAGAAACAGCCGTGAGGAGTACCGCAGGCTGGCAAGCGAAGGCAAAAGCAAGGCCGACCGAAGGGAGCTTGTACAGCCTTGCTTTTGCCGGAGAGCAGTCTGGCCGAGGACACGGACGAACCCAGCTTATCCTTCTGACATCCAATTACCTTGATAAAGTGATTGATTATGGAGTAAATCAGTTCTTGCACCTTCAGACAAAATATTTTCAGGCCATGTCCTGAATTTAATTGATGCACCTCCACCAATGGTTTGACCAAAATAATGTGAAAAATCGATTAAACGATTATCGTGTAGGGCTAACTTTTTAAACAATTTCGAAAGAAAAGCACCAATGGGAGTAAAATTTTTATAAGGCTCCGTATTCACGGTGTAAGCTTCTCTTTCAGAAAAGCCATAACCAGTTTGAGGACCTGGCATCCATTTATAGAAGTAATTCCCGGATTCTTGATAAGTATAAAAATTCATTGGGAGCTTATAGGAGGACCATAGTGCTAAATCACTTACACAAACAAAATCTAACATTTCTCTTGGATGTGTTACAAATAATCTGTCGCACTCGTGGAGTTTCTCCTCTATTACATTCTTTGGCTTAGACTCAGCTCCTTTCCAAGAATGAGAATGTGCAAGTAAACCATAGATGATAGGACTGTATATTTCATCTCGGTAATTACCCTGCCTTATATTCAAAAGATTTCTGACTTCTACTGAGTTCTGAACAGTCTTCACGATATGGCTAGCCTTCAACGTGTTTTTACATTCAAATGCTGCTGCTACGCCTGCGGTCAGATAAAGCTTTTTATCAAGCAAATGTTTAGGATAAAATGGACGCAAAATGATTACATCAACTTGAGGGCTCGCTACTCCCTTCTCACTTAATAGCCTCCCTTTTGTAACAACCTGATAGTCTGCAGGCAACCAATTTTTAAATATTGAAGCCCAGTTTTCTTCACCTTGATCGCCAGCAGTTCCTTGATCTTCAGTAGAGCGCTTTTGTATTCTGTTATATTCGTCACCCATCTCCCTTGTGAGGGACAGCATGAAATCGACAAGATCATTTGTTTTTCCCATTGGTTTTTAAAAACATATTTTAGATTGGAATATCCTCATTATTTTCAGTACAATATCTAATGGAAACAGGTTTTCACAAATAAAAAGGTATGTGATTATTCTTTAATTAAAGAAGTATATATTTATTCTGTCATTTACTCACCCCGTCTTCTACTAAATGTTATTTCAAATGAAAAGGGAATAACCAAGGAAGTAGCTATGAGCCGAAGGGAAGTTTTGCTTAGTTGGCTGACGCAACTAAGTGAGCAGCGCACGAACCCCGCTTAACCTTCCTACGGCCCGTCAAGCAGTAGTGGCCCATGCCCCTCGGATGGGTGGCTACTGTTTTGGGGCTGATTTCTGGAAACGAAGCCAAATACGCAACCTCCGGTGAAAAAAGAAAAAGCCCGCTCTGGTGGGAGTCGGGCTTTCTTTTTGCATTGCTGGCGATAGTTTACCTCACCGGAACGGAGTTCCTCCTGATTCATTCAAAGTCGGTAGTCTCCTTCCAGAAGACTACCGACAGCAGGGGCCATATTTTTTCATATAAAGTTGGAGTGGTCAATATTTTGTAAAAACATATGAGACACAAGGATCACAGGATTTAAAAATCCCTTTTTCGTAAGCTTGCTTATGTATCTCGGGAAGCTTCTTATATCTTTTTTTTCTTTTCCTCTCAACACGCCTTGGAGTTATAAAATCATAGGTACTGCTTAACATTATTACAACCTCGATTTTATCACATTCATCCACAAGCTCTATGGTTGTTGGTTCCATGCCAACACCCTTGAACAATATTTTTTTCTCAGAAACGGGGATATCTATTTTGAAAAACCCGTTTAAATCTGTCATACCCACTTCAACTGAATCATCAATCATAATGAACACCCCAGGCAAAGTTTCTAAATGCTCTGAAATAACCCTTCCTTCAATAGTTTTACTCTGAGAGTAAACGCCACATATTGAAGCAGTGAATACAATAAATAGAATTAATAATTTTTTCATTTCGTAGTTATCTTTTCTTCCTGGGAACTCTATACTCATGGGTATAGTCATATTCTGCTGGTTTCTTCTGGCCTTGAATTCTATACAGAATAATAAAACTTGCGTTAGGTATAAACGGCTTATCATTTTGAAGGGCCGTAACGTCTTGTGAAAGATTGGGTGCTGATTGAGTTGCACCTAATTTACCATCAGGATGAGTATGGAATTCTTGTAAAACACCACCAAAGGAAAAATTACCTCCATATTTTTTTTGTAATGCACCAAGTGTACCATAAGATTCGGTATTTGAATTATTCAAATATTTTCCTAATACCATATCTGTAACATCTCCGGAAGCATTAGATGAATACGAGAAACCTTTAATCTCTTTTCCAAGATACTCTGAAAGCCCCATTGTAAAAGATTTAACCCCATCTACAGTTGCTTGTCCTTCTCCGCCAACCTCTATAACCTGATCATCTGTCTTCCAGTTCTGTCCATCGGCCAAAATGCCTTGTTCGATTCCTCCCATAGCAACTTTTGCTTCACCATTCTTTTTGTACTTGACCTCTCCTTTACGATTTGTTTTCAGTATTCGATCCGGTTCATCATTTGCTTTGCCTACTTGAGCAACTTCACCTGTCTTTTTGTTCAATGTAAAATCTGTTAGCCCAGTAGGATCGATCCTATTGATCGGGTTATTGCTTACAAAATGGTATGGTGTTCTATCGGGTGCAATATCAGCTAAGGGGTCCACGACATGCCAACGCCCTATCTGGGCGTCATACATCCTGGCCCCGTAGTCCATCCAGTTCAGCCCCAGCTCCGTCTGCTTCTCCTTTCCGTTGTACTGGAACTTGTGGTCCGGCGTTCCCTGCTTCTCCAGTCCTACGAGGTTGAGCCCCCAGGGGTCGTAG
This sequence comes from Pontibacter ummariensis, assembly GCF_900188175.1. Lineage (GTDB taxonomy): Bacteria > Bacteroidota > Bacteroidia > Cytophagales > Hymenobacteraceae > Pontibacter > Pontibacter ummariensis. The sequence goes on along the minus strand of NZ_FZOQ01000017.1, from coordinate 4,051 downwards.
TGGTTCTCCTGCACCAGCATCGGGCTTGTCACCGACACGCTCATGTCGTCGAAGTAGGCCTCCTCCTCACTCTCGTTGGCCACGTATACCTCGGCAAAGCCGTCCTCTTCTGCGGCGTACGCCAGCTCCAGCTCCTCCCAGCCCCCGTTGGCCTCTGAAGACAGGGCTCTGTAGCCGCTGTCCACGTAGTTGGAGTCCGAGTCATAGACAATATAGCGAAGGTAAGCCACAGGCGCACGCTTTTCCCTCTGCAAGACAGCCGGGGCCATCGCCAGCCCTACCCCCAGCAGAGGCGAGACCGCCGCCTTCCCCTGCCCGGCCTGCTCCCCCGCCACGGCCTGCGGGGCCGTCAGCGCCACGCCCGAGGCAAGCCAGGAGGCCAGGCTGAAGGCAAGGCTCTGCTTCCTCTCCGCCTCGTACATGCCAAAGGCCTCCACCCGCAGCGTGTCCCCCTTCTGCAGGGCTACCCTTTTGGAAGGGCCCAAGGGCCTCCCCCTGCCCACGCCCAGCAGGGCCGAGTGGCTGCCCGTGCGCGCGCGCATCCGGTCCTGGTGGCGCGTCTGCTCCACGTTCTCGAACTCGGCCTCCTCGGTGGTGGCCATCATCGGCTCCATCGTCAGCCCGCTGGTGGTCGTGGTCGGCTCTGCGAAGCTCACCCTCAAGTTGCCCAGGTGGTCCTTCAAGTGGTACTCGTAGCGCCACACCTGGTCCGTCATGGGCTCATAGAGCGCCCTGCCCTCAGGGGTGAAGGCAAAGAGCGTGTCGGCCTGGTGCACGAACACGCCCGCATAATCCGTGGCCGAGGTCAGGGCGCTGTTCTGGTAGACTTCCTTCCTGAGCTTTACGCCCGCCGCCGAGTAAAGGTAGCGAATATAGCCTTTGTCCTTTACAAACACGGTGTCGGGCAGGTTCAGGTGGTTGTAGCTGACGCTCGTGATACCCTTGTTCTCGTCACGCACCATGTTGCCGTTGGCGTCGTAGGCGTACTCCCACGAAGCCTGGTTGCCCTCGGCGTAGGCCTTCTTTGTGCCGTTGTCGCGGAAGTCCCCGGCAGGACCCGTCACGGTCACGGCGTCGTTGACGGTGGCCAGCCGGTTGCCCTCGTAGACGTAGCTGAGCCGGTCCACCTCCCCGAAGGCGCGGGGAACGCTTCCGTCGTAGGCGTGCCCCGAACTCATCCCGTGCCGCACTAGCCCCTTGATGTTGCCGTTGGCGTCGTAGGACAGGCCCTCGAGCGTGTAGCGGCCCTGCTCGGCTGTCCAGCCCGCCCCGTCATAGGCCTTGTAAGTGCCGGACTTGAGGCGGCTGGCCCTGTCATAGGCGTAGGCGTAGCCCCGCTGTACCCCGTCGGTGGCCGTGCTCCACACCGCCTCCGTGACATTGCCATTATACTGCGCCCCGGCCCCCAGCTGCATACCCTCGTTGTAGGTGAGCTCAAAGCCGAACAGGTCCCCGCCCTCGTCGTTGGTGGCCCCGTCGCTGGTGCGGGCGGCGTTGTTGATGGAGCTTGTCCAGCCACGGATGTTGTAGCGGTAATCGACCGACTGCAGGAAAGAGCCACCGCCGTCGGTGGAGTGCAGCCCCTTGTCCACCAGCTGGCCCGCCTCGTTGTATTTGTTGCTGGCCAGCAGCACGGCCCCTCTGCCGTCGATGGCCTGCCAGCTCTCCAGCAGCCGGCCCATGTGATCGTAGCGCATCGAGTCCAGCACCGCGTGCGTGCCCGAGGCGGCCCGGTGGGTGGTGAGCGTCTCCAGGGGCTTTCCTGTAAAGTCGTAGCGGGTGGTCACCCGGTCCGCCTCCGCCAGCACCGCCCCTCCCACATAACCGTCGGACACAGTCTGGATCAGCCGGTACTTGTCGTCGTAGTAATTGACGCTGGTGAGCCAGTCGCCGGTGCCCAGCACCCTGGTGCGCGTGCCCGTCACCTGGCCCCTTACCCGCTCGTTCTTGCCGGCCATGCCCGCAAGCGCCGAGCTGTCAAAGGCGTAGGCCGTGCCGAAGGGAGAGTAGTCGTCGTAGTAGGTCACCGTCAGCACGTCCCCCTCCGCGATGCCCATGCCCTCTGGCGAGGAGCCGTTGAGCGTGTAGCCCAGGAAGGAGGCAGCGTCTGGCGACTCGTAGAGGCTTGCCCCGGTGAGCGCGTCCACCTTTGCCTGCAGCGTGTCCCTGCTGCGGCTCTCGGAGACAACTCCTGTCATCACCGGCCGGCCCAGCACATCGTACTTGACAAAGGCCCACTCGCCCCTATCCTTCTGGTTGGCGTCCCGCGTGAAGACCGCCTCGTCTCTTTTGTTGTACACCGTCTCCACCGGCCCCGCCCCCGGCACCTGCTTCTCCACAAGCCTTCTGCGGCCGTCGTAGGCGTAACGGAAGCACCAGCGGGAAAGGAAGACTGAGTTAGGCTCCAGGGTGACTGTGCCCGCCGCATCCGCTGTCGGCAGATGATTACGGTAGCCCTCGGGCTGGATCACTAGGCGCAGGTTGCCCAGAGCGTCGTAGACGTACTGCGTGTTGGCAAAGAGTGGCTTCGCTGAGGGTTCGGTAGTCTGAGGCTGGCACACCGGCTCGGGGCTTCCCCCATTATAGCGGCTGGCCACCTCCTGCGCCGTCAGCGCCCTTTTGTACAGGGCCAGCTCGTCTAGGTCGCCATTGTAACGGAAGCCAGGGTAGCGGTCCAGCCAGCCCATGTTTACCCCTACTGTGGAGGCGAAGCCCGAGCCGGAGTAGGTCATGGAGACCTGCTGCACCAGCACCCCGTCCACATAGAGCAGGTTCTGCTGCCCCGCCCCGTCCCGCACGGCCACCACCTGGTGCCAGGCACCGTCCGTAACAGAGGGGTTAGCAGCCGCGTCGCCTATAAAGGCCCCCCAGCCCTGGTTGTCCTTGAGCTGGAAGCGCGCCTTTCCTGAGGGCTCCACGCCTATCCACCAGTGGAGGCTGCTCAACCCAGCCTCCACCGCGTCTCGCCCTATCACCACCTCATTGCCGGCCGGGGCTCCTGAGCGCCTTACCCACAGCTCTATTGAGAAGCTGGAGCCGGCCGCCCAGTCGAAGGCCCCCGCGTCCGCCGACAGCCCGCCCGTGGCGTCGAAGCGCAAGGCGCTACCCGCCGCGCCGTCTGCCACTACTATGCCTCCCGAGCCGCTGGCCACCAGGCCCTGCTTGGAGTCTACGTAGTCCTGCTCATAGCCCCAGTGCAGGTCCACGCCCTCGGCGCAGGCCAACACCGGCTCCTCTACATTCCCGGCTCCCTCGCAGTAGTCCATGCCCTGCCCGCCGTTGTAGTGGGCGGAGGCCTCCTGCGAGGCCAGGGAGCGGGAGTAGAAGGCCAGCTCGTCCAGATCACCATTGTAGTGGTAGCCTGAGCTGCGGTTTAGCCAGCCAATGTTGAGGGCCGCCGCCGAGGCGAAGCCCGCCTCAGAGTAGTAGATGCCGGTGGCTTGGTCGGCCACCTGGCCGTCCACATAGATGGTGTTGGTCTTGGCCCCCTCGTTGCGCACGGCCACCACATGGTGCCAGGTCCCGTCGGTAACGGAGGGCCCGGCGGCACCCAGTTCATAGCCCCAGCCCTGGTTGTCCTTGAGCTGGAAGATTACCTGGCCAGAGGTGTTGAGGCCCAGCCACCAATGCAGGCTCCCCCCCGCCTCCATGTCGTCGCGGCCCACGATCACCTCGTTGCCCGCTGGTGCCCCGGACCTTCTTACCCACAGCTCTATTGAGAAACTAGAGCCCGCAGTCCAGTCGAAGGAAGCCCCGCTTGCCGATAGGCCCGCCGTGCCGTCGAAACCCAGCCCCTCGCCCAGCTTGCCGGTGACAGGGGCTGCCCCCGTGCCGGAGGCGGTAAGGCCCGACTGCGAGTCGGTAAGCGAGCCCTGCCCGAAGCGCCAGTACTGCGCCAGCCCCTCGGGGCAGGAAGCAGTCTCAGTCGTTGACCCTGATTCCTGGGTCCCCTGCAGGTCCGCCCCCTCGGCCTCCTGCACCTTCTTCTGCACCACCCTTCCCTGCTTGTCCTTGTACTCCACCGTGAGGGAGCCGTTCTCGTCACGGGTCT
>NZ_FZOQ01000010.1 GCF_900188175.1 Pontibacter ummariensis | reverse complement strand
GGGTGGACCGGGCCGAGGGCCTGAAAAGGACCCTGGAGTACTTCAGAGATAAGGTGCAGGTTCCTGACAGGCAGGAAGCGTAAGGATAAGAAAAGGCTTTCACCATGAAAGCCTCTTCTTTTTACAACTCACCGCTTAACAGAATATCCCTTAAACGTTCCCCGCTCTTCCCATCAAATTTGTAAAGCCAGTCATTTATAAAGGTCGCTTTATGGGGGAATTGTTGTTGGTGTAGTTTTTCAAGGTTAGGAAGGATACCGCCTAGCTCCTTTAAGCTGCAAATAGCGTGAGCAACGCCTGATTCAATAAAAGGTTGGGAAATTAGAAGCTTTCCAGCAGGATGATTTTCATAGGTGATAACCGTTGTATGCCTAAATGCTGCAAAAGGCATCAAAAGAGTGGAATAGAAACCCAGAACGAGTGGTATAGAAGGGGCAAGAGCTAGTAACTTCTCCTCGTCAACTATTTCCAGGTTAGTTGTTGATCGCTGCTCTTCCCATAGTTTCAAGTCTTGCCAAGGGTGGGGCTTCACATACAGCTTATAACGATGTTCACTGCATACCTTAAGTAATTCCTGGATAAATACTTGTTTATTAGCTCGGTCCCATTGCAGTAAGCCTTGCTCGGCTAAGGGTTGATCAATCAATAAGATAGCTCTTTGTAGGTGTTTGGCTCTGGTAACATTACAAAACTTATCAAAGTAGGGGATTCCAATAAAACTTCTTGCCTGCTTATTGGGAAGGGCTTCCTGTTCTTGATGAATTTTGAAAATTTTAGGGCTAAAGGATACGTAATGCCCCGCTAATCGTTTTGGCGAACTTACTTCTCTGACTGTGTCAAGATAGTTATGTTTACTGCGTACACGGATAAACTGCTCTGCGAATGCTTTGTCATTAGCTGATAGTTCCTTGAGACTGTTAAGGAGAAACCGTCTGGTTCTTATTCTGGATCTGAGGTCTCTAAGAATGGTAAGGTAAAGGTCAAGTTTAGTCTTAATAGAAGTCTTGAGTTGCGGCTTGTTCTTGTATTGAAAGCTCACTGCAGCTCGTAGTCCATGCTCTAGCAGGTATGTAGGGATTGTCGCTTTCTGGCATGCCAAGTTCAGTAGAACGTGGTTATATGATTCGATGTATAAAAAGACTACTTTAGAGGGAGTAACGGCACTCAGGAGTTGATCAGCACTCGTAAAGTCCTGCCAGTAAATGGCTTCTCCATACTTTTTATAAGTGGTGTTCTTTTCCTCCTTAGGAGAGGCGTAAAACAGAAAAGTAAACCTGCAGTGGCCTCGGGAATCCTTTAAAAGGCTCAGATAGTCTAATCTACTGTAGTTGCCGATAAATAGTATATTTGGAGCTTCCCCCATAAACCGGCTTTAGCTGTTAGTTGTAAATGCTTTCTTTTGGAAACTCAAGACGACCTAATGTGGCTGTTATTACACCAGCCATTGCCCGTGAAGGTATAACGAAACAGGTTGCCAATCAAATAGCTGCACTGCAAGAGAGGAAAGTAAATGTGTGTCTGATCGTGCTGTCAGACTTTGATGCGGATGTGCTCCAGGAGCTAGGAGTTCTAGTGCCTCCGCAAGACATACTGCAGCTCCGTCAGCAGGATGCTTATCTCTCGCCCCAAGCTTTCTTATCATCTCTTTCAATTATTGGGCCTATCCTCCAGTTTCTTAAAAAGAGGCAGGTGTCTGTCGTTGTTGCAAATGCTCCTTATGCGCATTTTATTATGCGTTTGGTGAAACTGTTTGGCTTTACGACAGGCTTGAGGCTGGCACTGCATCAGTACTATCACGGATTACAGTATGCTCAGTTCCCTTTAAACTCTTTTCCTAGAATTACCATTAACAGCTTAAATCAGGGATTGGCGCGTTTGGCAGATAATAGCCACATATCCATTAGCAAGGCGACAAGAACAGACGTTGAGGCGCATTTTATGAAACATCATAGGCACGTAGTTCTGTATAACCCGATTTTTAACCTGGCTAAGGTACCAACAGAGAAAGTATCTGTCTTTGTCGGCAAAGAGGAGGCTTTTAAAATTGTGTTGCCAGGAAGGCTGGATTGTAACAAAGGGCAGCTCTTCTTTTTGGAAGTGCTAGAGAGGTTTTTGAAGAGAAAGAGAATAAAGGCAGGGAATCTGCAGCTTTTGTTAATTGGAGCAGGAGAAGCAGAAGAAGAGATAAAGGCTAGGATAAGGAATAATAGCTTGAATGCCTTTGTCAGACTAACTGGGGCTGTGTCAAATCCTCATTTGCGTTGTATGCTAGAAAAGGCAGATTTAGTAGTCGTACCTTCTTTTGTAGAGGGACTTTCCTTTGTAGCTTTAGAAGCTCTGGCAGCGGGAACGACACTGTTGGCCTCAGATGCAGGAGGGCTTAAAGAGGTAGTTAATGATGGTGAAACAGGTTTTCTGTTTGCCGCAGGAGACCAAGAAGACTGTCTTGCAAAGCTGGAGCATGTCTACCATAACCGGGACAAAGAGCTGATAGATAGAGCCAAAGTAGAACAGGACATCAATAACAGGTTCTCTTATAAGGTATACAAAGAGAAGTTCTTTCGGCATCTTTTTTACGATACGAACAGCTGATGGCGAAAAGAGTGCTAGTACTTTCTTACTGGGGGCTGGAGGATGGACTGACGCAGGGAGCTGTCTTGCCCCATGTGCAGGCCCTGGATGAAATATCGAGTGTCCAAAAGATTCTCTTAGTAACGCTGGAGCGAGAGCATCACGTAGTGGGAGAAAGGCAATTACCAGGCAAGGTGGAGCATAAGCCGGTTTACATTAAGAACTATGGCCCCAACATACTCAGTAAAGCAGCGGACTTTCTGGTACTACCTGCCCGGCTTAAAACCATTGCGGAGAAAAAAGAAATTAACAGTGTCGTTGGTTTTGGCGCTTTGGCAGGAGCCTTGGCGCATTTCATTTTTACCAGGTCAGGTATTCCTTACTATGTGTCTCTTTTTGAACCTCATGCTGCTTATATGTTAGAGTCTGGTGTATGGGGTAAGCACAACCTGAAGTACATTTTTCAAAAGATGTGGGAAGAGCGGGAGAAGAAGTACGCGACTGGTTTGATGCCTGTATCAGAAAAGTACAGACAAGAGCTTTTGAGAGAGAGGGTTCCTAAAGGGAAAATTAAGTTAGTGCCTTGTGTGGTAGATCTCCAGCAGTTTATGATGCGGGAGAGTAGTCGGGAAAGTATGAGAAGGGCTTTAAGCATAGAAAAGGATGAGTGCGTAGGCATATATGTAGGGAAGTATGGAGACCTTTACTATAAAGAGGAGGTCTTCCAAATCTATAGGCAATGCTTTAAAACAGTTCCCCGATTTAGACTCCTTATACTATCACCACAGCCTCAGGAAGAAATTATACACTACCTGGAGGAGAGTAATATTGATAAGGATAGGGTGTATATAACTACTGTTCCTCATACAGAAGTGCCGCAGTACATGTCGGCTGCTGACTTTGCCTTTGCAACCTTTAAACCCGGGCCTTCCAAGAGATGCCTTTCGCCCATAAAGATCGGGGAGTACTGGGCGAACGGTTTACCCGTGCTGTTAACCGAAGGCGTGGGAGATGACAGTGATATTATTAAAAACGAAGGCGGTGGCGCTTTGTTTAACTTGCAGGAGGTGGGAAGCGTGGAGAGGGCTGTGCAGCAAATATTGCACATACTGCAAGATCCTAACCACCGGCAGGAAATACCAAAGCTGGCCAGGAAGTACAGAAACCCAGACAGGGTAAAAGAGGCATACGAATACTTTTTCGGCCAGAAGCAGGAGGGGCACCAATGAGATTGCTGTTTGTGGTGCCTTATCCCCACGGAGAGGCTGCTTCACAGCGTTACCGCGTGGAACAGTGGCTCCCCATACTTGACATGCACGAGATAAAGTATGAAGTAGCGCCCTTCTGGAGTTGCCAAACCTGGCAGGTGCTATACAAGCCCAGGCACGCCAGGCAAAAATCCATCGGGTTGCTAGCAGGCTTTATCAAGCGTTGCGCCCTGTTATTTCGGTTGCCAGCCTATGATTTCGTCTTTATCCACCGGGAGGCTACCCCTGTGGGACCCCCTTGGTTTGAGTGGATAGCCGCAAAAGTCTTTCGTAAGAAAATAGTCTTCGACTTTGACGACGCGATCTGGTTGCCTAACACGACAGCTTCTAACAAGATGGCGGCAAGTTTTAAATGGCACGGGAAGACGAGAAGTATATGCCGGTGGAGCGACAAGGTAAGTTGCGGGAACAATTACTTGCTGTCTTTTGCGCAAAAGCATAACCAGAAGGTGGTCTTGCTTCCTAGTGTACTGGATACTGTTCACCTCTACCACCACAGAAAAGAACAGCGAGCGGAGGTGGTGCTTGGCTGGATCGGCTCACACTCAACCCTCCTGTACTTGCAGTTAATTGAACCTGTGTTACAGCGACTGGAGCAAAAGTACCGCTTCCGGTTCGTGGTTATTGCTGACCAGCCACCACAACTACAGCTTCAGTCTTTGGAATTTAGAAAGTGGAAAGCGGAGCGTGAAGTACAAGACCTGCTGGAGCTGAACATAGGGCTAATGCCCCTTCCGGATTCAGAATGGGCTAAGGGAAAATGTGCTTTTAAAGCGCTCCAATATATGGCCCTGGGCATTCCGGCAGTTGTTTCTGCAGTAGGGGCAAACATACAGGCTGTGCCTAACGGAAAGGCCGGGTTTGCCTGCTCCACTGCAGAGGAATGGTATGAGCACCTGGAACAACTGATTAACAACCCAGAACTGCGTGAGCAAATGGGGGCAAACGGACAGGAATGGGTCAGGCAGCACTACTCCTTGCAGGCGTACCACAGTACCTTTTTAAGTTTATTCCGTTAGCCCTTACTTTTTCCTGTTTTTCTTCAGGTACTCCTTGGCCTCTTTATAATTAGCTGACTTCTTTTCGCTTGCCTTCAGTACTACACTGTAATAAGCCTTGGCTGTGGCTTTGTCATTTCGCTTGTCGGCGATACGGGCCAGGTTCAGGTAAGAGTTTAAGTAATAGCCCGAGTCACGCTCATCCGACATCTCCGCATACACAATCGAGTTCTTGTAGTGCTGCTCGGCCTTCTGCAGGTCATGGTATTTGTGTTGGTTGATATACGCCAGAATATAGGAGGCATAGCGTCCGCTAACGGCCTCATAGCCTGGCATCTCTTGCTGTATCCGCTGCAGCATGTCTATAGATACCTGCTCGGCTTTCGTAAAATGCCCCTGCACAAACAACAGGCGGGCGTAGTAACGCTGGAAATAAGCGTTGTCCGGGTACTTCTGGTACAGTTCTTCTGCCAGCTGGAGCGCCTTCTCCATTTCCTTCTCCTCGTTTGCATAGATCTTCATCAGGAAGAGCTTGCTTTCCGTACCGGTGTAAAAGCCCGTGTTTGCCACATAAGCAAGCTGCTTTAGCCCTAGGCGCTTGTCTCCGTTCGGGAAAAACAGGAGCACAGGACGCAGCATTGGGTAATGCTCCGGAATCCAGACAGAATAGTAGTTAAAGAGTGCTTCCCCAAAGAGGAACTCCGGGCTAAGGCCATTACCGGCCTTGGCTTTTTCCATGTAGTCCAATGCGCGCTTGCTGGCAACAGTGGCCTTGCGCCAATTGCTGCGCTCGGAGTGCAGGCGGGCTGTAAAGCCATACGCGGCAGCCATAAAAAAAGCGGCTTCCACATTATCCTCATCTGCATCGTACAGCTTCTCAGCCTTCTGAATGGTCGTGTCCATATAGGCAAAGAAGGAATCGTCGTACTGCAGGGTCTGGATATTGGTAGGCAGGATTTTCCACCACTGGCTCAGGCCCAGCAGGAAGTAAGGAAGCGGGTGCTCCGGGTAACGGCGGCGCAGGGACTTGAATTGCTTTTCGGCACGCTCGTACTTAAAGTTGTACATGTTGTCCACGGCCCCTTCCAGTTCGTACTGTATGTCTTTGTTCAGCAGCAGCATGCCTTTTACCCGCGCTGCCTCAGGTACCACCTCAATCGACTCGAAGGTAATATGACGCATGGCCGTCGTATCAGTAGGCGCGCCTGGCTGCTGTGCTGTGGCTAAAGCCGGTAAAATAAGTGTGAAGATAACAAACAGTAACTTCTTCATGCTTTTTAATCAGTATTGGAAGACGGCCTTTGCTGCCTCAGATGCCGTAGTAATAAAAGTACAACAAATCTACTAACTTTGAATTCCATAAAGAGAAAATAATTATGAAGCTTCTGGAGCAGCTCTGCCAGATACACGCCCCGTCTGGTAACGAGAGAAACCTTACGAATTTTTTACTGAACTACGTCCAGGAACATAAAAACAAGTGGAGGCAGGAGCCCATCGTGCTACACGGGGAAGGCTTTCAGGATTGCATTCTTTTGGTGTTTGGCAAACCAAGAAGTGCAATTTTCGCGCACATGGACTCCATCGGATTTACGGTTCGCTATGGCAAGCAGTTGGTGCGGATAGGTGGCCCCGACCTCGAGACAGGCTACAAACTGGTTGGGGAAGATCTCCTAGGAAAGATTGAGTGTACATTGCAGTACGATGAAGAAGAAAGGGAGTTAACCTATGCGTATGAACGGGAGATAGCACGCGGCACAGAGCTTGTGTTTAAGTGTGACTTCCGGGAGACGGATGATACAGTACAAAGCTGCTACCTGGACAATCGTTTGGGCGTTTGGGCTGCCCTGCAGGTAGCGGAAACACTGGAAAACGGCATTATCGCCTTTAGTTGTTGGGAGGAACACGGCGGCGGATCGGTAGCTTACCTGGCCAGGTACATTTATGAGCAGTATGGCGTAAAGCAGGGCCTGATAGCGGACATCACCTGGGTAACGGAGGGCGTACACCCTGGTTCCGGCGTGGTTATCTCTATGCGCGATAGCCTTATTCCACGGAGAGCATATGTAGAGAAAATCATAGGCATTGCAAAAGAAGCGAACATCCCTTACCAGTTGGAGGTGGAAGGCTCGGGTGGAAGCGACGCTAAAGAGTTACAGCATAGCGCCTACCCTTGGGACTGGTGCTTTGTGGGTGCTCCTGAAGATAACGTGCATAGCCCGGATGAGATCGTGCATAAGAAAGACATCGACAGCATGGTAAAGTTGTACCAGGTGCTCATGGAAAAACTCTAGCTTCGACATCAACTGAAGCTTTAAGCGAGACGCCTAGGGCTACAGCAATTTCCTTGATGAGAAGGGGCTGATCTTTCATTGAGATCAGCCCCTTTTTGCTTCTGTGGAACATGATTCTGACATGGTACTGCTGCTTTTTAAAGCAGGAGGATGTGTTGGTGTTACAACTTGCTTATACACAGAAAATAAAGGTTTTGCTTGGAGGGTGAATAGTTGGTGTGAAACAGTTGGAAAAGTCTATATAATATACTTTATTTAATATTATATTCTGGTGTTCTCTTAAACCTCTAATCACACCCCATGGAAACTATTCTCTACGCAATTCCGGCCTTTGGATTGGCGGCCCTGCTCTACACCTGGATCAGGTCTGCCTGGGTAACAAAGCAGCCGGCCGGTAACGAACGCATGAGTACCATTGCCCGCCACATAGCGGATGGCGCTATGGCCTTTCTGAAGGCAGAGTACAAAGTGCTGGCTTATTTTGTGATCATTGCTTCGCTGTTTCTGGCTTACCTGGGCTATACCGGGGAAAGATCACATCCGCTGATCGTCGGGGCTTTCATCATAGGGGCTTTTTTCTCGGCGCTGGCCGGTTTTATTGGTATGCGTATCGCCACAAAGGCAAACGTGCGGACAGCGGAGGCAGGCCGAAGCAGCCTTGCCAAAGCCTTGAAAGTGTCGTTTGCGGGAGGTTCCGTGATGGGTATGGGGGTGGCCGGATTGGCTGTGTTGGGGCTGGGGTCCCTTTTCATCCTGTTTTATTACCTGTTTGTTGTGAGCCAGGGAGCTGATGTGAACGGGGTGCAGATGGAGATTGCACTGGAGGTGCTCACAGGCTTCTCCTTAGGGGCTGAGAGTATTGCCCTTTTTGCACGTGTAGGGGGGGGGATTTACACGAAAGCTGCCGATGTGGGCGCCGACCTGGTAGGGAAGGTAGAGGCGGGTATACCCGAAGATGACCCCCGTAACCCCGCAACCATTGCTGATAACGTGGGCGACAACGTAGGGGACGTAGCAGGTATGGGGGCTGACCTTTTTGGGTCTTATGTGGCCACCATCCTGGCAACGATGGTACTGGGGCGGGAAGTAGTCGTGCTGGACCAATTCGGCGGACTGTCGCCCATTATTCTGCCTATGCTAATTGCCGGTCTGGGTATTGTATTTTCTTTTATAGGCATGCTGTTCGTGCGGGTAAGTGAGGGAGGAGATGTGCAGGCGGCGCTTAACCGGGGTAACTGGATATCGGTAGTCCTGACGGCAATTGCTTCATACTTCGTGATACAATGGCTCCTGCCGGAAAGCCTGAATCTTCGTAACTTCGACTTTACCCCAAACGGAGTGTTTATGGCGGTACTGGTAGGGCTAATAGTAGGAGGCCTCATGAGCATCATCACCGAGTACTATACGGCCATGGGTAAAAAGCCCGTTAACTCCATCGTGCAGCAGTCTTCTACGGGCCACGCCACGAACATTATTGCCGGACTGGCTGTAGGGATGCATTCCACAGTGCTACCTATCATTGTGCTGGCAGCGGGAATTGTGCTCTCTTATGCGGCGGCAGGCTTATATGGCGTGGCTATTGCCGCGGCCGGCATGATGGCCACCACGGCTATGCAGTTAGCCATAGATGCGTTTGGCCCCATCGCAGACAATGCCGGTGGTATCGCCGAAATGAGCGAATTGCCCAAGGAAGTACGCGAACGGACTGATATCCTCGATGCGGTGGGTAACACGACCGCCGCAACGGGCAAAGGCTTCGCTATTGCCTCGGCTGCTCTTACTTCATTGGCGCTCTTCGCGGCCTTTGTGGGTATTGCAGGCATCAGAACCATTGACTTATACAAGGCCCCCGTGTTGGCTGGGCTCTTTATCGGGGCCATGATTCCGTTCATCTTCTCGGCGTTGGCTATATCCGCGGTAGGTAGGGCTGCCATGTCTATGGTGCAGGAAGTGCGGCGGCAGTTCCGGGAAATACCGGGCATTATGGAGGGCACGGGGAAGCCAGAGTACGAAAAGTGCGTCGCCATATCCACACAGGCTGCCATTCGGGAAATGATGCTGCCGGGCGCCATAGCCCTGATCGTGCCCCTGATCGTGGGTTTCGGTTTTAAAGGCGTGTTCCCGGATACCTCCTCTCCTGAAATTCTGGGCGGCCTGCTGGCAGGTGTAACGGTGTCAGGGGTGTTGATGGCCATGTTCCAATCAAACGCCGGCGGTGCCTGGGACAACGCCAAAAAGTCTTTCGAGAAAGGAGTGGAGATAAACGGCGTGGTAGAATACAAGGGATCTGAGCCACACAAAGCTTCTGTTACCGGCGATACGGTAGGTGACCCTTTTAAAGATACTTCCGGGCCCTCTATGAACATCCTCATCAAACTGATGTCTATCGTGTCGCTGGTGATTGCGCCGCACATTGGCTTTGAACAGGAGCCTGCTATACCAGAGGCACCTCTTGAGTTGGAGGAAATCAACCTGAACGAGCAAAAGAAGACTTTGCCAGGAACGGCCAAAGCCACGGTTAACGGGGAGGTTACCGTGTCGCTACACTAGGAGTCAAGGAAACAACTGCCATACTTTCGCATAAGCCCAACCGCATTGTTGGGCTTATTTTTTTATTATACGTACCTTTGTTCAGGCACAAAAAAAACATTTCATGGATCCCCGTACCGTCAAACTACACGACTGCGAGTTTAGTACCTATATTTTTGAAGAAGAGATCATCGCCCGTGTAAACATGCTGGCGGAGCAGATAAACAAAGAGTATGAGCACAAGCAACCCCTTTTCCTGGCGGTACTCAACGGCTCCTTCATGTTTACCGCCGATCTGATGAAGCGCATCTCCATTCCGTGCGAAATATCATTTATCCGGCTGGCATCCTATCAGGACATGCAGAGTACGGGCAAGGTGAAGGAAATTCTCGGGCTGAGTGAGGACATACACAGCCGCCATGTAGTGGTGCTGGAGGACATCGTGGACACCGGCCACACGGTGCATGGCCTGCTGCAGCAACTGAAAGAGCGAAAGCCGGCCTCAGTGGAGGTCGCCACATTACTGTTAAAGCCAGATTGCCTGCAGCATCCGCTTGACGTAAAGTATGTAGCCCGCTCTATCCCGAATGATTTTGTGGTAGGCTATGGCCTGGACTACAATGGTTTGGGGCGTAACCTGCGCGATATTTATAAAATTATATCGTAAACAGGGGTGGGAGCACCCACATAAGGGAGTTTAAGCTGTAGCTATCGCGTAGCCACAAGCTAAAAAAAATGAAAACTCATCAATAATATCCGTAAATTCGACTTTTACATTTATTAGAAGATATGCTCAACATCGTCTTGTTCGGCCCTCCAGGTGCCGGTAAAGGAACACAAAGCCAGAAACTGATAGATAAGTACAATCTGATACACCTGTCTACCGGTGATTTGCTCCGCTCTGAGATTGCCGCTGGCACTAAACTGGGCTTGGAGGCCAAGAAACTGATGGACAACGGCCTGCTGGTGCCGGATGAAGTGGTGATTGGCATGATCGAGAATAAAGTGAAAGAGCACCGCAGAGCGGGGGGCTTTATCTTTGATGGTTTTCCGCGCACGGTGCCTCAGGCGCAAGGCCTGGATAAGCTGCTGCAAGATAATGGCACGGAGATTTCCTGCATGATCGCGCTACGTGTGGACGACGAGGAGCTAACCAAGCGCCTGCTGCTGAGAGGCAAAACCTCTGGCCGTCCGGATGACCAGAACGAGGAGTTGATCCGTAAGCGCGTGCAGGAGTATAATACCAAAACAGCCCCTGTCGCAGACTATTATGCCGGGCAGGGGAAATATTTCTCGGTGGATGGCATTGGCGACATCGAGGAGATCTTCAAAGACCTCTGTCAGAAGATTGATGCTTTGAAAGAAAAACAAGAAGAGAAGAAATAAGCCCTTTTACGCTTACCAGATTTGGCATCATCCAATTTTATAGATTACGTAAAGATCAACTCGCGCTCGGGCCACGGCGGCGGCGGGTCTGCCCACTTGCACCGTGACAAGAAGACGGCGAAAGGCGGCCCGGACGGTGGCGACGGCGGCCGGGGAGGGCATGTCATCCTTCGGGGGAATGCACAACTCTGGACACTGCTGCATTTGCAGTACCGCAAGCACGTGATTGCCGAGAATGGCCAGAACGGAGGTCCCAGTCACTCTTCGGGAGCGCAGGGAAAAGACGAGGTGCTGGAAGTGCCTTTGGGTACCATTGCCCGGAATGCGGAGACGGGGGAACTGATGTGCGAGATTACGGAGGACGGGCAGGAGGTTATCCTGACGCCCGGCGGACGCGGCGGCCTCGGGAATGCCCACTTTAAGTCCCCTACGAACCAAACGCCCCGCTATGCCCAGCCCGGTGAGCCAGGCATAGAGGAGTGGGTGATCCTGGAGTTAAAGCTGTTGGCCGATGTTGGTTTGGTCGGTTTCCCGAATGCCGGCAAGTCTACCTTGCTTTCGGTTATCTCAGCGGCAAAACCAAAGATTGCGAACTATCCTTTTACCACCCTGGAGCCTAACCTGGGGGTGGTGGCTTACCGCGACTATAAGTCTTTCGTGATGGCCGACATACCAGGTATCATTGAGGGGGCCTCTGAAGGCAAGGGCTTAGGGCTACGTTTTCTGCGCCACATAGAGCGGAACTCGATGCTGCTGTTTATGGTTTCCTGTGAGAGTGCCGACATAGCCGAGGAGTACCGTGTGTTGCTGAAAGAGCTGGAAACATACAACCCGGAGCTTTTGGACAAGAAGCGAATCCTAGCAGTTACCAAGTCTGATATGTTGGATGAGGAGCTGGAGCAGGAGATGCGCCAAACCTTGCCAGAAGGACTGCCGACAGTGTTTATCTCGAGCCTCACGCAAAAGAACCTCACGCAGCTAAAAGACATGATCTGGGAGGCGCTTAACAGCTAGACCACCCTTCCAGTAGAATAACAACGATCGGTAGAGGCTATAAAGCTTGCTACCGATTTTTTTGTAGCCATAGCCACAAGAGCAGGCTTCATGATTTGAATTGAATCAAAAGTGTCAGAATGGCACGAAGCCGGGTTTGGCAAGTTAATTGACAAGACAACATAGAGTTATTAACCTAACTTAATTCAGGCATTATGTCAGATAAAGATATTAAGAAAGAACAGGAAAACGAGCAACTGCAGGACAATACTGCCAAAACGGAGGCAGAGGTACAGGACGAAGAGCTGAACCAAGAAGAAGAAATCGCTGAGACGGCCGAAGAGGGTCAGCAGGATAATACAGCAGCCGAACTGGCCGAGATGAAGGACAAGTTTGTGCGCCTGATGGCAGAGTTTGAGAACTTCAGACGCAGAACAGCAAAGGAGCGTATCGACCTGGCCAAGACGGCCACACAGGACCTGATGGGTGACCTGTTGCCAGTGCTGGACGATATGGAGCGCGCGCGTCAGTCTATTGAGGCGACGAAAGACGTAGATGCGATGCTGCAGGGCCTGGAACTGGTATTCCATAAGCTGAAGCATGTAACGCAGCAGAAAGGCCTGAAGCCGATGGAGATAAAAGCCGGTGACAGCTTTGACAGCGACATGCACGAGGCGGTTACACAGATTCCGGCTCCGTCTGAGGAACTGAAAGGCAAAATTGTAGATGTTATAGAGAAAGGATATACCTTAAATGATAAGGTGATCCGATTCGCGAAAGTTATAATAGGAGCGTAAATAATGGCTAAGAGAGATTATTATGAGGTTTTGGGGCTAAGCAAAAGCGCGAGCCAGGAGGAGATAAAAAAAGCTTACCGCAAAATCGCCATTAAGTACCACCCCGATAAAAACCCGGACGACCCAACGGCCGAGGATAAGTTTAAGGAGGCGGCCGAGGCGTACGAGGTGCTGAGCGATCAGCAGAAACGGCAGCGTTACGACCAGTTCGGCCATCAGGGCATGAACGGCGGCTTCGGCGGCGGCGGTGGCATGAACATGGAGGATATCTTCTCGCAGTTCGGTGATATTTTCGGTGGCGGGGGCAGTCCGTTTGAGAGCTTCTTCGGAGGTGCGCGTTCCGGCGGCGGCCGCCGTACCCGTAAAGGCTCTAACCTGCGCATCAAGCTAAAGCTTAACCTGGAGGAAGTAGCCAACGGGGTAGAGAAAAAGATAAAGGTGAAGCGTTACGAGGCCTGTGACACCTGCGGGGGCAACGGCGCGAAGAACGGCACCGAAATGCAAACCTGTAACTCCTGCCAGGGATCAGGACAGGTGCGCAAGGTCGTAAACACGATGCTGGGCCAGATGGTGTCCACCGCCACTTGCCCTACCTGTAACGGGGAAGGCCGCATTGTGACGAATAACTGTGAGGCGTGCCATGGTAGCGGACGCGAGCTACGCGAAGAGGTAATCTCGATCAACGTACCTGCCGGGGTAATGGATGGCATGCAACTGTCGATGAGCGGTAAGGGCAACGTGCCGGAGCGTGGTGGCGTGCCAGGAGACCTGCTGATTCAAATAGAAGAAGAGGCGCACCCAACCCTGAAGCGCGATGGCAATAACGTGATCTTTGATCAGTACATCAGTTTTGTGGATGCAGCACTGGGTGCCGAGGTAGAAGTACCTACGATAACTGGTAAAGTGAAGATCACCATCAAGCCAGGTACACAGAGTGGTGAGATCTTCAGGCTGCGAGGCAAAGGCATTCAGGATATTAACGGCTATGGCAAAGGCGATCAGTTGATTCACGTGAACGTGTGGACACCGAAGACGCTTAGCAGTGACGAGAAGGCCGTGCTGGAAGGCTTGCGTGAATCGAGTAACTTTACGCCGCACCCAGGCAAGAACGAGAAAGGCTTCTTCGAGAAAGTAAAAGACTACTTCCAGTAGAAACCAAGGAAGAGATTATACAGGCGCCCCTGCTTTTCTAATGAAGGCAGGGGCGCTCTTTTTGAGTTCTGTGCCGTTCCGGTCTTCGCTTTATCGGGTTAGTTTCTGGCTTCGTCGATAAACATAGGCAGGTAGTAATATACTTTTGTCCTTTACCGTTCAGAAAGGTACATTTGAATAAACCAAAAGAACAGCAGCGTTGATTATCCTGAAAATCGAAGACGTAACAAAGACTTACGCGAACCACACAGCGCTCGATCATGTGAGTTTCGAAATCCCGGCCGGCTGCATTTTTGGCCTTCTAGGTCCAAACGGTGCCGGTAAAACCTCTCTGATTCGCATCATCACACAAATTACAGGGGCAGACAGCGGCGAGATATACTTTAAAGGGGAGCGGCTGAAGCCTGATCACATCAAGGATATCGGTTACCTGCCCGAGGAGCGGGGCCTGTATAAGAAGATGAAAGTAGGGGAGCAGTTGTTGTACCTGGCACAGCTAAAGGGCTTGAGCAAGAGCGAGGCCAAAGCGCGCATCAAGGCCTGGATAGACCGATTTGAGATACGGGACTGGATTGACAAAAACATAGAGGACCTGTCGAAGGGCATGCAGCAGAAGGTGCAGTTCATTGCCACAGTGCTGCACGAACCTTCACTCATTATCCTGGACGAGCCTTTCTCCGGCTTCGACCCGATAAATGCCAACCTGATCAAAGACGAGATTCTCCGCTTGCGCGACAATGGTGCCACCATTATATTCTCTACCCACCGCATGGAATCTGTAGAGGAGCTCTGCGATAACATTGCCCTGATTAACCGCTCGCGCAAGGTGCTGGACGGGCCCGTGCAGGAAATAAAGGACGCCTACAAGACGGATACCTATCAGATCATCGGGAATGGACAGCTCATGATCACTTCCCCTGACTTTCAGGTACTGGAGCAGCACGACAACCATGGAACTTTTAGAGCCGACGTAAAGCTTCTGAACAACACCACACCAAATGACCTGCTGCGCTACCTGATTCAGCGCGTAGAGGTACACTCTTTTATAGAGCTGGTACCGAGCATCAATGATATCTTTATCCGGAAAGTAAAAGAAACCCACCATGTCTAAAATCTGGTTGATCATACAACGCGAGTACCTGACACGCGTGCGCAAGAAGAGCTTTATCATCATGACGCTCCTGACCCCTATCCTATTGGCGGCTTTTATGGTGTTGCCGGCCTGGCTGGTGTCTATGTCCGATGAGACGGAAACCGTGATGGTGCTGGACGAAAGTGGCCTGTTTGCAGATAAGCTGGAGAATAAGAAGGACCTGACCTACATTCCGCTGCAAGGCTCCCTGGAGCAAGCCAAGTTCGTGTACCAGGAGACAGACAACACCGCCCTTCTTTACATCCCCAAGATCACGGTGGACAACCCGGAGGGAATTACGATCTACTCGAAGAAGAACACCAGCTACCAGACACAGGTGCGCCTGGAGAATGCACTGGAAAAAGAAATCGAGAACCAGCGCTTTATGGCGTCTGGCCTGGACCGGGAAACGCTGGAACGAATAGAAGCAGACATTAGCCTGGCGACCATCAACCTGAGCGACCAGGGGGAGAAGGATAACAACGTATGGGTAACCTCCGGGGCAGGCATTGCCGGCGCTTTCATCATTTACTTCTTTATCTTCCTGTACGGGGTGCAGATCATGCGCGGCATTATCGAGGAGAAAACCAACCGTATTGTAGAGGTCATGATCTCATCGGTGAAGCCTTTTCAATTGATGATGGGAAAGATCATTGGGATAGCTGCCGTTGGCCTTACGCAGTTTTTGTTATGGGTCATCCTCTCTACAGTGGTAGTGACAGGGGTACAGTCAGCCTTTGGGGTAGAAGCTGCCCCTACCCCTGCACAACAGCTTGCTGCAGGGCGTGCTGCGGCTACAGGCGAAGATGAGGAGACAGGGGAGGCCACCAAGGATAGCGAGGGAGCAGAGGTTGTTGCCTCTGCCATCAATGCCTTCAACAACCTGAATCTGCCGCTTATTATCGGTTGTTTCCTGTTTTACTTTCTGGGCGGCTACCTGCTCTATGGCTCTCTGTTTGGGGCTATTGGTGCGGCAGTGGACAACGAGACGGATACCCAGCAGTTTATGTTCCCGATCACAATCCCGCTCATTATCTCCTTCATCATGTCATACTCGCTGGTGCTAAAGAACCCTGATGGACCGGTTTCTTTCTGGATGTCCATCATTCCCTTTACCTCACCCATTGTAATGATGGTACGTATACCTTTCGGAGTGCCAGCTTGGGAGCTTTTGCTTTCTATGGCGCTACTTATTGCCGGCTTTGTGTTTACCACCTGGATCGCTGCCCGCATATACCGCGTGGGCATCCTGATGTACGGCAAAAAGGTAAACTACAAAGAGCTCTCAAAGTGGCTGTTCTACCGGGTATAGTGCTAACTGACACAGATTACGAATAAAATGAAACTTGAGAGCCGGCCCTGTATGGGCCGGTTTTTTTGTAAATTAGATGGACATGACAAACACGTGGAAAATAACCAGAACCTCGGTTCTAACGCTGCTCTTTCTGATGGTTTTAACAGCTACTTCCGCCCAGGATAAAGACAAGCCAGCCTACCGCCTCTTTACGAAGAACGGCAAACAAATCAGCTACGGTAAGATGCTGGACGAACTGCAGAAGGCGGACGTCGTGCTTTTTGGGGAGCAGCACAACGACCCCATCGCGCACTGGCTGCAACTGGAGGTGGCAAAAGACCTTTATCAGGAGAATCCAAAGAGGTTAGTTTTAGGAACAGAAATGTTTGAGGCCGACGTGCAGTTGGTATTAAACGAGTACCTGGCGGGTTTGGTACCTGAGGGTAACTTTGAGCAGGAGTCGAGGCCCTGGCCCAATTACAAAACGGATTATAAGCCGATACTTCAGTTTGCGAAGGAAAAAAGGATTCCTGTCATTGCCACGAACGTGCCGCGCCGTTACGCAGCTATGGTATCGGGAGGAGGGGTGCATGCCTTGGAAGGCCTTTCAGCAGATGCGAAGGCCTACATAGCTCCGCTTCCTGTAACCGTAGATATGGACTTGCCGGGTTATAAAAGAATGCTGTCCATGTTTGGGCGCAATATCCATGGCAATACCAAGAGTGAAAATATTGTGCAGGCACAGGCACTTAAGGACGCCACCATGGCGCACTTTATCGGAGAGCAGGTGGAGCAGGGGAGGCAATTACTGCACTTCAACGGGGCCTACCACTCCGATAATTTTGAGGGCATTGGCTGGTATCTGAAACAGGAGAAGCCTGAAGCGAAGGTGCGTACCATTACCACCGTGTTACAGGAGGATCTGGACAAGCTACTGGAGGACAATAAGGAGAAAGCGGACTTTATACTCGTCGTGCCCAAAAGCATGACCAGGACGTTCTAAAGAGGCGGTTCCTGTCGCAAGCATCCGCTTGTGCTAGGAATCGCTATCCAGAAAAAAGCACAAGCAGATGCTTGCGCTACAAAGTGCCAAATGAGAAAATAACAAAGCCCTGTCAGCTGACAGGGCTTTGCCTATTAAAGAGAAAGAAGGTTTTCTTAATTAAGCGGAGAAGGAGCTACCACAACCGCATGTGCTCTGTGCCTGCGGGTTGTTAAACGTAAAACCACGTGCGTTCAGGCCGTCCTGGAAGTCCACTTCCATGCCCATTACGTACATGCCGTGCTTCTTGTCCATGATCAGGTCTACGCCGTCCAGGTGAAATACTTCATCGGCATCCTTTGGCTTGTCGAAACCCAGCAGGTAAGACATACCAGAGCAGCCGCCGCCCTGCACCCCAACGCGCAGGCCATATTCTGCCGGAACATTTTTCTCTTGCATTATATTCTTAACCTCAGCTAAGGCTCTTTCTGTCAGCGTGATGGGTGCAGTTTTTGTTTCTGTTGCCATAATTATGCTATTCATTATTTGTAGCCACAAACTTACACAATAATCAGGAATTATGCTTGTAGCTCGCTTCGTACTTCTTAAACAGCCAGGCTGCTTAAATGATTCATGTATCCTAAATTAATTTTTTGCGATATTTATACTTTCAAACCAGACTAATATGGAAGAATCTCTCCTCTTTATCATAGACCTCCTCAAAATTACCGTGCCAGCCCTAATCGTGGCCTTTGCCATGTACTACCTGGTAAAGAAACACTATGAGCGAGACTATAAGATCAGGTTATTGGAGTTACGACAGAAGAATAGTGAAGTTGTGGTGCCTATCCGTTTACAGGCTTACGAACGGGTGGTGCTGTTACTCGAGCGTATTACCCCAAGCAATTTGCTGGTGCGGGTGAGCGGTGCAGGCCACACGGCTGCGGAGTATCACCGGGTGCTTTTGGCAGAAATCAGGAACGAATTTAATCACAATTTGTCGCAGCAGGTGTACATGACCGAACAGGCCTGGCAGCAGGTAAAGCATGCCCGCGAGGACGTGGTGAACCTGATCAACAAAACATATCAGGAACTGCCCGAAGGAGCCCGTGGCACAGAACTGGCCAAGCGTATACTGGAGACAGTACTCAACACGGAGCAAGACCCAACCGAGCGGGCCCTGAGCTACGTGAAGCAGGAGATAGGGCAGACTTTTTAAATCGATTAGCTTTTCTTGCCTGTTCGGCTAGCCTGCTTTTTGTGAAGCGCCATAGCTGTTAGCTCTACCGCCAACTCTAAGAATGCAACGCTTATTTCCATCTTACAATAAACTGTGCGTATTATACGCTGGTTAGAGCCGGAAGGGAAAAAAGGAGGGGCCGCTACTCGGTGTGTCGACCCCCTCCTTTTTTTCTTGCTACTTATCTTAACCGAATAGCTCTTCCAGCTTCTGAACTAATTTGTTTACCTGCTCCGGGCTATGGGCCGGGAAATTAGCGATACGGATTTGCCCTTCCTTGTGCTTGCCGTAGCCACTGCCTACGGCCATATTAAATTCGGCTAGCCATTTGTTTATCTCTGAGGCAGGTACGGTGGTGTTGGCCACAATGGTGGTTCGGGAGCGATGCTCCGGACTCTCTACAGCAGGTGAAAAGGTCTTGCTGCGCTCCAGGAAAGCATAAATGGCAGCTGCCTTTTCGTCTGCCTCCTGTCGGATCGTTTCTGCCCCTTTCCGGTTCATGTCTTCTACCACTTGCCCAAGAAGGTAAATGTCCAGCACGTTAGGGGTTTCCACCGTCTGGTTTACTTTTGCTTTGCTCAGGAGGGAGGGAAGGCTATGGTAAGAACCGATGGAGAGTCCTTTCCCGAGTAAAGCCTCTGCTTTGGCAACGCAACGCTCGTTCAGCAACCATACGCCTAAACCGGCTGGCAGGCCAAAGCACTTCTGCACTGACACATACACCGAGTCTACCTTACCAAAGTCAAAGGCAGGGTAGGGCAGGGAGGAAACAGCATCCACGTAAATTAAAGCGTCCGGAGAGGCTTTCTCCCTAAACTTGTTGATCTCGGAAACGGGCAGGCTAGCACCCGAACTCGTTTCGTTCTGGATAAGGGCTACCAGTTCAGCCGTTTCCGGTACCTCAATGTCGTTTACATCAAAGCCCTGCCCGAATGGTGCCTCGTACTTTTGTGCTGCCCGGCCCAACTCCTGTGCCGTTTCGTAAAAACGCTCTGAAAAAGAACCGTTCACCAAATGGAAGCTCTCGTGCTCCACATTGTTCTGTATAGCCCGTTCCCACACTTCGGTAGCAGAAGCTAAAAACAACACCTCGTAGTTATCTGGTAACTGCAACAGCTGGCGCAAACCGGATACGGCATGGGCATAGATCTCCTGGAACTGCTTACTGCGGTGCGAGATGCTCCCGATCTTCTGCTGTAGGGCGGTTTGCATGTGCTGTGGTACCGTTGGGTACAGTTCAGAGGGACCGGGGGTAAAGTATATCTTGTTGTTCATGTAACGGATGCATATTTCCGGGTACCAAAGTACAAAGAGGGGGTAGGGATTAATAAAGGATGCGGAACTTGATGGTGTGCGGCACTTGCTTCATATCATTCACCACCTGCTTGTCATACTCCTTGTCAATGTCTGTGATCACATAACCAACCCGCTCGTTTGTCTTCAGGTACTGGCCCAGGATGTTCACGTGGTTGTTGGCAAGCACCTGATTGATGCTGGCCAGCACGCCCGGCACGTTCGCATGAATATGAATCAGGCGGTGTGCGTTCTTAAGCTCCGGCAACTGTATGTTCGGGAAGTTTACGCTCTGGTAGGTATTGCCCGAGTTGATATAGTCCATGATACGGCTCGGAACGAAGTTGGCAATGTTCTCCTGTGCCTCCAGGGTACTACCACCGATGTGCGGGGTCAGGATGACGTTCGGCAGGTTGCGCAACTCACTCTCGAAAGGCTCGCTGTTGGTGGCGGGCTCTTCCGGGAACACATCCACGCCAGCACCGCGTATCTTGCCTGATTTAATGCTTTCTACCAGGGCTTCTATCTCTACCACATGGCCACGGCTCAGGTTCAGGAACAGGGCTCCGTCTTTCATGGCGGCGAACTCCTTCGCCCCAAACATGTTCTTGTTCTCCGGGCGTCCGTCAACGTGCAGCGTCACGATGTCTACTTTACTAAGGAGCTCGTGCAAGGTCTCGCACTTGCGGGCATTACCCAACTGTAGCTTTTCTACGATGTCATAGTAATACACTTCCATGCCCATGGCCTCGGCTAGCACAGACAGCTGTGCACCAATATTGCCATAGCCCACGATGCCTAATTTCTTGTCCCGCACCTCAAAGCTACCGGCGGCGGACTTGTCCCACTCGCTCTGGTGCATCTTGCTGCTCTTGTCCGGAATACCGCGGCTCAGCATGATGATTTCCCCAATGGCCATCTCTACAACGCTACGGGTATTGCTGTAAGGGGCGTTAAAGACAGGTATACCGGCTTCCAGGCAGGCATCCAGGTCTATTTGGTTTGTGCCAATGCAGAAGGCGCCCACGTTCATCAGGCGATTTGCGTGCTCCAGCACTTTGCGGGTTACGTGCGTTTTGCTCCGGATACCGAGAATGGACACGTTTTTGATTTTCTCACAGAGTTCCTCCTCGCTTAATGCCCCGCTTATGGTTTCTACCTGGTAACCCTCACGGCGGAACATTTCCACGGCTTTCGGGTGGATGTTCTCAAGCAGCAACACGCTGATACGGTTCTTCGGGTAAGAAATTGCCATAGGAAGTTTATTCTGGTACAGGAACTCATCTAAGCTGGGCGCAATGTGTTCGGCTTTCGCCACAACATTGTCGCGCACCACATTTTCAGTAAAGGCGTAGAACTTGTTGGCAAGGCCTGCTTCTTTAATCTCGTAGTCGGTGTAGCCATCTCCCAGCACATACACATCTCCTGCTAAGGCCAAAGATTCCAGTAGCTTGATTTTGCCTTTGTCCAGGCTCAGCACATTCTCTGTGTCAAAGCCCGTGATGTTGCCCTGCTCATCGTAACGGAAGGTGTTCGCGTAAATGTTCGCCTCCTTAATGCCGTACTCTGTTACGATAGGGGTGATAAACTCTTTAAAGCCACTGGACACGATAAAGATCTGGTCCGAGAACTGCGTCAGGAACTCCTTGTTGCGGCGCACAGACTGTGAGACGTTTTCTTTAAGCCGGCTGATGAGTTGCGGAAGGTGGTTTTGATGCGCTTTTAACAGGGCTAACCTTTTGGCCAGTCCTTCGGAGAAAGAGCTCTGGCCCGCCATGGCACTATCCGTCAGGCGCTTTACCTCTTGCAGGATTTGTTCTTTATCCGGGGCACCGTTCAGGGAGATCTCCCCTAGCTCATCCAGGGCTTCAACTTTCGTGAAGGTACTATCAAAATCGATGATGAAGTATTTGTCTTTGCTCATTACTGTTCTAAAGTATGAAAAGGGCTCTTGCTTGCCACTTCAGGGCTTTTGTCTGAATCTTGTACAACACAGGAAGTTGCAAGCCGAAAAATACAAAAAGAACCGGCAACCTACTACAGGTTGCCGGTTCTTTTTGTAAAAGCTGTATTTTTATTATAGCAGCGCTAGCTGCTCATTTATGGCTTTCTGGTAAGTTTTTTCGTACAATGGTACGATTTTTTCAATATCGAAGTCCTTGGCGCGCTCCAGGGCATTCGCCTTAAAGCGCGGTAAGTTTGCATCGTCCAATACAAACAACGCCTTCTCTACCATCTCGTCGATAGCACCAATCGGGCTTACAAAGCCTGTCACCCCGTCTATGTTCAGCTCTGGAATACCACCGGCATTGGTCGATATCACCGGTACTTCGCAGGACATGGCTTCTAGTGCGGCCAGGCCAAAGCTTTCTTTCTCAGAGGGCATCAGGAACAGGTCCGCAATAGACAGCACCTCTTCTACGGCATCCAACTTGCCCAAAAAGCGCACATCGTTGCAGATGTGGAGTTCACGGCACAGCTTCTCCATTTTAGGACGGTCCGGCCCATCGCCCACCAGCAGCAGCTTGCTCGGGATGCGCTGCCGCACTTTGGCAAAGATCTGAATCACATCCTCCACCCGCTTCACCGCTCTGAAGTTAGAGGTATGGACCAGCAGCTTCTCATTGTTCGGGCTAATGGCCATGCGGAAGTGCTCTTTCTTCTGGCGCTTAAACTTGTCGAGGCTCACAAAGTTCGGGATCACCTGGATATCCTTCTCAATCTGGAAGTAGTCGTAGGTCTCTTCCCGCAGGCTGTCCGAAACAGCTGTAACTTCATCAGATTGGTTAATGCTAAACGTGACAACTGGCTCAAAGGAAGCGTCCTTGCCAACGAGGGTGATGTCCGTGCCGTGCAGGGTCGTGATCACAGGGATATTAATGCCTTTTGTCCGGAGGATCTGCTTCGCCATGAAAGCCGCCGAAGCGTGCGGGATGGCATAGTGTACGTGCAGTACGTCCAGCTTCTCAAAGCGAACGATGTCAACCATCTTACTGGCCAGCGCCAACTCGTAGGGTGGGTACTGAAAGAGCGGGTAAGAGGGGATGTAAACTTCGTGATAAAAAAGGTTTTCGTTAAAAACGTCGAGGCGGGCCGGCTGGCTGTAGGTGATGAAGTGTACCTGATGGCCTTTCAGGGCCAGGGCTTTCCCTAGTTCTGTCGCCACCACACCGCTACCACCAAAGGTTGGGTAACAAACTATACCAATTCTCATAGTTGCTAAAGTATAAAAACAACAAGTGCAGCCAACAAAAGTCGCTGCACTTGCTAAACTACCAATTATCTTTTATGTTTTCGGTATCATCGCTTTATAAACCACATCGTGTATCCTGGTACGGATGTTATACTTCACCAGTTTGTTGTTGCCTGCATCCGGGAAGACCCTGTTAGACAGGAAGATGTAGATCAATTTGTTCTCTGGGTCCACCCAGGCGCCCGTTCCGGTAAAACCGGTGTGGCCGAAAGTACTCTGCGGAGCCAGGTCAGAGGTAGGGCCGTTTCCATCTGGCTCGGGCTTATCCCAGCCAAGACCCCGGCGGCTGTTGTTCGACTGCCTTTTCGAAAACTCGGTTACTACGTCTGAGTTAAAATAGCGGTAGCCGCCATAGTTGCCATTTTGCAGGTTCATCTGTAGCAGTGTGGCCAGGTCATTGGCATTAGAGAACAGACCTGCGTGTCCTGCCACCCCGCCTAATATGGCAGCACCCTGGTCGTGTACTGTGCCGCGCAGCATGTGGTGGCGGAAATAGTTGTCATCCTCTGTCGGGGCAATCAAATCATCCGGGTATTTTTGCAAAGGCTTATACGTCATGGTGCTCAGGCCAAGCGGGGAGTAAAAGTTCTGCTCCATAAACTCATCCAATGGCTGGTTGAGTAACTTTTCGGCCACGTGCTTCAGCACGTAGAAGTCGAGATCGCTGTACTTATAGTCGTATCCTTTCCCGGTCTTGCTGCGCGGCAGCATTCTGGACTTTATTGTCCAGGCCCAAAGTGAGTCGCTTACTGTTTTCAGCGAGTACATGCCCGGAACTACCTCATTGGGGTACAAATCCGTCTGTGTGCTGGCGTAAAAGGTCTGCCTTGTTTTGGAACTCTTTACTGTATTCTGCCAGGCCGGTATGCCGGCTAACAAACCCGCCTGGTGCGTCAATACATCGCGCAGTACCAGGCCTTCCTTGTTCGTGCCTTTTAGCTCCGGCAGGTAGGTAGATACCTGCGCGTCAAGGTCCAGCTTGCCCTGGTCTTTTAAGAACATGATGGCCTGCAGGGTTGAGGCTACTTTGGTGATGGAGGCAATGTCGTAGACAGTGTTTCTGGTGACAGGCTTTGCCTTGTCATAGGTATAGTAGCCATAGGCCTTATCAAACACAACAGTACCGTCTTTCACCACAAGCACCTGGCAACCAGGGGTAGCTGCATAAGCAATGGCCTCTAACGCGATGTTATCGATCTGCTTTAGCACGTCGGAGTCCATGCCCACGCTTTCCGGTACGCCCCGCTTCAGGCGGTTAAGGCTTGCTGTGGCAACGCCGGTGCCGGCCTTGTACTTAGCCGAGGCCGTGATGGGCAGCTTGCCTTTTGCAGCACGGGCACCAAAAAGCACCTGCGGTACCAACGACTGGGACACCACATTGTCCTCGTAGCCGCATACCAGCCATTGACTTTCTCCAAAGAACTTCAGGCTATAGGCGTTGCCCATCACCACCACCACTACTTTCTTATCAGTGCGCTCCTGCAGGTACTTGATGAAAGCCCGGGTGCCTATCCCAATACCAAAGTCTTTAGCTGGTGTTAAGTTCATGTTATGGATGCTTACCACCACCACATCGTTGTCCTTTAATTGGGGGATGATGCGGGTAAAGGAAGAGTCCGGGGCAAAGCGATCAGAGATCGAGAACTGGTTTATTGGCGCGTAACTGCTGAGTGTGCGCTGGAAACTGTTATGCTCTGTAACCCCGATGGCTACGGAGGCAATGCTCAGGGTATCGAGGTAGCGGAAGGGCAGTAGGTCGTCCTTGTTCTGCACGACCGTAACGGCATGCTCGTAAAGTTGCTCCTGTAACACGGCGCTTACCGGCCTGTCTACCTCTTCCTGCAGGTTTTCCAGTGAAATAGGCTTGTAGTTGTTAAGCCCTGCCCAGTATTTGGCATGTAATATCTTTGCTACGTGGCGGTCCACCTCCTCCTGGGTAAGGGTTCCGGCAGCAATAGCCTCTTTTATTTTTATGATAGCGGTGGGGACATCCTCCGGGAAGAGCAACACGTCGTTGCCGGCCAGTAAGGCTTTCAGGTCTACTTCGCCCGGTTTATGATAGTTGCTCACGCCTTTCATGTTCAGGGCATCTGTAAAGATCAGCCCTTTGTACTTCATCTTTTCCTGCAGCAGGCCAGTTACCAGAGGTTTGGACAGGGTCGTGGCTACGTTGCGGGTAGAGTCAATGGAGGGGACAAAGAGGTGGGCCACCATCACGCCCATCACGCCGGCCTCAAATGATTTTTTGAAAGGGTATAATTCGATTTCCGTCAGGCGCTTCAGGTTATGTGGTACAACCGGTAGCGACAAATGAGAGTCTGAGTCTGTATCGCCATGGCCGGGGAAATGCTTGGCCACGGCGATGATGCCGTGGTCCTGTAGACCCTTGATGTACGATATGCCCCGGCGCGTCACTTCCTCTTTCGACTCACCGAAAGAGCGGCTGCCGATGACAGGGTTAGCGGCGTTTACGTTCACATCCAGTACCGGGGAAAAACTCACGTTAACGCCCAGGCGCTTCATCTTCAGGGCTATCTCGCGACCCATCAGGTAAATGTAGCGGTCTTCGTCCATGGCGCCCAAAGTCATCTGGCGGGCGAAGTGCATGCTGCTGTCCAGGCGCATGTCCAGCCCCCACTCGGCATCCATGGCCACAAGCAAGGGCACTTTGGCCTGGCTCTGGTAACGGTTTGTAAGCTTTGCCTGGCGCATGGGGCCACCCTGCATGAACATAACGCCTCCGATGCCGTATCGGCTAACCAGTTCGTCTATTTCGCGGTAGTGCTTTTCGTTCTTGTTGGAATAAGCAGCCACCATAAACAGTTGGCCTATTCGCTGTTCAGGAGTGAGCGTCAGCATTACGCTGTCGACCCATTGTTTCTCCCTGGGGTTAACCACGACCTCCTCCGACGACTTCAAAGACATGAGTGGACCCATCCCAAGAATAATAAGAATCAACAACCCTAAACTAAAACTCTTCAACATCCTGTACTACTCTTTTATTAATTGGAACAAGTCAAAATTAAGCCTAATTTTGCAAAAGGCGGTTCGGAAAAACATACCATTTTCAGAGGCGATGCCGTGCTGCCCTCAGCTGATTGGAGAAAAGGTGGAGAACCTCATACTGCCTAAAGCGAATGTGGCATCAAGAGTAGCCTAAGTGACTACCGCCACCAGCCCCGCACCGAACACGCAACAGTTGCTATATTTATCTACGTGAAATAATAGCAGCTTCGTTAGCTAATTTTCCAGCTTATTTTAAAAATCGGTCTGTAAATTAGTAATAAAATTTAATCTGAATAAGTTCTGTTTTTACAATTTAGTAAGAGCAAAAATTTGGCCGAAATCGCCAGAAACGGCTGATTCTGATAGAAAAACAGTATATATTAATAAGGAGTTAAGAGAGGGATGCCCGACATCATACGTTTACTGCCTGATTTCCTGGCCAACCAGATCGCTGCTGGCGAAGTAGTGCAACGGCCCGCCTCTGTGGTGAAGGAGTTGCTGGAAAATGCCATCGATGCAAAGGCCACCAACGTCCAGTTGATTGTGAAGGAGGCAGGCAAGCAGTTGCTACAGGTGGTGGATAACGGTGTCGGCATGTCGGAGACAGACGCCCGCATGTGCTTTGAGCGCCATGCCACTTCTAAAATCAGCACCACCGACGACCTTTTTCGCATCCGCACGATGGGCTTTAGAGGCGAAGCGATGGCCTCTATCGGTGCCGTGGCGCAGGTGGAGCTTAAAACAAAGCCCAAAGGGGTAGACACAGGCACAAAGCTCGTGGTAGAAGGCTCTGCCATCGTACTGCAGGAGCCTGTGGTTACACCGGAGGGTACTTCGGTTGCTGTCAAGAACCTTTTCTATAACGTTCCTGCCCGTCGTAATTTCCTGAAGTCGAATGCCGTGGAGATGCGCCATATCCTGGAGGAGTTTCAGCGGGTGGCGCTGGCTTACCCGGAGGTGTCTTTCTCGCTGCACCACAACGATATGGAGGTGTTTAACCTACCGGCCGGCAAGCTGAGCCAGCGCATTGTGAGCATCTTCGGGAGCAATTACAAAGAGCAGATGGCCTATTGTGAGGAGGATACA
Organism: Pontibacter ummariensis; assembly: GCF_900188175.1. GTDB lineage: Bacteria > Bacteroidota > Bacteroidia > Cytophagales > Hymenobacteraceae > Pontibacter > Pontibacter ummariensis. The sequence continues at coordinate 181,614 of NZ_FZOQ01000010.1, read as the reverse complement.
ACCTTTTTGGTGGTGCGCGGCTATGTGGGCAAGCCCGAGTTTGCGAAGAAAACCCGCGGAGAGCAGTTTTTCTTTGTGAACAACCGCTTTGTCAAAAGCGGCTACCTGAACCATGCCGTGATGACGGCCTTTGAAGGGCTCTTGCCTAAAGAGAATCATCCGTTCTACGTGCTGTTCATAGAGTTGGAACCGGAGAAGATAGACATTAACGTACACCCGACGAAGACGGAGATCAAGTTCGAGGATGAGAAAACGGTGTACGCCATTGTGCATGCTGCCGTGAAGAAGGCCCTGGGGGCTTATAACATTGCCCCGTCGCTGGACTTTGAGCAGGACGTGAACTTCGCACCATTACAGCCGATACGCGTACAGGGTAACTACAACAACGAGTTCGACCCGGACAGCAAACCGCGTAGCAGTGGTGGGAGCAATTCCTTTCCGGGTTTTACGCCGCCAGTCTCCTCCCGCAGGGCTACCTCCAAAGGCTGGGAGCAGCTATACGAGCCCCTGCGGGAGCAGCCGAAGCCAGAGAACGGTACAACAACCTCTGCCTCCTCTGGCATGGGCTTGTTGGATGATGCCTTCGCAGCTTCAGATATTCCGGCTGCCTCTTCTAATAAAGCCATCCAGATACATCAGAAGTACCTGCTGGTGCAGGTAAAGTCGGGCGTGATGATCATCGACCAGCAGGCAGCACAGGAGCGGATCCTGTACGAGAAGTACGTGGCCTCGCTGCAGAAAAAGGCAGGGGCGTCACAGGCCTTGCTTTTCCCACAAACCCTGCAGTTGTCACCAACGGATGCTGTACTGGTACACGAGCTGGCCGCCGAGTTTAAGGACATGGGCTTCCTGTTTGAGGACTTTGGGGGCAATACCATTATCCTGAATGCCATTCCGGCCGATGTGCACGCTGCGAACGAAAAGGAGTTGCTGGAGGAACTGATAGAACAGTATAAAAACAATTCGACTACCTTAAAGCTTGATAAAAGAGAGAACTTGGCCCGCGCGATGGCCAAGCGATTGGCCTCACGGTCGCTGGCGCGCATGTCGGACCTGGAAATGAACTCGCTCGTAGATAAGCTTTTTGCCTGCCAGGTGCCCAACTACACGCCGGGCGGACAAAAAACACTAGTGATCATGGAGCTTAGCCAGTTGCATGAGCTTTTTCTGAAAGGCTGATTTTACTAAAAAAACAAGACATAAGCTGAAGGTATAGCGTACAGGGCTATCAGGTAGGGAAGCTGCCGGATAAGTTGGGGAAGAGAGGCCTGGGGCTGAACCTTTAAAAAAACAACAAAGCATGTTCAATATCACCCCCATGGTCAGAAACCTCCTGATCATCAATGTGGTCGTATTCCTGTTACAGCTAGCCGGCATTGTCGACGCAGATACTTTTGCCCTGCACTACTTTGGCTCAGACTATTTCCGTCCCGTACAGTTGTTCACGCACATGTTCATGCATGGCGGGTGGGGCCATCTGTTCAGTAACATGTTCAGCTTGTTTATCTTCGGTCCACTGCTGGAGCGTTTCTGGGGGCCGCAGCGTTTCCTGGCCTTTTACCTGATAACTGGTTTGGGGGCAAGCTTGCTGTACTCAGGCGTGCGGGCCTATGAACTGAATGAGTTGGAGGAAGACGTTGCCATCTATGTCGAAAGTCCAAGCCCGGTGGCGTTCAATAACTTTATGGACGAGCACGTGGGTGACGGGGCAGGGCAGGAGCTCGCCATCGCTTATTTGCGAAATCCGGACAACCCGGAGTACGAGGAAGCCAGTAAGGAATTAGTAGGAAGAGTATATACCGCTGTGTACAACAGTCCGCTGTTGGGAGCTTCTGGTGCTATTTTTGCTATCCTGATGGCCTTTGGCCTGCTGTTCCCGAACCTGGAGCTGATGTTGCTGTTCCTGCCGATTCCGATCAAGGCCAAATACTTTGTGTTGCTGTACGGCGCCTATGAGCTCTATGCAGGATTTAAGCGCTTACCCGGCGATAATGTGGCACACTTTGCGCACCTCGGAGGAATGCTGTTCGCGTATATACTCGTAAGAATGTGGCAACGCAACGACTACCGGGACAATTTCTAAAAGAACAATGAGCATTATTGAAGATATAAAGTACGCTTTTCGGCAGCAGAACAACACGCTGAAACAGCTCATCCTGATTAATGTGATCGTGTTTGTGGTGCTGATTGTAACCCGCACGATCCTGTACCTTACGAGTGCTTCAGGCATCTACAGCCTGATTATGCGCTACCTGGCGCTTAACTCGGATCCGTTGATCTTTATCACCCGGCCCTGGACCCTGATCACTTACTTCTTTACCCATGAGGGCTTTCTGCACATCATCTTTAACATGCTGAACCTCTACTGGTTTGGGCAGATAGTGCGGGAGTACCTGGGGGAGAAGAAGTTGCTGAGCCTGTACATATTAGGCGGTATCGCTGGTGGTTTTCTATACATGCTCAGCTATAACCTTATCCCTTTCTTTGCCGATAGAGCCGCCTTTTCTTTCATGATCGGTGCCTCGGCAAGTGTGCTGGCCATTGTGGTGGGTGCCGCTACGCTGTTGCCTAACTACTCGTTTAACCTGATCCTGATCGGGCCTGTTAAGATAAAATACATCGCAGCTTTCCTGGTGCTGCTGTCCATCTCGGGTGCTATAGGGGATAATGCCGGTGGTAATATCGCCCACATTGGCGGGGCGCTGTTGGGCTGGGTATTCATAAAGCAACTGCAGCGGGGCAGCGACATGGGCCGACCTTTACACGCCTTCCTGGGTTTCTTTTCCGGTTTGTCCAGGCGCAGGCCAAAGCTACGGGTAACCCACCGCCGCACCAATTCCGCTGCTTCTGCTAACGGGGGCTCTCCGTCTTACAGGGGCAAACCCAGCCAGGATGAAATAGACCTGATTTTGGATAAGATCTCCAGTTCGGGGTACGAAAGCCTCTCTAAAGAAGAAAAGCAAAAGCTGTTTAAGGCAAGCCAGAAAGAGTAGTACGTGGCAGCTTTTAGAAACGAACCGGAAGAGTGGCAGCGGCTGGATTGGGCGATACTGCGCAACGGTTGGGGCCGTCTTTACTCCAAGCCCGATTTCCTGGTTGTGGATGTTTCCTGGCTCAGGCAGCGGCGGTACCGGGTGCTGGAGTTCGACTGTGCCACTTGGGCGGACGAGCAGGCCATGCACACGGACCTGAAGCAACGGTTCCGATTCGATGAAAGCTATGGAAACAATTTAGATGCACTGCGGGATGGTCTGGCTGACTATAATGTATTTGGCGCAGGCCTGGCAGTCGTGCTGCATCACTTTGATAAAGTAGAAAAGGAAACGGGGCAGGCGGTACTGGATGTACTGGCCGAAAACGCCCGTTTTCATTTACTCCTAGGAGAAAGAGTTCTGACGCTTGTACAGGTGGATGACCCCAAGGTAAATTATAAGCCGGTAGGCGGCATGCCGATTGCCTGGAACCCGCAGGAGTGGTCAAACAATAAAACAGAACAGTAAAACCTAAAACAGCAGCGGCGCTCCGGGAAGAGCGCCGCTGCTGTTTTAGGTAAAAGCACTTAGTATCTATGCGCTGGCATTGATCTTGTCCAATGCGTCCATGACTTCTTTCACATGGCCGCGGGAATTCTCTAGTAATTGCTTCTCTTCTTCGTTTAGCTGTAGCTCAATTATTTTCTCGATGCCATTCTTACCCAGGATAACCGGTACGCCCAAGTATACGCCATCAATGCCATACTCGCCTTCCAGTTTCACGCAAACCGGGAACACGCGGCGCTGATCTCGCACAATGGCCTCCACCATTTGGGCCGCTGCTGCGCCCGGCGCATACCAGGCGGAGGTACCCATCAGTTTTACCAACTCGCCACCGCCTGTCTTGGTGCGTTCAATGATCGCATTCAGCTTTTCTTCTTCAATCAGCTCTGTTACCGGGATACCGCCTACTGTCGTGTAGCGTGGTAACGGCACCATCGTGTCGCCATGGCCTCCCATTAGCACCGCCTGGATGTCTTTCGGGGACACGTTCAGTGCCTCAGCCAGGAAAGCACGGTAACGGGCTGTATCCAGGATACCGGCCATGCCCATGACACGGGTACGGGGCAGCTTAGAGGTCATGTGTGCCGCATAAGTCATCACGTCCAGTGGGTTCGACACTACAATGATGATGGCATCAGGCGAGTGTTTTACCACATTCTCCGTTACAGACTGCACAATGCCTGCATTGGTAGAGATCAAATCGTCGCGGCTCATGCCGGGCTTCCGGGGTAAGCCAGAGGTAATCACCACTACATCAGAGCCGGCTGTGCGGCTGTAGTCGTTTGTTACCCCCACAGTGCGGGTGTCGTATAAGTTGATAGGGGCTTTCTGCCAGATATCAAGCGCTTTGCCCTCAGCAAAACCTTCTTTAATATCCACTAGAACTACTTCGTTCGCAATTTCGCGATAAGCCAGTACATCAGCGCACGTGGCACCAACATTACCTGCTCCTACTACAGTTACTTTCATTATCGGATATGTTTTTATGGTTTGAGAATCAGTTGTCTACTATAAATCTAGGAATTAAACTAAATATAAGCTATTCCAGATATATATTCTTTCAGAACGAGGTAAAGGACGGTAGCCATGTTTGATTCGGGACTTCCTTTGCCTGAAGACTTGTTGTTACTCGGGTTTGCGCTGAACGGTTATTTCCACCACCTGCTGTGTTTTGTCTGTTACCTTAAAGCGGTTATCGAGGCGCTGGCCCACGACCCAGGCAATCGACTGGTCAGACACTAGTACCAGTGTTTGCCCCTTAAGGTTAGCCGGAACCTTCTTGTCTATTAAAAAATCGCTGATCTTCTTTTTGCCGTTCATACCCAGTGGCACAAACCAATCGCCCTCCTGCCAGGTCCGCAGCTTTAGCGGGAAGTTTAACTGACCGGCATCCAGCGCAGCTATATGCGGTTTGGTCCGGAGCTTGTACTGGTCAGCGTCAACGTACCGAAGTGTAAACAGATAATTTCCTGCTTCCACGGTTGTGTCTCCTTGCTGTAAGAGTATGCTGCCGAAGCTGCTCAAGTCCTTTGGGGTGATAACCAGTTGGTCGCGGTCTTTTACAAGCGTGTGGGTAGGGGAGTGGAACTGCTTACCCGGCTGGCCATCTAGCGCCTGTACCAGTTCCAGCACCACGCTGTAGCTGAAGTTGTAGGGGCGCAGCAGCTCGTGCAGCACAACGGGCAGCCCGGTGGCATTTTGCAGCGGGGTAAGCAGCAGGAACGCTACGTTGTCGCCCTCTTTTAGGCTTTGCCCGCGCAGTTGCTCAATATAGGACTTTACAATGGCTTCAGCGTGGCTTACCCTTTCGGCTGTCTGCTGCATTGTCTCTTCCAGGCTAGGGTTGATTTCCTTGAGTACCGGAATTACCTCATGCCTGATCTTGTTGCGCTGGTACTTGGTGGTTTCGTTTGAGCTGTCTTCGCGCCAGACAAGCTGTTGGGAGGTCACCAAGTCATATATCTCGTCTTTTGTAACGGAAAGCAGTGGTCGGATGATATGGCCGTTTTTAGGGGGGATGCCGTGCAGCCCGGCAATACCGGTACCTTTGGTCAGGTGCAGCAATATTGTTTCGGTAGTGTCGTTGCTGTGGTGGGCAGTGGCAACGTAGTCGTAGCCTTCCTGCTGGCGCACCTGCTCAAACCATTGGTAGCGCAGGGTGCGGGCCGCCATTTGGGTAGATACCTTTTCCTGTTCGGCAAAAGCACTGGTGTTAAAGTTTTCGCTAAAAAAAGGGACGTTATACTTTTTGGCCAGCTTTTTGACGAATACCTGGTCAGCCTCGGCTTCCTCGGCACGCAGCCCGAAGTTGCAGTGGGCAATGGCGAAGGTGTATTTGAGTTGATGCAGGACCTCGCAGAGCACCATGGAGTCGATACCACCGCTAACAGCGGCCAGTATTTTACTGTCCGGTTGGCAAAGGTTATGAGATTGGATAAAGCCTGAAACTTTCTGTAGCATAGGGCAGCGGCTGGTAATTTTTTTCTAATTTTGAATGTTAATTTCCTGATGAAAGACCTTTTGGGTAAAGGAAGAAAGGCTTGTCTTTCTGCTGTCTTTTGTCCCGTCGTCTTTTGTCTTTTGTCTGATACTAAATGAAGGTTACAAAACTACTCTTTTCTCTTGTCTTCACCCTGCTCTCTGTTGCCGTTTTAGCCCAGCAGAAGCCCGCTAAGGAGGGGAAGGGGGAGAAAGTACAGTTGCAGGGTGCCAATGAGCTGATCGGCGGCGTCTTCAACGGACAGCGCATCGATAAGCTGATCGGTAACGTGGTGTTCAAGCAGAATGACGCCATATTGTATGCCGACTCGGTGTACCAGTACAAGGAAAAGAATGTGCTGGAGGCCTTTGGCAATGTCCGCATCAACCAGGCTGATACGGTAACAATCACGGGTAACCGCGCCACCTATGATGGCGATAAGCGCTCGGCCCAGATCAGCGGTAATGTGCTGATGCGGGACCCGAGTATGACGCTGACCACCCCCAGCCTTAACTACGACCTGAATACCCATACGGCTACTTATACGGAGGGAGGCACGATTGTAGACCCGGAGAACCGCCTCGAAAGCCGTCGTGGCTCTTATAATACGGATACCAAGGTGTTCGACTTTCAGCAGAACGTGAAAGTGTTTACCAAGGATTATAACATTACGGCCGAGAACATGAAGTACAACACCCTGACCAAGGTCGTGTACTTTCAGGGGCCAACCTTTATCAAAGGGCAGCAGGGCGACCTTTACGCTGAGGAAGGTACGTACAACACGCTGGAGAAGATTTCCCGCTTTGGGCGCAATGCCTATATCCTGACACCAGAGTACCGGCTGGGGGGCGATAAGCTGTACTATGATCAGAACACGGGCTACGGTTTTGCCGAGAAGAATGTGTCGCTGCGCTCCCTAAAGGATGACGTGACGATATACGGCCAAACCGGGCGCTACTGGCGCGAAAAAGGGGTGGCCAAAGTATACGGAAACCCTGTGATGGAAACCGTCATGGAAGGCGATACTCTGTACATGGCGGCCGATACGCTGATGTCGCGCGAGGCGAAGGCACCGGGCAAGCCCAGCATGATCTATGCTTGGCACGGAGTTAAGATCTACAAGTCAGACCTGCAGGGTGTCGCCGATTCCCTGAGCTACAACCGCACAGACTCTGTCATGCACCTGAACGTGAAGCCGGTGCTATGGAGCGATAAAAGCCAGTTAGTAGCAGACACAATTCACATCCAGATGCGCAACAAGACCATTGACCGGATGTACATGTACAGCAACGCCTTTATCTCGTCAGAAGACACTCTCCGGAACTACAACCAGGTGAAGGGGCGTGACATGACAGCCTACTTCAAGGAAGGGGATATCAGCCGGGTGAATGTGAACGGCAATGGCGAGAGCCTGTACTATGCCTTGGAAGGCGATACCCTGCTCACAGGCATGAACAAGTCCATCAGCAGCGACATGATCCTGAAATTTGCAGAGAATAAACTAAAGACGATCTCGTTCTTAGTGCAACCGGACGCCAACTTCATTCCGCCGCACGAACTGAAAGAAGAGATGCGAACACTGGAGGGCTTTGTGTGGAAGGCTGAGCAAAGGCCTACAAAACAACAGGTTCTTTCCAAAAAGTCCCCGGCAAAGCCAGCAGTGGCTCCTAAGCCAAAGCCTGTGGCGGCACAGGCAACGGGCAAAAAGGCAAAGCCCGCGAAAAAGAAAAAGTAGGCTGGGGCGTAGCAAGCCTGGCACTTTACAGTTTGTGTTTTGTAAATCAATCAGATATTCCATAATTTTGCCTGTTCATGAATAGAGGCTTTCTACATACCCTTGCATTATTTTGCTTGTTACTGCTGGTCAGTGGCTGTAGCAACTTTCAGAAACTGCTGAAGAGTAACAACGTTGCCGAGAAGTACAAGGCCGCGCTAGAGTATTACGAGGACGAGGATTACTACCGGGCCTCTCTGTTGCTGGACCAGGTGACTCCGCTACTGACAGGTACCGAGGATGCGGAAAAGGCTCAGTTTTATCAGGCCAAGTCGCACTACATGCAGGACAACTACATCTTGTCTAATGCGTATTTCCGAACGTTCTATACCACGTACCCACGTAGCCCTTTAGCGGAGGAGGCCATGTTCCTGCAGGCACTGTCGCTTTATGAGCAGTCGCCAAGCTTTGAGGAGGACCAGACACCGACGATCACGGCCATAGAGGCTTTGGAGGAGTTCCTGGTGCGCTACCCGAATAGCGAGCGTGCTGATGAAGTGAACAGGCTGATCGAGGGGCTGTACGTGAAGCTGGATAAGAAGGACTTTAACCAAGCACGCCTGTACTACAAGCTATTCAAATGGCGCTCGGCTGCGGTGGCCCTGAATAACTTTTTGCAGGAGCACGCCTCTTCGCCTTACGCTGAGGAAGCTGCTTTCCTGAGGCTAGACGCCCAATACCGTTTTGCACAGGAGAGCGTACTAAGCAAGCAGGAAGAGCGCTTTTTCGAGGCGATTGACTATTTCCAAAGTTTTGTAGATCAGTATCCCGACAGCCGTTACCGACGTCAGGCAGAGCAGATATACGACCAGGCACAGGATGCGCTGGAGAAAATAAGAAAATCTAAACAAGCGAATTCATAATTATAAACATATGGCAGCAGTTCCATCATCTATCGTTACCCGCAACATGGCCGACTTTGCAGAGCAAACCGGCAACATGTACATGTCTGTGGCTGTTATTTCTAAAAGAGCAAACCAGATCTCCGTTAAGCTGAAAGAGGAGCTGAACTCGAAGCTGGCTGAGTTTGCCACTACTGTAGATAACTTGGAGGAAGTGTTCGAGAACCGCGAGCAGATCGAGATATCCAAGTACTACGAGCGTCTGCCTAAGCCGACCAACCTGGCCATTGAGGAGTTCCTGGAAGGAAAGGTGTACGTTAGAAAACCAGACGAAGAAACACAGGAGGACATCAACCTGTAGTAAACAGGGATGTTGAAAGGTAAAAAAATAGTATTGGGAGTATGCGGGAGTATAGCGGCCTATAAAGCTGCTATACTTGTTCGCCTACTCATAAAAGCAGAAGCAGAAGTGCAGGTTATCCTGACTACTTCTGCTTCTGAGTTTATAACCCCTCTTACACTCGCCACCCTCTCTAAACGGCCGGTACTTAGCCAGTTTGTAAAAGACGAGACAGGTACCTGGAACAACCACGTGGACCTGGGTCTGTGGGCCGATGCCTTGGTCGTGGCGCCCGCCACCGCTAACACAGTTGCCAAATTTGCTAACGGCCTCTGCGATAACCTGCTCAGCGCTACCTACCTTTCGGCACGCTGCCCGGTTTTTGTTGCCCCGGCCATGGACCTGGACATGTACCAGCACCCGGCCGTTCAGCATAACTTCAGGAGGCTGCAGGGATTCGGGAACCGCATTATTGAAGCTGGCTACGGTGAGCTGGCAAGTGGCCTGGTAGGGCAGGGGCGTATGGCAGAGCCAGAGGAGATCGTACAGGTGCTTCAGAATTTCTTTGAAGGTGACAGAAAAATCGTTTAAAGGCAAAACAGTACTGCTGACGGCAGGGCCTACACACGAACCAATCGACCCGGTGCGCTTTATCGGGAACCACTCTACCGGTAAAATGGGTTACGCATTGGCAGAGTGTTTTGCCGCGCATGGGGCCACTGTGCAGCTGGTGTCCGGGCCGACTAACCTGAGTGCACAGCATGCCAACATTATCGTAACGCCTGTTACGTCGGCAGATGAAATGTATGCCGCTGTGTCACAAAAGGCGGATGCTGCGGATATTCTGGTGTTTGCCGCTGCTGTGGCTGATTATAAGCCTAAAGTGGTGGCCGAAAAAAAGATAAAAAAAGCAGGCGACGAGCTGACGATAGAGCTGGTAAAAAACGTTGACATTGCAGCGGCCTTGGGCAAACAAAAGAAGGCAGGGCAGTTTTCGGTGGGCTTTGCCCTGGAGACGCATGACGAGAGCGCCAATGCCCGGGAAAAGCTCCGCAAGAAAAACTTAGACATGATCGTGCTGAACTCCCTGAATGACCCGGGGGCAGGTTTCAGGCACGACACGAATAAAATTACGGTTATTGAGCAGGACGCCACCACAGCCTTTGAGCTAAAGCCAAAGACGGAGGTGGCGCAGGACATCGTCAACCTAATCTGGGAACGAATACAATGAAAAAGAGAGTACTTGTTTGGCTAATGTTGTTTGCTGTAGCCTGGGCCGCGCAGGCGCAGGAGTTGCAGTGTGAGGTAGTAGTAAACAGCCAACAGGTACAGTACACAGACCGGCAGTTGTTTGCAGACATGCAGAACCGCATTTCGGAGTTTATGAACAACCGCCGCTGGACAGACCAAGCCTACCGGCCTGAGGAGCGCGTGCAGTGCCGCCTGCTCATTAACCTGACGGAGATGCCCGAGATTGGTACGTTTAAAGCCAATGTGCAGGTCGTATCGGTACGGCCCGCTTATGGCACGGGCTACTCTTCCACGCTTTTCTCTTTCATAGACAAGGACTGGACCTTTCAGTTTAACAGTGCCCAGCAACTCGATTATTCCGATAACAACTACTCCTCCAATTTGTCCTCCATGCTGGCCTTTTACGCCTATATGATCATTGGCATGGACAATGACAGCTATGGCCGCTTAGGAGGTGCTCCGGCTTTTGACAAGGCAAGAGCCGTGTTAAATCTGGCTGCTTCGCAAGGGGCCGGCTACCCGGGCTGGAAAGCCTTTGATGGCAACCGCAACCGCTACTGGATGATTGACAACCTGCAGGACCCCCAGTTCCTGCCTTACCGGGAGGCTATATATAACATGCACCGCCAAGGCCTGGATGTAATGGCAGAAAACCCGGAAAAAGCACGGGAGACAGTGCTGGGCGTGTTGCAGAGCATTCAGGCGCTACAGCAACAAAAGCCAAGCGCAGCCATTATCCTGTCTTTCTTCGACGCTAAGTCCGTTGAACTGGTGAACATGTTCAAAACAGCTGCTCCGGCTCAAAAGCAGCAGGCCTACTCCATTCTGTCGCAGACGGACCCTACCAACAACAGCAAATATGAGGTTTTGCTAAAACGCTAAAATTTTTAGAATCTCAGAGAAAGAGTGTAACTTCACGGTGGCATAAATCGCTGTTGTGTGTATACTCTTAGCCGCATGGGAAAGCGCCAGATCCGCATTTTCAGAAAAGACCTTTTACAGCATAACCTCGAGCTGTTGCAGCGGCCAACCGTGCAGGTGGTCTTACGCAACAGAGTGGTGCTAACCGGTGTGCTTAGAGCAGTAGACCCGGCTGGCCTACAGTTGCAGGACCAGCGCTTCCATCGCCATACCATGCCCATGGAAGAGGTAGAGGAGGTGATCTACGACATAGAGGCGGCTTATTAAAGTGGGAAGGGAAGGCGTTTAGCTAAACTTTGCCGCTACATTTTCTGTAAATTTCATACTTCAAAATAGAGCTCAATTAACGAACTTTAGCATAGGCAAAAGTCTTTTCCTTATGGCTTTCGCCTTGTATTGTATATATGCTGATAGATCTTAAAATAAAGAATTATGCCCTGATCGAGAAGCTGGAGATGAATCCGTCTCCGGTACTCAATATCATCACGGGTGAGACAGGGGCCGGTAAGTCCATTATGCTGGGGGCTATTGGTTTGCTGTTAGGCAACCGCGCTGACTCTAAGCTCTTGTTTGACCAGGAGCAGAAGTGCGTGATCGAGGGGGTTTTTGATATTTCCTCTTACAACCTGAAGGAGCTTTTCGCTTCGGAGGACCTGGACTATGACAAGCAGTGCATTCTGCGCCGGGAAATTAGCCCGAGTGGGAAGTCGCGCGCCTTCGTAAATGATACGCCCGTTACCCTGGATGTGATCCGAAAGGTGGGCGAGAACCTGATGGATATTCACTCGCAGCACGACACGCTGCAGTTGGGGGACACGAGTTATCAGCTGAACATCCTGGACGTGTACGCCGGTAATACCTCGCTGGACATCTATGCCGGAAACCTGTCGTACCTGAAAGCTTATCACGACACGTACCGGAAGTATAAAAAGCTGGAGAGCGATTATAGGAAGCTGACGGACCAGTTAGCTCAGGCCCAGAAAGAACTGGACTACAATACCTTTTTGCTAAACGAGCTGGAAGAAGCGAACCTGCAGGCAGGCGAGCAGGAAGAGCAGGAAGAGGAGCTAAAGCAACTGGAGAATGCCGAGGATATCAAGCTAAAGCTCACGCAGGCGGTACAGTCCCTCACAGAATCGGAGTTCAACATTATTTCCGCCCTGAAAGATACGGCACATCTGATCGGGCAGCTGGCCTCTTTCTCCAGTAAGTACGAGGACCTGCGCAACCGCACGGAGAGCTGTATGATTGAACTGGGGGATATTGCCGGCGAACTGGAAGATGCAGAACGTAAAACAGAGGCAGACCCGCAGCGCACGCTGGAAGTACAGGAGCGCCTGAACATGATCTATACCCTGCAGCGCAAACACCAGGTACAATCGGTGGAGGAATTGCTGACACTGCAGGAAGAGCTGGAAGGAAAGGTTGGTAGTGTATTGAACCTGGATACAGCGATCGCCAACACCGAGAAAGCGATGAAAGCAGCGGAAAAAGAGGTGCTGGAGAAAGCGACAGTATTGTCGGAACGAAGGAGGAGCTCCTTTGGTAAATTCGAGTCTGAGCTTTATACCTTGTTAGCGGAGTTGGGAATGCCGAATGCGCGCATTGTGATTCAGCACAACGAAACCGCACCATCTGCCACGGGTACAGACGAGATTAACATTCTATTCAGTGCCAATAAGGGAGCACAGCCGCAAACCCTGATCAAAGCAGCCTCAGGGGGGGAATTCTCGCGCCTGATGCTCTGCGTGAAGTACATGTTGGCGGATAAGACCGCTTTGCCAACTATCGTGTTCGACGAGATTGACACAGGTATATCCGGTGAGGTGGCCGTGAAAGTGGGTAAGATGATGCAGCAGATGGCCCAGAAGCACCAGATCATCGTGATCTCACACCTGCCGCAAATGGCTGCGCAGGGCGATACGCATTACTTTGTGTATAAGGAGGATACGCCGGAACGTACCATCAGCCGCGTGCGCAAGTTAAGCGAACAGGAGCGCGTGAATGAGATTGCCCATATGATTGCAGGGGCAAACCCGAGTGCGAGTGCCTATGAAAGTGCCAAGGAGTTGCTTTCACTGTAAATTGTAATTGCTATATTGCTGCCATTTTCCGGGCTACCGGAAAAGACCTGGTATTGCAACAAACAAATAACAAATAAAGACATGTCTTACAATTTGCTAAAAGGAAAGAAAGGTATCATTTTCGGAGCGCTCGATGAGAAATCCATCGCCTGGAAAGTGGCAAAACGTGCCCACGAAGAAGGTGCTGAGTTCGTACTGACCAATGCGCCGCTTGCCATGCGTATGGGAGAGATCAAAAGGCTGGCAGAAGAGTGTAATGCAGAAATTATCCCTGCTGATGCTACCTCTGTGGAGGACCTGGAGAACCTGTTCACCAAGTCACAGGAAATCCTGGGCGGCAAAATAGACTTCGTGCTGCACTCTATTGGTATGAGCCCGAATATCCGCAAAGGCAAGTCTTACGGTGATTTGAACTACGAATGGTTCCTGAAGACTTTGGACATCTCTGCCTTGTCTTTCCATAAAGTAATGCACGTGGCCGAGAAACAGGATGCCCTGAATGAGTGGGGTTCTGTCGTGGCCCTGTCTTATATCGCCGCGCAGCGTGTGTTCCCGGACTATACGGACATGTCGCAGGCAAAAGCGGTGCTGGAGTCTATTGCCCGTAACTATGGCTATCGCTTAGGAAAGCTGAAGAAGGTGCGCGTAAACACCATCTCCCAGTCTCCAACTAAAACAACAGCCGGTACAGGCGTAGGCGGCTTCGATGCCTTCTATGACTATGCAGATAAAATGTCGCCTTTAGGCAACGCTTCTGCCGAGGCCTGTGCTGACTATACCATTTCCCTGTTCTCTGACCTGACGAAGATGGTGACGATGCAGAACCTGATGCACGATGGCGGCTTCAGCAGCATGGGTATCTCCGAGGATATTGTGGACATGATAAGCAAGTAAGAATTTGAAAATTTGGGGTGAGAAGATTTGAAAGTAAACTCTCGCATCTTCTTAGAGCATAAACAGAAAGGCCTTTGCTGTTAAGTTCAGCAAAGGCCTTTCTGTTTATTGAGGGTAATTTCCACATCTCTAAATCCTCAAATCTCCAAATTCTAATCCTCCTCCCGGTGCGCGGTGTTAATATCAAAGGCTGGGATACACACAGACCAATATTCAGTTTCTTCGTCATAAGGATTAGAGTAGCGGATACGCGCACCTGCCTTGATCAGGATTGTCTCGCCGGTGCCTACTTCCACTTCTTCCCCATCTATCTCTATGAGTTTGCGGCCACGGGTTACGATCGTGATTTCATCGAACTCCGGGTTCTGGTGCGGTTCGCTCCATTGCGGCGGGGCAATCATGTGCGCCACGCTAAAGGCACCCGTTTGCGTGGAAGCATGCCCGAAGTGCTCCTCGATCAGCTTGCCGTCGGTAGTGGGCACCCGGAAAGGCTTGGTCTGTTTAACGTATTTCTTCTCGCTCATTTTATTGCCTGTTAACTGGTTTACATCACATGCTTACTGGGCTTCGCTACAGGAGCCCAAGGTATAGGAGGTAACTCCTGCCTTCTCGGCCATGCAGGCGTTGCTATAGGTTTCCCCGTTACAACCGCACACGGGTTCATACTGCATGCTACATACTGCCTCTACATTTATTTTAGCAAAGTCGATGCAGGTAGTCTTGTTTGCGTCTTTTCGTGCACAGGAACCTGCCCCTAAAAGCAGGAGGACAAAGATGCCTAACGTAGTTTTGTTCATGGTTTTAGTTCGTGTAAATGGGCTTTATGGTACACCAGGCTGCATAAGGTGCTAGCCTTGCTAACTTAGCACATCTACAGCCGTATGTATTTTAGAAACGTAAAACTATATATATAAGGACAGAAACAGGCTACAAATTACTGTGCTGTTTTTATAAAAAGTACCTGAATACGACAATAGTAAAACTATGAAGAAAATGGACAGCTTTAAAACAGATAACTTTAACTTACAACTAGGCAGTTTTAACAAGGATAACGGCAAGATCTTGCTGGCCACACTGGCCGGTATAAGTGCCGGAGTGGTAGCAGGGATACTCATGGCACCCAGCAGCGGTAGAGCCACCCGCGATAGCCTGACGCGGAGCCTCTCCAAAGCCGGAGACGAGCTGAACGGAACAGTAAAGCGCTGGACCGAAAGCCTGAAATTGGGCGGAGGGCAGCGCAGTGATGACGAACTCGTGCTGCATGGCTCCTGGGAGGATGTGAAAAGCCAGCTCAGAAGAAACTATGACGACCTAACGGATGAGGACCTGGATTACCAGCAGGGAAAGGAGCATGAACTCTATGATCGCCTGCAGCGGCGCCTGGGTAAGACAAAGGACGAGATCGTGCGCCTGATCTCCGAGCTGTAGGTCTCGTGTAGCAGGCTGGCATTAAAAGCTTAGCTAAGACTGCTTGCTAAGCTTTTTTTGTACGTTTAACCCTGCTATAATAGAAATCCGTTGTATAGAGATAACTTAATGCACGCCTTGATCGTTACTTTAAAATCAGTAACTTGTAAGAAATCAAAACATAATAAATTTATAACCGACAAAGACTATGAAAGACAATAGCGGAAAAGTTTTGCTAGCCCTTTTGGCTGGTGCTAGTGCAGGTGTTGTGGCAGGTTTGCTAATGGCACCAGACACTGGTGAGACTACGCGCGGTAGTGTTAAGAAGTGGGCCAATAAAATGAGCAAAGACCTGGAGAAGAACCTGCAGGCTGGCTTAGAGGAAATTAAAAAAATGAGCAATAAGGGCGGTCAAGGCAACAGTGGTGGCGAAGGCTCTGGAGCAAGCGCATCACAAGGCTCAACCGGTGGCGCTGCAACCACAGGCGGCGGCTCTACGACTGCAAGTAGCGGAGCAACAGGCGGCAACAACACAGGCGGTACTACCCCTGGCGGCAACGTTTAATACCGAAAGAAGATACAATAGATGATAGACCAGGCAAGTAGCCCTTGATGCAGGGCTTTGCCTTTGTCTCTGTACCTGCAGATGCGCCTGTCCCTCACCGGATTGGCGCATTTCTGTGCTTTAGGGAGGATAGTTAACCTAAACTTTCCTCTTTCGTTAACTAATTTGTAACGCCCCCTTAGTGGCTTACTGGTATATTTTACTCAAAAAGGAAAAGAGAAACTATGAAAACACGAATGGAAAGCAGAACGCTGGGAGAAAGCAAGTCAACCTTTAGCAACATTGCTACTATCCGCCAAACAAAGCAACACGGAGAGTATTCGAAAGACCAAAAAAGCACTAGTGGAGGAGGAGCAGTAACTATGAGCTTGCTGGTTGGCGCTGGCGCTGGTATTCTGGCAGGTCTGCTTCTGGCACCCGAAAAAGGACAGGATATGCGAAAGCGAGTGACCGACTCAGCCACTAAGCTCGGGGATCAGGCGAATAAAGGCCTTGCAGCTGCTAAAGTGAAAATAAGCAGTTTAACGAAGAAGTCTGGTGGCGAGCAGTCTGATCAGTCGGATGGCAGCATGAGCGGCACAACTCCTCCTGCGCCTGCTATGGGAGAAGCGCCAGGCACTGTGCATAAAAGCCCGTACACAGACCCGAATAAGCACAGCGACAGTGAGGTAAAAAGCATGATCAACGACCCAAAAACACCCGGTGCTACAAACGGTCCAAGCATCCCTCCCAAGGTATAAGAGAGGATAAGCTTATGAACGCAAAAGCGCCTGCTATGTATAGCAGGCGCTCTCTTTTTATAGGTAAGACGACTACCTTATTTCTCCTCGTCTTTATTTTCCTGCTTCTCCGGCTTCATCTGCGGGAAGAACAACACGTCCTGTATAGAGTGTGAGTTGGTCATGATCATGCTCAGGCGGTCGATGCCGATGCCCAGGCCAGCTGTTGGCGGCATGCCGTACTCCAGGGCTCGCAGGAAGTCCTCATCCAGCACCATGGCCTCGGTATCGCCTCGCTTACCCAGCTCCAGCTGCTCTTCAAAGCGGGCGCGCTGGTCGATCGGGTCGTTTAGCTCCGAGAAGGCGTTACAGATCTCCTTGCCGTTGCAGATTGCCTCAAAACGCTCTACCAGGCCTGGCTTGCTGCGGTGCTTCTTGGCCAGCGGGCTCATCTCTACCGGATAGTCCGTAATGAAGGTCGGCTGGATCAGGTAAGGCTCACAGGTCTCACCGAAGATCTCATCAATGATCTTGCCTTTGCCTAGTGCCGGATCAATTTTAATACCAAGTTTCTCGGCTGTCTGACGCAGCTCCGGCTCTTCCATCTCAGAGATGTCGATCTTGGTGAAGTGCTCAATGGCCTCGAACATCGTAAAGCGCTTCCAAGGTCGCTGGAAGTTGATCACGTTATCGCCTACTTTCACTTCTGTGGTGCCGTGCAGGTCCATGGCTACTTTCTCCACCATTTCCTCTACCAGGTCCATCATCCAGTTGTAGTCTTTGTAGGCAACATAAAGCTCTACCTGTGTAAACTCCGGGTTGTGGAAACGGCTCATGCCCTCGTTACGGAAGTCTTTCGCAAATTCGAACACTCCGTCAAAGCCACCTACGATCAGGCGCTTCAGGTACAATTCATTGGCAATACGCAGGTACAGCGTCATGTCCAGCGTGTTGTGGTGCGTTTTAAACGGACGGGCCGCCGCACCACCGTACAGAGGCTGCAGGATAGGAGTCTCTACTTCCAGATAGCCTTGGTTTGTCAGGTACTGGCGCATAGAGTTCACCAACTGCGTACGCTTTCTGAAGGTCTCGCGTACGTGCGGGTTTACCACCAGGTCCACGTATCGCTGACGGTAACGTAACTCCGGATCGTTGAAGGCATCGTACACATGCTCTACGCCGTTCTCATCCACTTCGCGTTTTACGATAGGCAGCGGCTTCAGCGATTTAGTTAGCAGTTTCAGCTCTGTTACGTGCACCGAGATCTCGCCTACCTGCGTTACGAAAGCATAGCCTTTGATACCGATAAAGTCACCGATGTCCAGCATTTTCTTGAACACGGTGTTATACATGGTCTTGTCTTCGTCAGGGGCGATGTCGTCGCGCGACACATAAATCTGGATGCGGCCTGTGCTGTCCATCAGTTCAGCAAAGGAGGCCTTACCCATCACGCGGCGGCTCATCATACGGCCGGCCAGGCTTACTTCCTGATAGTTATTTTTTTCCTTATCGAAGTTTTCCTTTATCTCTTTGGCAGTAGCAGTAACTTCAAATAGCTCGGATGGATAAGGGTTGATCCCCATTTTCTCCAACTCTTCGCGCTCATGACGTCTGCGTAGTTCCTGTTCGCTCAGTTGCATGCGATATCTTTACTATAAGTGTATGTTATATAACAAACTGCAAAATTCGGAAATAATCAGCAGCTTTTAAAAGGTTAATTGCGATTTAACGTTGAACGGCTTCAGTGTTTGTTTGCTGACTCCGCTAGTGGCGTTATGCGCTGAGCACTATGCTTATAGGGCTCTCCATCTTAAAGTAGAAAGGCTCCTGGCGGGTATACCGCAGGAGCCTGGCATGTTATAACAGAGAAGCAAGCCTGCCTTAGGCGGCAGTACCAAGCCGGTAGTCCTCCTCTCCAAAGAGCGGTTTCACCTTCTCTTTTAAGCGGGCAGCCACAAAAGAGTTTTTCAGGTACTCCGGTAGCTCTTTCACAAAAGACTCGTACTGCTGTACGCCCATGGCCTGGGCCACGTAGCACTCATGCACGCCGTTCAGGTAACTCACGATCTGGAGCAGCGACTCATGGAACAGCTTAAAGTCGATCTCCGCCTGTACAAAGCGCTCAATCTCCCGGTGAGAGGAAGAGATGCGCAAACGGGACATCAGGTCGAAGATGGTGGTGTACCCGATCCGCCAGGTCAGTTGTTGCCAGTGCTGGGCGCTGAACTTTTGCAGTACCTCTCCGCTACGGGCACTTCGGATAGCTGTGGCGGAGTTTGCCTGTACCTGCTGGCGGATGGCTTTTGCCTTCTGCCGGCGGGTAGTGCGCAGGAACTGCCCGATCTGGGCCTGTGCCTCCAGTTCTTTGCCGGCAATCTGTAAGCCGGGTTTATAGTGCGCCAAGGGCAAACGACGAATGTTGAAGTCATCATAATGTCCGGCGGCGTAAAAACTGATCGCTTGCGGGTAAGCATTCTTTACCACCAGTCGTCCTGCCTCGCGCAGTATCCAGGCTTCGTTGTTGGTCTTTATTCCGCGGGTATGCAGAAAAGCCTGAAGTCCCGCAAAAATAGCGTAGTAAGCCTGCGGAAAGGTCCAGTGCAGGGCATTGCGCATATACGTCTCATCACCCAGTTGGGCCGTGGAGCGCAAGGCGTACTCCGTGCTCCAGCTGTTCAGTAACAGGCGCTTTACTTCTTCCACCTCCTGTTCGTTCAGCTCGGGCTTAGCTTCCTTAAAGAAAGCCAAGTTCTCAATCCCGTCTGTAGGGAAGTGCTGGATATGGTAACTGATGGCAAAGAAGTAGTTTAGAAACACCTGTCCTGCAATAGACTTTTGCCAGTCCTTGTCGTCCTGTTGCTGCTCTTCAGGGTGTATGGAAAACACGTTTTCTTCTTCTTTCTCTTTCATATATAGAGAACAATCCAGCGGCTACATCAGTTGCAAAAAGCTCGCTTATTTACAGTGTTTTAGTGTTTTTAATTATTTGATAAACAAGTAGTTGTGATTTAAATGGTAAAATAATTAGTAGTGTAATAATGATGTGCTAAAAAGTTTAGGTTTTGTTGTCTGGTGCCTTGAGAAAGGACATGTTAAAAGAAAGGAAAACATAACAGCAATCCTTTTGAAAGAGTAAAAGAGGAGCGTAAACAAGTCGCTGAAAAATGGAGCTGTCTTATATCATCAACGAACTAGGGGAGGAGCGTGAGCACTACTTTAATGCTGTGGCGCCGCCCGTTATTCAGTCAAGTAACTTTGCCCTGCGTACAGTGGCGGAGTTCAGGCGCAAGATGCAGCGCGAAACCGAGGAGTATCTTTATTCCCGTGGCAATAATCCTACTGTAACAATATTGGAAAAGAAGATGGCGGCCCTGGAGGGGGCAGAGCACGCGCTAGCCTTTAGCAGTGGCATCGCGGCCATTGCAGCCGCGGTTCTATCGCAGGTAAACGCTGGTGATCATGTCGTATCTGTCCGGCATCCCTATCATTGGGCTGACTCCCTCATGCGCAAGTTCCTGCCCCGCTTTGGAGTAGAGGTAAGCATGGTAGACGGTACCGATATCGCTAGCTATAGGGAAGCGATCAAGCCCAACACCAAACTCCTGTACCTGGAAAGCCCCAACTCCTTCACCTTTGAGCTACAGGACTTAGGGGCTGTAGCAGTACTAGCCAAAGAACATAATTGCACCACCATCATCGATAACAGCTTTGCCAGTCCCCTGCACCAGCACCCACTTAAGTTAGGCATTGACCTGGTGGTGCATTCCTGCACCAAATACATTGGTGGGCATTCAGATGTCATGGGAGGGGTGGTCTGTGGGGCACGCGAGATGATCAATAAGATCTTTATGCGGGAATATATGACCTTGGGAGCTGTGCTCTCCCCGCATGATGCCTGGCTCTTCATCCGGGGACTGCGTACCCTGCCTGTACGCATGGAGCGGGTAGCCGCCTCTGCGCGCCAGGTGATCGCTTATTTGGAGCAGCATCCAAAGGTAGAGAGGGTTCTGTTCCCCTTCCTGGCCTCGCACCCGCAGCACGATCTTGCCCTGCAGCAGATGTCGAACAACTCAGGCCAGTTCTCCATACTGTTAAAGGCAAAGAGCTTAGAGGAGGTAGAGCGCTTCTGCGATAGCCTACAGCACTTTTTGATGGCAGCTTCCTGGGGAGGACATGAGTCCCTGAT
This sequence comes from Pontibacter ummariensis, assembly GCF_900188175.1. GTDB lineage: Bacteria > Bacteroidota > Bacteroidia > Cytophagales > Hymenobacteraceae > Pontibacter > Pontibacter ummariensis. The sequence goes on along the minus strand of NZ_FZOQ01000010.1, from coordinate 160,616 downwards.
CTTTCCGGTGGCAGCTACCTATGCCTCAGAGGAACACATATCCACATTGCCCTTTAACTTGGTTCGCTTTTATGTGGGCTTAGAGGATCCCGACTACCTGATCAAGGACCTGGAGCAAGCGCTTAGTAAGATCTAGAGTACCGTACTAGGTAGTACTTAACCAATTATATGTTGTATTACGTATATAATATAATGAGGTAGCTTGTTTCTTGATCTGTTCGTAACATATCCTATCCTATATATGGCTAAATTTGCGGCATGTATCAGGTGCTTACATGCCGGCAATCTGCCTTGCTCCTACCTCGGGGAGCGCCTGGTTCCTACTGCAATCAACCCAAATACTCTCTAATCCAACATTCTTTTCATGGTAAAACATTTACAAAAGCTACGTGCTCTTGTACTGGTCGGGCTGTGCCTTTTCGTCAGCAATAAGGTAAGCGGGCAGGCACAAGCGGTAACTTACCCTTACGTACAAAATTTTAATAACTGTACAGATGGCAGCAGCACTGTCGCCGGTGCCTGGACGCGGGTAAGCACAACCGGCGACGCCACCTGGAAATGCACCAGCTATGGGCTGAATAGCACAGGGGCTGTGGAAATGAACGGCTACGACAGCAATGCACGTGGAAGCGTGCCAAACGAAGACTGGCTCATATCCCCGGCATTTGACTTGACTGATTTGCCCAAGCCGCAGTTCTCCTTCTGGAGCGCCTCACGCTACCAGGGGCCGGCACTCAAACTGATGGTGTCCACGGCCTATACTGGGGATGGTATAATTGATCCTGCCAACTGGACAGAGTTAGCTGCAGATTTTCCTGCTGTTAATTCAGACGCTTGGGAGCAGACGAAGGTACTTTTAAGCGAGTACCAGGAGGAGGCAACTGTTCACCTGGCATTCGTTTATACATCCGGTAGCGGGTCGAATGCTGCCTCGCGCTGGATAGTGGACGATGTGGCTGTAACAGATGTAAGTCGGCTTCTGACAACACATAACACCGACCTTGACTTTGGAGACATTGCTGTGGGGGCTGCCTCTGCCTCTAGGGAGTTCACTTTTACAGCCGAAGGCTATGCACAGGAGGTGGTACTAACAGCACCAGAAGGATTTGAACTGTCTAAAGACAACGCGACCTTTTCCCGAACGCTTACCTACACTGCTGCGGAGGCAGCCGCTGCGAACACGGTATATGCACGCTTCGCCCCGGACACAGAGGCGGTGGCTGTAACAGGGCCGGTTACCTTTACAAGCGGTACAGTACTGAACGAGCAGCGTGGCATGCTGCGCGGGTCTTCCATCTTACGCGAGAATACCCTGGACATCGCCACGTGGAACATGGAGTGGTTCGGCTCCACGGGTAACGGCCCTTCGGACGAGGCACTGCAGTACGCTAACGCCAAAAAGGTAATTGCAGATTTAAAGGCAGACATTATCGGCGTGCAGGAGGTGTCGGACGACGCAACGCTACGTAGGCTGGCAGAGGAGTTAGGCTATGCAGTGGAACATATGCCTATGCCCTGGCAGTCGTACGATAACTACCAGCAGGTGTACTTCCTGTACAGGCCAGAGGTGGTTACGGTGAAGAAAGAGAAGGTGCTGCTTGCCAAGCTGTACGAAGACATAAAAGCGGGCAGAATTACCTTAACAGACTACCCAAACAACAACAGTGCTACTTTCTGGGCCAGTGGCAGGCTACCTTACCTGGTGCAGTTTGAGGCAAGCATCAACGGTGTGAAGCAAACACTGAACGTGGTGAACATTCACGCCAAAGCGAACAGTGGCGAGGATATAGAGCAGTACAACAGGCGCAAGTACGACCTGCAGGTGCTCAAAGACTCGCTGGATGCCTACTATGGAAACACCAACTTAGTGCTGTTAGGGGATTACAACGACGATATCGACATGTCAGTAGTGGGTACCGATAATCCATCTAGCTATGAGGCCTTTGTGTCCAGTGAGGCGTACAAGGCCCTGACGTATGAGCTTAGCGTGGCAGATGCCTTTAGCTATGCGTCTGGCTCGCTCAGAAGCTTCCTGGATCACATCATTATCACAGAGCCGCTGGTGGATAACTACCTGGAGGGCTCTGTGCAGGTAGAGGCACAGTTTGTGAACAGCATCGAGGATTACAGAAACACCACTTCAGACCACGTACCCGTTTCCGCCCGCTTCCGGTTACAGGCTAGTCCTACGGTTACTTTTGCAGAGGCAACGGCCACAAAAGGAGAAGCTGCCGGGGAATTTGACGTAATGCTGACACTTTCGGGGGCGCAGGAAGCAGCGCAGTCCATAAAGGTTGGTCTTGTGAGCGGTGCCACGGCCACAGCGGCAGATTATACAATTGCGGGTATGGAGGATGGGCACGTAACCCTCATGATTCCGGCAGGAGAAACAGAAGCAAGCTTCAGGGTAACTGTTCTGGACGATGCGGAGGTAGAGAGTTTTGAGGACGTAACGTTCCGGATCAGCAGTACAAGTGCTGCCCTGGAGGCAGGAGCGCAGCCAACTTACCGCCTGGTGATCGAGGATAATGACAATACAACAACCGGCATTGCAGATGCCACCAAGGGGCAGTTCCGGGTGTATCCTAACCCGGCAGAAAGTTACGTGCAGCTGTTATTGCCGGAACGGGTGGGCAAGCAGCAAAGCCTAAGCCTGGTGACGTACGCCACAGACGGTAAAAAGCTGCTGGAACTGGATGGCCCGCAGGAGCACGTACAGGAGGTGCTGAACAGCGAGGTTAAGCGCTTTAAAACAGGCCTTTACCTGCTTAAGGTAGTGGCAGGGAAGGAAGTCTTCCTGACACGGCTTGTGAAGCGGTAAAGAAACTGGCTTATAAACGCAAAGCGCCCCGCTATTTCTGTAGCGGGGCGCTTTGCGTTTATATAGCCTACATTTTGAGGAAAGGTAAAACCTGTAGGAGGCTCCTTTTGTAAAGGACTATAAAAAAAGAACAGAGATGAACATCGTAGACAGACCAGATATTGCCAACAATGCACACGCCAGCACATTGATTGGGGCAGGGCTTACCAGCTACTTCCTGAATGAAAGCAGACCGAAAACAGCGCTTATCCCACCTGTGGCCGGGGGAGCGCTCTTGCTGATGAGCCCCAGCCTGAAGAAAGGGGACAAAACGATTGCCCACGTGGCGGTGGGGGTAACCACCTTACTTGCCGTGATGACGGGTACTTTGCTTTCCAAAACCCTTGCAGACGCTAAGAAAGAGCAGCCTAAGTTTACGCCAGAAAAGCGCCAGCGCAGGGCTTCTGTATTTGGCCTGATGACACTGACAGGCATCGCAGCGATAAGCGTGTATGTGACAGGCTTTGTGGAAAAGCGGAAGCAGCAGGAGGGCTAGTTAAAAGCCTGCCGCTGCATCATCACCCCGCGGGTCGGCTCCAGCCTCCAACTCCCCCCCAGGAAGCACTAATATAGCGTCTACACGGCCATAAGGAGAGCGCTCCTGTAACTTATACCCTTTTTGCAACAGAGCGGCTCTAACGGCCGGAGAAAGCGCCTTAGGCTCTTGCTGTATCTCGTCTGGCAACCATTGGTGATGGAAACGCGGGGCAGCCACAGCCTCCTGCATCGTCATGTCGTGCTCCAGTACATTAAGGATTGCCTGGTACACCGAGGTGATGATCGTAGAGCCGCCGGGCGTTCCAACGACCATGAACAGTTTTCCGTCCTTTTCCAGAATGGTGGGGGTCATGGAACTGAGCATGCGTTTACCCGGTGCGATCGCATTTGCCTTGCCGCCCACCAGTCCAAACATGTTTGGTACCCCTGGCTTGGCGCTGAAATCATCCATCTCGTTGTTGAGCAGGTAGCCCGCTCCCTCTACTACTACTTTGGAACCATAGGCACCATTCAAGGTTGTGGTGACTGATACCGCGTTGCCGGCAGGGTCAACAACGCTAAAATGAGTTGTTTGGTCTGATTCGTACACGGGCAATGTACCTGCTTTAATAGCAGAGGAAGGAGTTGCCTGTGCTAAACTCATGCTGCTCATGCGCTCTCTGAGGTACTCCTCGTCCAGCAGTTCCTGTACCGGTACTGCTACAAAACCAGGATCACCCAGGTACTCGGCGCGATCGGCGTACACGCGGCGCTCTGCCTCTGTCATCACCTGCACGGTTTCAGTGCTCTGCCAGCCATTTTTGCTCAAGTTATAGGGCTCTACCATTTGTAACAATTGTAGCAAGGCGATACCGCCGCTGGAGGGGGGTGCCATCGAGATAACCTTGTAGCCTTTGTACTCGCCGGTTACAGGTTGCCGCCACACCGCTTTGTAGTTCTCCAGGTCCTGGTGCGAGATAATGCCTCCGCCACGGTTCATTTCTTCTACCAGCAGGTCGGCTGTTTCCCCGGCATAAAAGCCTGCCCGGCCCTTGTCGCGGATGCGCTCCAGGGTGCGGGCAAGGTCTGGGTGGCGTAAGGTGTCGCCGGTTTGCCACGCTTTATCGCGCACGAGGTAAGGTATATGTTTGTTGTTTTTAAGAAAGGCCGCTTGGGCTCTGTTTAGGCCATCTGCTTCTTTTTCCGTTAGCACTACACCATTTCTGGCCAGGTCGATGGCGGGTTGTAGCAGTTCCTCCCAAGGCAGAGAGCCAAGTTTATTATGCACCTGTACCATGCCGTCTACCGCACCGGGTACCCCTACAGCCAAATGCCCGTCAGTGCTCAGGCCGTCCACTACATTACCCACGCTATCCTGGTACATTGTTTCTACAGCAGCTCCAGGGGCTGTTTCTCTGAAATCAAGGGTACCTGTTTCCCCAGCGGCAGTGCGGTACACCATAAAGCCGCCTCCGCCGATGTTACCAGCTATCGGAAAGGCCACTGCCAGGGCAAATTGGGTCGCGATTGCCGCATCATACGCATTGCCCCCTTTACGCATGATCTCCATGCCGATGCGGGAGGCGTCGGGGTGCGCGGACACCACCAGGGCGCTGTCGGCTATCAAGCCCCTTTCGGAGGCGGTGACGTCGGCTTCTGTTGGCGCGGTAGTGCAACTGCTAAGCAGGGCAGGCAGTAAGGCAAACAGCAGCATACCTGCTCGTAAGGCCTGTAAAAAAGGGGCGCGGAGGGTGAACAACGGACGCTTTCGCATAGGGAGGGGGCTTTAACAAAGGGGTAATATAAAAAAGGCTGGCTATGTTTCATAGCCAGCCTTTTACTGATGCTTATTTAACTTTATTTTTTGAGGTCTTTGATAATGGAAACAGCTTCCTCTACATAGATGTCCTTTTTCAGGCTCTTTGTGAACTCTTTGCTGCGAGCTACCTTGGCTGTGTCTCCGTTCAGGGCATTTAAGTCTTGTTGGAGACGGGCTACATCCAGCACAGGCACTTCTTCCTGAGCCTCTTCAAAGCGCTTCGCTTCGGCCTCTGCCTTGCGCTCTTCGGCCAAGTATTTCTCCAGTTGCAGGGAGCGAACAGTATTGTCAGACTGCTTTTTCAGGCGCTGAGCGCTTTCCTCTACCAGCTGGAAGCTCTTATTGTTAGCGATTCTGTTCTTGCTGCTGGCCTGTACCTGTGCAATGTTCAGGTACTCTTGTGACAAAGGCTTATATTTGGCAGGAGCTATCTCATCAAAAGGAAGCGGGTATTCCTGCTCTTTTTCACCAAACTCCATATAGCTATAAGCATCCGGAAGGATGATGTCCGGGGTTACGCCTCGCAACTGGGTAGTACCCCCATTGATGCGGTAGAACTTCTGCGTTGTCAGCTTTAGAGCGCCAAAGGGCTTGTAGGTGTTGAACTGAGCCGGTAAAGCCTGATCCAGTTCGAAGAACTGCTGTACAGTACCCTTGCCGTATGTGGGGGTACCCACAATTACCGCACGGTTATAATCTTGCAGGGCAGCTGCCAGAATCTCGGAGGCAGAGGCACTGTTTGAGTTAACCAAAACCACAAGCGGGCCTTCATACTGTACCTGTGGGTCACGGTCTTCCAGCACTACTGCTTTGCCAGACGCTGTTTTTACCTGCACCACCGGGCCTTTGTCGATAAACAGACCCGCCATTTCGATCGCATCAGACAGAGAGCCACCACCGTTATTACGCAGGTCCAGCACCAGACCTTCCACACCGGCAGCTTTCAGCTTCTCTATCTCCTTTTTCACGTCAGCACCGCTGAAACGGCCATCTTTGTTCTCAAAGTCGGCATAGAAGCCTGGTAGCTTAATGTAGCCTATCTTCTGCTCATCGTTGATGATGGCTGACTGAGCATAAGTGTCTGCAAGCTCGATCACATCACGAACAATTGGAATTACTTCGCTGGTACCGTCTGGCTTCTTAACCGTCAGGCGTACCTCTGTTCCTTTCTTACCACGGATTAGCTGGATGGCATCATCTAAGCGCATGCCCTCCACTAAAACCGGCTCCTCAGTTCCCTGAGCTACTTTCTTGATCACATCGCCAGGCTTCAGGTCACCCTGCTTATAAGACGGGCTGCCTGGTACGATCTCCATTACCTTTATCTGGCCGTCCTTTTCCTGTAAAGAGGCTCCAATGCCTTCTAAGCGGCCAGTAAACTGGATGTCGAAGTTTTCCTTGTCCTTTGGAGGGAAATAGCTTGTATGCGGATCATACACATTGGTGATCGCATTGATGAAAGTGGCGCGACGGTCTTCACGGGTTGTTTCTGAAAGTCGGCGGTAAAGGTCATCGTAAGTTTTCATTAGCTTTTCGCGCGCTTCCTGTTCCATCTGCTCAAAAGACTTCTTCTCTACGTCCTCGCCGTTGGCAATCGCTTTCTCCTGCTCTTTCTGCATATCGGCCAGGCGAGACAAGGTCTGATACTTCAGCTGCTTGCGCCATGCCTCTTTCAGGGCCGCCTTGTCTTTGGCAAAGGTCAGCTTCTCCCCGTCCAGCTCAATCTCCTCATTTTTGGTGAAGTCGAAAGGCTTGGCCAAGATTTCCTTATAAAAGGCTTCGGACTCTTTAACACGCTGCTCAATCAGGTCGGCAGATACGTCAAAGAATTCCAGAGAACCTTGGCGCAGCTGGTCGTCCAGGGCTGTCTGGTATTTATTTAGCTTCGCCACGTCAGAGGCTAGCAGGAATTTCTTGTTAAAGTCAAGACGCTCCAGGTAAAGGTCATACACCTTTCTGGAAAAGGAGTCGTCTATTTTCTCTGGCTGATAATGTCCGGTACTCAGGCCTTGCATCAGGGCCTTGAGCAGGATCTGATTTTTCCCTTCTGGCGTGTCATTAACGCCATACAGGATAAAGGAACCTGTCAGCAGCACAACTGCCAGTACAGACATCAGTATTTTTATTCGGGTTGTCAATGATAGCATCTATTTAATAAGTTGAACTATGAATTAGTACGCAAAAGTAATGCCGCAGATAGGCAGCCTCCGAAAAACTTGTGCACCAAGACCGTAATGTAATATAAAAGTTTCTCAATTCATACCTTCTCTTAGCAGAGGGGCAGTCTTGTGCAGCGCCAGTGCTTTTCCCCAGCGTATAACTGCTAACATCTGTATTTATTACAACTCCAATCTGCTTCCTTTCGTTTCGGATATTAGAAACAAACGATAAAAAGCTATGCAAAACAACAATGAAAGAACAGTAGACGTGTTACAGGAACTGAACCAGTTCGTGAACGACAGGATAGAAGGGTACAAGCATGCCGCCAAGGTAACAAAGGACCCTGCGCACCAGTCATACTACAAAGACCTGGTAAACCAGAGCACCAAGTTCTCTAACGAGATTAACAGCACGATTAGTAGTTTTGGTGGCAGCCCACAGGGCAGCACCACCGCCAAAGGAAAAATCTTCCGCGGCTGGATGGATGTGAAGTCCGCCGTGACCGGAAGCGACGAAGAATCGGTGATCGAGTCTAACATTCGGGGTGAGGAGTGGGCCCAAAAAGCCTACAACGATGCCCTGGACCACAAAGCAGAGCTTCCGCAGAACGTAGTACAGATAGTGGAAAAGCAAAAGCAGGCGTCGCTGGCTACGTGCGAGCGCTTACGCCAGATGAAGGAATCTGTAGACTAAGTAGTGCTGTCTTGTACTAAAATTCAGGAAGGGTTGCCCGCAGCGGGCAACCCTTTTGCTTTGTAGTGGTACTTAAGGCAGTAGTATTTTAGCTAAGGAGCGTTAAAAGAGAAAGATGAAGCATATTCTGTTTTTCGGGAACAGTTTGACGGCGGGGTACGGTTTGCCCGCAGCGCAGGCGTATCCCAGCCTGATACAGGCAAAGTTAAAGGAGGAAGGGTTTGACTATAAGGTGTGGAACGCGGGTTTGAGTGGCGATACAACGGCAGGAGGTGTGCACCGTATCGAGCGCTGGCTGGACCAGCCCATGGATATTTTTGTGCTGGCCCTGGGAGCCAACGATGGCTTAAGGGGCATTCCTGCCCGGGAAACGAGCCAGAACCTGCAGGAAATCATTGATAAGGTGCGGTATAAGTACCCGGAGGTAAAGATTGTTTTATCCGGTATGGAGATACCTGATATTGTGCCGGGGCGGTATGCTGCAGAGTTCCGGAAGCTTTTCCGGGAGTTAGCCCTAAAGAACAATACCCTGTTTATCCCCTTTTTACTGGAGGGGGTTGTCGGGAACAGGCATTTGAACTTGCCAGATGGGGTACACCCGAATGCGGAAGGGCAAAAGCTGTTGGCCCAACACACGTGGAACGTTTTAAAAGGTATTCTCTCTTAAGCACAGGAAAGGGTTGCCCTCGATAGGGCAACCCTTTCCTGTGCTTAGGGCTTTTATGTTATTAGATACTATTCGAGATGCCAGCCTCGCCTCTGTTCTCAAGTTCCAGTTCAAAAGCTTCTGCTTGAATAAGCTGTGCATGTAGCTCTTTTAAGGTGTTGCGCGCCCACAAACTAAAGGCGGAGGCATTGGCTTCGTCCACGTCATTCAGGCTGTCTTCGTACTCGTCTATGGCGTCTTTCTGGGCGGCAATTACACTGTCCCAGTATTCGTCATCAAACTCGCTCTCCTCTATGCCCCGGATTTCCTCTATATGTTGCAACTGCGCTTGTTCCAACTCCTGCGGGAGGGCTACATCATACTGCGCTGCCAGCTCCTGTAGTTCCACTTGTTTGGAAGTGTACCAATCGATGAGCTGTTGACCAAAAACTCTGACATTTTCAGTGACGCCCCGCTCCACGGCTATTTCGCCAAGTTCGATTTGTAGCATGTTGTTGCGGGCCGCAAACACGAGCAGCTCTTGTTTTTCTGCTGGCAGGGTTTCATCCAGTCCTGCTACCGTTGCAGTGTCAATGGCATCAATGTCTTCCTGCTGTTCTTCTGTGCCTGAGTTGCAGGAGGCAAAAGTTAACATTCCTAAAAGGCATATCAAAGCTGTTGTTAAGTTCTTCATAGCGTATATGTGCGTAAGTATAAATTAGTATAAACAATGTTTACTTAACGCTTACGAAGAAACCGAACCGAATTGTTTTACAGGCTATTAAATACCCTGCATTTCCAATATGTTGAAAAGGGCGGGGAGGGAGAGGGGTTTCTTGACAAAGCCTACCACCACATCGTACTTGTTGGCCCTGCTCAGGTGCTCCTGCTCTTCAGAAGAGGTGAACATGGAGATAAAGGTTTTATGGCGCTTGTTGTAGCCCAACGAGTAGTAGCGGTCCAGGAAATCAAATCCGTCCAGGCTAGGCATGCTGATGTCTAGGAGGATAAGGTCCGGGAAGGCTGTTTCTTGACTTCCTTCCAGTGCCTGCAGAAACTCCAGCGCCTCTGACACGCTTTGGCACATCGAGACAAGGCGACTCACGCTGGCGTCTTCCAGTATGATCTGAGAGAACAGATTGTTTATCTGGTCATCATCAACAATCAAGATGTGATTCAGTTTATACATGCGTATTTGATTTCCTGTCAAGGCTTATTCCCCCAGGCTCACATAGGCCAGCACACAAATAGTGCCAGCAGTGGCAGTTTAGAGGAAGCCGGATAAACAGGGAGCGTAAAATTAGCTACAATGCCGTCTGTTAGGTGAACCAGGGCCTACAGCGCACCAATGATAGTTAAAAAAAGCGGAAAGACAATGCGGCGTTAAGGGCTTATGAGAGCTTTGGGAGTAGGCAAGCCAAGAGTGGAGAAGCCGCTTTCGTATGAAGGGAGATAAAAGGGGGTAAAAATAGGAAAGCCTGGCCTGTCTACTGACAGACCAGGCTCCTGTTAAGAAGTTACATTAGTAGTAAATGTGCTCACCTCTTACCTCCTGGAAGTGCGTCTCAAAGTAACGCGCATCCTCAGGGGTATGTGGCTTAAAGCCAATCACGATGTTGCCTTCTTTCACTCCTGTCTCGTACACTTTGGCACGCTCCTCCGGAATACCGGCACCTACCAGGGCTCCTATCAGGCCACCTGTAATACCACCGGCACCGGCACCTGCCAGACCTGCAGCCAGCGGACCTGCCACTACCAGGCCAAGGCCAGGTATTGCCACAGACGTACCAATGGCAGCCACAGCACCTACAATAGCACCCAGCGTACCACCGATTGCTGAACCAGCACCCGTACCTTCCAGCGACTTGTTGCCAAGCTCTGTTGTGTCGTCTTCAGTGTCATCTCCGAAGTGGCGCTCGCGTGCCTTATCAGACATTACCACATTTATCTCATCTTTATCGTAGCCACGTGCTCGCAGTTCATTGTATGCACGTTCTGCACTTTCTCTGTCTCTAAACATCGCGGTCATCATTCCCGCATTATCTGTTCTATCCATCATAGCTTTTTTGTTATGGTTAGGTTTAAAAGTTCATATAGGGCACAGCGGGTTTTTAGGTCTGCTGTGCCTGTATTGTTTAACGGCTACTGTCCTATATAGTTACGGGGAGCCTTTTGGGTAAAATTATCTACTGTTATTTTGGGGTGGGATAAGGACTTTGTCCACTACATGCAGCACGCCGTTTGAGGCCTGCACGTCCGGCTGAACAACCCGGGCGCCTCCCACCCTTATGTCCTGCCCGTCCCTGCTGACAATTACTTCCTCGCCCTGGGCAGTCTTGAGTGGCATGTTGTTTTGCATTTCTGCAGAGGTGATTCTGTTAGGCAGCACGTGCGCCTGTATGATCCGCGTTAGCTCCAGTTCGTTCCCCTCTTGCTTTAATGCTGCCACGGTTCCGTCAGGGAGGGCAGCAAAGGCTGCGTTGGTAGGGGCAAACACGGTATAGGGGGCGGGGCTCTCCAGCACCGTTACCATGTTAGCCGCCTGTATCAGTTCCAGAAAAGTAGAAAGGTTGGGATTTTGCTGCACAAGCGCTACGATGTTCATTGCGCGGCCAATCGGATTACTGGCCGAGACGTTGTTGTCTCCCGGGTTCTCGGAACTCATTTCTGTGTCTCTGTCCATAGGCCCCTGCGGGCTTGGCTCGCTTACTATCGTCTCTGCTTGTGTGGCACCGCTACCTGTTACGGCCACGGCGCCTGCGTCACGGTCTGAACTGGCACAACCCCAGCATAAGAGGACGGGGAGGGCTACAAACACTAAATATTTTTGCTTTCTTTTCATAACTGCGGTTGTTGTGATCGGTTTATTTAACTGGTTTGAGGAGGAAAATGTTAGCCTTGGCCCTCCTCAGGGGAGGATCCGGGAGGAATAAGAAAAGCCCTTCCGACCGGAAGGGCTTTTCTGTTAATCACATTTGATTTTATTCATCTGGTCTTATTCATCGTCCCATACCTGGGCAGATTCCGGTACAATCACATCGTCTACCACGTGAATCAACCCGTTGGAGGCTTTTACGTTAGGCCATACAATGGTGGCTCCTCCCACAGATACGATATCCAGGTCGGGGTTCACGTTCACGTCTACATACTCTCCTTCAGTTGTTTCTAGTCGCTGCGTGGTGTTAAACTGGTACTTCTCCACTTCGGAAGGCAGTATGTGCGCCTTTACGACCTTCATCAGGGCCACCCGGTTCTGAGGGTCCATCAGGTAGTCAAACTGCTCCCTGTCCATGTTCTCAAACGCCTCGTTCGTAGGGGCAAGGATAGTAGTTGGTTCTACGATGAGAAGGTCGGCCTCTACATTTGCCTGATCCAGCAACTGGGCGAAAGTAGACAGGTTCGGATTCATCTTGATCAAGGTCAGGACGTCGTACTGCTCCGTGTTCTCCATGTTATCATAGATGCTAACATAGGTTTCGGCATCATCTTTAGCCTCGAAGTCAGCTAACTCGGTCTGTGCCTCCTGTCGGACTACTACGCCTCCCATTCTTTCTGTTTCACTATATACGTTTTCATCTGTACCTGCACAGCCAAAAAGCATGGCTGCAGTCGCTATCATAGGTATTATCGTTCTCTTTCTCATTGTTTGTTCTCGGTTTTTAAAGGTTCAAATTGTAATGTGTCTATGCCTCCTTTACATAGAAACATAGAGGGCAAAACCTGTTGTCTCAGTGCTTCTGAGTAGCAGGCTTTGGCAGGTTTAGTAGCGGATGTCGTCTTCCAGGGAGTCTTCTGTTGGCTCTATTACGCCATCTACTACATGTATAAAGCCGTTCGATCCTTCAACATCAGACACGATGATAGTTGCATCTCCAAAAGTGATGTCCTGGCCGTCGTTGTCCACATTTACCGGAATGTGTCGGTCATCACCCAGTTCTATCTGGTGCATGGTGTTTACGTTAGCCGTTGAGATCTTACTAGGCAGTATGTGGGTCTGGAGTAAAAGCATCAGTTGGGCCTCGTTATCGGGCATTAGCAACCTTTCAAGCTCTGGTCGGGGCATCTGTGCAAACGCCTTGTTGGTTGGCGCAAGTACAGTGACCTCCTCCAAACGCTGTATGTCGTCTATCATATCCGCTTTCTCCAGTAGCTTTACGAAGGTGCTCAGGTTCGGACTGCTCTTTAATAAGGTCACTACGTCGTAGCGCTCTGTCTCCTCGATATCATCAAACATGTCGTCGTATGCTACCGGGTCTTCCACAACGCCGAATATCTCTTCGTATGTGTCTGATGGGTCAGCCACCACGTCGTAATCGTAGTTCGTGTCACCTGCCATGGTCTGGGTTTCACTGATTGTAGTGTCGCCAATGGCGGTGGTATCGTTTATGCCTTCATCTGTACCGGCACAGCCAAAAAGCATGGCGGCGACAGCTATCATTGGTATCATTGTTTTCTTTTTCATAGCTTTTAGTTTTTGGTTGTCGATCGGCAGCGCTTCCGGGCCTGGCTAATTTACCGGGCCGCAGGCACTGCCATGTTAGGTCCCTTTTGCCTTAAAGACAAAAGGTTATATATATAGTAACGGGTATTATGCCCAGAGGGTTAATATCCTACGTCCTCATCCCGGGTATCGTCTTCCGGTATGATCACACTGTCCACCACATGGATGTAACCGTCAGAGGCTTCAGCGCTTTTTACGATCAAAGCATTGCCAACCCGTATATTCGTGCGGTTAAAGTCTACTGATACCGGTATATACCTGTCATCAGCCATTTTAATCCGGTTGTTGTCTTCCAGCTCCAGTGCTGCTACCCCGGAAGGCAACACGTGTAGCTGTAACAGTTGCATGAGTTGGGCTTTGTTGCCGGGCATCAGCAGCATCTCCATCTTATCCTGAGGTACTTTAGCGAAGGCCTCATTCGTTGGTGCGAAAAGGGTAAACTGCTCCAAGCGCTCTAAGTCGCTCATCAGGTCTGCCTTTTCCACCAGCGTCATGAAGATGGACAGGTTGGGATTGGTTCTGGCCAAAGCCAGGACATCGTACTGCTCGGTGTTCTCGATGTCGGCGAACATCTCGTCGTACTCTATCGGATTGGTCGTGTTCGTAAAGATCTCCTGATATGCTCCGGAGGGATCTGCCGTCAGATCATTTTCGTAATTGGTATCACCGGCCATGGTTTCCGTTTCACTGATTGTAGTGTCGTCTATGGCGGTGGTATCGTTTATGCCTTCGTCAGTGCTGGCACAGCCGAAAAGCAGGACGGTGGCAACAGCCATGGGGATCATCGTTCTCTTTCTCATAGCTTTCAGGTCTTTTAGTTTATACAGGGCTCTAAATAAAGCCCTTACAACTATTATTTAACTGATTTAGAAAGAAAATGTTGAGTTATGGCGGTGCCGTCCGACTTGTGTTACAGGACGGGTAGGAGCTTACACTTAAAGGTTACGGAGCTTTGCTAAATTAATTATACACCTTCACCACAAATACGTAGTCTTTCAGCTTTTTTAACTGCTGCGGACGGTTGGTGCCAGAAAGTGTATTATTTTTTGGTAAAGACAGTGGTTGAACCCCGCTTGTTTCCGGTAGCTCGTTAATCATTTGTAGCAGGTACGCGGATTTAACCGCAAAGGCCGCCCCTTCCTGTCCGGCCTGCTTGCCGCTGATCACCCCGATCAGGTTGCCCTTGTCATCCAGTAGCGGACCGCCACTGTTGCCCGGGTTCAGTGGAATAGAAATCTGGTAAGAGGTGGTGTCGCCTTCGAAACCGGACAAAGAGCTGAGAGCGCCTTCTCCAAAAACAATATCTTCACGTGGGAATCCCAGTGTGAAAACATGCTCTCCAAGGTCTGTTTCTGTTGTTTTAAAAGTATAAGGCAGCTTACCGAACCTGTCAAAGCTAGGGTCTGTGATTTTCAGGATAGAGAGGTCGTGGATTTGGTCGCGGTACACCTCTGTTACTTTATACTTCTGCCCGGCCTCATTTTCTATAAGTACGGAGTCCGCGCCCTCCACCACATGGGAGCTGGTTACCAGGAAGCCTTCGTCGCTGATGGCAAAGCCAGTGCCACTGAAAGCGGCGGGGCGCGGTGCCTCTGGTTTAGTGGCATCCTGTATGCCGTTGATAATAGCCGTTTGGGTTTGCTTCAGGCGCTCTACTTCGCGGCGCAGCTCCACGTACCGCGCTGTCTGCTGCTGTACAGGGGCTTTTAGCTGTTGCACGCTCCAAAGCGTACCGAACACGGAGAGCAAGGACACGCTAGCGGCTACCGCAACAGTCTGCTTGTGTCGGTTCCAGAATACTTTCCACCCCGATGGCGTGGCAGGAGTATGCTGGGCCTCCATTTCGGCATGGATGCTGTTTAGTTTTTGCCGTAGCGATTGGCGCTGCCCAAATTTTTGCATTGTTTGCAGCAGCTGCTTATGCTCCTGAACCTGCCCTGCCAATCGTGCGTCTGTGCGCAGCAAGGCCTCGAAGGAGGCGGCCTCTTCGCTGGCCATCTCCCCGTTCAGATAACGTTCTATTTGCTCGTAAGTGCGGTACTCTAACATCTTTTTCTTCTCCCAGGCAATTAGTAGCCTTTATACTAGGTAAGCCCGTTATACCTCGGGCTTGTAGGTGGCAAAAAACAGCTTCTTCAGGCGCTGCAGGCACTTGTACTTCTGGTTCTTAGCTGTGTCGGTGCTGGTATAGCCAAACTTCTCTGTAATCACCTGCATGTTCTGCATTTTTATGTAAAAGTCCTCCAGCAGGGTCCGGCAGGGCTCGCCGAGCTGTGCCATTGCCTCGGCCATCACCCCGAACTGCCTTTCCTGCTCCTCGTGGTGCTGGGTGTCCTCCTCTACCGACAGGAATGATTCGGAGTCGTCTACTTTTACAGCGTAGCGGCCTTTCTCGGCCAGCCGTTTCAGCCAAAGTCTCCTGCACACCGAGTACAGGTAAGTCTTGATCTGACAGCTCAGCTCCAGGCTGTTACTCTTTATCTTCTCGTAGAACACGATGACGCCCTCCTGGTAAATGTCCTTTGCCTCGTCGTCGGTTCCGCTGTTACTCAAAATAAAATGAGAAATCATCGGGAAATAAAGTTTGTACAGATGGGCCAGCGCCCTTTCGTCGCTCTGCCGGATGCCCTCCATGATCGCCTCATCCGTCTCATACAAACTCTTCTTCATTCCAGTCAATTTTAATACGCTCGAGGGGCTAAAGTAACCCTCCGAAAAAATATTTTTTAAATTATTTAAAAAGCCGGGTTACCTCTGGCCTGTTTGGGTATGAAGGTCAAAATCGAAACCAAAACACTTAATCACTAACACAAAAATGAAAAATTTATTCCAATTCGCTATCGTAGCTCTTGCTCTTACTGCTTTCACTGCTTGCAACGAAGAAGCTGCTACTACTGAAGGAGAAGTTGTAGAGACTGAAGTTGCTGCTGAAGAGGCTCCAGTGGTGGAAGAGGCTCCAGTTGTAGAGGAAGAGGTTGTAGTTGACTCAACTGTTGTTGAGGAGGCTCCTGCTACTGAGGAAGTTGCTCAGTAAGCATCGCCAGAACTACGGCAGATAGCTTATAGTTCCAAAAGCACACAAGCGGGCCCCGTGCAATTGCGCGGGGCCCGCTTGTTTTTTGTGACTCTTTTAATTATTGCCTGGCCTGCCGTCTGCGCTCTATCTCGCTCATGATCAGGCCGTACTCGCGGCTGCTCTGCCCGGCAATGGCAGTGTTCTCATTTGCCCGGCGCAGCAGGTAGGGCATTACCGCCTCCACCGGGCCATAAGGCACATACTTGGCTACGTTATAGCCTGCGTAGGCCAGGTTGTAGGAGAGGTTATCGCTCATGCCGTACAGCTGGGCAAAGTAAATGCGCTCGTCGTTCGGGGCGATATTGTGCTCTGCCATCAGCTGCACTAACAGGTAACAGCTCTCCTCGTTGTGGGTGCCATTGCAAAAGGCAATATGGTCCAGGTGTTCGATGCAGAAGCGCAGGGATTCGTTAAACAACTCGTCTGTGGCCTCTTTTGTTGGGTTGATGGGGCTGGGGTAGCCTTCCTGTTGCGCTCTTTTGCGCTCTTTCTCCATGTAAGCGCCCCGCACAAGTTTTGCTCCCAGGTAATAGCCACGCTTCACGGCATTGGCATAGTCCCGCTGCAGCACTTCCAGCCGGTCGTGCCGGTACAGCTGGTAGGTATTGTAGATGTTGGTTTTCTCCTTGTTGTAGAGCTCCATCATCTCATATACCAGATTGTCTATCGTTTCCTGTATCCAGCTTTCCTCCGCGTCTATAAAAACACGCACGTCCGACTCGTAACAGCGCTTGCAGATAGTGTTTACGCGATCGCGCCCACGCTCATAAGCAGCTCTTTCATCCACAGAAAGCTCCTGCCGCTTTTGTATTTTCTCCAGTAAGTGGATGTCGATCAGGCCGGTAATTTTAAAGACCGCAAAAGGAACATGCTGGTTGTCGTGGGCTTTCTCTACGGTGCGCAGCAGTTCATCGCGGGTCGCATCAAAGCTTTTCTCGTCGCCTTCGCCCTCCACAGAGTAATCGAGAATCGTGCCGATGTTGAATTTGGCGAGTTCCTCAATTGCCCGGTCTGACTCTTGGACCGTTTCGCCCCCACAGAAATGGTTGAAAATAGTAGGCTTTATCAGAAACTTAACAGGCAGGTGCAGGTTAAGGGCTGTGTTTAGCAGCGTTCCGCCCACTTTCACAAAGGCATTGCTGTTCATGGCCTTAAACAGCAGATACATTTTATAGAGCTCAGCGTCAGATTTAGAGGAGAAGGCGACAGCGGTGTCGTCAAAAGATACGTTGGTAGTGGAGTTCATGTACATGGTATTAACGTAGCAAAGATAGCGCATCCGCTACTGCTGGCAATCATCTGCCGGCACAGTTGCACTGTTATTTATTTCCCGCTACCCTCTTAACTCCTCCCTGTGCTCTTGCGTTGCGTAAATTCTGCTTTTCCTTCATGCGTTTCTGCTATATAGGGAGCAAAAAGAGGCTTTTTACCCGGAGGGCGGCGAGTTTTCCCATCAAGTAGGCTCGTTGGGAATAGGACACAAATTGATATTGGGGAGGGCTTTAGAGTGCAAACAAAGACAGTATGAAAGAAGGTAAAGGTAAGCGAACAGCCGTAGCTAAGCAGGGCCACCAGGAGGAGCTAGCAGCAGGGGCGATGCAGGTGAATGTAATTTAATTTACCCCGTTTCATAAAAAGCCTTAGATTTAAGGTTTGATGGGTGGCTACAGGACTACCAGTTAAAGGCAGTTAGAAACAAACCACCGCATTTTCAAAGACGGGCCCGTGCTAAAGTGCCGGACGTAAGCCTATAGAATAAAATGACTGAGACTATCCATATAGGAAGCAACGTGCTGCAGGAACTGCCGATCCTGTTGCAAAACCGCGCTTTTAGTAAAGTGGTCGTGCTGGTGGATGAGCATACCCTCCACCACTGTTACCCCTTACTCAAACCTCACCTGCCGGAGCATGACCTTATCCAGGTAAAAAGCGGTGAAGAACATAAGACACTGCAGACCTGTGAGCACATCTGGCAGCGCATGACAGAACTGCACCTGGACCGTTGGTCGGTGCTGGTGAACCTGGGAGGCGGTGTGATTGGCGACATGGGCGGCTTCTGCGCTGCTGTCTTTAAGCGGGGCATCTTCTTTGTGCAGGTACCCACCACGCTGTTGGCGCAGGTGGATGCCAGTGTCGGGGGCAAGACAGGTGTTGACTTCCATGGCCTGAAGAACCATATCGGGACTTACGAGGAGCCACAGGCTGTTTTTATTAACCCTGCTTTTTTACAGACCCTGCCTCACCGCCAGCTTAAGTCTGGCTACGCCGAAATCATCAAGCACTGGCTTATTGCCGACGCGGAGGCCTTTAAAGAGCAGCGCCACATCGGTTTGTTTACCGAGGATTGGGAAGGTTTGATTCGCCATTCGGTGAACATCAAGGCTGAAGTAGTGGAGAAGGACCCCCTGGAAGGAGGCTACCGGAAAGTCCTGAACTTTGGCCATACCGTAGGGCATGCCGTGGAAAGTTACCTGATGGACCAGCCGGGGCGGGAACTGCTGCATGGCGAGGCCATTGCCGTGGGCATGCTCTGTGAGGCCTGGCTTTCAGTAAAACATGAGTTGCTCACGCAGGAAGAGCTGGACAGGATAGAGACTTTCATTGTGTCCATTTACGAGAAGGTGCAGCTCTCAGAACAAGACATCCAGCGCATGTCCCAGCTAGCCTTGCAAGACAAGAAAAACACCCGTTCTACTATTAACTGTACCCTGCTGCAAGGCATCGGAAAAGCGGTATATGACCAGCCCGTAACGCTGCAGGAAATACAAGCCTCTTTACGTTACTATCAATTATTATGAGCCAAAGCATTACCTTAAAGCACCCTACAGGTATTCTGGAGGGGAAGATAAAATTGCCTGCTTCTAAAAGTGAAGCCAACCGTGCCTTGATCATTGCGGCGCTTTCCGGAAAAGAATCGGAACTGCACAACCTTTCGGAGGCCAACGATACGCAGCTGCTGCAACGCTTATTAAAAAGCGATGCCGAGACAATAGATGCGGAGGATGCCGGTACCGTTATGCGCTTTCTGACGGCTTATTATGCCGTAACAGGCCAGCAAAAAGTATTAACTGGAACAGCGCGTATGTGCCAACGACCTATAAAGGTGCTGGTGGAGGCACTGCAGGAGTTAGGGGCAAACATTGAGTACCTGGGTGAGGAAGGCTATCCGCCCTTACGGATGAAGGGCTTTAGCGGCAACGGTAAGAACAGGTTAAAAGTACGAAGCGACATCAGCAGCCAGTACATCTCGGCCCTGCTGATGGTGGCACCGCTCCTACCGGAGGGGCTCACATTAGAGTTGGAAGGTAAGATCGGCTCAAGGCCTTATATCGAGATGACGCTATCATTGATGGAACACTTCGGGGTCTCAGCCAACTTTGAAGGCAACACCATTACCGTGGCACACCAGCAGTACAAAGCGGCGAGTTTCCACGTGGAGTCCGACTGGTCGGCTTCGAGCTATTGGTACAGCCTAGTTGCTTTGGCCAAAGAGGCTGATATTACCTTGTTGGGGCTGAGGGAAAAGTCTTTCCAAGGCGACAGCGCCATCGTGAACATCATGTACCGCCTGGGGGTGCACACATCCTTTACAGAAGAGGGAGTGAAACTGACCAAGAAGGAGCATGAAAAGTACCTGGCGCTGGACTTTGCCGACTGCCCTGACCTGGCACAGACAATCGTAGCCCTTTGTGCTGGTTTGGGTATAACCGTGGAGATGACCGGATTGGAGAGTCTGCGCATTAAAGAAACAGACCGCATTCAGGCCTTACAAATCGAGGTGCTGGGCATGAACTCCTCCTTGCAGGAGATCAGCCCGGGCGTGTTCCGCCTGGAGCCGGGTATCCTAACCAAAGAAGAACTGTCTTTCCGCACTTACCAGGACCACCGCATGGCGATGGCTTTTGCCCCGCTTGCCTTACTAGCTCCCGTAGAGATACAGGAGCCGAGCGTGGTGCGTAAGTCCTACCCCCGTTACTGGGAAGATCTGGAGAAGGTAGGTTTCGAGATAAAAGAGAACGAGTAAACAGTAGTAAAAATGAAATGGCCGGGGAAGTATCCCGGCCATTTCATTTTTATCAGCTTCCGTAGGCCTGTAGTTCTGCTTGAACAGTGTTTATTAGCTGCTGCAAGTAGGATGGCGCCTGCAAAAGCCTGCTGCCGTACCAACTGAACATCTCGCCGTCCACTACTTTAATCAGTGCCTGGGGGCAGAGTTGCTGGAACTCCTGGATGTGTTTCGCCTTGAAAGGGTAGGGCTCTGAGGACAAGAGGATAAGCTGCGGGTTAGCTTGTTGTAATTGTTCTGGTGTGATTTCAGGGTAGCGTGCCTGTGCGGCCCACGCATTAGAGAAGCCACTGCGTTGCAGCATGTGGTCTATGATATTGTTACTACCCACCGCCATATAGGGCTTGCGCCAGATAAAATAGGCTGTGGATATGGCTGGCTGTGCTGGTTGCAGTTGTGCAAATCCTGTGCTAATGTGCTGCGCCAGTTCTTCTGCTTTGGCTTCTGTGCCTGTTAGCTGCCCTACTTGTTTTATCATTTTCAGTGCATCGGCTAGGGTATAGATGTCACTCATCCAGACTTTATACTTCTCCTGCAGTTGCTCTATGCCTTCTTTGTAATTCTCTTCTTTGTTGCCAATGATGAGGTCCGGGTGTGCATCCTCAATTTTGTCGAAGTGGAAGTTCTTCGTGCCCCCAATGATTCTTTTCTCCTTTGTCAACTCCTTTGGGTGTATGCAAAACTTAGTTACGCCCACTATGCGGTCGCCTAAGCCCAAATCAAACAACAGCTCTGTTTGGGAAGGCACAAGCGAAACGATGCGCTGAGGCAGTTGTGTTAGTCTTACCTGGTGGCCCATTTGATCGGTAAAAGTCACTGGAGAGATAGTTAAAGTTAGACACGAAAAAAGGTGTAAACCACGCTGCAAATCCTGTTGTGCGTTCGGCGGCTACACCTCCTGAAAGAACAGACGATTGTATTCCTGCGCTCCCCATAAAGGTACAAAGGCTTTGAACGTTTCTGCCGCCGATAAGCCTACTGCTTTTCTTCTGGCATTTACCACGATACAGAGGTGAATCAGCAGCATGATAAGTGCCAGCGCCCTTACACTGGCGTCACGGTTTTGGGTTAGAAACACTGCAAGGATAAACCAGGGCAAGATGATTAAAACCCAGAATACGTATCTGTTCATGGTACAATGGTGGCCATCTGTTTAAGTCCAGGCCTTGACTTATAAAGCAAAACCCCACAGCTAACGTTCACTGTGAGGTTTTGATGTGCTGGAGCAGGTATATTGTTAGCTCAGGTAGCGGAAATCCTGCTTGTCCTGGATCTTTAACACTGTTTCGTAGATCAGGTTGATCACATTATCTACGTCATCCTTGTGCACTGTTTCCACAGTCGTATGCATGTACTTCAGCGGGAGCGAGATCAGGGCCGAAGCCACGCCTGCGTTAGAGTAGGCAAAGGCGTCCGTATCAGTACCCGTGTTGCGGGAAACTGCCGAGCGCTGGAATGGGATATCCTTTTCTTTGGCGGTGTTGATCACCAGGTCACGCACATTGTTTTGTACTGCCGGGCCATAAGCAATCACAGGGCCCTTGCCACAGTGAATATCGCCGCTGGTTTTCTTTTCGTACATCGGCGACTGCGTGTCGTGCGTGACGTCCGTGATAATGGCTACATCCGGCTTGATGCGGTGCGCTACCATCTCGGCTCCACGCAAGCCGATCTCCTCCTGCACCGCATTCACGATGTACAGTCCGAACGGCAACTGTTTGTTGTTTTCCTTCAGCTGGCGCGCCACCTCGGCAATCATGAAGCCACCAATGCGGTTGTCCAGGGCACGGCCTACATAGTAACGGTCGTTCATTACAGTGAACTCATCCTCGAACGTCACCACGCATCCTACGTGCACGCCCATTTCCTCCACTTCGTCACGGCTGTTGGCACCGCAGTCCAGGAAGATTGTTTCTATCGCAGGAGCCTTGTCGTTTTCCGTTTTTCGCACGTGGATGGCTGGCCAGCCGAACACTGCTTTTACAACACCTTTAGAGGTGTAAATATTTACCCGCTTCGATGGGGCAATCAGGGCATCAGAGCCGCCGTTGCGGCGCACATAGATGTAGCCTTCCGGTGTGATGTAGTTTACGAACCAGGAGATCTCGTCGGCATGTGCCTCGATCACCACTTTATAGTCGGCCTGTGGGTTTACAACACCTACCACGGTGCCGTATGTATCCACAAAGTAATCGTCGATGTATGGTTTTATGTAGTCGAGCCACAGTTTTTGCCCTTCTACCTCAAAACCGGTAGGGGAGGAGTTATTTAAATACTTCTGTAGGAAATCAAAAGATTCTTGTCGCATTTGTTTAAGGTGTCGGTGATTAGATTATGGTGCAAAACCCGCCTTCCAGCAAAGGTGGTGCTAGAAGGCAGGCCGTAAATACAGTGTATGTAAGATTAGAGCGGAATGTTTCCGTGTTTTTTACGTGGCAGGGTTACTGCTTTGTTCTCCAGCATCTTAAAGGCTTTTATCAGCTTAGCCCGTGTTTCGTTTGGCTTGATTACCTCATCAATAAAGCCACGGTGTGCGGCACGGTATGGGGTGGCAAACTTCTCCTTGTATTCCTGTACCTTCTCTGCCAGCTTGGCTTCCGGGTCCTCGGCGGCGGCAATCTCGCGTTTAAAGATAATTTCGGCGGCACCCTGGGCACCCATTACGGCAATCTCGGCTGTTGGCCAGGCGAAGTTCATGTCAGCGCCAATGTGCTTTGAGTTCATCACGTCGTAAGCACCGCCGTATGCCTTGCGCGTGATAACGGTGATGCGGGGAACGGTGGCCTCGCAGAAGGCATACAGCAGCTTGGCGCCGTTGGTGATGATACCGCGCCACTCCTGGTCTGTGCCTGGCAGGAAGCCCGGTACGTCCTCCAGTACCAGCAGGGGTACATTAAAGCTATCGCAGAAGCGCACGAAGCGGGCTGCTTTGGTACTGGCGTTGATGTCCAGCACACCGGCCAGTACGGCTGGCTGGTTGCCCACGATGCCGATGCTGCGGCCCCCAAGGCGGGCAAAGCCTACTACGATGTTTTCGCCGAAGTTTTTGTGGACCTCGAAGAAAGAGTCCCCGTCAATGATGCCCTCAATTACTTCACGGATGTCGTAGGGCTGGTTCGGGTTTTCGGGTACAATCGTATCCAGCACGTCGCGTATCTCACTGCCTGTCGATTCATAAGGTAGGGCAGGAGGAAGTTCCTCACAGTTCTGAGGAACATAGCTAAGCAGTTTCTTGATGTAGTTGATACACTCTACCTCATTGGCGCAGGAAAAATGCGTTACGCCGCTCTTCGTACTGTGGGTACTCGCACCGCCCAGTTCTTCGGAGGTCACTTCCTCGTGCGTTACGGTTTTTACCACGTTTGGCCCGGTCACGAACATATAGGAAGTGTCTTCCACCATCATGATAAAGTCGGTGATGGCCGGTGAGTACACGGCACCCCCAGCGCATGGGCCCATAATGGCTGAAATTTGCGGAATAACCCCGGAGGCCAGGGTGTTGCGGTAGAAGATGTCGGCATAGCCACCAAGCGATACCACGCCTTCCTGTATACGGGCACCCCCTGAGTCGTTAAGGCCAATGACCGGGGCACCGTTTTTCATGGCCAGCTCCATGATCTTAACGATTTTCTCGGCATGTGTTTCTGAGAGGGAGCCTCCCAACACCGTGAAATCCTGCGAGAAGATGTAGACCAGTCGGCCGTTGATGGTGCCGTAGCCTGTTACCACGCCATCGCCCAGGTAGTACTGCTTGTCGAGACCGAAGTCTTTTGAACGGTGCATTACAAACTTGCCGATCTCTTCAAAAGAGCCTTCATCCAGCAGCAACTCAATGCGTTCCCGGGCTGTGAGTTTGCCTTTTTTGTGTTGTGCGTCTATTCGGTCCTGTCCGCCTCCAAGCAGTGCCTCGGCATTCTTGCGCTCGAGTGTCTCTAATTGTGCTTTTCTGATTTCTTCGGCCATGAAGTGAGGTATAACTCGTTGTATAGTATGAAATGATCTTTTCCCAAATTTAAAAAATATGCAGCTAAATACGGTAAGGGCGTATAACTTTTTGTATATATAGTCATACTTATAACATTGAAAATATAACGAAAGGCGGAAGGATAAAAAATAAGGGCTGCCCAACGGACAGCCCTTATTTTTAAATTATCAAAACTTATTCTTTGTCTTTCGATTTATCTGAACCGGATGACTTGGACGGCTCTTTTTCTTCCTCACTCTCGTCAGAAGCGCCTTTGGCTTTTTTGCCATTGCTTTTCTTGGATGTGAAGGTCAGCTTCTCTTCGCCCTCCTTGTGGTCTACCAGGATTACATCGCCCTGATTTACCTCTGCTTTCAGAATCTCCTCTGCGATCGGATCCTCAATGTATTTCTGTATCGCGCGGTTCAACGGACGGGCACCGTACTTCGGATCGTAGCCTTTCTCCGCCACAAAGTCTTTTGCGGCTTTGGTCAACTCAATCGTGTAACCGAGCGTTTCCACACGTGTGAACAGCTTGCTAAGCGACAGCTCGATGATCTTGTGCATGTCCTCACGGTTAAGTGAGTTAAACACGATCACATCATCCAGGCGGTTCAGGAACTCCGGCGAGAACGTTTTCTTCAGGGCGCTTGCAATCGTGCCCTTCATGATGTCGTCCACGTTCTCCTGCTTGCTCTTCGACATGAAACCGATACCGGCACCAAAGTCTTGCAAGTCACGGGCACCGATGTTCGAGGTCATGATGATGATCGTGTTACGGAAGTCAACCTTACGGCCTAGTCCGTCTGTCAGAATACCATCATCCAGCACCTGCAGGAGCAGGTTGTACACATCCGGGTGCGCTTTCTCGATCTCATCCAGCAATACCACAGAGTATGGCTTGCGTCGGATCTTCTCGGTCAGCTGGCCGCCTTCTTCGTAGCCCACGTATCCCGGAGGCGCTCCCACCAGGCGAGACACACTGAATTTCTCCATGTACTCACTCATGTCAATTCGCACCAGCGAGTCCTCCTTATCGAACAGGTACGTAGCCAGTACTTTTGCGAGCTCTGTTTTACCTACACCAGTCGGACCCAGGAACACGAAGGAACCGATCGGCTTCTTCGGGTCCTTCAGACCCACACGCGTACGCTGGATAGCTTTCACCAACTGCTGGATTGCCTTGTCCTGTCCGATCACTTTGCCTTTCAGCTCTTCGCCCATGTTCAGGAGCTTCACACCTTCGTTCTGAGCGATACGCTTCACCGGAATACCTGTCATCATGGCAATAACTTCTGCCACATTTTCCTCTTTTACGGTGTAACGCTTCTTCTTCGTCTCTTCTTCCCAGTCGCGCTTAGCCTGCTCCAGCTGGTCGATGAGCTTCTTCTCTTTATCACGCAGTTGCGCAGCCTCTTCGTACTTCTGGCTTTTCACCACGCGGTTTTTCTCTACCTTGATGTTCTCGATCTGCTCTTCGAGCTTCAGGATATCATCCGGTACGATGATGTTATTGATGTGCACGCGCGCACCAGCCTCGTCCAAAATGTCGATCGCCTTGTCTGGCAGGAATCGGTCACTCATGTAACGATCGCTCAGCTTCACGCAGGCCTCAATGGCCTTGTCTGTGTAGTTCACGTGGTGGTGGTCCTGATACTTGTCCTTAATGTTGTTCAGGATCTCTACTGTTTCCTCTGGTGTGGTAGGGTCTACCATCACGATCTGGAAACGACGAGCCAGGGCACCATCTTTCTCAATGTACTGGCGGTATTCATCTAACGTAGTCGCACCGATGCACTGGATCTCGCCACGGGCTAGCGCAGGCTTGAACATGTTGGAGGCATCCAGGGAGCCAGAGGCACCACCAGCACCTACAATTGTGTGCAGCTCGTCAATGAACAGGATCACGTCCGGAGACTTCTCCAGCTCGTTCATCACCGCCTTCATGCGCTCCTCAAACTGGCCACGGTACTTGGTGCCGGCTACCAGCGAGGCAAGGTCGAGGGTCACCACACGCTTGTTAAACAGCACGCGGCTCACCTTTTTCTGCACAATGCGCAGGGCCAGGCCCTCTGCAATGGCGGTTTTACCTACACCCGGCTCACCAATGAGGATGGGGTTGTTTTTCTTACGGCGGCTCAGTACCTGGGCCACGCGCTCAATTTCTTTTTCGCGACCAACTATTGGGTCCAGCTTGTCTTCTTCTGCCAGCTTGGTCAGGTCACGGCCAAAGTTGTCCAGCACCGGGGTGCGTGACTTTTCGCCGGACTTCTTGCTGGCGCTGCTGCCAGAGCGAGAAGATGAGCTGCCAAATAACTTGTCAGAATCATCCGTGTCGTCTGTGTCAGACGAGGCCAACGGATTATTGCTATGATAATCCAGAGAGTCTCTTATTGCTTCGTAGTTCACGTTGAATTTCCCTAAAATTTGTGAAGAAATGTTGTCTTCATCCCGCAGGATGGATAAAAGGAGATGCTCTGTGCCAATGATATCGCTCTTGAAGATTTTTGCCTCCAGATACGTTATCTTCAGAACCTTCTCAGTCTGCTTGGTAAGGGGAATACTGCCGGTAATGTTGCTGCTTTGCGTCGCTGTATTTCGTGTAGCCTGTTCTAAAGCGTACTTTAACTCATCTATCGAAACGCCAAGCTTCTTCAGCAGAGCAATGGCTGTACCTTCTCCCTCCCGAATCATACCCAGCACCAGGTGTTCGGTGCCGATGTAATCATGGCCAAGCCGAATAGCTTCCTCACGGCTGAGTGAGATGACCTCCTTTACTCGGTTTGAGAATTTTGCTTCCATGTATACTATACTCCGTGTCTTCTTTAAAAAGTCTTATACTTATAATTGATTGCGGCTAACAGGAGGAGCCTATGTTTTTAAACCAGCTGTGCAGAATAAATGTTTCAGCTAAATGGCCGCCTTTACTGTAGGTAAGTGAGTGACGCTGGCCCCTGTGTAAACAACAAGTCAATTATACTAAGCTCTGATGCAAATTGTTTGCCAAATACTTGCGTATATGGTTTTACGTGCAAATTGTCAGGATAGATTTTAGGATGTATCTTATTCCTTAAATCCAACACGTTGGCGGGCACTTCTGTCTGGTATGCTTCTGTAAAGCCCACAGGCCTGTCTAGCTTTAGTAATTTAAAATAAAGTCCTAACAAATCCACATTCAGCTCGAACAAATATTTTGGCTGCCGCTCATACACTTCCCTGATGTAATCACTGTAAAATTCAAAATAGGGGGCCCGGCCATACGCCGCCTGTATGGTGCGCCAGTGTACCTTGTACCACTTTTGGCTATAGTCTATCTCGACTGTTGTTATAGGGGTTTTGTCCTTGCTGCCTCCCCGCAAAACAGGAATGCTGAGGACCTGTACTCCCTGTGCCGTAAGTACATGGCAGCGGTTGCGGTAACTTTGCTTCGTATAATTTTCATGCTGCTCTATCAGTACACGATCAGAGCGAAGCGCGTGCCAGAAGTAAGCTACCGGCGGGTTGTACTGTATTTCAGTAAGGAGGACCAATGCGTTAGGCGTTTTGAGTTAAAAGTTAAACGCGAAGAGGACAGGCACGGAAGAAAAAAATATAACTGTATTTCTTTCCGGGGCGCAGTCCTGCAAGCGTCACTTGTGCTAAATAAGCACGAAAACTCGGATTTCATAATCAGCAGGCAGGTTGTACCTTTGTGCCAGGTCCTTGCCAATGAATAAAGACACGAAGATCTCCCCGCTGTATTATCCGTTCTGGTTGCTGCTGAATGGCCTGGCCTCACTGCCACTGTCGGTGTTGTACCTATTGGCTGACTTTTTATACTGGCTCATGTATTATGTAGTGGACTACCGCAAAAAGGTCGTGCTGCAGAACCTGCGCATGGCCTTTCCCGAAAAAAGCGAAGAGGAGATAAAGCGTGTTGCCAAAGCCTTTTACCGCCAGTTTGCCGACGTGATGGTGGAGATACTCCGGATGGCTGGCATGAGCCGGGAAGAGATGCAGCAACGCGTTGTATTCACAAACCCGCAAGTGCTGTCAGATTACGTGGAGGCAGGTACGCCGGTGCTGATCCTGGGCTCGCATGCAGGCAACTGGGAGTGGAGCCTGTCTGCAGCGGCCGTTAGCTTTAACTTTCCGGCGGAGGGAGTGTACAAACCCTTGAGCCATCCTTTCTTCGAGGCCTTTATGTTGCATACGCGCAGCCACCTGGGGGCACACCTGATCAAGATGAAGGATACCCTCCGGGAGTTTGTGGCCAAGCGCAGGCTACCGCGTGTGGTGGCCTTGCTCTCCGATCAAACGCCCCTGAAGAGTGAGATAACTTTCTGGACAGAGTTCCTGCACCAGGAAACGCCGTTTTATACAGGAGCTGAGAAGCTCTCCCGGCGTTTTGGGTACCCTGTACTTTTCCTGGATGTAAAACGCACCAGCCGGGGGCACTATGCGCTCACCTTTGAGGACCTCAGCGGGGACAGGCCGGAGCCGACGGCCGCCGAGGCCTATCCGCTTACAGAGGCTTTTGCCCGAAAGCTGGAGGCAGCGCTCCGCCGTAACCCCGCTGATTACCTCTGGACGCATAAGCGCTGGAAACACAAGCGGCCGGAAGCCGCTGCTTAGCATAAGAAACCTGGAGATGCGAATTCTTTCATTGTTTTCATATCTCCAAATCCTCAATTTTTGAGTCTATAAGTACTGCTCAATATCTCCGGCGCCCTCACGCAGGACCTCGAAATTATTAGAGGCGTCCACAACGGTAGAGGCCACATTGTTACCGTAGCCGCCATCGATCACAGCATCCACCAGGTTCTTGTATTTTTCAAAAATCAGTTCAGGGTCTGTGCTGTATTCAATTACCTCATCTTCATCCCGGATGGAGGTAGAGAGGATGGGGTTTCCTAACTCCTTTACCAGTTGCAGGGCTATCTTATTGTCCGGTACCCGTATCCCCACGGTTTTCTTTTTAGCGCTGGCGTACTTGGGTACATTGCTCGTGGCATTCAGGACGAAGGTAAAAGGGCCCGGGAGGGCTTTCTTCATTACCTTATAAGTAGGGGTGTCGATCTTGGCGTAGTCGGAGATGTGGGTCAGGTCAGAGCAAATGAAAGAGAGGTTTACCTTATCGGGCTTCACGCCTTTTATCTGGCACACCCGCTCTATGGCACGTGCATTATGGATATCGCAGCCAATACCGTAAATGGTGTCTGTCGGGTAAATGACCACGCCTCCGTTGCGGAGTATGTCTGCGGCCTCGCGTATTTTTCGCTCCTGTGGGGTCTCGGGATGGATCTGGATGAATGCAGCGTTGCTCATAGTTTTATGGTTGGTTCTCAAACTAGTTTAAGTTATGCATACTCTTTTACAGCCGCAAGCGTTGTGCGGAAGAAACGCCCGTGTGGGGTAGGCAGCGCAGACAGGGACAGGACCTGTGCATCAGTCCTTGCCTTGTAGCGCACGGGAAAAGCACGCCTGCAGCCGGAATAAAGTCGGCCGGTAGTTAATAATTCGTTCTTATTTAAGGATGTTGTGTTATTTTTGTCGCCTGAATATCAACAGGCAAGGAACCTAAGAGTAGTTCTGAACCTTTTACCAACACTATGGTCAACGAAGAGAATAAACCAACGCTTAAAAGAAAAAGGAAGCCCCAAAGTAAGCTCGTGCCCGGCCTGATTGCGGTGTTCATGCTGCTGTTCGTGAGCTTCTCCTATTACGCCTACCAGATCGTGTACACGGGCAATGTGGATACAAAGGATGAGGAGGTTTACGTGTACATCCCAACCGGCGCCACTTTTGACCAAGCGCTGGATTCTGTCGAAGCCTCTGGCGCGATTGTGGACAGGCTGTCCATGCGCTTTATGGCCAAGCTTATGGACTACGACGAGCTGGTAAAGCCGGGCCGCTACCGGCTCGTGCATGGCTGGAGCAACCGACAGTTGATCGGGGTGCTGCGCCTGGGAGAGCAAACACCGGTAAACCTCACCTTTAAGAGCGTGCGCCTGCGCAGCCAGCTGGCAGAGAAACTCGCTGCTGACCTGGAGCCAAGCAGAGAGCAGCTGGACAGCCTGCTGAATGATCAGGAATACCTTCTAGGTCTGGGCTTTGACACGACCAGTGTCGTTAGTATGTTCATCCCGAACACGTATGAAGTGTACTGGACAACGACTGCGCCGGAGTTGATGGAGCGGATGAAGAAGGAGTATGACAAGTTCTGGACGGCAGAGCGCCGGGCTAAAGCCGACAAGTTAGGCCTCTCGCCCCAGGAGATATCCACCCTGGCCTCTATTGTGCAAGCCGAAACAGCCAAGGAAGATGAGAAGCCGCGTGTGGCAGGCGTATACCTGAATCGATTGAACAAGGGCATGCTGTTGCAGGCCGACCCTACCGTGATCTTTGGGGTGGGGGACTTTACAATCCGCCGGGTGCTTAACGTGCACCTGAACCACGACTCACCTTATAATACGTACCGCTACAAGGGCCTTCCGCCAGGACCGATCAATGTGCCTGATATTTCCAGCATCGATGCCGTGCTGAACGCGGAGGACCACCAGTATATTTATTTCTGTGCCAAGGAGGATTTCTCTGGTTACCACAACTTTGCCACCACTGTTGCAGAGCACCAGGCCAACGCGCGCCGTTTCCACCGTGCCCTGAACGAGCGCAACATTCTGAAGTAAACCCAAGCATCGACGGAGAGCCTGCCCGCGTTAAATTAGCGCAGCAGGCTCTTTTTTTATACTTTCGTGCATTCTCGAACAGTAAAATCCAAAGCAGCTTGTTTCAATCAGAAGTACAGATCAGGGTACGCTATGCCGAAACCGACCAGATGGGGTATGTGTATTACGGCAACTATGCTGCCTACTATGAGGTAACGCGTACGGAGGCATTCAGAAGGCTGGGTATCCACTACAAAGAGATGGAGGCAACCGGTACCATGATGCCTGTGATGGAGCTAAAGTGTAAGTACATTCGCCCCGCCAGGTACGACGACCTGCTCACCGTGAAGCTGTTGCTGAGGAACAAACCAAAAGGATCTCGCATACTTTTTGAGTATGAAGTATATAACGAGGAGGGGACGCTCCTTAATATCGGGGAGACCACCATGGTGTTCGTGGACATGAAGTCGGGCAGGCCAACGGCCATACCAGAGTTAATCCACGAGAAGTTGGATCCTTACTATAAGGTATGAGGCTAAACCAGCAGTATTTGAAGCGCCGCAGAGCGTATCGTAAGTTCATCGTGTTCCTGAAGCGGTGGCGGTTTAACAACGGCCAGTCTTCGGTGTATGATGTGATGGACGTGCTCATTGGAGAATTGCGCCTGGACTCTGTCACCAAGCGGGCTTCTTACATGGCCTTCAACTTTACGCTGGCTATTTTCCCAAGCATCATCTTTCTGTTCACCCTGATCCCTTACATCCCCAGCGTACTGTCACTGGACCTGAGCGAGAGTATCCTCAACTTTATTGCCGACTTTATGCCAGAGGAGATGTATGCGGCGGCCTACACGACCATTGAGGACATTGTGAACAAGCCCCGGGGGGGCTTGCTTTCCTTCGGTTTTCTGTTCGCGCTTATTCTGTCCACCAATGGGATCATGTCGCTGATGGACGCTTTTGACAAAAAGTACCATACCTTCTACAAGCGCAATTACCTGAAAAAGCGCCTGATTGCCACAGCACTGACTGTGGTGCTGTCAATGATCCTGTTTACAGCGGTAGCGGCTATCTTCTTTGGGCAGTGGATACTGGATGTGCTGGTGTTTTATGAAGTTGTGACCGAAAGTTATACTTATACCCTGCTGGTCGTGTTGAAGTACATTGCCATTGTGTTCCTGTTTCTGTTGGCTACCTCACTCATCTATTATTATGTGCCGGCCATCAAGGACAAGTGGCCTTTCTTTTCAGCCGGGGCAGTGGTGGCCACAGGGCTTATCTTCCTGGTGTCCATGATCTTTTCGCTTTACATCAGCGCCTTCGATACCTATAACAAGTTCTATGGCTCTATCGGTGCTTTGATTGGTCTGATGATCTGGCTGGATTTTGTGGCCATGATCCTGATCCTGGGTTTTGAGATAAACGTGAGCATCGACACCGTGACCAAGCGCTTGGTACGTACTCCCAAAGCTAACCAGAAATCGGTGGCTAAGGCCTGATCTTCATATAGCTGCTAGCTGATATTCCTCTTAAGTTCTTAACTTACTTGCAGCAGACGCAGTCGCGCTGCTGCTGTTTTGCTTTCCAGGCTATAGGAACAAGAGATGAGGCTTTTTAAGAACATATCACTGCAGCAACTATGGACAGGTGCTGCGGATACTTTCCGTAATTACCCCTTCGTGTTACTTTCTGCCTTTCTGGGCACTGCTGCGGCGATCTATAGGATAGAGCTTCCTTTTGAGGAGCAGGATCAGTATCCGCAATTAGAGAAGCTCATGCTGGTTAGCGCCCTGGGGCTGATCCTGTCCTTTGACCTGGAACTGCTTGTGCGAAGGTACAAGATGCGCCTGGGGAAGCGGGTTGCGCTCTGGCTGGTGGGGCTGGTCTTGCTAATCCTTTACTACTGGCTGCTGGAAAGCCCTGTGGAGGAGAAGCAGTTCCTGCGCTTCCTGATGCTGCTGTTGGCCTTGCACCTGGCCGCCTCCTACGTCATGTTTCTGAACAGGCGCGAAGAGAATGCTTTCTGGCAGTTCAACAAGGTACTGTTTCTACGCATCCTGACGGCTGCACTCTATTCTGCCGTGCTCTTTGTTGGTATAGCGGTGGCCGTGGTAGCCCTCGACCAGCTCTTCTCCGTGGAAGTGCCCGATGACATTTATCCAGAATTATGGGTGTTTATGGTGGGCGTGTTCAATACCTGGTTCTTTCTGGCCGGCGTGCCTACCCATGTGCAGGAACTGGAACAGACCCACCTTTATCCCAAAGGCCTGAAGGTGTTTACGCAATTCGTGCTGCTGCCCCTGGTATCGCTGTATCTGCTAATCCTGTACGCCTACTTCGGAAAGATCTTGGTGCAGTGGGAATGGCCGGAAGGATGGGTGTCCGTACTGGTCCTTTGTTTCGCCATAGCAGGTATTCTGTCTCTGCTGCTCATACATCCCATCCGCTTCGAACAGGGCAATAACTGGATACGCATCTATGCCCGCTGGTTTTACCGGGCCTTGTTTCCACTGCTCATCTTACTGGTGCTGGCTATCTGGCGCAGGATATCAGAGTATGGTATTACCGAGCAGCGCTACGTGGTGCTGGCCCTGGCGTTTTGGCTGCTGTGTACAGCCCTGTACTTTTTGTTGAGCCGAAGCAAGAACATTAAGTTTATTCCCGTCACCCTGAGTCTGGTGGCTGTGCTGGCGGCCTTTGGCCCCTTTAACGCCTTTCTGGTGTCGGAGAGGAGCCAGGTAAACCGACTCGATGAACTGTTGCAGCAGAGCGAAGTGCTGGTAGGTGGGCAGGTCCAGCCGCAACATCCGCAGGTAAATGAACAAATAGAGCAGGAGGTGAGCTCCATTGTCGATTACCTGGCCCGTTATCACGACTTTGAGGAGTTAGAGCCCTGGTTCCAGCAGGACCTGGACTCGGCGCTGGCAGTTGCTACCGATTCACTCGATAACCGCTGGGCAAAGCGCTTTGAGCAGCGGAACGTGGTGATGAACTTGCTGCACATGGAGTACCGGACTGCTTATGTAAGCGGTGGTGAGCAATACCTGTATTTTACCTCCATGGAAGGAGCCGGCGCGCGCATCCCTCTTGATATACGGGGCTATGATTATGCCTTTCTATATTTTGATGAGGGCGGCCCCGAAGGGGAGAGGGAGGTGAGCAAGACAAGCTTTGAACTGGATGGAAAGGCTTTCGAGGTTTCCCTGGACAAGGAGAGGGGCAAGTTGATCTTCCGGACAGAAAGCGAAACACTGCAACTGGACCTGTTAGCCGTAGTTAAAGAACTGGAGAAGAAACAGCAGCAGTACCAACAAGAACAGGCGGACATGACCTTTGTAGTGACAGGCGCCGACGCTCAAGTAAAAGTAGTATTGCACGAGCTCCAGGCTATAAAAAAGGAGGGATATCGGTTATCTAACGTAAGGGGGCATTTGTTTGTGAGGTTGGGGGAGCAAAATAATTGACTTCACAGTCAGAAGCTTACCTTTACTGCATCCTTAACTGAAGAAAAATTTTGGCGTATAGTTTTGAAAGTTCGGTGCAAGCCCCTACTTTTGTACACGAATTAAGACAGAGAGTTGGCGGAGTGGTCGAACGCGGCGGTCTTGAAAACCGTTGACTGTAACAGGTCCGGGGGTTCGAATCCCTCACTCTCTGCTGGTAGCGATACCAAGTTTAGCTAAAAGCCTGCAAACGAAGTTTTGCAGGCTTTTTTGCTTTTGGAGCTATGTCTGCTCATGTAGCTTTTCTAATAAAAAGCGAGTAATCCGGGTTATTCTTTGAGGATTTAACTTACGAGCCCTATATTACATACCTTGTAACAGAAGCGGGTAAAGTCAGAGAGATTTGTAAATCCTACCGCATTTTCCCGCACGTGTAGCAGGAACGCTCATAGGCGCTGGTCTTAGCTAGCCGGATGAGGTGGCTGAGTTGGGCAGCGTGGTAGGGTTGGATGAAAACGGCAGGTGCGCGTTTTACGTCAGTGGATGGTGCAGAGTTCTTGGCGCCAGCCAAAGAACAGTCTCTGTTTCCTGGCATAAAATGTAAGGAGAGCCGCAAATAAAAGCGAAACAGAATGAAGGATTTAACTGAACCTGGCTTAAGAACGGCTGCCAGCCGCTTAAACGAGCTATTATAAGATAACATAGATGAACAACTCACAGCAATACGCCATAGGGGTAGACATTGGGGGAACCAATACCAAGTATGGCATCGTGAACCACCGGGGTGACATCACCCACAATGGCAGAATGTCCACCAGCCAGTACCTAACAGCAGAATCGTTTGTAGAGGCGCTGTTTACTGCTTTGCGCCCAGCTATTGAAGAAGTGGGCGTAGAACATATTAAAGGCATTGGTATCGGTGCTCCTAACGCCAACTACTTTACCGGCTCAATTGAACACGCTCCTAATCTTAACTGGAAAGGTATCGTTCCTTTCGCCGG
The DNA here is from genome assembly GCF_900188175.1 of Pontibacter ummariensis. Classification (GTDB taxonomy): domain Bacteria; phylum Bacteroidota; class Bacteroidia; order Cytophagales; family Hymenobacteraceae; genus Pontibacter; species Pontibacter ummariensis. Next base: position 125,264 of record NZ_FZOQ01000010.1, on the reverse strand, counting down.
GCTAATAAGCGAAAAGTTTGGTTTGCCTTGTACCATTACCAATGATGCCAATGCCGCTGCTTTAGGCGAAATGATGTATGGTGCGGCAAAGGGCATGAAAGACTTTATTGTAATGACCTTGGGTACCGGCGTTGGTAGTGGCATTGTGACCGGGGGGCAACTGATCTATGGCCATGACGGCTTTGCAGGAGAACTAGGGCATACCATCATACGCCCTGGGGGAAGACAACACTGGTCTACTGGATTATACGGTTCTTTAGAGGCTTATGCTTCTGCTACGGGCATCGTGTTGACGGCAAAGGAAATGCTTGCGGAAACAGATCAGGACAGCTTGTTGCGCCGGTATCCGGCAGAGGCTTTGGACTCCAAAGCGATTTATGAATGTGCCATGGAAGGCGATGAAATCGCGAAGGAGGTCTATCGCTTTACTGGTCAAATCCTGGGTGAGTCACTGGCCAACTTCGTGATGTTCTCATCGCCGGAGGCCATTGTCCTTTTTGGTGGTGTTACCAAGGCTGGTGACTTGATCATGAACCCGGTGAGGGAGCACATGGAAAAGAACCTATTAGCTGTCTTTAGAAACAAGGTAACGTTAACCTTTAGTGAGCTAAAAGAAGCAGATGCTGCTATTCTGGGTGCCAGCGCCCTGGTATGGTCCATCAGAAAGCAAGGCAATCTTTAAGGAGGGAACACTACCTGCCTCTTTTCAGGTGATACCTCACAGAAGGCCTGTAAGCGTATAGCTTGCAGGCCTTCTGCTTTTGTAGCTCCTAAAACTATGTGTGTTATCGCTTGGTTATACTAAAAATGGCCTTATTAAAGCCTCTACTTAATTATGTCAGCATCCTTGCTTTACTTTTTAAAGGCTTTGCTTGTACTCGTGTTTTTTGTAGACAAGCCCGTGCAGGAGGCAGAGTGGAAACTAGTTCGGGAGGCGAATAACATCAAAGTCTTTACAGTTGATGCCGACAACACCGCCCTCCAAAAAGTAAAAGTAGAGGCTCTGGTGGAGGGGAAATGGGAGAAGATACTTCCCGTGTTTCAGGATGTTGCCAACTACGACAAGTGGGTATTTGCAACGGAGCGTTCCAGTCTCATTCAGATAGTAAGCGACCGGGAGATACTGTATTACATAGAAACAGACCTACCCTGGCCAGCCAAGAATCGTGATGCGGTCCTGCGCATGAAAATCAGGGAAAGTACTGCAGGGGAAATTATTATTGATACGATAGGAGAACCAAATGCCGGGCCTGTTACAGAGGGGAATGTGCGTGTACCGCGTTTTACAGATAAATGGGTCTTCACGAAAGCGGGAAACAGTAAGTTAAGAATCACCTATTATCTTGCAGTTGACCCAGGGGGTAGTCTGCCTCCCTGGCTTATCAACATGTTTAAAGCCAAGGCCCCCCTCGAGACCATCTCCAATCTCAGTGACAAGTTACGAAGGTAAACGCGCGTAAGAGGTAGACTCTGGAACAAGCCCTGTACGGGCATGTTAAATAAAAAGTACCTGATCAAGTTTAAGTTCTCCTGCTGTAGCGATCCTAAATGCTATACAATTAAAAAAGTGAGCAGTTACTGCAGGACTTGGTTCTGTCATAGTTTTATCGTTATATTAGGTTGATTCTTTGGCATAAAGGGCTGCTATAATAGCACAGTTAGCTTCAGAAACTTCCAAAAGATACCTTAACCTATGGCTGCAGACACAACCAAGCGCACTCTTATCCGGTCGGGCAACATTTGGCCCTTTTTGCTCATCACAAGCCTTTTCTTTCTGTGGGGGCTGGCCAACAACATGACGGACACGCTGCTGGCGGCCTTCAAGCGCATCATGAGCATGTCTGACTTCCAGACCTCCTGGATTCAGATGGCCTTCTATGGGGCTTACTTTTGCCTGGCCCTGCCCGCAGCGATCCTGATAAAGAAGTACACCTACAAAACCGGGATTCTTGTAGGGCTGGGCCTGTTCATTCTGGGCTCGCTGCTCTTTTACCCAGCTAGCATGACCATGGCCTATGGGCACTTCCTGATGGCGCTGTACGTGCTCGCCGGAGGCCTGTCTATACTGGAAACCGCCGCTAACCCCTACATCATAGCCATGGGGCCGGAGGAAACAGGGACAAGGCGCCTTAACCTGGCACAGTCATTTAACCCGATCGGCTCTATCACCGGGGTGTTGTTGAGCAAGCTGTTTATCCTCTCCCAACTGAATCTGTCCTCTGCCGAAGAGCGGGCAGCGATGAGTCAGGAGCAGTTGGCGGCTATCCAATCCGACGAGCTGACCGCTGTCATGGGACCCTACGTGGGAGTAGCCTTGTTCCTGGTGCTTATCTGGCTTGCCGTGAAGTTTACCGACATGCCCAAGGCCTCGGACGGCAACGAAAACCTGGATTTATTGCCTACCTTCAAGAGATTGGTCAGAACACCGCACTACGTGTGGGCGGTGATAGCGCAGTTCTTTTATGTGGGTGCCCAGATTTGCGTGTGGTCCTATACCATTCGCTATGTGATGCAGGAAATCCGGCTGAACGAGGAGGATGCCTCCAGTTACTATATGGCCGCACTGATGCTGTTCATGGTTTCCCGCTTTATCTTTACCGCCCTCATGAAGTACGTGAGCCCCAGGAAGCTCCTGCTGATAAGTGCTGTGGCCGCCTCGGCCTGTACCCTCGTGGTGATATACGGCAGCGGTTATGTGGGGGCTTATGCCCTGATCGCCATCTCGGGCTGCATGTCTTTGATGTTCCCGACTATCTATGGCATGGGCATCAGGGGCCTCGGGGATGACACGAAGATTGGGGGCTCGGGGCTGATTATGGCGATACTGGGTGGTGCTGTGATCACCTCTGTGCAAGGGTATGTATCGGACCTGACGCAGGACATCAGCCTGGCTTTCTACGTGCCCCTTGTTTGCTTTGTCGTGGTGGCCCTGTATGCCGTCCTTTCCGGAAGGCTGGAGCGACGCAACCCCCATGAGCTGGGAGACCAGGCCGAAGCCTTGCCGAGCGGCGCCCTCCAGGGGGCTGGCTAGGAGGTGTTTTTCCTTTAAGCCAGAAGAAGGCAGATTTATAGTTGACCTGAGGGGAAAGGCTCCTTATCTTCACCAAAAGCGCAAAAAGCATGAACAGGTATTGCCTGGCGTTGGATCTGAAAGACGATGCCGCACTGATAGCCGAGTACGAGGAGTGGCACCGGAATGTATGGCCGGAAGTCAGGCAGAGTATTCTGGACGCGGGAATTATCGGGATGGATATTTACCGGTTCGGCAACAGGCTGTTTATGATCATGGAGACCGGCAACACCTTCAGCTTTGATAAAAAGGCCGAAATGGACCGGGAAAATCCTAAAGTGCAGGAGTGGGAGCAGCTCATGTGGAAATACCAGCAGGGTATACCAGGAGCAGGGCGAGGAGAGAAGTGGGTGCTGATGCAGCGGATATTTTCCCTTCAGGATAAGATTTGACCACACTTATTACACCACTTTTATGTTCCAACTGAATAACAAGACAGCGCTCGTGACGGGTGGCGGCAGCGGTATTGGGAAGGCCGTGGCCCTGACCTTTGGCCAGCAAGGCGCCACAGTGCACGTGCTGGATGTTAACCAAGACAAAGCCGGCCAAACGGTAGAGGAGATCACCAACGCAGGAGGCAAGGCCTTTGTCAGTACCTGCGATGTTACAAAGCAGGAGGAGGTCGTGCAGGAGTTCCGCCGCATTGGTAAACTGGACATCCTCGTGAACAGTGCCGGCGTTTCTCATATCGGCAAAGCCGACAGCACCAGCGAGCAAGACTTCGACCGCATATACCAGGTGAATGTGAAAGGAGTGTACAACTGCCTTTTCGCGGCCATACCGCTGATGAAGGAGAACGGGGGCGGAGCTATCCTGAACCTGGGCTCCATTGCGGCCAACCTCGGCCTGTCCGACCGCTTTGCCTACTCCATGAGCAAGGGCGCCGTACAGTCTATGACCCTGTCAGTGGCCAAAGACTACCTGCACGACAACATCCGCTGCAACAGTATTTCACCCGCACGGGTACACACGCCTTTTGTAGACGGCTTCCTGGCCAAGAACTATCCCGGGCAGGAGGCGGATATGTTCCAGAAGCTGTCGAAAACGCAGCCAATCGGAAGAATGGCCAAGCCCGACGAGATAGCCAAGCTTGTGCTTTACCTCTGCTCCGACGAGGCTTCCTTTATCACCGGAAATGACTACCCGATTGACGGGGGCTTTGTAAAGCTGAACGGCTAGGCCTGTTTACGAGATTTTCGGGAATGCTATAGATTAAAACCATTTAAAAGATAGAAGCTGTCCGGTAGGGAGAGCCTCACAAAAGCACTATGAAACTAATACGCTACGGAGAACCGAACAAAGAGAAAACGGGTGTTATCATGAATGATGTACTGTACGATACATCCGCCTTCGGGGAAGACTACAACGAACAGTTCTTTGAGACAGACGGCCTTGCCCGCTTACAGCAGTTCTTGGCTGAAAGGGAAGGAAAGCTGGAAAAGGTACCGGAGAACACCCGCCTTGGAAGCCCTGTTGCCCGTCCTTCTAAGATTGTCTGCATTGGACTGAATTATGCGGACCACGCAAAAGAGACAGGGGCAGCCTTGCCACCTGAGCCGGTGATTTTTATGAAATCCACCTCTTCCCTGGTAGGGCCTAACGATGAGATCATGCTCCCCAAAGGCTCTGTTAAAACGGATTGGGAAGTAGAGCTGGCCTTTGTGATGGGCAAAAGAGCAAGTTATGTGGAGGAAGCGGAGGCGATGGACTATGTAGCCGGCTACTGCCTGCACAACGACGTGTCGGAGCGGGAGTTCCAGTTGGAGCGCAACGGCACCTGGGACAAAGGCAAGGGCTGCGATACCTTCGCGCCCCTGGGGCCATTCCTGGCCACGACAGACGAAGTTGAGGATGTGGACAACCTGCGCCTGTGGCTGAAAGTGAATGGCGAAACCATGCAGGACGGCACCACCGCCAACTTCATTTTCAAGATCCCCTACCTGGTATCTTATGTAAGCCAGTTTATGACGCTGCTACCTGGTGACGTGATTTCTACCGGAACGCCGGCCGGGGTAGGCTTAGGCATGAAGCCGCCGTTATACCTTAAAACAGGCGACGTAGTGGAATTGGGCATCGACGGATTAGGCACTTCACGGCAGCAGGTAAAGGCATATGCTAAAAGTTGATGCACACCAACACTTCTGGAAGTTCGATCCGGTACGGGACAGCTGGATAACGGAGGACATGGCTACCATCCGGCGCGATTTCGGGCCGGAGGACCTGCAGCCTTTGCTACAACAGCATGGCTTTGACGGATGCGTCCTGGTGCAGTCTGCAGAGCCGGAGCACGAGAATAAGTTTCTGTTAGAGCAGGCTGAAAAGTACGATTTTATAAAAGGCGTGGTAGGCTGGGTAGACTTCTTTGCAGCGTCCATGGAAGAGCGGTTGGCACGTTACGGCCAGGTCAAAAAGATGAAAGGCTTTCGCTACGTGCTGCAAGGTGCAGAGGACAGGGCGCTGATGCTCCGGCCAGCATTCATGCAAGGTCTCAGCAAGCTGCAGCAGTACGGTTTTACCTACGATTTGCTCATTTTCCCGGATCAGCTAAAGTATGCAGCGGAGTTGATTGCTGCTTTCCCGGAACAGCCTTTCGTGATTGACCACCTGGCCAAGCCCTATATCAGGGACGGGAAGATAGACGAGTGGAAGCGGGACATCAAAGCAGTGGCACAGCATGAGAATGTTTGCTGTAAGGTCTCTGGCATGGTGACGGAGGCGGATTGGAGAAACTGGCGGAAAGAAGACTTCAGGCCCTATCTGGATGTAGTGGTAGAAGCCTTTGGCACCGACAGGTTGCTTTATGGCTCTGATTGGCCGGTGTGCCTCCTGGCCGCCACTTACGCAGAGGTGCTGGCAATTGTGCAGGAGTACTTCTCCGCTTTTAGCAGGGCAGAGCAGGACGCTGTTTTCGGTGGAAACGCGTTGCAGTTTTACAACCTTTCTTAACACAAAACATCAGACATGGACTTAGGACTGAAAGATAAAGTATTCATTGTTTCGGGTGGGGCGAAAGGCATTGGCAGAGGCATTGTAGAGGTGTTAGCCGCAGAGGGAGCCATTCCCGTGATCATCGGGCGGGACGAGCAGGACAACACCCAGGCGGTGAGGGAGATTGAGGAAGGGGGCGGCCGGGCATTCCAGGTGACGGCAGAACTGTCACAACCGGAGGCGTGCCGGAAAGCCGTGGAGGCAGTGGTACACCAGTTTGGCAGGGTGGAAGGGCTGGTCAATAACGCAGGCTTCAACGATGGTGTTGGGCTGGAGAACGGCAACTATGAAAAGTTTATGGCCTCGCTCCATAATAACTTAACTCACTACTACCTGCTTGCTCACTATGCTTTGCCTTATTTGAAAGCTACCCAGGGAGCTATCGTAAACATCAGTTCCAAAACAGCGGAAACAGGCCAGGGGGGCACTTCGGCTTATGCGGCGGCTAATGGAGGTCGTAATGCCCTGACCAGGGAGTGGGCCGTAGAACTCGCCAAGTACAACATCCGGGTGAATGCGATCATTGTGGCTGAAAGCTGGACTTCGGCTTACGAGAAATGGATCAGCACTTTGCCGAACCCGCAGGAGAAGCTGAAGGAGATAACCGCGAAGATACCACTGGGAAACAGGATGACAACCCCTGATGAAATCGGGAACACGGTGGCCTTTTTACTCTCGGGTCGCTCCAGCCACACCACCGGGCAGCTTGTGCACGTGGATGGCGGCTATGTGCATTTAGACAGGGCCATGGCAAACGCTTAGGCTAGTCGGGGTTACTGTGCCTGGAGTAAGCTTCAGCACAGAGTAAGCCAAACCATAACCAGATAAGGCCTTTCTGTTTACACTCAGTTGGTAGCTGTAGCCGCTGGAGGGTTTTGCGTTTCCTGCTCCTTTTGTTTGTTTTGGAAAAGCTTCATTCTTTGCCATACTTCCAGCCAGACAAAAGTATCCTGCAGCTTCGGGTTGCTCGTGTCTATAGTAGCTGTTGCGTTAAGAATAACATTCCTGCGTTTGCTCCCACCCGTTAGTTTTGCAAACAGGGCCCGGAAAGCCTCTCCAATGCCGAGGTGTAATGGTACGCTTACTATGTTGTTTCCTTTAGGAATATGATAGGCCCGGTTAATGGTGCCGCAGGCGTCCAAAAGGTTCTCTACACAAGCATCATAAGTAATATCGCTTACCACCAGTTGTTTCATGTTAAGATTGTTTACCTCTACCAGTGCCGCCATCAATATCCCTTTCGTAAAGCTAAAGCCCCGGGGCTTTACTTTCTTGAGCGCGACAACGGCTTTATCAGACATAGGAAGCCTAAACATATTGTAAAAGGTGGTCCGTTGCTGCGGAAGATCCTCTAAGCGATACACAAGTGAGACCGTTTCCATTAACCTTAAGCTATCCTGGCTCCCATACTGCTGCAGGTACTGCTGCCAGAGGTCATAATTTACGCCTAGCGTAATCCAGGCCGAAGTTGTATCTTCTGCAGGAAGCACTTTGTCGATGCTTTCTCGGCTAATAGCAACAGTGTCATTGGCATAGCTCAGGGTTAACAGTAGACTATCCACCCTGAAGGCCACCGGTAATGGATTCCTGACGTTGATATGGAGCTTGACCCAGGCCGTATCGTAATGAATGAAGACTTTTAGGGTATCAATGCTCGTTATCTGTGGTACGAATTCCTTGCCACCGGCTCCCTTGTCCCAATCCAGCTCCCCTTCCGACTCAAAGCTTAGCCTGGTGGGCCCCAGGATGTCGTTACTGCTCCTTAGTTGGGCTGATGCCTGTAGTTTGTAGTTCCAGTTAATGGTACCCTTCAGGGCCTTTTCGAGTAGCTGGTTCACGTTCTCCGTCGTGAGATGAAGCGGCACTTCTACGATGGAATCTGTTTCGCTTACCTGTGTTGGCTCTTGCGTGTGGCCTGTTATCACCAGGTCTTCCCCCAGTTGAAGGGTATAGTCCAGATCATGGATACTCAAGTCAGGCAGGTTGCTGCGTTGCACCTTTAACTTAAGGGTAAGGTAAGCCCCTTTTTGTGGGCTGAGTTCACGCACTGCCAGGCCAGCTACTTTTATGCCTCCCTGTCCGGCTACCGGTACCTGTAATTGCCGCTCCAGGTGGATGCGCTGCCTTTCTGCATCGGGTAAGTTATACAACAGGTTAAGCGCTATATCCAGACTGACCTTCTCCTGCCCCTGTACGTTTTGCATCAACTGTTGGTAGGCGCTCTCGTCTAACAGCAGCCGGAGGTTCAGGGGCTGCTTGCCGGACTTCGGCAGCACTTGCTCAAAATCTTTTTTGCCACTGGCAATCACTTTGCCGTTATGCCGGACATAATAAGTGGCACTGTCGATGTACAGCGGGATCGGGGCGGGGTTATGCACGACCACGTTGGCCTGCAGAAACGTTTGTTCCTCGTCAGAGTCAACTTCTATCCGCCTTACCTGGCTAATGGAGGGGAGATAGTCTGCACGGGAGCCCATCTGATCCATGTTCAGAGTACCTTCTTTTTCTACCGTCAGCCTGAATTCGTCGAGCAGCCGGTGAGAGCTTTGGATTTGTGCTCCTACCTGAGCCGAATAGTTCCACTTGTCGTCTTCTGACAGGACCTTCTTTATCAAGGCAATCGCGTCCGATGTTTCTAACTGTATGGGTATATCCAGCAGTTTTCCCCCTCGCTGCAAGTGGAAGGTTGTGTCTACCGTGCCGGCAACCCGTAAGGTGTCTCCTATCTGTATCTCATAATCGAAGTCCTGGATGGTCAGGTTTGGTAGGTCTCGGTTAGTGGCGTTGACTTTGAGCAGAAAGGAGTACCCTGCATCAGGACTGAAACTGCGCACGACCACATCCTGTAGCTGTATTCGGGGGCCTTTGGGTACAGGCACGGTGATATGCCTTGTGAGGCTTATGGACTTGGAACTGATAAGGGGTAAGTCGAAGAAGATGTCGGATTTAACTGCCAATTTGAGGCTGTCCTTCTCTTGCTGCTCTTTTAAGTGCTGGCGGTACTTCTCAAAGTCGAGCAGCATCCGGAAGTCCAACACCTTATCCCCTAAAGCGGGCAGGGTATGCGATGTTGTCATTTGGCCCCTGCCTAAGGTAATACTGTCTTCTACTATCGTATAATGTACACTGTCGATGGCAATAGAAAGCGGTAGCCTGTTTTGCACCTGAACTCCTGCTTTCACCTGTGCCGTGTCGTTTGCAATATCCAGTTTTAGGTAAGCTATGTCTTCTACCTTAGGGTAATACTTCTTTTTTAGAATGAAGTATAGCGCACCTCCAAGCAATGCCAGCAGTACAAGGATAATTATCGTCCATTTCGCTTTGTCGTTCATAAAACAGATTTTACTCTGCTATGACTTAACGTAAACGCTGGGGTAGCTGTTAACTACTGACTAAATTGCATTTCAGCCTATTTGGGTAAGGAAGAAAAGACAGCAGGGGGGTGATGACGACCACTGTTCTTCCAAAAAAATGAGACCATAGCAGATACAGAGCCGGCCTTAGATTAAACCACATCGAGGGGCATAAAAAGATGCGGACCAAACTTTCTACCTACCCGGCAGCGTTGACTACTAAGCCGGCAGTATAAGTAGATTACATTACGGTACTGCCATTCCTTCATCAGATTGCTTATTGACCTATGAAAAAGTTATATGTACTTGCTGCGTGCAGCACGCTACTGTATAGTTGTAGTTCAAATCAAACGACAGTAGAGGATACAGCAGCAGTGGCGGCTACGACTACGGCAGCCGAATTCCAGGAGCAGCACCGTCCGCAGTTCCACTTCACGCCTCCCTCCGGCTGGATGAACGACCCGAATGGCATGGTCTACCACAACGGCGAATACCACCTGTTCTACCAGCATAACCCGGACAGCACCGTGTGGGGACCGATGCACTGGGGCCATGCGGTAAGTAAAGACATGGTGGACTGGGAGCACCTGCCAATTGCGCTTTACCCGGACAGCCTGGGTGCTATTTTCTCCGGTAGCGCGGTGGTGGACGTAAATAATACCTCTGGCCTGGGCACGAAAGAGAACCCGGCCATGGTCGCTGTTTTTACTTACCATAATGCGGAGGCAGAAAAGGCAGGCAGAAACGACTTCCAGACACAGGGCATCGCCTTTAGCCTGGACAATGGCCGTAGCTGGACAAAATACAAAGCCAACCCGGTACTGAAGAACCCGGGTATACGTGACTTCCGGGACCCGAAGGTAATATGGTATGAACCGGAGCAAGAGTGGATCATGGCGCTGGCCGTGAAAGATCATATCAGCTTCTACTCCTCTAAAAACCTGCTCGACTGGAAACTTGAAAGCGATTTCGGTGCCAATGTAGGTGCACACGGTGGCGTCTGGGAGTGCCCGGACCTGTTTAAGATGCCTGTGGAGGGGACAGACGAAGAGAAATGGGTCCTGATCGTGAACATCAACCCCGGTGCTCCCAATGGCGGCTCTGGCACACAGTACTTTGTAGGAGACTTTAATGGCAGCAGGTTCGTGCTGGACCCGCAGTTCCAGGCGGATCTGAATGCCAGGCCAGTTATTGCCAAAGTTGTAAATGGGCAGGAGGGCATCTGGCTCGACTATGGCCGCGATCAATATGCCGGTGTGAGTTGGTCCGGCATTCCGGAAGAAGATGGCCGCCGCCTGTTTATGGGTTGGATGAGCAACTGGGACTATGCCAACGTGGTGCCTACCGAAAAATGGCGTAGTGCTATGACGGTTGCCCGCAAGCTAGAGCTGGTGAACACACCGGCAGGCCTACGTGTGGCATCCAAGCCAGTGAAAGAGTTAGAGAACATCTACGGAGCCTCCGAATCGCTGGAAGAGCAAACGGTGTCTAATGTGCTCGCTATATCGGAGAAGCTTTCTTTTAACCCGGTAACCTATGACCTGCAACTGGACCTGAAACCTGTCGGACCACAAAGCTCTTTTGCCATAGAACTGTCGAATGAGAAAGATCAGAAAGTACTGGTAGGTTATGACGTTTCACGTGGCCAATATTACATAGACAGGACGAAGGCTGGCGACCACAGCTTCTCAGACAAATTCTCAGGTGTACAGTATGCTCCAAGACTATCAAATGATGCGTCTTTCGACCTGCGCCTGTTAGTGGACGTGGCTTCGGTGGAGTTCTTCGCGGATGGTGGAAAGACTGTGATGACAAGCGTCTTTTTCCCGGATGAACCATTTACCAGGGTAAGGTTGGTGCCTGGACAGGGGCGGTTAAAGCTGGATTCAGGTAAGATAACCAACCTAAAGTCTATTTATAGCTCGGCTAGCAAATAGCGATCAAAAGCCAACATAACATAAGGCTTTAGCCAGAGAAGCCATGACACCGGTGATACAACCCCTGCAGCACTGGCTGCAGGGGTTGCTGTTTTTAGCCGTCCCTGCTAAGCTTGCTAACAACGGACACAACAGCCGCTGTAGCCTTACTATCCGTACGGTAGACGCTATAAGCCTGAACAAAATCAGCGCAGCAACATACCAGGGAAGGGCGCAAAGCCGTTCTACAGTACGCGTATCTTACCCATATTAAGTGCCTAAGCAGCATGACTTAGGCTGTACTATTTCGAGCCAGTCTCTATATGAACTTTGAGAAGAGCTTAAGTAGCGGTAACTTGCGGTGTTTTTGGTGCCTTACTTGAATAACCAACATGATTTACAAGGGCGTTCTGTTTGTCTTCTTGTTCCTGTTCCTTTTCTGTGTTCCGGCAGCCTATTCTTTTTCTAAAACCGATAGCCTGCTCCACGAGCTCAGCCGGACGATTGAGAACAGAGAGGTATACGTAAAGGAAAAGCAGGATCGGATTGAGCGTCTGAAGAATATTGTGTCAAAGAATGAGCTCTCGCTGGTACAGCAGTTCGATATCTATAATAAAATTCACAGCGATTACAGGGCCTTTCAGTTCGATTCGGCCTTTACCTATGCGCAGAAGCTTCAACTAACGGCCAGGCAGCTGCAAGACCCCGTTAAAGAGGCCTATGCCAGGCTCAAGTTAAGCCTCACGCTGCTATCATCAGGAATGTTTAACGAGGCGCTGGACTCGCTGAACGCTGTACATCCTAACACCTTACCCGATAGTATAAAAGTAGACTACCATGCGTTAAAAGCGCGTGCCTACTACGACCTTTCCGCATATACGCAGAGTGCCTATTACTCTCCCCGCTATAAGGAAGCAGGAGGGCAGCATGTAGACTCAGCCCTGGCACTGTTAAGCCAGAATACCTTGCGGTTCTATGCGTTAAGAGGTCTGAAGCGTGAAACCACTTCGGAACCGGGAGAGGCAAGAGAGGACTTTCAGACGATTCTGGACAGGTTTCATCCTTCGCTCAATCAGTATGCCATGGCGGCCCATTCCCTTGGTGTTATCTATAGCAAGCAGGGAGATGTAGACAAGGCGATCGAGATGCTGGCAAGGGCAGCCATTGCCGACATAAAAGCATCCGTTACAGAAGGAGTAGCTCTGATGACACTGGCAGAGTACCTGTATCAGCATGGGGATGAAAGCAGGGCCTACACCTATATTAAACAGGCCCTGAAGGATGCTGATTTCTATGGTGCCAAGCAACGTAAAATTCAGGTGGCAGCCATTCTTCCGGTGATAGAAGGAGAGCGCCTGGCAACGGTGGAGAGTCAGCGAACCCGTTTACTAATCTTTGCCATTGCGGTGTCGGTCTTGTCGCTGCTCGTTGTGGTGTTTGCCTATATTATTTTCAAGCAGCTAAGACAGTTAAAGCAGGCTAAGAGAACCGTAACAGAGGCAAACGTCAGGTTACAGGAGGTGAACTATAAGCTGACGCGCATGAATGAAAAGCTTCAGGAGACAAATGATGAGCTCCTGGAGGCAAACAGGATCAAGGAAGAGTACATCGGCTACTCTTTTAACATGTACACAGAGTACCTCGATAAAATTGAGAAGCTGAAAAAGTCTGTTGACAGAAAGCTGATGAACAGGAAGTTTGACGAGATCAGCCATGTAATGGACTCCGTGAACATGAAGAAAGAGCGGGAGGCCCTGTATCAGAGTTTTGACAAGGTGTTCCTCAAGCTGTTTCCTGATTTTGTCAAAGTCTTCAACTCCTTCTTTAAAGAAGAAGACAAGTTTTTGCTGAAGGACAACCAATCGCTGAATATAGAACTGCGGATCTTTGCGTTGATCCGAATCGGGATCAACGACCATGAGCAGATTGCCAAGATACTGGAGTACTCTGTCAGGACCATTTACAATTATAAGACGAAGGTCAAAAACAGGTCCATCATCTCTAACGACGAGTTTGAGCAAAAAGTAATGGAGATACGGGCAATTGAGCCTGCTCCAGTACTGTAGTAGCCCTATTTGCCCTCTTTCTTACCTCTCCCTCTCCAGCACCCGTTTAGCACCCATTGTTGCTTTAGTAGACGACTCCTCTAAGAGCAGTACGGCTGCTGCTGTTGTACCTGCTGTCCTTACTTTGCTGTAGCCTGCTCTACTCAGTGGGCTGCTCCTATTACTACTGCTCCGTTCCTGTCTTGAATCCCCCTTCTTCTTTAGGCGCTTCCTGCCTTTTATAAAGTTATAACACAGGGTGGATATGGCTTCTGTGAGCCCCACTAACTGCTGATTTAATGGGTAAATAGGGTTACTTAGTAGTTACTTTTTCAGAGGTAGGTTGGTGTGTTAATTTGCATATTATCAGTGTGTTGCATGTTACGTGAGTGGTTACTTTTTACTTTTTAGGTCAATAAATTGATCTTGCTTCTGTAGGCATGCAGATTTGTAGCTATAGAGCAGTGAAACAGGAAAGCTTTTGCTGCTCCTATTGTTTAGGAAGCTTGTTAAAGCTTGTAAAGCCTGTTAAAAAGTAAAAGTTGTAGTTCCACTTAATTCAATGCATGCATAATATGAAGCGAAACGTACCCCAATGGTTCCAACGGGTAATGCCTGGCCTCTTTCCTCCTTCCAATCCAGGGAAGGCTGATGGCAGGTATAAGCCCTCGTCTCTTTCTTTTGTTTTCATTTTTCTCACTGCGCCAGTGTTAACCCAGGCAGGGCTTGCCATGGGCGGAACAACTGGAGATGCCAGTGCCGGTAGCCCAGTGGGCAAGACAGACTTTGTTCGGACATACAGTGAGGCCAGGCTGCGTCCTGTGCAGGCTGATGTTACAGTGTCTGGCCGTGTAACAGACGCATCTGGGCTTGCTTTGCCTGGTGTAACGGTGGTTGTACAGGGCTCAACACGCGGTACATCATCAGATGTTAACGGTAACTACAGTCTTACAGTGCCAACGGGTGCTACGCTTGTCTTTTCTTACATCGGCTACACCACACAAACAGTACCGGTAGGCAAGCAGGCAAAGATTAACGTTACCATGCGTGAGGATGCAAAAGCCCTGCAGGAACTCGTCGTGATTGGCTACGGCACACAGAAGCAGGAAGATGTTTCCGGCGCAGTAACGGCGGTGGGTGCAAAAGACTTCCAGAGCGGTAACGTTACGACCCCCGAGCAGTTGATAACCGGTAAAGTAGCCGGGGTGCAAATAACGTCGGGTGGCGGACAGCCCGGTTCCGGTAGCTCCATCCGCATCCGGGGAGGCGCTTCCCTCAACGCCAGCAACGATCCGTTGATCGTTGTGGACGGTGTGCCGCTTTCGGGTTATGGTATTTCGGGCGCGTCGAACCCGCTTAGCCTGATCAACCCGAATGACATTGCCACCATGACCATCCTGAAAGATGCCTCAGCCACGGCTATCTATGGTTCGCGGGCATCTAACGGTGTTGTGCTTATTACCACTAAAAAAGGAGCGAGCGGAAAGCCTGCTATCAACTTTAACTCCCAGTTTATTACGTCCAGCGTTAGTAAGAAGGTAGATGTCCTAAGCGCAGACGAATTCCGGGCTTATGTAAACGAGAAGGGCACTGATGCACAGAAAGCGCTTTTAGGGGCGGCAAACACTGATTGGCAGGACGAAATTTACCAAACGGCAACCGGCACCGACAACAATCTGAGTGTTTCGGGTAGCTTAAAAAACATGCCGTACCGTGTGTCTGCCGGCTACCTGAATCAGGAAGGTGTGCTGCGAACAGATAAGTTTGAACGTAAGTCCGCCGCTGTAAGCCTGACACCAGAGTTCCTGGATAACCACCTGAAGGTTGACGTAAATGTAAAGGGCTCCATCACCAACACCCGCTTTGCTAACCAGGGCGCGATTGGGGCCGCTGTTGCATTCGACCCAACGCAGCCGGTGATGGCCGAAGGGGGAAACCAATGGGGCAATTACTTTGAGTGGGCGACGACTGACAACGAAGGCAACGTGCTCTTAAACCCGAACGCCTCCCGCAACCCGGTGGCTTTGCTGGAGCTAAGAGACGACCGCAGCGAAGTGCAGCGTAGCTTTGGTAATGCTCAGATTGATTACAAGTTCCACTTTTTACCGGAACTGCACGCTAACCTGAACCTGGGCTATGACGTGGCCAAGGGCCAGGGCACCATCTTTGTGCCGGCTGAGGCAGCTCAGAGCTATAATGTGGATCCTAGCCTTTCAGGTGTGAACAACAGGTACCTGCAGCGGGTAAACAACAAAGTGGTGGAGTTCTACCTGAACTATACGAAGGACCTGGCAGCGATTAAAAGTAACATCAACGCCACCGCAGGTTATGGCTTCTACGATAACAGCACCAAAAACTATAACTATGCGAGCTTTAGTGCCATCGGGGATACCATTCCTGGTACGAAGCCAGTGTTCCCTTTTGATATTCCGCAGAACAGGCTAAAGTCGTACTACGGACGTCTGATCTACACCTTCAAGGATAAATATACCTTTACGGGCACACTACGGACGGATGGTTCTTCCCGCTTTTCGCCGGAAAACAGGTGGGGTGTGTTCCCATCTGCATCCGTTGCCTGGCGTGTGAGCGACGAGCCGTTCCTGAATTCCGTTCGTTCGCTTTCTGACCTGAAGCTTCGCTTGAGCTATGGTATCACAGGGCAACAGGAAGGCATCGCCAACTACTCTTACCTGTCGATCTATTACCTGAGCGTTCCTTCTGCACAGTACCAGTTAGGGAATGACTTTTACTACATGTATGCTCCTTCTGCTTATGATGCCAACATCCGGTGGGAGCAGACAGCTACTGCCAACGCCGGCTTAGACTACGGCTTCCTGAACAACCGTATCAGCGGCTCGATTGATGTTTACTACAAAAAAACAGAAGACCTGCTGAATGTAATCTCTGTGCCGGTAGGCTCTAACTTCAGCAACCAGATCCTGACCAACGTGGGCAACATCGAGAACAAGGGCTTGGAGTTCAGCATCAATGCGATTCCGGTGGACAAAGAGGATCTGACGTGGAACGTTGGGTTTAACCTTACGGCAAACAAAAACAAGATCACGAACCTGACGGCCTCTGAGGATGCTTCTTTTGCCGGCAACTTAACCGGAGGTATTGCTGGCGCAACGGGGCAAAGCATTCAGATCAACTCAGTTGGCTACCGCACTTATTCCTTCTATGTGTATAAGCAAGTGTATGACGAGAACGGAAACCCGATTGAAGGAGTTTATGCAGACCTGAATGAGGACGGCATCATCAACGACGAGGACCGGTACCGATATCAGTCAGCAGCTCCTTTGGTTACCTTGGGCTTTAACACGCAGGTGGAGTATAAGAAGTGGAATCTCAGCACTATTCTGCGTGCGTACCTGGGCAATTACATGTACAACAACATTGCCTCTAACTTAGGTGTAGAACGCAACATCCTGAACCCGTCTGGTTTCCTGGGCAACAGCAGCACCAGCTTCTACAACACGCATTTCTTCAACAACCAGTACCAGTCAGATTACTACATCGAGAACGCTTCTTTCCTGCGGATGGACAACGTGACACTGGGTTACAACGCCGGCAGAGTGTTCAATGCAGCGGACCTGCGCCTGAGCCTTACTTGCCAGAACGTGTTCACGGTGACAAACTACTCTGGGGTTGATCCGGAGATTGGCAGCGGTATTGACAACAACTTCTACCTGAGACCAAGAACCTTTGTGGTAGGCCTGAACTTTGGCTTTTAATCCATCACAATCCTTAAGAAACAGAAATGAAAAGATCATTTATAAAAATGTCCGGAGCGACGGCTATCTTTTTAAGCTGCCTTACCGCTTGTGATACGGACCTGGACCTAACTCCAACCAACGCCACCACTTCTACTGTCGTTTACAGCACACCGGCTGGCTATAAGCAAGTGCTGGCCAAAGTATACGGCGCCTTTGCCTTAACGGGCAGTGGCGGTTCCGGTAGCTCTGACCTGGCTGGTATAGATGCCGGTACGTCTGACTTCCTGCGCCTGTACTGGAACGCCCAGGAGCTAACCACCGATGAAGCCCACGTTACCTGGAACGACCCAGGCCTGCCGGACTTCCATAATTTGAGCTGGACCTCCAGCAACACCATGCTGACCGGCTTGTACAACCGTATTTTCTTCCAGATCACCCTGGCGAATGAGTTCATCCGGGAGTCTACAGACGGGAAAATAAGTGAGAGAGGCATTTCAGGAGTTGATGCGGAGAACATCAGAAAGTACCGGGCTGAGGCGCGTTTTCTGCGGGCTTACCAATACTGGGTGGCCATGGACCTGTTCGGTAACCCACCTTTCATTACGGAAAATGACCCAATCGGCAAATACATTCCGCCGCAGATTTCCCGTGCAGAACTTTTCGATTATATAGAGTCTGAGCTGCTGGACATCGAGTCGCAATTGGTAGCACCGCGCCAGAATGAGTATGGTCGGGCTGACCAGGCTGCCGTTTGGGCATTGCTGGCACGCTTGTACCTGAATGCTGAAGTTTACACGGGCGAGGCACGTTATACCGATGCCATTACCTACGCCAGCAAGGTAATCGAATCCGACTATACGTTGGAGGACAACTACCGCGAGCTGTTCCTGGCAGACAACCATGTGGATAACACCGAGACAATTCTGTCTATTAACTACGATGTGGTGAATACGCAGAACTACGGTGGTACGACCTACATCATTAATGCTGCAACAAGTGCAGCCATGAACCCGGCTGCCTTTGGTATACCAGGTGGTGGATGGGGCGGTATCCGCTCTACTAAAAACCTGCCGCTGCTGTTCCCTGACCAGAGTGGAGCCACGGATGAGCGTGCCATGTTTTATGGCGATAAATTGGAGATAGATGAGCCTTCTGCCTTCACGGATGGACTGAAAGTGACTAAGTTTAGAAACGTTACGTCTACCGGTGCTACACCTGCCCCGGGGGGTACGTTTACCTCAACCGACTTTCCGTTGTTCCGCCTGGCCGAAATGTACCTGGTGTATGCGGAGGCTGTGCTGCGTGGTGGTGCCGGTGGCGACATGAGCACGGCTGTCAGCTACGTCAATACCCTGCGCACCCGGGCCTTCGGCGACAACTCGGGTAACGTAAGCAACATAAGCCTTGATTTTGTGCTGGAAGAAAGAGGCCGGGAACTGTACTGGGAGGCTTCCCGTCGTACGGACCTCATTCGCTACGGTAAGTTTACAGATGCATCGTATCTGTGGCCTTGGAAAGGTGGTGTGAAAGCCGGCCGGGGGGTAAGTGAAACGTACAAGCTGTTCCCTATTCCGTCAACGGATATCATCGCCAACACCAACTTGGTGCAGAACCCTGGTTATTAATCTTTCTTAAAAAATTAAAGAGAAAATGAGAACGCATTTCATGAAACATATAGCCTTGTTCGGTTTACTGCTCTTTCTTTTTTCGTCTTGCGAAAAAGACGAAGTGAGAGTAGTGGCTAATGCCGAAGGAACAGGTGCTTCGCTGTCAGCTTCTGCTAACAGCGTGGTGCTGGAGAAAACTAAGGCCGCTGACAAGGCCATAGACTTTACCTGGACAAAAGCTGACTTCGGGTATAGCGCCGCCTTGACAAACACCTTGCAGTTAGACCTGGCCGGCAACAACTTTTCCAATCCAAAAGAGGTTGTCTTTGCCGGGGGGATCAATGCGAAAAGCTACACAGTCATAGAGCTGAACGCCCTGTTGTTGTCCATGGATTTGCCAACCGGAGCCAACTCTAACGTGCAGGCACGTTTAAAGTCAGTAGTAACAGGTACCGATGCCATGGCGCCGGTGTACTCCAACGTGATTGACTTAACGGTAAACCCTTACCCGCTGATTTCATTTGTATATGTGCCGGGAGCTTACCAAGGCTGGACCCCGGCATCGGCGGATAGCCTGGTTTCGCTTACCAGCAACAACATTTACACAGGGGTGATCAACTTCCCGGCTGGTTCTACAGAGTTTAAGATTACGCCAGCTAAAAACTGGGATGTAGCCTATGGTGATGCCGGAAACGGAACCGTTAGTACATCGGCCGGTAGTAATTTATCAGTGCCGGAGGCAGGCATGTACCGCCTAACCTTAAATTTAAACGACTATACCTTTGCTGCTGTAAAACACAGCTGGGGGATAATCGGTAGCGCTACTGCGGGTGGCTGGGATGCGGACACCGACATGATCTACAACAACGGTACCCAGACCTGGTCGCTTACAACAGACCTGGCTGCTGGTGAGATAAAATTCCGCCTGAACGATGATTGGGGCACCAATTATGGCGGTTCTAATGGGAACCTGGTGCAGGGCGGAGACAACATTGCCATTGCATCTGCGGGCCGTTATAAAATTACCTTTAACTTAAATAACAACACGTACACTGTTGTAAAGCTTTAAGCAAGTTTCCCGGGAACAAAGCTGCTCCCGGGAAATTTTTATATTAATCGGCTTTCAGGCTTTCCCTTGTTGCTCCTCTCGGAGAGGAGGCAAGCACCAGGAGGGGAAATAATAACACAGGTTACCCGTTATCAAGGCAGCATGTAAACTTGCTGCGAAGCTAAAGAGTGGCAGGATTAAGCACCTCTTGTTCGGCAAAAGCTAACAAACAGTAAATCCTGGATTCGTTTTCTCATCTGTTCTTGCAACACTTATCAGGTTCAGGTAGCCGGATATGGTTTATTCTGCTGCCTGGCTGTTTGCCAGCCTTACCCCTTTATAGCTTCTCTTTTTGGCTTTAGCCCAGTATAATGACCTTTTCTTTCAATATGAATTATTTATTTAAAACGAAGCATATCCCAGCTGCTTGTCTTCTGAGTATGGCATTCGTTCTGTTTGCTGCCTGTTCAGACAAAGACGAAGAAGTTGCCCCCACCTTACCTGCAACTGAAAGTGCAGTACCTTCTGAGGAGGTGATGATGCAGGCTTTTTATTGGGATGTGCCAGCCGGAGGAACCTGGTGGGACCATGTAAATACTAAGCTGGACTCCTGGGCAAGTGCTGGTATTACCACCGTCTGGCTTCCGCCTGTTACGAAAGGGCAGAGCGGCCAGTACTCCATGGGCTATGATCCCTTTGATTACTTTGATTTCGGGCAGTACAACCAGCACGGAACAACAGAAACCCGGTTTGGCTCAGAAGCAGAGCTGGTTTCTTTGCTGCAAAGCGCCAAGTCCAAAGACATAAAGCTCATTGCGGATATTGTCTTAAACCATAATTCGGGCGGAGACTCGGAGTTTAACCCTTACACCAACAAGAACACCTGGACGAAGTTTAGCCCGGCCTCAGGTAAGTTTAACAGAACCTATGAGGACTTTCATGCGAATAGGGTGCACGCCGCAGATGAAGGCTTCTTCGGTGGATTCTCCGATCTATGCCATGATGTACAGTACGTCCAGAATTGGCTCTGGAACAGGCCGGATGGAGTAGGCAAGTACTACAAAAACACGCTTGGGTTTCACGGCTGGCGGTTTGATTATGTAAAAGGCTTTCACCCAAGCGTCGTGAAAAAATGGAATGCTGCCGTTGGCGGGGTTTCCATTGGGGAGTACTGGGATGCTGACGTTGAGCTCGTGTATAACTGGTGCCTGGAAGCTAACAGTGGGGCCTTCGACTTCCCGCTGTACTATGCTTTAGACAAAGCTTTGGATGAAAACATGATGTACAGGTTAGAGAATAAAGGCCTTATCGCGAAGGACCCATCTTTGGCTTACACTTTTGTGGCGAACCATGATACAGATGAAATCTCAGCCAGGAATAAGTTACAGGCCTACGCCTACATTTTAACCGCCGAGGGTACGCCTTTTATCTTTTACAAGGACTATGAGACCCTCTTAGATAAAACAAAGCTGAACACCCTGATCTGGATCAAGAAAAACCTGGCGGCAGGCTCGAGCACTAAGCTATTTGCCAGTGCGACGGAGTACATTTTTAGTAGAAACGGTACACCAGGGCTGGTTACCTACATAAACAACGGTACCGCTGATAAAGAGCGGAAAGTACAAACGCGTTGGGCCAATACCGTACTGAAAGATTTTACAGGGATAAACCCGGACATAACAACAGATGCAAGTGGACTCGTGACGATTCCAAGCAAAGCAAACAGCTACGCGGTTTATTCTCCGAAATAGCAAAAGGTGAAAGCCATAGTAGCTTACTCTAAAGTTACTCTGTTGGAACATTTACTAAAAGCAATAGCTTATAAATAAGATACTTATATGGCGAAGGAACAGATTACCTTTACCTTCTGTATCAAATAATTGATGTTGTTTGCTGTATGCTGCAAGTTTGTACAAGCCTTGCTGTTAGTTACTAGATGAACAGCTTGTTTAGCTAAGATCAAAGAACATCAGCTACTATAACTGAATTATAACATGCCCTATACACCTGTAGCAGAACAGGGATAGGCACTACTTACCCTGCAATTACATGAAAAGCTTAACCCTTAAGTCAAGCGTTCTTTTTGCACTACTTAGCCTAGGCGCATGCCAGACACAGAAGCAAAACACCATCGATGTGGCTACTGCTGTAAGTGTAAGAAGCACTAGCCCTGTCTGGCAGTCGGATGCTTATACTTTGTACCGCGACAGCGTGGTGCAGGGGGAGTACGTGGCGCGTGCGCTGTCGCATACAGAGCTTACGTCCAATTACAAAAGCCCGGCCAACGCCTTTCTAAGTCCGCGTGTCACCTTTAAGTTCGCCATCAATGGGCGCGACAACGAGATGGTATCGGGGCAAGACCACCATTTCAGCTGTCTTGCCAGCGATGGCTCCTGTGTTACGCCAGTCATCACCTTTGGGCAGCAGTACAACGACAAGGCGGAAGTTCCGAATGATGTATACCTGGCTCCCAACACCGAGATGAAAGTGCGCCTGGATATGCGCCCGGTATTGCAGGCTTTTGAAAAGCAGGGCTACTACACCACGCCCACCGGAGACAGAATTTACAAAGAAGACTTTAAGGGCGTTTACATTGCCGGTGGCACAGCACCCCTGAGCTGGGATTTCGATAACCTGGGCAGGAACGACGGTGCCAAGTTGCAGGATGCTGATGGGGACGGGATCTACGAGATCGCACTTAACCTAAACAGTCCGGAAGATGATAAGGCAACTGCTACGCACTGGCAACTGAGCAGGGACATCTCTGCTTTCCCGCAGTACACTTCCGATTATCCGCTCATGGATGCGCTTTATAACATGGCGCTGGAGGAGATGGAGAAAGACATAGAGGCGGACAGTACTTTCAGGACCGGAAAGGAATGGGCAGGGGTCTGGACAAGGGACATTAGCTATAGCATTTTGCTGGGCATGGCGCAATTGCAGCCGAAGGTATCCATGTACAGCTTGATGCGCAAGGTGAAAGACGGGCGTATCATTCAGGATACCGGCACGGGGGGAGCCTACCCTGTGTCTACAGACCGCATGACCTGGGCGGTTGCTGCCTGGGAGGTGTACAAGGCCACGGGCGACAAGGAATGGCTGCGCAAAACCTACCAGATCATTAAGAACTCATTAGAGGCTGACTATAAGAACGCCTATGACCCGGAGACGGGGCTGGTACGGGGTGAATCCTCGTTCCTGGATTGGCGCGAGCAGACCTACCCACGCTGGATGCAGCCGGTGGATATTTACGAGTCGGAGAACCTGGGCACCAACGCTGTGCACTACCAGGCAAATCAGGTGGCCGCCCAAATGGCGGAGCTACTCGACGATAAAGAGGCTGCCGCCAGGTTCAGGGAGGTGGCCAGCCGTATCAAAAAGGGCATGAATGAACTGCTGTGGCAGGATGAGAAAGGCTACTATGGGCAGTACCTCTATGGTCGCAACTATAAAGTGCTGTCGCCACGGGCAGAGGCCTTGGGGGAGGCCCTGTCTGTGCTGTATGGCGTAGCCGATGAGGAGCGCCAGAAAACAGTGGTAGCCAGCACGCCTGTAACGGATTATGGTATCCCGAGCATCTTCCCACAGATTCCGGGTATTCCGCCTTACCACAACAACGGCATCTGGCCTTTTGTGCAGGCCTACTGGAGCCTGGCCTCGGCTAAGGCTGGTAACGAGAAGTCTCTTGCCGAAAGCATGAGTGCCATCTACCGCCCAGCAGCCCTTTTCCTGACAAACAAGGAAAACTTTGTAGCCAGCACTGGAGATTATGCCGGCACACAGATTAACTCCGACAGGCAGTTGTGGAGCGTGGCGGGCAACATCGCCATGATCTATAAGGTGCTGTTCGGCATGGACCTGCAGGCAGACAAACTGGTGCTGAAACCCTTCGTGCCGGAAGCCTTCAAAGGAAACCGTAAGCTAACGGGCTTCAGGTACAGAAACGCGTTACTCAACTTTGAGATGAGCGGCTATGGCAATGAGATCAAGACCATCACGATGGATGGCAAGCCGCTGGAGAAGGCCGAGATCCCGGCCAACCTCACAGGCGAGCATACCATTAAAATCGAGTTGGCCAACAACCAGGTAGGAGGGGATGTGAACCATGTCGCCATGTACACCTCACCGGAAACACCAAAAGTAACTTATGCATCAGGCAAGCTCAGCTGGCCAGCCGTAGAGGATGCCGTGGCTTACCTGGTTATTAAGAATGGGGAGGAACTGGAGAAAACTGAAAGCACAAGTCTGGATGTGGAAGTGAATGGTTACGCCGAGTACATGGTGCTGGCCGTGGACCAGAATGGTGTCACTTCATTTGGTAGCGAGCCTGTAGTAGTGGTGCCGGAGAAGTCTAAGCTGGTATACGAGGTGGAGAAGTTCGCCCCGAAAGCTACTTACGCTTACCGCGACTATTCCGGTACCGGCTTTGTAGAGCTGAGCAAGCAGCAAAACAGGCAGGTGCAGGTAAAGGTGAACGTGCCGGAGGACGGTGTCTACGCCATCGATTTCCGCTACGCCAATGGCAATGGCCCCATCAATACGGAGAATAAGGCTGCAATCCGCACCCTGAAGAAAGACGCTAATTTCGCGGGAACCATCGTGCTGCCACAGCGCGGTAAGGAGGAATGGAGCAACTGGGGCTTTACAAACGCAGTGGAAGTGCCCCTGCAAAAAGGCAGCCATACCATCTCCCTCACCTTTGAGCCTAACAACGAGAACATGCATGGGGAGATTAACCAGGCGATGGTTGATTACATGCGCATGGTGAAGATCAAGTAAGAATTTAAAGCTCTCTGGTATTAGTACCTCTTCCGGATAAGCCTGACTTTGGGGAGGAACTGTTAGACCAGGCAAACCGATTTACCTTCTAAGGCTGGTAATGGCCTTATTTTTGATTAGTAAGAGAAACGAGGACCAAATAAACCATAAACTAAATATGAATACACCACGAACGGCAAGCCTTGCCGTACCTAACTATGGATTCCTGCGCAGGTTGTTCTTACTCCTGCTTCTCTTTGTCTTTTCGTTGGGACTGAGAGCACAGGTGATCACATCACCCGATAAAAACCTGACCTTAACCTTTAAGCTGGACGATAACGGAGCACCGGTTTATCAGCTGAGTTATAAGAAGAAGCCTGTTATCAAAACAAGCCGATTAGGTCTGGAAACAAAGGATGCAGGTTCCTTTATGGAAGATTTCACTGTGGTAGATACCAAGCAGACTTCTGTAGACGACACGTGGAACCCGGTATGGGGCGAGCAGAAGACCATCCGCAATAACTACAACGAACTGCTGGTAACACTGGCACAAGAGGAGCCAAACGACCGCCTGATGCGTGTCCGCTTCCGTTTATTTAACGATGGTCTGGGTTTCCGCTATGAGTTTCCGAAGCAGGAGAACCTGAAGTACTTTATCGTGAAGGAGGAGAACACCGAGTTTAACCTGACCGGTAACCACAAGATTTTCTGGATACCAGGAGACTACGACACAAACGAGTATGCCTACACAACCTCTAAAATCTCAGAGATTCCGCAGCTGATAGAGAAAGCCACGCATGATGTGCATGCCCAGCAGCCTATCAAAACATCCTTGGCGGTACAAACGCCTTCTATGATGAAGTCTGATGACGGCCTGTACATTAACATTCATGAGGCGGCGCTGGTGAACTACCCGGCCATGCAGCTGAATGTGGATGAGAAGAACTTTAAGATGAGCGCACACCTGACGCCAGATGCGGTTGGAAACAAAGGCTATCTGCAGACTGACGCGCACACGCCATGGCGTACGGTTGTCGTGAGCGATAAGGCTACCGATATCCTGGCTTCTAAGCTTATCCTGAACCTGAACGAGCCAACGGCTTATGAAGATGTATCCTGGATCAAGCCGATCAAATACATTGGCGTGTGGTGGGAGTACTTCGTAGCGGGTAAGAGCACCTGGGCCTATGGCACGGAAACAAACGTGAAGCTAGGTGATGATTTCAACAAGCTGACCCCGAGCGGACGCCATGGTGCTACGACCGAGAACGTGAAAAAGTATATCGACTTTGCCGCCGAGAATGGTTTTGACGCTGTGTTGGTGGAAGGCTGGAACGTGGGCTGGGAAGACTGGTTCGGTAACTGGAAAGAAGAAGTATTCGACTTCGTTACACCTTACCCAGACTTTAATGTGAAGGAGCTGCAGCGTTATGCTGCTGAAAAAGGGGTGAAGGTGATGATGCACCACGAAACCTCTGGTTCTGCTACAAACTACGAGCGTCGTCTGGATGAAGCCTTCCAGTTCATGAAAGACAATGGCTACAATGCTGTGAAGACTGGTTATGTAGGTAAAATCATTCCAAGAGGCGAGCACCACGACGGGCAGTCTATGGTGAACCACTACATCCACGTTGCCAAAGAGGCCGCCGATTACCAGATCATGGTGAACAGCCACGAGGCCGTTCGTCCAACGGGTCTGCACCGTACATACCCTAACTGGCTGGCGCAGGAGTCTGCCCGCGGCACGGAGTTTGAATCGATGGGTGGCCTCGCCCCAGATCATACGACTATTCTGCCTTTTACCCGCATGATGGGTGGCCCTATGGATTATACGCCAGGTATCTTCCAGACAGACCTTTCCTATTACGGAACAGGCAGCAACCAGCGCGTGAATACGACCCTGGTAAAACAGCTAGCCTACTATGTAACGATGTATAGCCCGCTGCAAATGGCTGCGGACATGCCGGAGAACTACAAGCGCTTCCCGGATGCTTTCCAATTCATCAAAGATGTGGCTGTGGATTGGGATGAGACGCATATTCTGGAAGCTGAGCCAGGCGATTACGTAACGATTGCCCGTAAAGCGAAGAACAAAAACGAGTGGTATGTGGGAGGCGTTTCGGATGAAAACCCTCGTACGGCAACGATAAACTTCGATTACCTGCCAAAAGGCAAAAACTACATCGCTACGATTTATGCCGATGGAAAGGATGCCAGCTATGACAAGAACCCACAGAGCTACACAGTTCGCAAGGTTTTAGTGAACTCAAAGAGCCAGCTGAAGCAGCGACTTGCCTCTAGCGGTGGGGTTGCCATCAGCGTAAAAGAAGGTACCAAAGAGGAAATGAAGGGCTTAAAGAAGATCTAAGTTTTAAGCCAACCGATACAAAGGCCTGCAGATAAGATCTGCAGGCCTTTTCGTTTTTATGCTTTTTACGAGTTTTTCTCTATAAGACTAGCTTTGTAAGGGGAGGGCGGTAATACGAGAGCAGGATCACTAATAATGGTATTACGCTTGCTTCAAAAGTCTTTTACAACTTGTGCAGCATAGCTGTTTGCAGGCTTTTCGCCTCTCCGGCTGGGCTTTAATCTCTTCTTGATAAGAAAACAGAGGGCCCCTACCCCCACTCGCTGAACGCTCGAACAGTGGAGTGTCGAAATATGCACCTGGCAAGCTTGTCTGCCCTGCAGCATGTAGGATCCCAGGCGCTCGCAGGAGCTGCGCACACTGCGAGGTCTTCACTGTTAATAAAATGCTATAGCTTATCCTTTACTGAATCGAAGAGAAAAACTTCTCCAGTTTTTCTGCGAGGCGCCGGGGGTAGGGGCCCTTTGTTTGGCGGTTTCCGGTGCTCAGCATGCTGAGCATTGCGCAGCGACAGCGAGGAAAGGAAGACGGCACAGCGCTGAGCGGGAAAACGCGCCCTCGCTTCAGAAGGGCCCCTACCCCAGACGTGGAGCGCATAACAGAAACAATGAAAAGGGACATCAATAAGCCTATAGGATAAGCAGAAGCTACGCCAGCTTAGGTAAATCCACTCTTTCCACATTAGCGAATGTTTACAACAAGAGTCACCACAAACAATGCATAACTTCTAAAAGCTACTCTATTAAATGCTATAAAAAAGTGAGTTCTAAACCCCTTCTTCCAAAAGCAATTGAAGCAAAGACAGATAGCCCTTGCAGCAGTTTCTTATACAGCTACAGCTAGAAATTCATTTAAATAGTTCTAGTCCTGCATATTTTTTATAAATTAAGTACTCAATTACCTATTGTAAAGGAGAAATGCCTTTACTTGATAAGCTGTACTTGCAAGGCCGCTGTTGCCTGGTCCTGATGCCTTTACTTAAAGAATAAAATGAAAAAGCCGGCTTTTGTTCTTTCGCTGTTGGTAGCCTTACTGCCGCTCCTGGTCTTGGCCCAAATTCCGAATCCGGTTTTGCCAGCAGAGCTGACGACAAAGCCCTGGCCTGCCCAATGGATCGCAGTAGCTGGTGAACCGGCAAAAGCGTATGGGGTGTACCATTTCCGGAAGAGCATCGATTTGCCAGCCAAGCCAGCCTCTTTTCTGGTGCATGTTTCGGGTGATAACAGGTACAAGCTCTTTGTAAACGGGCAACAGGTCTGCTTTGGCCCTGCCCGTAGCGATGTTTTTCACTGGAATTTTGAGACCGTTGACCTGGGCCCTTTCCTGAAGCAAGGCAACAACACACTGGCAGCTGTGGTGTGGAATTACGGAGAGGCGATGCCGGTAGCACAGATGAGTTACCGGACAGGTTTTATTCTGCAGGGAAATGGGGCAGCAGAAAGGATTGCTGACACGAACAGTTCCTGGAAGGGCATGCGCAGCAAAGCGTATACCCCTATCCATACCAACCTACATACTTATTTTGTGGTTGGGCCGGGAGAGAATATTGATGCAGCAGACTATCCCTGGGGCTGGGAGGCAGAAGGATTTGATGACAGCCAATGGACCGCTGCAAGTACGATTTCACCTGGCTTGGTTGGCGGTTTGTTCGAACCCTGGTATGAGGGCTGGCACCTGCAGGCCCGGACTATCCCCGCCATGGAGCTTAGTCCGGAACGCCTAGCCAGCGTCAGGAAAGCAACTGGTGTGTCTGTTCCGAAAAGTTTTCCACAAAAAGCAGCTGCTTTTACCATTCCTGCTCATACCAAGGCAACGCTTATCCTTGACCAGGGAGTTGAAACAACGGCCTTCCCGGTGCTTAGCACCAGTGGAGGGCAGGGGGCTAGCATTTCGTTACGATACGCTGAGTCCCTCTTCAACGATGAAGGGAAGAGCCTAGGAGAAACCAAGCAGAAGGGCGACCGCAACGAGGTAGCGGGAAAAGTATTTATTGGGTATGAAGACAAATTCATTCTGGAAGGAGGCGAGGCCCGCACGTTTGAGCCGCTCTGGTGGCGCACCTACCGCTACCTGCAAGTGACAGTAGAAACGAAAGATCAGCCTCTAACGATAAATGACCTTTACGGGCTATACACCGGCTATCCGTTCAAAATGCAGGCAAGGTTTGAGGCCGGGCGGCCCGAGCTACAGAAGATACTGGAGGTAGGCTGGCGCACGGCGCGCTTATGTGCGCACGAAACGTATATGGACTGCCCCTACTATGAGCAGTTGCAGTATGTGGGTGATACCCGCATTCAGGCCCTGGTCTCCTTGTTTAACAGTGGCGACGATCGATTGGTACGAAACGCTATCAACCAGGTCCGGCAGTCACACGGGTTGAGCGGCATTACCCAGAGCCGTTATCCAAGCCATAATCCCCAGTATATCCCGCCCTTTTCGTTGTGGTGGATCGGAATGGTGAACGACTACTGGAAGTACCGGGGTGATGAGGCTTTTATACAAGAACAACTGCCGGTAACAAGGGCTGTTATCAGTTTTTTCGAATCGAAGCAGCAGGAAAACAGCGCGATGGGCATGGTGCCTTACTGGAACTTTACAGACTGGGCAGAAGCACCAGGTTGGAAAGCGGGCATGGCCCCAAAAGCGGAAGATGGCACCTCTGCGGCCCTTGATTTACAACTACTGCTGGCCTACAAAGAAGCCATGCCGCTGGAGCAGGTGGTTGGCCTGCCGGCATTTGCACAGCATTATGAACAGAAGATAGCAGCGCTAAAACAAACGATCAGAGAACTGTACTGGGACGAAGGGAAAGGCTTGTTTGCTGACACGCCCAACAAGAACAGCTTTTCGCAGCATATCAACACCTTCGCGGTGCTAGGTGGCGTGGTGGAGGGGGAAGAAGCCCGGCACGTGATGGAAAAAGTGCTGCGCGACACCAGCCTCACGCAAGGCTCTATTTATTTCAAGTATTACCTGCATCAGGCGGTTGCCAAAGCCGGTTTAGGTGATCAGTACCTGCAGTTGCTGGATGAGTGGCATACTCAGTTAGCAAAAGGACTAACGACATGGGCGGAGCAACCAGAACCTACCCGCTCCGACTGCCATGCCTGGGGCGCCAGCCCAAACATTGAGCTCTACCGCATCGTGCTGGGTATTGATAGCAATGCGCCCGGCTTTAGCAAGGTGCGCATCGCCCCGAACTTAGGCAACTTGAAAGAAGCTAGCGGTTCTATTCCGCATCCACAGGGGCAGATAAAGGTGAAGTACAGCCTCAACCGGAACAACCGGTTAAAGGCAGAGATTAGCTTGCCCGACCGTGTGACAGGCACCCTGGTATGGAAGGGCAAAGAAGTAGTGCTGACAGGAGGAGAAAAGAACAGTGTGGTGCTTTAATTTATCTAAACAGTCATAAACAATTATAAGCCATCTAACAACGGAAGTTATATCTATGAAATTGACTAATTCTAGGGGTAAACGGAGCAGGATGTCTCTTGCCCTGGTTTCTCTGCTTGTGGCAGGTACTGCAGTGTTTAGTAACAGCCCAGCCTCAGCCCAAACCTCTTCCAAAGGCTGGACGAAGCTTTTTGACGGGAAGACGCTGAACGGATGGAAACGGGTAGCCGGGGAGGCCTCTTATGAGGTGAAAGATGGGACCATTGTGGGCACTGCCGTGATGAATACTCCGAATACCTTCCTTATTACAGAAAAAGAGTACGGGGACTTTGTGCTGGAGCTGGATGTAATGCTGGAGAGCGATCAAAGCAATTCCGGTGTACAGACGAGGAGCCACTACGACCCCAGCGGAAACAACGGAAAGTGTAGGGTATATGGCAGGCAGGTAGAGTTCGACCCTTCTGCCCGTGCCTGGAGTGGCGGGATCTACGACGAAGCACGCCGGGGCTGGTTATACCCGCTCACCCTTAATCCCAAGGCTCAGCAGGCTTTCAAAGTAGGGGAGTACAACAGGGTGCGGATCGAGAGCATCGGAAATGAAACGAAGACCTGGATCAATGGCGTGCCGACTGCCTACGTGGTGGATACACTGGATGACAAAGGCTTTATAGGCCTGCAGGTACATTCGGTAAGCAGTGCAGAACAGGCCGGCAAAAAGGTATACTTTAAGGACATCCGGATCAAAACCAAGGACCTCAAGCCAACTCCTTTCCCGGCAGGGGTGTACGTGGTGAACAATGTGCCGAATACCTTGACGGACTACGAAACGCAGCATGGGTGGAAGCTTCTGTTCGACGGTAAAAGCACGAAGGGCTGGAAGGGTGCCTATAAAACTGCCTTTCCCGAAAAAGGCTGGCAGGTGCAGGATGGCATGCTGACGGTGCTTCCTGCAGGAGGGGGTGAATCAACGAATGGGGGTGATATTGTGACCACAGACAAATACAGCGCGTTTGACCTTTCTTTCGACTTTAAACTGACACCAGGTGCCAACAGCGGCGTGAAATACTTCGTGACACTGAGTGAACATAACCCGGGTTCGGCCATCGGGCTGGAGTACCAGGTGCTAGACGACAAACTGCATCCTGATGCCAAGATGGGCCGGGATGGGAACCGTACCCTTGCTTCGCTGTATGACCTGATCACGGCCGATAAGCAGGAACGCTTTCTCCGTCCGATAGGAGAGTGGAACAAAGGGCGGGTCGTGGTATACCCGGACAACAAAGTCGAGCATTATCTGAATGGAGTAAAGGTGCTGGAGTATACCAGAGGGGCAGAGGAGTATCGCGCCTTGGTAGCCAACAGCAAGTACAAAGACTGGGAAAACTTTGGTGAAGCGCCGGAAGGGCACATCCTGCTACAGGACCATGGCAATAAGGTGAGCTTCCGAAGTATCAAGCTAAAAGAGTTGTAATAAACGAAACACCCGGCTAGGCTTTGTGAATGGCTAAAGATGTCAAAGCGCTGGGCCTGAATCGGGTTTAATCATCAAACAAAACCAAGGTATGGTAAACAAGGCAAACAACTCCCGCAGAGACTTTTTGAAAAAGGCTGCGTTGGGCACCCTCGGCTTCTCTATCATGGGCTTCAGTGCGAAGAGCTATGGGAGAATATTAGGAGCGAATGACCGCGTGCAGGTCGGCATTGTCGGCTTCTCCAACAGGTTCCGCGACTCTTTGTTCCCTTCGTTCATGAACTATAACAAGGACCTTAACTTTGAGTTTATCGGGGTTTCCGATATTTGGAACCGCCGGCGCGAAGAGGCAGAGGCTTTTGTGAAGGAAAAGGCTGGGATCAAGCTAAAGAAGTACCGCAACAACGATGAGTTGTACCGGGATAAAGACATAGACGCTGTGATCATCAGCACGGCTGACTTCCAGCATGCCCTGATGGGAGTGGAGGCTGTCCGAAACGGGAAAGATGCCTATATTGAAAAGCCGCTGGCCGAGACCATGGAAGATGCCCGTGCGATTTTAAAAGCCGTGGAAGAGACCGGCAAGATTGTGCAGATTGGCTCCCAGCGCCGTAGCGCGCCTAATTATATTGCTGCCAACGACTACATCCGTTCAGGAAAGTTCGGAGACATTAAGATGGTGGAAATGACCTGGAACGTGAACCAGCCCGGGCGCTGGCGCTTACCGGAACTCGTAAAACAGATCCGGCAGGAAGACACCGATTGGGACCGTTTCCTGATGAACCGGCCGAAGGTAGCCTGGGACCCACGAAAGTACCTGGAGTACCGCTTGTTCTGGCCTTATTCCTCCGGTATTCCAGGGCAGTGGATGTCGCACCAGATCGATACGGTGCACTGGTTTACAGGTTTAGAGCATCCGCGTAGCGTAGTAGCTAACAGTGGCAACTATATGTGGCAGGATGGCCGGGAGAATGCTGATACCATGACGGCTGTGTTTGACTATGGTCCGGCAGGTGATCCGTCCAAAGGTTTTCAGGTGGTGTACTCGTCCCGCTTCAGTAACTCGGCAGGTGGAACAAAAGAGCTGTATTATTCCAACGGAGGCATGCTGAACCTGGACACAAACAAAATTACACCAGAAGGAGGCTTAACACAGGACATGGCCCAGGCCATGGGCATGCAAGCCAATCTGCTGGAGCCCTACACCCTCCCAAGCGACATCAAAGCCGCCACAGGTGCCAACACCGGAGGCGATCCTATGACTTCCCTGCACATGAAAAACTGGATGGAGTGTGTGCGCAACCGTCAAACCCCTAATGCTTCTGTACGGGCAGGTTACAACCATTCCGTTGCCAACATCATGACCCGCATTGCCATGCATACGGGTAAGCGCGTTACCTTTGATGATGCAAAGCAGGATGTGGTGATGAGTTAAGGCTAGGATTAGTTTTACTATAAAAAAGAAGAGCTACACACTTATGTATGTAGCTCTCCTTTTTTAGCCTGATACTGTCAGGAATAACTTGTAAAAAGAGTGAGTCCGATCTTTTTAGATTAAATGGAACAGCCTTTCGTTCCTGTCATCCTGCAAGGGGCTTGTGAGCTATTCGCAAGTAAGAAACAAGATCCTTGCAGGATGACAAAAGAGAGTAGCTGTCTCACTTAAACTTTAGGCTTCTCAGCCAACAGTGCGAGCAGCTACGAAGAGTTTAACCCTCCTCCTCTAAAGTAGACAGGAAGCTTACCAGATCCCGTATCTCTCTTTTGGTAAGGAGGTACTGCATGTTCGGCATGCTAGAAGCGGCATTCGTTCTTTTCACGATGTCGCTCTTCTTAATAAAGGTTTCGGGTTGACCGCCTACCTTCACGAACAGGCCGTTCTCTTTTTCTTCCTGTAAAACGCCGCTAATGGTCTGGCCGTTTTTAAGTTCAACAGTTACGATGCCGAAGCCTGGGGCCAGGCGTGCACTTGGGTTAACCAGGGCCTCCAGTAGTTGTGGGCGGGTAAGCTTTTTAGAGATACCATTCAGGCGAGGGCCGGCATTGCCTCCCATGTCATCATAAGAGTGGCAGCGGATGCACTGGGCGGTTTGGTGGCTGAAAAAGATTTTTCGGCCTTTCTCCACATCCCCGCCAAACAGGCTTCCTTCAAAAGAAGCGGCCAGGGCATCCGGCGACGCTTTTGAGCTGATCTCTTTGTGCCTGGCGATCAGTTTTGGAGACTTTGTGCTGGCAACTGCCTCTCCAAGCTCCAAATGAACTTCAGCAGGCAGCTTACCGCTTGCCAGTTTTGTGAGCAGCTGGTCAAAAACTGGCTGCGTGTGGATTACTGGTAAAGTGCCGAGTGTCAGAAGCGCAGCCTGCCCTTCTTCCGGGGTTCTTTTGTTGATCACGTCAGCGAGCAAGGAAGCCATCAGGTCTTTTGGCATGTCCATTTTCCCCATCATGTCCAGACCTACAACCCGAACGCTTTTTTCAGGATCGGATATGGCCTGCTCAATGGCCTTGCCGATCTGCGCATCTTCTATGGCTGCCAATGCCTTCAGCGTTTCTACCCGAACTTCTGCCTGCTTGTCGTTTTTCAGGCGGTCGAACAGCTGCGGAGAAGCCTGATCGATTTTTAGCTTTCCAATGGCCTGCACAGCACCCAGGCGAAGCGCTGTTTCAGGGTGTCCTGACAGCTTTATAAGAGCATCGGCTGCTTTGGATTTGGCCAGTGCAGGGTTTCTTTCTACTTCGCCTCTGTAGCGGCCATCTACCCGGTCCAATACAGACGGCTTCGCCCAGGTGCTGAGAACCGCCACCGCTTCGGCTCGCATGGCTACCGGGGCACTCTCTTTCTGCGAGTAGTCGATCAGGTTTTGCATCGCCTGTGTAGTACCTACCCGCAAGTTGGCGCTGATAGCCCGCCTTAGCAAGGGCTCATTTGTAAAGCGTGTGTCCTGTAGTAGGTTGCCCAAAGCAGGGAGTGCCCCCTCAATAGAGAGGTCATCATTGATAGCCCGGGCAGCTTCCGTGACAATGTACTCATCCTGGTCTTTGAGGAAGTTCGCAATGCCCGGATGCTGCATACGCCGAAGGGCAATCACAGCGGCAACACGCACGGCCGGAGAAGGATGCTTGGCTAAGGCCACTACAGGTTCTGCTTTACCGATGCGAGCCAGGGCCAGGCTACCGGCATGACGCAGGTAGGCGTCTTCGTCGTTATTGGCTTTCAGCATATCGATGATAGGGTTGATAGCCGGTTCATAGGCGATACGCCCAAGTGCTTCAGCGGCGAAGAAGCGGGCACGGCTGTTTTCGTCTTTCAACAAGGGAGTTAAAGCATCACCTGCTTGCTGGTACCGCACGTCGCCCAGCCATTTAGCCGCCTGTGCCCTGATTTCCGGGTCCTGATCCTTTAGCAAGGGCAGCAATAGCTTCGCGTATTGCTGGTCCTGCCGTGCCAGTTGGCTGATACCCCAGATGCCATGCACGCGGGCTAGCTGGTGGTCTTTTTGCTTGATACTTTTCTTAAATTCTTTGGCACCTTCCGAACCGCGTTTCGCCAACTCGAACTGTGCTTTTTGGCGCACGCGCATGTCCGGGTTCTCCAGCAGATCGCCTAATTCCTTTGCCTTGCGCTTGGTGAAGTCCTCTGCCAATAGCTTCTGGGTCAGTTCGCGTGCTGCCCATCCGGCTCCGTCTTTGTCATCCAGCTTCCAGATGCGGCCGGTGTTCTTCGTTTGCCATCCATCAATCCAGTCTGCAACATAAAGTGCTCCGTCCGGGCCGAAATCAAGGCCGGTTGCCAACACGCCGCTCATGATCTTCTCGCTTTCCCCGAGTTCAAACGTAGCGCCCTTGGGCTTGAGCTTGAAGGCATGGATACCCGAGCGGGCCGGGTTACCCACAAATTCCGCGATAAAGAAGGTGTTTTTATACTTAGGGCTCAGGGCTGTGCCCGGATTGTAGAGCATGCCGGTAGGGCCACTCACATAATTGGCAATGGCTGGTGTGATGTATGCAGCCTGTCCTTCATGCCGTGGCTTGTACATCTTCTCATCCATCCATACTTTGTAGGTATTGTTTTTCGGGTCGCGGTATTTGCCAAACTGCCAGTTGGTACGCCAGCCGGTATCGGAGCCGTTTACAATGTACACCAGGCGCTCGTTCTCACCAGGGTGGTCGCCGTCGTTGTCTTCACTGATGATGTTGCCGTACTCATCGAACACAAACTCGTGGGTGTTCCGGAGGCCGTAAGCAAATATTTCAAAGTCGCTGCCATCAGGGTTAGACCGGGCGATCACACCGCTGTTCGGGTGCTCCCATTTCTGCCCGTCAGGACCGGTGCCGCTGAAGCCAATGTCACCAATGCCCCAGTAGATCTTCCCATCCGGTCCCATCTCCAGGCCAGACATGCCATGGCCTCCAAAACCTACGTGGATGCCGTAGCCATGCGAGATAGAGGTCTTCTCATCCGCTATGCCGTCTCCGTTTCGGTCCTTCATGCGCCACAAGTCAGGAGCCACCCCTACAAAAAGGTCATCGCCGTGGCTAAGGATAGCGCCTGCCACGTCTGTAACCTCGTCGTTAAAATCCTCTACTACCAGCTGCGACTGGTCTGCCACGCCGTCACCGTTCATATCTACCAACCGGTATACATGCTCTTTTTCCACAGTCATGTCCCGCCAGTCATGCGAACCATCGCCGTTCAGGTCTTTCAGCCATTCGTTCTTCTTGCTGTTTTCCGGCGATAGGACTTTGTGGAGAAAGGCCCTTTTCTCTTCTACCGTTTTCAGCTGAATCGACCCGATCTCCCAGTCCTGGTGGCCCCGGATGTCGAACTCGGAGTTCTTCTGTCGGTTT
This sequence comes from Pontibacter ummariensis, assembly GCF_900188175.1. Classification (GTDB taxonomy): domain Bacteria; phylum Bacteroidota; class Bacteroidia; order Cytophagales; family Hymenobacteraceae; genus Pontibacter; species Pontibacter ummariensis. The sequence continues at coordinate 88,683 of NZ_FZOQ01000010.1, read as the reverse complement.
GTGCGGGTATAGTAGAGTTGGCCCTTATCGTCTATGTCGATCGAAATAGGGTCTGCTACAAGCGAGTCTACTCCCCACAGGCGGAGCGTAAGTCCCTTGGCCAGTTCAGGGCTTACCAGGGCCTCGATGGACTTGGCTAATTCTGCTGCCTGTTCCGGGACCATTTGCTTGATTCTTCTGTCAGGCTCTTGTGCCATCCTGTATCCTGAGAGCAGTAAGGCAGGAAACAGGGCCGACATTAGGATTGCCTTTCGGTTGTTTTTAAGGGTTGTTAAAACAGCCTTTCTCATGTTAGGTTATTTTAATGAGGGTTCGTGTAAGGTATTCTGTAACTATGGGCTGTGCTTCTTTCCTGGAGTTGGGTACTTTAAGGAAGAAACTTTAAATGTTCGAGTAAACCAACAGGAACAACCGATGCCGTTTGTCCTGAAGTAGACTGGCTTTAAGAAAAAAAAGAAGGCTTCTTTTCCGTCTGTAGCTTGTGTTCGTACAGGCCACGGCCGCTTTGCTAATTCTGAAATTAAGAAATAGATAGTGGGAAAACTACAGAAAAAAGTTTTTCTTTGATTATAGTGTGAAAAATACGTGAGTAATCGCTCCGCAAGTTAAAACTTTGCCTTATACCGCTACTGCCTGTATTAGGTTATTGTTGAGACATTGGTGCCGAAAAGTATACAAGCCATTTACTTTGGGGAATCACCTTTATTCCCTTGTAGCCTCTTATTCCTCCAAGCACAATAACAGTCAGCCCCATGAAAAGAGCCCTTTATAGTTTGATGTTAATTGCCTTCACAATTGGTAATACCATGGCACAGCAGTATGAAGCAAACTGGGAGTCGCTGGACAAGCGGGAAACGCCGGAGTGGTGGAAGGACGCCAAGTTCGGTATTTTCATTCATTGGGGGCCTTATGCCGTGCCTGCTTATGCCCCCGTGGATGAGGTGGAAGGAGTGTATGAGAAATATGCAGAGCACTACGAGAACAGGCTGTTGACCAAGAACGAACTGTTCCTGAAGCACCACGCCAAGCACTATGGCGAGAACTTCACTTACCAGGACTTTGCCCCCATGTTTAAGGCGGAGTATTTTAATCCTGACAAATGGGCGGAGCTGTTCCAGCAATCCGGGGCGAAGTACGTCGTGCTCACCTCCAAGCACCATGATGGGTTTAGCCTGTGGCCCAGTGCGGAAAGTCCACGTTGGAACAGCGTGGACATCGGGCCCCATCGCGATATAGCCGGCGAGCTGACGGAGGCGGTGCGCCAGCAGGGGCTGCGTATGGGCTTTTACTACTCTTTGCTGGAGTGGAGCCACCCGCTGTACAAAGAGGCTACCCTGGACCAATGGGTAGACGAGCACATGATTCCGCAGATGAAAGATCTTGTAGTGCGCTATAAGCCGGAGGTAATTTTTTCGGACGGGGAGTGGGATTATACCAGTGATAAATGGAAAAGCGAGGAGTTCCTGGCCTGGCTGTACAACGAGTCGCCGGTAAAGGAGACGGTGGTGGCAAATGACCGCTGGGGAAGCGAGACCCGCAGCAAACACGGCGACTACTACACCACCGAGTATGACCTGGTACATAACGAGGAAGGAATCGGGGAAGCCGGTTCGCATCCCTGGGAGGAGAGCAGGGGCATCGGTACCTCCTACGGCTATAACCGCTTCGAGACCACTGACCACTACTTTACCTCCAAGCAGCTGATAGACCTGCTGATCGATAAGGTAAGCCATGGCGGTAACCTGTTGCTCAACGTGGGGCCTAAGGCCGACGGACTTATCCCTGTGATCATGCAGGAGCGCCTGCTGGACATGGGTGACTGGCTGAAAGTAAACGGGGAGGCAATTTACGGCACTACTGCCTGGGAGAAGCGGCCACAGGACATGAAGGAGCAAAGTGTTTTCTACACTGCCAAAGGCAAGGATCTGTTCGTTATCTGCACAAAGTGGCCGGAAAAGCCTTTTAAGGTGGACGGCGTAGAAAAGGTGGGAAAAGTGAGCATGCTGGGGACAAAAGCGCCGGTGAAGGCTTCTGTCAGGAACGGGAAGCTCACCATTACTCCACCAGCCCTGACTCCAGGCAACACGCCTAGCATGCATGCCTGGGTGTTTAAAGTGGAGAACGGCAGATAGCGCGTCTGACTATACCGGGCAGTGACAGCATGTTTGCTTGTTGGGACCGGCACAGTCCTTCCCTCGTGACCGCTGTTGTACGCTTGGGTTGTGTAGCTAAGCTGGCCGAATAGACCATGCAGAAAACGTAACTATCACTTTCATGACCTTCATGGCTTTGTGTAGACCTGGTTGTTTTCTTAGCGTCCCTGTTTTTTCTTAATTTAGGGGATGCGACAACTAACCTTAAGAGTAGCCCTTCTCTTACTCTGCACTTTGATGCACTCCCTGGCGCTGGCCCAATCGGTGTCCGGCCGGCTTGCTTCCGCTTTCAAGACTTTCCAAAACGATCCACAGCTGCGAAATGGCATCGCCTCTTTGTATGTGGTGGATGCCAAAACAGGCAAAGTGGTATTTGACCAGAACAGCCAGCTGGGCCTTGCTCCAGCTTCTACGCAAAAAATCATTACCAGTGCCAGCGCTTATGAGCTGTTGGGAGACGGGTTCCAGTATAAAACGAAGTTTGCTCTTGCTAAAACAGGGGAGGAAGGCAAACTATTGATTATGCCCACGGGAGACCCGACACTAGGGAGCTGGCGTTGGGGAAACACGAAGGACGAGGCGGTGTTAAAGGAACTAACGCAGGCTATTAGCAGGCAAGGAGTAAAGCACATCAGTTCCATTACGGTGGATAATGAGGGTTGGAACGAGGAAGCCATTCCCGATGGCTGGATGTGGCAGGATGTCGGCAACTACTACGGGGCAGGTCCGGCCAAGCTTAACTGGCGGGAGAATCAGTTTGATGTAATGCTGAGGTCCGGGAAAAATATAGGTGACCCGGTTAGTATTGTGGGTACCGTGCCTGAGCTCAAGGGCTATAAGTTACGCTCAGAACTAAGCTCAGCGGCGGCCGGTACAGGCGACAACGCCTATATCTATTTCCCTGTAAACGGTACGACCGGCGTGATCAGGGGTACGATTCCTGTGAATGAAAGCCGTTTTAAAATCTCAGGTGCTTTGCCTGCCGCCTCAGACCAGTTCGCAGGCACCCTGCAGGATGCCTTAACTGAAGCAGGCATTCGCAGTACCGGTAAGGTGGTAGTAGATAGCAGAGGAACTGCCAACCAGCAGGCAAAATATGCACCTTTCTATACTGTCACGTCTCCCTCACTCGACAGCATCATTTACTGGTTTAACAGGAAAAGCGTTAATCTGTATGGAGAGGCGTTGTTGCGGACAATAGGTTATCAGAAAAGCGGTGTTGGCTCTACTGACGCAGGGGTGGAGGCTATTCAAAACCTCTGGAAAACAAGAGGTATCCCTGAAACAGAACTGAACATCGTGGATGGCTCTGGCTTGTCACCCTTAAACCGCGTAACAACCCAGGCACAGGTTAAGGTCTTGCAGCATGCCCGGAAGCAGCCCTGGTTCGACGGTTTTTACGCGTCGTTGCCACTGTATAACGATATGAAAATGAAAAGTGGCACTATCCGAGGCGTGAAAGGGTACACCGGGTATCACAAGGCAAAAGATGGGAATGAATATGTTTTCTCCTTCCTCATCAATAATTACAATGGTTCTTCGGGAGCATTGGTAAGAAAAATGTACAACGTATTAGATGAGCTAAAGTAGCAGGGCTAGCTAACGATCAATGACGCATTGGACGGCTATCATAGGGCGAAGCAGAGGCAAAAGGAAGCTAGCTGTGGCCTTTAAATATTAAAATTTTTACTTATAGGCTTGCTCAATGCCCTTATAGAAATTATTGATTGGGATTATTAGAAGCGGCCTGCTACATTTGTGCATTAAGTTTGTTTTCATAGCTTGGAAAGGCGCCCTGCCCTGTAGGGTGCTTTTTTATTTTCGGCAGACTTCTACAAAGGCCGTTACGTTACCTAGCTACTCTAAAAAGCTTTCGCGTTCCCTCCTTAAGGCCTGAAGAGAAACTACCTGGGGCGAAGCAGCATCGTTCCGTACTTGCCCACTAAAGGCCTGCTTGCCCGTTGCAAATTCCAGTATGGACACAAAAGCCCCGCATCCTGTCCTATATTTTACGTTGCCAACCGGCTCAGCTCCGAACTGTTCATCATCATGTTAATGGCCTTGTCAACCGATTTGAGCATAACGGCCCGCCTTCGCCGATAAGAACATAGTCCGGGTGGTGGTCCACCATAAATAGTAGGCAACAATGCTTAGACTTGGGCTGGGTTTCTGCTTGCTGCTTTCAGGACTTGGTAGGCTTCGGGGTTAAAGTGCCTGGTTTCTTTCCGGAAGGTAACCGTGAGGCGGGGATAGAGGGTCGTGTTTTTTCCCTTCTTGTTCAGGTACCAACTCTTGCAGCCGGAAGCCCAGACGGTATTTTTCAGCTCTTGCTGTAGCCTGTTGTTGTAGGCCTGCTGTACTTCTTCTTTTAAGTTCAGGTAACTGTCCTCGCCACTTCGCTCCAGGTACTGGATGTACTGCATGATGTAGTTCATTTGGGACTCCATCATATGCACGACTGAGTTGTGGCCCAGCCCAGTGTTAGGGCCCAGGATAAAAGCAAGGTTCGGATAGCCCGATACGGTCGTTCCTTTGTAGGCTTCGGCTCCTTTTGCCTGCCATTCATCTAGGAGGTTGTTCCCCTCGCTGCCAATTACTTTAGTGTACAAGTCCATATCAGCCGCCACAAAGCCCGTCGCGAACACAACGGCATTCAGTTGGTGCTCCATGGCGTCAGAGGTTAGAATGCCCTTGGGAGCAAATTGCTGTATAGGCTCGGTAACGAGGTGCACATTCGACCGGTTGAAGGCTGGATAGTAGTCATCGGACCGAAGGATCCGTTTGCAACCAATCGTGTAGTTGGGTGTGAGCTTTCTTCGTGTGTCTGAATCCTTCACTTCCTTCTTTAGCTTTCGGAGCGACAGCCAGGTCAGGAGTTTGCTTATACGTTTGTTGCCGATAAATCCCAGGCCTATAAACTCACTTACCCAGTAAATAGCCTCTCGCAAGAGTTTCTGCAGGATGGGAAATCGCTTGAATAACCAGTTGGAGAAGGGGGGAAACCGTTTGTCGAAGCGGTGACTAACCCAGGCGGGCGTTCGCTGGAAAACGGTGAGCTGTGCTACCTCCGGGGCGATGCCAGGCACGATCTGCACAGCGCTGGCCCCTGTGCCAATCACCCCCACGCGTTTCCCTTTCCAGTTAAATGAGGTATCCCAGCGGGCGGAGTGGAAGTACTGGCCGCTGTAGCATCCCAGACCTGGAAAATCAGGAACATGGGGACGGTTCAAGGGCCCTAGCCCCAGGAGTAGGACCTTTACCGCAGTGCTGTTCCCCTGCCTGTCGGTTACCAGCCACAGCGCATCTTCAGGCAAGAATCTGGCTGCTACAATATCTGAGCGGAAGCGAATGTGCTTGGCCAGGTGTTTTTGGAGACAACAGCTTTCAGGTAGTGTAAAATATCCGGTTGCTCCGAATACAACTTGCGCCAATCAGGGTTTGGTTCATCAGCAAAGGAGTAGAGGGGAGAGGCAACATCGCAGGCGCAGCCGGGGTAAAGGTTCTCCCGCCAGGTGCCACCGACCTCTGTGGCTCTTTCGAAGAGGACAAAGGAGTTCCTGCCACTCTTTTTCAGGCGTAAAGCAGCTGTTAACCCCGCAAAGCCTGCCCCAACAATTCTTACCTGGAAGTCCGCTCTCATGTGTCTTTCTGCTGTTTGCCGCTTTAATCCAGGAGAGACGTAGTCTTCGGACGTACCCTCCTGTGTTGGCCTACGCATACAGGCAAACAAAGGTAAACTCATTTTAAGGCTGCTAATGGCTGTACCAGCTACATTAGCTGTTCCTGGTGTACTTTCTGTTTCGCTTTTGTTAAGTTCCTATCGGGCTATTCATAAGTAGCTGTGGCCCAATAAGTGAGTAATCAGGCTTTTAGCTAAATGAATTATGCAACATGTTGGATAAACAAAATAATATTTCTATCATTATGTCATCATGACGCATTGTGCGCTACAAGGCGTTAGGTTTCTTTTATTTCGTCCATTTAACTAACAAACTATTAACTCCTGAACCTCATGGGAAAACATCACCATTTTGCAAAGTCCTTTGGCTTTGTAGCCGGCCTGTTTGTAATGCTCGCCGGTCTCTTTTCATGCTCCACCGAGGAAGGGCCAGCCCGGGTGTTGGTCTTCAGTAAAACGGCTGGTTTTCGGCACTCCTCAATTCCTGCAGGGCAGGCGGCCCTCCTAAAGATGGGGCAGGAGCATGGCTTTGTCGTGGACACAACCGAAGACGCCTCTAATTTCAATGAGGAGAACCTGAAGCGCTACAAAGCAGTCGTGTTTTTGAGTACTACTGGTGATGTATTAAACCCGGAGCAGCAAAATAACTTTGAGCGCTACGTGGAGGCCGGGGGTGGCTTTCTGGGCATACACGCGGCAACTGATACAGAGTATGACTGGCCCTGGTACGGGAAGCTGGTAGGAGCTTATTTCGAGAGTCATCCGAACAACCCCAATGTAAAGAAAGGTACTTTCCTGGTAGTGGATAAAACCAACCCGGCTACGACCGGCTTGCCTGAGCGCTGGGAGCGGGAAGATGAGTTCTACAACTTCAAGCAGATCAACCCGGATATCAAGGTGCTGGTAACTATTGACGAGAAGTCTTATGAAGGGGGCACGAACGGCGAGCACCATCCCATGAGCTGGTTTCATGAATATGCCGGAGGCCGTTCTTTCTATACCAGCATTGGCCACACAGACGAGTCTTTCTCTGAGCCCCTGGTACTGCAGCACCTTTGGGGAGGCCTGAACTATGTGCTGGGAGGCGACGAGCCAAAGCCGCTTGATTATGAGAAGGTGCGTACCCCGCGCATGCCCGAAGAAAACAGGTTCACCAAGGTTGTGCTGGACGAGAAACTGGAAGAGCCGATGGAGCTGACGGTGCTGAAGGATGGCCGCGTGCTGTTTATAGAGCGCCGCGGAAACGTAAAGCTATACAGCCCTAAAACCGGGAAGGTGAAAGTGATCGCCACGATCCCGGTTAGCACAAAGTATGTGGACAAGGAGGGCAAGGAAAAGGAAGCTGAAGACGGGCTGCTGGGGCTGGCACAGGACCCTAACTTTGAAAAGAACAACTGGATTTATCTGTTCTATTCAGCGGCCGGGGATGAGGCCAAAAACATACTGACCCGTTACGAAATGCGCGGCGACGAGCTCTTGCTGGACTCGAAGAAAGTGCTCCTGGAAATACCTGTACAGCGGGAGGAATGCTGCCACACAGGCGGCTCTATCGCTTTCGATGCCCAGGGTAACCTCTACCTGTCTACCGGTGACAACACCAACCCGCATGCTTCTAACGGCTTTAGTCCTTCTGACGAGCGCCCTGGCCGCAATTCCTGGGATGCCCAGAAGTCCTCTGCCAACACCAACGACCTGCGTGGTAAGATTATCCGCATCCACCCGGAAGATGATGGCACCTATACCATACCGGAGGGCAACCTCTTCCCGAAAGGAACGGCGAAGACCAGACCAGAGATCTATACGATGGGACACCGTAATCCTTTCCGCATCTCCGTGGACCAGAAAACAGGCTTCGTGTACTGGGGTGAGGTAGGCCCGGATTCCAAAGAGGCGGCCGAAGACAGAGGTCCGGAGGGTTTTGATGAAGTAGGGCAGGCCCGCAAGGCCGGAAACTTTGGCTGGCCACACTTTATAGGAGACAACAAGGCCTATAACAAATATGATTTCGCTGCCGGTAAGTCCGGGGCTAAGTTCGATGTAAACAAGCCTGTCAATACCTCTCCTAACAATACCGGCCTCAACGAACTGCCGCCGGCACAGAGCGCCTTTATCTGGTACCCTTACGCGGAGTCAAAAGAGTTCCCGCTCGTAGGTTCCGGTGGCCGCAACGCCATGGCAGGCCCTGTTTACTACCAGGATCAGTTTAAAAATGCTTCACGCGCCTTCCCGTCTTACTACGACGGCAAGCTTTTTATTTATGATTGGATGCGCGGCTGGATCATGGCCGTCACCATGGACAAAGAAGGGAACTTTGTGTCGATGGAGCAGTTTATGCCAAGCCACAAGTTCTCGAACCCAATGGATATGGCGTTTAGCCCGGAGGGCGACCTGTACATGCTGGAGTACGGAACGGGCTGGTTCCAGGGGAACGATGATGCGCGCCTGGTAAAAATCGAATACAATGGCGGTAACCGTAAGCCGGTCGTAGAGGTGATGGCGGACAAGCAGGCAGGTGCATTGCCAATGAAGGTAGCCCTGTCTTCGGAAGGCACGCATGATTATGACCATGACGAGTTGGACTACAAGTGGACAGTAACATCGGCTACTGGTACCAAGCAGGCCTTCTCAGAGGCTAACCCATCTGTTACCCTCGATAAAGCAGGGGTATACAAGGCAACGCTTACCGTAACCGACACCAAAGGCGAAAGCAGCAGCAAGTCTTTGGAATTACAGGCAGGCAATGAGCCGCCAGCGCTGGCCTTTGAGGTAACGCAGGGCAACAAGACGTTCTTCTTCCCGGGCCAGACGATCGCATACGAGGTAAAAGTGATCGATAAAGAAGACGGAAGCCTGGCTACTGGCAAAATAAAGCCAGAGCAGGTGGCTGTAACCATCGATTACCTACCGGAAGGCTTCGATAAAGTTGCGATTGCCATGGGACACCGTAGCGCCGATGCTTCCGCTCAGCTAAACAAAGGCCTTACGCTAATCGAGGGTAGCGACTGTAAAGCTTGTCATGGGCTAGATAAGAAGTCCATTGGCCCGTCTTACAAGCAAGTGGCGCTGAAATACAAAGGCGATAAAGCTGCAGCTGATCAGCTGGTAAAGAAAGTTATTTCTGGTGGCAGTGGCGTGTGGGGTGAGGTGTCGATGAGCGCGCACCCGCAGCTGTCACAGGCTGATGCAAGAGAAATGGTGAACTACATCCTGAGCCTTTCTGAAGAGAAAGCTGCATCCCCATCGTTGCCGGTAAAGGGTACTTACACCACCGCTTTACCAGAGGGCGACAAAGGGGTAGGCGTGTACATGTTGCGTGCGGCTTACCAGGATAAAGGAGCTAATGGCATCAAAGGCCTTGCCTCTGAGCAGAACTTCATACTACGTAACCCGAATGTGCCTGCTTCTAAAGCCGATGCCTTTGAGGGCATACAGAAGTATAAACTACCAAACGGGATGGAATTAGTAATTGCCTCGGCCTCTGGTTCTCACATTGCCTTTAAGAATGTCGATATGTCTGGGATCAACCAGTTAACCTTTAGCGCTATGGCCTCTAAAGAATACGGCATGACTGGCGGCACGATAGAGGTGCGCCTGGGCAGTCCGGATGGGGAACTGTTAGGGCAGTCTGACCCAATCATGGCTACCAGTGGGGCAGGGCCTAACACGCCGCCACAGCAGGCGAAGGCCAGCCTGAAGAGTGCTACCGGCTTTCAGGACCTATACCTGGTGTTCAAAAACGACAAAGCTGCGAGCGGGCAAATGCTCTTCACGGTGCTCAACGTGCTGTTCGAGAACAATGGTGCCGGAAGCAGGAGAATGGCTGTCGTAACGGGAGGCAAGTAGTAGAATAAGCGTAACTAAAAATAGTGGGCTGTAGCAGCCAATAAAGCGGTGCAGGGAGCTTCTCTGCACCGCTTTTCTTTTACCGGTAGACTTAATGAAGACAGAGAGCAGCTGTCTAAAATAAAGACCAGTCTGTATCTTGTGCAGCTAAAGAGAACTCTATAAGCCAATTTGGCTGGCTAAGCAAGCGGCTTTGCGTTGATATTGCTATATTGGTTTCGATTAGCTGCTTTGCGGGCAGACAAGCATAAGATGATCCTATGGTCGTGCTAAACCTGCGTGGTGTGTGGGAGAGAGTGAAGAAAGCAGCAGTGCCAGGTTTGAGCTCCGGGCAGAACAAGCATAAGCGCTTATTAGTAACGAAAGATGAAAAACAAAAGACCTTCTATTCGCGACATTGCCAAACAGTTAAATGTGTCTACCACTACCGTCTCATTCGTTCTGAACGGGAAGGCAAAGGAGAAGCGCATTAGCGAGCAGTTAGCCGAGCAGGTACTAAAGTTTGTAGAGGAAGTAGGGTACAAGCCCAATCAGATTGCCCAGAGCCTGCGCACAGGCAAATCCAGGATCATTAGTTTGATGGTGGAGGACATCTCAAATGCTTTTTTCTCTAAAGTGGCCAGGTTAATTGAGGAGGCCGCGCATCAGCGGGGTTATAAGATTATCTACTGTAGCACAGAGAACAGCGTGGATAAGACCCGGGAGTTGATCAGGATGTTCAGAGACTGGCAAATCGACGGCTACATCATTACCCCGCCCGCAGGAGTGGAAGAAGACATACAGGGCTTGATAAACGACAAGCACCCTGTGGTGCTGTTTGACCGCTTCTTCCCCCGCCTGAAAACGAATTATGTTATTGTTGACAATTTCAACAGCACCTACAAAGCGGTAAACCACCTGATAAGTCAAGGGTATTCGAGAATTGCCTTCGTTACTTTAGAGTCGGAGCAGGTGCAAATGAATGACCGCCTAAATGGGTACAAGAAAGCCCTCGAAGACTGCTTATTGCCACCCCTTGTTAAGTCGCTGAATTTCGATAAGCCCGCTGAAGAGAATAAAAAGGAAATAACGTCTTTTTTGGTAAACAACAGGCAGCTAGACGCCATTGTGTTTGCAACAAACTACATTAGTGTGTGGGGCTTAGAGGCCATAAGAGACATCACCTTCATGTCTCCCGCTGATGTTGGAATTGTCTCTTTTGATGACCATGATGTCTTTCCACTGTTTGCCCCTCCTGTCTCAGCTGTAGCACAACCTGTCGAAGAGATCTCCAAAGAGGTTATTAATATAATGCTAAAGCAACTGGAGGATCCTGAGCAGATGAATACGAACAAGCATGTGGTGCTGCCTGCTAAACTCATTATTCGTGAATCCTCTCTTAAGAAAAAGCTAGCTTAGAAAACCCCGGCTATTAATTTCCTGCAGTAGCTTACTCTTTATAAGTAGCTCCTTTTTTGGTTGTTGTAGCAAAAATCATGAGGAGGAAGGAGCACTCTTACTGATTTATTTAAAAAAAAGTATGATAATAGTTGTTATATATAAATTAAAGTGATTACTTGCTCAGAGTACACTTGTTGTAATGTAGCGGATTGGCTTTTATCTAAAGGGTACTCTTACAAATTTCACTGCCCTTGCAAAAGCAAGTCTTTTCTGTTTGCCTTTCCTTTATAGTGAGGAGGCCTGCGTTATCAACTCTAAAGAGATTAGCTAAATTAAGCACGACGAATATATGTTAAAAAGGCGCTACAAAGAGCAAAAGCATTCAGGTAATGCACCAGGCTTGCTGGAGCTTGGTTGTTTTAATATGTGCAAGTAAGCTGGAGCTTCTTTTTCTATTATTAGCTAAATCGTTTTAGCGAAATCAGTAGTTGGAATTTTGACGAGTTTATTAAAGAGAATAACCCATAAAAGTAAATGAGAAAAGGTTTTACTTATATTCTATCCCTATTCTTTTTGTCGCTTCCAGCGCTTGCCCAAAAGGCAAAACCTTTTCAGCCGGCAGAGTTGGTGAATCCTTTAATGGGGACAGACTCAAAGGTTAGCCTGTCTAACGGAAATACCTATCCGGCATTAGGGGTGCCTTGGGGGATGAACCTCTGGACGCCGCAGACGGGCAGGATGGGAGACGGATGGGCTTACACTTACGATGCCGACCGAATCCGGGGCTTTAAGCAAACACACCAGCCTTCTCCCTGGATGAACGACTACGGGCAATTCGCCATCATGCCGGTAACAGGCAGTCTCCGTTTCCGCGAGAACGACAGGGCCAGTTGGTTTTCTCACAAAGCCGAGGTCGCCAAGCCTTATTACTATAAGGTGTACCTGGCTGACCACAACGTGACAACGGAGATCACGCCGACTGAACGGGCCGCCCAGTTCCGGTTTACCTTTCCTAAAGCCGATAGCTCTTTTATTGTGGTGGATGCCCTGGACAAAGGTTCCTATGTAAAGGTTCTGCCCAAAGAGAACAAGATCGTGGGCTATACAACCAAGAACGCCCGCAGCAACCCGAAAAACTTTAAAAACTATTTTGTTATCTACGTCGATAAGCCCTTTAGCCTGTCTTATACCTGGCATGACACCACGCTGGTAAAGGATGCCTTGGAGATGAACGCAGACCATGCCGGCGCGGTAGTAGGCTTTAAGACGACAGCAGGTGAAAAGGTAAACCTGCGGGTAGCCTCTTCCTTTATTAGCCTGGAGCAGGCCGAGCTGAACCTGAAACGAGAGTTGGCCGGGGATGGATTTGACGAGACAAAGGCAAAGGCCCAGACACTGTGGAACGATGCGCTTGGTAAAATCAAGGTAGAGGGAGGCACAGATACCCAGCTGCGCACTTTCTACTCCTGCCTGTACCGAACGCTCTTTTTCCCGCAGCGCATGTACGAGCTTGATTCAGATAATAAGGTAGTGCATTATAGCCCGTACGACGGTAAAACTTATGCCGGCTACCGCTTCGCCGGGACCGGTTTCTGGGACACCTTCCGGGCGCTTTATCCTTTCCTGAACCTTGCTTACCCTTCTATAAACAAGGAAATGCAGGAGGGCCTGATCAACGATTACAAAGAAGGGGGCTGGCTGCCAGAGTGGTCCAGCCCTGGATACGCCAACATCATGGTCGGCAACAACTCCGCCTCGGTGGTGGCAGATGCCTATATCAAGGGGCTGCGTGGCTATGATATCGAAAAGCTGTACGAAGCGCTGCTGCACGGGGCTAATAACGAGGGACCCATCACAGCAATTGGCCGTGCAGGCGCAGCCTACTATAACGAGCTAGGCTACGTGCCCTACGATGTGAACATCAACGAGAACGCGGCCCGTACCTTAGAGTATGCTTACGACGACTTTGCCATTTATCAGCTGGCTAAAGCCCTGAAGCGACCGCAAGACGAGATAGACCTTTATGCCAAGCGAAGCCAGAACTACCGCAACCTGTTCGACCCTGCCACCGGCCTGATGCGCGGCAAGAACAAGGATGGCTCCTTTCAGTCCCCGTTCAATCCTTTTAAGTGGGGCGATGCCTTTACGGAGGGCAATAGCTGGCACTATAGCTGGTCTGTGTTCCACGATGTGCAGGGCCTGGTGGACCTGATGGGAGGCAGAAAGAACTTTGTCGCTAAGCTGGATTCTGTCTTCTCGTTGCCTCCTGTTTACGATGAGAGCTATTATGGCGGCGTGATCCATGAGATCCGGGAGATGCAGATCGCCAACATGGGGCAGTATGCGCACGGCAATCAGCCCATTCAGCACATGACTTACCTTTATAACTATGCCGGAGAGCCCTGGAAAGCCCAGTACTGGGTACGCCAGACGCTGGACCGCATGTACCAGCCTACGCCGGACGGCTATTGCGGGGACGAGGACAACGGGCAAACCTCTGCCTGGTACGTGTTCTCTGCCCTGGGCTTTTACCCTGTAACCCCGGCAGTAAACGAATATGTGCTGGGAGCGCCACTGTTCAAAAAAGCAACGATCACCTTGGAGAATGGGAAAGAGTTTGTGATTGAGGCGCCCGGAAACAGTGAGGAAAACATGTATGTGCATAAAGCCAGGCTCAACGGGAAGGAGCACGGCAAGAACTACATTACGCATGAGGACATCATGCGGGGAGGCAAGCTTAGCTTCGACATGCAGGCGACGCCTAACAAAAAGCGGGGAACAGAAAGAGAGGCGTATCCTTACTCCTTCTCCAGTTCGATCAAGCAGTAACAGGATAGTTTAGAAGCTCATTCTCAAAAGGGATATTTATGAGGGATAACTCGGTAGTACTGGGAATAGACATTGGTGGCTCGCATGCGACCGCAGCACTGGTCAACCTGCAGACCTGTACACTTCTAACTGGAAGCCGTGCACGACGGGAAATTAACAGCCAGGGAACAGTGGCGGAAATTATGGATGACTGGTGTGTAGTAGTGGAGAACGCCATAAAAGGAAGCCGGGAGTTCTCGGGCAGGGTAGGAATAGCAATGCCCGGTCCCTTTGACTATCCCGCAGGAATTTCCCTGATTCAGGGGCAGAATAAGTATGATATGCTTTATAAGCTCAATGTAAAGGAGTTGCTGGCTGAGAGGCTGTTGATTGCTCCTGAACACATTCGGTTTATGAACGACGCTGAGTGCTTTTTGCAGGGGGAAGTGGTGTGCGGCGCGGCGAAAGGGTATCAAAGCGCGGTGGGGCTTACCCTTGGCACTGGCTTCGGGTCCTCCATTTATCAGAACGGCAGGGCGAAAGATGCCGAGCTGTGGTGTGCTCCTTTCAAGGGAGGCATCGCAGAGGATCTGCTTTCTACCCGCTGGTTTGTAAAAAGGTACTTTGAACTGACAGGCCACGAAGTAAAAGGCGTGAAAGAGCTTGCCGCACTGGCAGCTGAAGACAGCAAGGTGCAAGAGGTATTTGATGAGTTCGGGCAAAACATGGCTTTGTTCCTGGGCGCTCTCATCGAACAGGAGAAACCGGAGGTAGTGGTGATAGGCGGAAATATTTCAAAGACCTACAGGTTATTTTCCTCTACGCTGCTGGCGTGCCTGCAAGAGGACGGGAGCAGTACTCCCATACGCATAGCAGAACTGGGGGAGGAGTCGGCTCTGGTAGGGGCAGCGGCCACCTGGATAAAGACCCGGCAAGAGGAAGTGGAGACCGAGGTGCAAGAAGGGTAGAAGGCGTAAAGCCATGTGCTTTCATATAAGGAACTAAAGATTAGGTTGATTAATGGTTTGTTTGTTTTGAGTGATTGGATAGGAGTGTTTCCTTTTGGAGACACTCCTTATCTAAGCGCTCCCAGGCTTTACTGCTAAGGCAGACAGACCTCCTCTTAAAGCCTAAGTTCTTACTTCGCTGATACACATGTTTTCAAGATGAATTTTTATTATAAAACCTCTCAAACAAACATATGGTAAGATTAAAGTTTTCAGCAAACAAGCTGGTAGTTACAGGCCTTGCCTGGGCATGCGGTGCCGGAATAGCGCTGGCACAGGCGCCTGGTGCTATGCCGCTAAAGGACTTGTCTTCTTTTAAGGCCCCTGGCGAAAGTTGGAAAGTTGTGGGCGATGTTTCTGCTGACCTTAAAAAGGCCAACCAGCTGCGCACCTCGGAGGGCACCGGCGTGTTGGTGAACGAGCCAGGCAGAAGAAGGAAAGGAGCAGACCTGTACACCAATTTTGAGCATGGAGACATGGACCTGGAGCTGGATTATATGATGGCGAAGGGAGCTAACTCTGGCGTGTACCTACAGGGGCGCTACGAGGTGCAGTTGAACGACAGCTGGGGCACAAAGAAGGCTACCTCGGCAGACAACGGTGGTATTTATGAGCGCTGGGACGAAAAGACACAGAAGGGCTTCGAAGGGTATGCACCCCGGCAGAATGTAAGCCGCGCCCCGGGCCTTTGGCAGCATCTTAAAGTTTCCTTTCAGGCCCCTCGTTTTGATGCCAGTGGAAAAAAGATCGCAAATGCGAAAATACTACGCATGGAGCTGAATGGAGTGACTATCCATGAGAACGTGGAGCTTTTCGGGCCAACCCGTGGTGCCATTGGGAACAATGAAGTGGCAAGCGGCCCTTTGCGCATCCAGGGAGACCATGGGGCTGTGGCGATAAAGGACATCAAAATCACAAACTATAACAAGCCGCGTCCGGAGCTGAATAACCTGAAGTACACAGTATACAAGGGCAGGTTTGAGCAAGAACCGGACTTTACAAGCCTTTCTCCTGCAACGGAAGGAAACGTAGCGCAGCTTACGTCTGACCTGAAGCAGCTGCCCAAGGACTTCCTGATCCGCTATACCGGAACGCTCCATGTAAAGGAGCCGGGCGAGTACACCTTTAACCTGAACACAGCGGGTGGCAAAGGCTTGATGAAAGTAAACAACAAGCTGATTGTACCGGCAGACAGCAGAAACCAAAGAGGAACCATCACCTTACCGGCGGGCAACGTGCCTGTTGAGCTACTGTATGCCAAAATGGTAGAGTGGGGCAAGCCAGCGGTAGGCCTGACAGTGGAAGGACCGGGCATACGGGAGTTCCAGATCGGAGACGCTGCAGCACACATCAATTTACGAGAGAGAGAACCTGCAGGGCCTATCCTGGTGGACGCACCGGTAAACACCATCCTGCGAAGCTTCATGGACATTCCTTCTCAGGATGGCAAGGGGCGTGGTACCCGGGTGGTGCATGCCGTAAATGTGGGAAGCGACGAGCAGGTACACTATACCTACGACCAGGACAATGGAAACATTGTGCAGGTATGGCGCGGCGGCTTCCTGGACGCAACACCCATGTGGTACAGCAGAGGCAACGGCTCCTCAAGACCTGTTGGGGCAGTGCAGTACTTTGGCGACCCGGCCTTTACCATCGCCAAGCTAACGTCCGACAAGGCCAGCTGGGTTTCTGATACGGCAGGCACCGGCTTCCGCCCGAAGGGCTATGAGCTGGACGAGCAGGATCAGCCTACCTTCATCTATCAGGTTTACGGCACTACGGTGCAGGATCAGGTAAGGGCCCTTCCTGGCGGGGAGGGGATCAACCGCCAGATAACAGTACAAAACCCTGGCCCTAACCTGTACGCCAGGCTGGCGCAGGGAAGCTCTATTGAGGCAATCTCAAAGGACACTTACCTGATTGACGGGAAATCTTATTATCTGCGCATGGAGGATGCCGGTGGCGCCAAGCCAATGGTGCGCGACTCGAACGGGCGCAAAGAGCTGATCGTGCCTGTGCAGGGTAACAAGCTCAACTACTCCATCCTTTTCTAACCTAGACAATGATGTATACCATGAAAAAACATACGAGTAAAAAAGCACTTCGAAATGCCGCTTTCCGGTTGTTCTTGTCTGCGGTTACAGTAGCAGGTGTTGGTGCTACAGCCTTGGCACAAGAATCTCCAAAAGAGGAAGACTTTTTCAGAATAACCGGTGTGAGTACACCGGAGGACGTGTTACTGGAAGTGGGGGGACTGACGGTGCTCCCGAACGGTGACCTGGGCATATCCACCCGGCGCGGGGACGTGTACATTGTGGAGAACCCCACAAGCCCACGGCCTTACTTCCGTAAGTTTGCTACAGGCTTGCACGAGATCCTGGGCCTGGCCTACAAAGACGGGGCCCTGTACGCGGCGCAGCGGGGAGAGCTGACGAAGCTGGTAGATAAGAACATGGACGGAAAGGCGGATGTGTATGAAACAGTTTATAACTGGCCTCTTTCCGGGCATTACCACGAGTATAGCTTCGGACCCAAGATCGCTCCGGACGGGACCTTCTTTGTGTCGGGTAACGTAGCCTTTGGCGACGAGCAGTGGTATCGTGGCGAGAGCCGTGTGCCATGGCGTGGTTGGGTAATGAACATCAACGAGAAAGGGCAAATGCAGCCATGGGCAACGGGAGTACGGTCTCCTGCCGGCCTGGGCATGATAGACGGGGAGCTGTTTTACACAGACAACCAGGGTGACTGGATTGGGTCTGGTGGCCTGTGGCACCTAACCAAAGGTGCTTTTGTGGGGCACCCGGCAGGCTTGCGCTGGACGAACATGCCTAATTCTCCGCTTAAACTCACCCCAGCGCAGCAAAATGCCGTGGTGGACGGACGCGAGATCAAAGATGAGAATGGCCGCTATATCAAGCCGGAGAACATCGTAAACGAGGACTTTACCACCCTGTTCGAGGCGAAGGAAAGAATACCGGAGCTTAAGCTGCCAGCCGTATGGCTGCCTCATGGCATACTGGGGGTTTCTAACTCGGAGCCAATCAAGATACCGGAAGAGAACTTCGGACCATTTGGCGGACAGATCCTGGTAGGGGACCAGGGAATGAGCCTTATTTCCCGTGTTTTCCTGGAGAAAGTAAACGGGGAGTACCAGGGAGCGGCCTTCCCATTCAGGAGCGGGTTCCAGTCCGGCGTACTGCGCATGGCCTGGGCTCCGGACGGATCGCTGTTTGTCGGAGAGACGAATCGCGGCTGGGGCTCTGCCGGGGACGAGAACCAGGGGCTGCAGCGCCTGGTATGGAACAACGCCGTTCCGTTTGAAATGCGCGCTGTGCGTGCCATGCCTGATGGCTTTGAGATAGAGTTCACGCAGCCGGTGGATAAAGAGTCCGCTGAGGACATTGCTTCCTACTCTGTTTCCAGCTTTATCTACAAATACCACCCTGTGTACGGAAGTCCTCCGGTTAGCACAGAAGAAAACCCTATCAAAGGGGTAAAGGTGTCAGAAGACGGCATGAAGGCCCGCATCCTGGTGGATAACATGCGCAGGTATCACATCCACACCATCTCACTGGATGGCGTCCGGGCACGCGATAACTCTTATTCGCTCGTGCACCCGACCGCTTACTATACCCTCAACAACATACCTGCAGGGCAAAAGCTCTCGCTGAGCGAAGTGAGCACGAAAAACTCAGCGGCCCCGAAGGCGAGTGCCCCCAAGAAAGCAGCACCTAAAACAAGCGCTGTGGCCAGACCAGCAGCAAAAAGAACGCCGGCGAAGGCTGTTGCCGCTGCTAGTGTGAAAGCACCTGTTTACGCTGACGTGAAAGGCATCCTGGCGAAGTATACTTGTTTGGCCTGCCATTCGGAGACGAAGAAACAGATCGGCCCTGCTTACGTGGACGTTGCCAAGCGAAACTACAGCAACGAGAAGATTGTGGAACTGATCCACAACCCACAGCCAAAGAACTGGCCGGACTATGCCACCGAAATGCCTCCAATGCCACAGGTGCCAAAAGAGGATGCACTTAAGATC
The DNA here is from genome assembly GCF_900188175.1 of Pontibacter ummariensis. Classification (GTDB taxonomy): domain Bacteria; phylum Bacteroidota; class Bacteroidia; order Cytophagales; family Hymenobacteraceae; genus Pontibacter; species Pontibacter ummariensis. The sequence continues at coordinate 69,777 of NZ_FZOQ01000010.1, read as the reverse complement.
GCCGCTTGGATTAACTCTCTTAAATAAACGCGCCCCCGCACAGTGAATGACGGTGCGGGCTAAGTACTGCAGGCAGGCATGTGGGGAAAGATTTTCCCCACATGCTATGTCCTTGCAGCTGGTCAACCTGAGTACGCAAGCCCCATCAAAGGCTTTGCAGGCTGAGACCAGTTTCTCTTTTAATTGAAATACGCTAAAACCAGATGAGAAAAGTAACAACGTTTGTAGCGGTTATTGCTGCTGCTTTTATGGCCTTTGCCTGTGCCAATAAGACCGGCAGCGCATCTGCCGGGGCTGACAATACGCTGACCAGGGCGGAGAAAGCCAAGGGCTGGGTCTTACTCTTTGATGGCACCTCTATGGAGCATTGGCGGGGCTTTAAAAAAGACGAAGTGCCCGCTGCCTGGCAAATTGAAGATGGCGCGATCGTGCTAGCCGGCAAAGGAGGAGGGGACATCATTACCCAAAACGAGTACGAGGACTTTGAGCTGATGCTGGACTGGAAGATATCAGAGGGAGGCAACAGTGGTATTTTCTTCAATGTGTCAGAAGATCCGAAGTTTCGCTATACCTGGCAAACAGGGCCGGAAATGCAGATCATCGACGACTTAAACCATCCGGATGCCAAGCAGGGCAAGAATAACAACCGCCAGGCCGGCACCAACTACGATTTACACCCGCTCTCCACGCCAGCTGTTAACCCGGTGGGGGAGTATAACAGGGTACGCCTGGTCGTGAAAGACGGCCACGTGGAACACTACCTGAACGGGAAGAAAGTGGTAGAGTACACGCTGTGGAGCCCGGAGTGGGAGCGCATGGTAAAAGACAGTAAGTTCGCCAGCATGGCCGACTACGGCCGCTACAAGAGCGGACATATTGCCCTGCAGGACCACGGGGACAAGGTATGGTTCAAAAACATCAAAATCAGGCCTTTGTAAGAAAGGCCTGCTCTTTTTAAGCCTGATAAGGCTTTTGTATAAGCCCCGCAATTAGCAACGAGGCGTCTGACAGAAGCTTGTCTTCCTGTCGCGATCCGATACTGTTGTTAAGAGCTTAAGGACAAGCGCTGCCGTAAGCCGGATGATGAGGATTAGCAGCTGGCATCTTTTGGAAAGACTTTGTAAGTAGAATACCATATACATACAATATGAAAAAGATACTTTCCCTTCTCTTTGTGCTCTTGTTAATAGCACCTGTGCTGAAAGGGCAGGAGCTAAGGGCGCCTGCTTACCCCTTGATCACGCACAATCCTTACCTAAGCATATGGTCTTTTGGAGACAGCCTGCACCGGGAAAACACAAAGCACTGGACAGGGGCCGATCATGCCTTAATCGGGATGGTAAAGGTAGACGGGAAGGTATACCGGTTTTTGGGAGAGGAAGCCACGTCATACAAAACTGTTCTGGCAGCATCTGACGAAGAAGCGTATACGTTCAGGTATACAGAAACAGCGCCTGCAGGGGGATGGGTAGCACAGCAATTCGATGATCGTACGTGGGCTTCTGGTGCTGCCCCTTTCGGGCATGACAAAGGAGCTGTCAAAACCACCTGGAGAAGTAAGGATATCTGGGCCAGAAGGACATTCACCCTGGATGAAGTACCCGAAGGGAAGCTGTTCCTGAAGTTTAACCACGACGATAACGTAGAAGTCTACCTGAACGGGGAGGAAATCTACCAGCGTGAGGGATGGACAGACCGGTTCCAATACATCCCACTCCACGACCAGGCTGCCAGCAAACTGAAGAAAGGGGAGAACGTGTTAGCCATACATGTAGCTAACACCGCCGGAGGGTCCTGGCTCGATGTGGGGCTTGTTACCGAGGAGATGCCTGAAAGGGAAACGGCTATTTTGCCAGCCAGGCAGGTAGATGTAGAGCTGAATGCGACCCAGACAGTGTATACCTTTCGTTGCGGTCCGGTTGATGTACGGACCATATTCACTTCCCCTCTGTTGATGCAGGACCTGAGCCTGTTGGCAAGGCCTGTTTCCTACATCTCCTTCAATGTGCAGTCAACCGACAGGGCATCGCATGATGTGCAGCTTTACTTTGGAGCCTCCACCGATATTGCCGTGAATACCTCCGAACAGGAAGTCACAGCACAGGAGTATGCTTCAGGAAAGCTGGCTGTGTTGAAGGCCGGTACAAAAGAGCAGGCCTTGCTGCAAAAGAAAGGAGACAATGTTCGGATCGACTGGGGCTACCTGTATGTTGCAGCGCCGGCATCAGCGAAGCCCATCCAGTACATCTCCACAACAGGTAAGGCACTAAGCCCCTTTACGTCGACAACAGGCGCGCCTACGCACAATGCCGCGGAAGGGAAAAGCCTGATGTTAAATACCCTGATCCCTTTTGGGAAAGTAGGCCGCAAAGCCAAAGAACAGTTTGTCATGCTCGGATACGACGAGCTGTATGCTGTGCAGTACTTTCAGCAGGACCTAAAGCCCTGGTGGAAACAGCATGCTTCGACCATGGAGAAGGAACTGGAGCAGGCAGCCTTACACTACAAAGAAGTCGTCGCGCAGTGTGCGGCTTTTGACCAGGAGTTGTACGAGCAGGCAGCGGCAGCGGGAGGCCGGGAATATGCTGATTTATGCGAGCTCGGGTACCGGCAGGCAGTGGCGGCGCATACGCTGGTGAAGAGCCCGCAGGGTGACCTGTTATTTTTATCGAAAGAGAACTTTAGCAACGGGTCCATCAACACAGTAGACGTTACTTACCCATCAGCCCCACTGTTTCTGCTGTATAACCCGGATTTGCTGGAGGGAATGCTAAACGGTATATTTTACTATACCGAGAGCGGCAAGTGGAAGAAGCCTTTTGCGGCCCATGATCTCGGCACTTACCCCATTGCAAACGGCCAGACCTACGGCGAGGACATGCCTGTGGAAGAATCGGGCAACATGCTGCTCTTAACCGGGGCTATTGCAAAAGCAGAGGGTAACGCAGACTATGCCAGAAAGCACTGGGAAACCTTGACTACCTGGGCCGGATACCTGAAAGAAAGCGGCTTTGACCCGGCTAACCAATTGTCCACCGATGACTTTGCGGGACACCTTGCCCGCAACGCCAACCTTTCTGTGAAGGCCATATTAGGGTTGGCCGCTTATGGAGACCTTGCCGGCATGCTGGGGAAGGAAGATGTAAAGAGAGAATACACCGCGCTGGCCAGGGACATGGCGAAGAAGTGGGTGCAACTTGCCGATGACGGCGATCATTACACCCTGGCTTTTGAGCATGAGGGCACCTGGAGCCAGAAATATAACCTGGTGTGGGACAAGATGCTGGGCTACAACATATTTCCTGACTCTGTAAGAGCGCGAGAGGTACGCTATTACCTGACCAAGCAGCAAAAGTACGGCTTGCCCCTGGACAGTCGGAAGACCTATACCAAGTCTGACTGGATTCTCTGGACTGCTACACTGGCAGATAAGGAAGAAGACTTCAGGGCGATCACACAGCCTGTCTGGAGGTACGCCCATGAAACGCCCGACAGGTTCCCGATAAGCGATTGGCATGAAACAACCAATGCGAAAGTCATGAACTTCCGGGCCCGCTCAGTTGTGGGAGGGTACTTTATTAAGCTGCTGGAAACAAAACTGGCGAAACCGAAAAGTTAGCCGGGCTTGTTGGAACATTTAACCAGCATAATGCAGAAACAGGTGTAACAGTACCTCTAAAGATAAATAGGTGTCAAGCACATTAACTCCTCAAAAGTAAGTACTATGAAGAAAGCCCTTACACTTTGCCTTGTGCTTTTGGTAGGCTCACAAACCTACGCCCAAGAGCTTGCCCAGCGGCAGCAAGACGTTTCAAAGAAGCACGAAAGCAGAAAAAGGACATCCGGAAACCCGGTATTCCCTGGTTGGTATGCCGACCCGGAGGGGATCGTGCTGGGGAAGCAGTACTGGATTTACCCAACGTATTCTGCTCCTTATGAAGAGCAGGTGTTTATGGATGCTTTCTCCTCGCCGGATTTGGTTAATTGGACAAAGCATAGCCGTATTGTAGACACAGCCAGCATTAAATGGGCAAAACGGGCGATGTGGGCTCCTTCTGTTATTGAGAAAGGGGGGAAGTATTACCTGTTCTTTGGGGCCAACGATATTCAAAGCAACGATGAGCTGGGGGGGATAGGCGTAGCCGTGGCAGACAAGCCCGAGGGGCCTTTTAAAGACTACCTGGGGAAGCCCCTGATTGACAAGTTTCATAACGGAGCGCAGCCTATCGACCAGTTTGTATTTAAAGATGAGGATGGCCAGCACTACTTGATCTATGGGGGGTGGAGACACTGCAACATTGCCCGGCTTAAGGATGACTTTACTGGGTTTATCCCATATGAAGATGGCAGCATCTTTAAAGAAATTACACCTGAAGGCTATGTGGAAGGCCCTTTCATGTTCAAAAGAGACGGTAAGTACTACTTTATGTGGTCGGAAGGTGGATGGGGCGGACCTAATTACCGGGTTGCCTATGCCATTAGTGATTCACCGTTTGGCCCTTTTAAACGCGTAGATACCATCCTGAAACAAGATCCGAAAATAGCCACAGGGGCTGGTCACCACTCTGTCATTCGCCATCCGGGTGAGGACAAGTGGTATATTGTTTACCACAGAAGACCACTTGGTGAAACAGACGCAAACCATCGGGTGACCTGCCTGGATGAGATGCACTTTGATGCGGAGGGGTTCATCAAGCCAGTGAAGATCACGATGGAGGGGGTAACAAAAAAGCGGCTGAAGTAAGTCCTAGCCCTGATCAGGACCCACAGCGGGCAGCCCAAATGTGTTTTTTTCCAGTATTCTACCCGGAGGTGCTAACCTTTTAGCACGCTTATGAAGTGCCGGTAGTACTGCTTTGTTGGCTGCCGGTAAGCCTGTCCTATACTTTAGCAATACCTTTTCATGTGGTTTTTATGATTGCTCACTTACTAATCGGATAATTTTTTGAAAAACATTTTGATTTATAGGGTATATAATTACCTTTAAGGTATAAACGATATAATCTGAGAATGAGCGTTCTGCCTGAATCCGATATATAAGCGCTAATTCAAATATTTTTTTAATGATTGCTCACTTACTGTAAAATATATTTATATATTTACCTATCCATAACCAACAGTACTACTTATACAAGGTGGAAAGTACCCAACGAGCTGAACTGACTGCAGAAGCGACGGCTGGTTTTTATAAACTAGACACAATGGCGTAACAATATTTTGTTTTTATAAGCTAAAACGTTTTAGCTACTTATAACCGTGTTTGTCTAAATAATAAATGTAATTGTATGAAACACCAGTTTACAGATTTGTTAGATGGCGTAAGAGGGAAGGGACGTGTCTTCTGTACAGGTCTCCTTTCTTTTACTGTGTGCGCGGGCCTGTCCGTAACACAAGGCCACGCAGCAGGAACACACCGCTGGGGTGCGTCGCCGGCTGTAACTGCCGCTGCTGAGAGCTCGCTGGCAGACTTCATGACCCGGTTTGCGACCCCTATCAGTGGTAAGGTAACGGATGACAAGGGCATGCCGCTACCCGGTGTAACAGTAGTGCTGAAAGGAACAACTATCGGAGCAGCTACAGGGGCTGACGGCAGTTATACCCTTAACTTGCCAGACGGGCAGACTGATGGCACGCTGGTGTTTTCCTACATAGGATATGCCACGAAAGAAGTGAAGATCGGCAATCAGGCCGTGATCGACGTGAAACTGCTTACCGATGCCAAAGCCCTGGAAGAAGTGGTAGTGGTAGGTTACGGTACGGTTGAGAAAAAGGAGTTAACGAGTGCTGTAACCACAGTTACGAGCGAAGACTTCCAGAAAGGCGCTTTTAACAGCCCCTTACAAATGATTGAAGGCAAGGTAGCGGGTGTTACAGTTTCTAACCCTGCTTCAGCCGACCCAAACAACGGGGCCAGCATACAGCTGCGCGGTGCTTCCTCGCTTTCATCAGGTAACGGACCGCTGATTGTGATCGACGGCCTGCCTGGAGGCGATTTGCGAAACCTGGCACAGCAGGACATCGAGTCTATTTCTATTCTACGGGATGCGGCGGCAGCTGCCATTTACGGTTCCAGGGGTGCCAACGGCGTTGTCCTGGTTCAAACGAAGCGAGGAAAGGCCGGAAAGGTAGCTGTAACCTATGATGGGTACGTTGAGCATGACCAGGTAGCCGCCAAGCCGGATATTCTTTCTGCTGAGGAGTTCCTGGAGCGTAAAAGAGACACGGACCTGGGAGCCAGAGTAAACTGGTACGACGAACTGCTGCGGGAGGATAACTTCGGGCAGAACCACTCTATAGCAGTTAGTGGCGGTAACGAGAACACGGTGTTCCGCCTTTCAGGCCAGTACAGAACCAAGGAGGGTATTGATATTGCCTCCGATCGAAAAGAGTATGGGTTACGGGCAAGCTTCCTGCAAATCGCGCTTAAAGGCCGCTTAGAGGTAGGAGGTAATATATCCTATAGAGTTGCTGACGAGGAATACACCAACTATGGAGCCTTCCAGCAGGCGGTTAAGCTGAACCCTACTATCCCGATCATGGATCCGACCAATCCTGGTATGTATAACACCATCAGAGGGTATGATACTTATAACCCCGTGCAAGACCTGCTCGCAAGAGAGAACGGGGCCGACCAGGAGTACTCTATCGTGGATGTGAACGCCAAGTTGAATATCCTGGACAACCTGAGCACAGAAGTAAAGATGGCGCGCCAGGGACACGATGAGTACAGACGCGAATACTATACTTCCAAAGCAGCAGAGTCAATCCACAACGAGCGCATAGGCCGTGCCCGCCTGGAAAATGAGAACTGGGTAGACTATGTTTTTGAGTGGTTGAATAACTACAACGCCACTATAGGCAAGCACGACATCCGGGTGCTCGGCGGTTACTCTTACCAGGAGTCGAACCTCAACGGTTTCTATGCTGAAAACGCTAACTTCCCGTCTGATGCCTTTGGGTATGACAACATCGATGCCGGTAGCTGGAACAGGGATGAAAAAGGCCGTCTGGGCATGGGTTCCTGGAGAAGCAAAGAGAAAACGATCGCTTTCCTCGGCCGCTTGAATTACGACTTCGACGATACTTATTTCTTAACCGGATCTTTCCGTTACGAGGGTAACACGAAGTTTGGTGTTGAAAATAAGTGGGGTCTGTTCCCGGCGGTGTCCGCTGCCTGGCGCATCTCTAATCTGCCAGGTCTGCAGGGGGTTGAGGTAATTAACGACCTGAAACTGCGTGCCTCCTACGGTGTGACCGGCCGCTCTGGCTTTAATAGATACACTGCTATGCAGCGCTACCAGGGATATGGCAGATATCAGAATGATGAGGGGGAGTGGATACAGGTATATGGCCCCGGAAACAACTACAATCCTGGTTTGCGTTGGGAGAAGGCCATTGCCTATAACGTGGGTATAGACTTCGCCCTGTTTGGCAATAAGTTAAGCGGTAGCATCGATGCGTTTGACCGCCGAAGCAGCGACCTGATTTCGGAATACCGCGTACCAGTTCCGCCATACCTGCACGAAAGAATGTTCGTGAACGTGGGTACTACCAGCTCTAAAGGTTTAGAAATGGCCCTGAACTGGAATCCAATAGCAACGAATGACTTCAACTATGTGACTTCCTTTACGGGGTCTTATACAAAAGCGAAGCTGGGGTCATGGTCTAACGACACCTATCAGGCAAACTACATTGATCTACAGAACCTTCCTTCTCCAGGTAACCCAGGCCCTGCTTACAGATTGGAGGACAACACTGAGCTAGGAGCCTTCTATGGCTACAAGTATGCGGGTGTGGACGAAGATGGCAACATCCTGGTATGGAAAGACGGCAAAGAAGGTACCGAGAAGCTGCGTGCCAGCGGTAACAACATTCAGGCGAACCGCGACAGAGACAGAACTTATATCGGGAACGGTGCTCCACGCTTCGAAATGGGCTGGTCTCACTCCGTGAAGTACAAGACCTTCGACCTGTCTGTGTTCTTCCGTGGCCGCTTCGACTACCAGATCCTGAACCTGTACCAGATGTACTATGGCTTGCAGGGTGAGGCAAGCACTAACCTGCTGAAAGACGCTTACGATCGCAACGACCACATCAAGTCCGGTAAGGTTATCACTGACTACTTCCTGGAAGACGGTGACTTTGTGAAACTCGACAACCTGACACTCGGCTGGTCGCCAAGACTTGGTTCTGATCTTATCAGTAACCTGAGAATTTATGGATCTGTGAGAAATGTGTTCACTATAACTGGTTACACAGGTCTTGACCCTGCATCGGTGGGGGTGATTGGTCTGACTCCGGGCTATGGCGACCTGAACGTGTACCCTACCACCAGAAACTTTGCACTGGGCGCACAAATCACTTTCTAATTCTTTCTATTGGTTAAAAATTCTGAACATTTACTTCTATGAAGAATAAATATAAACTACTGGGCGCGTCGCTACTGATGTTATTTGCAGCACCCGCTTGTACGGATTTGGAGGAAGAGGCGTATGATGTGTTGCCTGCGGGGAACTATTACCAGGACAGTAACTCTATTATTGCTGCTGTTACACGCCCTTATGAGCATGGCCACTGGAATGGCTGGGACGGTGACCGCTGGTTGTTATCGGAGCTAACGGCAGACCAGTTTGTCTGGGCTCAGAAAGGCCGCCACGGCCAGGACGGCGGTAACTGGGTGCGCCTGCACCGCCACGAGTGGACGGCAGATGATGGCAGGGTGAACGGTGGCTGGGTAGGCCCTTACCAGGGAATCGGGCAGTGTAACCTCATCATCGAGGACTTGTCTAAGCTAGATTATGCGAAGATGGGCCTGACAGAGGCAGATCAGAAACGGCATATTAACGAACTCCGCGTATTGCGCGCCTGGTTCTATACCTTCCTGATCGACTTCTTCCGAAGTGTGCCGATTGTTACTGTTTCCGGAGAGCGTAAGGCGAACTCAAGTCCGGAGGAGGTGTTTGCCTTTATCGAGACAGAGTTAAAAGAAGCGTTGCCAAACCTGCCAAAAAACACACGGCCAGGTCGTTGGGATCAGGCCGGTGCGGCTGCTCTGCTGATGCGCATTTACCTGAACTCGGAGGCCTGGACAGGAACGCCGCGTTACAGCGACTGTGCAAGCATAGCGCAGAAAATAATCGATGGGGAGTACGGGGCTTATAGCATCGACCCCGACTACAGGGGCCCTTTCAAATCCGGTGTAAATGGAGTATGGTCGCCTGAAAACATCTTTGAGTTCCCGCATGCAAGAAACATCTACGAGTTTGGCTGGATGTATAATGCGATGCAGCATTACCAGGCCAGATATTCTCTGGAGAATACTTCAGGCGGTTGGAACGGTATTACCCTGTCACCTTCCCGTGACCTGGAGGGTAACATCTACGACTATGAGTTGGGGAACCCTTACGAGACTTACTCTGATGACGACAAGCGCAAGCAGCCTTTCCGCACAACTGCGGCAGGCGGCGAGTACGAGGGTTTCTTCCTGATAGGTCCGCAGTTTGAGTTTAACCACCAGAACCAGTATGGCTTTGACAGTACGAAAGCGGTGCTGGGTACTGAGGAGTACATTGGCAAGCCGTTGGTGTATGTGGATCAGGTAGGCCGCTTTACAGAGGGGGCTGCTGGTCTGGCCAAAGGCTCGCACGTAGAAACCGGAGAAGAGAACTCAGGGGTGCGGTTCCTGAAGTTCCCATGGTTGCCACAGTCGCAGGGAATGTTCCACTTTAACTCTGCGCCTGAAATCCGTTTAGCTGAGGTTTACTATGCCCTGGCAGAGTGTAAGTACCGTGCCGGTGACAAAGCTGCTGCTGCTGAGTTGTTGGATGCTGTACGGAGAAGAAACTTCTCTGAAGAAGACTGGGCTGCCAATAGCTACGTCAATAATTTAGGCCGACTAACAGATGATGAGTTCGTCGACGAGTTAGGCCGCGAGTTCCTGGGCGAGCGTCACCGTAGGACGGACCTGGTACGCTGGGGAAGGTTTGGTGATGCCTGGTGGGATAAATCTGCGGACGCAGCAGACAAAACGGTGTTCCCGATACCTGCCAATGCGCTGAACTCTAACCCGCTGTTGAAGCCTAATGGCTACTAAGATTAACTGTGTTGTTGCCACTGATTGAGAGAAGGTTAGAAAAGAGTATCATTAAGTGGCATATTACCTAAAGGGGGGGCTCGTAAGGGCTCCCTTTTTTATAACATTACTTTTATAACATCACTTATTGCTTGTGAATCAGCTCCAGAGCGCTTATTTTAAGTTCCTGTGCTAGTGCACAAACAAAGAGAGGAGCAACTTCCGGCACCCCTTTTATTACCACCTATTAGCTTAAGTCAGGTGAACAAGACGACACTTTTACTTTTTACGGTAGCTGCACTGTTTACTGCTTGCAGAGAGACATCTACTACCACCGTAACAGAAGAGCCCCAAGCTATAACTAGTCCTCCTCTGTTAACATTACTTTCTCCGGATAGCACACACGTAAACTTCAGCAACACCTTAACCGAAGCCGCCAACACCAACGTGCTGATGTATGAATACTTTTACAACGGAGGAGGTGTGGCTGTTGGTGACCTGAACAACGATGGGCTGGAGGACCTTTACTTTACCTCCAACATGGCTGCTAACAAGCTGTATCTGAACAAAGGCCAGATGCAGTTCGAGGATGTTACAGACCTGTCAGGAGCCGGAGGAAGAAAAGGGCCCTGGAAAACAGGGGTGACCATGGCCGATGTGAACGGCGACGGACTGCTGGACGTCTATGTCTGTTACTCGGGTAATATCAGGGCTGAGAGGTTGATAAACGAACTGTACATCAACCAGGGGCCTGATGTAAATGGCGTACCGCGCTTTGTTGAGAAAGCACAGCAGTACGGCCTGGCCCACCCTTCCAACAGTACGCAGGCTGTTTTTTTTGACTATGACCGGGATGAGGATGTAGACCTGTTGCTGTTAAACCACAACCCTGCCCCCCTGCCTCCTGTTGATGAGGTGGCGATCAGGGAGATGCTGAAAGCGGAGAACCCGATGATAGGGGTAAGGCTCTACAGAAACGATAAAGGAGCTGCCGGGGAACCTCATTTTCAGGACGTGACCCAAGAGGCTGGTTTCCATAGCTCTCCTTTAACCTACGGGCTCGGTGCCGGTATCGCGGACCTGAACAATGACGGTTGGTCAGACATCTACATCTCAAACGACTATATCGCCCCGGACTACCTGTACATCAATAACGGCGATGGGACATTTACTGACAAGCTTCAGACGAGCCTTGGCCACACGGAGCACTTCGGGATGGGCAACGACGTGGCGGATGTTAACAACGATGGCCTGCCAGACATCTTTGTGCTGGACATGTTGCCGGAGGATAACCGGCGGCAAAAACTACTCTTTGCACCGGATAATTACGAGAAGTTTGACCTGAACTTAAAGACCGGCCTGTATTACCAATACATGCGTAACATGCTGCACGTGAACAACGGAAACGGAACTTTCAGCGAAATTGGGCAGCTGTCGGGTATATCGAACACAGACTGGAGCTGGGCCCCGCTGTTCGTAGACCTGGACAACGACGGGTGGAAAGATCTTTATGTTACGAATGGCTTCTTGAGAGATTTCACCAACCAGGACTTCATCAAATACATGTATGACTTTGTGGGTAGCCGCCAGGGAAACATGCAGGACCGGGATATTGTAGAGTTGGTACACAAAATGCCGTCTTCTAACGTGGTGAACTACCTGTTTAAGAACAACGGAGACCTAACGTTTAGTAAGATGAACGGGTTATGGGGGGCACAGGAACCATCGAACAGTAACGGGGCAGCTTATGCCGACCTGGATAATGACGGGGACTTAGACCTGGTTGTCAGTAATATTAACAAGCCTGCTTTTGTTTACCGGAATGAGGCGGACCAACAGCTCGGGCATCATTATTTAAAAGTAAAGCTGAAAGGGGCAGGCGGGAACACACAGGGACTTGGGGCAAAAATCTGGATCTACAACCATGGAAAGCAGCAGTACCTGGAGCAAATGCCAACGCGTGGCTACCAGTCTAGCGTGTCTCCTGTGCTGCACTTTGGGTTGGGCAGCGCAGCGAACGTAGACTCACTTCACATTGTCTGGGCCGGAGGAAAGCAGCAGTGGCTTAGGCATGTAAAAGGAGATCAACTGCTGACACTTGATGAAAAGGAGGCTGATGTGGCAGGTAAAGCAACTAAGCGAGTAAAGCCCCTCTTCATGGAAATACCCGCCCCGATAGAGTACCGACATGCCACAAACACCATCAACGACTTTAAGCGCCAGCCCCTGATGGTGAACCCGATGTCCTTTTTTGGACCTGTACTGGTTAAAGGGGATGTGAATGGGGACGGTCTGGAGGATGTGTATGCAGGTGGGGAGAATGGCGGCACAGGCGCTGTTTACATACAACAGCGAAACGGCCGGTTTACACAGAAGACGCTGCCTGCCTCTGAGCAGGATAGTAAAAGAGAGATAGCCGATGCTGTTTTCTTCGATGCGAACGGGGATGGGGCGGCCGATCTTTATTTAGCGAGTGGTGGCTACCATAACTACCTCCCGGAGGATCCCTTGCTGCAGGACCTGCTTTACCTAGGAGACGGTAAGGGCAACTTTACGCAAGCAGAGAACAGCCTGCCTCCTATGCTGTCTAGTAAGAGTTGTGTCAAAACGGCTGATGTAAACGGGGACGGCTTTGCTGACCTGTTTGTAGGAAGTAGAGTGATACCCGGCCGCTACCCGGAAACGCCGGTCAGCTATCTCTTGCTTAACGACGGTAAAGGGCGCTTTAAAGATGCGACAACAACTCTTGCACCTGGATTACAGAAACTGGGCATGATAAGCGACGCCGCCTGGATAGACCTGAACGGGGATCACACGCAAGACTTAGTTGTAGTGGGAGAGTGGATGCCGGTAACAGCTTTTGTCAACACGGATGGAAAGCTGCAGAACAAAACAGGAGACTACTTTGAGAGGGAGTACAGGGGATGGTGGAACACCCTGCAGGTAGGAGATTTTAACGGGGATGGCAAGCAAGACCTGGTGATCGGGAACCAGGGCACCAACACACAGGCAAAGGTCAGTGAGAAGGAGCCGGCAGAGTTGTATTACAAGGACTTTGACGACAATGGCGCTATAGACCCTATTCTCTGCTTTTACATGCAGGGGCAGAGTTATCCTTATGTACTCAGAGATGAGTTGCTGGACCAGATGAGCATCATGCGCAACCGCTTCCCGGACTATAAGAGCTATGCCGATGCAACACTCCATCATATCTTTTCTGTGAAAGAGCTAGAGGGGGCCGGGCATCTGAAAGCAAATTATCTCCGCACGGTCTTCTTCCAGAGAGCGGAAAACGGCAAGTTCCGTGAAAAGGCCCTGCCCGTTCAGGCACAGTACGCCCCGGTGTTCACCATTACTCCGCTGGACTATGACGCGGACGGAAAGCAGGACTTGTTATTATGCGGAAATATTAACCAGGCTCGCCTGCGCTTCGGAAAGAGTGATGCCAATTACGGCGTACTCTTGAGAGGAGACGGTAAAGGCAGTTTTAACTATGTGCCACAGCATGAGAGCGGTTTTAATCTTTGGGGAGATGTGCGAAGCGTTATCCAGGTGAACAACACCTTCCTGTTCGGAATAAACCAGCAGGGCCTTAAGGCTTATAAAGTGAACGCGCCTGCCAGAGTAATCTTATAGGAAGAAAACTTTGGTGTTAGGAAAGGTATAGTGTATGAAAAGTACTTTTCAGGCGCTTTGGGTTTGTCTGTTGTTCGTGGTAGGCTGTTCTACAAGTAGTACAGTTAGTCCTGCCGCAAAACAGCCTAGGTTACCAGGGCCGGCAAAAAATGCCTACTTCACTAATCCAATTGCTGATGGCGCCGATCCGTGGGTGATAAAGAGAAACGGTGCTTACTATTTCTGCAGCGCAGGTAAAGGGGGGATTTATGTGTCCAGGACACATAGCCTGACAGTTCCCGGAGACAAAGTGCTAGTATGGGCAACACCCGACACGGGCTGGAACAGGAGTAACATATGGGCTCCCGAACTGCACTACTTCAACGGCAAGTGGTACATTTATTATGCGGCGGCCAAAAAGAGCGGAAGCCCTTTTATACACCAGCGCTCAGGCGTGTTGGAGTCTGTGGGCGACGATCCCTTCGGCCCCTATACTGATAAGGGGATGCTCTATACTGGTGATAGTATTGCGTACGCTACTTCCGCAGCGAAATGGGCTATCGACCTGACGCCGCTACAGCTGAACGGGCAGCTTTACGCTGTTTGGTCAGGATGGGAGCAAAACGCGGCAACAGACAAAACGAAACAGCATCTGTATATCGCCCGCATGAGTAATCCTTGGACGATCAGCAGTAACAGGGCTCTAATCTCTTCTCCCCAGGAGCCATGGGAATCGGGCGGGGAACTGGACCTGAATGAAGGGCCGCAGGTGCTCAAGCATCAAGAAAAAGTCTTTATCATATACTCCACCCGGGAGTCGTGGTTGAAGGAGTACCGCTTGGGGCAACTTACCCTTTCTGATACCCTGCTCAATCCAATGGATGCCGGGAGTTGGATGAAGACGGGGCCAGTTTTCCAGGGTACCGACAAAGTGATGGGAGTCGGCCACTGTAGCTTCACTACCTCCCCTGATGGCACAGAGAGTTGGATTCTGTACCACTCAAAGAAGTCGGACGTGCCCGGATGGGACCGCGACGTGCGGGCGCAAGAGTTCACATGGTCGGCAGATGGCTTTCCGGTCTTTGGCTTACCTATACCTGTAGGTGTACCACAGCCCCTGCCTTCCGGACAGGAGGAAGAATAAGTAATCACAGAAGTAAATAGAAAAAGTGGCCCGGCAGAACCTGCCAGTCGTGGCCTGTAGTTTAAAAGTTAACTATGAAAAGAACAAAACACCCTTTACAATCCCTGCTGTTGTGCGTTGTTGGCCTCATGGTCTTCTCCTGTAGTAACAGCACAGTCTCAAACCAGCAGGAGACTGCAACCAGCGAGCCCGTAGCGACAGAGACTATCTCATACACCAATCCTGTTTTGCCCGGCGACTATGCCGACCCCTCAGTGGTGCGGGTAGAGAATGAATACTGGGCAACAGCTACCTCATCAGAATGGGCACCCCTGTACCCGATCCTGCACTCCAGGAACCTGGTGGACTGGGAAACGGTAGGGCATGTTTTCCCCGATAAATTACCCGACTGGGCGGAGGCGCATTTCTGGGCACCTGAAATTGCCTATGAGAATGGCACCTACTATATCTATTATACAGCCAAAAAGAAAGGGGGTAACCTCTGTGTGGGAGTAGCTAGCGCCACCAGTGCAACAGGCCCTTACACCGACCATGGCCCCCTGGTATGCCAGGAAGTAGGCTCTATTGACGGTTTCGAAATAAGAGACAAGAATGGAGAGCTGTACTTGGTTTGGAAAGAGGATGGCAACAGCCGCGGCCTGCCCACCCCGATTTGGGCGCAACGCATGAACGAAGAACGCACCGCTCTTTTAGGAGAGAAGTTTGAGATGTTCCGTAACGAGCCCGGCACCTGGGAGGGGGGCTTGGTGGAAGGCCCTGCCATCGTGAAGCGCGGAGATTACTTCTATACCTTTTATGCCGGTGATAAGTGCTGTGGGCGTGAATGTACATACGGTGTGGGAGTGGCACGTGCCACTAGCTTAAAGGGGCCTTGGGAAAAATACGAGCAGAACCCGGTCATGCAGCAGAACGACTCCTGGAAATGCCCGGGCCACGGCACAGTAGTCACCGACCAGAGTGGACAGGACTACTTCCTGTACCACGCCTACAACACCGATGGCTTTGTATACCCAGGTAGGCAAGGGTTGCTGGATAAGATCGTGTGGGGAGAGGATAACTGGCCGCACTTCGAGAACAATGCCCCTAGCGTTACAGCGCAAATTCAAGTTCCACAAGCAGCTCCAGCAACTGCCCCAAAAGACCTGGATGTAAACGAAGAGTTTGAGGCCGGCGACCTGGCGGCTACCTGGCAGTGGCCGGTAACGCAGCAGCCAAACTACAAGCTCCATGATGGTCTGCTGATGCTACAGGCTTCTCCTGAGAAGATTGGGGCGGTGTTAGGAAAGCGCACAATGGAAGATGACTATACCGTAACCGCTGCCGTGAAGCATAACACCTTGCCGCAAGGGACGATGGCAGGACTTACCGCGATTGGCAATAACGATAATGCGGTAGGGATAGGAGTGAGCAACGGAGAGATCGTGCTCTGGTCGATGAAGGAGGGAACCCTGTCGACCATCGCTAAGACGGCGGTACCCAAAGAAGAAGAGGTGCAACTGAAGCTTACCACTAACAACGGTGATCAGATGCAGTTCGCCTGGAGTGCCGACGGTACTACCTGGAACATTTTAAACGATGAAAAAACGTTTGATGCCTCTTACTTGCCGCCATGGGACAGAGGAGTGCGTGTAGGCCTGACAGCAAAAGGGCCGGCAAGCGCCACTGCTGCCTTCGACTGGTTTCGGGTGGATAACTAAGCTCGCGGATATTGTTTTCCTGAAGCAGGTCAGCACCAGCAGCACCTAAACGAAAAACAAAACCATACTGCTACGGACCTTTTATAAAAGAAAAAGAACCTGTATAGCTTCCAACGCTGTGTCAGATAGCTACTCGATAAACAAAAAGAGAAATGCTGTGGTAGCATTTCTCTTTTTGTTTATGCCCACCATGTAGGTCTACGCAGCGGAGTACTTACGCTAGCAGCTTAGGGTTCTCCTCAAAAGTTTTCCAGAGGAACTCGCCGAAGAGGGTGTTCGCCCAGGCAAACCAGGAGCGGGTAAAGTTTTTCGGATCGTCCTTATGGAAAGACTCGTGCATGAAGCCGGTGCCCCCGTGGGTGGCCTTCAACATGGCGATACAGCTTTTTATTTCCTGCTCGTTTGTGCTGGTAAGCCCCCGCATGGTAATGCTCATCGGCCAGATCATGTCCATCCCCACGTGTGGGCCGCCAATGCCTTCACCAGCCTTGCCTTTAAAGAAGAAGGGGTTGTCTTCAGAGAGCAGCATCTTGCGGGTGTTCAGATAAACAGGGTCTGTTGCGCTAACGGCTCCTAAATACGGTAACGACAGCAGGCTAGGCACATTGGCGTCATCCATCAGGTTATAGCTGCCAAAGCCGTTCACTTCGTAGGCATATACTTTTCCGAAGCGCGGATGGTCCACTACAGCATGTTCCGCCAAGGCTTTCTCTACTTCATCCGCGAGGGCGGTCAGCTCGCGGGCGGTACCCTTGTCACCTGCTACCCGCTCCATCATGGTGGCAGCCTGACGCAAGCTGGTCACGGCAAAAAAGTTGGAGGGGATCAGGAAAGGATAAATGGTGGCGTCGTCGCTTGGCCTGAAGATAGAGCAGATGAGGCCCACTGGTTTTATCGGGTAACCGTAACCACTCATCGGAACACCATCGGTGGCCCAGGCTGTTTCGCGCTGGAATTTGTAAGGGCCCGGTCCATCCTTGCGTTGCTGCTCTTTAAAGGTTTTCAGGGTGGCCTTTATCGCTTTTTGCCACTCCGCGTCAAAGGGCTTGGTGTCTCCGGTGATGCTCCAGTACGCGTGCGCCAGTCGGATAGGGTAGCACAGTGAGTCAATCTCCCACTTGCGCTCGTGTATGCCCGGCTTCATGTCGGTCAGGTCCTTGCTCCACTCGCCCACCTTGTTGTTGTCGTCATAAAAGGCGTTTGCATAAGGATCGCGGAGGATGCTGTAGGTCTGCCGGTTGATCACCCCTGCGACCAACTGGCGGAGGGGCTCATCCTTTTTAATGAACTTGAGGTAAGGCCACACCTGGGCCGAACTGTCCCGAAGCCACATGGCATCTATGTCCCCGGTAATTACATACGTGTCGGGGCGCCCGTTTTTGGTCGTATAGGTTACCGTCGTGTCAAGGGTGTTGGGGAAGCAGTTCTCAAATAGCCAGGCCAGCTCTTTGTCCTTTACCTTTCGCTTGAACTCGCCGATGGCGTTCTCCACAGACTTGCTCTGGAAGTTGCGCTTTTGCCCGGACACGCG
Organism: Pontibacter ummariensis; assembly: GCF_900188175.1. Classification (GTDB taxonomy): domain Bacteria; phylum Bacteroidota; class Bacteroidia; order Cytophagales; family Hymenobacteraceae; genus Pontibacter; species Pontibacter ummariensis. Next base: position 51,718 of record NZ_FZOQ01000010.1, on the reverse strand, counting down.
TACCAAAGGGAAACCAGCCGAGGCAGCGACAGACATCGGGCTCAGGTATAAGCCGGCACCAAGCAGTGCTGAGCTCTGTATAAAAGTTCTCCTGTTCATAATATTTACAGATGTTATGGATAAGCTTTTGTGTGTTCTGCTAAGTTCTTTTGCGTGTACTATAACTCCTCTTCCTGCTCCAACAGGGCGAGGGCTTCCGTTAGCATTACCCCGCTTAGCTGCACGGAGCTGTCTGTCTGGTCTGCGGGCGGTTGTGTGCCCCAGCTTTCGCCAAATAAAAGGGTAGGCCGGTGCGTCCCGCTGTGCCACAGTACCTCGCCGTTGCTGGCTATAAACGCCTTATACCTGTTGCGGCTTTCAGAACTAGGGTAGTCTGACAATGCCAGTTGCGTCAGGTAGCGAATGAGTATGCCCTTAAACAGGCCACCATCTCCTTTGCCGCGCTCCAGCAGCACACCATTTTTTGTGAAGTCAGTACTGCTCAGGACGTAGTCAGCCGTCCGGACAGAGGCGTCCAGGTATTCCTGTTGTTTTGTGATCTTGTATAGCTCCAGGCCTGCCCCAATATAAACACCCTGGCAGTAAGTAAACTTCCAGTCTTTGTCAATTTTGTTGTCACCTTGGCGATTTTTGCCGTCCCACACGAGCCCCGTTGCAGGGTCTACCAGGTTCCGTTGCTGCCAGTCGTAGATCTTAAGCGCCCACTCCAGGTCCTCAGGCTTTTGGTCCAGTTGGTACAGGCGGGCGGCAAGAATGCTGGCCGGGGCATTGGCGGGGGTGTTTTTGTAGTCCCGCTGGTCCTTCTTCCAGCTAATGCCTCCGCCCATGTAGTCACTCCATCCTGTTTTTATGTCTGTCCATAAGGTATCCACCGTTGCCCTGTATTTTTCGTCGCCGGTCAGTTGGTAGGCCCGCAGGCATGCCAGCGCCATCCACTCCATGTCGTCGTAGTAGTTGTTCTCAAAGGTGTTTCCGTTCTTAGCCCTTACTCCATCGTGTAAGCTGTTCATCAGGGTAAGGTACTGCTCATCCTTTGTGCGGCTGTAGGCATCGCAGAGGGCATCCAAGGCATGGGCTTGCCACCAGTAGTTAAAAGAGGCGTCACCTTTGTTGTCCTTATGGAAGTAATTGGCCGTGGGCGACCAGAAATGTTCCTGCAAGGCTTTCTGTGCGGTATCTGCCCGAGAGGCCCAAACGTTTGCTGCCTGCACTGGAGTGCTGACTGCACTTGGAGACTCTTTCCCGTTCAAGCCACAGGCGCTTAGTAACAAACTACCTGATACAAGCGCAAGAACACCGGTAACCTGGACTACTTTCGACATGTTGTTGAATTTCGTTTTTAAGTTTATCTCGTTCGCGTTTCTGTTTCTCCTGCCTAATCTTAATATGCAACCTCTATGGCAACAGGGAAATGGTCGGAGGGGAGCTGCCCTTGGTAGCTATCGGTCAGGATACCATAGCGTTTTGTCTTGAAATGAGGCGTTAGAAAGATATGGTCGATCCTCTTGTCTGACTTTATATTGATGTTAAAGCCGTTAAAAGTGCCGTTTGGAGCATACCGGACCGGGGACAGGTTATAGGCATCCTGCACCAGGTTAGACTTACTAAGAACAGCGTAGCCTTCGTCTGTCTGGTCCAGGTTAAAGTCACCTGTTAACACAACAGGGGTATCCCCTGCAATTTTCTTTATCTGATGTAAGACCAGCTTAGCGCTTTCTTTCCGCGCCTGCACGCCCTGGTGATCGAAGTGCACGTTAAAGAGGTAAAATTTAAAACCAGAGGCTATATCCTGAAACTGCCCCCAGGAACAGATGCGCGGCAGGGCCGCATCCCAGCCTTTGTTGGGCCTGTCCGTAACAGGTGATAGCCAGAAGTTTCCTTTTTGCAGCAATCTGAACTTGTCTTTCTTGTAGAAAATGGCGGAAAACTCACCGGCTTGCTTGCCGTCGTCCCTGCCTACACCAATATAGGCATAATCTTCCAGGCCTATCGCAAGGGCTTCCAACTGATGGTGCAGCCCTTCCTGTGAGCCAAAAATATCGAAGTCGTGAAACTTGATCAGGTCCGTCATCACGGGCAACCGCTTATGCCAGGCGTTTAAGGTGTCGCTTTTGTTATCGTACCGAATGTTATAAGTGGCCACACGGAAAGTCTGGGCACTGGCACCAGTGAAGTGAAGACTGAGCATAACGGCAAGGGCTAGGAACACTTTTTTCATAGGGTCAATATGTTGATTTGGTCGTGGTTCTGTTTTGCGGGGGCTTAACGGGCCATGGTCATTAGTTTCTTGTTTGGCCGCGGCCCCATGTAAAAGGTGATTTTACCCCCGTCCATAATTTCCTTGTGCGTCAGGTAGCTGCGGTGGAGGGGCCGCCCGTTCAGTTCCAGCTTCTGCACATACACGTGCTTGTCCTTTTGGTTTTTCACGTCCACCGTAAAGGTCTTGCCATTCTCCAGGTTGATGCTCGCAGATTGCACGGCTGGGCTTCCGATAGCGTAATGATCAGATCCGGGGGCCACCGGGTAAAAGCCAAGGGCACTGAAGATGTACCAGGCGCTCATCTGCCCGAAATCGTCGTTGCCGCCCAATCCGTCTACTGTGGGCTTGTACATGGCCTTTAGCACCATGCGGATGCGCTCCTGTGTTTTCCAGGGCTGGTCTGTCCAGTTATAAAGGTAAGCCACGTGGTGGGAAGGCTCGTTGCCGTGCACGTAGTTGCCGATGATCCCTTCGCGGGAGATATCCTCTGTGTTGGCAAAGTACTTATCCGGTAGCTCCATGGTAAAGAGGGAGTCCAGGTGCTGCGCGAAGCGTTGCTTGCCGCCCATCATCGCGATCATCTGTGCCGGATCATGGGGCACGTAGAGGCTGTAGTTCCAGGAGTTGCCTTCTATAAAGCCCTGCCCGTGTGTGTCGAGCGGGTCGAACTCTTTTTTCCAGCTGCCGTCGCTCAGCTTCGGACGCATATAACCGGACCCGGCATCGTACACGTTCTTGTAACTACTGGCCCGCTGCATGAACTCCTCATAGATGTCCTGGCGGTTAAGCTTCTTTGCCATTTGTGCGATGCACCAGTCATCGTAAGCGTACTCCAGCGTTTTAGAAACAGAAGAACTGTTTTTATCCTCCGGCACATAGCCCATTTCCATGTAGTAGTTCAGGCCGTCGTAGTAGTTGTTGCGGGCAGTGGTCACACAGGCTTCCAGGGCTTTGTTCACATCAAAGTCAGCGTTCCCTTTTATCACAGCATCGGCAATTACCGGCACGGCATGGTAGCCGATCATGCACCAGTTCTCATTCGCGTAGTGCGACCACACCGGCAGCATGCGGTGCACGCTCTGGTCGTAATGCGCCAGCATCGACTTTACCATGTCAGTATTGCGGGCTGGCTGCAGGATGTTAAAGAGCGGGTGCAGGGTACGGTAGGTGTCCCAGAGCGAGAAGCTGGTGTAGTTCGTGAAATCCTTTGCCTGGTGCACGTTCATGTCGAGGCCACGGTACTTTCCGTCCACATCCATGTAAGTTGTCGGGCCTAGAAAGGCATGGTACATCGCGGTGTAGAAGTTGACAAGATCATCCTGGCTGGCCTTTACGACCACTTTGTTGAGCTCCTTGTTCCAGGCTGCCTGCCCCTCCTGTTTCACGCGCTCAAAATCCCAATGCGGTATCTCGGCACGCATGTTGGCCAGCGCGCCCGCTGTGCTTACCGGGGAGAGGGCGAACTTTACTTTTATCTTTTCGCCTTCCTCGGTCTTAAAGTCGAAGTAGGCTCTGAGCTTCTTGCCGGCAAATTCCGGGAAGTTCTTTGTCTGGTCGAACTTGCGCCAGAAGCCCTTGTATACCTGCGGGGCAGAATAGTCCTTGTTGCCGTATTGGTAGAAAGGCTTATTGAAGGCCATGGCAAAATACACGGTACGCGTTCTGGCCCAGCCGTTCGTCTGGCGGTAACCTGTGATGAGTGTATCGTTCTCTACCCGCACAAAGGTCCAGGAGGTCTTCTCGTCGTAGTTGTAGATACCCGACATCAGGTCGAGTATGATATGGGCCTCCTCTGATTTCGGGAAAGTGTACTGGTGCATGCCCACGCGGTTAGAGGTCGTCAGCTCGGCCAGGATATTGTGGTCGTCCAGTTTTACTTTGTAGTAAGCAGGCTCCGCTGTTTCATTGGCATGCGAGAACGCGGAACGATAGCCGCTCTCGGGCCGGTCTTCCGTGCCCGGGTTCAGTTGTAGCTTTCCGGTGGTAGGGGCGATGAGAAAATCGCCAAGATCAGAGTGGCCGGTACCACTGAAATGCGTGTGGCTAAAGCCAACAATCGTGTTGTCGTCATACTGGTAGCCCGCGCAGTACTTGTACACGTCCTTGTTGTACTGCCCGTTCACCTCGTAGGGAATGGTATCGGTGTCCGGGCTTAGCTGTACCATGCCAAAAGGCACCGTGGCGCCGGGATAGGTGTGCCCCATCTTGGCCGTGCCAATCATCGGGTTTACGTACTTTACTAGGTTTTGAGCAGGACCCGCTTGCGCGAAGGCGAGCAGGGGCGTGAGTAGTAAAGCTGGGAGGAGGCTCTTTTTCATCAGGTATACATTCAAGGAATGAAACAGAAGGTAAGCGATAGCGCACTCATTTGTTCGCTCTACTAAAGGTAAACCGTTTTAGCAATAATCACAAGCTAAAGTCACAACACTTGCTTTCTATAGGAGAAAATACATATAATTGAAGCATAAACGTTTAAACCGCTGTTAGAGCAGGACGGCTTATATAGGTGTTGCCTGTGCCTTTCCGCGTCTTAGCCAGCGCATCGGGCAAGTAAGAGGGGCGCAAAGGAAGGAATCCAGGCCGGCTGTACAGTCACAAAAGGCAATAGCAGGAGACGGGGGAGCTGTGCCTGTTAGGGAGAAGGGAAAGGAAGAGCGCCCTTTACTTTGTTCTTATGCTTTTAACAGCAATATTTAGTTCTGCGCTTTTTGCTGTTAGAGCCTCCGGGAAATTTTAACAACACATCAACCACAACTTAAACGCTTTCATAAAAAGCTTGCTTCGGTTATTCAGAAGTTCACCACAGTTTTTTTCAGACTATTCTATATCATATACTCACCTACATTTTAAAGTTTAATGAACAGCAGACGTAACTTCCTGAAAGTGTCCGCTCTGGGTACCACTTTGTTAACAGGGCTTTATCCGATTGAAAAAGCATTCGCAGGGGTGTTGGGAAAAGGCGCGGGCAACAAGCCTGTCGTAATCTCTACCTGGAACCATGGCATGCCAGCCAATGAGGCGGCCTGGAAAATTCTGTCCCAGGGGGGGCAGGCCCTGGATGCCGTGGAGGCAGGTGTAAGGGTGCCGGAAGGGGACCCCAATGTGCGGACAGTTGGCTATGGTGGCTACCCTGATCGGGAAGGGAAGGTAACGCTGGACGCCTGCATCATGGACAAGGACAGCAATTGTGGGGCCGTAGCTTTTCTGCAGCACATCAAACACCCGATCTCTGTTGCCCGAAAGGTGATGGAGGATACCCCGCACGTGATGCTGGTAGGGGAGGGCGCTTTGCAGTTTGCCCTTTCAAAAGGCTTCCCGAAGGAAAACCTGCTGACACCAGAGTCTGAGCGGGACTGGAAAGAGTGGTTAAAGCAGTCGCAGTATAAGCCGGTTGTGAACATCGAAAACCATGATACCATTGGCTTGCTTGCTTTAGACGCCCATGGCAACCTGGCGGGAGCCTGTACAACCAGTGGCGCTTCTTATAAAATGCACGGGCGTGTGGGCGACTCTCCCATCATTGGTGCCGGGCTTTTCGTGGACAACGAAGTTGGGGCCGCCACCGCTACGGGACTAGGCGAGGCCGTGATCCGGATGGTGGGAAGCCACCTGGTGGTGGAACTGATGCGGCAGGGCAATTCCCCTGAAAAAGCCTGCAGGCTGGCTGTAGAGCGCATCATTTCGAAGCAGAAGAATGTGAAAGACCTGCAGGTGGGCTTTATAGCCCTGAACAAGCAGGGTGAGTATGGCGGGTACTGCATCCAGAAGGGCTTTAATTATGCTGTGCTGGACCAGACTACTAAAAAGCTGATTGATGCAAAAAGCAAGCTATAGCTCAAAGGGACAAGGCGGGGCGCTGGAGATTTGTGTAGAATCCGTGCGCTCTGCCCTGGCCGCAGAGCAGGGGGGGGCGCAGCGCGTGGAGCTCTGTGACAGTTTGGTGGAAGGGGGAACGACCCCCAGTGCGGGTTTGATAGAAGTGACCCGTAAAAACATAAGCATTGGCTTACACGTGCTGATTCGCCCGCGGAGAGGTGATTTCCTGTACTCAGACCTGGAGTTTGAGATCCTGAAGCATGACATTGCCATGGCCAAGCGCCTGGGCGCTGATGGCGTGGTGCTGGGCATGCTAAAAGAAGACGGTGAGGTAGATACGGAAAGGATGCAGGAACTGATGGTGCTTGCCCGCCCCCTGAGTGTTACCTTTCACCGGGCCTTTGATCTTACCCCTGATCCCTTCAAAGCCCTGAATGACTTGATCTGCTTGAAGGTAGACAGGCTGCTAACATCGGGGCAGGAACAAACAGCTTTACAGGGTACAGCATTGATCAGAGCACTCGTGGAGAAAGCCGGTGATAAGCTGGTCATTATGCCAGGTAGCGGAATCAATGCAGGAAATGTGTATGAGATTATTTCGAAAACCGGCGTAAAGGAAGTACATGCCTCTGCCCGTAAAAAAGTGGATGGAACGATGAGGTTCCGCAAAAATTACCCTCCTATGTCCAGCGTGGGGCAGCTGTCGGAGTTCGAGTTTCTGGTGACGGATGAGGAGCAGGTAAAAGCCATGCGCGAAGCGCTGGAGAAAAGTAACGCTCCCATTGCCGATAAGCCGGCCCGCTCTTAAAAACTCCCTGGCTCTGCTCGGCTCAAATCAGGAAAGAGGGGTAAGCAGAGCCAGGGAAGAGGCCATGTTTTAATGTATACCCGACTCCAGGTAAGACCGTAAGTTTTGCTTTGTGATGATCTCCAGTGGGAAGAGGTCTTGCTGTGGCGGCTCTTTTCTTAACAACAGGTAGTTTGCCAGATGGCTGATGCCCAGGAAAGCCTGCCGCTTCGGATTCTGGTTAATCAGGAAATCGATAATACCTGCTTTCAAGTACTTGATGTTCTCCTCCAGCAAGTCGTACCCTACCAGCCTGATGCTGTCTTTGCCGTGCGCCTGTAGCATGTCCGACACCAGTGAAGCACCTTTTGAGGTGGTCACTAATATGCCGGCTAGTTCCGTATTCTGAAGGAGCATTCCGATCGCTTTCTCAACCGAAGCCTCTTCCTGGCTGTTCAGTTCTAACACCAGCACCCTTGCATCAGGGGCATTTTCCCTGAAGTACTCTTTAAAGCCCTTTTCTTTTTCCAGCAGGTGTACGGAGTTAAGGCTGTTCTCATTTATGTGCAGGATGGCAAACGTTCCCGCGCCCTTTTGTTGTAAATGGAGCAGTTCGGCCCCCACTTTTCCGCTTTCAAACAGGTCCTGACCGATAAAGGTTAACGGCTGCACTTCCGGGATGTTCGTATTAAACAGTACGTACGGAATATTGCGATCCTTTAGCAGCTCAAAAAATGGAAGCACCTCGTGGTAGAAAACCGGCGAGATCAAAACACCGTCCGGTTCCGATTCCAGCACCGCCTCTGCTACTTTCTTAAATGAGTTTCTGTCGTACAGGTTAAAGAAGAACGTCTCAAGGCGAAAGTCATATTGTGCCCACTCCTCCTGTGCATGGTTGATGCCCTGGAATGACTGGTGCCAGTACTCGTCCAGGGAGGGGTCTGGTATGAGGGCTGCAATGCGATAGGTTTTGCTGGAGCCAAGGGTACGCGCAATCAGGTTGGGCTTGTAGTCGATCTCGTGCAGGGTTTTTAATACTTTCTCCAGCGCCTCATCCGATACCCTGCCTCGTTTATGTATCACCCTGTCTACCGTGCCGACAGAAACGCCTGCCAACTGTGCAATGTCTTTTATCCTGATTTTCTTCTTGTCCATCTGTTTCTGGTATGAGTGCAGCGCTTACGCTCGCAAAAATAAAGAGATAGCTTAAAGTTAAAGTTAAATTATTATAACTCTTCCGGTATAAGCCTAAAGAGTAACAATCCGCTTGAAGTTCCACTTTGTCTGCTCCTGCTGCTGCCCTGCGTGATTTGCAAGGTAACTGCCTCCCATGTGTGGAGCTGTTCGTTTTCTGCTGTAATATATGTGTGCGCGATAACATTTGCTATGTGTGCGCACACATTTTTTTATTTTTACTTGTTTTTGTTTTTGAGCCTCTCTATCTTAATCAAAAATTACAGGGCAGGCCTTCACTTTTAGTCTTCCGACGACAAGCGATTTACCTGCCTTTTGTTCGGAAATCCTTAACCCCATACTATGAAAAAATAAATATCTACTGCAAAAACAGCCTTTGCAGCGCCATAGCTGCCCTGTAAAGGCCTTCTGTTTAAGAAAAAGTATTACTCCGAATGGTGGGTGATGCTTTTTATGCCTTCCCTGGTAGTTGCCTGCTTTTCTTTAAGCGCTTTCAGTAGGGTCGGGAGCTTCGCCTCCCGCGCTTAAGACTGTTGCTTTCCCTGAAAAAGCAAAGACGTTTTCTTGTTGATGTCTTACTACCTGTTATGTCTTGTGTTGCAAGCATATTTCCCCGCACAGGGCATTTGCGATTAGCTTACTACTTACTCCATTATACCCTAAAAAAACAGAAAAATGAGGAACAGATGCGTTTCTATTCTCTTAAGTACCGTGTTGGTGCTGTGCTGCCAGGTAGCATGGGCACAACAATTAGTTAAAGGAAAAGTAACAGATGCAAAGGGTGTTGCTTTGCCTGGCGTTACAGTATTGCTCAAAGGCACGAGCACGGGCACGGCCACAGGCGTGGACGGTTCCTACACGATCCCGGTGCCGGAAGGCCAGGGTACGCTGGTGTTTTCCTTTATCGGTTACACCACAAAAGAAGTGGCCGTTAATGGCCGCGCAGCCGTGGATGTAGCCCTGGCAGATGATGCTAAGGCACTGAGCGAGGTGGTGGTGACTGCCTTGGGTATCTCGAAAGAGCAGAGAGCACTGGGTTACGCCACCAGTACCGTAAGTGCCAAAGAGTTAACCGAAGCCGGTAACACGAACTTTGCTTCGGCCCTGTACGGTAAAGCCGCTGGTGTAAAAATCACGACGGCACCCGGTGGAGCTACCAGTGGGGTTAACGTGCAGATCCGCGGCATTAACTCGCTTAACTTCAACACGCAGCCATTGTACGTGGTGGACGGTGTGCTGATCCGAAACAACAACGAGAGAGGAGCCAGCGGCGCCAACAACGGTGGTTACTGGAACGACCAGCGCATCAGAGGTAACGGCATCCTGGACATCAACCCGGCCGATATCGAGACCTTAACGGTGCTGAAAGGGGCTAGTGCTACGGCGCTATACGGTTCCGATGCGGCCAGTGGTGTGATCGTGATCACGACCAAGAAGGGTTCGGAGCGACAAGGCTTAGGGGTAGACGTAAACTACAACTACAGTGTGGAGCAAGTAGCCTTCACCCCTAAATATCAGAATACCTACGGCCCTGGCTACGACAGAGAAACAAACCTGGCGGTAGGCGGAACAGCCGAAGGCTGGATTCCAGTGGATACTGACGGAGACGGAACGGCTGAGAGCGTGCGTCCTAACTTCCGTTCTTTTGCACAGTTCGGTCCTAAGATGGAGGGACAGATGGTGCCATGGTGGGATGGCACGATGCGCCCGTTCAAGGCACAGCCGGATAACTACAAGGACTTTTACCAGACAGGTTATAGCTCTATCATCAACGCGGCCCTGTCGAACCAGACAGATAAGGTAGCTTACCGCCTGTCGTATACCCGCAATGATTACGAGGGTGTGCAGCGCGGGGGTGAGTTCCAGCGCAATACCCTAAACCTGAACAGCACCGTGAAGCTGAGTGAGCGTGTGACGACGGACATCGTGGTGAACTACATCAACAGCTATGTGAAGAACCGTCCGATGCAGATTAACCGCCTGACCGCCTCTTACGACGGCTTCCTGGGCCGGTCAGAGGATATGTCGGTATGGCTGGACAAGTACAAGACATCCGAAGGATTCAAATATGTGCTGCCGAACCAGCGCGACCGAAACCCGGAGGAAGCACTGGCCTACAACATTCGTCCGGAGGTGCTGAACTTCCTGTGGAACCAGCTGCGTAACAGAGAAGAGGAGTATGAGGACCGCCTGATCACAAGCGCCACCTTAAACTACGAGATCACTGACAAGCTACGCTTCAGAGGCCGTGTAGGTAACGACTTTACCAGCAGAGCCATAGAGAGCAGACAGTACAACGAGTACCCGATTGCCTTTAACCAGAATAACAGCACGGGCTATTTTGGTACCTCCAAAGGCCGTTATGCTACGCTGTACACAGACGCCTTGCTTTCTTACTCTGACTACGTGACAGAGGACCTGGAGGTAAGCGTGAATGCTGGTTTCCAGGGAAGAACAGAAAACTATCGTGACCAGGCCTCCGGTACGAGAGACGGATTGACCACGGCGAACTGGTTCAGCCTGAACAACTCCTTTAACCTGCCAACGACGTCTGCCTCCCGTGCCGAGGTAACCAAGTACGCTTACCTGGGTACCCTCAGCTTGAATTACAAGGACTTCCTGTATGTAGAGGGAACAGGCAGACAGGAATATACTTCCACCTTGCCTCCGGCAAACAATAACTATTTCTACCCGTCCGTAAACGCCGGTTTTGTGTTTACCGATGCTTTTGTGCTGCCTACTTTCCTGACCTATGGTAAGATCAGAGCCTCTTACGGTGTGGTAGGCAATGCCCCGCCTTATTACCAGGCTAACATTACTTACAGCCAAAACCCGCTGCAGACCATCAACGGACCAGTGCCGTCACTCAGCGCGCAGACCGTGTTTGGTAACGAGAGCCTGAAAGCAGAAAACAAGTACGAAGCTGAATTCGGTCTGGAAACGAGAATACTGAACGACAAAATTGGGGTAGACATTTCTTACTATAACAGCCGCGTGGAAAACCAGATTCTGGGACTGTCGCTGCCAACAAGTACAGGAGCTACTTCCAGAATCTCTAACATCGGTGAAATCCACAGCTATGGCTGGGAAGTAGCACTAAACGCCACACCGGTAACGGTAGGAGCCTTTAACTGGGACACTCGCCTGAACTTTGCCTTTAACCGCAGCAAGGTAAACAGCCTGAACGAGGGACTGGAAGAGCTCGTGTTCTATGATGCAGAGCAGAGCGCCGTTCGTGTGGTGGCCAAAGTGGGAGAGACCATCGGTGACATCTACGTGTTCCCGCGTGCCAGAGACGAGGAAGGCAACCTGATCATCGGATCAAACGGCCTGTATGTAATAGACAAAACACGCTACGAAAAAGCCGGTAACATCCTGCCGAAAGCAGTAGGCGGTATCTCGAACACGCTTTCTTTCAAAAACCTGTCTCTGGACTTCCTGGTGGACTACCGCCTGGGTGGGCAGATTGTCTCTACGCCGCTTAAATATGCCACTGGTGCCGGTATGTTCGAAAACACCCTGGAGTTCCGTGACGAAGAGCACGGTGGCCTGCCTTACTACATCGACGAGAACAACACGAAAGTGCAGCTGCCAAACCACAACAGCCCTGCTCCTAACGGAAGCACGGTGTACCATGACGGCGTGCTGCTGGACGGTGTAACCGCTGAAGGTACCCCGAACACGACCATTGTGGACGCGGCCACTTACTACATCAACACCTTCTACTGGGGTGCGGACGCCTGGAACGCCAAAGGTTCTGTGTATGACAACAGCTACGTGAAGCTACGCGAGGTGGTGTTGGGCTACAACTTGCCTAAAACATTCGCCCAGAAGTTTAAGATGCAGAACCTGCGTGTGTCAGTGGTAGGAAGAAACCTGTTCTACTTCTGGAGAACACTGGAGAACCTGGATCCGGAAGCGCCGATCGGCACACAGTGGTACAGACAGGGCATAGACGAAGGTTCCAGCGCTGCCACCAGAAGCTATGGTATCCAGATCAATGCTAGTTTTTAATTGAAGTAAGTGAGTTCAACACTTAAAAGGAATTTATCATGAAGAGAATATTCGTTTATATACTAGGTGCCACCACGGCCCTCACCAGCCTGACGGCCTGTGAGGACCAGCTGGAGGATAACTTTTACAATCCGGAAGAAACAACAGAGGCATCTATCGGTGGCTTTTTTACCGAGATGCTGGACAACAACCGTGTGCGCCCTTCTTACTGGGATGTCCGTACTTTCGTAGCCATGCAGCCTGGGGTGTACACGCAGTCACTTTCGTTCTCGAACTCAAACACGAAGTACCAGCAGAACCCGGGTTACACCCAAAACCGCTGGGATGACTTCTACAGACCAGGCGGTGACGGCGGTGGAGCCATGGCCCATTTCAGAGCCATAGAGGCGGCTTATGCCAAATTACCCGAAGGAGAGAAGGCCTCTGCCGAGATCTTCGTGCAGGCCGCTAAAGTGATCATGCTGGACGAGGCCTCTGAGATGGTGGACCTGTGGGGAGGAATACCATTTAGCGAGGCAGGCAGCCTGAACCTGACAGGTACCGTGGTACGACCAAAGTTTGACAACGCCGAAGAGGTATATGAGGCGATCCTGACCGGACTGGAGGAAGCTTCTGCTTATTTCGCTACTGCCCAGACAAGCGCTGCGTTCCAGAAGCAGGATATCATGCTGAGCGGCAACGTAGACAAGTGGAGACGTTATACCAACTCTCTGCGCCTGCGCCTGCTGATGCGTACCTCCTTTGCTGATGAGGCCGCTGCGAAGCAGGAAGTACTGGCGATGCTCAATGCGCCGGGGCAGTACCCACTGGTAGACGAGTCACAGTTTAACATCCTGCTGGCGCCGCTCACAAACTACACCAACACCCTGAACAGTGCCTTAACGGAGATCGGCAGCCATTCAGCGCCTGAGTACATGCTGGAGAATGTGCTGAAGCCTGCGAATGACCCTCGCATTGAGGTGCTGTTCGATAAGTACGGCAGAACCGTGAACGGCGCTTTTGTGCCGAACGCCGAATTTAAAGCCATGCCGCTGTCCTTCGGTACTGAAGAGCAAACACAGAAGCGAGAGGATTTCGCGATCCTGGACTCCGCTACTTTCCTGAACAACAGCAGCCTGCCGGGCATCGCCATGACAGCCGCTGAGGTGAACTTCCTGAAAGCCGAGGCCTATGAGCGCTGGGGCGGAGGAGAGCCAGAGCAGGCGTACAGAAAGGCGCTGGAGCAGTCAGTTGACTTCTACTATTACCTGAACAACATCAGCTCCAGCTCCAAAGCAAAGGAGGCGGCGCCAACGGCTGAAGAAATGGCGGCTTTCCTGGATAACGCGGCTGTGGCCTATACCGGAACGCAGGAAGAGAAGCTGGCGAAGATCTGGACGCAGAAGTGGGTACATTTCGGTTTCTTACAGGCTGTTCAAAGCTGGTCTGAGTACAGAAGAACAGGGTATCCGCAGTTAACCTTTACCCCGTCCACTTTGGCTGGGTATGAGCTGCCGCCTTCACGCCTGACTTACCCAAGCAGCGAGGCAGCCTACAACACGAACAATTATGAGACTGTTCGGGCAAGCGATGTGCGTACCGGGAAAATATTCTGGGACGTAAAGTAACCTGACAGACAGCGAGGTTACCGGAGCTTTTCGGTAGCCTCGCTTTTTTGTTTCTGTTAATACCTGTTCAAGCATCTAGCACAGGCTTTACAATTGCCGTCTGGCACAAAAACCAAGGTAAAAAAGACATTAACTGACAGCACGATGATAAACACAAAGAACGTATTCCTGCTACTGTTTCTACTATTTGCCGCACAGGCCCGAGCACAGGATGTCTATCAGTTTACCAAAGGCTTAGTGATACAAGACGCCCATCAGTACGGAAGAGAGGCGCTTTACACCGACCAACTGGCTTATCAGCTTTATGGGGGAGGCCTTCAGAAGCCGGCCGAGGGGAAAGGAGTATCCGGTACAAATGCTGTCTGGCAAGCCATTACTGCCGACAGTACCGAAAAGTTTAGAGGAAGAGCACTTGCAAACGGCTACCTCTACCTCACTTATGAATCTGACAAAGAGCAAACAGCTCTTTTAAATGTTGCTGGCCACAGCATGCTGTATTTTAACGGTCAGCCTCGTACAGGCGATATTTACAGCGACGGATGGCTGTACCTGCCTGTACAACTTAAGAAAGGAACAAACGAACTATACATAAGAGGGTCCCGGTTTTCTGCCTGGGGAGGGATCACGGCCAAGCTTACCCCCACAACCAAGCCCGTGAGCATTAACAAAGAGGACCCCACCCTGCCACACATTGTGTTAGGGAACCAGGCCGAGCCGCTTTGGGGGGCAGTGGTGGTGATCAATGCCACGGCACAGCCGCTGACTAACCTACAGTTTAAAACGAAACTGGAAGGCAGGGAGCTCCTGACAGCCGTAGCCACTGTGCCGCCCATGACGACACGCAAAGTAGGTTTTCGCATGGATGCCGCGCAGGTAACACAGAAAGGAGAGTACTCCTGTACGGTGCGCCTGCTGCAAAAAGGAAAAGAGCTGGATGCGCAGGACATTACGCTAAGTGCTGTAGCGGCCAATGAGCACTACAGCAACACCTTTGTCAGCAATATAGACGGAAGCATTCAGTATTATGGCGTAACACCGCAGGCACAGCCGGATCAAAAGCCAGCTGCTCTGTTCCTGTCGGTACACGGTGCCGGTGTGGAGGCCATCGGCCAGGCAAGGGCATACCGGCCTAAAAGCTGGGGTACGCTGGTAGCGCCTACCAACCGCCGGCCCAGAGGCTTTAACTGGGAGGACTGGGGCCGGCTGGATGCCATGGAGGTGTTTGAAATTGCGAAGAACAGGTTTAAGCCAGACCCGAAAAAGATTTACCTGACCGGCCATTCTATGGGCGGGCATGGCACCTGGTACCTTGGCGCTACCTACCCCGGTAAGTGGGCGGCGATTGCCCCATGCGCGGGCTACCCAACGCTGGCGGCCTACGGCTCTGCCGATGGCAAGATTCCTACAGAAGGGCGCTCCCACATCGAAAATCTGCTCTTGCAAGCCAGCAACCCAAGCAATGTGTATGAACTGGCACAAAACTACGGAGCGGGTGGGGTGTACATTCACCATGGCGACAGTGACAAAGTAGTTTCTGTAGACTATGCCAGGCAGATGAAAGCGCTGCTTTCTACCTTCCATAAAGACTTTAGCTATTACGAGTATCCCGGTGGTTCACACTGGTTCGGAAACGAAAGCGTGGACTGGGATCCGCTCTTCGATTACTTTAAGTGGCACACCATCCCGAGCGACAGCGCCATCAACAAAGTGAATTTCAGCACAGCCAACCCTGCCATCTCATCCACTTACAGTTGGGTGTCTGTCTTGCAGCAGCAAAAACCCCTACAGTACAGCCGGGTGCAGTTGGACCGAAACAAAAAGCGGAAAACCATTTTCGGGAAAACAGAGAACGTGGCTGCTTTAAGCTTTGCCCTGAACGACTTCCAGGTAGGGGATAAGCTTACCATCAAGCTGGATGACCAGGCGCCTTTCTACTACGAGGTGAAGTCACCAACTGAGGTACTGTACCTGACGCAGAAGAGCCAGTGGCAGGTAGGAGAGAAGCCCTTGCTCACACAGAAGGG
This sequence comes from Pontibacter ummariensis, assembly GCF_900188175.1. Lineage (GTDB taxonomy): Bacteria > Bacteroidota > Bacteroidia > Cytophagales > Hymenobacteraceae > Pontibacter > Pontibacter ummariensis. The sequence goes on along the minus strand of NZ_FZOQ01000010.1, from coordinate 36,016 downwards.
GACCAGCCGGAATGGCACCTTTAAAGAACCGTTCAACTACCGCATGCTCTTTGTGTATGGCACGTCCGGGAACAAACAAGAGAATGAGTGGGCCTATAACAAGGCCCGCTATGATGCGGAGGTATGGTACTACCGGGGAAACGGGGCAGTGGACATCATTTCGGATAAAGACTTCAAGGCTGCTACTTACAAAGACAGGGGCGTAGTGCTCTATGGTAACGCTTCGACCAACAGCGCCTGGAAAAAACTGTTGGCTAACTGCCCGATCCAGGTGCAGCGCGACAGGGTGCAGGTGGGAGACAAACTGTACAAAGGCGATGACCTGGGTGCTTATTTCATGTGGCCTCGTGCCGATAGCGACATTGCCTCTGTGGCTGTGGTGAGCGGGACGGGCTTAAAGGGCATGCACGCGGCTGACGCCAACCAGTACTTTGCGGGCGGCAGCGGCTTCCCCGATTACATGATCTTCTCCCTCAGCATGCTGAAAGATGGCGACAAGGGAGTGAAAACGGCTGGCTTCTACGGCAACGACTGGAGCATAGAAAAAGGGCAGGCCGTTGTGCAGGACTAAAATAAGATGAAGATGCCTGTGCAGTTAAATCACAAATGGCTATCTTCTTGATTGAACCAATACTTACAGCTGCTTATGTTTTTTAGCTTTACAAAGAAGGCCGCTGTCGCCAAGGGCGTGGCTGCGCTGCTTTTAGCGGTAGGTGCCGCTGCGTCTGTGCAGGCACAAACGGATAACCTTCACCGTCAATCCTCCATTTATGAAGCGCCTACTGATCCACTGGTGTTAAAAAAGCTGGACAAGTGGCAGGATCAGAAGTTCGGAATGATTATCCACTGGGGGCTGTATGCAGTGCCGGGCATGATCGAGTCGTGGGCACTGTGCTCGGAGGATTGGATTGAGCGCGACAGCACCGTTGCCTACGAAGACTTTAAGAAGTGGTACTGGGGGCTGAACAAAGAGTTTAACCCCGTAAACTTTAACCCGGAACAGTGGGCCAGCGCGGCGAAGGCGGCCGGTATGCGCTACCTGGTGTTCACTACCAAGCACCACGACGGGTTTAACATGTTCGATACCAAGCAGACGGACTTTAAGATCACGAACGGTCCTTTTGCTGCTCACCCGCGTGCCAATGTCGCGAAACACGTATTCGAGGCCTTCCGCCAAGAAGGCTTCATGATCGGCGCTTACTTCTCTAAGCCAGACTGGCACTCGGAGTACTTCTGGTGGCCGAAATACGCTACGCCAGACCGCAACGTGAACTACGATATCCGCAAGCATCCCTGGCGTTGGAACCAGTACAAGCAGTTTACCTACAACCAGCTCAGCGAGCTGATGCACGATTACGGCTCCATGGATATCCTTTGGCTGGATGGGGGCTGGGTAAGACCCCTGGAGACGGTGAACGACGAGGTGCGTGCTTGGGGAGCTGCCATCCCGGAGTTTAGCCAGGAAGTGGACATGCCCCGCATCGCCACCATGGCGCGACAGGCGCAGCCCGGCTTGCTGATTGTAGACCGAACTGTCCACGGTCCTTACGAAAACTACCAGACGCCGGAACAGCGCGTGCCGGACCACAAAATAGACAACCCCTGGGAGAGCTGCATGACCCTCGGAAACAACTGGGGGTATGTGCCGAACGACCAGTTCAAGTCGCCCACAAAAGTCATTCACTCTTTAGTCGAAATAGTAGCCAAAGGCGGTAGCCTGCTGCTGGGGGTGGGGCCTAAGCCGGACGGAACCTTGCCCGAAGAGGTAGTAGAGCGCTTAGCCGACATTGGTGAGTGGCTGGAGGCAAATGGCGAGGCCATTTACAGTACCCGTGCCACAGCGCATTACCAGGACGGCAGCACCTTCTTTACCCAAGGAAAGAACAAACTGCGCTACGCCATTGCCTGCTTGCCAGAAGGCGAAGCGGTGCCAACTACGCTCGAATGGTCGGGTAACATGCCCAAACGGGGAAGCAAGATGAAGCTCCTGCATAATGGCAAAACTGTGAAATGGGTGAAAGAAGGCGAGAAGGTGCGGGTGTATCTGCCCAAATCTTTGTCGAAGGAGAAGGGCGCTTATCCGGCCCTGGCTTTCGCTTTCACAGCCGAGTAGTATTTGCGCTTAGCGAAGCGCTTTTTAGAGAGACTTTACAGCATACCACATGAAGAAATACAGCCGGTTGGTGCTTGCTGCCGTTTTAGCAGGCACCCTTTTTTCCTGCTCTACAAGTAATACCACCTCCTCATCAGCCGTGAGCGTAGCCCCTCCACAGCCTGTTTACCCTGTGCCCTCAGAGGCACAGCTGGCCTGGCATGAGATGGAGATGAATGCTTTTGTGCATTTTACCACCAACACCTTTACAGACCTGGAGTGGGGATATGGCGACGAAAGCCCTGCTATTTTTAACCCTTCCCAGCTGGATGCCGACCAGTGGGTAAAGACCCTGAAAGAGGCCGGCTTCAAAGGCGTGATCCTGACGTGTAAACACCACGACGGTTTTGCCTTGTGGCCCAGCAAATACACCGAGCACTCTGTTGCCAACAGTCCTTACAAAAACGGCAAGGGCGACGTGGTAAAGGAAGTATCTGATGCCTGTAAGCGCCATGGCCTGAAGTTCGGCGTTTACCTCTCGCCTTGGGACAGAAACCGGGCAGACTACGGGCAGGCTTCTTATATAGCGTATTACCGTAATCAACTGGAAGAGATATTCACGAACTACGGCCCGGCTTTCGAGATGTGGTTCGACGGGGCAAACGGCGGAGACGGTTATTATGGCGGAGCCAGGGAGGTGCGCAAAATTGACCGTTCTACCTATTACGACTGGCCGACCACCCTTGCCTACGTAAACAAATTACAGCCCCAGTCTAAGGTTCTGTTCTTTAGCGATGCCGGACCGGACATACGGTGGGTCGGCAATGAGCGTGGCTATGTAGGGGAAACGAACTGGAACACCATCAGCAACGACACCCTTTATGCCGGCAAAGCGGGAATAGAAGAACTGTTGGGCACAGGGGCCGAGGACGGCGCGAAATGGATCCCGGCAGAAGTGGACGTCTCCATACGCCCAGGATGGTTCTACCATGCTAAAGAAGACTCCCTGGTGAAGTCGCCGGAGAAATTGTTTGATATCTATCTGACGTCAGTTGGCCGTGGCTCTACCCTGCTCCTGAATGTGCCTCCCGACAGGCGCGGCCTGATTCACGAAAAGGATGTGAAGGCCCTGAAAGAATGGCGGCAGATAATAGACCGGGAGTTTAAAACAAACCTGGCTGCCAGGGCAAAGGCCAAAGCAGATTCCTATCGTGGCAATGCCCGTGCCTACGCTGCCAATCAGGTGACAGACGAGGACAAAGAGACTTACTGGGCCACGGATGATGGCATTACGACTGGTAGCCTGGAAATAGACTTAGGTAAAGTGCAGCCCGTGAAATATGTGCTGCTGCAGGAGTACATCAAACTGGGGCAGCGGGTAAAGGGCTTCACCGTAGATGCTTGGCAGAATGGTGCCTGGCAACCGGTGGCAAGTGCCACGACCATCGGCTACAAACGCATCCTGAAGCTAGATAATCCCGTGACAACAGAGAAGATCCGGGTCAACATCACGGATTCCAAGGCAAGTCCTGTTATCTCGAATGTAGAAGTTTATTAAGCAGTACACTCTAATACAAATGTTTAAAAGTTTCTTCCAACAGGGGCTGGTCCTTATGCTGCTGTTGCTGGCGCTGTCAGTTAATGCCCAGAAAAAGCACACGTTCGAGGTGAAGGACGGGCAGTTTCTCTATGACGGCAAGCCCACCCAGATTCACTCCGGCGAAATGCACTATGCCCGCATCCCTAGGGAGTACTGGCGGCACCGCTTAAAGATGATGAAGGCCATGGGCCTGAACACGGTCGCGACCTATGTTTTCTGGAACTACCATAACACAGCACCCGGCGTCTGGGATTTTAAAACAGGCAACAGAAACCTGGCGGAGTACATCAAGACAGCCCAGGAAGAAGGCTTGTTTGTCATCCTGCGGCCCGGGCCTTACGCCTGTGCCGAGTGGGAGTTTGGCGGGTACCCCTGGTGGCTGCAGCAGAACAAAGACCTGGTGATCCGGGCGAACAATCAGCCTTTCCTGGACTCTTGCAAAGTGTACATCAATAAACTGGCAGAGCAGGTAAAGGGGCTGCAGGTAAGCAAAGGCGGGCCGATTATTATGACGCAGGTAGAGAACGAGTTTGGCTCCTACGTATCGCAGCGCGAGGATATCCCTTTGGAGGAGCACAGGAAATACAACGCGGCCATCAAGCAAATTCTGATGGAGGCGGGCTTCGAGGGGCCTTTCTTCACTTCCGACGGCACCTGGCTGTTTGAAGGTGGCGCTATCGCAGGGGCCTTGCCAACAGCTAACGGCGAAGGAAACATCGATAACCTGAAGAAAGCAGTAGATAAGTACCACGGCGCAGGACCTTATATGGTGGCCGAGTTCTACCCCGGCTGGCTCGACCACTGGGCAGAGCCTTTTATACGCATAGGATCAGACCAGATTGCCAGGCAAACCGAGACCTACCTGACCAAGGGGGTGCACTTTAACTTTTACATGGTGCATGGCGGCACCAACTTTGGCTTTACCTCGGGTGCCAACTACAACGAGGAGCACGACATACAGCCGGATATTACCAGCTACGACTACGATGCGCCTATCAGCGAAGCCGGCTGGGCAACCCCGAAATACAGGGCGATACGGGACCTGATGAAGAAGCACGTCAAGTACAACGTCCCCGAAGTTCCGGCGCAGATTCCGGTCATCACCATACCCGCTATTCAGTTGACAAAAGCAGTAGACCTCTTTGATCTAAAAAAAGAGGTGAAGCCTGTTACCAATGATACTCCTCTGACTTTCGAAGAACTGAACCAGGGGCAGGGGTATGTGCTCTACAGCAAGCGGTTTAACCAGCCGGTAAAAGGAAAGCTACAGGTAAACGGTCTGCGTGATTATGCCACCGTGTATGTGAATGGCCGGAAAGTCGGAGAGCTGAACAGAATGAACAAGCAGTATGAGCTGGATGTGCAGATTCCCTTTAACGGGACACTGGAGTTGCTTGTAGAGAACATGGGACGCATTAACTACGGCGCTGAAATCGTGCATAATACCAAGGGCATCATATCTCCGGTACTGATCAATGACTATGAGATTACAGGTGGTTGGAACATGTACAAGCTGCCATTTAATAAAGTGCCGGACCTGGAAAAGCATACAGCCAAAAACAAGCAGGGGCAACCTACATTGTATACAGGAACCTTCGATCTGAAAGAAACTGGAGATGTATTTCTGGATATGCGGGGTTGGGGCAAAGGGATCGTGTTCGTAAACGGCCAAAACCTGGGCCGCTACTGGAAAGTAGGGCCGCAACAGACCCTGTATCTGCCCGGTTGCTGGCTTCAGAAGGGTAAAAACGAAGTGCTTGTTTTTGAACAGCAAAACGACGTCTTGCAGAAAGAACTAAGGTCTACCCCAGCACCAATACTGGAAGAGCTGCAATAGTCAGACAACACGGATCAGAGACAATTTCGATAAACAGATTTTTTGCGACCAGCGCTTTCAGGCAGTTAGCTAAGTCGCCGTGAAGAGGAGGCGTACGCTTGGGTAGACAGGGAAGGTAAATGAAGGGGAAGCATCCTGTTCAAAACGAAGGTCGCAGTAAAACAAAAATAACATGATCAAACAGCTACTTATAGGTTTAGGATTCCTGTGTGCAAGTACTGCTTATGCGCAGGAGGCAAAACCTGTGTATAAAAACCCTGCCGCACCCGTGGAGAGCAGGGTGCAGGACCTGCTCGGGCGGATGACACTGGAAGAAAAGGTAGGGCAGTTATCGACGCTGCTGGGCTGGGAGATGTATGACAAGCAGGGGAAGCAGGTAAAGGAAAGCGCTGCCTTCCGAAAAGCTGTTGACGAGCGGTACATCGGCATGCTATGGGCAACACTGCGGGCAGACCCCTGGACCAAGAAAACCCTTACGACCGGGTTAAACCCGGGGCAGGCAGCGGAAGCAACCAACGCTTTGCAGAAGTACGTGGTGGAGCACACCCGGCTGGGCATACCGCTGCTCCTGGCTGAAGAATGCGCCCACGGGCATATGGCCATTGGTACGACTGTTTTCCCGACCTCCATCGGACAGGGTAGCACCTGGAACCCTGCCCTGATACAGCGAATGGCCTCGATTATAGCAACGGAGGCCAGAGTGCAAGGCGCGCATATCGGCTACGGGCCTGTGCTGGACCTGGCACGGGAGCCGCGCTGGTCGCGGGTAGAGGAGACCTATGGCGAGGACCCTGTGCTTAACAGCCGCATGGGAGAGGCGATGGTGAAGGGCTTTCAGGGAGACAACCTGAAGAGTGGCGTAAACGTGATCTCCACCCTCAAGCACTTTACAGCCTACGGGGTACCTGAGGGTGGTCACAACGGAGGGAGCATCAGCACAGGCTTGCGGGAGTTACATCAGAGCTACTTACCTCCTTTCCGGGCTGCTGTTCAGGCAGGTGCCCTTTCTGTGATGACGGCTTACAACTCCATCGATGGCGTACCCTGCACGGCAAATGAAATGCTGTTGAAAGATGTCCTGCGCGAGGCCTGGGGCTTTAAGGGCTTTACCGTGTCGGACCTTGGCAGTATCTCTGGTTTGGTGGGCAGCCACCGGGTGGCCGCTACCCCTGCCGATGCGGCAGCCTTGGCTTTAAATGCGGGGCTGGATGCTGACCTGAGCGGCTATGGCTACGATAAAGCCTTGCTGCAAGCGATAGAGAAAGGACTGGTAAGCACCGAACAACTCGACCAGGCCGTGAGCCGGGTGCTTCGCCTGAAATTTGAGATGGGCCTTTTTGAGAACCCCTACGTGTCCGCGAAAAAGGCGGCCAAAGTGGTAAAGAACCCGGAGCATGTGAAGTTAGCCCGGCAGGTAGCCCGGGAGTCTATCGTCTTGCTGAAGAATGAACAGGACCTGTTGCCGCTAAGTAAAACCTTGAGAAGTGTAGCGGTGATCGGGCCGAACGCGGATAATATTTACAACCAGCTAGGCGACTATACTGCCCCACAGCCGGAAAACAACATCGTGACGGTGCTGGAAGGCATCAGGAGCAAAGTGTCCCCACAAACAAAAGTTACCTATGTAAAAGGCTGCGCGATCCGCGACACGACGAAGACAGACATTGCAGAAGCTGTTAAAGCTGCCAAAAATGCTGAGGTGGCCGTGGTGGTTTTAGGTGGCTCCAGCGCCCGTGATTTTAAAACAGAGTACATCAGCACAGGGGCAGCCACGGTATCGGCCTCGGAGAAAGGTAAGCCGGTAAGCGATATGGAAAGTGGCGAAGGCTTCGACAGGGCCACACTCAACCTAATGGGCAAGCAGCTGGAACTGCTGCAAGCGGTCGTGAAAACAGGTACGCCTGTAGTGGTCGTACTCATAAAAGGCAGGCCCCTTAACCTGAACTGGGCGGATGCGCACGTGCCGGCCATCGTGAACGCCTGGTACCCAGGGCAGGAGGGAGGCCATGCTGTTGCTGATGTGCTGTTCGGAGACTACAACCCTGCTGGGCGCCTGTCTATCTCTGTGCCCCGGCATGTCGGCCAGTTGCCTGTCTATTACAATGCCAAAGGCCCCTCCAAGCATGATTACGTGGAGATGGACGCCAAGCCTCTTTATCCTTTCGGGCATGGGCTAAGCTATTCAGCTTTTGATTATAGTAACCTGAAGGTAAGCACCTCCGGAAGCCGCGATAACATTCGCGTGAAGGTGCAATTCGACCTTAAGAATACAGGCTCCCGTGATGGAGACGAAGTAGTGCAGTTATACTTACGTGATAAAGTAAGCTCTACCGTCACTCCCTTAAAGCAACTGAAACATTTTAAGCGAGTCCACCTGAAAGCCGGGGAACAGAAAGCTATTGCCTTTGAGCTAAACGCAGAAGACCTGATGCTGCTGGACGCCAAGATGCAGTGGGTCGTAGAGCCGGGAGACTTTGTAGTGATGGTCGGGGCCTCTTCAGAAGATATCCGGCTTAATTCAGAGTTCCGGGTTGAGGATACCATCCGGCTGTCTATGCTCAAGAAGGAGTAAGGCTGACAATTTCTAATAAAGGTAAAGCCTGCGCGAAGGGTTTTGCCCAAGACCTTTTATATCCCGTACATCATGACCTCTAAAAAATTGAATGCACTGTTAGAGGCGGCACAGGGAAAAGTGTTTCGTGCCCTAGCCTTACTCCTCATAATGCTTTTGCTCTCTAAACCGGAAGTAAAAGCCCAGTCTCCCTTTGCCGGACTCGAGCCTTTGTTTACAGAGCCGAAACATTACGTTACACGCTTTGCCGAGGAGGCCCCTGTTATTGACGGAAACCTTGAGGACGCAGCCTGGGAAGGAGCTGCCTGGACTGACAGTTTCTTAGACATTGAGGGCGACGTCAAACAAAAGCCCGCATTCGATACGCGGGTAAAAATGCTGTGGGACGACACCTACCTGTTTATTGCAGCGGAACTGAAGGAGCCTCATGTGTGGGCCACGCTGGAGCAGCGGGACGAGATCATTTTCCACGACAATGACTTCGAAGTCTTTCTGTCTCCGGAAAACAGCACGCACCAATACTACGAGATAGAGGTGAATGCCCTCAACACCATTTTCGACCTGTTCCTGCCCAAACCTTATCGCAATGGGGGCGGTGCCATGATTCCCTGGAACGCGGAAGGCCTGCTAACAGCCGTGCAGGTGCAGGGTACTTTAAATGATCCGGCGGATACGGACAAAGGCTGGACTGTGGAAATGGCTATCCCGTTCAGGGCGGTGACGATCGGAAACGAAACAAAAGTGCCGGAAGAGGGTAGCCTGTGGCGCGTTAATTTTTCCAGGGTAGAGTGGGACACGGAGATCAACGAGGGAAATTATGTGAAAAAGAAGGACGATAAAGGGCGCTTTTTGCCAGAGCACAATTGGGTGTGGTCGCCGCAGGGGCTAATTAACATGCATTACCCGGAGCGCTGGGGTTACCTGCAGTTCACAAGGCAAAAGAGCGGAAGCGGGTCTCCGGCCTTTGTTTTTCCCTACACCGAAAAGCAAAAGAACTACCTGTGGCTGGTGTACTACAAGCAAAAGGAGTATTACCAGAAGCATGGGAAGTACGCCAAGTCACTGGCAAGGGCAGGCTTAAAGAACATGCGGGATGTAGTAATTGACACACAGCCCAACCGGCTACAGCTCAAAGCCACGCGGCATCAGTTTATGGCCACCATTCAGCTGCCTGAGGGCGCTGTATGGAGCATTAATCAAGATGGACTTATTCGATTACTTAAGGAGACACCATGAAAACAAGAAGAACATTCCTGAAAACTAGTGTGCTGGCCGGGTTATCGGCGAGTCTGCCTGTGTCAGCCATGGCAGCGCACAGCAGCCCGAACAAAAAGAAAGCCTGGAAGCATTGGGTGTGGGTTAACCCCGACCATGCGGATAAGGCGGAAGAGCTGCAGCAGCGCTACAAGCGTTATTACGAGGCGGGTATACGGGGGATCTTCTTCGAAGAGGACAGTGAAAAGCATTTCCGCGCAGCCAAGGCCCAGAAGCTGGAGGCCCACCGTTGGATGTGGACAATGAACCGGGGCGAAAAAGAATTGCTGAAGGAGCACCCGGAATGGTATGCGATCAACCGGAAAGGAGAGTCCTGTGCCGATAAGCCGCCCTATGTAAACTATTACCGCTGGCTGTGCCCCTCCAGAACCGAGGTGCAGCAGTACCTGGAGGACGATGTTCGTAACATTCTAAGCAAGGACTACGTGGATGGCATTCACTTGGACTACGTGCGCTTTTGTGATGTTATTCTGCCTGTTAACCTGTGGGAGAACTACAAGATAGAGCAAACTAAAGAGTTGCCGGAGTACGATTACTGTTACTGCGAGGTGTGCCGCACCAGGTTTAAAGAGTGGCGGGGGGAGGCTATTGAGAGCATCGCGTATCCGGAGGCAAGCCTGTCGTGGCGGCTGTTCCGTTACAATGCCATCAGCAACGTGGTAAACAAACTCGCTGTGGTGGCAAAGGATAAGAAGAAAGCTATTACCGCAGCCGTTTTCCCGACCCCGGAAGTAGCGCGCCGGATTGTGCGGCAGGACTGGACGAATTGGAATCTGGATGGGGTTTGCCCGATGATCTACCACGGCTTTTACAAGGAAGATGTACGCTGGATTGGGGATGCTGTAACCGAGGGAGTGCATTTCCTGGCCGGGCGTTTCCCTTTATACGCGGGTATCTTTCTGCCCGACTTTAAAAGCAATACCGAGCTGCAGCAGGGGATGGAGTATGCCATGCGAAACGGGGCTGGCGGAATTTCTTTATTCGGGAAAGTGACCGACGAGGTATTAACTGCATTGGAGCGGGCCTCAGCGGCTGTAAAGGTGTAGCTGCTTACGTGAACTTTTAAACTGTCCTCTTTAAGAGTGCCAAAGTAGAGGATATCAACTGAGCTGAACATTAAATGAAAAGATATTTTCTACTCGTTCTTACCTGTCTTCTTACCACAGTGCATAACTCGAAAGCGCAATCGGCCTGGACAAAAGTGCAGGAGGAATTCCTCTTTCAGGATGCCCCCTTTGGGCAGTGCCATGCCTCTACTTTAGTGGAGACTTCGGAAGGAAAGCTTTTAGTAGCCTGGTTTGGCGGATCGGCGGAAGGGAAGTCCGATGTTGACATTTGGTTGAGTGTATTAGATGCCAATGGCACAACTAAACCTGTGCCTGTGGCTAATGGAATTATAAACGATTCCCTGCGCTATCCTACCTGGAATCCTGTGCTTTTCAAAGCGCAGGCGGGCCCCTTGTTTCTGTTTTATAAAGTAGGGCCTAACCCAAGGGAGTGGTGGGGGATGGTGAAGAGATCAGAGGATGATGGCCAAACCTGGTCCGAAGCCAAAAGACTACCAGCGGGTATCCTGGGGCCTATCAAGAACAAGCCGGTACAGCTGGCAGACGGGACCATCCTGTCCCCCTCCAGCGTGGAAGAGCGTACGGATCGCTGGAAAGTGCATATCGAAAAGTCCGGTGATGGCGGTAAAACCTGGCAACACATCCCGGTTGATCCAGAGTCTGAGTTTGATGTGATTCAGCCCAGTATCCTTTTTCACTCAAACAAGCGCCTGCAGATCCTGTGCAGAAGCAAGCAAGGCAGGGTGGTGCAGGCCTGGTCGTCAGACGGGGGCAACACCTGGGGAAAGCTTTCTGAAACACGTTTGTTAAACCCTAACGCGGGTACAGATGCAGTAACGCTGAAAGATGGCAAACAACTGATTGTATACAACCCGGATGTTCCTGGCAAGGATTGGTTTAATGGCCGCGGGAAGCTGCACGTCGCCACTTCTAAGAACGGTAGAAGATGGAAAGACATAGTTGTACTCGAAAATGGGAAAGAGGAGGAGTACAGTTATCCTGCCGTTATACAGACAAGCGATAGCCTCGTGCATATCACCTACACTTATGACAGGAAAAATATAAAGCATGTTGTCTTGCGGCAAGAAGCTTTATGAAGAAAGCTTAATTCCTGGCACAGACAGAACGGAGCCTCTGTAAGTGTTGGTGCTAGCCCGCCTTGGGGTGCTTCTGAATAGCAACACGGGAACATAAAGCAAGAAGGTTCCCGGCTGTGGTAGTAGTCGGGGACCTTCTTGCTTTGTTAGTAATACGGGTCTAGTTCAAGACAGACTTTGGCCTGTCCTTTTGGGCTACTCCCCAGGAGTAACTCGGCGAACTGCCCATTTCAAATACCAGCTCACCGCCCTTCATAATGTCCTCGTGCAGGATGTAGGACTTGCTATAGGGCCTGCCGTCCAAAGATATTTTCTGTATGTACCTGTTTTCCGGGCTGTTGTTGATGGCTTTCATGCGGAATACCTTGCCGTTGGCCAGGGTTAAAGAAGCCTGATCCACAGCCGGGCTGCCAAACACATAAGCTCCGTTTGCCGGATTAACAGGGTAAAACCCTAAGGTAGAGAAGATATACCAGGCCGACATCTGTCCCACGTCCTCGTTGCCACTTAGTCCGTCTGTTTTATCGGAGTACAGGTTGCTGAGGATGTACCGCACTTTATCGGCTGTTTTCCAGGGTTGCCCTGCATAGGCATACAGGTAGGTAATGTGGTGGCTAGGCTCGTTGCCGTGGGCGTACTGCCCGATCAGGCCTGTGATGTCGCTGGAAGCTTCTTCACCCATGTCACCCTCCACGATGAAGAGCGAGTCGAGCTTTTGCGTAAAGGGTGCCTCTCCGCCCAAAAGCTGCATCAGGCCCTCTACGTCGTGCGGCACCAACCAAGTGTACTGCCAGGCATTCCCTTCTGTAAAGTCGTCTTTCATGTGGCGGGATACAAAAGGATCGAAAGGGGTGCGCCACTCGTTCTGGGAAATTCTGCCGCGCATAAAACGGGTCTGCGGGTCGAAGTAGTTCTGGTAGTTCCTGGCGCGTTTGCTGAAGTATTCGTAGTCTTCTTGCTTGCCCATCTTTTTTGCCATCTGGGCAATGCACCAGTCATCAATGGCATACTCCAGGCCTTTGGCCACGTTCTCTACCTCGCTGTCTGCCGGGATGTACCCCAACTTCTTCACTGCTTTCAGGCCCCTATCATCTTGCATGGCCGTTGTCTTGATCGCCTCATACGCCAGGTCGGCATCAAAGCCGGTGAAGCCTTTTAAATAGGCGTCTACTACAACTGGCACGGCACTGTAGCCCACCATGGTGTTTGTCTCATTACCCATCAGGTGCCAAACCGGTAGCTTACCCTGCTGTTGGTAAATGGCCAGCATCGAGTTGATCATGTCGTTCACCCGGTCGGACTGCAGAATGGTAAACAGCGGGTGTGCCGCCCGGTAAGTATCCCAGAGCGAAAAAGTGGTCAGGTTTGTAAAGGGAGCGTTCTTGTAGAGCTTGTTGTCCGTTCCCCTGTAGTCGCCGTTATGGTCGTTAAAGATGGAGGGGGCGATCATGGTATGATACAAAGCCGTGTAGAACGTGCGGAGCTGTGCGGTGTCCTTTGTCTGAATCTGCGCTTTCTGCAATTCTCTGTTCCAGGCGGCATCGGCCTGCGCTACTACCTGCTCAAAGTTCCAGTGCGGAATCTCCTCTTTCATGTTCGCCAGGGCATTCTCGGAGCTAACAGGGGATATGCCGACTTTCAGTTTTACTTTCTCCCCTGCTGCAGTGGCAAAGCTTACGACACCTTTCAACCGGTTCCCTTTAGATGCTGGAACCGTGGTGCCGGTCGAGTCTGTGATCTGATAGCTGGAGAAGTGCTGGATGGGCTTGGAGAAAACAGCTGCAAAGTAAATCTTCTGATCCTCGGCCCAGCCTTTGGAGTAGCGATAGCCAGCCAGGGTGCTGTCGTTAAGCTGTGTTATATAGGCTTCCGTGGAAAGGTCCCAGCCGATGCCTTCTTTCAAGTCAATGATGATGTTGGCTTCGTCTGTTTTCGGGAATGTGTACTGATGAAAGCCCACGCGCTCCGTTGCCGTCAGTTCCACATCAATATCGTAGCGCTTTAGCTTAACGGCATAATAACCCGGCCGGGCCTTTTCTTCCTCATGCGAGAACAGGGAGACGTACCCGCTTTCCGGGTTCTCTGCGGTGCCTTTGGTTACTTTTACGGCTCCTGTGGTCGGCATCACGGATATGTCTCCCAAATCGCCAATGCCGGTTCCGCTCAGGTGCGTGTGGGCAAAACCGATAATGGTAGAGTCAGAGTAGTGGTAGCCGGAGCACCAGTCCCAGCCTTCTGAGATGTTCGTCGGGCCCAACTGCACTGCCCCGAAGGGAACGTTGGCCCCCAGAAAGACATGGCCATGGAACCCTGTGCCGATATAAGGGTCTACAAATTGAGTGAGGTTAAGAGCGGAGGTGCTGCTTGTTTCCTCCGGCAGGCTTTTGCAGGCAGTAGCCAGGCCAGCGCAAAGAGCAAACACAGTAACAGGCTTCAGCAGGCGTCTAATCCTTTGCTTCATGTAAGTTAAGTTTCTATTGCGGGTTTATATCGATTTGTGGTCAGAACCTGTCTCTCTTCCTGAGCCTGCTCTCTAAGCAAAGGCAGAAAGGTAAGGCAGCGCCTGACGAAAGATAAAGACTTTATTTCCTTTTTCTAAAGAAAAAGCATTAAAGGTAGCTTTTGTTGCCGCACACACATCAAAGTTGCCTGTGCAGCTGCCGCAAATGCCATTCGAACAAAGGCTTCCGATTTCTGCAGGCTTTTATGCGGCCTCACCTGCACTTCCTCATGCTCGGAATGCGCTTTATCCAGTGTAGGATAGGCTGGAAGTTCACAATCATAAGGGTATCAGTTATCTACCGCGATATGCATGTTTTTGCAGGTTAATTTGCAAAACAGGAGAAAAGCTTTTACATTATAATAAAATTATCTACTTTTATGGGGCGATAGGGTGAGTGAGTACTTGTTTATGCTTGTTTAATTCTTTGCTAGACGGTTGACCTGCTTGAAAATGCAGGTTTGGCAAAAAGGAGAGGTGTATTAAAACAAAACAGCAAGGTTAGGCAAGGAAGCGTGTAGATTTTGCAAGAGTAAAAGTTCATAGAGATAAAATAATTAGCCCCTTTTGGAATGAAGGCATTCTTAACCTTCCTGCTTCCGCTGGCAGTACTTTCTTCAAGCCTCTCCTGTAGCCAGCAACAGTATGCACTCACTGCTGCGCCTGACAAAAATGAAACAGGTGCTATAACAGATGAGGCCATTGTAACAGGGGCTGATCAGACTGAAGCCTATCTGCCATACCTGCAGGGGAAACGGGTAGGCATGGTCGTGAACCCTACCTCCATTATAGGGCGTGCTACCAGTGTGGATAGCTTAAGCGCTTTGGGTGTAAACATCGTTCGCATTTTCGGGCCAGAGCATGGCTTCCGGGGTGACGCTAGTGCCGGTGTAAAAGTGAGCGACAGTGTGGATCCCAAAACCGGTATACCTGTCTTTTCGCTTTACGGTAAAAACAGCAAGCCTACGAGAGAGAGCCTTGCCGATATCGACCTGATGATTTTCGACATACAGGACGTTGGGGCCAGGTTTTATACCTACACCATTACTATGCATCGGGTAATGGAAGCCTGTGCGGAAAACGGCATCGAGCTGCTGGTCCTGGACAGGCCCAACCCCAACGGGTATCTGGTAGACGGCCCGATACTGGACATGCAGCTCAAATCCGGGATCGGAATCCATCCGGTGCCCATTGCGCATGGCATGACGGTAGGCGAATATGCACAAATGATCAACGGAGAGGGCTGGCTGGCGAATGGATTCCAGTGCAAGCTCCGGATCGTGAAGGTGAAGAACTACGCGCACGACATGCCCTATGTCTTGCCTGTTAACCCGTCTCCCAATCTCAATACGCCACAATCTATTCTATTATATCCCTCTTTATGTCTTTTCGAGGGAACGATCATCAGCCAGGGGCGCGGGACCTACTTCCCTTTTACTGTTCTCGGGAACCCGGACCTGAAAGGCAACTACACATTTTCTTTTAAGCCTGTTGGCATCAAGGGAATGAGCGAAACGCCGCTCCACCAGGACAAGGACTGCTTCGGCCTGGACTTGAGAAACTATGATGCGGCGGCACTTCGGAAAAGCAAACAGCTCAACCTGCGGTGGCTTATCGAGCTGTATCAGGCTTATCCGCACAAAGAGAAGTTTTTCGATTATACACAGAGTAACCAGATGGGCAATTTCGACAAGTTGGCGGGGACCAGGCAGTTGAAGGAGCAGATCATAGCCGGGGTGCCCGAGGAGGAGATACGGAAAAGCTGGGAGCCGGGCCTGAGCCAGTTCAAGGCTGTTCGGGCTAAATATTTACTGTACCCTTGATTTACTGCCGGGCAAGTGCCTCTTAACATAAAATACAAGAGAAGTACCAGGGGAGCCATTGTATAAGCGAAGTTCAGCTTCTGTAAGTGCAAATCCTCTTGCTGTCGGGAAACGCTTTCCTGAAAAGTGCTAGTAAAACAGCTGCTTTTGGGAGCAAAGCGCGAAAGCGGTCCTGAGAGAAGACTGCCAGGGCAAAGTTGTTTACAATCAAAACCATGAATCAAATACCTCAATTAACAAACCTTTTAAGTAACCATCTTTAAATCCTTTTTATGAAAAAAGTATTACTACGGTTTATGATGTTTGCCTTGAGCTTACTGATAGCCCAGGCAGGTTTTGCCCAGAGCAAAACCATTACCGGGAGGGTGACCTCTGCAGAAGAAGGTATCGCACTGCCAGGCGTAAGCGTGGTGGTGAAAGGTACAGCTAACGGCGTGTCTGCTGATGCGGAAGGTGCTTACAGCATTCAGGCTGCCCCCGGAAGTGTGTTAGTGTTCAGCTTTATCGGCATGTTACCGCAGGAGCGCGTCGTAGGCGAAGCGAACACAATCAATGTGGCCCTTGCACCGGATACTAAGACGCTTAGTGAAGTGGTGGTGGTAGGCTACGGTACCCAGAAAAGAGCTAATCTGACGGGTGCCGTTGCTACCGTGGATACAAAAGTACTGGAGTCCAGACCGGTTACTGACGTAGCGCGCGGTCTGCAGGGTACTACGCCTGGCTTAACGATTACTACCCCTAGTGGTGCCATCGGGCAGAACCCCAACATCAGACTAAGAGGTATGACCGGTACCCTGAGCAACTCCAATGGCGCTCAGCCGCTTATTCTGGTAGACAACGTGGAGATCCCCAGCCTCCAGATGGTAAATCCGGAGGACATTGAGTCAATTTCCGTGCTGAAGGATGCTGCTTCTGCCTCTATTTACGGTGCCAGAGGTGCTTTTGGTGTTATTTTGATCACAACCAAGTCTGGTAAGAGAGGAACCCGCACGAAAGTATCTTACTCCAATAACTTCTCATGGAGCACTCCAACGACTACCCCAGAGATCGCTCCTGCCGCTGAAGGGGCAGAAATGGCTTTTAAAGCCCTGCAAAGAACGAACCCATCTACGAACGTTTTCGGCATTGTGGGCATGTATATCGATGAGGAGTCTATCAAAAAGATGCGTGAGTGGGAAGCGCAGTATGGCGGACAGGACTTGGGCAACGAGATGGTACTGGGGCGTGACTTCGAGATCCGCGGTGGCCGCTTGTTCTTTTTCCGCCCTTGGAACCCGGGTGAGATGTTCATGAGAGAATGGACCCCTCAGCAGAAACAGGATATCTCTATTTCTGGCGGCAGTGAAAACACGAACTATTACTTGGGCCTGGGTTACCTGGGGCAGGAGGGTGTTCTGAAAGTTAACCCGGATGAGTTCAACAGATATAATCTGAACGTGGGGGTGAACACCAGCGTGACCGACTGGTTTGATGCACGTGCCAAAGTATTGTACTCTAAGAGTGAGTTTACACGTCCATTCTACTTCTCTAGCGAGACCTACGACCCTTGGTACTACCTCTACAGATGGCCAGCGGTATACCCTTACGGCACGTACGAAGGGCATCCTTTCAGAAGCGCCATCACAGAGGTGCAGCAGGCTAAAATGAACAACGAAGCTGCCTCCATGGCACGCTTTAACTTAGGCGGTACACTGAGACCTGCTAAAGGCCTTACCATTGATGCAGACTATACCTACACGTACAACAACTCACACGAGCACCAAACAGGGGGCATATTGTCTGGCTACAATTTCTGGGCAACCGGAGCTAACTTAAAGTACGAGCCTTACAGCAGCGCTGCCTATAACAGAGTGCAGTATAACTCAGACTGGAGCAACAGAAGTGTTGGTAAAGCTTACGCTACCTACATGAAGGACTTTGGTGACCACTCCTTTAAGCTAATTGCGGGTGGAGACGTGGAAACATTTGAGTATTGGTACCAGATGTCACAGAAGCGTAACCTGATGGACCCGAACAGAGGGGAGATAGACCTGGCGACAGGAGACCAGTTTGTGGACGGCGCGCGTGACCAGTGGGCGACCCTGGGTACTTTTGGCCGCTTGAACTACGCTTTCAGAGATAAGTACCTTCTCGAGGTTAACGGCAGATACGACGGTGCTTCCCGTTTATCACCAACTAAAAGATGGGCCTTCTTCCCATCAATGTCAGCAGGTTATGTGGTTACAAAAGAGCCATTCATGGAGTTTGCCTCCCCTGTGCTGTCTTTCCTGAAACTACGTGGATCATGGGGCTCTATCGGTAACCAGAATGCTTACCTGGGTGATATTTACCGCTTAATGTCTTCTTATTCATCTGGCTGGTTAATTGGCGGGGTAAACACCGTTACCGTGGGTACTCCTGGTGCTTTCCCGGAGGCGCTTACCTGGGAAACTGTTAGCACCCTTGACTTCGGCTTTGACTCAAAATTCTTGAGCGATAAGATCGGGCTTACTTTTGACTGGTACAGAAGAACGACCAGCGACATGCATGGCCCGGGCCTTGTACTGCCTGATACTTATGGCACCGGGGCTACCAAGCGAAATCTGGGAGAACTGGAAACCACAGGTTGGGAATTTGCTCTCGACTTTAACCACACCTTTGCTAACGGTTTAAACTTTAATGTGACAGGAACTCTGACAGACTTCCAAGAGAGAATCACGAAGTATGCCGACAACAAAGGCATTTATGATAACCGCACAGGAAGATTACTTGGCGAGATATGGGGATTTGAGACAGATGGCTTTTTTACAGAAGATGACTTTGTGAAGGATGCGAACGGAGACCTGTTACTAGTAGGTGGCAAGTACGTATTGAACGACGGTGTGGTGGATCAGTCTTACTTCGAGAGCGGTTGGTTTTCTTACGGCCCTGGCGACATCAAGTATAAGGACCTGAACGGTGACGGCAAAATTGACCGAGGTTCTCAGGCGGTGGATGATCATGGTGACATGAAAGTTATCGGTAACTCTACTCCTCGCTACCAGTACGGTATCCGTCTGGGTGCCGATTGGAAAGGCTTTGACCTGAACCTGTTTGTGCAGGGGGTAGGCAAGCGTGATTTCTGGGCTAGCGGCCCACTGTTTGTCCCTGGCTTCAGACCAGGAGAGGCATGGTACACGCATCAGCTGGACTACTGGACACCTGAGAACCCTAATGCTTTCTATCCACGCCCAACAGATCAGGGTCAGTCAAACAACGCGCGTAACTTCCTGCCGCAGACCAAATACCTGCTCGACCTTTCCTACATGAGAATGAAGAACGTTTCCTTTGGTTATACCCTGCCTAGCAGCCTGACCGAGAAAGTGAAGATAGAGCGCCTGCGGGTGTACTTCAGCGGGGAGAACCTCTTTGAGAAAGACAAACTTGGTGATATGCCGATTGACCCGGAAGTGGATTACACGACGGCCGGCCTGAACGACAGAGCGTCTTTCGGACGTGTTTACCCTTATCGTAGAACACTTTCATTTGGCCTTCAAGCTACTTTCTAATATTTAAATTAAGATAGTGATGAAAACTAGAATTGTTGCAGCTATATTCCTTTCACTGACCTTCTTTGGTTGTGAGAAAGACTTTTTAGATACTCCCCCTATTGATAAGTTAACTGACGAAACGTACTGGACAAGTGAAGAGAACGTGAGAACCTTTTCCTACGGGTTTTACTCAGGTTACTTTACAGGTTACGGATCGAGCTATACCTGGGGTGATTACTTTACAGGGCAGAGCCTGAACGACGACTTTGCGCCCACGAACCCTGCCCAGTTTACCAAGAACGTGCCCGCCTCGGGTGGCGGATGGTCGTTTGGTTACGTGAGAAAGGCCAATGTATTTATTGACAGGGTGCAGAATGTGCCGATGAGCGATGAGGCCAAGAAACACTGGACAGGAATCGGTCGTTTCTTCCGGGCGATGGAGTATGCGGATCTGGTGAACAGCTTCGGGGATGTGCCCTGGTATGAAACGGAACTTCTGGAGACAGACATGGCGCAGCTGTACAAGCCACGCGATTCACGCACTTTTGTGATGGACAAAGTGCTGGCTGACTTTAAATATGCGGCGGAAAACGTTCGGGTATCTGATGGTGCGAAAGGCCTATCTGTAAACAGAGACGTAGTGCTGGCTTATATGTCGCGCGTGTTCTTGTTTGAGGGCACCTGGCAGAAGTACCATGCCAACAATGCCACCAAAGCGGCCGCATACCTTGAGGCAGCGAAATGGGCAGCAGACCAAGTGATCAGCTCAGGCAGGTACTCACTGGGTAACTACAGGGAAGTATTTAGCTCACTTAGCTTGGCAAGCAACCCGGAGGTAATCCTGTTCAGACAGTATGAGCCAGGTATTCTGACGCACTCGCTGAATAGCTATAACAACAAAGAGGCCCAGACCGGCCCGTCTAAAGACGCTGTGGAGACTTACCTGGCGAAGGATGGTCTGCCTATTACAGTGTCTGCTTTGTACGAGGGTGACCAGGGCGTTGCCAAACTGATGGCAAACAGAGATCCGCGTATGACGGCCACCTTCGTGCCTTCTGAGCTCCGCCTGAACGGTATCGCCAGCAACTACTCGACTTCGGGCTTTGCTACCCACAAGTTTCTGAACGAGTCCATCAAGGACATACCAGAAGGTAGCTCTAACCTGAACCCTACAGATGCGCCTGTTATCCGTTACGGGGAGGTGTTAATGAACTATGCTGAGGCTGCTGCTGAACTAGCAACAGTGGGCGGTCCTGCCTTTACACAGGAAGACCTGGATAAGTCGATCAACGTGCTGCGTGCCCGTCCAGGTATCGGAATGCCTGCCTTGCAGGTGAGTGGTGATCAGGTGGCAGTAAACGGTGTTGCTTATAATGATCCTGAGCGTGACCCTAGCGTGCCGTCTGTTATTTGGGAGATTCGTCGTGAGCGAAGAGTAGAGTTGATGATGGAAGGCTTTAGGCTGGATGACCTGAGAAGATGGCGTAAGCTGGAGTACACAGACACGCAGGCTAACCCGGACATCAACAGAGGAGCCTGGATTAAGAAAGCCGATCATCCGAAGCTGAATGCGAGCGTAGTGCTGACAGATGGTGATGAAGGATACATCATCCCATCTACCAAGGCGGAGTCACAGCGCTTGTTCACTGATCCGAAAGTGTACCTAAACCCACTTCCACTAGATCAGATTAAACTTTACAAAGACGCCGGGAAAGAGCTGACGCAAAATCCTGGCTGGGAATAATTTCTCTTGCTTTAACAGCCCTCCTTGGTATCAGCCGGGAGGGCTGTTTTTCTATCATAACATCACCTACACCAATGATTAAGAAGTTTACCCTGTTTTTCTTGCTCTTCCTTTCTTTTGCAGTACTGCGCGCCCAGGAAAAACAAGTGCTCCCTAAAAGAGAGTTTCGGGGCGTGTGGATTGCCACAGTGCAGAACATAGACTGGCCCTCAAAGCAGGCCGTTAGCATAGCACCCGACCTGCAAAAGGAGGAACTGCTGCAGATACTGGACGAGCACCAGCGAACCGGCATCAACGCCATCATGCTGCAGGTACGCCCCTCCACCGACGCGTTCTATGCCAAGGGGCGCGAGGAGTGGAGCATGTTCCTGACCGGCAAGCAGGGCCTTGCCCCGGAGCCCTTTTACGATCCGCTGGCCTTTGCCATAGAAGAGGCCCACAAGCGCGGTATGGAGCTGCACGCCTGGTTTAATCCTTACCGGGCCACCAATAACCTGGTCGACTCCCTGATCAGCGCCAGCCACATCACCCGTTCCCGGCCCGACTGGTTTTTTACCTATGCCGGCAAAAAGTACTTTAACCCGGGCTTGCCCGACGTACGCGCGTACATCGTGCAGGTGATCATGGACGTAGTGCGCAACTACGACATCGACGGCGTGCATTTCGACGATTACTTTTACCCTTACCCGGGAAAAGACCCGCTACCAGACAGCACCACCTACAAACTTTACGGAACCGACTTCGCCGCTATTGACGACTGGCGAAGAAACAATGTGGATGTTCTCATCCAAACTTTATCTGACAGCATTCACGCCGAGAAGAGTTATGTGAAGTTCGGCATTAGTCCTTTTGGTATCTGGCGCAACAAAGCCCAGGACCCGGAGGGGTCGGAAAGCAATGGCCTGTCAGGCTACAGCGCCCTCTTTGCCGACGCCCGCAAGTGGCTGCAGGAAGGCTGGGTGGATTACATTAACCCACAGATTTACTTCCCCTTTTATTACCCGGCTGCCCCTTACGAGAAACTGCTCGAATGGTGGAGTGGCAATACTTATGGCCGGCACCTATACGTGGGGCAGGCGGCCTATAGGGCCATGGAGGACCGCGAGGGCTGGCGCGACAAGCAGCAGTTGCCCAACCAGATCCGCTACCTAAGGGCAAATGACCGGGTGCAGGGCAGTGTGTACTTCAGTTCCAAATCCCTGACCAACAACCTGGCGGGCTTTCGGGATTCTCTGCAGCAGGAGTTTTACCGCTACCCTGCCTTACAGCCGCAAATGAGCTGGCTGGATGATGAGGCGCCAGCCTCGCCGGATAACCTGCATGAGAAAAAGTTCCTGTTTTTCCGCTTCGGGAAAAAGGTGAAACTGGAGTGGGAAGCTCCGCTACAGAAGCAGAATCAGGTATATGGTTATGTGGTGTATCGTTTCCGGTCCGATGAGGTGGTCAACTTGCAAAACCCGGCCAACATAGTTAAAATCAGTTTCGATAAGGCTTTTACTTCCTTTCAGGATGAGCGCGCCGAGCCTGGTTATACTTACAAATATTATGTTACTACCCTGGACAGGGTAAAGAACGAAAGCGCCCCTTCCAACGTGCTGCTGGTAAAGTTGAAGTAAGGGAGAGCGAATCGTTAAAAGAACCTGCTGTTATATATGGTTGATAAGTCCTATATCTATGCATAGCAAGAAAGTTTTACTCGCGTTTGTTCTGGGGGTGCTGGTATTGGTGGCCAAAGCCGTGACAGTGCCAGGCATGTTTTTGCCGTCGCGGGAGGAGATAGCTGCCGGAACCTCTGTAAAGGAGCCCAGGGCCTGGATACGCATCAATCAGCTGGGCTATACGCCGGAGAGCATCAAAGTGGGCGTGTGGGTAAGCAAAGAGGCGAACCGCATCCGGAGATTTAAACTGGTGGAGGCTAGCTCTGGCAAAGTGGTGTACAGGGGGAAAGCCGGAGAGGCCTTTGGGGCCTACGGACCTTTTCAGGAGTCTTACCGCCTTAACTTCTCCGACTTTAAGGGCCACGGAACTTACTACTTGCAGGCAGGCACTGCAAAATCTCCTGCATTTAGAATAGCCCCGGACGTGTACAAGGGCGCTGCTGATTTTGCGCTGCGCTACATGCGCCAGCAGCGCAGTGGCTTTAACCCTTACCTGAAAGACTCCTGCCACACCGCAGACGGATATACCATGTATGGCCCCATGCCAGACAGTACGCGCATTGATGTGTCCGGTGGTTGGCACGATGCTTCGGACTACCTGCAGTATGCCACTACTTCCGCCAACGCTACTTATCACTTGCTGGCCGCCTACCGTGACTTTCCGGGTGCCTTTGGGGACCAGCACCAGGCAAACGGGCTGGAGGGAAGCAATGGCGTGGCCGACGTGTTGGATGAAGCGAAATGGGGGCTGGACTGGCTGCTGAAAATGCATCCCCGCGAAGACTGGCTCTTTAACCAATTAGCCGATGACCGGGACCATGCCGGCATGCGCCTGCCCACTTTAGACCATGTAGATTATGGCTTGGGTAAGGGAAAAGAGCGGCCGGTGTATTTTGCCACAGGCAAACCGCAGGGGCTGGGCAAGTACCAGAACCGCGCGACAGGGGTAGCCTCTACGGCAGGCAAGTTTGCCAGCGCCTTTGCCTTGGCGGCTACCATTTATGCGCCGGCCAATGATTCGCTGGCCCGGCTGTTTCAGCAAAAGTCCTTGTCTGCCTACCAATTGGGCTTAGACAAACCGGGCGCCTGCCAGACGGCGCCTCACCTGGCTCCTTACTTTTACGAGGAAGATAACTGGGTAGACGATATGGAACTGGGGGCAGCAGCGCTTTATCAATTAACGGGAGACAAGGGGTACTTTGACCGCGCTTACCAGTACAGTCTGCAGGAAAAGGTAACGCCCTGGATGGGAGCGGACACCGCCCGCCATTACCAGTGGTATCCTTTCCACAACTTCGGGCACTATGAGTTAGCCAAAAACGCGGGTGCCACGGACAGAGCAGCACTGATCTCTTTCTACAAGGAGGGCATCGCGAAGGTAGCTGACAAGGGAATGAAGAATGCTTTCTACCGCGGCGTGCCTTTTATCTGGTGCTCCAACAACCTCACCACTTCCTTTGCTATCCAGTGTTACCTCTACCGACAGCTCAGCAACGATCAGACTTATGCCGAGCTGGAGCAGGCGAACTTCGACTGGCTGTTCGGTTGCAATCCCTGGGGAACCAGCATGGTGTATGGCCTGCCAGCCAACGGTGATACCCCGGAAGACACGCATTCTGCCTTTACGCACTTGTATCAGTACCCGATTGACGGCGGCCTGGTAGACGGGCCTGTGTATGGCAACATCTTCAAGAACCTGAAGGGGATTACGCTTTATCAGCCCGATGAGTACGTCCCTTTCCAGTCGGACTTGGTGGTGTACCACGATGATTATGGCGACTACAGCACCAACGAACCTACCATGGACGGTACAGCTTCGCTAATTTACCTTTTGGCGGCCAAACAGCACAGCTCTTTGGAGGGGGCACGGGCAAAAAAGTAATCACCGATTCCCACGGGGCAATTATCCGTGGGGACACAGCACAGAAAAGACTGGCCCTGGTGTTTACCGGGGATGAGTTTGCAGATGGCGGCGCTACGATCCTGCACGTACTAAAGGAGCACGATGTAAAGGCCTCTTTCTTTTTAACCGGCAGGTTTTACCACAATCCTGCTTTTCAGGAGTTGATAAGACAGCTGAAGACAGCAGGGCACTACCTCGGGGCGCATTCAGACGGACACCTGCTGTACTGCGACTGGGCGAAGCGCGATAGCCTGCTGGTAACACAGGAGCAGTTCCGAAAAGACCTGGCCTTAAATTACAGCCGGATGAAAGCCTTTGGGGTAGACAAAGAGCAGGCAAGGTACTTTTTGCCACCCTATGAGTGGTACAACAGCCAAATAGCTGCCTGGACGAAGGCGGAAGGTTTGCAGCTGGTCAACTTTTCTCCCGGTACGCGAACCCCTGCAGATTATACCTGGCCGGAGATGGGGAAAGGGTATGTGGCTTCTGACCGAATTGTGCAGTCTGTATTGGAAAAGGAGGCGAAGGACCCGAATGGGCTAAACGGGTTTATCCTGCTGGTTCACATTGGCACTGACCCGCGGCGTACCGACAAGTTTTACAAAAAGTTAGACGAGCTGCTGACAAAGCTCCAGCATAAGGGGTACAGCTTCAGCCGGATTAACCAATTGCTGGACTGAGGCCAAAAGAGCCCTTGTTGCTTGCTTTGATAGCGGCGGGATGTCAGGGTGTGCGTTTTTGTGCGGTTTTTATTTTATAAAGCTGCAGCAAATTGAATAAATGAGAAAAATAGTAAGTAACTTTAGAGACTTCTTATAAAAGTTTAGCCATTAGTTGTGCTCTAAGGTATATGGCAATGCTGCAAAAAAGCGCAAACAGCCAAAGGATAAAAAGAGTGGAGTAGGTAAGAGGGCTTTAAAGATTAAGATGATCTCCTGAAAAAACATTTTGATGCGAAAAGTAAAACACTCCTTATTACTGCTAGTTTGCCTTGTGTCCTTGCCCTTCCTGGGCCGGGCCCAGAAGTTCAGCTTTGCGTTTGTGACCGATATCCACATTGGTAACCCAACGGCGGCAGAAGACCTGCAGCGGACCGTGCAGGACATTAATGCCGATAGCACCCTTCGCTTTGCCGTGCTGACAGGCGACATCACTGAGTTTGGATCGGATGAGGAGTTAGCGCAGGCAAAGCAGATCATCCAGGACCTGAACAAGCCCTGGTACATCATTGCCGGTAACCACGATTCCAACTGGTCGGAGAGCGGCAGCAACAGCTTCCGCCGGGTTTTCGGGGCAGAAACTTTTGCCTTTACCTACAACGGGTACCTGTTTGCCGGAACCAGTTCGGGGCCGAACATGCGCATGGGGCCGGGGCAGGTGCCGCGTGAGAATATGGTGTGGCTCGATTCAGTACTAGCAAACATGCCGGACCCCTCGATGCCAATCATTTACCTGAACCACTACCCGCAGGACTCTTCCCAAAATAACTGGTACGAAGCAATAGACCGCCTTAAGCAGCGCAATATACAGCTGATCCTGTGCGGGCACGGCCATTCCAACCGCCTGTACAACTTCGACGGCATCCCGTCCATTATAGGGCGCTCGAACCTGCGGGCCAAAGACAGCGTGGGGGGCTACAACATCGTGACGGTTGAAAACAACACCGCCACCTTTGCAGTGCGCAAGCCTCTCGTAGAAACGCTTCCTGCTTGGCAGGAAGTACCGCTGGTAAACCATCACTTCGCACAGGAAACTAAAAAGTACCACCGTCCCTCTTTTAGCGTGAACCAGAAGTACGCCCAGGTAGAGGTGGTGTGGGAATACCAGGACGACAGTGATGTGGGCGCGGGTACAGCTGTGTCTGGCAAGCTGATCTTCGCAACGAACACGCAGGGCGAGATCTACGCCCTGAACAAGAAGAACGGCAAGCGGGAATGGACCTATCAAACAGGAGGGAAGATCTACTCTACCCCGGCAGTAGCCAAAGGCTATGTGGTGGTAGGGTCTTCGGACAACAGCGTTTACTGCCTGAAGGCATCTACTGGTAAGCAGGTTTGGAAGGTGACAACTGAAAGACCTGTGCTGGGCTCTCCGACCATTCAGAACAAGGTCGTGTATGTGGGCGGCTCCGACGGTCACTTCCGGGCACTGGACCTGAAGTCGGGCGAGGTGAAGTGGGACTTTGACCAGGTAAAAAGCTTTGTGGTAACAAAGCCACTGCTGTACCAGGGCAAAGTGTATTTCGGCTCATGGGGCACGGAGTTCTATGCGCTCGATGCACAGACGGGCCAACTGGCCTGGAAATGGAACAATGGCGCTGCCAGCCGCATGTACTCGCCCGCTGCCTGCTATCCGGTTGCTACCAATGGTCGTGTGTTTATTGTGGCCCCCGACCGTTACATGACCTCCTTTGATGCAAATACAGGGGAAGTGATCTGGCGCAAGCGGCTGGACGACAAGCGCGTCCGGGAATCCATGGGCCTGTCGGCCGATAGCTCCTTGGTGTATGTGAAAACGATGGACGGCGAGCTGTACGGAGTATCTACTTCTGCCGATTCCATGCAACTGGATTGGAAATCAAACCTGCAGTTGCCTTATGAACTGGCGCCATCTGCTATCGTGGAGAGCAAGGGGGTGGTCTATGTGCCCTCGCATTCTGGTTTGGCGAGTGCGGTGGACCGGAAGACCGGAGCCGTACTGTGGCAGCACAAGATTTCTAACAGCCTGATGAACCCGGCGATGCCCCTGGGCAAGGACAGGGTGGTGGTCAGCACCATGGATGGTAAGATCGCCTGCCTGCGCTATAAACCCAGGAAAAAGTAAGGTAGCAGGACCAACAGGAGTAACTAAGCTAAAACGATTAAGAAATACACAAGACATTTATATGAAACGCCTTTTACTTGCGGGCCTCCTGTTTCATGCTGCAGTGGCGCATGGGCAGCAGTTTTTGCAGACTTCTCCTGCCGCTGAGCAGTGGGTGGACAGTACCTTTAACAAGCTCTCGAAGAAAGAAAAGATCGCCCAGCTCATGGTCATGCGTATGTCCGAGATCAGGGGCAAGGAAGTCGTCTTTTTTGAGAAGGAGGTAGCCAAGAGCCTCCGCAAGTACAACGTGGGCTCGATCTGCCTTTTTCAGGGCGAGGCACGGCTGCAGGCAGAGGTAATCAACCGCCTGCAGGCAAAAGCCCGTACGCCGCTGATGGTCAGCGTGGATGGTGAAACAGGCCTGGGCATGCGCTTCGCGGACGTGACCCGCTTCCCGGACCAGTTGACCATTGGGGCCGTGCCGGACGCGGAACTGGCTTATAAGGTAGGACAGGCGATTGGCGAACAGTGCAAACGCATTGGCATTCACGTGAACTATGCGCCGGTCATTGACATCAACAACAACCCCAACAACCCGGTCATCAACTTCCGTTCTTTTGGCGAAGACAAGTATAAAGTAGCCTTATTGGGCACCGCCATCATGAAAGGGATGCAGGATACGGGGGTAATGGCCTGTGCCAAGCACTTCCCGGGGCACGGAGACGTCGCCGTGGACTCTCACCTGGACCTGCCGGTGATCAACAAAACGCTGGCCCAGCTAGACTCGCTGGAGTTGTACCCTTTCAAGCAGCTGATCAAGGCGGGCATTGGCAGCGCCATGGTGGCCCACTTGTACATCCCGGCGATCGACACTACCCGTAACCAGGCTACCTCGCTTTCCAGAAAGAACGTGACGGACCTGCTCCGGAACCAACTGGGTTTCCAGGGCCTGACCTTTACCGATGCCCTGGAAATGCAGGGGGTAGCTAAGTTCTACCCACAGGGGGAGGCCGCTGTGCAGTCGCTGATCGCTGGAAACGACATGCTCTGCCTACCCGGAGACATCAGGACAAGCATCAAAGCCGTCCGCAAAGCCATTCGGAAGGACAGGCTCACCTGGGAGGAGATAGACGAGAAGGTGCGTCGCGTGCTGTTGGCCAAGTACAACCTGCAGTTGCGACACGTGAAACCAATCGACACAGAACACCTGGCAGAGGGCCTGAACGAGCGGGTACTGGACCTGAAGCAGGAAGTATACACCAATGCAATCACCCTGTTGCGCCACACAAACAGTGAGGTGTTGCCGCTGCAGCAAGGCAAAAAAGTAGCCTACGTGGGCATTGGCCTCGGCGAAGCGAACAACTTCGCCAAGCAGCTACAGCAGGAATACGGAGCCGATACCTATTTCTTTAACTACAAGGCCGACAGCACAGCGGCTGTAGCCTTACTTGAAAGCCTGCAGGGGCAGTACGACGCGGTAGTGGTAGGTGTGCACCAGTATAAAAAATACCCGGCCAACAACTTTGGCATTAGTGCAGCTGCCATAAACCTGCTGCAGCAGTTACAGCAGGATGAAAAGACCATCAGCTTTGTGTTCGGGAACCCTTACGCCATCATGAATATGAGTGAGGCCAGAAACCTGGTTGCCTGCTACGAAGACGATCCCCTCATGCACGAGGTCGCCCTCCAACTGTTGCAAGGCACTACTGTGGCAAAAGGGACCCTGCCTGTTACTGTTTCCGATAGTTTCCGCTTTGGAAGCGGCATTACAACTACCTCTTATTTTCCGCTGGTGTCCCCGGAAACGGTTGGCCTAGACGGAACTAAGCTGAGCCAGATCGATACGATTGCGACAAACGCCATCCGAAACGGGGCGACGCCGGGCTGTGTGGTACTGGTGGCAAAGAAGGGAAAAGTAGGTTTCCTGAAAGCTTACGGCCACATGAGCTACGATAGCACAGAGGTTGTGTCAACCAACACGGTGTATGACCTGGCCTCTGTTACGAAGATCACGGCAACGACGACTGCCGTGATGAAGCTCTACGAGGAGGGCAAACTGGACCTGCAAAAGACGCTGGGCGATTACCTGCCCTGGGTAGCGGGTACCGACAAGGCAGACTTGAAGCTGGAGGATGTGCTGCTGCACCAGGCAGGTCTTGTGGCCTGGATTCCGTTTTACCGTGCTACGATCGACCCTGCCACCGGCAAACCCAAGCCAGGCTATTACAGCACAAAACCAACTGAGCAGTTCTCGGTGCGGATAGCGGAAGACATGTACATGCGCCGGGACTGGACCGACTCCATGAAGGCCAGCATCCTGCAAAGCAAGCTGGGGCCAAAAGGCAAGTATGTGTACAGCGACAACGACTTCATCTTTCTGGGAAAGGTGGTAGAGGAGATCACCGGCATGGGACTGGATGCCTATACCCGCCAGGCGCTTTTTGAGCCCCTTGGCATGACGACGACCATGTTTACCCCACGAGAGCACCTTTCGCTTAATGCCATTGCCCCAACAGAGGATGACAAAGCTTTCCGGCAGCAGCACCTGAGAGGAGACGTGCACGATGGCGGGGCAGCCATGTTTGGTGGGGTGGCCGGGCATGCCGGGCTCTTCAGCAACGCCTACGACCTGGCCAAGCTGTACCAACTGTTGCTGAACGGCGGTGAGCTGAACGGCGTGCGCTTGTTTCAGAAAGAGACGATAGACTACTTCACCGCCTACCACAGCGAAATAAGCAGGAGAGGCCTGGGCTTCGACAAGCCATCCAAAGACAACGCTGCCAGCAAGTCACCTTACCCCACCCGGAGTGCCTCGTCGGAGACTTTCGGACATACGGGCTTTACCGGCATCTGCGTGTGGGCCGACCCGAAAGAAGACCTGCTGTACGTGTTCCTGTCGAACCGCGTGAACCCAGTGGGGGATAACCCGAAGCTGCTGGAGCAGAACGTGCGCTCCGACGTTCACGAGGCTATTTACCAGTCTATCATCCGAGAAGAGCCAGTAAAGAAAAACATGCTGCAAACCTCTTTGGGGGCCAGCACCAGATAAATTGAAGAGTTAGAAGAGATACCACCGGTTAATAAAAATATAGAAATGGAATTTGTAACGGAGAAAGAGTCGAACTACCAGGACCTGGACAAGATGTCTGTGCGGGAGATCCTGGAGAACATAAACAAAGAAGATAAGACAGTACCGCTTGCGGTGGAAAAAGCCATGCCGCAGATTGAGCAGCTGGCCACCGTAGTGGCAGAGAAAATGAAGGCAGGAGGACGGCTCTTTTATATTGGGGCAGGTACCAGTGGCCGCTTAGGGGTAGTAGATGCCTCGGAATGCCCGCCAACGTTTGGGGTTCCTTTTGATTGGGTGGTAGGACTGATCGCCGGGGGCGACGGAGCTATCCGCAAGGCCGTGGAATTTGCCGAGGACGACCCGGAGCAGGCCTGGAAAGACTTAGAGGCCTATGATATAAGCGAGGCCGATGTGGTGGTGGGATTGGCCGCCTCCGGTACAACCCCTTACGTGATCGGCGGACTGCAGATGGCGAACCAACAGGGGCTGGTAACGGGTTGTATTGTATGCAATGCCGGTAGCCCGGTGGCCGCCGAAGCGCAGTTCCCGGTAGAGGTAGTAGTGGGGCCTGAGTTCCTGTCGGGCTCTACCCGCATGAAGTCTGGCACCGCGCAGAAGCTGGTCCTGAACATGTTGAGCACCACCGTAATGATCCAGCTAGGCAGAGTGAAGGGAAACAAAATGGTGGACATGCAGCTGAGCAATCATAAGCTCTACCACCGGGGGGTGCGCATGATTGTGGCGGAAACCGGAACAGACGAAGAAACAGCGGCGGCGCTTTTAGAAAAATATGGCAGCGTGCGCAAGGCAATCGCACAAATCCTGTTACCTTCAGAACCGGCTAACGAGGCGCTTTCGCTTTAGCAGCAGAATAAGCGGATAACAGCTGACGTTCAGCTTAAAACAGCAGGCCTGGAAAGGCTTACATTACAGGCCTGCCACTTATTACCATTGAAAAACACAGCCTATGTCTCCCATCGTACTTCTGTCCTTTCTGATAGGTTATTTTGCCGTGCTGATCGGTATTTCCTACCTCACGTCGAAAGGTTCGTCCGATAACTCCAGCTTTTTTATTGCCAACCGTAATTCCAGGTGGTACTTTGTGGCCTTCGGGATGATCGGTACGGCCCTGTCCGGGGTAACCTTTATCTCGGTGCCTGGTGCCGTGAGCAATAATAGTTTCGGCTACTTTCAGTTCGTGCTTGGCAATGCCGTCGGCTTTCTGCTGATCGCCACTGTGCTGCTGCCACTGTACTACCGCCTGAACCTGGTGTCGATCTACACTTATCTGGAGAAGCGCATGGGGTACTGGAGCTATAAGTCCGGCGCCATGATCTTTCTGGTTTCCCGTGTGATTGGCTCCGCGTTTCGCCTGTACCTGGTGGCCATCGTGCTGCAGAAGTTTATTTTTGATGCCTGGGAGGTGCCTTTTGCCGTGACTGTGGCGATCTGTCTGCTCCTCATCTGGTCCTATACCTTTAAGGGAGGTTTAAAGACGATCGTAATTACCGACACCCTGCAGACGGTTTTCCTGTTGTCGTCGGTGCTGCTGTCTATTTACTTTATAGCTGAGAGCCTGAACATGGACCTGCTGCAAACGTTTGAGGCGGTGAAGGAAAGCTCTTATTCCAAGATGTTTTTCTGGGAGGATTTTATAGGGAGCAGGAGCCACTTCCTGAAGCAGTTCCTGGGCGGTATTTTCGTAACGGTTGCCATGACGGGGCTGGACCAGGACCTGATGCAAAAGAACCTGAGCTGCCGCAACATTGGGGAGGCCCAGAAGAACATGCTCACTTTTACAGCTGTGTTTGTGGGCATCAACATCTTTTTCCTGAGTGTGGGCGCTATGCTGTACCTGTATGCCGAAGCCCACGGCATAGATGTAACGGCCCTGCGCACGCCCGATCACCTGTTCCCCGAGATAGCCCTGAATCACCTGAACGTGATCCCGGCCATCGTGTTTATGCTGGGTTTAACGGCGGCTACCTTTGCCACCACCGATTCGGCCCTGACAGCCCTGACGACCTCTTTCTGTGTCGACTTCCTGGGATTTGACAAGAAGGGAAACCAGAACGACCTCAGCCTGATTCGCACACGTCATTTCGTACACATTGTGTTCTCTGTCATTATGCTGTTGGTGGTGATCGTATTCCGCATCATCAACGATGATTCGGTGGTGAACGCCATTTTTAAGGCTGCTGGCTATACCTATGGCCCTCTGCTTGGGCTGTTTGCCTTTGGTATGATCAGCAAGCGCATGGTAACGGACAAATTAGTACCGTTTATCTGCCTGCTCTCTCCTGTGCTCACTTATGTGCTGGAGGTTAACTCCCTTGCCTGGATCGGTTACGCGATGGGCTTTGAGCTCATTATTGTAAACGGCCTGATCACTTTTCTGTGCCTGTTGCTTACGAGTAAACCCGGTAAAGACGAGCCTGCTCCCGCACAGGGTGCTCAGGAGCGGGAACTGGCAAAGCTCTAATAAATCCTAATACTTATCTTCTCATGGAATTGGAGAAGCAGCTGGAGGCGATCCTGCCAAAGGCACGCATTAAATCAAGGCTGATAGACGTAGTGGCCTACGCTTCGGATGCCGGTTTTTATTACCTGAGGCCACAGGCAGTCGTGCAGCCTGTATCAGAGGCCGAGGTACAGGCCCTGTTTGCCCTGTCGCATCAGCATAAAATCCCCCTTACGTTCAGGACGGCTGGCACCAGCTTATCAGGGCAATCTATTACAGACGGCATTTTGGTGGACCTGAGCCAGCACTGGAACAAGCTGGAGGTGCTGGAGAACGGAGAACAGGTGCGGGTACAGCCCGGGGTGATCGGGGGCATGGTGAATGCCTACCTCCGGAAGTACAAACGGAAGATTGGTCCGGACCCGGCCAGCATCAATTCAGCCATGCTGGGGGGTATTTTGTCTAACAATGCCAGCGGCATGTGCTGTGGCGTGAGCAAGAACTCCTACCACACAACCCGGTACATCCGCTTTATGCTGCCTACGGGTGTTGCCTACAGCACAGCGCACAAAGAAGACTATAAGCGCTTTGAGCAGGAGTGCCCCAGAATCTTTCAGGTGTTGTTGGACCTGAAGGACCAGGTGATGCACAATAGCCAGCTTTATGAGGTGATCCGGAAAAAGTACCGGACCAAGAACACGGTCGGCTATTCTGTGAATGCGCTCATAGATTATGAGCACCCGCTGGACATGCTGGCCCACCTGCTGATTGGGGCCGAAGGTACCTTGGGCTTTATTTCGGAGGCAGTGCTCGATACCGTTCCGGACTACCCGGCCAAGTCCACGGCGCTTTTGTACTTCCCGGATATCTACGCGGCCTGCCAGGCCATTGTGCCGCTTGCTGATGCAGGGGCAGAGGCCGTAGAGCTGATGGACCGGGCCTCGCTGCGTTCGATAGAGGCTATGCCGGGTGTACCGGCAGTAATAAAGACTTTGCCCGGAACCGCTGCCGCCTTGCTGGTGGAGTTTCAGGGAAACACTGTGGAGGAGGTACAGCTAAAGATAGACAAGTTCTTCACCCTGGCTTCAGGCCTGTCCCTGCTGTACGCCCCGGAGTTCACGGCTGACCCGGCAGCACAGGCTTTCCTGTGGAAAGTGCGGAAAGGCATGTTCCCGGCAGTGGGGGCGGTGCGGGCCAGTGGTACGACTGTTATCCTCGAGGATATCGCTTTTCCGGTTGAAGAACTGGGGAACGCCATTCTGGACCTGCAGCAGCTCTTTAAAAAGCATGGTTATGAGCAGGCTATCATCTTTGGCCATGCGAAAGACGGCAACATCCACTTTGTGGTCACACAGGCCTTTGACTCGTCTGCAGAGATAGAGCGCTACGATCTTTTTCTGAAAGAGGTAGTTGAGCTGGTCGTGCATCGTTACAACGGTGCTTTAAAAGCTGAGCACGGCACAGGCCGCAACATGGCACCTTTCGTGGAGACGGAGTGGGGAACGGAGATCTACCAGATCATGAAAGCCCTGAAGCAGGCCGTTGACCCTGCCAACCTCCTCAATCCCGGTGTCATCATCAATGAAGATAAGGAGGCGCATATCCGCAACCTGAAGGAGCTGCCACGGGTGGAAGAGGAGGTGGATAAGTGCATGGAATGTGGCTTCTGCGAGCACAAATGCCCTAGCCGTAACATCACGCTCACCCCGCGCCGCCGGATCGTGGTGCGACGGGAGCTGCTAAAGCTGGAGAGAGCAGGGAAAAGCAAGGAGCACAAACAGCTATTACAGCAATACCAGTACGATGGGCTGGATACCTGCGCAGTAGACGGCTTGTGTGCGACAGCCTGCCCCGTGGATATCAACACCGGCGATTTGGTGAAGCGCCTGCGCAAGGAAAACCATAGCCCGCTGGCCAATGACTTGGCTTTATTAGTAGCCAAAAACTTCAAGCCAGTAACTGCGCTCGTGAAGACCGGCCTGAAAGCAGGCAGCGGCCTTAATCAACTGGCCGGTGCGCAGGCCCTGACCAAGCTCACCAAGCGCATGAAAAGTGTGGTGCCAGCTTTCCCGCTGTGGTCAGATCAGTTGCTTTCGACGCCGGATTATTTGACTCCGGTAGTGAAAGAAAAAGCTGCTGCCGTTTACTTCCCTACCTGTATCTCCCGCACCATGGGAGGGGCAAAGGAGAAGGGGAAAAGTATTATAGAGACTTTCCTGCGTGTCTCGAACAAAGCAGGAGTGGGGCTGGTAATTCCAAACGATGTGCAGGGTGCCTGCTGCGGTCAGATCTTTTCTTCTAAAGGATACAGCAAGGCCTTCGAGTTTACGGCAAACGAAACTATTCAGAAAATCTGGGAATGGACAGAGGCCGGTAAGCTGCCGCTGGTGCTGGATGTAAGTTCCTGCACCCACACCCTGCAGACCTGCCGCCCGGTACTCTCCCCAGAGAACAGGCAAAAGTTCGACGCCCTGCAGATCATCGACAGCATCGATTACCTGGCCGATTATGTGCTGCCACAGGCCAAGGTACTGCGGAAGAAGGCGCGTGTCGTGCTGCACCCTGTCTGCTCTTTGCAGAAAATGGGACTGGAGGGCAAGTTCCTGAAGATCGCCCAGCAGCTGGCGCAGGAAGTGAAAGTGCCTGTGCAGGCAGGCTGCTGTGGGATGGCAGGCGACAGGGGCTTCCTATTCCCGGAGCTAACCAGGGCCGCTACCTGCCCGGAGGCACAGGAGGTAAAAGAAGAAGTGTATGAAGGTTATTACTCCACGGCCAAAACCTGCGAGATGGCCTTATCAGAGGCAGTTGGGAAGAACTACGAGTCCATTGTATACCTGCTGGATGAGTGTATTTAATTTAAATAACAACCAGGGATTATTTGAAAAACACAACAATCTTAAACACGAATAATGTCACGATTAAATCTTTTAGAAGAGACCCGTTTCGAGAAACTTCCGGTAACAGTTTATTCTGATCCACAGACAGCCTCCAAGACTGTTGCCC
>NZ_FZOQ01000073.1 GCF_900188175.1 Pontibacter ummariensis | reverse complement strand
GCGATGTTCTTATCAATGAAGTGCCCTTGCTTTTCCGTAAGGATATCTACGCCCTGGCTTGTATAGCAGGGGGCTTTGTCTATTTTGTCTGCTACAAGTTTAGCCTCCCGGCCCCTCTTACCGAGCTGGCTGCTGCCCTAACCGTGATTGCTATCCGCATAGCGGCCGTGAAGTTTCACATACAACTGCCTATACTAAACTTGGATAAGCCTACAAAAGAGGACTAAAGCAGATTGCTGCTTTTAGCAACTTTTAGCGTGATCACCTGCAGCATAACCTCTTTACGGTTTAACTATCTGCTTCTTATCATTCATTTAGGGGCCAAGGAAGTAACCCCCTCCATTAATCCGTACCTGGCAGGGTAATAAAAGACAAGAACTATGTCTCAAGAACTCCCTTTATACGCTCGGCTTACTTTAATAGAAACTAAAAGCACGATTTGCTGTAAGCTTGAACCATCTTTAGCTTTCAGAACAAATTACTATTTTGCTAGACAGTAGCGATCAATTTTACAAACAGCTCCAACAGGCACGCCTTCAGAGCTACCACCACCCCAATCTTAATTTCTGTATAACGCATGAACCCTGAGCAGCAACTCAGAATCTTTGAGAAGATCAGTATAAACCCCTGGACGGTGAGAATATTCGAGCTATTCTAGGCCATAAACGGAGTAGTAGACAGAACAAACCAACAAAGCTGGTTCTACTCTAGAAATCATACTCCTGCCCTATGCTGAGGTGACCTGGTAAAGTATCTATGATACATGAAAGATCTTTTGTTGTAATGCTTCTGCTTACATGTTCGCAAATGCCGTTGTGTTCGCTTGATACGAGTAGAGCTTAGAACCCACCATGAGCCTACAAAGGCTACGTAGCAAGTAAAAATGAAAAAGGCGCCTTGGTAGAGACGCCTTTTTCACTTAAAGTAAGGTATAGGAATCAGTACTGGATTAACCAGTAGAAGCAATAGTGTATACGACAGCATCTTCTGCTGGTTCAGAAGAAAAAATAACATGCGTAAGTAGCAGAACTAACATTCCTCCTTATACATGACAGCCCCTTTACCTCTCTCCCTCTAGCCAGGGCTACGGCGTTTTTTCTCAACAGGCCGATACAGAAAGGCGCGGTAACGACTGACGGCAGTGGAAGGGTTGGTTTCACTGATTGGTTGACATAAACCTTTCCCTTGCGCTTTGTTACTTTACAGCTGATAAGCTGGTTATCGACAGCGGTGCTAGTTCGGGAAATAAGACCTTTGACTTACCAAAGGGCACACGCCTCAGCCAGTATCAACCTACTGTAGTTTCCGGGGAGTTGGGGCCGGGAAAGGCAGTTATAACTACGACCTGTTAGAAAGCAGCCTGGCTATAACTTAATTCTCACTCGGATCATAGTGCTGGGAAGCAGAGTTTTTTTTAACAGGAACACCCTTCCGAGAATAAGGTCCTAGTGGATTCCGGCCCTTTAATTGGAATAGAGCTGGTATATCAAAGCAAACCAAGGTACTAACAAAACTGTCTCTCCTTAAGAAAAGGACCTGGGCTTTCCATTGTGCCTGATGGCCTTGCACGAAATCCTGCTACCTTTCTCCACATGGCAAGGTCTGACACTTGTGTAACTTTTGGTCCTAACCTAAGAAAAGGGTAGCTTTAAACCTGCAAATTAACCTTTAAGCACGTACTTTGAACTTTCTGATCCTTCTGGCGGGCTTTGTCGCCTTAATCCTCGGGGCTGACAAGCTTGTTGATG